>NZ_QBKP01000004.1:0-45254 GCF_003054195.1 Gemmobacter caeni
ACACCGCGCTCGGCATACCCGTCACGGAAGCTGTGGGATAAGTCCGTCCGGGGAAAGGGGAACCTCGGCCATAACCCGATTTGTGCAACAGAGCCAGTCGGCGCCGCGAATGCTGTCCTTGCACTCGAAGGCCCAGATCTCGGCCCGGACAACTTCCACCGGGCGGGCATTGGCTGCGGGGGCAATCGCGGCGGCGCGGGCCGCAGCCCGGCGCTTCATCTCCCGCCATGCCTGTGCCAACGATACCTTGAAGAAGGCGCGCAGCCGGGAAGCCGGGGCGCGGACGCTCCACAGGTCTTGCTTGGCCCAGGTCCATGCGAGGCGGAACAGTGCGGCGCGGTCAATGGCCATGGCTAGCCCCTCGGGTTGATATAAATTATACTATCCATGGGCCGATCTATGATCAATATAAATTATATCAGGTTTGCACATGACAGGGGAACAGATCAGGGCTGCGCGCGCGCTCTTGAAATGGTCGGCGCGGGAATTGGCAGATGCCAGCGGGATCGGCTGGGCGACAATCCAGAGGCTTGAAAGCAAAAACGGCCCGCTTGCCGGTTACGGCCAGACGCATGAAGCCATCCGCAAGGCCCTCGAAGCCCAAGGCGTCCAGTTCCTCGAAGCCGGGCAGGTTGCCGCCGGGCCGGGGGCCGCGCTGGGCGGCAAGGAATGACGGGCAGCCCCCGGATTTTTTCGGGAGAGGGGAACAGCCCGCCCCCCGGTTCGCAGATCGGGGTGCCGCCGTTTTACCTCGGGCGTTTAGTTTAGGCTTCGTCGCAGGTTTAGCGGCTGCGGCGCCGGGCGCTTCGCTGCCCCGCATAGCGAAAGGCCGGGGGAGGAAACTACCCGCGCAGGGCCAGCCGCCCGTCCTGTTCTTCGCCTATCGGCGCCTATTTTATGTCACCAATCGCGCGCCTGCGCGCGCGTGAATTGCGCTTTTCACGTCCAAGGGTTCAGCCTGTTCCCGTGAAAGCGCGGCGCCGGGCCTCGCGTCACGACCACCGATAAATCGGTGCGACCTCGCGTTATGGCCTCACCTGAATCGGTGTGGCTGCCTCGCGTGATGATGTCCAATAAATCGGTGCTGCGCTGCGTCCGGTCCAAAAAACTGTGTTAGCAAACGCCCTGCATGAAGCCCCCCGGTCCCCTTCCTTGCCGGTCCAGACTTTTACCCACCCCCTCGGGCTTGCCGGGCGCGCTTGGCGCGTTTCTTGCAGCCCGGCGAACAGAACACCGCATCGGCGCGGCGCCAGAGCGGCACCGGGTCGCCGCAATGCGGGCAGATCCAGCCATTGCGCTGCAAGCGCCGCAGCACCGCCACCGCGCGGGCTATCACCTACAATGAACCCGGAAGATCCCAACTGACCCCGGAAAACCTCGGGCAAGTCAAGAAAAACAGGGGGTTGCAGTGATCGCAGGCCGGTTTCAACGCTGCGGCGCGCTGTCATGCAGTAAGTCGTGAAAAGGCCCTTCAAGGGGCGTTGAAGGCCAATTGAAGGCGTGGCGGGCGTTATGTGCCAGAAGGCCGAAAGCCCAAGAAAACAAGGCGGAATCGGGGATATGCGCCGAGAGACCGCCATCGGGCGACAGTTCCGAACATGGAAATCAGGTGCCAAGTTTGCTTCGGCTGTTCCATGTTTGGGTATGATAATGAAATTTATACATATTTCCTTTGACAGCCCCACTGTGAAAGACCGCTGAACATGGAACAGATTTTGACTTCCTGCTCCCTTGCAGCGTGCGACAGAGGCTGTAGATTCGGGGCCGATCAAAGTGTAGCGTTAACGCATATCGCTTGGCAGGAACGGCCCCAGAGCTGCCGGTCGACGTGTCAGAGTGTAGTATCAGTGCGTTCCCGAAAGCTGCCGTTCGACTGGCGTCGCAGCAAAGCTTAGGCCATAATGGCGGCTACGCAGGACTTTGCTGCCGTTAATCGCTACAGCAAGCCAGAGGTGGGCCGGCTGTCCGGCCTGAACCCTGTGCAATAATATTGCCTGTGCCATGTCACAAAAGCCTAGGCCGTCTCGTCTTCTCGGTGTCAGATCAACCTGGAGATAGACGATGACACCTCGCATGACCGACCATTTCAAACGCATTGGCAGCGCCTTCAACGGCCTTGTCACCTTCGAGACCGAGCTGCGCAAGGGCCCGCTGGACCATGTGCTTCTGCATCTGGTCAAACTGCGCGCCAGCCAGATCAACGGCTGCGCCTTCTGCATCCAGATGCATGTCTCCGACGCGCTGAAAGATGGCGAAAGCCATCTGCGGCTGCATATGGTGGCAGGCTGGCGCGACAGCACGCTGTTCACGCCGCGCGAACGGGCGGCGCTGGCCTGGACGGAAAAGCTGACCACAGTTGCCGCGGCGCATCCCACGGATGCAGATTGGGAGGCGGTCTCGGCGGTATTCAATGCGGATGAGCTGGCCTTCCTGACCTTTGCCATCAGCGGCATCAACCTGTGGAACCGGACCCAAATTGCCTTTAGCGTGGCGCATGGGCTGGATCTGCCCGCCGAACGCCCCCATGCGGCCTGATCCCGTTGATATCTTTCAGGCGCAGCGGCCTCGGCTGCTGCGCCTGGCCTACCGGATGCTGGGCAGCCATGCCGAGGCCGAGGACATGGTGCAGGAGGCCTGGCTGCGCTGGCAGAATGGCGATCATGGTCAGGTCGCAGAACCGGCGGCCTGGCTGACGCGGGTCGTGTCGCGCCTTTGCCTCGACCAGATGAAATCGGCCCGCGCGCGGCGCGAGACCTATCCCGGCACCTGGCTGCCCGAGCCGCTGATCGAAGAACCCGACGATGCGCTGCGCCCTGACAACCTGCCACTGTCGCTGATGGTGGCGCTGGAGCGCTTGTCGCCGCTGGAGCGTGCGGCCTTCCTGTTGCACGATGTTTTCGGTCAACCGCTGGATGAGGTGGCCCGTACCATTGACCGTGCCCCCGCCGCCACGCGGCAACTGGCGGCCCGGGCGCGGGCGCATGTGCAGATCGACCGCCCACGCTATACCGTGCCGCGCGACACCGGGACGGCGCTGGCCCGGGCCTTCTTTGACGCCTGCAAGACCGGCGATGCGGCAGCACTTGGCACCATGCTGGCCGAAGGTGCCACGCTGCATGCCGATGGTGGTGGCAAGGTGAATGCAGTTCTGAACGTGATCCGGGGCGAGGCCGCGATCACCCGCATGTTCGCGGCCCTGTCGCGCAAATTCGGTGCGGAAATGGAACTGCTGAGCACAACCACGATCGACGGATTGCCGGGCTTCATCTCCCGCATTGCCGGCTCTCTGCAAACCACGGCGCTGGACATCACGGACGGCCGTATCAACCGGATCTACATCACCCGCAACCCGGACAAGCTGACCGGGGTGCTGCCGCATTGATTGTGATCGACGCATATCGGATCACGGGCATGAAAATGCGGCTGTCAGCAACAATCGAATGACAGGAGACATCGGAAGAGCGAAACTAAAATGAGTCATGCTCTGACGGTCCGCAAAGGGCTCCGAGCAACATGCTGCGAGGCACCTACCCGCAGTTTCGCGGGCCACTGGCCACGAAGGGCGGGGCCCGGCCCTAGACGGTCATTCACTAAGCCTGATGCTGCCTCGCCGCGTTCCCGAAAGCGGACCTTAGTGCGCGGTACAGCAAATTTGGCAGGTCAGATGGACGACAAGGGGTAGTCGCGCTCGCGGCCTTGGGGACCGCCCCCCGGATATCTCCGAACACTCTTGCTGCAACTTTCGAGTAAAAGACTGCAAAATTATGTGTCAACTATCATCCGTTACACCCAACTCCGCTGGCCGTGACCGGACGGACATCCGGTTGTCGTGGGGCGATGCTGCCGGTCCCGTGACGTTCAGGCCGTGCGGCGACGGGCCGGCCCTCTGGCGACCTGCGACGGCGATGCCATGGTCGAGAGAGGTAAAACCGAGGCGCTGGAAGGCGGCGCTCCGCGCCAGCCGGAAGCGCGGGAGCACTGCAAACCCTTGAGCGACCTCGGGCAGGTTGCCCCATAGCGCGATATGACGCATGGTTTAGCTGCATTGCGGATGCGAGTTTGATGCAGGTCAAGGCGGCAACGGGTCTGTCGTCCGATACCAGCCGCAACACAGCCAACCGGAGTTCCGTCCGTGACCAGCCCCGATACCGAGCCGCACAGCCTTTACGCCGCCCGCGAGCCCATCTTTCCAAAGCGGATCAAGGGCAATTTCCGCACGCTGAAGTGGTGGCTCATGGCCCTGATGCTGGGGGCCTATTACCTCGCGCCTTGGATTCGCTGGGATCGCGGACCGGAACTGCCGGATCAGGCGATCCTGCTGGATATGGCTGGCCGACGCTTCTTCTTCTTCATGATCGAGATCTGGCCGCATGAATTCTATTTCGTCGCGGGCCTGCTGATCATGGCGGGGCTGGGCTTGTTCCTGTTCACCTCGGCCGCAGGGCGGGTCTGGTGCGGCTATGCCTGCCCGCAGACGGTCTGGACCGATCTGATGATCCTTGTCGAACGCTGGGTCGAGGGGGACCGCAACGCCCGGCTGCGGCTGTTTCGTCAGAAATGGGATGCCGAGAAAATCCGCAAGCGCCTGGTGAAATGGACGCTGTGGCTGCTGATCGGTCTGGCGACGGGCGGGGCATGGATCTTCTATTTCACCGATGCGCCGACGCTGGCCCGCGACCTGGTGACTGGCAACGCGCATCCGATCGCCTATACGACGCTGTTCATCCTGACGGCGACGACCTTTGCCTTCGGCGGTTTCTTCCGCGAACAGGTCTGCATCTATGCCTGCCCCTGGCCGCGCATCCAGGCCGCGATGATGGACGAGGACACGCTTACCATCGGGTATCGCGAATGGCGGGGTGAGCCGCGCGGCAAGCCGGGGGTGGCGGGCAACGGCGACTGCATTGACTGCAAGGCCTGCGTCAACGTCTGCCCGATGGGAATCGACATTCGCAACGGACAGCAACTGGCCTGCATCACCTGTGGTCTCTGCATTGATGCCTGCAACGAGATCATGGACAAGATCGGCAAGCCGCGCGATCTGATCGGGTATCTGGCGCTGACCGACGAGACCCGCGAGCGGGCGGGTCAGCCGCCGAAATCGGTGTGGAAACACGTCTTCCGCCCGCGCACGATCCTTTACACGACGCTTTGGGCGGGTGTGGGTGTGGCCCTGCTGGTCGCGCTGTTCATGCGCTCGGATATCGATGTGAACGTCTCGCCGATCCGCAATCCGCTGTATGTCACGCTCTCGGATGGTACGATTCGCAATGCCTATGACCTGCGGCTGCGCAACAAGCTGGGGGCGGCGCACGACTATGCGATCAGCGTGACGTCGGAGGCCGATCTGCGCGTTCGGATCGAGGGAACGGATGGCGATACGGTGAGCGTCCCTGCCAATGACACCCTCTCTGTCCGCATGTATCTTGAGGCCCAGCCGGGCAGCGAGGCGGCGCAGCAGGAACGCACCGAAGTACGGCTCTGGATCAACGACGCCGATGGCGGCGATACGCGGGTTCACCATGACACCGTGTTCCACGGGAAGGACAACTGAGATGGCAGAAATCACAGGGCGTCAGGTGCTGGTGGTGACCGTCGGGGCCTTCGCCATCATCATCGCGGTCAATGTTCTGATGGCCTACAAGGCGATCAGCACCTTTCCAGGGCTGGAGGTACAGAACTCTTATGTCGCCTCGCAAAGCTTCGACAGTGACCGCAAGGCGCAGGAGGCGCTGGGCTGGATGCTGGTGCCCGAATATCGCAACGGCGAGGGCCTGCATCTGACCTTTACCGATGCCTCGGGACAGTTGGTGCCGGTGCGCGACCTGAACGTTCTGATCGGCCGCACCACGACCGCGGCTGACGACCAGACCCCGACATTCGTGCGCGAGGCCGGGGTATACAAGGCGGCCGTCGATCTGGCGCCGGGCAAGTGGATGCTGCACGTCGAGGCGCATGCCGAGGATGGCACGCTGTTCCGGCAACGGCTTGATCTGTTCATCCGGGGGTAGGCCATGACGCTGGCGCAACGGATTGATCGGGGGCCGGAAGACACCGGCCTTGGGGCGCCTTCTGCCTGTCCGGCCTGCGTGGCTGCACCTTCGGCGGAACGTCTGGCGCAGATGGCGGGTCCGCAGGATGCGCGGCTGATGCTCTCGGTGCCGATGGCTCATTGCGCGGCCTGTATCTCGACCGTGGAACAGGCGCTGGCGGATGTGCCCGGCGTCCGCTTGGCCCGGATGAACCTGACGCTGAAGCGGGTGTCCGTCGATGCCGATCCCGCACTTGAGGCCGCCCCCCTGATCGCCGCGCTGAAAGGCGCAGGCTACGAGGCACATGAACTGGACGCGGGCCTGCTGAGCGCGACCGAGACCGACAAGCAGGGCCGCGATCTGCTGATGCGGCTGGGTGTTGCCGGCTTTTCCATGATGAACGTCATGCTTCTGTCGGTTGCCGTGTGGTCGGGCGCCGAAGATGCGACGCGCGACATGTTCCACTGGATTTCCGGGGCTATTGCCCTGCCGACAGTGGTCTTTGCCGGTCAGCCGTTTTTCAAATCCGCCTGGGCCTCACTGCGTGTCGGGCGACTGGGAATGGATGTTCCGATCAGCCTCGCGCTGATCCTCGCTTCGGCGATTTCGGTCTTCGAGACGATGAAGTCCGGGCATCACGCTTATTTCGATGCGGCGGTGATGCTGGCGTTCTTCCTGCTCGCCGGGCGCTATCTTGATCACCGCACCCGCGCAGTGGCGCGGTCGGCGGCAGAGGAGCTTGCGGCGCTGGAAGTGCCCCGTGCCACCGTAGTGCGCGAGGGCGAGGAAGTGGCGGTCGCCATTTCCGAGATTGCGGTGGATGAACTGGTGCGGGTGCGCCCCGGTGGCCGGATGCCGGTGGACGGGGTGATCGTCGAGGGCACGTCGGAGCTGGACCGCTCGCTGCTGACCGGGGAAAGTCTGCCGGTCTGGGCTGGGCCTGATACCGTGGTCAGTGCGGGCGAGGTCAACCTGACAGGTCCGCTGACCCTGCGCGTCACGGCGGCGGGCAAGGATTCCAGCCTGCATCGCATGGCCGATCTGGTCGCGGTGGCCGAGGCGGCCAAGACCCGCTACACCAGCCTTGCCGAACGCGCGGCGCGCGCCTATTCGCCGCTGGTCCATCTGCTCAGCTTTTCCGCCTTCGGGTTCTGGATGTGGAAAACCGGGGGTGACCTGCGCTATGCGGTCAATATCTCTGCTGCCGTGCTGATCATCACTTGCCCCTGTGCGCTGGGGCTGGCGGTGCCTGCGGTGGTGACTGCGGCCTCGGGCAAGCTGTTCCGCAAGGGTCTGCTGATCAAAGACGGCACCGCGCTGGAGCGTCTGGCCGAGGTGGATACCGTCGTCTTCGACAAGACCGGGACGCTGACGCTGGGCGTGCCGGAGCTGACCAATCTGGGCGAGCATCCGCGTCAGGCCGCCGAGGTGGCGATGGCGCTGGCCGGGGCTTCGGCGCATCCGCTGGCGCAATCGCTGGCGCAGGCGGGGCGCGCGGCAGGGCTGCATCCGGCGCAGGTATCCGATTTGCGCGAGGTGCCGGGCTATGGCGTCGAGGGGCAATGGCGCGGCCGCCGGGTGCGGTTGGGCCGCGCCGGCTGGTGCGCGGCCGAGGCCCTGCCGGTGACCGCGACTTATCTTTGCACCGGCGAAGGCAGCCCGCGCGCCTTTACCTTTGCCGACCGGCTGCGGCCGGGTGCCGCCGAGGCGGTGGCCGCCTTGCAGGCGCAGGGCAAGGACATCCGGCTGATCTCCGGTGATGCCGAAGGGGCGGTGGCCGATCTTGCCGGGCGTCTGGGGATCCGTCACTGGACGGCAGGCGCGCTGCCTGCCGAAAAGGCGGCAGAGGTCGCGGCGCTGACTGCTGCGGGGCACAAGGTGCTGATGGTCGGGGACGGGCTGAACGATACTGCCGCGCTGACGGCGGCAGATGTGTCGATCTCGCCCGCGACTGCGCTGGATGCGGCGCGTACTGCCTCGGACATCGTGCTGCTGGGGCAGGATATGGCACCGATTGCCGATGCGACCCGGATCGCGCGGCAATCGACCCGGCGCATCCGCGAGAATTTCAGTATTTCCGCGCTTTACAACGTGGTGGCTGTGCCGCTGGCACTGGTGGGGCTGGCCACGCCGCTGGCGGCGGCGCTGGCGATGTCGCTGTCATCCATATCCGTGACGCTGAATGCGCTGCGGCTGAAATGAGGCTGGAATGGGTATCCTGACGTTTCTGATTCCGATCTCGCTGTTCATGGGCGGGGTCGGGCTGGTGGCCTTCTTCTGGGCGTTGAAGAAGGGGCAGTTTGACGATCCGCAGGGCGATGCGAACCGCATTCTGACCAAGGATTACGACGACCGCCCCAAGCAGTAATGTCGAAGGGGGGTTGTCTGCCCCCTTGCCCCTGCGGGGCACCCCCCGAGGATATTTTGCCAAGGTAAGGCTCAGCGCCAGGCGAAGAAGTCTTTCGGGGCTTGCGCCAGCAGGTCGGCAGCCAGTTGGCGGCCAAGCGCAGTGCCATCGCTGGCGGGGCCGCGAATGTCGCCGGTGATGGTTTCGGAACCGTCGGGGCGCAGAATCTCGCCGCGCAACCAGAGGTCGCGGCCGTCCAGCAGCGCAAGCCCGGCGATGGGGGTTTCGCAAGACCCATCCAGCGCCGCCAGATAGGCACGCTCGGCAGCAAGGCGCAGGCCAGTGGGCGTGTGATGCAGCGCGGCGAGCATCGCCTCGGTGCGTGGATCGTTCAGGCGTCGCTCCACACCGATGGCGCCCTGCGCGACGGCGGGCAGCATGTCTTCGGGTTCGATGGCGGAGCGGGCGACATGCGCCATGCCCAGCCGGTTCAGCCCGGCCATGGCAAGGAACGTGGCCGAGGCCACGCCATCGGCCAGCTTCTTCATCCGGGTCTGGACGTTGCCGCGAAACTCCACCACCTCCAGATCCGGGCGGCGCGCTTTCAACTGTGCGCGGCGGCGCAGGCTGGAGGAGCCGACTCGGGCACCCTGCGGCAGGTCGGCGATGCCGGTGGCGGTGGCGGAGACGAAGGCATCGCGCACATCCTCCCGCGGGAGGTAGCAATCAAGGATCAGCCCCCCGGGCTGCGCCACCGGCATGTCCTTCATCGAATGGACCGCGATGTCGATGCCCCCGGACAAGAGTGCCTCTTCGATTTCCTTGGTGAAGAGGCCCTTGTTGCCGATCTCTTTCAGCGGGCGGTCAGCGGCGATCAGCACCGAGTCGTCGCCGGTCGTCTTGATGATCACGATGCGGAAGGCGTCTTCGGGCAGACCGAAGGCGGCCATCAGCCGGTCGCGCGTCTCATGGGCCTGAGCCAGCGCCAGCGGCGAGCCGCGGGTGCCGATCTTCAGCGGTTCGGCGGGGGTGGGGAGTGCGAGCGTCATGCCCATCGGCATAGCCTTGCGGCGCCTGCCTTGCAACGGTCAGCGCGCCGCAGGGGCCAGCAGATCCGCCAGAACCAGCGCCATGACAAGGGCGCTGTCCTGCATGTCCTGCATACCGACCCATTCGTCAGGCTGATGCGCCAGATGCAGCAGGCCCGGCCCGTAGGCGATGCAGTTCTTCAGCCTTCCGATGCGGTCAATATGCTTCTGGTCATAGGTGCCCGGCGAGACGACGTAATCGGCGACCTGGCCCAGCACTTTTTCGATGGCGGCGGCTGTAGACCGCACCACCGGGGCGGCGCGTTCGGTCATGGTGGGCTGCACCTCGAACAGGTCGCGGATGGTGTAATCGAAGCCGGGGCGACTGGATTTCAACCCGTCGAGCAGGCTCGTCATCTCAGCCTTCACCTCGGGCAGGGCTTCCTCGATCAGGAAACGGCGGTCGAGCACGATGCGGCAGCGGTCGGCGACGCAGGGCGCGGGCAGGCCGGTGAAGCCGGGTTCGGCCTCGGCCTCGCCGCCGTGGATCGAATTGATGTTCAGTGTCGATTGCCGGGCGCCCTCGGGCACCACCGGCATGGCGGTGCGCTTGGTGGAGAGGTGGGGATAGAGGCGATGCTCGATCTCCTCCAGCACCGCGCCCATGTGGCGGATGGCGCTGTCGCCGAGGAAGGGCATGGAGCCATGGGCGATGCGGCCCTTGGTTTCCACCTCGGCCCACCAGACGCCGCGATGGCCCAGACAGATGCGGTCCTTGTGCAGGGGTTCGGGGATGATGACGTGCTGCACGCGGTCGGGGTCGAACCAGCCCTGTCCGGCAAGGTAGGCGACACCGCCATAGCCGCCGGATTCCTCGTCTGCCGTGGCGCTGATTTCGATGGCGCCGGAGAAATCGGGGCAGGTGGCGATGAAGGCTTCGGCCGCGATGATGCTGGCGGCAAGGCCGCCCTTCATGTCGCAGGCGCCCCGGCCATAGATGCGGTCCCCGTCGAGCTCCCCGCCAAAGGGCTCGCGGGTCCAGCCATGGCCGACCTCCACCACATCGTGATGGCTGTTGAAATGCACGCAGTCGCCGGGTGCGCTGCCTTCCCGCCGCGCCACCATGTTCCAGCGCGGCCATGTCTCGCTGTCGCCCGGTGCGCCCTCGGCCCGCACCAGCGCGGTGACGAAGCCGCGCGCCGACAGCCGGTCGGACAGGTAATCGCAGATCTCGCGGTAATGCCGACCCGGCGGGTTCAGCGTGGGAATGCGGATCAGATCCTGCGTCAGCGCGATCAGGTCATCGCGACGGGCGGCGATTTCGGCGGCGAGGCGGGGGTGCAGATCAGGTTCCATTTTGCGGATCATAGGGACGGGGCCTAGCGTTCGGCAATGGACTGGATCGACCTTACCCGCCCGATGGATGAAACGCTGACGGTTTATGCGGAGCCGGGCTATTCCGACCCACCGTTCAGCGTTGAATCATGGTGCGACATCGCCGGGCAGGGCTATGCGGTGCAGCGGCTCGCGCTCGGCACGCAATGCGGCACCCATATCGACGCCCCTGCCCATATGGCTGAAGGCGGCGCCACGCTGGAGGCGCTGCCGGTTTCCGCGCTGGTCGGGCGATATGTCACGCTGCGACCGGGGCAGGTGCCGGAGCGGGGCGACGCGACGCTGCTGTTCGTCGATGGCACGGCAGGGCCGGTCACGCGGGCCGGGTTCGACGCGGCACTGGCGCTGGGCTTTCCGGTCTGGGTCATGGCGGGCGGGTTGCAGGTGACGGGGGAGGAACCCTTGTTCCTGCATCGGGCGCTGGCCCGAGCCGGGGTCTATCTGGTCGAGGATCTGGATGAGGTGGCCGTGGCGCAGTTGCCTGACCGGGGCGAGATCATCGCGCTTCCCCTGCGTCTGGTCGGCACCGGCGGATCGCCCTGTCGCGTTCTGGCGCGTGGTGATGAGCTGCGTTGATTTTCCCTTGCGGCTGGCGCAGGCTTGGGCGGTAAGCGTGTCAGGCCGCGACGCAATTTTTCCGCGCGCGGTTCTGGTAAGGTGCCTGTGACCCGCACATATGTAAACGAGATTCACTTGGAGGAGCCCGATGGCCACGTTTGATGCCCAGATCGCCGAAAGCCAGAAGCAGATCGCAGAGGCTCAGGAAAAGATTGCCGCCATCACAACCCGGATCGAAACCGCGCGTCAGAACCTGTCGCAGGGCGACGCTTCCATCGACATCGAGAATGCGACGCTGGAGGATGTTCACAAACACACCGACCTGATGAACGCCAATATCGCCGAGCTGATCATGGGGCTGGACGATGTGACGGCGGGTTTCACCGAAGATTTCAACGAACTGCGGTCGAAAACCACCATGGAAAGCGTGGTAGGCTTCTTCTCGGGCTCCAAATCCGAAGCGATGCGGCAGGAACGCCTGCGCACCGCCTCGATCGACAGCAAGTTGCAGGATCTGATCTCGAAATCCGATGTGATCGTGAAGCTGCTGCAAGGGCAGCTTGACCTGCTGAACGGCCAGAAAACCAAGGTGGAGGCAAACCTCGTCAGCACGCTCGACGAGCGTGAAACCACCGTGGCCGAGCTGGAGGCCGTGCGCACCCGCGTTGCCGCCATGGACCCGCAGATCATCGAACTGGAAAACAAGATCGCGGTTGAACAGGACGCCGCCGCGCGCACCAAGCTGGAAACCGATCTTGCGACGCTGAACGCCGAATACAATGCGCTGGTGCAGGATGAACAGGTGAAGCTGGCGAAAAGCCAGACGCTTGAGCGTTATATCGAGAAGGGCAAGACCTGGGTCGACAGTTTGCAGAACCAGGCGGCGACGCAGATGGTGCTGATCAACAAGCTGCAAACCGACACCCGTCAGCGAGTGGTGCTGTATGACGCGCTGACGTCCTCACTGAAAACAGCGCAGCAGCAGGATGTTGCGCACCGGATCAACGAGATCGGCGTCAAGACCGACCAGGAGGCGCAGGCCGCCATGGCCGCCATCGGCACCGCCACAAATCAGCGCATGGCCGACATGCTGGAGGCGCACGAGGGCCATATGGTCTTTGCGCGGCAGGTGCTGGAGGCGAAGGCCAAGGCTGACGAACGCTTTGCGCGGCGCTTTGCCAAGATCGTCGAGAAACACGACAAGAACCAGTATGGCGAATAAGTGTCCGATACGGTGAAAGAGGCGCTGACCGACGATCACGCCACGCTGTCTGACGGCCTGCTGGCGCGGCGGTATTTCGCCAAGTTCGACGCGATCACCGGCCATCTGGGTCGGGTCGCGGCGGAACTGGAGGCCGAGGGGCGTCTGGGTCGGCTGGAGGCGCGGGTAATCGGCGGCTATGTGCAGCGGCTCGCGGCGACCTTCCGCGCGCTCAGCCACAAATATCTGATGACCGGGCGGCTGGAGGGCGCGCTGCCCGGTGCGCCGACCTTTGACCGGCATGAAAGCGGCTTTCCCATCGCGCAGGAACTGATGCTGATGGCGGTGGATGCGCAGCATGCCGTGCAGCATCTGGCGGGTATGGCGGCGGAGGCGGAGCTGAAAGACCGGATGGTGCGCCAGATCGTCGGTGATCTGACGGTGCCGACGCAGTTGCAATTCGCGCTGTCGCAGCGGCTTTATTACGAGGCGCTGAAGGCGGGCGGGCTGTTTCAGGCGCGCAACGACCCCGATGCGCAATGGGTGGCCGATGTGGGCGACCGG
Source organism: Gemmobacter caeni (assembly GCF_003054195.1). Classification (GTDB taxonomy): domain Bacteria; phylum Pseudomonadota; class Alphaproteobacteria; order Rhodobacterales; family Rhodobacteraceae; genus Gemmobacter; species Gemmobacter caeni. The sequence continues at coordinate 13,126 of NZ_QBKP01000004.1, forward strand.
CGGCGCTTTCTGGTGCATTGGGCGGTTTACGACACGCAAACCAACCTGCCCGCGGTTTATCTGCTGGAGGTGGAGGATACCGGCCGCCGCCCCTTTCCGACCGATGACCGCCGCTGGCCGCAGGCGCAGGCGCATCTGATGGCGCAATCTCTGGCGGGGCTGAAGCTCGTGACCATTGCCATGGGATTCGACCGCGACTTCGCCGATCTTTACCCCCGGCGGCTGCGGCGGATCACGCTGGGGCCGATGTATTCGCACAGCTTCACCCTGCAATCCGGCCCCATCGCCGAGGTGCTCGCCAATGCCATGGCCCCGACGGGCGAGGATTGGGCGCTGGTCTGGACCATCGAAGATCTGCTCTCGGACCGTGAGGAAGAGGTGAAGGACGGCTGGTTTTCCACCGCTTTACGGCAGGTCTGGCGGCTGGATCCGGTGAACGGCGGTGAGACCGGCGCCACGCGGCTGGAACGCATGATGATCCTGCCGGAACGCCCCTATCAGGCGCTGGCCGAGCTGAACCCGCCCGGTTTCGCCAATATCCGTAAATTCGTTGTGGGTGCCGGCGGGCGCCTCATTCCCGCGAGGTAGAAATGAGCACACGCGACACGATGGAGCTGAAGGAAGAAACCATCCGTGCCCATTACGAGGGGGCGCTGGGCTTGCTGACCGGCTTCGATCACGCGCCACGCATCGCCACGGCAACGGCGGCCCCGGCGGCGGAACCCGAACGCTCGCCCGGGATCGGGGCGCGGCCGCGTTTCCGGTCGACCGTGCCGGGGATGGCGGCGCGGCCCGTGGCCCGGCCCGGCGGCGTGCGGCTGGTCGAACGGATCGAGGCTTTGGGCGAGGGTCTGGTGACGCCGCCCGAGGCGCAGGCGCTTGCGGCGCTGCGGCGGGGTCTCGCCATTGCGCTGGCCATGGGGGAAACCTTTGCGCAAGGGTCCGCGCTGGCCGAGTTGAAACGTGCCAACCTTGAGGCCCGCCTGCCCGAACCGCGCCGGGCCGAGTTTACCGCGCTGCTGGCTGCCGAGGCGCTGGTGGTGTTGCATGCCTTCGCCAATGCCACGGCCTATCTGCTGGCGCCTGCGCTGGGCGAGGTGACGGTGGAACTGGGCACGGTCGAGGAGATCCTGACCGACAACGCACCGCTCGCGCTGCAAGGTGCGCTGTGGGAGCTGGATCAGGACATCGCCACCCATGGCACGGATGACCCACGCCTGATCGCCACCATCGCTGCCTTCTGCGAGGCGCTGATGACCCGCGTCGCCTCCCGCGTCGAGGGCGTGGCACCTGCCGCACTGTTTGCCGCTCAAAGCTGGCGGGTGGAGGCGGACGGGCTGACCCTTGCAGGCTTCAGCCCCGCCCGCGCCGCGAAGGGCACGGCACTGACCATGCAGTTCAGGAAACCGACCGAGGTGGTCGGCAACCATATCGCCAAATATCAGGCGATGCGGCTGGCCAAGATGCTGATGGCCTATGATTTCAGCCGGAAGCTCAACCCCTTCGCGGAACTGGGCGGCTTCATCTTCACCTTCATGGGCGATGGCAAACCGGGCACCGGCAAGACCACGCTTATTCAGATGATGGCGGGGCTGTTGAACGATTACTGCAAGGTCGCGGGCTACCCGTTCCGCTATCAGAACTTCTCGATAGACCAGATCGACAGCTATCAGGGCAAATCAGGGCAGAACGCCAAGGCCTTCATCACCAATGTCATCGACCCGGCGGTGATTGCCTTCGGCACCATCGACGACATCGACCAGATCGCGGGCAAGCGCGGCGACCGGCAGTCGAGCGCGGGCCAGCAGGAGGTGACGGCGGTGTTCATGGAGGCCTTCGCCGGCGCCAATACCGTGGTGCGCGGCAATTGCACCTTTGGCATGTTCTCGAACTATCCCGAAAACGTCGATGACGCGCTGCGTCAGCGGGCGGGTGCACGGTTTCTGGTGGATGGGCCGCAAAGCCGCGAGGATTACATCGACATCCTCGCGCTGCTGCTGGGCAAGAACCATGCGATTCCGCTGGGGGAGCATGACCTGTTTGCCGCGCAGGAGATCAAGCGCGCCGTGGCGGCGAGTTTCGAAAAACACGCCCGCCCGCAGGAGGACGGCCTGATCCGGGTGTTCGACAAGGTGGCGGCTGACATCGGGCCGCTGGACACGATCGCGAAGCTTGGCACCTACCTCAAGGCGATCCAGCAGGCCGATGACCGTTTCACCGGGCGGGCGATCAAGAACATCACCGACGCGGTGAAGGTGCGGGCAATGGATTTCGAACTGCCCGACGCTTGGATGGAAACCCCCGACCTGTTCCTGTTTCAGCCTTATGAGCGGAAGATGGAGATGATCCGAAGCCTGATGACGCCAATCACGGTGGAAATGGTGGTGCAGGAGATCAACCGCTACGCGGATTCGGAATTCCGCTATGCGGACAAATCGGACGAGGCTGCGATCAGCGCCATGGTCCGTGATTTCGGCCGGCAGGAAGAGGCGAAGCGGCGCTATCTGGAGGGGCGGGGATGAGCGTTTGGGGGCCCTGCCCCCGCGCCTGCGGAGCGCCCCGGGATATTTGGGAACAGATGAAAGGAGCGGGTTGCGGTGCGGCGGCTGATTGAAAAGGGCCTGATGTTCGGCAATCTGGTCGAGGTGTCCTCGCCTGCGCTGGTAGAACGCTATCGGCGGGCGCTGCGGCATCTGACGGGCAAGGACACGACGCTGACCGATTTTCACATCGACATTTCCGGCTATTCGCCGGAGATCGGCGATGAGCTGGGAGATGATCTTTATCTCAACCCCAATGGCTGCAACCGGCAGTTCATCCTGCTGACCACGGCGCAGAAAACGGCGCCGCTGCTGCATATCAGGTTTTCAACATCGCGCGGCATCCTGCAACAGTTCATCGAGGCGAACGAGGCGCAGTTGTTCGCGCTGACCGCGCGCGATGCGGTGGCCGGAGAGTTGGAGAACAGCGTTTACGAAGTGTCCACCCCGGCGCGGCTGTTCGACATGCGGCGGGTGACGGTGCAGGCCGACACCATCGGCGGCCATGTGCGCGATGCGGGCAAGCTTGCCGCGCTGGTGGATCGGTTCCGGCGCGAGCCGGAAGGCTGGCGCGACGATGTGCTGATCGCGCAGATGATCGAACTTGCCAAAAAGACTGGCGATGTGACGCGGGTTCCAATCTCGTTGCCCGCCATGAGCTTTGAACAGCCTGATTTCTGGACCGCGCATTTCGGCGGCCTGTATATCTTCCGCGAGCTGGCCTTTACGGGGGTAATCACACGCGCGCCGAAAGCGGGGCTCGGCGCCCTGCCAGTGGCGCCGGTGATGGATCTGGGGGACCGGAACGCGATTGCCGATTGGCTGGAGCGGAACAAGCTGGTCGAACCCATCGTGCAGGCGCGGGGCACGGATGTGGCGGCGATCCTGCGGCAGAAGATGGATTTCATTCTGGTCGATGCGGCAGACGCGCTGAACCTTGATCTGGGGCAGGCGACGCGGGCCGATCTGCGCAAGATCGCGCATCGGCTGGGTGCGGCGCTGCCGGCGGAGTTTCAGGGGTTGGGCGCGCTGCTGCGCTGGGTGGAAGGGGCGGGGGACTGGCCGCGGCTCACCTCGGAACATCCGGCCTATTTCTATACGTTGCGGGCAAGGCCGGGTCGCCTTCGCGATCTGGTGAACATGCTTCTGGCCGAGCTGGCGCCGTTGGACGTGCGGCAGCTTTACATCACCCACAAGGAACTGTTCTACGACAGCTACCGCAGCTGGAGCGACCGCAAGCGGCAATATGTGGCGGATTTTCTGGAGCGGGAGTATCTGGTGGACCGGCAGGGTGCCCGACGCGCGCTGTTCGGACCGGAGCCGGGGATGGATGAGTTGCAGCGCCCGGAAATGCGTGAGGGGCCGAAACCGGCGCCCGATCTGTTGCAACGTGTCGGGCCCTGGGGGGCGGTGAGGGGGAGGGGATGATCGGTATTCTGCGTGCCTGGCTTCTTGGCCTTGTCGTCCTGACGGCCTTCTACTGGCTGCTGAAGATCTACTTCCGGTCCACCCGGCGCGAGAGGCTGGAAAAGCAGTTCGAGGCCGAGGCGATGACGGGCGACCGCGATGCCTGGGTCGAAGCGCAGATGAAGGACTACGGGCGCAGCCTGAAGCTGAAGCTCGTCTGGCTGGTTTATATCCTGCCGATGATCGGCATGGCACTGGCCATCTATTTCGTGAATTACGACTGAAGGAGTGCCCTTGGCATGTGGAAATATATCAAATGGGGCTTCCGCATCACGGTGCTGATCATCGTGGCGGCCTTCCTGCACTACACTTTGCCGCAGCGGGATATCGTGCGGATCACCGGCACCTACAACCGGCTGACCGAGGTGGGGGCGAACTCGATCTTCTACGCCTCGCCCGACAGCGGCACGACCACCAATACGGTGGACCGGCGTGACATCCGTTTCATCGAGGCGGCCTATCCCGATGGTGGGCCGATGGTCTATCGCAACGAGGATACCGGCTGGATCTGGCCGCCCTATTTCAAATACGACAGCTCCAACCTTCAGGCCGAGGCGACCAATGCGATCTCGCCCAAGGACAAGCCGGAATGGGTGGCGGTCACGCATTACGGCTGGCGGCTGCCGATCTTCTCGATCTATCCCAATGCGGTGAAGATCAAGCCCGTCGCGGGGCCGGATGTGCGGCTGATCCCTTGGGTGAACATCGTGGTTCTGGTGCTGCTGGGTCTGCTGGTCCTGATGCTGTGGCGCATGTGGGCCCAGTTCAAGGAGCGGATGATCGAACCGGCAATGGATGATCTGAACAACACGCTGGATGCGGTGGATGCGCGGGCCGATGCGGCGCGGGACCGGGCGCGGGGCTTCTGGGGGCGGTTGTTCGGCAGGAAATGACGGTAGGGCCGGGGGCCTTGGCCCCCGGCGTCCTGCTCAGTCGCCGAGCTTGGCGTGAACCTCGTCCAGGTCAATCTCGCCAATCGGCATCTTGTTGCCCGGATTGTCGAAATCGTATTTGAACAGCTGGAAATCGCGCTTGTAGATTTCCCAGACCAGATGGCGCGACAGGTCATCGAAGTAGTCTTCCACCGGGTGCAACCGCTTGGGGCCATGCCCCTCGCTTTCGTTGAACTTCGGGATCTTCTTCAGGTTGACCTTTTTCTTGCTCTTGATGTTGTCCAGCACGACCTGCATGCCTTCATCGAATTTTTCGGTGAAGAAGATGTGGTCATACTGGCCGCCGTTGACGATGAAGGTCGAGATATGGCCCGACATCGCCGACCAGTGGATGTCCGGCTCCATCGGTTTGCGCCAGCGGATCGTATCGCGCGCGAACAGCAGGAAGCGGCGGAAGCTCGCGATCTGGTCGAACTCCTGTTTGCCATCGTCGCCACCGACCTCGATGCCGTATTTCTGGATCAGAAGCGGTACAAGGTTGCCGCGATAGCGTTTGCCATTGCGCTGGATGCCGCAGATCTTGTCGAAGAAGCTCGACAGGATGCGGGTATAGGGGTTGCGCACGCAGGTGAAGGCATAGCTCTTGTGCCCCTTCACATTCGCCTCGATCAGGGGTTGGCTGGCCTCCTGGCTCCATTTGTGGAGGCCCTTGGTCGAATCGTGGATGTCGCCGTCGAAGAACTTGCCATGGTCGGAATAGAACATGATCTGCCCGATGGACGAGCAGGCACACTTGGGCACGACCCGATACACCACACTTTCGCTTTCCGTCATCCAGGTTCCCGGGAACCCCATCGGCCACGCCTCCAAACACCTTTCGCCCCGCGGGGGCGGGGCTTCTGTCTTACTCGTCACAAAAAGCAAACAAACACTGTCTTTTCAATGACCAGTAAAGCATTTTATGGAAACAGTGACGAATAGCATCGGGGTCAGGTTTCCTGCATGGCAAAGATTGCCTATATTTTGTTGTGCCACAAGGACCCTGAAGGGATCATCGCTCAGGCGCAGCGCCTGACGGCGGCTGGTGACTATATCTCGATCCACTTCGATGCCCGCGCGAAGCGGGAGGATTTTGACCAGATCCGTTCCGCGCTGGCGAACAACCCCTCGGTGACCTTCGCGCGGAAGCGGCTCAAATGCGGCTGGGGGGAGTGGAGCCTGGTCGATGCCTCGTTGCAGGCAGTGCGCGCGGCGGTTGAGGATTTTCCGCGCGCGACACATTTCTACATGCTGTCGGGCGACTGCATGCCGATCAAGACCGCCGAATATGCCCATGATTTCCTGGATCGTGAAGAAGCCGACTACATCGAGAGCTTCGATTTCTTCTCTTCGGACTGGATCAAGACCGGCATCAAGGGCGAGCGGCTGATCTACCGCCACTGGTTCAACGAACGGACCCAGAAATGGCTGTTCTACACCTCGATGGGGCTACAGCAGAAATTCGGGCTGGAGCGGACGATCCCCGAGGATCTGACCATCCAGATCGGCAGCCAGTGGTGGTGCCTGCGCCGCCGCACGGTGGAATGGATTCTGGATTTCTGCCGCAAACGGAAGGATGTGATGCGATTCTTCCGCACCACCTGGATTCCCGATGAAACCTTCTTTCAGACGCTGGTGCGCCATCTGGTCCCGCACGAGGAAATCCGCACCCGGACGCTTACCTTCCTGATGTTCACTGACTACGGAATGCCGGTGAACTTCTACAACGATCAGTATGATCTTCTGATCGCGCAGGATTATCTGTTCGCCCGCAAGATCTCGGTCGATGCGCAGGAGCTGAAAGAGCGGCTGGGCAACCTGTACACCTCCGAAGGGGTGCATTTCCCGGTGTCGAACGAGGGGCGCAGCCTCTACAAGTTTCTGACTGGCCGAGGCCGGATCGGCCGTCGTTTCGCTCCGCGCTTCTGGGAGACCGAGGCGAGCCTTGGACGCGAACGCACGCTGCTGATTGTCACCTGCAAGAAATGGCACGTTGCCAAGCGGCTGGTGCAGCGCATCCGCGATGTTACCGGGCTGGCGGCGGTGGATTATGTGTTCAGCGAGGCATCGACCCCGTTGCCCGATCTGGGCGGGATCCAGTCTACTCTGGAAAAGCGCACGCGCCATCGCCGGGCGCTGGTGCGGATGCTGTTCGATTACTGGGATACCGACAAGCTGGTGCTGTGCATCGACCCCGCGAATGTGGAGCTGATGCAGGATTTCTACAATGACCGCTCTAACGTACGGCTGCTGGAAATCGAATGCGACTTTACCGACGACTATCTTCTGGGCCACGCCCGGCGGGTGGGGCTGGCAGGGGACAGGACGCCACAAGAGGTTCTGGACCGGCTGCTGCCGACCATCCGCTATGACGTGCGCTTTGAAAGCGACCGTATCCGCGACGCGGATTTCGAGAATTTCCATCGTATCCGGCAGGCTGCCACGGTAGAGGATAATGCCGGACCGCTGGCCGCCTTTCTGGGTGTGTCGCGCGGCAAGGCGCAAGAAATCGCAGAAACCCATTATCTGTTCGTGGACTGAAACCGATGCCCTACACCTATGACCCGCAGAACATCTTCGCCCGTATCCTGCGTGGCGAGATTCCCAACCGGACGGTGCTGGAAACCGCGCATACGCTGGCCTTCCACGACATCGCACCGCAGGCGCCGGTGCATGTGCTGGTGATCCCGAAAGGCGCCTATGTGACCTACGATCACTTTGCCCGCGACGCCTCGGATGCCGAGATCGCGGATTTCCACCGTACGGTGGCCAAGGTCTGTGCGCTGCTGGGCATTCAGCCGGGCGAGGGGGGCGAGGGGTTCCGCGCCATCACCAATGCCGGGGAGCATGGCGTGCAGGAAGTCCCGCATTTCCACCTGCATATCCTGGGGGGCCGCCCCATGGGGCGGATGGTGGCGCGCGCCGAGGGCTAATGCGCAGACTTCGGGTCGTTTCCGGGGCTGCCAGACGTCAGTCTGGCCAAAACCCCGGAGGAGACCCATGCCCATACACTTCACAGCCCTTGCCACCGAAACCGTGCGCCGCCTGCAAGCGGGCGGTGCAGATGCCAACCATATGGCGCCGGAGCGCCATATCGCGCAGGGCAGCGGCAACCCCTGCCGCCATTGCCTGAGCATGATCCCCGAAGGTGCGCCGATGCTGGTGCTGGCGCATCGGCCCTTCCCGGTCATGCAGCCCTATGCCGAATGCGGGCCGATCTTTCTGTGTGCGGAAGATTGCCGTCAGGGCGGCGGGGCGGATCTGCCCGCAATGCTGGCCTCGCCGGATTACATCATCCGGGGCTACGGCCATGACGACCGTATCGTCTATGGCACCGGCGCGGTGGTCCCGACCGATCGCCTGATCGCCGAGGCGGAGGCACGGCTGGATGATCCGCGCATCGCCTATCTGCATGTCCGGTCGGCCCGGAACAATTGCTACCAGTGCCGGATCGACCGGGCCTGAGCGGCAGGCCGCACGAGGTCAGACCAGTCGGCTGACCTCGACCGCCGCGCGCACGAAATCGGCGAACAGCGGATGCGGGGCGAAGGGCTTCGATTTCAGTTCCGGGTGGAACTGCACGCCGATGAACCACGGGTGGTCCTTCACCTCAACGATTTCCGGCAGACGGCCATCGGGCGACATACCCGAGAAGATCAGCCCACAGCTTTCCAGCTTGTCCTTGTAGCGGATATCCACCTCGTAGCGGTGGCGGTGGCGTTCCTCGATCTCGGTTGCGCCATAGACGCGGGCGACATTGGAGCCATCCTTGAGGCTGGCGTTATAGGCGCCAAGCCGCATGGTGCCGCCCTTGTCGTCACCGACCTTGCGTTCGACCTTGTGATTGCCCTGCACCCATTCCTTCAGGTGATAGACCACCGGAGTGAACCGCTTTGCGCCGGCCTCGTGGTCAAACTCCTCGGAACCTGCATCGGTCATCCCGGCCAGATTGCGCGCGGCCTCGATCACCGCCATCTGCATGCCAAGGCAGATGCCCAGATAGGGCAGGCCCTTTTCACGGGCATATTGCGCGGCGCGAATCTTGCCTTCGGTGCCGCGTTCGCCAAAGCCGCCGGGCACGAGGATGGCCTGGAAACGTTCCAGATGCGGGGCGGGGTCTTCGCGTTCGAAGATCTCGCTGTCGATCCATTCGGCTTTCACGCGGGTCCGGTTGGCCATGCCGCCGTGGGTCAGCGCCTCGGCAATGGATTTGTAGGCATCTTCCAACTGAGTGTATTTGCCGACGATGGCGATGCGCACCTCACCCTCGGCATGGGTCAGACGGTCCATCACATCTTCCCAGCGGGCAAGATTCGGGCGGGGCGCCGGGGCGATGCCGAAGGCATCCAGCACCGCCTGGTCCAGCCCCTCGCGATGATAGGCCAGCGGCGCCTCGTAGATCGTTTTCAGGTCATAGGCCGGGATCACCGCTTCGGGGCGCACATTGCAGAATAGCGCGATCTTGGCGCGCTCCTTTTCCGGGATCGGATGTTCGGAACGGCAGACCAGCACATCGGGGGCAAGACCGATGGATTGCAGTTCCTTCACGCTGTGCTGGGTCGGCTTGGTTTTCAATTCGCCGCTGGCCGCCAGATAGGGCAGCAGCGTCAGGTGCATCAGGATGCACTGGCCGCGCGGGCGTTCGTGGATGAACTGGCGGATCGCCTCGAAGAAGGGCAGGCCCTCGATGTCGCCCACGGTGCCGCCGATTTCACAGAGCATGAAATCAACCTCTTCCTCGCCGATGCGGAGGAAATCCTTGATCTCGTTGGTGACGTGGGGAATCACTTGGATCGTCTTGCCGAGGTAATCGCCCCGGCGTTCCTTCTCCAGCACATTGGAATAGATCCGGCCGGAGGAGATAGAATCGGTCTTGCGGGCCGAAACGCCGGTGAAGCGTTCGTAATGGCCAAGATCGAGGTCGGTTTCGGCGCCATCGTCGGTCACGAAGACCTCGCCATGTTCAAACGGCGACATGGTGCCCGGATCGACGTTCAGATAGGGATCGAGCTTGCGCAGCCGCACCGAATAGCCCCGCGCCTGCAACAGCGCCCCAAGCGCCGCAGAGGCAAGCCCCTTGCCGAGCGAGGACACCACACCGCCGGTGATGAAGATGTAACGTGCCATTGTGCGGGTCTCCCGTGAAACGCTCGAAAGGTAAGGCGATTCGCAACATCGGAATCGCAGCATCACGGGAGCCATGGCTTAGCCGGATTTTCGGCAAAGCGCAACAGGCCCGCTAGATGCTGTTTGCAGCCGCGGCGATATGCCTAGTATTAGTGACCGTCAGTTGTTCTGCGCGGGGGCTTCGACCGGCTGATCGGCGCGCGGCGGCGTAAGCGGCGCATCGGTGGTGCCGGGCGGCAGCAGATCGGTGCCAAGGGGCGAGGCAGGCTGTTGCTCAGCCGGGGCTTTTGCCGGGGCAGAGCCGCCGATCTGGTCGATAACCGAGCCACCGTCGGCCTGACGCGCTGCCATGATCGTCAGCGTGAGCGAGGTCACGATAAAAGCCGTCGCAAAGATCCAGGTCAGCTTCGTCAGGGCGTTGGCTGCGCCGCGGGCCGAAACGACCCCACCGCCACCGCCACCCATGCCAAGGCCGCCACCCTCCGACCGCTGCAACAGCACGACGCCGATGAGCAGGAGCGCGAGGATCAGATGGATGGTGAGGATGACGTTTTGCATGGTCCCGCCGTTTTCGGTGCTGACGCGCCTATCTAGGCGGAAGGGGCCAAGGGCGCAAGGGCACAGGTGCGCCGCAGGGGGCGGTGTTGTGCCGGTCAGGTGTGATTGTGCCGGGTTCGCCACCCCGAAGGCGTTCGGGATGGCGGTGTTGATTGAGTATTTGGACAAGAAGCAGGCGGCAGAGGCCGGGCGGGACGGCGAACGGCGCTCAGCTTTCTTCCTGCCAGCGGGTGAAGCTGTCTTGCAGGGCGGTATCAAGGGCGCGTCCCGCTGCGAAGGCGCTCAGATGTGCGGGCAGGGGTATGGTGTCGGGAAGGACGGGCGAGGGTTCGGGGTGGCCGATCACCGTCGTCACCGGGATCACCCCGGCCCAGACCGGCCAGATGCCATCCTCCTCGTCATCGCCGACATTGACGCCGCGCACTTTGGCGCTGGCTTCCTCTATCTCCATGCGGACGACGGAGGTGGCCTTGATTTCCTGTGTGGTCATCGGGCGCAATTCGGCATTGCGGCCGGGGAACAGGCGGTCTGTCACAGCGTAGAGGGCGCGTTCCTTTTCCGCCGCGTCGTCGACAAGGTGAGCTTTGCCAAAGACCATGGCGCAACGGAAGTTGGCAGAATGGTTGAAGGCCGAACGGGCCAGCACCAGCCCGTCCAGATGGGTGACGGTAACGCAGACCGGCAGTCCGGGGCCCTGGGCGCGCAGCATGCGGCTGGCGGAGGAGCCATGCCAGTAAAGCGTTTCCCCATCGCGCCAGTGGATCGTGGGCGTGCAATAGGGCAGGCCGTCGATCGTATAAGCGACATGAGCCAGCATAGCGCTGTCGAGGATCGCGTGGACGGTGGCCCGGTCATAGCTGCCGCGTTTGGGGTTGCGTTTGATGCGGCTGCGCGGGCCGGGGGTGTAGGGGGCGGTCATGGTCTACCTGTCGAAGCCGATTGTTTGCAGCAGATGTAAGGGGCAGAATTGGTTTGGCAGAGATCCAATCAGGGGAAAATTATGCAGACCAATAGGCCGGACTGGTCGGCGCTGATGCCCATTCTGCCAGAGCAGGGACCGAGGGCACGGGCGATATATGCGGCTCTTCGGCAGCGGATCGAGGAGGGTGCCCTGCCGTCGGGCACCAAACTGCCGCCCACGCGCGATCTGGCGGCGCGGCTGGGGGTGGCGCGCGGGGCGGTGGTGGCGGCGTTCGAGATGCTGGCGGCCGAGGGCTTCACCGAGGCAAAGGTCGGGTCTGGCACATTCGTGGCCGAGGCGGTGCCGTGCCTGGTGCCGGCGGGTCCGGCGCCGGTGCCTCCGGTCTTTGTGGCGCGCGACCTGCCGGGCGATCTGGGTCTGGGATTTCCCGATCCGCAAAGTCTTGACCGCCTGCGGGCCATCCTTGCGCGGGTTCTGGCGCGGCCACCGGCAGCGCTGTTCCATTATGGCGATCCGCAGGGCGATGCGACATTGCGGGCCGAGGTCGCCGCCTATCTGCGTGCGGCGCGGGGGTTGCGGCTGGACCCGGCGCAAGTGGTGATCACCACCGGGGCACAAGGGGCGCTGGATCTGGTGGCGCGGGCGGTGCTGGCGCCCGGTGATCCGGTCTGGATGGAAGATCCGGGTTATCCTTCGGCCAAGGCGGCGTTCGCGGCGCAACGGCTGGTGCCGGTGCCGGTGGATGACGAGGGGCTGGATGTCGCGGCGGGGCGGGTACTTTGTGCCGGGGCGCGGGCGGCCTATGTCACGCCCTCGCACCAGTTTCCGCTGGGGGTGGTTTTGACCATGCGGCGGCGTCTGGCGCTTCTGGACTGGGCGGCAGAGGCCGGTGCCTGGGTCGTCGAGGATGATTATGACAGCGAGTTCCGCTTTGCCGGGCCGCCCCTGGCCGCGATGCAGGGCATGGATGGGCGGGGCCGGGTGATCTATGTCGGCACCTTTTCGAAAGCGCTGATGCCGGGGCTGCGGCTGGGCTATATGGTTTTGCCCGAGCCACTGCTGGCGCCGGTGATTGCACTGCGCGGGCGGGCCGACCGGGCGCCTTCGGCACTGACGCAGGCGGCAATGGCCGAGTTTCTGGCTGCGGGCCATTTCGCGCAGCATCTGAAACGCGCGCGGCGACGGGTGCGGGCGGCGCGGGATGCGCTGGTATCCGAACTCGCGGCGGCAGGGCATCGGGTCCGCATCCCCGAGCAGGGCCTGCATCTGGTCGTGGCGCTGTCCGATACCGCCGACGATCTGCGACTGGCGGGCCTGGCCCGGGCCGCAGGGCTTGGCGCGCGGTCGCTTTCTGCGATGTCGATGCAGCCCGGCGGTCGCAAGGGGCTGGTCATCGGCTTTTCCGGCCACGAGCCCGAAACGCTGGCGGCGGCAGTGCGGCGCGGTCTGGCGGCGGCTGGTCTGACCTGAGGTGCAGCGGGCATTTTCCGCTGTCATCGCGCGCGCGGCCTCTATATACCGGCGCCGGTTTCACACCTCCGAAGGAGTCTGGACATGGCCAATGTCGTCGTCGTCGGTGCCCAATGGGGCGACGAGGGAAAAGGCAAGATCGTTGACTGGCTGAGCGAGCGCGCCGATGTGATCGCGCGGTTTCAGGGCGGCCACAACGCGGGCCATACGCTCGTCATCGACGGCAAGGTCTACAAGCTGAATGCGCTGCCTTCGGGTGTGGTGCGCGGCGGCAAGCTGTCGGTCATTGGCAATGGCGTGGTGCTGGACCCCTGGCATCTGGTGTCAGAGATCGCCAAGATCCGCGAGCAGGGCGTGACCATCACCCCCGAGACGCTGATGATCGCGGAAAACACCCCGCTCATCATGCCCTATCATGGCGAACTGGACCGCGCGCGAGAGGCGCAGGTCGCGGTCGGCAAAATCGGCACCACCGGGCGTGGGATCGGGCCGTGTTATGAGGACAAGGTGGGGCGGCGGGTGATCCGTGTCGCCGATCTGGCCGATCAGGCGACGCTGGAACTGCGCGTCGACCGGGCGCTGGTGCATCACAATGCGCTGCGCGCCGGTCTGGGGCTGGAGCCGGTGGACCGTGACGCGCTGATCGCCGCGCTGAACGCCATCGCGGGCGAGATCCTGCAATATGCCGCGCCGGTCTGGAAAGTGATGAACGAGCTGCGCCGCGCGGGCAAACGTATCCTGTTCGAAGGCGCGCAGGGTTCGTTGCTGGACATCGACTTTGGCACCTATCCCTATGTCACCTCGTCGAACGTGATCGCGGGGCAGGCGGCGACAGGTGTGGGCCTCGGGCCGAACGCCATCGACTTCGTTCTGGGCATCGTGAAAGCCTATACGACCCGCGTCGGCGAAGGCCCGTTCCCGACCGAGCTGCATGATGCCGATGGCGAACGTCTGGGGACGCGGGGCCATGAGTTCGGTACGGTGACCGGGCGCAAGCGCCGCTGTGGCTGGTTCGATGCGGCGCTGGTGCGGCAGACCTGCGCGATTTCCGGCATCAACGGCATCGCGCTGACCAAGCTGGACGTGCTGGACGGGTTCGAGACGATCAAGATCTGCACCGGCTACATGCTGGACGGGCAGGCGCTGGATTATCTGCCGACCGCCGCCGATCAGCAGGCGCGCTGCACCCCGGTTTATGAGGAAATCGAGGGCTGGAGCGAATCGACCGAAGGCGCGCGCAGCTGGGCCGATCTGCCGGGCGCCGCGATCAAATACGTTCGCCGTGTCGAAGAGCTGATCGGTTGCCCGGTGGCGATGCTGTCGACCAGCCCGGAACGGGACGACACCATTCTCGTCACCGATCCTTTCGAGGATTGATCCCGTGGCAATGGGCTATCGCGTCCGCAAGCGCCTTGCGCTGGTGATCCTTCTGGTCGGTCTGCCGTTTTATATTGGCGCGGTCTGGGGGATCATGGGGGCACTGGACCGGCCGCCGATCTGGGTGGAGTTCCTGGTCTATGTCGGGCTCGGCTTCCTGTGGATGCTGCCATTCAGGTTCATCTTCAGGGGGATCGGCCGGGCTGACCCGGATGCGCCCCCGGCACAGGACGACTGAAAAGGGAAAGGCGGAAGGGAAACCTTCCGCCTTTCGCCTGTCCGGGGAGGGTGGCAGCCCGTCGGACCCGGAAAAGGGGGTGAGCCTTTGGCTCAACCCACCAGTTTGCGGGCCTCGGCCAGATAGTGCGAATCTTCTGCCAGTGCATACTGGCCCCGGCGGACCTTCACGATACGGCCGGTGCGCAGCAGCGTCCCGAAGCTGCGCAGGCTGTCCTCGCGCAGGCTCGATTCGGAGTCCGAGAGGCTGGCGACCTGCCGCATGATCTGTGGCCGGGTGAATTGCGGGCGGCCCTCGACACAGGCGGCATAGGCGGCGGCGGCCTCCAGCAGCGCCCCCAGGTCCTGCGCACCAAGGCGTTCTGCAAATTCCGCGAAGCCACGGGTGTCGGCGAAGAGGTTGTCCTCGTTCTCCAGCTCGTCATCTTCTTCTTCGGCCAGGGCGGCGGAACCCGCGATGCGGCGCGGACGGATCGGGCCAACCTCGGCCGGGCGCGGCGCAGGTTCGGTCACCGGCGCGCGGTCGATGCGCTGTTCCGAAACCAGAACCAGCGGGCTGGGCCGGGTCGCGTTCGGGGCGGACGGACGTACGATGCGGGACAGATCCTCGCGATAGGGATCTTGCCGTTCGGTATCGTTCACCGGCTTGGCAGCCCCGGCGCGGCGCTCGGCCACGGTGGCGGCCACGGCGGCCTTGAGATGGGCGATGGCCGACAGGCGACGGCGATTCTCCGCCCCCTGCATCTGGTTGTTCGTCTCGGCAATCAGCCGTGACATAGCAGCCTCGCCTTCGGGTTCGCCGTCCGCCAGCGCGTTGCGGCGCGGGGCAATCGCCGGACGTACCGGCCGGACGGGGCGAATGGCGGTAGGTTCATGCGGCACGGGGGCGCTCGGCGGCGGCAGATCGGGCGTTTCTGCGCCGAGCTCCGCTTCGACTTCGCCAAGTTCTCGCAGCAGATCGGCTTCGGCCTCGGGCGACAGCGGGGCGTCCTCCTCGGCGGGCCGGGTGGTGGCTTCCATCACCTCTTCGGCATCGTCGGCGGGTTGCGGCGTCGTGCGGCGGATGCGGATGACACGGGCACGGGCGCGCTGGATACGTTCCGAAGCGGTGCCGCCGGTTTCATCTTCTTGCAGTTCGGCCGCTTCAGGGGCGGTCGCAGCCTCGGCAGGTTCTGTCTGGGCTTCCGGCTCCGGCGCGGCGTCCGGCGTGATCTCCTCCTCGTCCTCCGACAGGAAATCATCGTCATCCAGGCTGTCAGCCAGATTCGCTGCCGGGGCGGTGGCAGGTGCGTTCAGCTTTGCCAGCAGATCATCAAGATCATCGCCGTCATCCGCTTCGTCATCGCTGTCACGGGCCATCTCGGGCTCTGCCAGGATCTCGGCTTCTGCCTCGACTTGCAGGGCGGCGAGGATGTCTTCGGACTGCTCGTCAGAAACTTCGGAGTCTTGCGCAGCAGCGGCGTCTTCGTCGACATGCGTATCGAGACCCGCCAGATTGGCCAGCAGTGCATCTTCGGCGCCGAAATCGGCTTCGGGTTCGGGCGAGGTGAAATCTTCGCTGTCATCCACGACCGGCTCAGCCACCGATTCGGCCACATCTTCGATTTCGGCGGGCTCGGGCAGGGCGAGATCGGCCATGTCGGGGTCAGACAGGGCCAGAGCATCTTCTTCCACAACGTCGTCGACAGGCAATTCCGCAACCGGAGTCGCCGGCACATCCTCTGCGGCCTCATTCTCGAAATATTCGGCAGCAGCGGGCGCGGCCGTCACCACGGCAGCGGCAGGCACCTTGGCTTCGGCCACGGCGCGGCGGATGCGCGAAAGCTTGGCGGCAACGCTTTCCGATTGCGGCGCGGGCTCAGGTTCTGCCGCTCTCGGGGCAGGAGGCGTCTCCTTGGCGGCAACCTGAGGCGCCGACGCGGCAGGTGCGGAGGCAACGGGTGCGCTGATCGCGGCCTTGGCCGGGATATCGGAATCGCCTGCCCGCAGGATCACGCCGTTTTCCTGGATCTTTGCCTCGACCCGGCGCTGGATCTCGCGTTCGGCAATCCGGTGCAGCATCGCCGCATCGGGGGTTGGCGGTTCGGCGCCGAAATAGCGGTCTTCGGCGGCGAGATCACGGAAATACTCGGCAATCGCCTTCATCGTGTTGAAGGGGTCGTCGAATCCCTCCAGCGTGCAGGAAAACGTGCCATAGGACACCGTAAGAATTTTACTTGCTCCGACCATCGGATGCTCGCCTTCTACTAACCTATGACCCCAATTTACCTTCCGGCCGCTCAATTCCGTGGACAGACCGGGGTAATTTGAAGGATTGATTATGGCCCGTGGCGCCGGTGCCTGCCTTATTTCGGAACAGTATCCCCATGAATGCGGTCATTGTCGAATCCTCCGATCCGGTCACGCTTGTCGCGGGCGGTCCGGTACGGCTGGCCGAGTTGCGGATGGCGCTGCGGCGGGCGCCTGTGATTGTGGCTGCCGATGGTGGGGCTGACCGGGCGCTGGGTCTGGGAGTGGTGCCGCAGGCCGTGATCGGTGACCTCGATTCCGTTTCCGCGCGCGCGCGCGAGTCGCTGGTGGATGTCTTGCACCCGATCACCGAGCAGATGACCACCGATTTCGACAAGGCGCTGCGATCCATTCGCGCGCCGTTCGTGCTGGCCCTGGGCGCGACGGGGGGGCGGATGGACCATGAGCTTGCGGTGCTGTCGGTGCTGGTGGCTCATGCTGCCCGCCCCAACCCAATGCCTTGTCTGCTTCTGACGCCCGAGGATGTAATCTTTGCGGTTCCGCCACAAATTCGTCTGAATCTGCGGGCGGGGGACAGGCTGTCGCTGTTTCCGATGATGCCCGTTTCCGGATGCAGCACGGGGTTGCGCTGGCCTATCGACGGAATTGCCTTTGCGCCGGACGGGATGATCGGCACCTCCAACGAAGTGGCCGAAGGGCCGGTGCAATTGCGGCTGGATGGGCCGGGGATGCTGGCGATTCTGCCGCGCGGTCGTCTGGATGCCGCTTTGACGGGCCTGCTGGGGGCGGTGGCATGAAAGGCGAATCGACGGGGTGGTTGGCAGCAGGCGCTGCCGGGGTTTTCTGCCGGACCGGCTGTCGTCTGGCCCCGCGTCAGGGGGCAGAGGTCTGTGACAACCCCGCTACCTGCCTTGCGGCCGGATTGCGCCCCTGCCCGGATTGCGACCCGCTGGATCAGCGGGCCAACGGGTTTGACGCGGGGCTGGCCGGGGCGCTGGTGCGGCTTGGCGGCGGTGGCGACGGGCCTGTCGTGCTGCATGCCGCTTTGTTGCCGACACCTCTGGGCGAAATGCTGGCGATCTGCGACGCGCAGGCCATCCGCCTGCTGGAATTCACCTCGCGCCCGGTGCTGGCCCGGGAGGTAAGGGCGCTTGCCCGCGCGGCAAAGGGCCGAATCGCTCCGGGTCAATCCGCGATGACCGAGAGGCTGGCGCATGGTTTGCAGCGTTATTTCGCCGGAGATTTCGGTGCGGCTGACTTGCCGCTGGCGCCGCTCGGCACGCCCTTTCAGATCAGGGTCTGGCACGAGTTGCGCCGTATTCCGCCCGGCGTCACGATCCGATATGCCGATCTTGCGGCCCGGATCGGCAGGCCCGACGCCGTTCGGGCGGCTGCTGCGGCCAACGGGGCCAATCCGGTGGCGATTCTCATCCCCTGCCACCGAATCCTGGGCTCGGACGGCAGCCTGACCGGCTATGGCGGTGGGTTGTGGCGCAAACAGTACCTGCTCGGGCTGGAAAGCGCGCAGGCTCCGGGCGGTGAATCGCTTGACGCTGACCGGATTTCCGCCTAAAGGGCTGCGATGGAATTCGGTACCCGCAGCTTTGCGGGCGCTTTGGGTGTTACTCCGGGCCGCCGCTCAACGGGGCACAGGTCCGAAAGACAAGGAACAAGACGATGTCGCGCGTCTGCGAACTGAGCGGTAAAGGCCCGATGGTTGGTAACAACATCAGCCACGCCAACAACAAGACCAAACGGCGCTTCCTGCCGAACCTGAATGACGTCACCCTGATCTCGGACGTTCTGGGCCAGTCGTTCAAGCTGCGCGTGTCCTCGGCCGCGCTTCGGACCGTCGATCACCGTGGCGGCCTGGATGCTTTCCTCGCGAAAGCCAAGGATGACGAGCTTTCGGCCAAGGCGCTGAAGATCAAGAAAGAGATCGAGAAGGCTCAGGCTGCCGCCTGATCCTGACTTCGGTCGGATGTTGAAGCCCCGCCTTTGGCGGGGTTTTGCTTTTGGTGCGGGCAGGATGCCGCAGGGGCATTGCCGCGCTGGTCAAACCCGGGGCGCTGCGCTAGGCAAGGTCATGCGCCGTTTTATCCGACATCTGACCGGAATGTTCGTGCTGCTGGCCTTTGTGGCCGGTGCGCTCGGGCTTGGCGTGGCGCGGGCGCTGCCAGTGGCTGTGTCCGAAATGGAAATCTGCTCTGAGGGCCAGACCCGGCTTCTGAGTGTGGACGCCGCCGGCCGGCCTGTCGGGCCGGTGCATCTTTGCCCCGATTGCGTCATCGGCGCCTCTGCCGCCCCGCCGGGGTCACTGCCGCCCCCGGAGCGGCCCGCAGGCCGGATCACCCGGGCGGAATGGCCGGCTCCGCATGCGGAAATGGCGCAAGCCCGGCCCCGGCCTTCGGCGCGGGGTCCACCTGTCCTGTCGTGATCTCTTTCCGACACAGACCTCAATCAAAGGACAGAACAAATGACCCTTTTCAAATCGCTTCTGAGCGTTGCCGCCCTCTGCGTTGCCCTTCCGGCTTTTGCCGGGGATATCGAGGTGAAGGATGCCTATGCGCGCACCTCGTCCATGATGTCCAAGTCCGGTGCGGCTTTCATGGTGATCGAGAACCATGGCGATGCGGATGACCGTCTGGTCTCGGCCGCGTCGGATGTGGCGCAGAAGGTTGAACTCCATACCCACAAGGACATGGGCGATGGCGTTATGAAGATGATGAAAGTGGAGGAAGGCTTTGCCGTTCCCGCCCACAGCGAACATGCGCTGGCGCGTGGCGGCGATCACGTTATGCTGCTGGGCCTGACGCGCGAACTGAAGCAGGGCGATATGGTCAGCGTGACCCTGACTTTCGAGAAGGCAGGTGAAATGACCGTCGAAATTCCGGTGGATCTTGAGCGTCAGGATGGCATGCAGATGGGCGGCGGCATGGGCCACGACCACAGCAAGATGAACCACGGTCAGACGGGCGCCTCGAACTGAGCCTTCAGCAGCCCCGCCGGTCCAGCACCTCGTCCACCCAGAGGGGGGCAAGCTGCGTGGCGGGGCCAAGCCTGATCTCGTGAAAATCCGGGGCGACGGCGCTCGCCTCGGTATTCAGTTCAAGACAATGCGCGCCCGCGCGGGCTGCATCCTGTGCGAAGGCCGCTGCGGGGTATACCGTGCCTGAACTGCCGATCGCGACGAACAGATCAGCGCTGCGCAGCAAGTCCCACACTGTTTCCATGTGATGCGGATATTCGCCGAACCAGACGATGTCGGGGCGGGCCTGTCGCGCGTGGCAGGTGGGGCAGGGCGTTGCGGGATGCATCGCGGCGGGGGCTGGCCAGCGATGGCCACAAGCGGCGCAGAGCGCGCCCTCCAGTGCGCCATGCATGTGAAGGACATCGGACGACCCTGCGCGTTCATGCAGGTCATCCACATTCTGTGTCACGATCCGCACCTTGCCGGGCCAGTGGCGTTGCAGACGCGCCAGCGCCTCATGCGCGGCATTCGGATGCGCTGCACGCGCATTGGCCCGGCGGGCATTATAGAAATCGTGCACCAGCGCGGGATTCCGGGCGAAGCCTTCGGGCGTGGCAACCTCGTTCAGGTCATAACGGGTCCAGAGGCCATTCTTGTCGCGGAAGGTGCCCAACCCGCTTTCCGCGCTGATCCCGGCGCCGGTCAGGATGACGATGGTTTCGATTGCGGTGTGCTCCTGCGGGGCTGCTGATGGTGTCGCGGTCAGCCGGACCAGTTGACCCACTGTCCATGAAAACCCGCCCGGCCCATCGCAAGGTCCAGATCGCCGGGCCAGAGACGCAGGCGCAGTCCGGCGCCCTCTGCCCCCGCATCCGCTTCCATCCCGAACCAGGCCAAAGGGGTGTCGGGCGTCGCACGCGCGCCTGCGGCTTCAAGTAGCCTTGTGCCCCGCCGCTGCGCCTCGGGCGGAAAATATTGCCAGGCAACCGTATGACAGACCAGATGCAGATGGCCGGGGCTGGTTGATGCCAGGCGCTGTTCCAGCCATTCCACCGCATCCGCCTGATCGACGGTCGCGTCCTGCACCTGCAAGGCAGCGCGCGTGCGCGACAGCCGGTCGGCCTGATCTGGCCAAAGGCAGGACAGCAGGCGCAGTTCATCCTCCGGCCGGTCAGCACGCAGCGGGGCCAGATCGACGCCGCGCCGCCGGGCGATGACGGGTGGTGTGGCAGGGGGCAGTGGCCCGTGCCAGTCGGGTTTCAATCGCAAAACGGCATCCGCCGGGCCGAAGCGCCGCCCGGCAATATCCAGGGCGTAGCGGTCGAACATCAGGTTCAGCCCTGCGCTTGCGCCCAGTTCTGACAGTACGATGGGCAGGCCGAACCGCGCGGTCAGCCAGTGCGCCACGGCGATCAGCACGGCAGAGCGGCGGATTTCATTGGTCTGCGGCGCGCGGTTGCACCACTGGCTCAGGAAGGCATCATGCCGGTGGAGGGCGGCATCCAGTGCCAGCCCAAGATCGCCGCCAGCGCCGCCGGGATAAGCCGCCGCCAGCGCGTCATCCTGCCCGGTCAGCACTAGCGCATGCAGGCCGCTGGCCAGCCGAAGGGGCAAGGAGGCACCGCGCGGCCCGATCTCCCCCGGCCAGTCCACGAAACGACGCGCCAGATCGGTGTCACCAGGCCAATGCGCCGCCAGATGGCGCATAAGCCGCTCCATGAAGGGTGAGCCAAGCGCTGCGCAACTCGCGGCCTGCTCGGCAAAGGCCGCAGGCAGACGGTCAGCCACGGAGGGTCAGCCGGCGCAATAGGCCTCGGCGGTCTGGCCGAAAGATTTGTAACGCTCCCAGAACGCGTCATCGGCTTCGCGTTTCGAAATCCAGACCTCATGTGCCAGATCCGGGTCTGCCATCATCTTGGCGGCCTTCCGCTGGTCGCGGCCCGTCAGCGTCATGTCGGCGACCTGCTGGATGCAGCCGCAGATGGCCGGGTTGGCCGAGCCGCGATCAGAGCGCAGGCAAGCCCGTTCGATCGAGCCTGCAAATACGGAAGTCGCCATGACGGGAAGCACCAATGCGCCAAAGGCGCCTGCCAGAACCAGTTTCTTCATGTCTCTGCCTCATGCCGCCGGGACGAGGGTCCGCCCCGGTCATTTTCTGGCAACAATTATGACGATTCGGGGCAAATTTATCAATGATCTGGCGCAAACCGGCGAAAATTGGCCGAAACGGCGGGGGCAGCGCCGGATGATGCGGGGCGCAGGGCACCCCGCCGCAAGATGATGTGGCCTGAAGCTCAGGCAGCCAGTAGGGCCGTGTGATTGCGCAGGTGCCTTTCGGCCATCTGACGCCCCCGCCGACCGGGCACCAGCACCCGCGCCGGGCGCAGCCAGCCGCTGTCGAGAATCGCCAGTTCCGGGAACAGTGCAAGGATTTCCTGCGCTGCCTCATTGCCCAGAGCGCGCATCGCCATCGGGCCCGGATACAGGCTTTCGCTGGGGGCGCCGTCGGCAAAGAGGATTTCATGCCGGTCGAACATCAGATGCACATAGGTGACGGGTCGCAGGCTGTCATCGCGCGTAATGCCCGGCAGACCGATCAGATGGCAGGCGGCAACCAATACCTCTTCGGTCTCGAACATCCGCTGCGCGATCCGCGAGCGGACCAGCATCCGGTGCTGTGGTGACACATGCATCTCGCGCTCCGGCTGACCGGGGCCGAGCGCCCCGGCGGCGATGCGCACCGGCCGCAAATGTGCCGACGCGGCCAGTTCGGCGGAAGACAGGCTTCGCGTGCCGATCCAGCGCAGCGCCTGTGCCCCGTGATCGGCGGTTTCCACCAGATCACCGACGGCAAGACTTTCGATGGCGCGCAGGCCATCGCGGGTGCGGATCAGCGTGCCTGCCGTGAAACAGGGGATTTCGATATCGAAAATATCAGGATCGAACGAGATAACCGCGTTCAGAACCGTGTTGTTCGGGAACGGTGTCGCCTGATTGATGGTGATGGACCGCAGCGCGTTGATGCCATCCCAGTCGGGCAGGTAATTGGCGTTGGGCCGCAGAAACAGGTCGCCGTTTGTCATCTGCACGATGGTCGCCACCTGGCCGGAGGTGCTGCCGTCGGGCAGAGTGATGGTAATGTCGCCCCGGAAGGTGGTCTGGATCGTCTGGCCGCTGATCGTGCCCGGCGTTGTCGGGCTGTCGAAGCTGAACTGGCTGAGGAAATTGTTGGTCTGGTTGAACGGTGCGGTGAAAACCTGCGCCCCGCCGCTGCTGGTGGTGGTGCCCGTAACCGCCACCGGCGCGATATGCCCCGGTCCGGTGACGGAATAGCCGTTCATCCCTGCGGCATTGAGCTGGCTTTGAGTGACATTGCTGGAAGCTGTGCTGTCGATGGCGGGCAGGTTCCCGATCCATAGCCAATTGACCGTACTGGTCGGCATCGCAAATTCCCCCGAACTGGTAACGCCCTTGCCGGGCGGCGGAGCATGGCAGCGGCCCGCAGCTACAGGGGATGGGAAGGGCCGCGGCGAATGTCAAATCGTGCAAAATTCGTGGCGAAAGCGTGTTTACTTTAAGAAATTCATGCAATTGCAGGATATCATGGCAAGATCTGGCTGTTTCCGGAATGGAAACGGGTCGAGCATGCTGTGAGGGGCCAAAAATTCCCCCCTGACGGGAGCCGATCCTGCCCGATCCCCCGCTGATCCCCGGCACGCAAATCCCCCTTCCCGGCCCTTGCATGACAGGATATATGCGCGCCCATGACCCAGCTTGACCGTATCCGCAATTTCTCGATCGTGGCCCATATCGACCACGGCAAATCCACCCTCGCCGACCGTCTGATCCAGATGACGGGCACGGTGGCTGCGCGCGACATGAAGGCGCAGATGCTGGACAGCATGGATATCGAGCGCGAGCGCGGCATCACCATCAAGGCCAACACCGTGCGGATCGAATATCCGGCGAAGGATGGCAATACCTACATCCTGAACCTGATCGACACGCCCGGACACGTTGACTTTGCCTATGAGGTCAGCCGGTCGATGCGCGCGGTCGAAGGCTCGCTTCTGGTGGTGGATGCGTCGCAAGGGGTCGAGGCGCAGACGCTGGCCAATGTCTATCAGGCGATTGACGCAGGTCATGATATCGTGCCGGTGCTGAACAAGGTCGACCTGCCTGCCGCCGACCCCGAGCGGGTCAAGGAAAACATCGAGGATGTGATCGGCATCGACGCCAGCGACGCCATCACGATTTCGGCCAAGACCGGCCTCGGCATTCCGGATGTGCTGGAGGCTATCGTGAAGCGCCTGCCCGCACCCAAGGGCGACCGCGATGCGCCGCTGAAGGCTATGCTGGTCGACAGCTGGTATGACGCCTATCTGGGTGTCGTCGTCATGATCCGCGTCATCGACGGCGTGATCAGGAAGGGCGACCGGGTCAAGATGATGCAGACCGGCGCGGTTTACGGCATCGACAAGCTGGCGGTGCTGAAACCGCAGATGGTGGATATTCCCGAACTGGGGCCGGGCGAGATCGGCGTGCTGACCGCTTCGATCAAGCAGGTGCGCGACACCCGCGTGGGCGATACGATCACGCATGAGCGCAAGCCCTGCGACGCGCCGCTGCCGGGGTTCAAACCCGCGCAGCCGGTGGTGTTCTGCGGTCTTTTCCCGGTCGATGCCAATGACTTCGAGGCGTTGCGTGACGCCATCGAAAAGCTGGCGCTGAACGACGCGAGCTTCAGTTATGAAATGGAAACCTCGGCCGCGCTTGGTTTTGGGTTCCGCATGGGCTTCCTCGGGCTTCTGCATCTGGAGGTCGTGCGCGACCGGCTGGAGCGGGAATATGACCTTGATCTGATCACCACCGCGCCTTCTGTGGTCTTCAAGCTGCACATGAAGGATGGCGAGGTGCGCGAGTTGCACAACCCCGCCGACATGCCCGACCTGACCTATATCGACCATATCGAAGAGCCGCGCATCAAGGCCACGATCATGGTGCCCGACGAATATCTGGGCGACATCCTGAAGCTTTGCCAGGATCGCCGGGGTATCCAGCTGAACCTTACCTATGCGGGCAGCCGCGCGATGGTCGAATATGACCTGCCTCTGGCCGAGGTGGTGTTCGATTTCTATGACCGGCTGAAGTCGGTGACCAAGGGCTATGCTTCGTTTGACTATCAACTGTCGGAATACCGGGAGGACAATCTGGTGAAGATGTCCATTCTGGTGAACGACGAGCCGGTGGATGCGCTGGCGATCATGGTTCACCGCGACCGGGCCGAGGCGCGGGGGCGCGTGATGGTGGAGAAGCTGAAAGAGCTGATCCCCCGTCACATGTTCAAGATCCCGATCCAGGCGGCGATTGGCGGCCGTGTCATCGCGCGCGAAACGATCAGCGCCATGCGCAAGGACGTGACCGCGAAATGCTATGGCGGCGACGCGACCCGGAAGAAGAAGCTCTTGGAGAAGCAGAAAGAGGGCAAGAAGAAGATGCGCCAGTTCGGGAAAGTGGAAATCCCGCAAAGCGCCTTCATCAATGCGCTCAAGATGGATAGCTGAGGCATAGCGTATTTAGGGCCCATGCCCCTGACCGTATCGGGGGTATGCTGGCCTCCATAAAGGGCGCTTGATACGCGTGGCGCTCTCTGGCCTGTTTCGGCAACGGAAGCCGCCGTGTCTGCAATCTCTGGTTGACGTCTGGGCTGCCTGCCGGGCAGCTTGGGCCGAAACTCCTCAGGGGCGGGCCGGATGTCGGGATTTGCGGTAATCTTCAGGCTCATCACGGGGATGCTGCTGCTTGTGCCTGCCGGGCGCGCGGTGGCGGAAGAGGACTGGCAACCCCGCATCGAGTGTGGCTCACCCACGTCGCAGGGAACGCGGGTTTATAATGGCCGTCGGCACCAAGAGATTGTCAGCGAGGTTTCGGGGGAACGCATCAGTTCGCTGACCGGCGGGAGCTCTCGTGTCGCAAAGCGCCACGCGCTTATCAAACGCAGCGACTGCTGGGTTACGTTCTGGTCCTTTGAGGAGGACGGCCAAAAGACGCGCATGAAACGCCAGACGGGTTCTTTCCGTGAGGTCGAGGACTATCCGCCGGAGAATCGTTTTAGGCCGGTGCCATATGGGGCGACCGTAGGCCAACAAACCGGCCGGGATTTTATGGCGCAGATCGACAGCGAGGCGGCGGCCTGTCGCGCGGCCTATGACCTGGTGATCAGATCGTTCCGAAATGGCATCAATACAGAAGAAGACCGCAACAGGCATGTCGCCATTGTCGAGGAGATGAACGCTTGCATGTGGCGACGTGCCGAGGCGCTCGACAAGACAGGTTTTCTTGGGAAGTGGTATTCGGCTGAGGATGATCGCGACCATCTGTTCGCGGTGGTTGAAGGCAAGCTGCATATCAGAATGCTGAGGTGACAGCCGGATTGCGGTGAGCGCTGCGGGGGCATGTCCTGCAATGAAAAGCGGCAGGGTTTCCCCTGCCGCTATTGCCTTACATGTTCGGGTAGTTTGGGCCGTCACCGCCCTGTGGCGTGGTCCAGTTGATGTTCTGCGACGGGTCCTTGATATCGCAGGTCTTGCAGTGGACGCAATTCTGGAAGTTGATCTGGAACCGCGCCTCGGCGCCTTCGCCGATCACCTCGTAGACGCCAGCGGGGCAGTAGCGTTGCGCCGGTTCGTCATATTCGGGCAGGTTGACGCGGATCGGCAGCGACGGGTCTTTCAGCTTCAGATGCGCGGGCTGGCTTTCATCGTGGTTGGTGAAGCTGAAGGCCACGTTGGTCAGCCGGTCGAAGGACAGTTTGCCGTCGGGCTTCGGATAGTCGATCTTCTTGAAATCCTTCGCCTTGCCGGTTGCTGCCGCATCGGTCTTGCCGTGTTTCAGCGTGCCGAACAGCGTCAGGCCGATGGTGTTGAGCCACATATCGGCGCCGCCGCCCATCAGCGAGGCGACGAGGCCGAATTTCGACCACAGCGGCTTGACGTTGCGGACCTTCTTCAGATCCTTGCCGATCGGGCCGGTGCGGACTTCGGTTTCATAGGCAGCAAGTTCGTCGCCCTCGCGGCCTGCCTTGATCGCGTCAAAGGCGGCTTCGGCGGCGGCTTTGCCCGACAGCATGGCGTTATGGTTGCCCTTGATGCGGGGCACGTTCACCATGCCGACCGAACAGCCCAGCAGCGCCACGCCCGGCGCCACCATCTTGGGCATTGACTGCCAACCGCCCTCGCTGATCGCACGAGCGCCATAGGCCACGCGTTTCCCGTCTGCCAGCAGATCAGCCACCATCGGGTGATGCTTGAAGCGCTGGAATTCCATATAGGGATAGAGATGCGGGTTGGCGTAGTTCAGGTGAACCACAAAGCCGACATAGACCTGATTGTTTTCAAGGTGGTAGATGAACGAACCACCCCCGGCATTCGACCCGAGCGGCCAGCCCATCGTGTGAGTGACCGTGCCCTCGCGGTGCTTGGCGGGGTCGATCTCCCAGATCTCTTTCATGCCGATGCCGAATTTCTGCGGGCAATGGCCCTTCGACAGGTCATATTTCGCGATGACCTCCTTCGAGAGCGAACCGCGAACGCCTTCCGCGAGGAAGACGTATTTGCCACGCAGCTCCATCCCCGGCTCGTAGTTCGGGCCGGGCTGGCCGTCTTCACCCAAGCCGAACTCGCCGGCGACGACGCCGACCACCCGGTCACCTTCGTAAACCAGTTGCGAGCAGGACATGCCGGGGAAAATCTCGACCCCCAGCCCTTCGGCCACGCCCGCCATCCAGCGGCAGACATTTGCCATCGAGACGATGTACTTGCCGTGGTTGTTCATGAAGGGCGGCATAGGCCAGTTCGGGATGCGCGCCTGCCCGGCCGGGCCGAGGATGTAGAAATTGTCTTCTTTCACCTCGGTCTTGATCGGGGCGTCCATCGACTGCCAGTCGGGCAGCAGGGCATCCAGCCCGCAGGTATCCAGCACGGCACCGGACAGGATATGCGCGCCGACCTCGGACCCTTTCTCCAACAGCACGACATTCAGATCGGGGTCGAGCTGTTTCAGCCGGATCGCCGCTGACAGACCAGCAGGCCCGCCCCCTACGATCACAACATCGTATTCCATGCTCTCGCGTTCGATCTCTGCCATCCGCGTCTCCCCTGTGGCTACGGGCGCCACGCGCCGCTTGCTGGATTTGTCCGGGGTTTTGTCTGCCCCAAGGGAAAGCGCCCGTCAATCGTGACGCAACATCAAAGCGCTGCATCGCGGCATAGGAGAAATATTCTTGCGGTGCCTGTGACGCAACCATCCGCCGATCTGTCGTTTCCCTGCCGCGGCCCCTTGCATTTGCGGCGCCGGTGCGGTCTGGTGAGGCCAAGACGACGGAGAGTCATGGCCTGGCCGGGCCGTGGCTTTGTTTTTTGGTGAGAGACCGATGGAAAAGATTCCGATGACCCGCGCAGGGTTCGACACGCTGGATGGCGAACTGAAGCACCTGAAATCGGTGGAGCGTCCCGCCATCATCCAGGCCATTGCCGAGGCGCGCGAGCTGGGTGACCTGTCGGAAAACGCCGAATACCATTCCGCGCGCGAAAAGCAGAGCTTCATCGAAGGCCGCATCAAGGAGCTTGAGGGCACGCTGTCGCTGGCCGAGGTGATCGACACCGCGAAACTGTCGGGGCCGATCAAGTTTGGCGCCACGGTGACGCTGGTGGACGAGGACACGGATCAGGAAAAGACCTATCAGATCGTCGGTGAGGTCGAGGCGGATCTGGAGCGCGGGCTGCTGAATATCCGCTCGCCGCTGGCGCGGGCACTGATCGGCAAGGACGAAGGCGACAGTGTCGAGGTCAAGACGCCGGGCGGCGACCGCAGTTACGAAGTGCTGAGCGTCCGTTATATCTGAGGCGAGGGAGGCACCATGCCCGAACCGCATGACAGCCCGATGGGTGGCGCGGCAGAGACCGGCGCCCGGTTTTCGCGTGTGGAGGCCGTGGCCGCTGCGCTGAGCGTGATCTGGGTGGTGGCTGTCGCCGCCTATCTTCTGGCCGGGCCGGGGGAAGGCGGGACGCTTGATCTGGTGATGACGCTGGTCATGGTGTTCCTGCCCATCGCGCTGATCTGGATCGGGGTTACGACGCTCCGGTCGGTGCAGGATCTGCGGGCCGAAGCCGCGCGGTTGCAGGCTTCGGTTGAAACCATGCGGGCAACCTGGGTGCAGAGTCAGGTGCAGCCTTCCGTCGAGCAGAAGTTGCAGGAGATCGAGCGTGCGGCCAAAACGGCCGAGACGGTGCTGGCCACCTTCACCTCGCGCCGCGATGCCTCGCTTGTACAGGCCTCGGCGGACCGCAAGGCGGCGCTGGTCGCCCCGTCAAGGGGCGCTGCGGCCGAGGATCAGCCGGCGCTGGCGCTGGGAACTCCGGCGGAGGATCTTCGTGCGCCGCTGTCGGTGGCTGAATTCATCCGCGCGCTGCAATTCCCCGAGAACCCCGATGACCGTGACGGGTTTCGGGCGCTTCGTCTGGCACTGGAGGATCGCACGGTCGCCAAGCTGATCCGCGCCGCGCAGGATGTGCTGACGCTGCTGGCGCAGGAAGGCATCTATATGGATGACCTGAAGCCGGATCGGGCGCGGCCCGAACTGTGGCGCAGTTTCGCCCAAGGCGAACGCGGGCGGGCAATTTCAGGGCTGGGCGGGATTCGCGACCGTTCGTCGCTGGCGCTGACGGCAGGGCGGATGCGGGAAGACCCGATCTTCCGCGATGCGGCGCATCACTTCCTGCGGACGTTCGACCGGACTTTTACTGAATTCGAGAAGAACGCCACTGATGCCGAACTGGTTGA
Organism: Gemmobacter caeni; assembly: GCF_003054195.1. Taxonomy (GTDB): domain Bacteria; phylum Pseudomonadota; class Alphaproteobacteria; order Rhodobacterales; family Rhodobacteraceae; genus Gemmobacter; species Gemmobacter caeni. The sequence goes on from NZ_QBKP01000004.1 coordinate 42,817, forward strand.
TCTGGCGGATACCCGCACCGCGCGCGCCTTCATGCTGTTCGGCCGGGTGGCGGGGGTTTTCGAGTAGCCCGCGCTTTTCAGGCGGAACGGGCCCTTGTGGGCCCGCGCGTCTTTTATCTCGTCGTCCGCCTTTGGCGGATCGCCTCGGCTGTGCCTCCGGCGGGAGTTTTTTTGCAGGAAGCAAATATCAGACCGGGGTGGCGGAGAGCCATACGCCGCCTTCGGGACGCAGGGTAAGGATCATCACGGGATTTGGGCGCTTGCCAGGCACCGGAGCGAAGGCGAAGCGTGCAAGCAGGGTGGCAAGGATGATCACGGCCTCCTGCATGGCGAAGCTGGCGCCGATGCAGATGCGGGGACCGTCGCCGAACGGCAGGAAGGCGAAGCGTTCGGGGCGGCTGTCGAGGAAGCGTTCGGGGTGGAAGCTGTCGGGGTCATGCCAGAGCCTGTGATGGCGATGCAGCGCGTAGATCGGCAGGATCACCGTATCGCCGGGCCGGATCTCGCGCCCGCAGAGCCGGTCCATTTCTTGTGCGGTGCGTGAGAGGAAAGCGGCGGGCGGGTAAAGGCGCAGGGTTTCCTCGACCATGGCGCGGATGAAGGGCAAGTGGGGCAGATCGTCCGCCGTCGCGGCGCGGGTGCCGAGGCGGGCCTGCGCTTCTTCCCGCGCGCGCGCCTGCCGGGCGGGGTCGAAAGCAGCGAGGTAGAGCGCCCAGGACAAGGTGAGGGCGGTGGTTTCATGGCCTGCGACGATGAAGGTCAGCAGGTTGTCGCGCAACTCTGCCGTGGTCATCCGGCGGCCGGTTTCCGGGTCTTGCCCGGCGAGCAGCAGGTCCAGCAGGTCGGGCGGGATGGAGGGACCGCGGGTCCGGCGGTTCGCTATGGTGGAATCGGCCATCTGTTTCATGGCCCCCATGCGGTTGCGGGCTTGCAGGCGCGAGGGGCGAGGCACCCAGCCGGGCAGACCGAGGATGTCGAGCAGCGAGACCCTGGCGGTGCCTGCGATGTAATCCTCGATGGCGAGATGGACGGCGGCGGGGTTCAGCCCGTCGCCGCCGGCGAAGGTCACATCGGAGATGACGTCGAAGGTGGTGCGCACCATTTCGTCGAACAGATCGACCGCGCGCGGCCCGGCGGCGGCGATGCGGGCACTTGCCGCTTCGGCGGCGGCGGTCATCACCGGGGCGAGAGCTGCGACGTTGCGATGCGAGAAGACCGGCGCGGCGGTGCGGCGCTGCCAGAGCCAGCTTTGCCCTTCGGCCACGAAGAGGCTGTCGCCGATGGCGGGTTCCAGCAGCAGTTTGGTGACCACGGATTTCGGGTAATCCTGCACCCGGTCGCGCAGGATCTGCCGCAGCGCGCCGGGGTCCATCACCATATGCCAGCGCTTGCCGGTGCGGCCCGACAGGATCGGGGCATGGGTGGCGATTTCGGGGATCAGTTCCAGCACGTTGCGGCGCCCGGCACGCAGCGAGCCGAGAATGCCCAGAGGCCTGGTCGCGAGCGGCACGCGGACGGGCAGGGCGGTGGTTGAATCCATCTGGACCTCCTGTTCCCAGGATATAGGCACGGGATCGCCCGAGGCAATTCCGCGTCGTTGCATGGTCGGTGGCAAGCGGGTAATCGGAGGGCACCCAGACCGGAGAATGCCGATGTCGCGACCTGCCCGCCGCCTTGCCTTGCCTCTGATGCTGCTGCTGACGGCGGCCTGTGCGAAGAACGACCTGTCCGATCCGCCTGCAGACCTGGGGGATTTTGTGCTGGGGCACAACATTGTCGTGGCCGACAAGATGCAGAAGGTGCCGATTTCCCGCGAGGCGACGGTGGAGGAATGGGAAGCCGCCATGAAGAAGGCGGTGGATGATCGTTTCGGGCGCTACGAGGGCAAGCGGATCTACAATATCGGCATCTCGGTCGATGCCTATGCCCTTGCTCCTCCCGGGGTTCCGGTGGTGCTGTCACCCAAGTCGGTGCTGGCGATCACGGCGAATGTCTGGGATGACGCGAAACAGAAGAAGCTGAATGCCGAGGGCAAGAAAATGACCATTTTCGAGAACCTCGATGGCGACAGCGTCGTGGGTTCCGGGCTGACCAAGACGCGTGAGCAGCAGATGGCGGCGCTGTCCTTCAACGCGGCCAGGGCGGTGGAGAAGTGGTTCCTCGACAACCCTGAATGGTTTGACCTGCCTGCAAAGGGCAAAAAGCCGAAGACCGGGGATGCCGCAGCCGCCGAAGATACAGGCGCCGAAGGCAAGTGATACTTGATTTTCCCGGCTTTCATGGCTAAGTCGCGCCCGGTGTAGATTACGGGCCTTGTCCTCAGGGCCCCACAGACCGCGAGGGCCCCCATGGCAAAGGCAAAGTTTGAACGGAACAAACCGCACGTCAACATTGGCACGATTGGCCACGTTGACCACGGGAAGACGACGCTGACCGCT
>NZ_QBKP01000004.1:45349-350015 GCF_003054195.1 Gemmobacter caeni
GAGGGCCCCCATGGCAAAGGCAAAGTTTGAACGGAACAAACCGCACGTCAACATTGGCACGATTGGCCACGTTGACCACGGGAAGACGACGCTGACCGCTGCGATCACCAAGTATTTTGGTGAATTCCGCGCCTATGACCAGATTGACGGTGCGCCGGAAGAGCGTGCTCGCGGGATCACGATCTCGACGGCGCACGTTGAGTACGAATCGGATGCGCGTCACTATGCGCACGTCGATTGCCCCGGCCACGCGGACTATGTGAAGAACATGATCACGGGCGCGGCGCAGATGGACGGCGCGATCCTGGTGGTTTCGTCGGCTGACGGCCCGATGCCGCAGACGCGCGAGCACATCCTGCTCGGCCGTCAGGTGGGCATTCCCTACATGGTCGTGTTCATGAACAAGGTGGACCAGGTCGATGACCCGGAGCTGCTGGAACTCGTGGAAATGGAAATCCGCGAACTGCTGTCGTCGTATGACTACCCCGGCGATGACATTCCGATCATCAAGGGCTCGGCTCTGGCGGCGATGAACGGCACCGACAAGGAAATCGGCGAAGACGCGATCCGCGCGCTGATCGCGGCGGTGGACGAATACATCCCGACTCCGGCGCGTGCTGTGGACCAGCCGTTCCTGATGCCGGTCGAAGACGTGTTCTCGATCTCGGGTCGTGGCACCGTGGCCACCGGCCGGATCGAGCGTGGCGTTGTGAAGGTTGGCGAAGAGCTTGAAATCGTGGGGATCCGCGCTTCCAAGAAGACCGTCTGCACCGGCGTCGAGATGTTCCGCAAGCTGCTGGACCAGGGCGAAGCGGGCGACAACGTCGGCCTGCTGCTGCGTGGCGTGGACCGCGACGGGATCGAGCGTGGTCAGGTGCTGTGCAAGCCGGGTTCGGTGAAGCCGCACACCAAGTTCGAAGCGGAAGCCTACATCCTCACCAAAGAGGAAGGTGGCCGTCACACGCCGTTCTTCGCGAACTACCGTCCGCAGTTCTACTTCCGCACGACGGACGTGACCGGGACGGTGGAACTGCCGGAAGGCACCGAGATGGTGATGCCGGGCGACAACCTGAAGTTCAACGTGTCGCTGATCGCGCCGATCGCGATGGAAGAGAAGCTGCGCTTCGCCATCCGCGAAGGCGGCCGCACCGTCGGCGCCGGCGTGGTGTCGAAGATCATCGAATGATGATCCAAAGGCACGCCCGCAACGGCGTGTCGAAGGTCTCAGATACGAAGGGCCGCCCAAAAGGGCGGCCCTTCTGCTTTCGCGGTGGACGCGCGACGGGAGGCGGCTAGGGTAGACGTGCCCGGATCCGAGGAACCCGCCCATGACCGATTGCCTGTTCTGCCGGATCGCCGCCGGTGCGCTGCCTGCGCACAAGCTTTATGAGGATGATCACATCCTCGCCTTTCTCGATCTGCATCCGATCCGGCCCGGTCATGCGCTGGTGATCCCGAAGGCGCATCACGTCTGGTTCGAGGATCTGCCGCCCGACCTTGCGACCTGCGTGACCACCTGTGCGCAACAGCTTGCACGCCGGATGAAGGCGCTTTACGGCGTGCCGCGCGTGGCGATGTTCTACACCGGCATTCATGTGCCGCATGCCCACGCCCATGTGGTGCCCATGCAGGATCAGCATGACGTGACCTCGGCCGCCTATCTGGCCGATGGGCCGGGTGTGTTCAGCGCGCCGCCGCAATTGCCCGCCGAGGAGATGGCCGCCATCGCCGCCGCCCTTCGACCCGCCTTTTCCTGACCCGGAGTTTCCGATGCCCCGTTACATCCATTCCATGATCCGCGTGCTGGACGAGGCGCGCGCGCTGGCCTTCTATGACATGGCCTTCGGGCTGCGCGTGGCCGAGCGGCTGGATTTTCCCGATTTCTCGCTGATCTACCTGTCTAATGCCGAATCCGAGGTGGAACTGGAGCTGACGGTGAACCGGGGCCGGACAGAGCCATATGATCTGGGCGACGGCTACGGTCATATCGCCTTTTCGGTTGAGGATATTGCCGCCGAACATGCGCGGTTCACGACGGCCGGGTTGAACCCCGGCAAGCTGGTGGAGTTCGCGCCGGGTGGCACCGTCATCGCGCGATTTTTCTTCGTCACGGACCCTGATGGCTACAAGATAGAGGTCTTGCAGCGCGGCGGGCGTTACCTCTGATCGCCGGAAGGCCGCCCTGGGGGCGGCCTTTGTCATTGCGGGGGCAGCCTGATCCATTTATGTTATGATATAACGTAATGGAGATGCCCGTGAGTCAGACCCGCGATTCCCGCCTGCCCGTCACCGTTCTGTCCGGTTTTCTGGGGGCGGGCAAAACTACCCTTTTGAATGCTGTCCTGAACAACCGCGAAGGCCGCCGTGTTGCAGTCATCGTCAATGACATGTCCGAGGTGAATATCGACGCCGATCTGGTGCGTGCTGGCAGCGACCTGAGCCGGGCGGAGGAAAAGCTGGTCGAGATGACGAACGGCTGCATCTGCTGCACCCTGCGCGAAGACCTGCTGACCGAGGTGCGTCGCCTGTCGGAGGAGGGCCGTTTCGACTATCTGCTGATCGAATCAACCGGCATCGCTGAGCCGCTGCCTGTGGCCGCTACCTTCGACTTCCGTGATGCGGAGGGGGAGAGCCTGTCCGATGTCGCCCGGCTGGACTGCATGGTGACCGTGGTCGATGCGGTGAACCTGCCGCGCGATTTCGCCTCGCATGATCTGCTGGGCGACCGGGGTGAGGTGCTGGGGCCGCAGGATGATCGCAGCATCGTGCAACTGCTGACCGAGCAGATTGAATTTGCCGATGTGATTGTGCTGAACAAGGTCTCCGATGCCGCGCCCCTCGCCCTGGCGGAGGCACGCGCCATCGTGCGGTCGCTGAATGCCGATGCGCGGATCATCGAGACCGACTTCTCGCGGGTTGATGCGGGGCAGGTGCTGGATACCGGGCTTTTCGATTTTGACCGCGCCCATCAGCACCCGCTTTGGGCGCAGGAGCTTTACGGTTTTGCCGATCATGTGCCGGAGACCGAGGAATACGGCATTTCGTCTTTCGTTTACCGGGCGCGGGCGCCTTTTGATCCGGGCCGTGTGTATCGGGTGCTGAATGGTGATCTGCCGGGTGTCATCCGCGCGAAAGGGCATTTCTGGCTGTCAACGCGACCGGACTGGGCGGCGGAGTTCTCGCTTGCGGGGGCGATATCATCGGTGCGGCCCTTGGGGCGGTGGTGGGCCTCGGTTCCGACGGAACGCTTGCCGAGCCATCCCGAGGCGCGGGCCGAGATTGCTGCGCAATGGGTCGAGCCATGGGGCGACCGGCGGCAGGAGATCGTGTTCATCGGTATGGGGCTGGACCGGGCCGCGCTGACGGCGGCGCTGGATGCGGCGCTGGTGCCTGCGCAGGTATTCCGGCCGGAAGATTGGGCCGGCATGGCCGACCCCTTCCCGCGCTGGGGCGCCGGGGCGGCATGAGGCGCAATCTGGCAACACGGCTGCGGCGGCGTCCGCAGAAGGGTGCCCCGATGGCGGTCTACGACGGGCTGCCGCCACCGTTGCGGCGTTGGCTGGCCGGGGCGCTTCTGCCGTGGAGCGCCGCCAGCGCCTTGCGGCTGTGGCGGCGCACGCTGGCCGAAACCGGCAGCGAGGCAGCGGCGCTGGACCGTCTGACGATCGCCGAAGCGCGGCTGGTGGCGCGGGATGCGGCGCGCATCTGGGGGGCGGGGCATCCGATGGCTGGTGGTGCGGTGCAACCTGTGGCAGGATAGAACCACACCGATGGAGGGAAAGATGAACAAGACCGCCTGAGCCTGTTTCCATAAACATCAGCCAAAGGTCTTGCCATGCCCTTCCCTAATCCCGCCTTGCGGCATCCGATGCGTTTTGCCGACGGGTCTGAAAACCTGTCGATGGTGCATCTGGCCGCTGTCATCGACCATCCGAACATTACCGTCGGTCGCCACGCCTATGCCAATGACTTCGATCCACCGGAGGACTGGGCGGCGCGGCTGGCGCCCTATCTTTATCCCGGTGCGCCGGAACGGCTTCTGATCGGGGCCTTCTGTCAGATCGCGCATGGTGTGCGTTTCATCACCGCCTCGGCCAATCACCTGATGGGCGGGTTCAGTACCTATCCTTTTGCGGTTTTCGATCCGGCGACGCTGCCCCTGATGCTGGGGCAGGTGAAGGGTCTGCCAGATACAGTGATCGGTCCGGATGTCTGGATCGGCCACGGCGCGCTGATCCTGCCTGGCGCGCGTCTGGGTGCCGGGGTGATCGTTGGTGCCGGGGCGGTGGTGGGCGGTGAGGTGCCGCCTTATGCGATTGTCGCGGGCAACCCGGCGCGGGTGATCCGCTATCGCTTTGCCCCCGATGTGGTCGAACGCCTGCTGGCGCTGGCGTGGTGGGACTGGTCCGCCCATCGGATCGAGGCGGCTTTGCCCGCTTTGATGACCGATGACATCGACGCACTGGAGCGGTGCTGAAAATTCGGGGCAGCCTCAGGTTGCCCCTTGATTTCCCCCCATGGGTGCCGTAATTCCCGCCGCAGGCCTAGGGGTATAGCTCAGTTGGTAGAGCATCGGTCTCCAAAACCGAGGGTCGCGGGTTCAAGTCCTGCTGCCCCTGCCAGGCCCTTCCAGATATGATGTGTGAAGTGTTCAGGCGCTGTGGCGCTTGCGCTCTGCTATGGGCGCTGTGCCGAAATGCTGCCGGTAGGCGCGGCTGAAGCCTTCGGCCGAGCCATAACCGTAACGATGCGCCACACGCTCAACCCGCTGGCCGCGCGCCAGATCCTGCCGGGCCAGCAACAGCCGCCACCGGCGGGCATAGGCCCCGGGCGTTTCGCCCATGGTTACAGTGAACAGGTCTGCGAACCGGCTCAGCGAGAGGCCCGCGATGACGGCGAGATCGTCATTCAGCCAAGTCTTTTCGGGCTGGTCGTGAATGGCGACGATGGCGCGGCTGAGCCGGGGGTCTGCCAGGCCTGCCAGAAGGCCGGGTGTGGCAGAGCCCGAGGCGATGCAGTCCCGCAGCATCCGTACAATCAGAACTTCGGTCAGCCGCGCGATGACGGATGCACTGCCACAGCGCGGGCCGGTGATCTCGGCCTGAAGCAGGCGGATCAGCGTGGCGCCTTCAGCATCCTGCCGCAGATCGACGCGTACCGGATCTGGCAGAGCGCTGGCCAGCGGGTTGGCCACCCCGCCCCAATCGACGCGGGCCGAGAGCAGCGGCGCCCGCTCGCCGCTGTGCAGCGCCTTGCCGCGCAGGCACAGCAGTGCGTGATCTGCCGTGCCGTCCTGTGTTGCCAGCACGATCAGGTTTCCCGTGCCCACAGGTGCGGGGCTGACGGACAATGTGAAGCGCGCCATCAGGCTGGACAGGCGGTCGGGGCAGGTTTCGGGGGTTTCTGTCATGTTATTCGGATTTTCAGGATGAAAACACTGGATATACCCACCCGGTATCACAGCCAAGAAAGGATACCCGATGCTGATGCCGCGCCAGAAAACCCCGGATCTTGCTGTTCCGACGCTGGACCATGGGGCCTTCGATCTGGCGGCGGAGCGGAATGAGCGTGGTACGCTGGTCTGTTTCTATCGCGGCCTGCACTGCCCGATCTGCGCGACCTATCTGACCGAGTTGCAGAAACGCGTTGCCGATTTTGTGGCGCGCGGTGTTGGCATCGTTGCGGTCAGCTCTGACACGGCGGAGCGCGCGCGGGGTATGGCCGCTAAAATCGGAGCCGATACCTTGCGCATCGGATATGATCTGCCGCTGTGGGGTGCGCGGGACTGGGGGCTTTATCTGTCCACATCGCGGGGCAAGACCTCCATCGGGTTGGAGGAGCCTGCGGTATTCTCCGAACCGGGCCTGTTTCTGGTGACGGCGCAGCAAACACTTTACTACGGATCGGTGCAGACCATGCCCTTCGTGCGCCCGCATTTCTCGGAACTGGTGGGGGCGCTGGACTTCGCCATCAAGGCTGACTACCCGGCGCGGGGCGAATATACGGGTGCGGTTTAGGCTGCGGCACGGCTTGCGCTTGAAATCCGGGGCGCAAGCGCGTATCTCCGCCCCCTGAAACGGCGCACGCGCATTGGCAGGACTTCACGCATGGCAAAGGTCAACCCTCTCCAGTTCATCCAGCAGGTGCGCACCGAGGTGGGCAAGGTTGTCTGGCCGTCGCGTCGCGAAGTTGTGCTGACGACGATCATGGTGTTCATCATGGCCGCCCTGTCGGCAACCTTCTTCAGCCTGGTCGATCTGGCGATCCGCAGCGGGCTTTCCGCTGTCGTCGGCGGCTTCGGCGGCTGAGCGATAACGCCGTTTTTCCTTGTATTCCGGGGCGCGGACCGTTATGTCCGCCGCAACGAATGGGAAACCGGCGCGCAGCGATTCGAGTTGCGCGCTGTTTTTTGTTCCGTCCGGGGTGAGCTATCGCCCTGATTTGGCAGGAATTTCACGGGCCGGGCTGCGGCCTTACCCGTGCGACGAAGGTGGTGAAGGCAGCATGGCGAAGCGGTGGTATTCGGTTTCCGTCCTCTCGAATTTCGAGAAGAAGGTCGCCGAGCAGATCAAGCAAGCCGTGGCGGAAAACGGCCTTGAGGACGAGATCGAGGAAGTTCTCGTTCCGACCGAAGAGGTGATCGAGGTGCGCCGCGGCAAGAAGGTGACCTCCGAGCGTCGCTTCATGCCGGGCTATGTGCTCGTGCGCATGGAGATGTCGAATCGCGGCTACCATCTGATCTCGTCGATCAATCGGGTGACGGGGTTCCTTGGCCCGCAGGGCAAGCCGATGCCGATGCGCGATGCTGAGGTGAACACCATCCTGAACCGCGTCGAGGAGGGGCAGGAGGCGCCGCGCACCCTGATCCGTTTCGATGTGGGCGAGAAGGTCAAGGTGACCGACGGCCCGTTCGAGGGTTTCGACGGTATGGTCGAGGGTGTGGACGACGATCATCAGCGCCTGAAGGTCACGGTGTCGATCTTCGGCCGTGCGACCCCGGTCGAACTGGAATTCACTCAGGTCTCCAAGCAGATCTGAGTGCTGTGCGTGGGAGGCGAGGGGTGCGCCCCGGACCGGACCACTAAACCATGCGCCCCCAAGGGTGCGGTGACAAAGGAGACGGCCAGATGGCCAAGAAGATTATCGGCAGCCTCAAGCTGCAAGTGAAGGCCCAGCAGGCCAACCCCTCCCCGCCGGTCGGTCCGGCGCTGGGTCAGCGCGGTCTGAACATTATGGCCTTCGTTAAGGAATTCAACGCGAAGTCCGCTGATTTCGCGCCGGGCACCCCGATCCCGACGGTGATCACCTACTATCAGGACAAGTCGTTCTCGCTCGACCTGAAAACCCCGCCGGCTTCCTACCTGCTGAAGGTCGCTGCTGGTCTGCCGGCCGTCGGCAAGCGGAACCGTCCGAAGGGTTCGTCGAAGCCGGGCCGTGAAGTGGCTGGCAAGGTGACCGCGGCGCAGATCCGCCAGATTGCCGAAACCAAGATGAAAGACCTGAACGCGAACTCCGTCGAGGCCGCGATGCAGATCATCCTCGGCTCGGCCAAGTCCTGCGGCATCGAAGTGAAGGGCTGAGATCATGGCGAAACTCGGTAAACGTACCAAAGCCGCCCGCGAAGCTTTCGTTGGCAAGGAACTGGTCTCGGTTGAGGATGCGGTGAAGCTGATCAAGTCGGCTGCCACGGCGAAATTCGACGAAACCCTTGAAATCGCGATGAACCTCGGTGTTGACCCGCGTCACGCTGACCAGATGGTTCGTGGTGTTGTCCAGCTCCCGAACGGGACCGGCAAGACCGTGCGCGTGGCGGTGTTCGCCCGTGGCGCCAAGGCTGATGAAGCCAAGGCCGCCGGTGCCGACATCGTGGGCGCCGAAGACCTGATGGAAACCATCCAGTCGGGCAAGATCGAATTCGATCGCTGCATCGCCACCCCGGACATGATGCCGCTGGTCGGCCGTCTGGGTAAGATCCTTGGCCCGCGCAACCTGATGCCGAACCCGAAAGTCGGCACCGTGACGATGGACGTGAAAACGGCTGTCGAAGCGGCGAAGGGCGGCGAAGTCCAGTTCAAGGTCGAAAAGGCCGGTGTGATCCATGCCGGTATCGGCAAGGTCTCGTTCGAGGACGGCAAGCTGTCCGAAAACGTCCGCGCTTTCGTTGATGCCGTGACCCGCGCCAAACCGGCAGGGGCCAAAGGCACCTATGTGAAGAAGGTTTCGCTGTCCTCGACCATGGGTCCGGGCGTGTCGATCGACCTCGCTTCGGCTTCGGGTAACTGAGGCCTTACGAAATTCCCCTTGGTGACAAGGGGATGGCGGGGCGGTAACGCCCCGTCCTGTCCGAGACGGCGGGTGGCGCGCAAACGCCTTAATGTCCTGCCTGAGATGGGGATCGGGATTGAAGAGCGCCTCGGCGGTCTTGGTTTCGGGAGCCCCAAGCGGACCCGAACGCCCTTGGTGACAGGGGCAGATACGAGCCGGGGGGAAACCCCCAAACTTGGAGTGAAACTGTGGATAGAGCCCAGAAAGAGAAAGTGGTCGAGGAACTCGGCCAGATCTTCGAAAGCTCTGGCGTGGTTGTGGTTGCACACTACGCGGGTATCACGGTTGCAGAGATGCAGGACCTGCGGGCGCAAATGCGCGCCGTCGGCGGTTCCGTTCGCGTTGCCAAGAACAAGCTCGCCAAGATCGCCCTTGAAGGGAAACCCGCTGCGAAGATGGGTGACCTGCTCACGGGCATGACCGTGATGTCCTTCTCGGAAGACCCCGTCGCTGCGGCGAAGGTCTGCGAGGCTTACGCCAAGAAGAACGACAAGTTCGTGCTTCTGGGCGGTGCCATGGGCGACACGGTTCTGGACCAGGCCGGTGTGAAAGCCGTGGCCGCCCTGCCGTCGCGCGAAGAGCTCATTGCTCAGATCGTGTCGATGATCGGTGCGCCCGCGTCCAGCATCGCCGGGGCCATTGGCGCGCCTGCTTCGAACATCGCTGGCATCCTTTCGACCATCGAGGACAAGGCTGCGGCCTGACCTTGGGATATTCGCGTGGGTTGCCCAATCCCGTTGGAACCCCCATCTTAACTGAACGGAACTGAAAAATGGCTGATCTTAAAGCTCTCGCCGAACAAATCGTCGGTCTGACCCTCCTGCAAGCCCAGGAACTGAAGAACATCCTGAAGGATGAGTATGGCATCGAGCCGGCTGCTGGCGGCGCGGTGATGGTTGCTGGCCCGGCTGCTGGTGCGGCTGCTCCGGCTGAAGAAGAAAAGACCGAGTTCGACGTCGTTCTGACCGACGCCGGCGCCAACAAGATCAACGTGATCAAGGAAGTGCGCGCGATCACCGGTCTTGGCCTGAAAGAAGCCAAGGACCTGGTGGAAGCCGGCGGCAAAGTGAAAGAAGGCGTTGCCAAGGCTGATGCCGAAGCGATGAAGAAGAAGCTCGAAGAGGCTGGCGCCAAGGTCGAGCTGAAGTAATCCTTCCGGTGCCCTGGCACTGAAAGGTCTACGGATCGGGCTGGGTCTGACCATGCGTCAGGCCCAGCTTGAGCCGTCTCAAGGGACCCCGGCTCGGAAGGTGCTGTGCGCAGCTTCTTCCCAGGCGTGGTTCGAGGTTCGGGAGCGGCCCGTCGGGAAGGGCCGCATGAATGGAACCTGCCCCCTGATCGCAATCGGCACGCGCCTGAGCCCCGACAGGCCGCGCGTCGGCGAAACAGAAAGGTGACGATGAGCATGGCTCAGAGCTACGTTGGCCAGAAGCGGATCCGCCGCTACTTTGGCAAAATCCGTGAAGTCCTTGAAATGCCGAACCTCATCGAGGTTCAGAAATCCTCGTATGACCTGTTCCTGAAATCGGGCGACGGCCCGAAGGCGCAGGATGGCGAGGGCATTCAGGGCGTCTTCCAGTCGGTTTTCCCGATCAAGGACTTCAACGAGACCGCCGTTCTGGAATTCGTGAAATACGAGCTGGAAAAGCCGAAATATGACGTCGACGAGTGCCAGCAGCGCGACATGACCTATGCCGCGCCGCTGAAGGTGACGCTGCGTCTGATCGTGTTCGATGTCGATGAAAACACCGGCGCCCGGTCGGTGAAGGACATCAAGGAACAGGACGTCTACATGGGCGACATGCCCCTGATGACGGCGAACGGTACGTTCATCGTGAACGGCACCGAGCGCGTGATCGTCAGCCAGATGCACCGTTCGCCCGGCGTGTTCTTCGACCACGACAAGGGCAAGACCCATTCCTCGGGCAAACTGCTGTTCGCCTGCCGCATCATCCCGTATCGCGGCTCGTGGCTGGACTTCGAGTTCGACGCCAAGGACATCGTGTTCGCACGCATTGACCGTCGCCGGAAACTGCCGGTGACGACGCTGCTCTATGCCCTGGGCATGGATCAGGAAAGCATCATGAAGGCGTATTACGATACGGTCACCTTCAAGTATCAGAAGAACAAGGGCTGGGTGACCCGGTTCTTCCCCGAGCGCGTGCGCGGCACCCGGCCGAGCTATGATCTCGTGGATGCGGCCACCGGCGAGGTGATCCTGAAGGCGGGCGAGAAAGCCACGCCGCGTATGGTCAAGAAATGGATCGACGAGGCGCAGATCACCGAACTGCTGATCCCGTTCGACCATATCATCGGCCGCTATGTCGCGCGTGACATCATCAACGAAGACACCGGCGAAATCTGGGTCGAGGCCGGTGATGAACTCACCATGGACTACGACCGCGACGGCGAGGTGAAGGGTGGCACGCTGAAGGTGCTGCTGGATCAGGGCATCACCGAGATCCCGGTGCTGGACATCGACAATATTAACGTCGGTCCCTACATCCGCAACACCATGGCCGCGGACAAGAACTGGAACCGCGACACCGCGCTGATGGACATCTATCGCGTGATGCGTCCGGGCGAGCCGCCGACCGTGGAAGCCGCCTCGACCCTGTTCGACACACTGTTCTTCGACAGCGAGCGCTATGACCTGTCGGCCGTGGGCCGCGTCAAGATGAACATGCGTCTGGATCTGGCGAAGCCGGATACCCAGCGCACGCTGGACCGCGACGATATCGTCCAGTGCATCAAGGCGCTGGTCGAACTGCGGGATGGCAAGGGCGAGATCGACGACATCGACCACCTCGGCAACCGCCGTGTGCGTTCGGTGGGCGAGCTGATGGAAAATCAGTATCGCGTCGGCCTGCTGCGCATGGACCGTGCGATCAAGGAGCGGATGTCGTCGGTGGAAATCGACACGATCATGCCGCAAGATCTGATCAACGCCAAACCGGCCGCTGCCGCGGTGCGCGAGTTCTTTGGCTCGTCGCAGCTGTCGCAGTTCATGGACCAGACCAACCCGCTGTCGGAAGTGACGCACAAGCGCCGTCTGTCGGCGCTCGGGCCGGGCGGTCTGACCCGCGAACGCGCGGGCTTCGAGGTGCGCGACGTTCACCCGACCCACTATGGCCGGATGTGCCCCATCGAGACGCCGGAAGGCCAGAACATCGGTCTGATCAACTCGCTGGCCACGTTTGCCCGCGTGAACAAGTATGGCTTCATCGAAACCCCCTACCGCAAGGTGGTGGACGGCAAGGTGACCGACGATGTGGTCTACATGTCGGCGACCGAAGAGATGCGCCATACCGTCGCGCAGGCCAACGCCGCGCAGGATGAGCAGGGCCGCTTCCAGGACGATCTGATTTCGTCGCGGAAAGCGGGCGAATTCATGCTCAATCCGCCGGATGCCATCGACCTGATCGACGTGTCGCCGAAACAGCTCGTGTCGGTCGCGGCTTCGCTCATTCCCTTCCTGGAAAATGACGACGCTAACCGTGCGCTGATGGGTTCGAACATGCAGCGGCAGGCCGTGCCGCTGCTGCAATCGGATGCCCCCTTCGTCGGCACCGGGATCGAGGCCGTCGTGGCCCGCGACTCGGGCGCGGCCATCATGGCGCGGCGCGGCGGCGTGATCGACCAGGTCGACGCGACCCGTATCGTTGTGCGTGCGACCGAGTTCCTGGAACCCGGCGAGCCGGGCGTGGACATCTATCGTCTGCGCAAGTTCAAGCGGTCGAACCAGTCGTCCTGCATCAACCAGCGCCCGCTGGTGAAGGTGGGCGACAAGGTCGCGCGTGGCGAAGTGGTGGCCGATGGCCCCTGCACCGACATGGGCGAACTGGCGCTTGGCCGGAACGTGATCGTGGCCTTCATGCCGTGGAACGGCTACAACTATGAAGACTCGATCCTGATCTCGGAGCGCATCCTGCGCGACGACGTGTTCACCTCGATCCATATCGAGGAATACGAAGTCGCCGCCCGCGATACCAAGCTCGGGCCGGAAGAAATCACCCGCGACATCCCGAACGTCGGTGAAGAAGCGCTGCGCAACCTCGACGAGGCTGGCATCGTTTACATCGGCGCAGAGGTGCAGCCGGGTGATATTCTGGTCGGCAAGATCACCCCGAAGGGCGAAAGCCCGATGACGCCGGAAGAGAAGCTTCTGCGCGCCATCTTCGGGGAAAAGGCCAGCGACGTGCGTGACACCTCGCTGCGTCTGCCGCCGGGCGCCTATGGCACTATCGTGGAAGTCCGTGTGTTCAACCGTCATGGCGTGGACAAGGACGAGCGTGCGCTTCAGATCGAGCGTGAAGAAGTGGAACGCCTGTCGCGCGACCGCGACGACGAGCTGACCATTCTGGAGCGCAACATCTATGCGCGTCTGAAGTCGCTGATCATGGGCAAGGTCGCCGTCAAGGGTCCGAAAGGCATCAAGGCAGGTTCGACCATTGATGACGAACTGCTGGGTTCGCTGTCGCGTGGCCAGTGGTGGCAGCTTGCTGTCGGCGAGGAAGATCTGGCCAAGGAAGTCGAGGCCCTGCACGAGCAGTTCGAGGCTCAGCGCCGCGCGCTGGACCTGCGTTTCGAGGACAAGGTCGAGAAGGTCCGTCGCGGCGACGATCTGCCTCCGGGCGTGATGAAGATGGTCAAGGTGTTCGTCGCGGTGAAGCGCAAGCTGCAACCGGGCGACAAGATGGCCGGTCGTCACGGCAACAAGGGCGTTATCTCGAAAGTGGTGCCGATGGAGGACATGCCGTTCCTCGCGGATGGCACCCCGGTCGATCTGGTGCTGAACCCGCTTGGTGTGCCGTCGCGGATGAACGTCGGTCAGATCCTTGAAACGCACATGGGCTGGGCCGCGCGCGGTCTGGGGCTGAAGATCGACGAGGCGCTGAAGGACTATCGCCGCTCCGGC
Organism: Gemmobacter caeni; assembly: GCF_003054195.1. Lineage (GTDB taxonomy): Bacteria > Pseudomonadota > Alphaproteobacteria > Rhodobacterales > Rhodobacteraceae > Gemmobacter > Gemmobacter caeni. Next base: position 58,593 of record NZ_QBKP01000004.1, read on the forward strand.
GATATGACTCCGGTGCGTGAGGCGATGCGTCTGGCCTACGGCGACGAGACCTATGACGCCGCCTTCTCGGACCGCGACGAGGACGAATTCCTTGAACTGGCCGGGAACGTCACGCGCGGCGTGCCGATTGCCACGCCGGTCTTCGATGGTGCGAAAGAGGCGGATGTCAACGACGCGCTGCGCCGGGCCGGTTTCGACCAGTCGGGTCAGTCGGAGGTGTTCGATGGCCGCACGGGCGAGAAATTCGCCCGCCGTGTCACCGTGGGCGTGAAATACATGCTCAAGCTGCACCACCTTGTCGACGACAAGCTGCACGCACGTTCGACCGGACCGTACTCCCTCGTCACCCAGCAACCGCTGGGCGGCAAGGCGCAGTTCGGTGGTCAGCGTCTGGGGGAAATGGAGGTCTGGGCGCTGGAAGCCTATGGCGCCGCCTACACCCTGCAAGAGATGCTGACGGTGAAGTCGGACGACGTGGCCGGCCGGACCAAGGTCTACGAGTCGATCGTGAAGGGCGAGGACAATTTCGAAGCGGGCGTTCCCGAAAGCTTCAACGTGCTCGTCAAGGAAGTCCGCGGCCTCGGCCTGAATATGGAACTCCTGGATGCGGAGGAGGAGTGAGGGCGGTCGCGCCCTCCTCACCCATCCCTCTTTTTAAGGACGCAAGATGAACCAGGAACTGACCAACAACCCGTTCAACCCGGTTGCCCCCGTCAAGACCTTTGACGAGATCAAGATCTCGCTGGCTTCGCCCGAGCGGATCCTGTCGTGGTCCTATGGCGAGATCAAGAAGCCGGAAACCATCAACTACCGCACGTTCAAGCCCGAACGTGACGGCCTGTTCTGCGCGCGGATCTTTGGCCCGATCAAGGATTACGAATGCCTTTGCGGCAAATACAAGCGCATGAAATATCGCGGCGTCGTCTGCGAGAAATGCGGCGTGGAAGTGACGCTCCAGAAGGTGCGGCGCGAGCGGATGGGCCATATCGAACTGGCCGCCCCCGTCGCCCACATCTGGTTCCTGAAGTCGCTGCCGAGCCGGATCGGCCTCATGCTCGACATGACGCTGCGCGATCTGGAACGCATCCTCTATTTTGAAAACTACGTCGTCATCGAGCCGGGTCTGACTGACCTGACCTATGGCCAGCTGATGACGGAAGAGGAATTCCTTGACGCGCAGGACAATTACGGCGCCGACGCCTTCACCGCCAATATCGGCGCCGAGGCGATCCGCGAGATGCTGTCGAATATCGACCTCGATTCGACGGCCGAACAGTTGCGCGAAGAGTTGAAGGAAGCCACGGGCGAACTGAAGCCGAAGAAGATCATCAAGCGGCTGAAGATCGTGGAATCGTTCCTCGAGTCGGGCAACCGTCCCGAGTGGATGATCCTGACCGTGCTGCCGGTGATCCCGCCGGAACTGCGCCCGCTGGTCCCGCTGGACGGCGGCCGCTTCGCCACGTCCGACCTGAACGACCTGTATCGTCGCGTCATCAACCGGAACAACCGCCTGAAGCGGCTGATCGAACTGCGTGCGCCCGACATCATCGTGCGCAACGAAAAGCGGATGCTGCAAGAGGCGGTGGATGCGCTGTTCGACAACGGCCGTCGCGGCCGCGTGATCACGGGCACCAACAAGCGCCCGCTGAAATCGCTGTCCGACATGCTGAAAGGTAAACAGGGCCGGTTCCGTCAGAACCTGCTGGGTAAGCGCGTCGACTTCTCGGGCCGTTCGGTCATCGTGACCGGGCCGGAGCTGAAGCTGCACCAGTGCGGCCTGCCGAAGAAGATGGCGCTGGAGCTGTTCAAGCCCTTCATCTACTCGCGGCTTGAAGCCAAGGGCCTGTCTTCCACCGTGAAGCAAGCCAAGAAGCTGGTCGAGAAAGAGCGCCCCGAGGTCTGGGATATCCTCGATGAGGTGATCCGCGAGCATCCGGTTCTTCTGAACCGTGCGCCCACGCTGCACCGTCTGGGCATCCAGGCGTTCGAGCCGCAACTGATCGAGGGCAAGGCGATCCAGCTTCACCCGCTGGTCTGCTCGGCTTTCAACGCCGACTTCGACGGCGACCAGATGGCCGTGCACGTCCCGCTGAGCCTTGAAGCGCAGCTGGAAGCCCGCGTTCTGATGATGTCGACGAACAACGTTCTGTCGCCCGCCAACGGCGCGCCGATCATCGTTCCGTCGCAGGACATGGTTCTGGGCCTTTACTACGTCACCATGGAACGCAAGGGCATGGTTGGCGAAGGCAAGGTCTTCCGCGACATCGAGGAAGTCGAACACGCACTGGCCGCCGGTGCGGTGCATCTGCATGCCAGGATCCAGGCGCGTCTGCGTCAGGTCGATGACGAGGGCAACATCGTCTGGAAGCGCTATGAGACGACCCCCGGTCGTCTGCGTCTGGGCAATCTGCTGCCGCTCAACGCCAAGGCGCCGTTCGAGCTGGTGAACCGCCCGCTGCGGAAGAAAGACGTGCAGACCGTCATCGACACCGTCTACCGCTACTGCGGCCAGAAGGAATCGGTGATCTTCTGTGACCAGATCATGGGTCTGGGCTTCCGCGAGGCCTTCCGTGCCGGCATCTCGTTCGGCAAGGACGACATGGTGATCCCCGACAACAAGTGGGAGATCGTCAACGAGGTGAAGGATCAGGTTGCCGGGTTCGAGCAACAGTATCTGGATGGTCTGATCACCCAGGGCGAGAAGTACAACAAGGTCGTGGACGCCTGGTCGAAGTGTAACGACAAGGTCACCGACGCCATGATGAAAACCATCTCGGCGCCGAAGTTTGACGACACTGGTGCCGAGAAAGAGCCGAACTCGGTCTATATGATGGCCCACTCCGGTGCACGGGGTTCGGTCACGCAGATGAAGCAGCTGGGCGCGATGCGCGGCCTGATGGCCAAGCCGAACGGCGAGATCATCGAGACGCCGATCATCTCGAACTTCAAGGAAGGTCTGACCGTTCTTGAATACTTCAACTCGACCCACGGCGCCCGGAAGGGTCTGTCGGATACCGCGCTGAAGACGGCGAACTCGGGCTACCTGACCCGCCGTCTGGTGGACGTGGCGCAGGACTGCATCGTGCGCGTGCACGATTGCGGCACCGAACGCGCGATCAATGCCGAGGCTGCGGTGAATGACGGTGAGGTCGTGGCTTCGCTGGCCGAGCGTGTGCTGGGCCGCGTGGCTGCCGATGACATCGTGGTGCCGGGCACCGACGAGGTGATCGTCAAGAAGGGTGAGCTGATCGACGAACGTCGTGCCGATGCCATCTCGACCCATGGCGTGCAGCATTGCCGCATCCGCAGCCCGCTGACCTGCGAGGCCGAGGAAGGCGTCTGCGCCATGTGCTATGGTCGTGACCTTGCACGCGGTACGCTGGTGAACATTGGCGAGGCTGTCGGCATCATCGCCGCGCAGTCGATCGGCGAACCGGGCACCCAGCTGACCATGCGGACCTTCCACATCGGTGGCGTGGCCCAGGGTGGCCAGCAGTCATTCCTGGAAGCTTCGCAGGAAGGCCGGATCGAGTTCCGCAATGCCAACCTTCTGTCGAACGCCAATGGCGAGCAGATCGTCATGGGCCGCAACATGTCGCTTGCGATCATCGACGAGAATGGCGGCGAGCGGGCGGTTCACAAGCTGACCTACGGCTCCAAGCTGCACGTCAAGGAAGAGGCGCAGGTCAAGCGCGGCACCAAGCTGTTCGAATGGGATCCCTATACCCTGCCGATCATCGCCGAGAAGGCCGGTGTTGCGAAGTTCGTGGATCTCGTCTCGGGCATCTCGGTCCGCGAGGACACCGACGATGCGACGGGCATGACCCAGAAGATCGTTTCGGACTGGCGGTCGGCGCCGAAAGGCAGCGACCTGAAGCCCGAGGTCATCGTGATGAACCCGGAAACGGGCGAGCCGATGCGCAACGATCAGGGGCATCCGATCAGCTATCCGATGTCGGTCGACGCCATTCTGTCGGTCGAGGACGGGCAGGAACTGCGGGCCGGTGACGTGGTGGCGCGTATCCCGCGCGAAGGTGCCAAGACCAAGGACATCACCGGGGGTCTTCCCCGCGTGGCGGAACTGTTCGAGGCCCGTCGTCCGAAGGATCACGCGATCATCGCCGAAACCGATGGCTATGTGCGCTTTGGCAAGGACTACAAGTCCAAGCGCCGCATCACCATCGAGCCGGTAGACGAGACCCTGCCGACGCAGGAATACATGATCCCGAAAGGGAAGCATATTCCGGTTCAGGAAGGCGATTTCGTCCAGAAGGGCGATTACATCATGGACGGGAACCCCGCGCCGCATGACATCCTGCGCATCATGGGTGTCGAGGCGCTGGCGAACTACATGATCGACGAGGTGCAGGACGTCTATCGACTGCAGGGCGTGAAGATCAACGACAAGCACATCGAGGTGATCGTTCGCCAGATGCTCCAGAAATACGAGGTTCTGGACTCGGGCGAGACGACGCTGCTGAAGGGTGAGCATATCGACAAGATCGAACTGGACGAGGCGAACGAGAAGGCCCGGAACCACGGTCTGCGCGAAGCGCAGGCGGAGCCGATCCTGCTGGGTATCACCAAGGCCAGCCTGCAAACCCGGTCGTTTATCTCGGCCGCGTCGTTCCAGGAAACCACCCGCGTTCTGACCGAGGCTTCGGTTCAGGGTAAGCGCGACAAGCTGGTCGGCCTGAAAGAGAACGTCATCGTGGGTCGTCTGATCCCGGCCGGCACCGGCGGTGCCACCAGCCGTGTGAAGAAGATCGCGCATGATCGGGATCACGAGGTGATCGAGGCCCGCCGTGCCGAGGCTGAAGGTGCCGCCGCTCTGGCCGCTCCGTCCTTCGATGTGATGGACACCGAAGGCGACAGCGGTCTGGTCGATACGGTCGAAAGCCGCGAGTGATCGCTGCCTGCAAGGGCATTGAAACCTGGGAAACCCCCGCGCCTGTCGCGGGGGTTTTCGTTTTGACAGCAGGCTCTGGCCCGGCCATGCTGGTGCGGATCATCAGGGGGATGCGGTGAAGATCCGAAACCAGATTATCGGGTTGATGCGGTTTTCTTACCCGTCCAAAGGCGGTTTCGTGAAATCGGGCGATGACCCGGAGGCGCAGGCCAAACGGCTTTACGATCCCGCGCGGCTGGAACGCCGTTTTGATCTGTTTGAAAAGCTGACGCTGCCGTCGCTGCTGGCGCAATCAGATCAGGATTTCCGCATGGTATTCCTGATCGGGCGTGATCTGCCGGATGTCTGGCGCGACCGGCTGTCGGATGCCGTGGCACCGTTGGCGGGTGCGCGGCTGGTGTCGCTGGTATCCCTGCCGCACTACCTTGCGGTGCGGCGTGCCTATGCCATGGCTGAGAAGGATACAGCGACTCATATCACCGGCTTCCGTCTGGATGATGATGACGCGCTGGACATTCATCATGTCGCGCGGATGCGGGCCACGGTTGAGGCACTGCTGCCGGTCGCGGGGCCGGAACTGCCCTTGGTGACCGGCTGCCATCGCGGATATTTTCTGGAGCGCAAACCCGGCGGCAACGAGGTGTTCGAGGTGGTCGAAAAGGCCCCGATCGGGCTTGGCCTTGCGATGACCACGCCGAAGGGCGTGAGCGAAAACATCTTCCGCCGGAACCACCGTTTCGCGAACCAGTGGTACAATACCTATACCGATGCCAACCAGCCCGCCTTCATCCGCACCGTCCATTCCGACAATGACAGCGACCCCCATGCCTCTGGCCGGATCGAGAAATCGGACTGGTCAGAGGTTGGCCCGGTGATCGAGACGCATTTCCCCTTCAAGGCTGCGATGCTGCGTGGGCTCTGACCCCTCTGGCCCCTGCGCGCCCACACTGCTACCGATCCGAAAGGGACTGGGAGAACCGTGGTGATGTCGGACAATATGCGCGGCGTGCTGCTGATGAATGTCGCCATGCTGGCCTTCACACTGAACGATACCGCGATGAAGGCGGTGGCAGAGACGCTTCCGCTGTTTCAGGCGATTACCCTGCGCGGCATTCTGACAACGGCGGGTCTGGTTGTTCTTGCCATGGCGCGCGGGGGGCTGCGGCTTTGGCCCGGGCGGCGCGACGGCAGGATCGTGGCGCTGCGCACGCTGGCCGAGGTTTTTGCAACCCTGACCTTCCTTCTGGCGCTGACCCATATGCCGCTGGCCAATCTTTCGGCCATCATGCAGTCGCTGCCGCTTGCCGTGACACTGGCAGCGGCGCTGGTACTGCGCGATCCTATCGGCTGGCGTCGGCTCAGCGCCATCGGCATCGGCTTTCTCGGTGTGCTGCTGATCGTGCGGCCGGGAACTGAGGGGTTCGACCGCTGGGCGCTGCTGGGACTTGCCTCGGTGGCCTGCGTCGTGGTGCGGGATCTGTCTACCCGCACGCTGGGTGGGGGTGTGCCTTCGGCAACTGTCGCGATCTGGGCCGGGGCAGGGGTCACCCTGCTGGGGCTGTCCGGCCTTTCCGTTGAAGGCTGGGCGCCGATGACCCTGCGCGAAGGGCTGATCGTGGTCTTCGCCTCCGCCTGTCTGGTCGTGGGATACATGACCGTGGTCATGGTGATGCGGGTCGGGGATATTGGCACCATCGCGCCCTTCCGATATACGGCCTTGCTCTGGGCGATCCTGCTCGGCTATGTCGTGTTCGGTGCCTTTCCCGACCGGCTGACCGTGCTGGGGGCGGGCATCGTTGTGGCGACCGGCATCTACACATTGCTGCGTGAAGGCAGCCTGCGCCGCCGCCGCCGCTGAACCCTGCGCCTGTTGACATCCCGAGCGACTCCCCCTATACGCCGCTCACCCCGACCTGTGCCCTGCGCAGGGCGGGGTATCAGAATGGATGTGGTCACGATCCGGGCCCACAGCCCCGATCCTCTGAAATTCCACCGCGTCGGCCCCGCGCTGGGGCCGGATGCGGTTTTCGTGTTTTGCGGACGCGCAGGGCACATGTCGAAGAAATGCCCCCGGAAACGCCTCTGACGAGCGGTGATTGAACGGGTTGCAAGATAGAGGCTAGTTTAATGCCGACGATCCAACAGCTGATCCGCAAGCCGCGGGAAGCGAAAGTGAAAAGGTCCAAGTCGCAGCACTTGGAATCCTGCCCGCAGAAGCGCGGCGTGTGCACCCGCGTGTACACCACGACCCCGAAGAAGCCGAACTCCGCTATGCGTAAGGTTGCCAAGGTGCGCCTGACCAATGGCTTCGAGGTCATCAGCTACATTCCCGGCGAAAAGCACAACCTGCAGGAACACTCGGTGGTGCTGATCCGCGGCGGCCGGGTAAAAGACCTTCCCGGTGTGCGTTACCACATCCTGCGTGGCGTCCTGGATACCCAGGGTGTCAAAGACCGTCGTCAGCGTCGTTCGAAATACGGCGCCAAGCGTCCGAAGTGAGGAACTGAGAGATGTCCCGTCGTCACGCCGCCGAAAAGCGCGAGATCCTGCCCGACGCCAAATATGGCGATCGCGTGCTGAGCAAATTCATGAACAACCTGATGATCGACGGCAAGAAGTCCGTCGCCGAGTCGATCGTCTATGGCGCTCTGGAGCGCATGGAAAAGCGCCTGAAGCGCGAGCCGGTTCAGGCGTTCCATGAAGCCCTGGACAACGTCAAGCCGGCCGTCGAGGTCCGCAGCCGCCGTGTGGGCGGTGCGACCTATCAGGTTCCGGTCGAAGTGCGCACCGAGCGCCGTGAAGCCCTGGCGATCCGCTGGGTCATCACCGCTGCCCGCAAGCGCAACGAGAATACCATGGAAGAACGTCTGGCCGCCGAACTGGCTGACGCGGTGAACAACCGCGGCACCGCTGTGAAGAAGCGTGAAGACACCCACAAGATGGCCGACGCGAACAAAGCGTTCAGCCATTACCGCTGGTAAGGGGACGCCATCATGGCACGCGAATATCCGCTCGACCTTTACCGCAACTTCGGGATCATGGCGCACATCGACGCGGGTAAAACCACGACGACCGAGCGTATCCTGTACTACACCGGCAAGTCCCACAAGATCGGCGAAGTCCACGACGGCGCCGCGACGATGGACTGGATGGAGCAGGAGCAGGAGCGGGGGATCACCATTACCTCCGCTGCGACCACGACCTTCTGGGAAAAGACCGTAGACGGCAAGAACCCGACTTCGGCGAAGCACCGCTTCAACATCATCGACACCCCCGGCCACGTGGACTTCACCATCGAGGTGGAACGTTCGCTGGCCGTTCTGGACGGTGCGGTGTGCCTTCTCGACGCCAACGCCGGTGTCGAGCCGCAAACCGAAACCGTGTGGCGTCAGGCTGACCGCTACAAGGTGCCGCGCATCGTCTATGTCAACAAGATGGACAAGATCGGTGCCGACTTCTTCAAGTGTGTGCAGATGATCAAGGACCGCACCGGCGCGACTCCGTGCCCGGTGGCCCTGCCCATCGGTGCCGAAGACAAGCTGGAAGGCATTGTCGACCTCGTCCTGATGAAGGAGTGGGTGTATCACGGCGAAGACCTGGGCGCGACCTGGGACATCCGTGACATCCGCGACGAGCTGAAGGATGTTGCCGACGAATGGCGCGGCAAGCTGGTTGAACTCGCAGTCGAGCAAGACGACGACGCGATGGAAGCCTATCTGGAAGGCAACGAGCCCGACGTCGACACGCTGCGCAAGCTGATCCGCAAGGGTTGCCTCGCGATGGCCTTCGTTCCGGTTCTGGCCGGCTCGTCGTTCAAGAACAAGGGCGTGCAGCCGGTTCTGAACGCCGTGATCGACTTCCTGCCGTCGCCGCTGGATATCCCGGCTTACATGGGCTTCAAACCCGGTGACGAGACCGAAACCCGCGACATCGCGCGTTCGGCCGACGATGCCCAGCCCTTCTCGGCGCTGGCGTTCAAGATCATGAACGACCCCTTCGTCGGTTCGCTGACCTTTACCCGCATCTATTCGGGCGTCCTCAAAAAGGGCGACTCGATGCTGAACGCGACCAAAGGCAAGCGCGAGCGCGTGGGCCGGATGATGATGATGCACGCCATCAACCGCGAGGAAATCGAAGAAGCCTTCGCGGGCGACATCATCGCACTGGCCGGTCTGAAAGAGACCACCACGGGTGACACGCTCTGCGACCCGAACAACGCCGTTGTTCTGGAAACCATGACCTTCCCGGAGCCGGTGATCGAGATCGCCGTGGAACCGAAGTCGAAGGCCGACCAGGAAAAGATGGGCCTCGCCCTCGCACGTCTGGCTGCCGAAGACCCGTCGTTCCGCGTCGAGACCAACTTCGAATCCGGCCAGACCATCATGAAGGGTATGGGCGAACTTCACCTCGACATCCTCGTCGACCGTATGCGTCGTGAGTTCAAGGTCGAGGCGAATATCGGTGCTCCGCAGGTGGCCTATCGCGAAACCATCTCGCAACCGCACGAAATCGACTACACGCACAAGAAACAGACCGGCGGTACCGGCCAGTTCGCGCGCGTGAAGCTGCAGATCACCCCGACCCAGCCGGGCGAAGGCTATTCGTTCGAGTCGAAGATCGTGGGTGGCGCGGTGCCGAAGGAATATATCCCCGGCGTCGAGAAAGGCATCAAATCGGTCATGGATTCCGGCCCGCTGGCTGGCTTCCCGGTGATCGACTTCAAGGTCGCGCTGGTTGACGGTGCGTTCCACGACGTCGACTCGTCGGTCCTGGCCTTCGAGATCGCCTCGCGTGCCGCTATGCGTGAAGGTCTGAAGAAAGCCGGCGCGAAGCTGCTGGAACCGATCATGAAAGTCGAAGTGGTGACCCCGGAAGAATACACCGGCGGCATCATCGGCGACCTGACCTCGCGTCGGGGCATGGTTCAGGGGCAGGACAGCCGCGGCAATGCGAACGTGATCACCGCCATGGTGCCGCTCGCCAACATGTTCGGCTACATCAACAACCTGCGCTCGATGTCCTCGGGGCGTGCGGTGTTCACCATGATCTTCGATCATTATGACGCCGTGCCGGAAAACATCTCGCAAGAGATCCAGAAGAAATACGCCTGATCCGGTGTGGCGGGGGCAACCCCGCCCTACCAGCCCGTAGGGTGCGCATCCGCGCACCGCATCGCAACGAATTGAGGAGTTTGCCCCCATGGCAAAGGCAAAGTTTGAACGGAACAAACCGCACGTCAACATTGGCACGATTGGCCACGTTGACCACGGGAAGACGACGCTGACCGCTGCGATCACCAAGTATTTTGGTGAATTCCGCGCCTATGACCAGATTGACGGTGCGCCGGAAGAGCGTGCTCGCGGGATCACGATCTCGACGGCGCACGTTGAGTACGAATCGGATGCGCGTCACTATGCGCACGTCGATTGCCCCGGCCACGCGGACTATGTGAAGAACATGATCACGGGCGCGGCGCAGATGGACGGCGCGATCCTGGTGGTTTCGTCGGCTGACGGCCCGATGCCGCAGACGCGCGAGCACATCCTGCTCGGCCGTCAGGTGGGCATTCCCTACATGGTCGTGTTCAGGAACAAGGTGGACCAGGTCGATGACCCGGAGCTGCTGGAACTCGTGGAAATGGAAATCCGCGAACTGCTGTCGTCGTATGACTACCCCGGCGATGACATTCCGATCATCAAGGGCTCGGCTCTGGCGGCGATGAACGGCACCGACAAGGAAATCGGCGAAGACGCGATCCGCGCGCTGATCGCGGCGGTGGACGAATACATCCCGACTCCGGCGCGTGCTGTGGACCAGCCGTTCCTGATGCCGGTCGAAGACGTGTTCTCGATCTCGGGTCGTGGCACCGTGGCCACCGGCCGGATCGAGCGTGGCGTTGTGAAGGTTGGCGAAGAGCTTGAAATCGTGGGGATCCGCGCTTCCAAGAAGACCGTCTGCACCGGCGTCGAGATGTTCCGCAAGCTGCTGGACCAGGGCGAAGCGGGCGACAACGTCGGCCTGCTGCTGCGTGGCGTGGACCGCGACGGGATCGAGCGTGGTCAGGTGCTGTGCAAGCCGGGTTCGGTGAAGCCGCACACCAAGTTCGAAGCGGAAGCCTACATCCTCACCAAAGAGGAAGGTGGCCGTCACACGCCGTTCTTCGCGAACTACCGTCCGCAGTTCTACTTCCGCACGACGGACGTGACCGGGACGGTGGAACTGCCGGAAGGCACCGAGATGGTGATGCCGGGCGACAACCTGAAGTTCAACGTGTCGCTGATCGCGCCGATCGCGATGGAAGAGAAGCTGCGCTTCGCCATCCGCGAAGGCGGCCGCACCGTCGGCGCCGGCGTGGTGTCGAAGATCATCGAATGATGATCCAAAGACGCGCCATAAAAGGCGTGTCGAAGATCATCGGGTAATCTCGCAGATCATCTGATTGAAAGGCCGCCCCTCGGGGCGGCCTTTTCAATTGCCGCCCGTGGCCGCGGTTATGACACACTCCCGCCGTCAGGATCGGGCAGAGCTTTCCCAAACATTCGGGAAAAAGTGCATGCGTCTTGTATTTATGGTTATTAACGCCCTGAAATATTCGCTGCTGGGCGCGGCGATGTGTTTCATGGGGTATCTCTTTTCATGGAACGGGCTGGTTTTCCTGTTCCAGTCCGATCCGGTGCAGCTGGTGGTGGTGGATTTTCAGTCCCGCAAGGTTCCGTCGGGTACGGAGCCGGATGCGCGTTTCGAATACCGCCCCGTCTTTGCGCTGGCGGGGGCGACCCCGCCGCGGGCGGAATATGCGCAGGCCTATTGGCAGTCGCACAAGATCCATCTGATCGGGGAGGTTGTCCCGGGACGATACAGGCCGGAAACCGGCGAGATGCGCAGCGACAAGGCCGGTGGCAAATGGCTGTGGGGCGGGGTGATGGTGTTCGTGGTCGGGCTGCTGGTCATGATTCAGGCGGTGTTCATTCTGGCCGGGGTGCCGGACCGGCAGATGCCGTTCCGGCTTGGCCTTGGGCGCCGTGGCTTCAGGATGGACATCTTCGGTTTTCCGGGTGATCCGTAGCCGGACGGCCACCGAATTTGGCAGCGTGGACGATTCCACCCTTGCTTTATAGTCGCAGGCGGTCTAAACGCGCCCTCGATGTGAACGGGTCGGTCCCTTGGGGCCGACTCGTTTCTTTCATCCCTGTGCAAGAAACCTACGGAAGAGGGGTTTGGGGGCGGTGCGCCGGCCCGAGACTTCCCGCCGAGCCCAAGGGGCACCATATGAGCCAGACTATCCGTATCAGGCTGAAAGCCTTCGATTACCGTGTGCTGGATGCCAGCACCCAGGAAATCGTCAACACGGCCAAGCGGACCGGCGCGCAAGTGCGCGGCCCGATCCCGCTGCCGAACAAGATCGAGAAATTCACGGTTCTCCGTGGTCCGCACATCGACAAGAAGTCGCGCGACCAGTGGGAAATCCGCACGCACAAGCGTCTTCTCGACATCGTCGATCCGACCCCCCAGACCGTGGACGCGCTGATGAAGCTCGACCTCGCCGCTGGCGTGGACGTCGAGATCAAAGTGTAAGGGGAGGCGAAGCAGATGCGTTCTGGTGTTATCGCCAAGAAGCTGGGCATGACCCGGCTGTTCCTCGAAGACGGCAAGCAGGTTCCTGTGACCGTTCTTCAACTCGACGCCCTGCAAGTGGTCGCACAGCGTACCGCTGACAAGGATGGCTATACCGCCGTTCAGCTGGGTGCCGGTTCCGCCAAGGCCAAGAACACGACCGCCGCGCAGCGTGGTCACTTCGCGAAAGCGAATGTGGCGCCGAAGCGCAAAGTGGCCGAGTTCCGCGTGTCGGCCGAAAACCTGATCGATGTGGGCGCGGAAATCACCGCCGACCATTACCTCGCGGGTCAGTTCGTTGACATCGCGGGCACCTCGATCGGTAAAGGCTTTGCCGGTGCGATGAAGCGTCACAACTTCGGTGGTCTGCGCGCCTCGCACGGTGTGTCGATCTCGCACCGTTCGCACGGTTCGACCGGCCAGTGCCAGGACCCCGGCAAGGTGTTCAAGGGCAAGAAGATGGCTGGCCATCTGGGTGCCGTGCGTGTGACCACGCAGAACCTGCAAGTCGTGAAGACCGATGCCGACCGTGGCCTGATCCTGGTGAAGGGCGCCGTGCCCGGTTCCAAGGGTGGCTGGGTCACCATCAAGGATGCGGTGAAGAAAGCGGCTCCGGCCGGTCTGCCGCTGCCGGCTGCCGTGCGTTCGGCTGCTCCGGCTGCTGAAGCCGCCGTCGAAGGGGGTGAAGCATGAAACTTGATGTGATCAAGCTGGACGGCGGCAAGGCCGGTTCCATCGATCTGGACGAAGCGCTGTTCGGCCTCGAGCCGCGCGCCGACATCCTGCACCGTGTGGTGCGCTGGCAGCGTGCGAAAGCACAGGCTGGCACGCACTCGGTTCTGGGCAAGTCGGACGTGTCCTACTCGACCAAGAAGATCTATCGCCAGAAAGGCACCGGCGGCGCCCGCCACGGTTCCAAGAAGGCGCCGATCTTCCGTCACGGTGGCGTCTACAAGGGCCCGACCCCGCGGTCGCACGCCCATGACCTGCCGAAGAAGTTCCGCGCTCTGGGTCTGCGTCACGCGCTCTCGGCGAAAGCCAAGGCGGGTGAGCTGATCATCGTCGATACGCTGGCCATGGCGGAAGCCAAGACCGCGCAGCTGGCGAAGGCGGCGAAGGAACTGGGCTGGAAGCGCGTTCTGATCATCGACGGTGCGGAAGTGAACGAGAACTTCGTCAAGGCCGCCCGCAACATCGAGACCATCGATGTTCTGCCGTCGATGGGTGCCAACGTCTATGACATCCTGCGCCGTGACCAGCTGGTCATCACCAAGGCCGGGATCGAAGCTCTGGAGGCTCGTCTGAAATGACCGCCAAGCCCGAACATTACGACCTGATCAAGAAGCCGATCATCACCGAGAAAACGACCCTCGCGGCCGAAGTCTCGAATGCGGCGACGTTCCTCGTGTCGATGGATGCGACCAAGCCCCAGATCAAGGAAGCCGTTGAGGCCGTCTTTGGTGTGAAGGTGAAGGCCGTGAACACCGTTGTCGCCAAGGGCAAGAACAAGCGCTTCCGCGGCATCGCGGGTGAGCGCTCGGACAAGAAGAAGGCTTATGTGATCCTCGAAGAGGGGAACACTATCGACGTGGCCTCGGGCCTCTGATAGAAGCCGCTACGAATCGCGCGGCCCCGGGATTTCCGGGGCCGCCGGTCTTTTGCGGAATCTGATTTCGCATGTCACCGGGGATCTTCGGAGCCCTTCAACCGCGCGAAAGCGACCTGAAAGCCGCAAGGACCGAGGGGCGTTATGCGCAAGCTAACGGAAGACAGAAAGCATGGCACTCAAGTCGTATAAACCGACGACGCCTGGCCAGCGTGGGCTGGTTCTGATCGACCGTTCGGAGCTGTTCAAAGGCCGTCCGGTCAAAGCCCTCACCGAGGGTCTGACCAAGACGGGTGGCCGTAACAACACCGGACGCGTCACGATGTGGCACAAGGGTGGTGGCGCGAAGCGTCTCTACCGCGTCGTTGACTTCAAGCGTCGCAAGTTCGACGTTCCGGCGGTCGTCGAGCGGATCGAATACGATCCGAACCGCACCGCCTTCATCGCTCTCGTGAAATACAACGATGGCGAACTGGCCTACATCCTCGCTCCGCAGCGTCTGGCCGTGGGTGACACCGTTGTCGCCGGCGCCAAGACCGACGTGAAGCCGGGCAATGCGATGCCCTTCTCGGGTATGCCGATCGGTACGATCGTCCACAACGTCGAGCTGAAGCCCGGCAAGGGCGGCCAGCTGGCCCGTGCTGCCGGCACCTATGCCCAGTTCGTCGGTCGTGACGGTGGCTATGCCCAGATCCGGCTGTCCTCGGGCGAGCTGCGCATGGTGCGTCAGGAATGCATGGCGACCGTCGGTGCCGTGTCGAACCCGGACAACTCGAACCAGAACTTCGGTAAAGCCGGTCGTATGCGCCACAAGGGCGTGCGTCCGACCGTCCGCGGCGTCGCGATGAACCCGATCGACCACCCGCACGGCGGTGGTGAAGGCCGGACCTCGGGCGGCCGTCACCCGGTTACTCCGTGGGGCAAGGGCACCAAGGGCAACCGCACCCGTTCGAACAAGCAGACCGACAAGTATATCGTCCGGTCGCGCCACGCGAAGAAGAAGGGACGCTAATCCATGGCACGTTCTATCTGGAAAGGCCCCTTCGTCGATGCCTACCTGCTGAAGAAAGCAGAGAAGGCGCGCGAGTCGGGCAAGAACGAAGTGATCAAGATCTGGTCGCGTCGCTCGACGATCCTGCCGCAATTCGTGGGTCTGACCTTTGCCGTCTACAACGGCAAGAAGCACATCCCCGTCGCGGTGACCGAAGAAATGATCGGCCAGAAGTTCGGTGAATATTCGCCGACGCGGACCTACTACGGTCACGCGGCCGACAAGAAAGCCAAGAGGAAGTAAGCCATGGGTAAGGAAAAGAATCCGCGCCGCGTGGCGGACAACGAAGCGATGGCGAAAGCCCGTATGCTTCGCACCTCGCCGCAGAAGCTCAATCTGGTTGCCGGCCTGATCCGCGGCAAGAAGGTGGACAAGGCGATTGCCGACCTCACCTTCTCGAAGAAGCGGATTGCGCAGGACGTTCTGAAGTGCCTTCAGTCGGCTGTTGCCAACGCTGAAAACAACCACGGTCTCGACGTTGACGAACTGGTGGTTGCCGAAGCCTGGTGCGGCAAGAACCTGGTGATGAAACGTGGCCGTCCGCGTGCGCGTGGCCGGTTCGGCAAGATCATGAAGCCGTTCTCGGAAATCACCATCAAGGTGCGTCAGAAAGGGGAGACTGCGTAATGGGTCAGAAGGTCAACCCTATCGGGATGCGTCTTCAGGTCAACCGGACCTGGGACAGCCGCTGGTTCGCTGATTCGAAAGATTACGGCGATCTGCTGCTCGAAGATCTCAAGATGCGCGACTTCATCCATGAGGAAGTCAAGCAGGCCGGGATCTCGAAAGTGATCATCGAACGTCCGCACAAGAAGTGCCGCGTGACCATTCACGCTGCGCGTCCGGGCGTCATCATCGGCAAGAAAGGCGCGGACATCGAGACGCTTCGCAAGAAGCTGTCGAAGTTCACCGCTTCGGAACTGCACCTGAACATCGTCGAAGTCCGCAAGCCGGAGCTCGACGCGCAACTGGTGGCCGAATCGATCGCTCAGCAGATGGAACGTCGCGTTTCCTTCCGTCGCGCCATGAAGCGTGGCGTGCAGAACGCGATGCGTCTGGGTGCCCTCGGCATCCGTGTGAACGTCTCGGGCCGTCTGGGCGGCGCGGAAATCGCGCGGACCGAATGGTATCGTGAAGGCCGCGTGCCGCTGCACACCCTGCGCGCCGACATCGACTATGCGCTGTCGGAAGCCAAGACCCCTTACGGGATCATCGGTGTGAAGGTCTGGGTCTTCAAAGGCGAGATCCTTGAGCACGACCCGCAAGCGCATGACCGTCGTCTGTCGGAAGAGACCCCGTCTCCGCGTCCGCAGCGCCGCGACCGCGAGCGCGCGTAAGGGAGTAGAGAAAGATGCTGCAACCGAAACGGACGAAGTTCCGCAAACAGCACAAGGGCCGGATCCACGGCGAAGCCAAGGGCGGTTTCGCCCTGAACTTCGGCACCTTCGGCCTGAAGGCAACCGAGCCGGAGCGTGTGACCGCGCGCCAGATCGAAGCTGCCCGTCGTGCGATCACCCGCCACATGAAGCGTCAGGGTCGCGTCTGGATCCGCATTTTCCCGGATGTTCCGGTTTCGTCGAAACCGACCGAAGTGCGGATGGGTAAAGGCAAGGGCTCGATCGACTACTGGGCGTGCAAGGTGAAGCCGGGCCGCGTGATGTTCGAGATCGACGGCGTGTCCGAAGTCATCGCCCGCGAGGCCCTGCGCCTCGGCGCGATGAAGCTGCCGGTCACCTCGCGCATCGTGGTTCGCGAAGACTGGTAATCCCGGTCTGACCCGAAAGATTGAAAGCCCCCGGTCCGAAAGGCCGGGGGCTTTTGCTTGCGGCAAAGTTTCCCTTGCCCTTGCAGGCCCCCTCCGGTAAGGAACCGCATCCTGCGGATTCCGGGTGACCGGAGATTCGCGGATTTGTCATTGATCCGCCAGGGTAACGGTCACCCCATAAAACAGGGGCCGTCTGGCGATTGTGAAAAGGAACAGGCGTATGACCGCCAAGGAACTGAAGGCCAAGGCGCCGGCCGAGCTGCGCGAGCAGCTCGTGGCGCTGAAGAAGGAAGCGTTCAACCTGCGCTTCCAGCAGGCGACCGGCCAGCTTGAGAACACCGCCCGCATGCGTGCCGTCCGCAAGGAAGTCGCCCGCATCATGACGGTTCTGAACCAGCAAGCTGCTGAAGCTGCGAACTGAGGAGTAGGCACATGCCCAAGCGTATCCTGCAAGGTGTCGTCACCTCGGACAAGAACGAACAGACCATCACCGTTCTGGTTGAGCGTCGCTTCAAGCACCCGCTTCTGCAAAAGACCGTGCGGAAGTCGAAGAAATATCGCGCTCACGACGCGGATAACAAGTTCAAGGTCGGTGACACCGTGCGCATTGAAGAATGCGCGCCGATCTCGAAGACGAAGCGCTGGACGGTGGTGGCCGAGGCCTGAGAAGGCTCCGGTCCCATCGTTCAGTCATCTGAACGAAACCCTGGGGCGGTGCTGATCAGCCGCTCCAAAGGTCGGGAGAAACCAAATGATCCAGATGCAGACCAATCTGGATGTTGCTGACAACTCCGGCGCTCGCCGGGTTCAGTGCATCAAGGTTCTGGGCGGCTCGCACCGCCGCTACGCATCCGTGGGCGACATCATCGTGGTGTCGGTCAAGGAGGCGATTCCGAAGGGTCGCGTGAAGAAGGGTGACGTCCGCAAGGCCGTTGTCGTTCGCACCGCCAAGGAAGTCCGTCGTGAAGACGGCACCTCGATCCGCTTCGACCGTAATGCCGCCGTCATCCTGAACAACCAGGGCGAACCGGTCGGCACCCGTATCTTCGGGCCGGTCGTGCGCGAACTGCGTGCCAAGAACTTCATGAAGATCATCTCGCTGGCGCCGGAGGTGCTGTGATATGGCTGCGAAGCTGAAAAAAGGCGACACGGTTGTCGTGCTGACTGGCAAGGACAAGGGCAAGCAGGGCGAGATCACCTCGGTGAACCCGTCGGCGAACAAGGCCGTTGTCGAGGGCGTGAACATCGCCATCCGCCACACCAAGCAATCGGCCTCGTCGCAGGGTGGCCGCATCGCCAAGGCGATGCCGATCGACCTGTCGAACCTCGCCATCGTTGACAAGAACGGCAAGGCCACCCGCGTCGGCTTCCGCATGGAAGACGGCAAGAAAGTGCGCTTCGCCAAGACCACGGGGGACGTGATCTGATGCTTGACGCTGCCGAATACACCCCGCGTCTGAAGGCCGAGTTCAAAACCCGAATCCGCGCCGCGCTGAAAGAAGAATTCAGCTACAAGAACGACATGCAGATCCCGCGTCTGGACAAGATCGTGATCAACATGGGCGTTGGCGAAGCGGTGAAGGACACCAAGAAGGTGAAAGCCGCCGCCGAGCAGCTGACCGCGATTGCCGGTCAGAAGGCTGTCATCACCCACGCCAAGAAGTCGATCGCCGGCTTCCGTGTGCGGGAAGAGATGCCGCTGGGCTGCAAGGTGACCCTGCGCGGTGACCGCATGTATGAATTCCTCGACCGTCTCATCAACGTCGCGCTGCCGCGCGTCCGCGACTTCCGCGGCGTCAAGGGCACGTCGTTCGATGGCCGTGGCAACTATGCCATGGGGCTGAAAGAGCAGATCGTGTTCCCCGAAATCGAGTTCGACAAGATCGACGACGTTCTGGGCATGGACATCATCATCTGCACCAACGCCAAGACCGACGCTGAAGCGAAGTCGCTGCTCAAGCACTTCAACATGCCGTTCTCCAGCTGATCGCGCGAGGAAATCATTATGGCTAAAAAATCCATGATCGAACGCGAGAAGAAGCGTCAGCATCTGGTGGACGTCTACGCCGCCAAGCGCGCTGCTCTCAAAGAGATCATCTCGAACCAGGACCTGCCCGTTGCCGAGCGTTTCGCAGCGGCACAGAAGCTGGCCCAACTGCCCCGCAACTCGTCGGCGACCCGGCTGCACAACCGCTGCCAGCTCACCGGCCGTCCCCATGCTTACTATCGTAAGCTGAAACTGTCGCGGATCATGCTGCGCGAGCTGGCCTCCTTCGGCCAGATCCCGGGCATGGTCAAGTCGAGCTGGTAAGGAGGAGCGACCATGTCTGTGAACGATCCTCTCGGCGATATGCTGACCCGCATCCGCAACGCTCAGGCGCGCGGTAAATCGACTGTCTCGACCCCGGCCTCGAAGCTTCGCGCCTGGGTTCTGGATGTGCTGGCCTCGGAAGGTTACATCCGTGGTTACGAGCGTGCCTCGACCGACAATGGTCAGGGCGAGCTGGTGATCTCGCTGAAGTATTTCGAAGGCGAGCCGGTCATCCGTGAACTGAAGCGCGTGTCGAAACCCGGCCGTCGCGTCTACATGGGCGTCAAGGAAATCCCGTCGGTCCGCAATGGCCTGGGCGTTTCCATCGTGTCGACCCCCAAGGGCGTGATGTCCGATGCAGCTGCACGTTCCGCCAATGTTGGCGGCGAAGTGCTCTGCACCGTGTTCTGAGGAGGGTTAGATGTCTCGTATCGGCAAAAAACCCGTCGCGCTTCCCAAGGGCGTCTCGGCCGAAATCAAAGGCCAGTCGATCGAAGTGAAGGGGCCGAAAGGCACCCGTTCCTTCACCGCGACCGACGATGTGACCCTGTCGCTGGAAGACGGCGCTGTGAAGGTGACCCCGCGCGGCACCTCCAAGCGTGCGCGCCAGCAGTGGGGCATGGCCCGCTCGATGGTCGAAAACCTCGTCATCGGCGTGACCGACGGCTTCAAGAAAGAGCTCGAAATTCAGGGCGTGGGTTACCGCGCCGCGATGCAGGGCAATATCCTGAAACTGTCGCTTGGCTATTCGCATGAAGTGAACTTCGAAGTGCCTCAGGGCGTGACCGTCACGTCCCCGAAGCAGACCGAAATCGTTGTGGAAGGCATCGACCAGCAACTCGTTGGCCAGGTCGCTGCGAACATCCGTGAGTGGAAACGTCCCGAGCCCTACAAGGGCAAGGGCATCCGCTACAAGGGTGAGTTCATCTTCCGCAAGGAAGGCAAGAAGAAGTAAGGGTGGCGAAAATGGCGAACAACAAAAGAGAGCTGTTCCTCAAGCGCCGCCTGCGCGTCCGGAACAAACTGAAGGCGATGTCCGCTGGACGCGCCCGCCTGTCTGTGCACCGCTCGTCGAAGAACATCAGCGTTCAGCTGATCGACGACGTGCGCGGCGTGACGCTCGCTTCGGCTTCGACGCTGGAGAAAGAGCTGGGCTTCGTGGGCAAGAACAACGTGGAGGCCGCCGCGAAGGTGGGCGCCACGATTGCGGAACGTGCCAAGGCGGCCGGTGTCGAAGAGTGCTACTTCGACCGCGGTGGTTTCCTCTTTCACGGGAAGATCAAGGCCTTGGCCGATGCTGCCCGTGAAGGCGGCCTGAAGTTCTAAGGAGACGATGATGGCAGAACGTGAAAACCGCCGGGAACGCCGCGCCGAGCGCGAGGAAACCCCGGAATTCGCCGATCGTCTCGTGGCGATCAACCGCGTGTCGAAAACCGTGAAAGGCGGCAAACGCTTCGGCTTTGCTGCACTCGTGGTTGTCGGCGACCAGCGCGGCCGCGTGGGCTTCGGCAAGGGCAAGGCGAAAGAAGTGCCCGAGGCGATCCGCAAGGCGACCGAGCAGGCCAAGCGCTCGCTCGTTCGCGTGCCGCTGAAAGACTCGCGCACCCTGCACCACGACATGGAAGGCCGTCATGGCGCCGGTCGTGTTGTGATGCGCGCGGCTGTTCCCGGTACCGGGATCATCGCCGGTGGTCCGATGCGCGCCGTGTTCGAGATGCTGGGCATCCAGGACGTGGTGGCGAAGTCGCTGGGTTCGCAGAACCCTTACAACATGATCCGCGCGACCATCGACGGTCTGAAGCAGGAATCGAGCCCCCGTCAGGTCGCGCAGCGTCGCGGCAAGAAAGTGGCCGACATCCTGAAGAAGCCCGAAGATGAAGCTGTCGAGGCGTAAGGAGTAGACCATGGCCAAGAAAACCATCGTCGTGCAGCAAGTGGCTTCGGCCGCGCGCCGCCCCGCCATCCAGACCGCGACGCTGAAGGGCCTCGGCCTGAACAAGCTGCGCCGCACCCGTGAACTGGAGGACACTCCGGCGGTTCGCGGCATGGTCAACAAGATCTCGCATCTTGTGAAAATCATCGAAGAGCGCGGCTGATCGCTACGCATCCGAGATCGGAAACGCCCCGCCCAACCGGCGGGGCGTTTTCATTGCGCGCCATGTGGTGCCAGTGCCATTCCAAGGGCAAAGAGACCAAGCCACAGTGCCGAGCTGAACAGATAAAGCCGCTCCAGCAGTCCAAAGATCCTGTGGCGCAGCGCGTGAACGAGGCAGACCGCGACCCCGAGCAGCGATGCCGTCACGACCCAGTAAAGCGCGCCAAGCAGGTGGCGGAACGCAGCGGGCGGCAGGCTTTCCGCATCGGGAAACAGGTCGTCGATGGCGATATACGCCAGCGCAAAATTGGCAACTGCGAAGGCCAGGTGCAGCCTGCCCGTGCGGCTTGACGGCTCGCCCTCGATATCCGTCGGATAGGCCACCACGCCCAGCGGCAGAGCGGCCATGCCCAGAAGGCACAGACCGGCGCGCAGGGTGAAGCGGCCGTCTTCCAGCACGGCAGCGGCGAGCAGACTGCTCGCGGCGATCCCCGCCACCGCATAGCCGACAAACAACGGATGCGACGGCCCGATACCATAATCGCTGAGGGCCTGCCGGATCGGGCTGTAATCGCCGCGCAGATGCAGCGCCGCAAACAGGATGATGACGGCCAGATAAGCCAGAGCTGATGCAAGGTAGAGACTGGACATCCGGCCCTCCCGCGTCCGTCCTGTCTCATAGAAAGGGCAGGGGCGGCCAAGGTCAAGTTTCGGGCGCGAAAGCTTGCGTGACGCAGGAATGACGTCTATACGCCCCCGGTGGCGTCCACGCCACGAGAATCACCATCATATGCCGTGTGTGCCCCTCTGTCGCTTGTGGGGGCATTTCCGGCCAAGGAGAAGCGACATGAAACTGAATGAACTGCGCGACAACGAAGGCGCGGCCCGCAAGCAGAAGCGCGTTGCGCGCGGCCCGGGTTCGGGCAAGGGCAAGACCGCCGGTCGTGGTATCAAGGGTCAGAAATCGCGTTCGGGCGTTGCTCTGGGCGGCTACGAAGGCGGCCAGATGCCGCTTTACCGTCGTCTGCCGAAGCGCGGCTTCAACAAGCCGAACGCCAAGCACTATGCCGTTGTGAACCTCGGTCTGATCGAGAAGTTCATCGAGGCTGGCAAGCTGGACGCCAAGGCCGAGATCACCGAAGACATGCTGGTTGCTGCCGGCGTCACCTCGCGCAAGCGTGACGGTATCCGCGTTCTGGCCAAGGGCGAGATCAAGTCGAAAGTCACGCTGACCGTCACCGGCGCCTCGCAGGCTGCCATCGACGCGGTCGCCAAGGCTGGCGGCAAGCTCAGCGTGGCGGAAGCTGCGGCGGCTGCGGCGGAATAAAGGTTGTGAGCGGTCGCCAGACCGCTTACATCGGTGCAGAGTTTTCCCGCGCCGCCGACCGGAAAACCCCGGTTCGGCGGCGCAATCATGAAAGACACGGGCATGGCATCTGCTGCAGAGCAAATGGCGGCGAACCTCAGCTGGGGCGCCCTTGGCAAGGCCACGGACCTTCGCCAACGCATCTTCTTCACCATCGGCCTTCTGATCGTCTATCGTCTGGGCACCTACATCCCCGTGCCGGGGATCGACGGTCAGGCGCTGCGCGAGTTCATGTCGGGAGTTTCGGCCGGTCTGGGCGGCATTCTGAACATGTTCACCGGCGGCGCGATCAGCCGTATGGGCATCTTTGCGCTTGGCATCATGCCCTATATCTCGGCCTCGATCATCGTTCAGCTTCTGGCGGCCATGGTGCCCGCGCTGGAGCAGCTGAAGAAAGAGGGCGAGCAAGGCCGCAAGAAGATGAACCAGTATACGCGCTACGGCACCGTGGCGCTGGCGCTGTTTCAGGCCTGGGGGATTGCGGTCAGTCTTGAGGCCGGGGATCTCGCGCATGATCCGGGGCTGTTCTTCAAGCTGTCGGTCGTGGTGACGCTGGTAGGCGGCACGATGTTCCTGATGTGGCTGGGCGAGCAGATCACCGCGCGCGGCATCGGCAACGGCACCTCGCTCATCATCTTCGTCGGCATCGTGGCCGAAATTCCCGCTGCGCTGGCACAATTCTTCAGCCAGGGCCGTTCGGGTGCGATCTCGCCCGGCGTCATCATCGGTGTGATCGTGATGGTCGTCGTCGTGATCGCCTTTGTGGTGTTCATGGAACGCGCCCTGCGCAAGATCCATATCCAGTATCCGCGCCGTCAGGTCGGGATGAAGATTTATGACGGCGGCTCGTCGCACCTGCCGGTCAAGGTCAACCCGGCGGGCGTGATCCCGGCGATCTTTGCCTCGTCGCTGCTGCTGCTGCCGACCACCATCGCCGCCTTCTCGGGGCAGGGGACGGGGCCGGTGATGTCGACCATCCTCGCCTATTTCGGGCCGGGGCAGCCGCTGTATCTGCTGTTCTTCACGTCGATGATCGTGTTCTTCGCCTATTTCTACACGTTCAACGTGTCGTTCAAGGTTGATGACGTGGCCGAGAACCTGAAGAACCAGAACGGTTTCGTGCCCGGTATCCGCCCCGGCAAGAAGACCGAGGAATATCTGGAATATGTCGTGAACCGGGTTCTCGTGCTCGGTGCCGCCTATCTGGCCTTCGTCTGCCTGCTGCCCGAGATCATCCGCCATCAGCTTTCGATCCCCTTCTACTTTGGTGGGACTTCCGTGCTGATCGTGGTTTCGGTGACGATGGATACGATCAACCAGATCCAGTCGCATCTGCTGGCGCACCAGTATGAAGGGCTGATCGAAAAATCGCAGCTTCGCGGCCGAAAGCGCAGCGGGGCCAAGACGCCGACGCGTCGCTAAAATACACGAGGGACAGCACACCATGGTCAATATCATCCTTCTGGGACCGCCGGGCGCAGGCAAGGGTACGCAAGCCAAGCGGCTGGTGGACGAACGGAACATGGTGCAGCTGTCGACCGGCGACATGCTGCGCGAGGCCAAGACCTCGGGCACCGAGATGGGCCGTCGCGTCGCCGAAGTGATGGACAAGGGGCAACTGGTGACGGACGAGATCGTCATCGGGCTGATCGAGGAAAAGATGGCGGGCCCGGCGGGCGGCGGCTTCATCTTCGACGGCTTCCCGCGCACCCTCGCTCAGGCTGATGCCCTGGGTGCGCTGCTGGCGCGCACCGGGCAGAAGCTGGATGCGGTGATCGAGCTGGTGGTGGATGATGAGGCACTGGTTGCCCGTATCGTCCGCCGGGCCGAGGAAGCGGCGGCGGCGGGTCAGCCCGTCCGCGCCGACGATAACCCCGAGGTTTTTGCTGGTCGTCTGCGCGAGTATTATAAGAAGACAGCGCCGCTTCTGGGCTACTACTATGCCAAGGGCGACCTGAAGCAGGTGGATGGCATGGCCCCGATGGCGGATGTCGGCGTGGCAATTGCGAAACTGCTTGACAGCAAGTGAAACTTTCCTCCGACGCCTTGACGGGCGTCTGAAAACCCCCTAAGCCACGGCGTCCCGAAAGGGAATCGTCCGTGGCTTTCGTTTTCCGTATCGGAGAATCGGTCAGGGGCTCTCGAACCGGGCGGCTGTTAATGCACTCCTCAGGCCGCACCGGAGTTGTGAAAAAAGGTTCTGGCATTACGGAACCGCAACAATGAAGGAAGATACGCGTGGCACGTATTGCTGGCGTCAACATCCCGACCGGGAAGCGCGTCCCGATCGCACTCCAATACATCCATGGCATCGGCGCTTTCTATGCCGAGCAGATCTGCGAAGCCCTGAAGATCGACCGTGCCCGTCGCGTGAACGAACTGACGGATGCCGAAGTTCTGGCCATCCGTGAATACATCGACGCCAACTTCACCGTTGAAGGCGACCTGCGCCGTGAAGTGTCGATGAACATCAAGCGCCTGATGGACCTCGGCTGCTACCGCGGCCTGCGTCACCGTCGGAACCTGCCGGTTCGCGGTCAGCGCACCCACACCAACGCCCGTACCCGCAAGGGCCCGGCGAAGCCGATCGCCGGCAAGAAGAAGTAAGGGGAGGGTGAGACATGGCTCGTGACAAGACCCGCATGAAGCGGAAAGAGCGCAAGAACATCGCTGCTGGCGTTGTTCATGTGAACTCCTCGTTCAACAACACCAAAATCCTGATCTCTGACGTCCAGGGCAACGCGATCTCGTGGTCGTCCTCGGGTACCATGGGCTTCAAGGGTTCGCGCAAATCGACCCCCTACGCCGCCCAGATGGCCGCTGAGGATGCTGCCCGCAAGGCGCAGGAACATGGCATGAAGACCGTCGAGGTTGAAGTGCAGGGTCCGGGTTCGGGCCGCGAATCGGCGCTGCGCGCGCTGGCCGCGGTTGGCCTGACCATCACCTCGATCCGCGACGTGACCCCGCTGGCGCACAACGGTTGCCGCCCGCCCAAGCGTCGTCGCGTCTGACGCATGAGTTTCGATCGGGCCGCGCCATGTTTGCGCGGCCCGGTTTCGTATTTCTGAACCTCGGGCGTTTTCCGCTTCTTGGTCATGGGCGGAAAACAGGAATGGAGGCGAAAGCATGATCCACAAGAATTGGGCGGAACTGATCAAGCCGACGCAGCTTGTCGTGAAGCCGGGGCCTGATGCCTCGCGCACCGCGACGGTTGTCGCGGAACCGCTGGAACGTGGCTTCGGCCTGACGCTGGGCAATGCGCTGCGCCGCGTGCTGATGTCGTCGCTGCAGGGCGGCGCGATCACCGCCGTCCAGATCGACAATGTTCTGCACGAGTTTTCCAGCGTTGCGGGCGTTCGTGAGGACGTCACCGACATCGTGCTGAACCTCAAGGGCGTGTCGCTGAAGATGGAAGTCGAGGGGCCGAAGCGCCTGTCGATCTCGGCCAAGGGGCCGGGCGTCGTGACCGCTGCCGATATTTCGGAGTCGAATGGCATCGAAGTCCTGAACAAGGACCATGTGATCTGCCACCTCGACGACGGTGCCGATGTCTACATGGAACTGACGGTGAATACCGGCAAGGGCTATGTCTCGGCCGACAAGAACAAGCCGGAAGACGCGCCGATCGGCCTCATCGCCATCGACGCCATCTTCTCTCCGGTCAAGAAAGTCAGCTACGAAGTGCAGCCGACCCGCGAAGGTCAGGTGCTGGACTATGACAAGCTGACCATGAAGATCGAAACCAACGGCGGCCTGACCCCCGAGGATGCCGTGGCTTATGCCGCGCGTATTCTTCAGGATCAGCTGGCCATCTTCGTGAACTTCGACGAGCCGGAATCGGCTTCGCGGAGCGAAGTGGAAGACGGGCTGGAATTCAACCCGCTGCTGCTGAAGAAGGTCGACGAGCTGGAGCTGTCGGTCCGTTCGGCGAACTGCCTGAAGAACGACAACATCGTCTATATCGGCGATCTGATCCAGAAAACCGAAGCCGAGATGCTGCGCACCCCGAACTTCGGCCGCAAGTCGCTGAACGAGATCAAGGAAGTGCTCTCGGGCATGGGTCTGCACCTTGGCATGGATGTCGAGGACTGGCCGCCGGAGAACATCGAAGATCTGGCCAAGCGCTTCGAAGACCAGTTCTGAGGTTAAAGGGGGGCGGTAACGCCCTCCTGCAATGCCCGCACTGGCGGGGAACCCTGGGCAATTCCGCCCCAACGACGCGGCCCCAACGCAGGGCTGCAACACAAAGCAAAACCGTAGGAGACCACCATGCGTCACGCTCGCGGCTACCGCCGTCTGAACCGCACCCACGAACACCGCAAGGCGCTGTTCGCCAATATGTCCGGCTCGCTCATCGAGCACGAGCAGATCAAGACCACCCTTCCGAAAGCGAAGGAACTGCGTCCGATCATCGAGAAGCTGATCACGCTGGCGAAGCGCGGCGATCTGCACGCCCGTCGTCAGGCTGCTGCCCAGCTGAAAGAAGACAAGCACGTTGCGCGCCTGTTCGACATCCTCGGCCCGCGCTACAAGGACCGCCAGGGCGGCTACGTCCGTATCCTGAAAGCCGGTTTCCGCTATGGCGACATGGCACCGATGGCGATCATCGAATTCGTGGATCGTGACCCCTCGGCCAAAGGCGCTGCCGACCGCGCCCGCGCTGAGGCCGAAGAGGCTGCGGAGGACTGATCCTCCCGCCGTTTCAGGCACAGGAAGGCCCGCCGTAACGGCGGGCCTTTTGCATTTGCTGGGGGGCGGTCCCGGTTTTGTGAGGCCGCGCGCCTTGCACCTTCGGCGGGCATCGCGCCATATCGGGATGAACAGCCTGAAGCCGGAGCCTTTTGATGCCTCGTTTGCCAGTCGCCCTCGCCGCCTGCCTGATGCTGCTTCCCGTCACCGCACCCGCCGATACCGTGCCTGGCTCGCAGGCGGAGATCACCATGAGCTTCGCGCCCGTGGTGAAGGCCGCGACCCCGGCGGTGGTGAATATCTATGCAACAGTCGTGGTGCAGCGGCGCGAGACGCCATTTGCCGGCGATCCGTTCTTCGAGCAGTTCTTTCAGGATTTCGGCCGTGTTACCCCGCGCGTGCAGAACTCGCTCGGTTCGGGGGTGATCGTCAGCCCCGAGGGGATCGTGGTCTCCAATTACCACGTTGTCGGGCAGGCCACCGAGATCCGGGTGGAGCTGTCGGACCGCCGTGAATATCGCGCGCATGTGCTGCTGGCGGATGAGCAGGCCGATCTTGCGGTGCTGCAACTTGAAGGCGCGGCCGATCTGCCCTCGCTGCTGTTGCGCAATTCCGATGATCTGGAGGTGGGCGATCTGGTTCTGGCCATCGGCAACCCGTTCGGCGTCGGGCAGACGGTGTCTTCGGGCATCGTCTCGGGGCTTGGCCGGTCGTCGCTGGCGGTGGGCGGCGGGCGCAGCTATTTCGTGCAGACAGATGCGGCCATCAACCCCGGCAATTCGGGGGGTGCGCTGGTCGATATGAAAGGGCAGCTTGTCGGCATCAATACCGCCATCGTCACCAAGGGCGGCGGGTCCAACGGGATCGGGTTTGCGATTCCCGCCAATCTGGTGCGTAACTTCATTGATCAGGCCAAGGCGGGCGAGACGCGGTTCAAACGGCCCTGGGCCGGGGTGACCGGGCAGGCGATGGATTCGGCCATGGCCGAGGCGCTGGGTCTGCCGCGGCCCGAAGGGGTAGTTCTGTCGGCACTGCACCCGGACAGCCCGTTCAGGGCGGCGGGGCTGGAGGTCGGTGACATCATCCTGTCGGTCGATGGCGAGGCGACGGATACGCCGCAGGGTGTGATGTTCCGGCTGGCGGCGCTTGGGGTGGGTCGTGAGATTACGGTGGATTACCTGCATCGGGGCGAGGCGCGTCAGGCGAGGGTCGCGCTGGTCGCGCCGCCCGACAGCCCGCCGCGCGAGGCGGTGACGCTGGGCGAAAGCAGCGTGTTGCAGGGGCTGGAGGTGGCGCGCATCAATCCGGCGGTGCTGGACGAACTGGAACTGAGCGACAGCCCAACCGACGGCGTGATCGTGACGAATGCAGAAGGGCTGGCGGCACGCACCGGGTTGCGGCCGGGCGATGTGCTGCGGACGATCAATGGCGAGGCGGTCAAGGTGCCCGGCGATGTGATGCGGCTGACCGCGCCTGGTCCGCGCCGCTGGGGTATCGAGGTGCAGCGCGGCGGGCAGCAGCTTTTGCTGCGTTTCCGCATCTGACCTTTCGCCGCCCGTGCAGGCGGCGTAATCTTGCACCATGGCCGATCTGTTCGACTCCCCCTCTGCCCCGAAGCCCGAGGCGCCGCGCCCGCTGGCGGACCGGCTGCGTCCGCGCAGTCTGGACGAGGTGATCGGGCAGGGTCATGTGCTTGGTCCTGACGGGCCACTGGGCGCCATGCTGGCGGCGGGCAGTCTGTCGTCGCTGATTCTCTGGGGGCCGCCGGGGGTGGGCAAGACCACCATCGCGCGGCTGCTGGCCGATCAGACCAATCTGGCCTTCGTGCAGATCAGCGCGATCTTCACCGGGGTGCCGGAGCTGCGCAAGGTATTCGAGCAAGCGAAGATCCGGCGCGGCAACGGGCAGGGGACGCTGCTGTTCGTGGATGAGATCCACCGCTTCAACAAGGCGCAGCAAGACGGGTTTCTGCCACATATGGAAGACGGCACCATCCTTCTGGTCGGTGCTACCACTGAAAACCCGTCCTTCGAGTTGAATGCCGCATTGCTCAGCCGGGCGCAGGTGATCGTGCTGGAACGGCTGAGCCTTGCCGATCTGGAGCGCCTCGCACAGCGGGCCGAGAAAGAGCTGGGCCGCGCGCTGCCGCTGACCGGCGAGGCGCGCGAGACGCTGCTGGAGATGGCCGATGGCGATGGCCGGGCGCTGCTGAACCTGATCGAGCAGGTGGCGGCCCACAAGGGCGGCACGCTGACGCCGGAACAGCTTGGCCAACGCCTGATGCGACGGGCGACCAAATACGACAAGTCGGGCGAAGAGCATTACAACCTCATCTCGGCCCTGCACAAATCGGTGCGCGGCAGTGACCCGGATGCCGCGCTTTACTGGTTTGCCCGCATGCTGGAAGGTGGCGAAGACCCGCGCTTTCTGGCTCGCCGCCTGACCCGTATGGCGGTGGAGGATATTGGCCTCGCCGATCCGCAGGCGCAGGCGGTCTGCATTGATGCCTGGCAGACGTATGAGCGTCTGGGCAGTCCCGAGGGGGAACTGGCGCTCGCCAATGCTGTGGTCTATCTGGCGCTGGCACCGAAATCGAACGGGGTTTACGTCGCCTACAAGGCGGCGCGGGTGGCTGCGCGCGACACCGGCAGCCTGCCGCCGCCGCTGCACATCCGCAACGCGCCGACCAAGCTCATGAAAGAGATCGGCTATGGTGCAGGATATGCCTATGATCACGATGCTGAGGACGGCTTTTCAGGGCAGGATTATTTCCCCGAAGGCATGAAACGCCCCGTGTTCTACGCGCCACCGGAACGTGGCTTCGAGCGCGAGCTGAAAAAGCGGGTGGATTATTTTGCGAAGCTGCGCGCCCGGCGCAACGGGGTGTGACAGCAGGCGGGCTTGTGGCGGCTGGTGCGGCATGACACATTCAGGATGTGACATGTGAGGACAAGATGAGCCTTCCCTACCAATCTGCCCATGAAGAACTGCATTTCATCAACCGCTCCGGCTGGCTGCGCGCGGCCGTTCTGGGGGCGAATGATGGCATCGTTTCCGTAGCTTCGCTGATCGTGGGGGTGGCGGCGGCCGATCCCTCGCCCTCGGCCGTGCTGATCGCAGGCGCCGCCGGACTTGCCGCAGGTGCCATGTCGATGGCGGCAGGCGAATATGTCTCGGTCAGTTCGCAATCCGATATCGAGCGTGCCGATATCGCGCGCGAACGGCAGGCACAGATCGACATGCCCGAAGAGGAAGAGCGTGAACTGGCCTCGATCTACGAAGCGCGGGGGCTTTCACCGGCGACTGCGGCGCTTGTGGCGCGCGAGCTGACCGAGAAGGATGCGCTTGGCGCCCATGTGCGCGAGGAGCTGGGGTTAAGCGAGGTGCACGCCGCCAACCCCTTGCAGGCGGCCTTCGCTTCGGGCCTGACCTTCTCGATCGCGGCGGCGATGCCGTTGCTGGCGGCGATTCTGGCCCCGGAAGGGCTGGTGATCCCCGTGGTGGTGATCGCGACGCTGGTCTGCCTTGCGGTGCTGGGTGCGCTGGGGGCGCAGGCGGGCGGCGCGCCGAAACTGCGGGCGACTTTGCGGGTGCTGTTCTGGGGGGCGGCGGCCATGGCGATTACTGCCGGGGTTGGCCATGTCTTCGGTATTGCTGTCTGAGGCAGCGGGCCGGAAAGAGGAACGGCGCGCCAGGGGCGCGCCGTTTTTGGTTCAGCGGGTGAACTTCTTGTATTTCACACGCTTGGGGTTCACGGAATCCGGGCCGAGGCGGCGGATCTTATCCTGTTCGTAATCGTCGAAGTTGCCTTCGAAGAACTCCACATGCGCATCGCCTTCAAAGGCGAGGATATGGGTGCAGAGGCGGTCAAGGAAGAAACGGTCGTGCGAGATGATAACCGCGCAGCCCGCGAATTCTTCGATTGCCGCTTCAAGCGCCTGAAGGGTTTCAACGTCAAGGTCGTTGGTCGGTTCGTCAAGCAGCAGGACGTTGCCGCCCGATTTCAGCAGCTTGGCCATGTGAACGCGGTTGCGCTCACCGCCCGACAGGATGCCGACCTTCTTCTGCTGGTCAGACCCCTTGAAGTTGAAGGAGGAGCAATAGGCGCGGCTGTTCACCTCGGCATCACCCAGAACCACGATGTCGAGGCTGTCGGTGATTTCCTCCCAGACGTTCTTGTTCGGGTCGAGGCTGTCGCGTGACTGATCGACATAGGACAGTTGCACGGTATCGCCCAGCGTGATGGTGCCGCTGTCGGGCTGTTCCTGCCCGGTGATCATCTTCATCAGCGTGGATTTCCCCGCGCCGTTGGGACCGATCACACCTATGATGCCGCCGGGCGGCAGCATGAAGGACAGGTTTTCAATCAGCTGCTTGTCGCCCATCGCCTTGGAGACGTTTTCGAATTCGATGACCTTGGAGCCAAGGCGCGGGCCGTGCGGAATGATGATCTGGGCGCGGCCGACCAGTTCCTTGACCGACTCGTCGGCCATCTTTTCATAGGCCTGAATACGGGCTTTCGATTTCGCCTGACGGGCCTTGGCCCCGGCCCTGATCCATTCCAGTTCCTTTTCAAGAACTTTCTGCTTGGCCTTGTCCTCACGGGCTTCCTGCGCGAGGCGCTTGGCCTTTGCGTCGAGCCACGAGGAGTAGTTGCCCTCATGCGGGATGCCGCGGCCGCGTTCCAGTTCCAGAATCCAAGTGGTGATGTCATCCAGGAAGTAACGGTCGTGGGTGACAGTCAGGATGGTGCCTTTGTATTCGATCAGGTGCTTTTGCAGCCAGGCGATCGTTTCGGCATCGAGGTGGTTGGTCGGTTCGTCCAGAAGCAGCATGTCGGGCGCTTCAAGCAGCAGCTTGCACAGCGCGACCCGGCGGCGCTCGCCCCCCGAGAGCGTCGCGACATTGGCGTCGTCCGGCGGACAGCGCAGGGCTTCCATCGCGATGTCGATCTGGCTGTCCAGATCCCACAGGTTTTCGGCGTCGATCTCGTCCTGCAACCGCGACATCTCGTCGGCGGTTTCATCCGAGTAGTTCATGGCGAGTTCGTTGTAGCGGTCGAGCTTGGCCTGCTTCGCGGCGACGCCGAGCTTCACATTCTCGCGCACAGACAGCGCTTCGTCGAGCTGCGGCTCCTGCGGCAGATAGCCCACGGTTGCGCCCTTGGCGGCCCAGGCCTCGCCGGTGAAATCCTTGTCCCAGCCGGCCATGACGCGCAGCAGGGTGGATTTGCCGGCGCCGTTGACGCCGACCACACCGATCTTCACGCCGGGGAGGAAGTTCAGGCGGATGTTCTCGAACACCTTCTTGCCGCCGGGATAGGTCTTGGAGACGCCATCCATGTGGTAAACGTATTGATAGCTGGCCATTGCGGATCTCCGTATCGCGGGTTGGCGCGTATGTAGCGGAGAAGCAGCCGAAGGGCAACGCGCGCGCGTCAGGTCAGGCGCAGGCCGCCGGACGGTGCGGGCAAAAGGTTTCGGGGAACCTTTTGCGAATTTCTTTCAGGAAATCTGCGCCGGACCCAGCTGTTTCTCGAACCAGTGATCGGCGTAGGGATTGCTGTTGTAGCGTGGGATCCCGGTCCAGCCATCGCGCAGGTAAAGCGCCTGCGCTTCGGGCAGATGGCGGCTGGTATCGAGCCGCAGGTGGCTCAGCCCCATGCCGCGTGCGGCGGTTTCCACCTCTGCCATCAGGCGGCGGGCAAGGCCTTGCCCACGCGCGGCAGGTGCCACCCAGAGACGTTTTACCTCTCCCGTGCCGGGGGGCAGGCCCTCGGCGCCGGTGCGCAGGGCGACGCAGCCCATGGGCATCCCGGTTCCTGCGATCAGGAACAGCCCGCGCGGCGGTTGCAGCGCGGCGGGGTCGGCATCGGCATAGGGGTCGAAGGTCTGGCCGAACCGCGCGCTGAGTTCAGCGAAATAGGCGACGAGACAGGCGGTTGCCTCGGGCGCGTCAACGGGAAAAGGACGGATCGGTGTCATACCGTGTTGTTACCCGCGCATCGGCCCTTGGCAAGCCTGTGCCTGCGTGGTTTGAACGCGAATGGGGGAGACAGGGATGCGCCAGGGGTTTCCGATCGCGACGCGCGGCATGACCGTGGGGCTTCTGGGTGGATCTTTCGATCCGGCCCATGAGGGGCATGTGCATATCACGCGCGAGGCGCTGCGCCGGTTCGGGCTGGACCGGGTCTGGTGGCTGGTGACGCCGGGCAACCCGCTGAAGGCGCGTCAGCCGGCGCCAATGGCCGAGCGGCTGGCGCGGGCGCGGGCCCTGATGCGGCATCCGCGCGTCGTGGTCACCGATCTGGAGGCGCATCTGGGCACCCGCTACACGGCGGCGACGATCCGGCGGTTGCAGGCGATCTATCCGGGGGTGAACTTCGTCTGGCTGATGGGCGCGGACAATCTGGTGCAGTTCCATCGCTGGGACCGCTGGGAGCAGATCATGCAGGCGGTGCCCGTGGGGGTGCTGGCGCGGCCCGGCTGGGGCGTGAAGGGCCGGATGGGGCGGGCTGCCCGCGTGTATGCCCGCGAGCGCGTGACCGAAGGTGCGGCGGGCGATCTGGGTCTGCTCAGGCCGCCGGTCTGGGTGCTGGCCGATGTGCCGCTGAACGACATGTCCTCAAGCGCGATCCGGGCGCGCGGGGAATGGGGGCGCGGCGGCAACGCGCCGCCGGGCTGAGCACGGGGTTTCGTGCGGATCGCGCTGGCGCTATGGCTATGAGCGTTGAACAGGAGTGAGTCCCCATGTCCCGCCCTCCCTTTTCCCCGACGCGGCGATTTGTGCTTGGCGGGCTTCTGGCCGGGGCGGCGACGCCGCTCTGGGCCGAAGCGCCCGCCACCTCGCTGTTGCCGCGTCGCCGGGGGGATGGTGGCGCGGTCCGGGCCGAGCCGCAAAGCGCCGGGCAGCTGGTGGAAGCGGCGAAGCTGGGCGGGGCGGTGGGCTTCATCGTGGCCGATGCCGTGACCGGCGCGGTGATCGAGGCGCGGGACGCCGATCAGGCGATGCCGCCTGCCAGTGTGCTGAAATCGGTGACGGCGGCCTTCGCGCTGGACCGGCTGGGGCCGGTGCATCGCTTCCAGACCCGTGTGCTGCGGCGTGGGCCGGTGGTGCAGGGGGTGGTGCAGGGTGATCTGATCCTCGCGGGGGGCGGTGATCCGGTACTGGATACCGACATGCTGGGGGATCTGGCGGCGAAGCTGGCGGCGCAGGGGATCAGGGGCGCGACGGGCCGGCTTCTGGTCTGGGGCGGCGCGCTGCCGCTTTTGCCGCGCATCGACGGCGAGCAGCCCGATTTCGTCGGCTACAATCCCGCCGTGGCCGGGCTGAACCTCAATTTCAACCGCGTGCATTTCGAATGGCGCCGGGCCGGGGCTGACTGGCGGCTGACCATGGATGCACGGGCCGAGCGTTTCGTGCCCGAGGTCCATATGGCCAGCGTCCGTATCGCCACGCGGGCGCGCCCGCTGTTCACTTACGAGGGCGATGGTGGGGCCGACCGCTGGACCGTGGCCTCCGAGGCTTTGGGCAAGGGCGGTGCGCGGTGGCTGCCGGTCCGTCATCCGGCGCTTTATGCGGGCGATGTGTTCCGCACCCTTGTGGCGGCGCAGGGTATTGCCCTGCCTGCGCCCGAGGTGATCGAGAGCCTGCCTGACGGTGCCGAACTGCTGGCGCGCCATGACAGCCCTGTGCTGGAAGGCATCCTGAAAGACATGCTGAAGCATTCGACGAACCTTACTGCCGAGGTGGCCGGGATGTCGGCCTCGCAGGCGGCCAGCCTGCGGGCTTCGGCGCTGGCGATGCAGGAATGGGCGCGGTTGCGGCATGGCATGTCGGCGCATTTCGTCGACCATTCGGGTCTTGGCGGGCAAAGCAGAATCTCGCCCGCAGATATGGTGCGGTTGCTTGGGGATGTTCAGGCCAGCGCGCTGCCGGGCTTGCTGAAGAACCACGGCATGCGTGATGACAAGGGACAGATCATCAAGGGGCACCCGGTGCAGGTTCATGCCAAGACCGGTACGCTCAACTTCGTTTCGTCACTGGCGGGCTATATCGCGCCGCCGGGGGGGCGCCGTCTGGCCTTTGCGATCTTCGCCGCCGATACGGCCCGGCGCGCAGCCCTGCCGCCCGAGGCGCGGGAGCAGCCTGCGGGCGGGCTGGACTATCAGAAGCGCGCGCGGCGGCTGCAAGCGGCGCTGATCACCCGCTGGGCGACGCTGCACGGCTGATCTGTGACATTTTGCGCCGCCTTCCCCCTTGATCACGGGGGGCGGGCGGTCAAGACTGCCGCGGTCTTGAGGTGGAGGTCGGCTTGCGCAAGGTTCTGGGGATCGGGGTGATGCTTCTGGGCGTCGCGGTGCTGGGGCTTTGGGCGAACAGTCACGAAGCGCCCGCCCTCCAAAGCCGGATCGCGGCGGGGGCGGCGCAGGTGGCTGGCGGATCGGTGCATGGTATTTCAACCATGGTCTCGGGGCGCGATATCAATATTGCCGGGCTGGCCGACAGCGCGGCCGAGCGGGATGCGCTGATGGCCGCTCTCAACAACGTGCCGGGCCGTCGTGTGGTGCGGGGCGAGTTGCAACTGCTGCCTGCCGTCTCGCCCTTTGAAACGGCTGTGTTCAAATCGGCGGAGGGCGGGCTTTCTGCCAGCGGGCATGTCCCGACCGAGAAGGCCCGCGCCCTGCTGACGCCGGCACTGGGCGAGGCGGCTTCGGCACTGGTCCTTGCTTCGGGCGCACCGGAGGGGCAGATGCCTGCCGTGATCGCGGGGATCGCGGCGCTTGGCCCGATGATTTCCGGCGCGGCGGAGGTCAGTGACGGCAAGCTGCACGTCTCGGGCGATGTTCTTGGGCCGGGGGAGCGGGGCGCTGTTCTGCTGGCGCTTGCGGGATTGCCGGAGGGCGCGGTTTCTCTGGATCTGACGCTGCGCGATGATGGCACGCCGCCCGACTGGACGCTGGATTATTCGGCGATGCAGGGCGCGGTCCTGACCGGCAAGCTGCCCAAGGGGCTGGAGGTCGCGGCAGTTGCGGGCGCGCTGGGGCTGGCGCGGATAGATAACGAGGCGAAATCTGCCCTGATCGGAGAGCCGATGCCTGAGGTCCCGGCAATTTTCGGGATCCTGAAGGGGTGGATGGCGGATTTTGAGCGGTTGCGTGTGCGAATCGGGCCGGGCGGCAGCCGCATCGAGGCCGGGTTTGGTGCCGGGGCCGACCGCGAGCTGATCTCCGGTCGGCTGGCCGAGGCGCTGGGGCCGGATGTGGCGCTGGATATCGACGTGGTGGAAAGTGAGGCACCGGAGGGGGCGGAGCGTATGAATGCCGCGACCGGGCAGGCGGAGCGGCTGTCGGCGGGCTATTGGCTGCCGGTTGCCAGTTTCGCGGCCGACCGGGCGAGTTGTCAGGCGCAGGCCGAAAACGTGCTGGAGGGGACGACGGTGAACTTCGTCACCGGCTCGGACCGGCTGGATGCCGACGCGCAACGGGTGCTGAACCGGCTTGCTGCGGTGATTGCCCCTTGTGCGGCGGTCGGGCTGAAGGCGGAAATCGGCGGGCATACCGATGCCTCGGGCGATCCGCTGGGCAATATCGCGCTGAGCCAGCGGCGGGCCGAGGCTGTGCGGGCCGCACTGGTGGCGCGTGGTGTGCCTGCGGCGATGTTGCGGGCCTGGGGCTACGGGGCCTCGCGCCCGGTGGCAGACAACGCGACGGATGAAGGCCGGGCCAGAAACCGGCGCACCACAGTGCTGTGGTCTGAGTGATCGGGACAGAGGAGAGCGGGTATGTTCAGGAACTGGGGGTTCCTTGTCGGTGAAATCTGGGTGCTGTTGCTGCTGGCCACTCTGGTTGGGCTGCTGGCGGGCTGGATCATCTGGGGGCGCCGCGCGCCGGTCACGGTGACCGTGGATGACGGCGCGGCCGACCGGCTGCGCCACAGCCTTGCCGCCTGCGAGGCGCAGGGGCGTGACCAGGCTTCACGCATCGCAGCCTTGACGGCAGATCTTGAGGCCGCGCGCCAGGCGACGATCAGGGCCGAGGCTTCTGCCATGGCCGCGCCTGCTGCGATGGCTGACCCGGGTCCGGCGGAGGCCAAGCGCCCGGAGGCGCTGTCGGCCCCCCGAAACGGCGCGGCAGATGATCTGAAGCTGATCAAGGGCGTCGGGCCGAAGCTGGAGGCGCTGCTGCACCGGCTGGGCTTCTATCACTTTGACCAGATCGCCAACTGGACGGCGGCGGAAATTGCCTGGGTGGACGAGAACCTTGAAGGCTTCAGGGGTCGCGTTACCCGCGATCAATGGGTGATTCAGGCGCGCGATCTGGCGGCTGGCCTGCCGCCGCGCCCCGGCGGCGAGGGATAAGATGAAAGGCCCGGATCGTTCTTCCGGGCCTTTACGATTTCAGGGTTTCAGATGCCGAACCCGCGCGCTCCATTCGATCGCCACGGCATGCAGGCGGTCTATGGACAGCTCGTTGCGTACTTCTTCCAGCATGCGCAGCTCAACTTCATTGAGCTGGCCGTCGGCGGCGGCCACGTCACAGGCCAGTGCATAGGCGGTTTCAAACAGCCGGTCGGGCAGGGCGTCGCGGATCAGGCCGAACAGCGCATCCAGCCCGTCCTCTTCCTCGAACAGGTCGAAGACAGTCTGCGCGACGGGGCGCAGGCGGTCGGTATCGTAGTCGGCGAAGACCGGCATGTGATTCACCATGCGTTGAATCGCCACCAGCTCGGAGGTGCGCATGTTCTCGTCCGAGGCGGAAACCGCGATCATCACGGCGACAAGAGCATCCTGCGGGGAAAGAGAGGCCGGTGTATCGGGCACGGGAGTCGTCCTTTGAACTGTATCGGCCCTGAGAATATTGACGCGGGGCAGGGGCGGCAATAGGACAGGCGGGTTCTGCGCGGGCATGGGGCCCGCAGTATGAAAGGATCCGCCGATGTCCGCCCTTCGTGACGCCGCGATGAAATCGAAAGCCTGGCCCTTTGAAGAGGCCCGCAAGATTCTCAAGCGGTATGAAAAGAAGGCGCCGGAAAAGGGCTACGTCCTGTTCGAGACGGGTTATGGCCCCTCGGGCCTGCCGCATATCGGCACCTTCGGCGAAGTGGCGCGCACCACGATGATCCGACGCGCGTTTGAGGTGATCAGCGACATTCCGACGCGGCTGATCTGCTTTTCCGACGATGTGGACGGTATGCGCAAGGTGCCGGAAAACGTGCCGAACCAGGAGATGCTGCATGCCAATATCCAGAAGCCGCTGACCTCGGTCCCTGATCCGTTCGGGGAATATGAGAGCTTTGGCCACCACAACAACGCGATGCTGCGGCGGTTCCTCGATACTTTCGGCTTCGAATACGAGTTCATCAGCGCGACCGAGTTCTATAAGTCCGGCCGCTTTGACGACACGCTGAAGCTGGCGACGGAACGCTATGACGCGATCATGGCGATCATGCTGAAATCGCTGCGCGAGGAGCGTCAGCAGACCTACAGCTGCTTCCTGCCGATCCACCCGGAAACCGGGCGGGTGCTGTATGTGCCGATGAAGAACGTCGATCCGGTGAATCACACCATCACCTTCGACGACGAGGATGGCCGCGAATGGACGCTGCCGGTGACGGGCGGCCATGTGAAACTGCAATGGAAGCCCGATTTCGGCGCCCGCTGGGCGGCGCTGGATGTGGACTTCGAGATGTATGGCAAGGACCACTCCACCAATACCCCGATCTATGACGGGATCTGCGAAGTGCTGGGTGGCAAGAAGCCGGAACACTTCACCTATGAGCTGTTCCTGGATGAGCACGGCCAGAAGATTTCGAAGTCAAAGGGCAACGGGCTGACCATCGACGAATGGCTGACCTATGCCTCGGCCGAAAGCCTGAGCTATTTCATGTATCAGAAGCCCAAGACGGCCAAGCGGCTGTGGTGGGATGTGATCCCGCGCGCGGTGGATGAATACCACCAGCAACTGCGCGCCTATCCGACGCAGGATGTGGACCAGCAGGTGAACAATCCGGTCTGGCACATCCATGGCGGCAACCCGCCGGAATCGAAGATGGTGGTGCCGTTCTCGATGCTGCTCAATCTCGCGAGCGTGGCCGGGGCGACGGATGCCAAGGGGCTGTGGGGCTTCATCAAGCGTTATGCGCCGGAGGCCAGCCCCGAGGGCAACCCGGATCTGGATGCGGCGGCGGGCTTCGCAGTGCGCTATTTCACCGACAAGATCGCGCCGACCCGTGTGTTCCGTCTGCCGACAGATCAGGAACGCGCGGCGATCATGGATCTGCGGGCGCGTCTGGTGGCGTGGGAAGGCGGGCTGGACGACGAGGCGCTGCAAAGCATGGTCTTTGCCGTCGGCAAGGAGCACGGGTTCGAGCCGCTGCGCGACTGGTTCAAGGCCCTTTACGAGGTCTTGCTGGGCGCCTCGGACGGGCCGCGCTTTGGGGGTTTCG
This sequence comes from Gemmobacter caeni, assembly GCF_003054195.1. GTDB lineage: Bacteria > Pseudomonadota > Alphaproteobacteria > Rhodobacterales > Rhodobacteraceae > Gemmobacter > Gemmobacter caeni. The sequence continues at coordinate 98,446 of NZ_QBKP01000004.1, forward strand.
TCGCACTTTACGGTGTCGGGGAGACCGTCGCGCTGATCGACCGCGGTCTTGCGGGCGAACTGGTGGCCTGAGGACGCGGTTTATCAAACGGGAAGGGCACGCCTTGGCGTGCCCTTTTGCATTCAGGCGACCTGCGCCCGCCAGAGCCGCCACCATTTGACCCAGAGCGCTGCCATTTCCTCGGGATCGCCGGCAAACAGGCGGGCGCCCAGCGGATAGGCTTCGACTTCGATACCAAGCTGCGCCTCGCGGCAGCGGGTCGCCACGGTCTCGCGCGCCTCGGGCTTGACGTCGCCCTCGGGCATGGCCGCGACATGTTCGGCCAGAACCTCGAAATCATGGTGCTGGCCCAGCATTTCCCCCAGCATATCGGCGGAGGTGACGAAAGGGCGCATGACATCGCGCCAGACCGGCTGGAACAGCCGCGCCTGATACCAGAAATCCTTGGCCCGTTTGCGCCAGTCGTGCAGCGCCTCGGCCCCGCCGCTGTCACGGGCCTCGCGCATCGCCTGGCGGGCGCGTTCGCGTGTGTCGGCCAGCCCTGTGGTCAGGATGCTGCGATCTGAACCCGAAAGCTCCCAGTTTTCGACGCGCAAGGACAGCGACGCGAAGAATTCACCCAGATCCGGGGGCGGGGCGGTGGCGACGGCGGCTTCGGCCACCAGCTGCGCGCGCAGTGCCCCCAGCGCCGGGGACGGATCATCGCCCGCGATCATGTCGAAGGTCTTCAGCCGGGTTGCGGCATCGCGCTGGGCCGCAAGCTGGCGCGCGGCGTCCCGCAGCAGCACATTCTCGGCCGGTTGCACGCGGCGCAGGCCGCTGCGGGTCAGCCGCAGCAGGGCGCGCAACTTCTTGATCCGCTTGCGGATGTCGTGCACTGCCTTGGGGTCAAGCGGCTCCGCGCTGTCCAGATGGCTGCGCAGGGGCGCGATCTCGGCCAGGGCGATGCGGCGCAGGCTGTCCTGCAACGATCCGTCGGCGAGATCGAATTGATAGGTCGTCATGGGGGCTCCGGTCCGGCAGAACTGCCTTGTCGCCCCGACCTAACCGGCAGTTGTAACCATGATATGACGGTTTTGTAACGGCGGCGGAACCCTGCCGATGCAGACTGTTGCGCGCGGGGTGCCTGCTACGCGCGGCGGCCACAGCCCGGATTAACCCCGTCTTGCTACCCCTGTGCCCGGTATGCGCGGCAGGCGCGGGAACAAAGGCGAGGGTCTGAGATGAACAAGGCGATTACCGATGGTCTGGTGCTGATGCCGCCGCCGTTTTCGGCCGGGCTGAACCAGTGGTCGCGCGAGGATGGCACGCCGGGCACCGCGACCTATGCCGGGCAGCCCAACGCGGCGCTGGTGCCGTCCGATCAGGATTTCGCAGGCTGTCTGGAATTGCAGAAGGCCGAAACGGTTCAGCGTCTGCGCTACATGGGGCAGACGCCCATCGAGCCGGGGCTGTATCTGCGGGTCACCGCGCGGGTGAAAGCGGTGGCGGGCAGCATGCCCTCGGTGCGCATCGCGGCCTATGCCGGGCGGGCGAACGGCAGTGCGGTCGGGGTGCCGTTGACCGGCCCCTCGGTCGCGCTGACCAGCTATGGTCAGGTTGTGACGGTCAGTGCGATCATCGGATCGGGCAACCGGCAGGGGGTCGACATGGTCTGGGGTGTCGAGCCTGTCTATGGCCATTTCGGCCTGGACCTGACCGGCGCCAGTGGCGGTGTGGTGCGGATTGACGATCTGGTCATCGAGGATGTCACGGATGTCTTTCATCGCAAGATGATCGACGTTGTGGATGTGCGGGATTACGGCGCCATCGGCGATGGCAGCACGAATGACGCGGCGGCTTTCGGCGCTGCGGATGCGGCGGCGAACGGGCGCACCGTTCTGGTATCCGAGGGCACCTATCGCCTCACTGGCAATTTTACCTTCAACAATCCGGTGCGGTTCGACGGCAAGCTGTCGATGCCTGCCAATGCGAGGCTGACCTGTACGCAGAACTATGATCTGAATACCTACGCTGCCGCTTTCGGTGGCGAGCTGGAGGGGTTCAGGCGCGGTCTTCAGACCCTGTTCTATTTCACCGATCATGTCGTATTCGACCTGTCAGGCCGTAAGGTGGATGTGACCGGCCCCATCGACGTCGCGGCGCTCTGCGGTCTGACCAGCCTGTCGAGCCGCCGTGTCCTGACCAATGGTCAGCTTTCGGCGACGAGTTCGGCAAACTGGGACAGTGATACCGTGACCTCGGTCGCCACCTACAACAGCAGCAATTCGACCCGGCTGACCAATGTGGCCAATGTGGCGAACATTCCGGTGGGCGCGCGGGTTTCGGGCACCGGGGTCGGGCGCGAGGTCTATGTGACCTCCCGGAATGTCGGGAGCGGCACGGTTACACTGTCGTCGTCTCTGTGGGGGGCGGATGGCACGCGCACTTTTACCTTCGAGCGTTACAAGTACCTGCTGGATTTCTCGGGGTTCGACAATCTCTCGCGGTTCGAGATTACCGATATCGACTTCGCCTGTTCCGGCCGGTCCAGCGCGATCATGCTGCCCTCGGGCGGGCTGACCTTCCGCATCGCGGATTGTGTTTTCACCGGGCCGAAGGATCGCGGGATCACTTCGATCGGGGATGGCTGTTCCGGGCTGATCGTGGAGCAATGCCAGTTCCTGTCCAACGAACAGGGGATGGCGGCACAGAACCGCAGCAGCATCGCGCTGAACGCCAATGCCAATGATGTGAAACTGCGCTACAACCGCGTGGTGCGCTTTGCGCATTTCGCCGTGTTGGGCGGTGGTGGCAACATGGTGTTGGGCAATCACTTCTTTCAGGGCGACGACCAGACCAACGGGCTGCGTCAGGCCGGGATCGTCTTTACCAACACCAACTGCCGGTCGATTGTCTCGGACAATTACATCGACAATTGCTGGATCGAATGGTCGAACGAGCATGACCCGGCGCCGGAATTCAGTGGGGAATACTCGTTCGGCGGGCTGTCCATCACGTCGAACACCTTCATGTGCATCGACGTGGCGCCGTCCTTCCGATGGGTCGTGGTGCGGCCGCGCGGGCCGGGGCATTTCCTGAACGGGTTTTCGATGACCGGCAATGTGTTCCGCGCGGTGAACGGCACGATCGACCGGGTGGAGAAGGTCGATACCACGCAAGCGGGGCTGGACCATGACCGCGCGGTCAATGTGGCTGTGACCGGCAATGTGTTTCACGGCATCAGCCAGCCCTGCCACAATCCGGTGATCCTGAGCCATAACGAGAACACCGCCGCACGGACCTGGACCGTCGCGGCGAAGGACTGGTTTCCCTTCGGCGGCAAGGCGCTGCGGGCTCTGGCAGTCATGGCGGACGGGCCTTTGCGCGACAGCGGCAACAGCATCACCTACGCGGCACCCTATGCCGAGACGGCGCAGGGGTCCGGTGGTGGCAGTGTCGATCTGAAATGGGCCGAGCCGCTGAAAGGGACCGTGGTCGTCACCTTGCGCAGCGACCGGCCGATGTGACGCGGCCTCAGCGCAGATCCTCGGGCGACAGGCGGAAGGCGCGGGCGAAGCCACCGTTCAGCAACGCGCCTTCCGGTTCCAGCCGCAGAAAGGCGAAATCGGGGAAGTCGATGTAAAGTTTCGCCTTGGGATGCACAGCCAGCCAGTGATCGCGCAGCGCCGGGTAATCGGCACCTGCGCGATCCACCGGGCGGGCGGTGATGCGCAGCATCAGGCGCGGGTGGGTCAGCGGGTCGCCCTTGTCGCCCGGCTCGCCCACCATCACGGCGGCCTGCGGATTCTGCTCCAGTGCGGGGCGATGCGCGGCAAGCGAAGATACCAGCGTCAGCGGGCAGCCATCGGGCGCAAGGCCAAAGGCGATGCGGCTGATCCCCGGCGTTCCGGTCACCAGATCGGTATAGGCCAGCGCGGCATGCCGGGCGTTGGCCAGCAGGTCACGCGCAAGGGCGCGGGCATCGTCATCGGCGGGCTGCACGGGATCTGGACGGGGTTGCGACATAGAGCCTCCGGGGAACTGGGCAGGTGTTGACAGGGACCGGGTCGCGGGCGTTTGCTGGCTGCATCCTTCGCTACAGGCCCGAGATGCACAGTTCAAGCCAGCCCGATGTCGCGGGCCCCAATCCGTTTCTTCCGAAGATCGTGACTGTCCTGCGCGAGGGGTATGGCCCTGCCGATCTGCGCGCCGATGCGCTGGCCGGGCTGACCGTGGCCATTGTGGCGCTGCCGCTCTCCATGGCCATTGCCATCGCCAGCGGTGTGGGGCCGGAGCGTGGGCTGTATACCGCGATTGTCGGCGGTTTCCTCGTCTCGGCGCTGGGCGGGTCGCGGCACCAGATCGGCGGGCCGGCAGGGGCGTTTATCGTGCTGGTATCTGCCTGTGTGGCGACAACCGGACTTTCGGGCCTGATCCTCGCCACCATCCTTTCCGGCGTGATCCTCGCGGCGGCGGGACTGCTGCGGCTGGGCACCTATATTCGCTTCATTCCCTATCCGGTCACCGTGGGCTTTACCGCTGGGATCGCCGTCATCATCTTTTCCAGCCAGATCAAGGATCTGTTCGGGCTTGCCCTGACCGGGCCGGAACCGGCCGAGATCCTGCGCAAGCTGGCTGCGCTATGGGAGGCGCGGGGCAGCCTGAGCGGCGCGGCGGTGGCGGTCAGCCTTGGCACCATCGCGGTGATCGAAGGGATCAAGCGGTTCGCGCCGCGCCTGCCCGGCATGTTGATCGCGGTGGCGCTGGCCAGTGTGGCCGCAGCGGCAGGCCTGCCGGTTGAAACCATTGCCGAGCGGTTTGGCGAGTTGCCGCGCGTGCTGCCGGTGCCAGCGTTGCCGACGATCAATTCTGACACTGTGATGGCTGCGCTGCCCTGGGCGGCCAGTTTCGCGCTGCTGGGGGCAATTGAATCGCTGCTGTCCGCCGTGGTGGCCGACGGGATGACCGGCCGCCAGCACCGCGCCAATGCAGAGCTGCTGGCGCAGGGCATGGCCAATATCGGGGCGGGGCTGTTTGGTGGCTTCTGCGTCACCGGGACCATTGCGCGCACTGCAACCAATGTGCGCGCGGGATCGCGTGGCCCGGTGTCGGGGATGCTGCATGCGCTGTTCCTGCTGTTGTTCCTGATGATCGCGGCGCCACTGGCCGGATATATCCCCCTGGCCGCGCTCGCCGGAGTTCTGGCGGTGGTGGCGTGGAACATGGCAGAGAAGCATGAGTTCGCAGCCCTGGTGCGGGGATCGCGGGCCGATGCGGCCATCGTTCTCGTCACTTTCCTTCTGGTGGTGTTCCGCGACCTGACCGAAGGCATCGTCGTTGGCTTTGCCATGGCGGGGCTCGTCTTCGTGAAGCGCATGTCCGATATGGCGGGCGTTCATCCGCTGGCCGATGCCCCGGTGGATGCGGCGCGCGACGATTTGCTGGTTTATCGCCTTTCAGGTCCGTTCTTCTTTGGCGCCGCCGCGCAGCTTGGCTCGGTGCTGGACCGGATTGCCGATGTGCCGCGCAGCATCGTGGTCGATTTTACCGCCGTTCCGCTGATAGACAGTTCGGGTGCCCGCTCGCTGGGCCTGCTGGCGCGCAAGGTGGCGCGGCGGGGCGGACGACTGTGGTTCACCGGAACCAGCCCCGAAATCCGCCGCGTGCTGCTGGCACAGGGGTTGGACGCCCCCGAGGTGGAGTATCTGCCCGACATGGCCGGCGTCGAGGCGGTTCTGGCGCAGGACGCCCCGCAGCCCTGATTCGTTCTTCCCGCTGCTTGTTTTTGCGACCTGCCGCATCCTGTGGCGGGACGTTACGTCACGTCGTCTGACGTATCACGGAGCTGTGAAGGGATAGATTGTTGAAACCTAATGGCAAATTCCCGTCGCTCTCTGGTTGATTTACAGATTTCAGAATGATCAAGTTAAATAATTTACATAAAAAACCAATACACAAAAGGGGTTACGCGAATGTGTTGCTTTGGTTTACAATGCCCAAAGGGATGGAGGTGCCCCGCAGGCCAGGCGGGGTGACCGGCTTTATGCAAGAGGGGGAGAGCCCATGACCCAGCAGCCCGCCGATATCGCGCAAATCGTGCGCGAGGTGCCCACGGATTTTGACAAGGCGCACGCCGACACTGCCAGGTATCGGGCGATGTATGCCGAATCCATTGATGACCCGGATGCGTTCTGGGGGCGCGAGGGGCAGCGGCTCGACTGGATCAAGCCCTATACCAAGGTGAAGAATACCGATTTCACCTTTGGCAAGGTCAATATCAAGTGGTTCGAGGACGGCGTGCTGAACGCCTCGGTCAACTGCATCGACCGTCACCTGAAAGACCGTGCGCTGCAAACCGCGATCATCTGGGAGCCCGATGATCCGAAAACCCCGGCGCTGCACATCACCTACAAGGAACTGTCCGAAAAGGTGAACCGTATGGCCAACGTCCTGCTGTCGCAGGGCGTGATGCGCGGTGACCGTGTGGTGATCTATCTGCCGATGATCCCCGAGGCCGCCTATGCCATGCTGGCCTGCGCCCGGATCGGGGCCATCCACTCCATCGTCTTTGCCGGGTTCTCGCCCGATGCGCTTGCGAACCGCATCAACGATTGCGGCGCCAAGCTGGTGATCACCGCCGATACCGCGCCGCGCGGCGGCAAGCGCACGCCGCTGAAATCCAATACCGATGCGGCACTGCTGCATTGCTCGGACAAGGTGCGCTGCCTGGTGGTCAAGCATACCGGCGACCAGATCACCTGGATTCAGGGCCGCGATGTCGACGTCAAGCTGATGATGGATATGGTGAGCCCGGAATGCCCGCCGCGGCCGATGGGGGCGGAAGATCCGCTGTTCATCCTTTACACCTCCGGCTCGACCGGGAAGCCGAAGGGCGTGGTGCATACGACGGGTGGCTATCTCGTCTATGCTTCGATGACGCATCAATACACTTTCGACTATCAGGAAGGTGACGTGTTCTGGTGTACGGCCGATGTGGGCTGGGTTACCGGGCACAGCTACATCGTCTATGGCCCGCTGGCCAATGGCGCGACGACCGTGATGTTCGAGGGCGTGCCGACCTTCCCCGATGCCGGACGGTTCTGGGAAGTCTGCGAAAAGCATGCGGTGACGCAGTTCTACACCGCGCCGACCGCCATCCGGTCGCTGATGGGCATGGGCGCGGAATGGGTTGAGAAGTATGACCTGTCGAAGCTGCGTATTCTTGGATCGGTGGGCGAGCCGATCAACCCCGAGGCCTGGGCCTGGTATGACGCCCATGTCGGCAAGGGAAAATGCCCCATCGTCGACACCTTCTGGCAGACGGAAACCGGCGGTCACATGATCACCCCGCTGCCCTATGCCACCGCGACCAAGCCGGGTTCGGCGACGCTGCCCTTCTTCGGGGTGAAGCCGGTGGTTCTGGATGCCGCAACCGCCAAACGTCAGGACGAGGTGGAAACCGAGGGCGTCCTGTGCATCTCGGACAGCTGGCCGGGACAGATGCGCACGCTCTGGGGCGACCATGACCGCTTCCAGGAAGCCTATTTCGCCCAGTATCGCGGCTATTACTTCACGGGCGACGGCTGCCGCCGCGACAAGGACGGCTATATCTGGATCACCGGCCGGGTGGATGACGTGATCAACGTCTCCGGTCATCGGATGGGCACCGCAGAAGTGGAAAGCGCGCTGGTGGCCCATGCCGCCGTGGCCGAGGCCGCCGTGGTCGGCTTCCCGCATGACATCAAGGGGCAGGGCATCTACGCCTATGTCACCCTGATGAACGGAATCGAACCGTCCGAGGATCTGCGCAAGGATCTGGTGAAATGGGTCCGCACCGAGATCGGCCCCATCGCCTCGCCCGATATCATCCAGTGGGCGCCGGGCCTGCCGAAAACCCGCTCGGGCAAGATCATGCGCCGCATCCTGCGCAAGATCGCCGAAAACGACTTCGGCGCGCTGGGGGATACCTCGACGCTGGCCGATCCGTCGGTCGTTGACGATCTGATCGCCAACCGCGGCAACAAGGGCTGATACGCATGACCGACGCCACGACCCTGACGCGCCCCGCCGTCCTGATCCTTCTTGGGCCTCCGGGGGCCGGGAAGGGCACGCAGGCCCGCATGCTGGAAGAGGATTTCGGGCTGGTGCAGCTTTCGACCGGCGATCTTCTGCGCGCCGCCGTTGCGGCGGGCACCGAGGCGGGCAAGCGTGCCAAGGCGGTGATGGAGGCGGGACAGCTCGTGTCTGACGAGATCGTGCTGGCGATCCTGAAGGACCGCATGGCGCAGCCCGATGTGGCGCGCGGCATCATCCTTGACGGCTTTCCCCGCACTGCGGGGCAGGCCGCCGCGCTGGACGATCTGCTGGGCGCAACCGGCCAGAAGGTTACCGCCGCCATCAGCCTTGACGTCGATGACGAGGCGATGGTGGGCCGGGTCTCCGGCCGCTACACCTGCGCCGGCTGCGGCGAGGGGTATCACGACGAATTCAAGCAGCCCGCCGTTGTGGGCACTTGCGACAAATGCGGCGGCACGGCGTTCAAGCGCCGGGCCGACGACAATGCCGAGACGGTGCGCGAGAGGCTGTCCGCCTATCATGCCCAGACGGCGCCGCTGATCGCCTATTACGATGACCGGGGGGTTCTGGAACGGATCGACGCGATGGGTGCCATCGACCAGATCCGCGGAACGCTTTCGGCCATCGTGACGCGCGTTTCGGCATAAGGGAGGCCCGCATCCCTCGGGGAAGGGGGGCGGGACGGATAAACACTCAGGGAGTAGCACTCATGGCGGACAAGTCCTCGTCGAATGCCTACTGGGCCGCGAACATCCGCACGATCATGATCTATCTGGTCGTCTGGTTCGTCTGCTCGTTCGGCTTCGGCATCCTTCTGCGTCCGATGCTCGCGGGCATCAAGATCGGCGGCACCGATCTGGGCTTCTGGTTTGCCCAGCAAGGATCGATCCTCGTCTTTCTGGTTCTCAACTTCGCCTATGCCGCGCGGATGAACAAACTCGACCGCCAGTACGGCGTGGAAGAATAAGGGAGCACCGGGAAACATGGATCAGTTTACCCTCAACCTCCTAGTGGTGGGCGCGACCTTCGTGCTCTACTTCGGGATCGCGATCTGGGCCCGTGCCGGCTCGACCGCCGAATTCTACGCAGCGGGCGGCGGCGTTCACCCGATCGCCAACGGCATGGCAACCGGCGCTGACTGGATGTCGGCGGCCTCGTTCATCTCGATGGCCGGGATCATCGCCTTCGGTGGCTACGATACTTCGGCCTATCTGATGGGCTGGACCGGCGGCTATGTGCTGCTTGCGATGCTGCTCGCGCCCTACCTGCGCAAGTTCGGCAAGTTCACCGTGCCGGAATTCATCGGTGACCGTTTCTATTCGGGCTCCGCGCGGTTCATCGGCGTGCTTTGCCTTCTCATCATCTCGATCACCTATGTGATCGGGCAGATGTCGGGTGTGGGTGTTGCCTTCTCGCGCTTCCTCGAAGTGTCCAACGCGACCGGCCTCTACATCGGCGCCGCCGTGGTGTTCGCCTATGCCGTGCTTGGCGGCATGAAGGGCATCACCTACACGCAGGTTGCGCAGTACATCGTGCTGATCATCGCCTATACCATTCCGGCGATCTTCATCTCGCTGCAACTGACCGGCAACCCGATCCCGGCGCTGGGCCTGTTCTCGAACGAGGTTCACACCGGCCAGCCGCTGCTGCAAACCCTGGACCAGATCGTGACCGACCTGGGCTTCAAGTCCTATACCGAACAGTCCGACACCACGCTGAACATGTTCCTGTTCACCATGTCGCTGATGATCGGTACCGCGGGCCTTCCGCACGTCATCGTCCGCTTCTTCACCGTGCCGAAGGTTTCGGACGCGCGGTCGTCGGCGGGCTGGGCGCTGGTGTTCATCGCGCTGCTGTATCTCACCGCCCCGGCGGTTGCGGCCATGGCGCGTCTGAACCTGATCAACACCTTCTACCCGAACGGCCTGACCTCGGCCCCGGTCTCGATGGCCGATGTCGAAACCAAGGAAGAGCTGAAGTGGGTGAAGAACTGGGCCACCACCGGGCTGCTGAAGGTCACCGACCTGAACGGCGACGGGCTGATCCAGTACTACAATGACGGCGCCACCGCGCTGGCCACCAAACTGGCCGATGCGAAGAAAGCCGGGAACGAGGCCGCAATCGCCGAGGCGCAGGCCGCCTTCGACGCCAAGGTTGCCGAAACCGCCGCCAAGATGGCCGAGAAGAACCCGCAAGCTGCCGACTGGAAGGGCAACGAGCTGACCGTGAACAACGACATCATGGTGCTCGCCAACCCGGAAATCGCCAACCTGCCGGGCTGGGTCATCGCGCTGGTTGCTGCCGGTGGTCTGGCTGCCGCGCTGTCGACCGCTGCGGGTCTGCTGATGGCCATTTCCTCGGCCGTGTCGCATGACCTGATCAAGGGCCAGCTCAACCCCGGCATCTCGGAAAAGGGCGAGCTTCTGGCAGCCCGTATCTCGATGGCTGTCGCGATCGCTGTGGCGACCTGGCTGGGCCTGAACCCGCCCGGCTTTGCGGCGCAGACCGTGGCGCTGGCCTTCGGTGTGGCCGCCGCAACGATCTTCCCGGCGCTGATGATGGGCATTTTCTCCAAGCGCATCAACGCGCAAGGGGCCATCGCGGGTATGCTGGTGGGTCTGATCGTGACTGTGGTCTACATCTTCCTGCACAAAGGCTGGTTCTTCGTCGCCGATACCGCGTCCTATTCGGACAGCGCGCCGATGATCCTGTCGATCAAATCGACCTCCTTCGGTGCGGTGGGTGCCCTGATCAACTTCATCGTGGCCTTCGCGGTGTCGAAAGCAACGGCGGCCCCGCCCGCCCATGTGCAGGATCTGGTGGAATCGATCCGCATTCCGAAAGGCGCCGGTGTGGCCCAGTCGCACTGAGCAGGCAAGGTTCTGCGGGCTTGATCTGGCGCATTGCGCGCCGGGTGCTCAGGCCCGCAGGCTCTGACCGAACGCCAACCGGCACGTCCCCGACAGGGGGCGTGCCACCCCTGAAAGGACGACGGTCATGCCCCATTCCCCCGACGAGGCCGTTCTGGCCTTTCTCGAAACCGTCCATCCCTATGACAGCCTGCCGCGGGACGAGATGGCGCGTGTCGCCGTTTCCTTCAGCCGCAGGGAGTTTTCGGCCGGGGAAGAGATCTATCAGGCGGGCGAGCCGCTGAAGGGTCTGTATCTGGTGAAACGCGGTGCGGTCGAGGTGCTGGATGCCTCGGGGATGCAGGTCTCGCTGCTGGGTCCGCGCAACAGCTTTGGCGAACGCGGGCTGATGCGTGACGGTCTGGCGGTCACCACGGCACGGGTCATCGAGGATTCGGTGCTGCTGCTGCTGCCCACCGCCGAGTTCCGCCGCCTGATCGCCAATTTCCCCGCCTTCGACCGTTTCTTCCATCGCGGCCGGTCCGCCGCCGAGGCGCGGCGTGCCGATCTGACGGTGCAGAAGGTGGGTGATCTGATGGCGCGCAAGCCGATCACGGTGGCGCCCGCCGACAGCATCCGCCTTGCCGCCGAAAAGATGCGCGACGCGCATGTCTCGTCGCTGGGTATTGTCGAGAACGGGCGGTTTCTGGGCATCGTCACCACGCGGGACATGACCAACAAGGTGCTGGCGGGCGGGATCGACCCCGCGACGCCGGTCGTGCAGGTGATGACAGCCGATCCGGTCAGCCTGAAGCCTGACGATCTGGGCTCGGACATCCTGCATGTCATGCTGGAGCGCCGCATCGGCCATCTGCCAGTGGTCGAGGACGGCAGGCTGGTCGGCATGATCACCCAGACCGACCTGACCCGGTTTCAGGCCGTCAGCTCAGCGCAATTGGTGCGCGATGTCGCCGCGGCTGATACGGTTGCGGAAATGGCGGCGGTCACCGCGCGCATTCCCAAGCTGCTGGTCCAGCTGGTCGGCGGCAATAATGCGCATGAGGTGGTGACCCGTCTGATCACCGACATAGCCGATACCGTGACACGCCGCCTGCTGGCGCTGGCCGAGGCCGAGCTTGGCCCGGCGCCGGTGCCCTATGTCTGGGCTGCCTGCGGCAGCCAGGGGCGGCAGGAACAGACAGGTGTGTCGGATCAGGACAATTGCCTGATCATCGACGACCGTGCCACCGATGCGGATACGGGCTATTTCGCCCGGCTGGCACGCTTCGTCTGCGACGGGCTGGATGCCTGCGGCTATGTCTATTGCCCCGGCGACATGATGGCGACCAACCCGCGCTGGTGCGCACGGCAATCCACATGGCGCGGCTATTTCGACGGCTGGATCGCCACGCCCGATCCGATGGCGCAGATGCTGGCCAGCGTCATGTTCGACCTGCGCCCCATCGGCGGGCAGGCATCGCTTTACCGTGACTTGCAGGCCGAGACGCTGGAACGGGCGGCGCAGAATTCGATCTTCGTGGCGCATATGATTTCGAACAGCCTGAAACACACGCCGCCTCTTGGCCTGTTGCGTGGCTTCGCCACCATCCGCTCGGGCGAGCACAAGAACCACATCGACATGAAACACAACGGCGTGGTGCCGGTGACGGACCTTGGCAGGGTCTATGCGCTGATCGGCAAGCTGGAGCCCGCCAATACCCGCGCCCGGCTGGACGCGGCGGAACATGCCGGGGTGATTTCCGTCTCCGGCGCGCGCGACCTGATCGAGGCTTATGACCTGATCGCCCAGACCCGGCTTGAAAATCAGGCCCGGCTCATCCGTTCGGGCCGCAAGCCCGACAATTTCCTCGCCCCCTACGACCTGTCGGATTTCGAGCGCAGTCACCTGCGCGACGCTTTCGTCGTGGTGCGCACAATGCAATCCGCCATCGGGTCCGCCCGTGGCGCAAGAAGCTGAGGCCAGATGCAGCTCTTCGAATTCCTCGCCGCCATCATCGCCGCTGCGACCTGTGCGGGCATCGTCTGGGGCCTGCGCAAGCTGATGCCGCACCGCATTCCCAAGATCGCGGTGCCGCTGGCAACGGGGCTGGGGCTGATCGGCACCACGATCGCGCTGGAATACGGTTGGTATGGCAATCAGGTGGCCAACCTGCCCGAAGGGGTGGTGGTGGTCGAACATGGTTCGGGCAAGCAGATGATGCGCCCCTGGACCTACCTTGTGCCGATGACGACCGAGTTTACCGCCATCGACACCCGCACCATCGCCCCGCATCCGGCCAATCCGGCGCTGCGGCTGGTGCATATCTATCAATTTGCCCGCTGGCGGCCCGTGGAGGACGGGTTTCTGGCGGTGGACTGCGCCGCCGGGCGGCGCGTGCGGATCACTGAGGGGATGGAGGTTTTGCCGGACGGTACGCTTTCGGGTGCCGAATGGCAGACCACCGCCGCCGATGATCCGCTGACGAAGGCGGCCTGCCGGGAGGGATGATATGGCCGAGGACGGGAGGAAACACCGCATCCTTGTCGTCGAGGACGAGGATAACATCGCCATCGCGCTGGATTTCCTGATGACGCGCGAGGGCTATGCCCATGATCGCGTCGCCAGCGGCGCCGAGGCGATGCCGCGCATCCGTGAGACGCATCCCGATCTGGTGCTGCTGGATGTCATGCTGCCCGAGGTTTCGGGATACGAGATCTGCCAGTCGGTTCGGCTTGACCCCGCGCTGGCGGATGTGAAGATCCTGATGATGACCGCGCGCGGTTCGGCCATCGAGCGGCAGAAGGGCATCGCGCTGGGCGCCGACGGGTTCATCTCGAAACCCTTTGAACTGAAGGAGTTGCGACAGGAGGTCCGTCGCCTTCTGCAAGGCGAGGGTTGAGCGATGCTGCACAGACTGAGCCTGCGTCTGCGTATCTTCCTGATCTTCGCGGCCCTTGCCTTTGGCGCGCTGGTCGCGCTGGCGGCAGGGCTGGTGTTCGGCTTTCAGCGGCTGGGCAGCCCCGAAACCCTGTCGGCCTTCGTGCAGGTGGGGGTGATTGCCGGGCTGGTGATCCTCGGGCTGGTCACCTGGGTCTGGTATCTGTTTGACGTGAACGTGGCCAAGCCCATAGACATCCTCGCCGGCGCGCTGCGCGCCCGCGCCCATTCCGATGTCAGCGGCGAGATGGATACCGCCATTGCCCGCTATCTGGGTGATCTGGCGCCCGCTGCCACGGCCGCCGCCGCCTCGCTGGCCGAGACGCGGAACGCGCTGGCCGAAGCCGTCGCGCGTGAAACGACGCGGCTGGCGGATGAAAAATCGCGGCTGGAGGCGCTCTTGTCCGACGTGCCGGTGGGGGTGCTGCTGTGTTCGGGGGAACATCAGATCGCCTTCTACAACACGCCCGCCGCCGGGCTTCTGGGCGGTGATACTGCGCCGGGGCTGGATCGTTACCTGTTCGACTATCTGCGCGAGGGGCCGGTGCGCCATGCCCATCGCCGCCTGATCGAGGCGGGGGATGCCGATGCGGCCTCGGATATCCTCTGTTCCACGCGCAGCGGCGGGCAGGTGCTGGCCGCGCGGATGCGTCTGATCGAGGGTGCGGGCGGTCCGCCGGGCTATGTGCTGACGCTGCGCGACGTAACCGCCGATCTGACGACCCGCGCGCGGCGCGATGCGGCGCTGTCGGTCGCGCTGGATCGTATCCGCAGACCGACCGCCAATCTGATGACGCTGTTCGGCGTGCTGCCCGAGGGTGAGCCGGTGCCTGCCCGCATGGAAACCGCGATGCGACAGGAGGTGACGGGACTGTCGGCGGCAGTGAATGACCTGAGCCGCCACCATGACGAGGATCGCGCCGAGGGGCTGCCGCTGGCCCCCGCCCGCGCGCTTGACCTGCTGGACGGGATGCGCGCCCGGCTGGAGGGGTTGGGCCTGACGGTGGAGACGGCAGAGGCCGCGCCGCTTCTCATGCGGTGCAACGGGTTCGAACTGATCGCGCTGGTCGGTCATCTGGGCCAGCGCCTTGCGGCGACCGGGCATCCGGCGCCTTTTCACCTGCGGCTGGACGAGGCCGGGGCCGATGCCCGTGTGGTGCTGGGCTGGCAGGGTGCGGCCCTGTCACTGGCCACGCTGGATGGGTGGCTGGCCGAGCCTTTGGGCGAGGATCTGCCCGATATCACCGGCCGCAGTGTGCTGGCCGCCCATGCCACCGACCTCTGGCCCGAGGGCACCAATGGACACCAGAGCCTTGTGCTGCCGCTGCGCGCTGCGCGCCGCGCTGGTCCGCGCCCGACCCCGGTGCCACGCGCGGTGGTTTATGATTTCGACCTGATGTCGAAGGCGCGCAACGCGCCGGTGGCCGATACGCGGCTGGAAGACCTGACCTTCGTGGTGTTCGACACCGAAACCACCGGCCTTCTGCCCGCGCAGGGTGACCAGATCGTGCAGATCGCGGCCGTCCGCATCGTCAACGGCAAGCGGGTGGCGGGCGAGGTGTTCGACACGCTGGTCAACCCGGGCCGCCCGATCCCGCCCGGCTCGACCACCGTTCACGGCATCACCGACGCCATGGTGGCCGATGCGCCGGGCATCGCAGAGGTTGGCCGTGCCTTCCACAAATTCGCCGAAGGTGCGGTGCTGATTGCCCATAACGCGCCCTTCGACATGGAATTTCTGCGCCGGCAGGAGGCGGTTATCGGTGCCCGCTTCGATCATCCGGTGCTCGATACCGTGCTGCTGTCGGCGGTGATCTATGGCCAGCATGAGGTGCATAGCCTCGATGCGCTGACCCATCGGCTTGGCATCACCATCCCCGAAGAGGCGCGCCATACCGCGCTGGGTGATACCGTCGCCACGGCGGATGCCTTCCTGAAGCTTTTGCCGATGCTGAAGGGGCGGGGGCTGGACACGTTCGGCGCCGTGGTGGCCGAGGTGCGCCGCCATGGCCGGTTGCTGAAGGATCTGAACTAGGGCTCAGGCCGCGAAAGGATCGTCGGGGTAGCCCACGCCGGTCAGATACAGCCCCTGCGGCGGGCAGACCGGGCCGCAGGCGGCGCGGTCGCGTGCCTCCAGCGCCTGCCTGACGGTCTCGGGCGCCCATGACCCGGCGCCCACCCGCTCCAGCGTGCCGACGATCGAACGCACCTGGTTGTGCAGGAAGCTGCGGGCACGCAGATGAAAGCGGATTTCCTGCCCGCCGGGGTAATCCAGCGTTTCCAGCCTGATCTCGTCCAGCGTCTTGACAGGCGAGGCCGCCTGACACATCGACGACCGGAAGGTGGTGAAATCATGCAGGCCGGTCAGGAAGGCGGCCCCTTCGCGCATCGCATCGGCATCCAGCGGGTTCAGCACCTGCCAGACCCGGCCACGATCATGCGTCACCGGCGCGCGGCGCTGCACGAGCCGGAAGGTATAGCGCCGCTCCACCGCCGAGAACCGGGCGTGAAAGTCATCGGCCACCCGCACCGCCCGCAGGATCGACACCGGCGCCGGCTTCAGATGGAAGTTCAGCGCCTCGGACAGACGGAACGCATCCCAGTCGCGCGCCAGATCACAGGTCGCCACCTGGCCGGTCGCATGCACCCCTGCATCGGTGCGCCCGGCGGCGGCGATGGTGTGCTGCCCCGGCTCCAGCTTTACCAGCGCGGCCTCCACCGCACCCTGAACGGACACCTGCCCCTGCGACTGGCGCTGCCAGCCCGCGAAGGGCGTGCCGTCATATTCGATTTTCAGGGCATATCTGGGCATGTCGCCGGGTTAGCGCAGTGCCCTGTTGCTGTCCAGCCGGACGCGGGGTCGTCAGACCCCACCCCTTCACCTGCCTGCATGCAGGGCATATGTTCAGCAGAAGAGGCAAGGTCGCGGGTTCCGGAGGGCAGGTTTGGCAATCGACATAAGCGATCTGGTGACCGGCTCGGTGGAGGTGGTGGCGCGTTCCTTCGGCTCGGCGGCGGATACCGTGATCCGGCTGGGCGTGACCGGCCTGTCGCGGGCGGGCAAGACCGTGTTCATCACGGGACTGGTGGCCAATCTGCTGGATCGCGGGCGCATGCCGCAATTGCGGGCAGAGGCCGAGGGCCGGATTGAGGCGGTCTGGCTGCAACCCCAGCCCGACGACACCATTCCGCGCTTCGATATCGAAGGGCATCTGGCGCAGATGACCGGCGATGTGCCGGAATGGCCGGAAAGCACGCGGGCGATTTCGGAGCTTCGGCTGTCGTTCCGGGTGCGTCCGACGGGGTTCCTGTCGGGGGTGCGCGGCACAAGGAACGTGCATCTGGATATCGTGGATTACCCCGGCGAATGGCTGCTGGATCTGGGCCTGCTGGACAAGACCTATGCGCAATGGGCTGAGGATACGCTGTCACGCATGGCGCGGCGGCCGCAGGGTGCGGGGTTTCTGGCAACCGCGCGGGCCGAGGACGGGTCACTGAAACATGACGAGGCGCGGGCGCAGGCGCTTGCAACCGAATTCACCGCTTATCTGCATGCTGCGCGGGCGGCAGGCTGGTCCGATTGCACGCCGGGGCGGTTCCTGCTGCCGGGGGAGCTTGCGGGCAGCCCGGTCCTGACCTTCGCGCCGCTGCCCGAGCCGGCCAGCGCCGGACGGCAGAGCCTCTGGCACGAGATGGAGCGGCGCTATGACGCCTATCGTGCCAAGGTGGTGCAACCCTTCTTCTACGACCATTTCGCCCGGATCGACCGGCAGGTGGTGCTGGTCGATGTGCTGGGCGCGGTGCATGCCGGACCACAGGCGCTGGAGGATCTGCGCCGCACCATGGCCGATATCCTGACGGCGTTCCGTCCGGGGCGGAACAGCCTGCTGTCGCGGCTGTTCCGGGGGCGGCGGGTCGAGAAGATCCTTTTCGCCGCGACCAAGGCCGATCATCTGCACCACGGCCAGCACCCGCAACTGACCGCCATTACCGAGGCGCTGGTGCGTGAGGCGCGCGACCGGGCGGCTTTTTCGGGGGCCGAGGTCAGCGCCATGTCGCTGGCAGGCTTTCGCGCCACGGTCGAGGATAAGGTGGAGCGTGACGGGCAGATGCTGGATGTGGTGCGCGGGCGGCTGATGGGCACGGGCAGGCAGGCGGCGATGTATCCGGGTGAATTGCCCACCGATCCCGCGCGTCTGCTCTCGCCCGCCCGGCAGGGGGCGGAACGCTGGCTGGATGCCGATTTCGCGCTGATGAGCTTTGCGCCCGCGCGCAGCAGTCTGAAACCCGGCGAGGGGCCGCCGCATATCCGGCTGGACCGCGCCGCCGAATTCCTGATCGGAGACCGGCTGTGAGTGATGACGATATTCCCCCGCCGCGCCGCCCGCTGCTGATCGAACTGGACGAAGCCGCGCCCGCCGATCCGGGCCTGGCTCCGCCGGTGCCCGAGGCTGGTGTCTCCGCCGATCTGGTGCCGCTGCCTGCGCGACAGCAGGGCCTGACGCTGGCGCGCGCACTGATCTGGGCGCTGGGTGCACTGTTCAGCTTTGCGCTTTCGGTTGCCGCCTATGATTTTGTCGCCAGCCTGATGGCCAGCTCCCCATGGCTGGGATGGGTGGCGCTGGTGCTGACGGGGGTTGCCACCGGGCTGGCGCTGGTTTTCGCCGCCCGCGAATGGATCGCCTATCTTCGGCTGTCCCTGCTGGACAAGCTGCGCGCGCGGGCGATTGCCGCGCGCCAGAAGGCCGATCTGCATGCCGCGCGCATCGCCTGCGCCGAGGTCGCCTCGCTCTATCGTCACCGCCCCGAGGCCGGACCGGCACTGCAACGGCTGCGTGACCGGCAGAGCGATGTGCTGGATGCCGATGCGCTGATTGACCTGACGGAGCAGGAGCTTCTGGCGCCGCTGGACCTTGCCGCCCGGCGCGAGATCGAGACCGCAGCGCGGCAGGTCGCCACCATCACCGCGCTGGTGCCGATGGCGCTTGCGGATGTGGCAACGGCGCTGTTTGCCAACCTGCGCATGATCCGCCGCATCGCGCAGCTTTACGGTGGCCGCTCGGGTCGCTTCGCCAGCTTCGGCCTGCTGCGGCGCGTCTTCACCTATCTGGTGGCGACCGGCGCCGTGGCGCTGACGGACGATCTGATCGGCTCGGTTGCCGGGGGCGGCGTACTGTCGAAAATCTCGCGCCGCTTTGGCGAGGGGGTGGTGAATGGCGCGCTGACCGCGCGGATTGGTGTGGCCGCGATGGAATTGTGCCGCCCCTTGCCCTTCCATGCCCTGCGCCGCCCGCAGGTCACCAATCTCATGGGCCGCGCGCTGGCCGGGGTGTTTGACCGCAGCCCCGCCGCGCGGGCCGCAACGGGCCAGGCGGAATCCTGATTTCCGTTTGTGCCTCACCGGGTTAAGATCGCCCGGAGGATATGAGGGGTGCCTTATGGATGCGATCATCGCCTTGGTGGTTCTTGTAGCTCTGGCCTTGCCGGTGGGGGTGATCGTCCTGTTCATCACCCAATCCGGCTTGCGCCGCAGGTTGCAAAGTGCCGAAGCGCGACTGGCCCTGCTTGAGGCGGCCAGAGAGGCCGCGCCGCCGGTGGTCGAAAGCCTGACGCCGGAACCTGCGCCCGCCTCTGGGCCCGATCCGGTTTCCGAGGGCCGGATTGCGGCCGTCACCCCTTGGGAGCGCGCCCTGGGCACACCTTCTGCGCCACTGTCCGCCGTCGATGCGCCGCCCGCCCCGCAGGAGGCCGGGCAGGACCGCCCGCTCGTGCTGCGCGCCGACCGTTTTGCCGCGCTTGCGGGCTGGCTGCGCGAGAACTGGGTCTATGCCGTCTCGGCGCTGTCGCTGGCCCTGGCCGGTGTTTTCTTCGTGCAATACGGGGTCGAGAAGGGCCTGTTGCCGCCGCCGGTGCGGGTGGTGCTGGCGGTGCTGTTCGGTGCCGGGCTGATCGTGGCCGGAGAATGGGTGCGCCGGCGCTGGGGCGATGATACCGGCGCGGCAACCGCCTATCTTCCCTCCGTCTTCAGCGGGGCGGGGATCGTTGCGATCTTCGCGGGTGTGACGGCGGGGCGGCTGATGTACGGGCTTTACGGCCCCGGCCCGACCTTCGCAGGCCTGTTCCTGACCTCGGCGCTCGCGATCTGGCTGGGGTGGCGCCACGGTCCCTTCCTGGCGGCGATCGGCCTGATCGGTGCGGCGGCAGCTCCCTTTCTGGTGGACGGCGGCGCCGCACCCACCCCGATCCTTTACGCGCATTACCTGCTGGTCGCCGCAACCGGGCTTGCCATCGACGCCTGGCGTCGCTGGGCCTGGATCTCGGTTCTGGCGCTGGTGCTGGCTCAGGTCGGCCTGTGGCTGATGGCTATGGGCGGCGCCGGGCTGGCGGCCTGGGGCTGGAGTCTTGTAGCGCTGGTGGTGCTGAGCATCATCATCCCCGAACGCGCGCTGATCCCGGGGCATGAGGGACCTTCGACCCTGCGCATTCTGGTGAAGCGGCTGAAGGTCTGGCCCACCTTCCCGGTGCGGCTGGCGTTGGGCAATCTGGTGGCCTCGACCCTGTTCCTCGTGCTTCTGGTCTCCGGCTGGGGGGCAGAGGGGCTGCTGCCCTTCTTCCTGCTGGCCGGGCTGGCGGTGCTTCTGCTGATCTGGGCCGGGCGCGCGCCGGGGCTGGAGGATTTGCCGCTGCTGCCCGCCGCCGGATTTCTGGCGAAACTGGTGCTGGCGACGGGGCAGATCTATGCGTGGCAATCGCTGGCCATTGACCAGCGTCCGCCGGAAAGCTCTGCGCCCTGGACGGTCAGCCTGCTGGTCGTGGCGGCGGGGGCCATCACGCTGGCCGCAGCGCTGCGCAGCCTGCGCGGCGGCGGGCTGTTGCCCGCGCTGATTGCGACGCTGGCCGCCCCGGTTGCGATTCTGCTGCTGGAATTCTTCTGGGCGCCCTCTGCCGTACTGGGCACGGGCCTCTGGGCGGCACATGCCATGGCTTTGGCCGCGGGCATGACCCTGCTTGCAGCGGTGTTCGCGAAGGCTGATGGGCAGCCGGGACGGCGCAGCGCCTGGGCCGTGCTGTCCGCGCTGTCGCTGATCGCGCTGGCGCTGTTCCTCCTGACCACCGCTGCGGCGCTGACGCTGGCTCTGGCTGTGCTGCTGCTGGTGGCCGTGGCGCTGGATCGCCGGTTCACCCTGCCGGAAATGGGCTGGTTCGTGCAGGTTGGCGCGGCGGTTCTGTCATGGCGGCTGGTGGTGGACCCCGGACTGGACTGGGGTATGCAGGCACCGCTGCCACAGGTGGCGCTGGCCTATCTGGGGGTTGCTGCGGCCTGTCTAGCCGGGCTGCGCCTGCTGCCGACGGGGCGGGCCATGCCCAAGGCCGTGCTGGAAAGCCTCGGGCTGGCGGCGCCGGTCCTGCTGGTCAATCTGGTGCTGACCCGCGCCATGATCCCGGATGACCCGACCACGGGCATCGACTGGACGATGAGCCATTGGGGTCTGATCCTGAACGCAATCCCCTGGGCTGTGCTGGCGGGTACACAGCTTTGGCGTGCAGGCGCCTCGGGCGGGCTGACCCGCTGGCTTCGGCTGGGTCTCGCCAGCATCGCGGCGCTGATCGCGCTGGGCGGTCTGGCGATGGCGCTCGGGCCGGCGAACCCGCTGTTCGCCTGGTCGGAAGATCCGGCCGGCCGCATTCTGGGTGTGCCGCTGCTGGATACGCTGGCGCTGGCCTATGGCCTGCCCGGGCTGGCGCTGCTGCTTCTGGCGCCGCGCCTCGTGGCGCTGCCCGCGCGGGGGCGCCTGATTCTGCGCGGCGCGGGGGCGGCGCTTTTGTTGGTCTGGGCGGTGCTGGAGATCCGGCGGCTCTGGTGGGGCGACTGGATTGGCGCGCAGGATGTGATGCAGGGTGAGCTTTACAGCTATACGCTGGCCATGCTGGCACTGGGCGCGGCGCTTTTGTGGCAGGCGCTGGCGCGGCGGTCGCTGCACTTGCAGCGGCTGGCGATGGCCGTCATCGCACTGACGGTGGCGAAGGTGTTCCTGTGGGATGCCTCCGGGCTCAGTGGGCTGACGCGGGTTCTCAGCTTCGCGGGGCTGGGCCTGTCACTGGCGGGGCTGGCCTGGCTGAACCGTTGGGCGCGGGGAGCGATGGCGCAGGGTTCAGAACCGCGGGACTGAGCCTTCGGGCCGCCGCGCCTCGGTCACGCCCATCGACAGCGCGCGGCCGATGCGATGCGCGATGGCCGACCATGCCGCCGCCGCCTCCGGGGGCAGGGTGCGGGCCAGCGTAGTGTCGAAAAGGTCGAGCCAGACCG
Source organism: Gemmobacter caeni (assembly GCF_003054195.1). Classification (GTDB taxonomy): domain Bacteria; phylum Pseudomonadota; class Alphaproteobacteria; order Rhodobacterales; family Rhodobacteraceae; genus Gemmobacter; species Gemmobacter caeni. The sequence continues at coordinate 120,599 of NZ_QBKP01000004.1, forward strand.
GGAAATGATCCGGCGTCACATCGCCCGCCTGCCGGTGGGCCAGCATGGGTGAGCCGTCATAGACCCCCTCGCGCAGGATGGCGTTGCGCCAGAACCGGCCGATCTTTTCTTCATGCGCCGGCCAGTCGGTGACGTGCCGCGCAAAGAGCGGGCCAAGCTGCGGGTGCTGCCGCACGGCGGCGTAGAAAGCCGCGACCTGCGCGTCGATCTGTTCGGGCGTGACGAAGAAGCGGGGCGGGAAGGCGGTCATAGTGGCACCTGTAAAACTTGCACCATCGTTGCGGGTTTTCCGGTGCGGCTCAAGGTGGCGCTTTGACACGGGGGCCTTCCTCGGGGGCATCGAGCCCCCTCGTAAGGCATTGCCATGGCCTGCGGCATCGGGGCGCCCTGATCTGGCCGGGACAGGGCGTCGGGCGGGGAGGTGAGTATTTTTGCAAGAAGCAAAAAGGGTAAGGGGTTTCTTAACCTTTACCGGCGCAGTCTGCGGTTGCGGTTGCGGTTGCGGTACAGGGAGGAGTCCCGATGACCGTCAAGGAGCAAGGCCATCCCGGCGCGGGTGAATCCGGATGCACGGATATCACGCGTTCATCTGTGCCGGGATGCGCTCTGGCCCCTGCTTCTTGCCCAAATACTCATGCGACGGCGGGGCCGGGGGATGCGGCCTGTTTCGCTGGACCCGCGCGCGGGGCTTGCGTATAAGGCCGCCATGATGACCCGACCCGTGCAAGCGGCCCCCGCGCATCTGGTTCTGCAGGCCTCTGCGGGGCCGTGGAAGATGCCGCATCGAATTACTTGCCCGGCGCTCTGATCGAGCTGCCGGGTTATACCGCTTTCCCTTCGGCCCGCGCAGCGGGCTGCCCCCGATACCTGCCGTTCAAGGATCGTCCGCGATGTGCGCCGACACGCCTGATACTTCCGACCTGAAATATCCCGTTTTCCTGCCCGAAACCGATTTCCCGATGCGTGGCGGCCTGCCGCAGCGCGAGCCGGGCTGGCTGGCCCGCTGGGCTGAGATCGGCATCTATGATCGTCTGCGCGAAAAGACGGGCCGCACGCCCTTCACGCTGCACGACGGCCCGCCCTATGCCAACGGGCATCTGCACATCGGCCACGCGCTGAACAAGATCCTGAAGGACTTCATCGTGCGCAGCCAGCAGATGCTGGGCCATGACGCGCGCTATGTGCCGGGCTGGGATTGCCACGGTCTGCCGATCGAATGGAAGATCGAGGAGCAGTATCGCGCCAAGGGGCTGAACAAGGACGATGTGGACATCGTGGCCTTCCGGCAGGAGTGCCGGAAGTTCGCCGAGGGCTGGATCGACATCCAGCGCGAGGAGTTCAAGCGGCTGGGCATCACCGGCAACTGGGCTGACCCTTACCTCACGATGGATTTCCACGCCGAGGCGGTGATCGCCGAGGAATTCATGAAATTCCTGATGAACGGCGCGCTGTATCAGGGATCGAAGCCTGTCATGTGGTCGCCGGTCGAAAAGACCGCGCTGGCCGAAGCGGAGGTGGAGTATCACGACCATACTTCACACACGATCTGGGTGCGGTTCCGTCCGCTGGATGGCGCGCTGGATGGCGCTTCGGTGGTGATCTGGACGACGACGCCCTGGACGATCCCGCAGAACCGCGCGGTGGCCTACAATCCTGCAATCGCCTATGGCGCCTATCGCATCGACGCGGTGGCCGAGAATGCGACGGCGCAGGTCGGCGAGGTGGTGATTCTTGCCGACAAGCTGACCGAGGGTGTTATGGGTTCGGCCAAGGTTACGGCGGTGACCCGGCTGCGGGATGTGACGGCGGCGGAGTTTGCCAATGTTGCGCTGGCCCACCCCTACCGTGACCTCGCCGAAAACGGCGAATGGGACTACGACGTCCCCATGCTTCCCGGCGATCATGTCACCGATGACGCGGGCACGGGCTTTGTGCATACGGCGCCCTCGCACGGGGATGACGACTATCAGCTTGGGCTGAAATTCGGTCTGCCGATGACCTATAACGTCGAGGCGGATGGCAGCTATCGCGCCGATCTGCCGCTGTTCGGCGGGCAGGCGATCATTCTGCCGGACGGCAAGGAAGGCCCGGCCAATGTCAGCAATATCAAGGCGCTGCATGGCGCCGGGGCGCTGCTGGCCAAGGGCAAGCTGAAGCACAGCTATCCGCATTCGTGGCGGTCCAAGGCGCCGTTGATCTATCGCAATACGCCGCAATGGTTTGCCGCCATCGACCGCAAGCTGGACGATGGCATGTCCACCTATGGCGAGACGATTCGCACCCGCGCGCTGCATTCGATCAACCAGCTTGTGCAGTTCACGCCCGTTTCGGGGCGCAACCGGCTGTATTCCATGATCGAGGCGCGGCCCGACTGGGTGCTCAGCCGCCAGCGCGCCTGGGGTGTGCCGCTGACCTGCTTCACCAAGGTGGGGGCGAAGCCGACGGATGCCGATTTCCTGCTGCGCGACCCGGAGGTGAATGCCCGTATCATCGCGGCGTTTGAAAAGGACGGCGCCGATGTCTGGTATCAGCCCGGCTTCAAGGAGCAGGTGCTGGACGGCATCGTGAACCCGGCCGACTATACGCAGGTGTTTGACGTGCTGGATGTGTGGTTCGACTCTGGCTCGACCCATGCTTTCGTGCTGCGCGACCGGCCGGATGGCACGGCGGACGGGCTGGCGGACCTGTATCTGGAAGGCACCGACCAGCATCGCGGCTGGTTCCATTCCTCGATGCTGCAAGCCTGCGGCACCAAGGGCCGTGCGCCTTATCGCGGTGTGCTGACCCATGGCTTCACGCTCGACGAGAAGGGCATGAAGATGTCCAAGTCGCTGGGCAATACCGTGGCGCCGCAAGAGGTGATCGACCAGTATGGCGCCGATATCCTGCGGCTCTGGGTGGCGCTGAGCGATTACACCGTCGACCTGCGCATCGGGAAAGAGATCCTGAAAGGCGTGGCCGACAGCTATCGCCGGCTGCGCAATACCATGCGCTATGTCCTTGGCAACCTTGACGGGTTCACCGAGGCCGAGCGTCTGGCCCCGGCGCAGATGCCGGAGCTGGAGCAATGGGTGCTGCACCGTCTGGCCGAACTGGATACCGAGGTGCGCAAGGGCTATGCCGCCTATGATTTCCAGGGCGTGTTCCAGAAGCTGTTCACCTTCTGCACGGTCGATCTGTCCTCGGTCTATTTCGACATCCGCAAGGATGTGCTGTATTGCGACGCGTCGGACAGCCTCCGCCGCCGGGCCGCGCGCACGGTGCTGGACATCCTGTTCCACCGGCTGACCGCATGGCTGGCGCCGATCCTGGTGTTCACCATGGAGGAGGTCTGGCTGTGCCGCTTCCCCGAGGAAGGTTCGTCCATCCACCTGCAAGATATACCCGAGACGCCGAAAGACTGGCTGAACGAGCCGCTGGCGGCGAAATGGGCGCAGATCCGGCAGGTCCGGCGCGTGGTGACGGCGGCGCTGGAGGTGCAGCGCACCGCCAAGGTGATCGGTGCCTCGCTGGAAGCCGCGCCTGTGGTCCATGTGGAGGATGCCGCGGTTCTGGCCGCGCTGAAATCGGTGGATTTCGCGCAGGTCTGCATCACATCGGCCATTCAGGTGAGCGGCGATCCGGCGCCGGGCGAGGCGTTCCGCCTGCCCGAGGTGCCGGGCGTCGCGGTGGTGTTCGAAACGGCGGAGGGCGAGAAATGCGCCCGCTGCTGGCAGATCCTGCCAGATGTGGGCAGCCACAAACACCCGCAGACCTGTGCCCGCTGTGACGAGGCTTTGGGCTGACGATCCGCACCCCCGCCACCGTGCGGGGGTGTTTGCTTCCGGGAGATGCGATGCTGAAAGTGGACCTCAATTCCGACATCGGTGAAGGTTTCGGCCCGTGGAAGATGGGTGACGATGCGGCGCTGATGGAGGTGATCAGTTCGGCCAATATCGCCTGTGGCTTCCACGCCGGCGACCCGGATGTGATGGCCGCGACCATGGCGCTGGCGCAGCGGCACGGGGTGGGGATCGGGGCGCATCCGGGCTTTGCCGATCTTCAGGGTTTCGGGCGGCGGCGGCTGGCGCTGTCGGCGGCCGAGGTCGCCAATCTGGTGACCTATCAACTGGGCGCCGCGCAGGCGATGGCGCGGGCGGCGGGGGGGCGGGTGCGGCACCTTAAGCTGCATGGGGCGTTGTCCAACATGGCTTCGGAAGATGCCACTCTGGCGCGGGTCTGCTATGAGGCGGCGCTGAAGGTGCAGCCCGATCTGGTGATCATGGTGCTGGCCGCCACGGCGATGGAACAGGTGGTGCGTGACCTTGGTTGCGCCTGGGCGGGCGAAATCTTTGCCGACAGGGCCTATGCCGATGACGCCACGCTGGTGGATCGCCGCGAACCCGGCGCGGTGCTGCATGATCCGGCGGTGATTTCCGGCCGTATCCTGACTATGCTGCGCGAGGGGGCGATCATCGCGGACTCGGGCAAGCGCATCCCCTGCCGGATCGACACGATATGTCTGCATGGCGATACGGCGGGGGCCCTGTCCATCGCGCGCGGTTTGCGCCGCGATCTTGAGGCGGCGGGCGTGATGATCGCGGCACTTTAGTCCGGCAGACGGATGCGCAGGGTGCAGCCCTGTGTATCGGGGCGCACCTCGGCGCTGCCACCGTGGCTTTGGGCGATGTCGCGCACAATGGCGAGGCCAAGGCCGCAGCCCGCCACCGTGTCATGGTCCAGCCGGTAGAAACGGTCGAACACCCTTTCATGCAGATGTGGCGGGATGCCGGGGCCGTTGTCGGCCACTTCAATCATCGCGGCATCCGGCGTGAACTCCACCCGCACCGCGATCTGTGCCTTCGGGCCTGCATAGATCTGGGCATTGTCCAGAAGATTGGCCAGCATTTCGCGCAGGAGTACGGTATCCGCCTGTATCGGGCGGGCCGTGCCGATGACATCAAAAGTGACCTCACCACCCCCCGCCAGGAAACGCGCGGCGAAGTCTCGGGTGACGTCGCCGGTCAATGCCACCAGATCGACCGTCTCGGACAGTGAGCGCAGATCGCGGCCCCGGACCCGCTCCATCGACAGAAGCTGGTTGGTCAGGCGTCCGGTGCTGCGCGCCGTGGTGACGACCTCGGCCAGTCGGCGCCGCAGGGTGGCCTCGTCAGGGGCGCTTTGGGCGGCTTCGGCCTGGGCCTGAAGGGCGGCGATGGGATTGCGGACCTGATGCGCGGCATCCGAGATGAAGGCGTCGCGCAGGGCAAAGGCGCGGGTCAGCCGCTGGAACAACGAATTGGTGGCCCCGACCAGCGTGCGCAATTCGGGCGGCACCCAGCGGCGGATCGGGCGCAGGTCATCCGGGCTGCGGGCGAGGATCGCCTCTTCCAACTCGCGCAGGGGGCGCAGGCCGAAGGTGATGCCGAACCAGACGAGCGAGGCCGCCGCGAGCACGATTAGTGAGAAATGCGCGATGGTCTGCGCAATCAGCTCGCGGCTGAAGGTATTGCGCTGCTCAACCGTCTGCCAGACTTCGATGGTGACAACGCCGGGCGTATCGGGGTCTGTGCCCGTGTCGATCAGCGTCAGCGCCCGTCCGGGCAGGCCATTCACCGTCGTGTCGAAATATAGTGGCACGCCGGGTTCGGGTTCCTTCCCTTCGGGGCGTCGGGGGGCGGCGGAATAGCCGGTGATATAGGCGCCGTCCGGCCCGGTGATCCGGTAATAGATCCGGTCGCCCAGCGATTGCGTCAGCGCTGCCAGCAACTGATCGGCCAGCATGTCGCCTTCGCTGAGCATCACATCGCGCGAAATGGTCAGGGCGACGGTGTAAAGCGTGTTGTCGTAGATCTGCCGGGAGAGGTGCGAGAATTGCACGAAGCGCGAAATGCTCAGCACCGTGGCCAGCACGACAAGTGGGGTGACCAGCAGCAGGAACAGCCGCCCGCGCAGCGACAGGCGCGACAGCGGGCGCTTCACGCGTTGTCCTCGTCCAGCATGTAGCCCAGCCCGCGCGCGGTGCGGATCGCCACGCCGGTATCCCCCAGTTTGCGGCGCAGGCGCGAGACCAGAAGTTCGATGGCATTCGGCTCCACTTCGGTGCCGGTGCCATAAAGCGTATCCGAGATATGTTCGCGCGCGACGATGCGACCGCGGTTTTCCAGAAGGCAGGCAAACAGCGCCATTTCACGACGGGGCAGGTCAATGGGGCCGGCCGGCCCGCTGAGCACGCGGGCCTCCCGGTCGAAGGACAGACTGCCGACGCTTTCTTCGCGTGCCTGAAGCATCGGTCGCCGCCGGGCGAGCGCACGCAGGCGGGCAATCAGCTCTGCCATCTCGAATGGTTTTACCAGATAATCGTCGGCCCCGGCCTCAAGACCCGTCACCCGCTCGGATGTTTTGCCCATGGCCGTCAGAATCAGTACGGGCGTGGCATTGCCGGACCGCCGCATGGCGCGGACGATGGACAGGCCGTCCAGACCCGGAAGATTGACATCGATGATGGCTACATCAACCCGCGATTGAGAAAGGAAGGCTTCCCCGTCCAGGCCATTCGCCAGATGGTCTACGCCAAACCCATGATCTTGCAGGCTGTTTTTGATCGCATCCGCAAGTGGGGCGTTATCTTCGATAAGTGCGATTCGCATTTTCCGGCCGGACAGGTTCTGGACAGGTAGGGGCGCTAATAAGATGCCATCAAGCCGTGCCTCGGAGGAGAAGGCAAGGGCGGTAGGGCATGCGTAAAGCTGCCTGCCACGTCATGGGGAGGACAGAATGACCGATTTTACCACTTTTACCCGGCGCAGGGCGCTTGGTCTGGCACTGGCGGCGGCGATGCTTCCGGCTGGTGCGGGCGCGGCCTGGGCCGAAACCGATTTCTCGGGCAAGACGATCGAATGGATCATTCCGTTCTCGGCCGGCGGCGGTTCGGATACCTGGGCGCGCTTTAACGCGCCGCTGCTGGGCAAGTATCTGCCGGGCAATCCCACCGTTGTGGTGGTGAACGAGCCCGGCGGTGGCTCCACCAAGGGTGCCAACCTGTTTGCCGCCCGCGCCAAGCCCGACGGGCTGACGCTGCTGGGCACTTCGGGCTCGACCCAGTTTCCCTATCTGCTGGGCGATCCGCGCGTGAAATATGAATACAAGGACTGGAAGGTCGCCATGGCCTCGCCGACCGGCGGCGTTGTCTATGGGGCGCCGGGCCTTGGCATTGCCGCGCCCGCCGACATCGCCAAGCTGAAAGACCAGAAGCTGACCTATGCAAGTCAGGGCGCGACCTCGCTTGACCTCGTGCCGCTGCTGGGGTTCCGTCTGCTCGGGCTGGAAGTCCAGCATGTCTTCGGCTTCAAAGGGCGTGGCGATGGCCGTCTGGCCTTCGAGCGCGGTGAGACGAACATTGACTACCAGACCTCGTCGGCTTTCATCACCAACGTGACCCCGCTGGTCGAGGCCGGTCAGGCGGTTCCGCTGTTCTCCTGGGGGGTGCTGGACGAGGCGGGCAATATCGTGCGCGACCCGAACTTCCCCGACCTGCCGAGCTTCCCCGAAGCCTATGAAATGATGACCGGGCAAAAGCCGTCGGGTGCCGATTACGACGCCTATGTTGCCTTCTTCACCGCAGGCTTCCCGGCGCAGAAGATGGCTTTCCTGCCCAAAGACACGCCGGATGACATCGTTGCCACCTATCAGGCGGCCTTTGAGGCCATGAAGTCCGACGCGGACTATCAGGCCAACAAGGAAGCGGTGCTGGGCAATTACGAACAGGTGACGGGCGCGCTGGCGCAGGCCCTGTTTGAAAAGGGCACCACCATTTCGCCCGAGAACCGCAAGAATGTCGTCGACATGCTGGCGGCGGATTACGGGGTCCGGCTGGGCGAATGAGCCCTCTGCCATCCGGCTGACCCCTGGGGTGGCTTCGTGAGGCGGCCACCCCGCCCGACCTTTCCCCATTCCTGACCTGACCCAACCTCGGAGGACTTTCCGTGGCCGATACCCTATTTGCCGCGCTGCATGCGCTGCTGACCTTCGACCATCTGCTTTACATGTTTCTTGGCGTTGCCGTCGGGCTGGTGATCGGGGTGATCCCCGGCCTTGGCGGGATTGCGGGTCTGTCACTGCTGATGCCGTTTCTTTACGGAATGGATGAAATCTCGGCGCTGGCCATGCTGATCGGCCTTGTCGCGGTGATCCCGACTTCGGACACGTTCTCGTCGGTGTTGATGGGGATTCCGGGGTCGTCGGCCAGTCAGGCGACGGTGCTGGACGGCTTTCCGCTCGCCCGGCAGGGGCAGGCCGCACGGGCACTGTCGGCGGCGTTCATTTCCTCGATGTTCGGCGGGATTTTCGGCGCAGTCGTGCTGACCGGCTTCGTCGTGGTGGCACGGCCGCTGATCCTGATGTTCGGCTCGGCCGAACTGTTCATGCTGGCCCTGTTCGGCCTGTCGATGGTGGCGGTTCTGGCCGGTCGCAGCCTGCCCAAGGGGCTGGCGGCCTGTGCGGTGGGCCTGCTGATCGGCTCGATCGGCGGGGCACCCGCAACGGGCGAGTTCCGCATGACCTTCGGGCTGGACTATCTGTATGACGGCATTCCGCTGGTCATCGTCGGCCTTGGCCTGTTCGCCATTCCCGAGATTTCGGATCTGCTCCGCCGCAATGCCGCGATTTCCGACCAGCCTGCGCTGGGCAAGGGCTGGGGCGCGGGCTTCCGCGACTGGTACAGCAATATCTGGCTGTCGCTGCGCTGCTCTGGCATGGGCTGCATGATCGGGGCCATTCCCGGTCTGGGCGGATCGGTTGTCGACTGGATCGCCTATGGCCATGCGGTGCAGACCTCGAAAAACCCCGAGACCTTCGGCACCGGCGATCCGCGTGGTGTGGTTGCGCCGGAAAGCGCCAACAATGCGATGCAGGGGGGCGCGCTGCTGCCCACCATGCTGTTCGGCATTCCCGGCTCCGGCTCCATGGCGGTGTTTCTGGGCGGTATGGTCCTGCTGGGGATCGAGCCGGGCCCTTCGATGGTGCAGGCCAACCTGAACGTCACCTATTCGGTGATCTGGTCGCTGGCCGTCGCCAATATCATGGGGGCAGGCATCTGCCTTCTGCTGGCAGTGCCGATCTCGCGCCTGACGCAGATCCGCTTCCCGCTGCTGGCGCCCTTCATGATCTCGCTGATCTGCTTTGCCGCCTTCCAGGCAACGCGCGATATCGGCGACCTGCTGGCGCTGCTATTCGTCGGCGTGGTGGGCGTTCTGATGAAGCGCTTCGGCTGGCCGCGTCCGGCCTTGCTGATCGGCTTCGTTCTGGCCCCGCAGGCCGAGACCTACTTCTATCAGGCGCTGCAATTCTACGACTGGGGCTTCCTCACCCGTCCGGGCGTCATCGTGATCGGCCTGATGGCGCTGGCTTCGGTGATCTTCGGCCTGCGCAACCGGGTTGATGATCAGGGGCATGTGGTTTCGGCAGATGCCGACACGCCGGAGCATGAAGGCCGCTGGACCTCGCGCGCGCCGCAGATCGTCTTTGCGGCACTGATGCTGGGCTTCCTGGCACTGGGGCTGACCGATGCGCTGGGGCAAAGCTTCCTTGCGCTGGTCTTCCCCGCTTCCGCTGCCGTTGTCGGGATCGCCATGGTCCTGTGGCTGCTGCCGGAACTGGTGGCAGGGCACCGCGGCCATGTTGCCCATTTCGACAGCGAACTGGATGGCGAGCTTGTCGGGCAACCCGGTTATGGGCGGCTCTGGGGGGGGCTGGGCTGGATCGGCGGGCTGGTGCTCGTGTCGGCTCTGGTCGGGTTCTACGCAGCCATGATCGCCTTCTTCCTGGCGTTCCTGCGTATCCGTGCCCGCGCAGGCTGGGTGCAGAGCGTGATCCTGACCGCCGCCGCCGCCGGTTTCATCCTGGGCATCGCCTACATGCTGAACCTGAACTTCCCGGCAGGGCTGCTGCAAGCGCAGCTTGATCTGCCGTGGCCGTTCCGCTGAGGGGGCCACCCATGAAGCTGCTGCTGCTTCCCGGTGACGGGATCGGGCCAGAGATCGCGGCCGCCACCGAAACTGTCCTGCGCGCCGTTGAGGCGCGCTACGGGCTGGGTCTGAGCCTCACGCGCCGCGATATCGGCTTTGCCGCGCTGGAGGCTGAGGGCACGACCATCCCCGATGCGGTGATCGCCGAGGCGCGCGGCGCAGACGGAGTGGTACTGGGGCCTGTGTCCCATAACGCCTACCCGCCGGTTTCGGCGGGTGGGCGCAACCCTTCCGGGGTTCTGCGTCGCGAGCTGGAGCTTTACGCAAATATCCGCCCCGCCCTGTCGCGCCCTGCCGTGCCCCGCCCGGTCAGCGCCGAGGTCGATCTGGTGGTGGTGCGCGAAAACCTTGAAGGCTTTTACGCCGACCGCAACATGCATGAGGGCGGGGGCGAGTTTGCCCCCGAACCGGGTGTGGGTCTTGCCTTCCGAAAGGTGACGGCCAGGGCCTCGCGCCGGATTGCCGAGGCCGCCTTTGCTCTGGCCGAGACGCGGCCACGCCGCCGGGTTACGGCGATCCACAAGGCCAATGTGATGCGGCTGACCGACGGCATTTTCCTTGCCGAGGTGCGCGCCGTGGCCGCAGCCCATCCGGGCATCGACTATGACGAACTGCTGGTCGACGCCGCCGCCGCGCATCTGGTGCGGCATCCGGGGCGGTTCGACGTGATCGTTACCACCAACATGTTCGGCGATATCCTGTCCGATCTGGCCTCTGAACTTTCGGGCGGGCTGGGGCTGGCAGCGTCGCTGAACCTCGGGCCGTCCTACGCCGTGGCGCAGGCGCAGCACGGCTCTGCCCCCGATATCGCGGGGCAGGATCGTGCCAATCCCGTGTCGCTGATCGGATCGGCCGCCATGCTGTTGCGCCATCTCGGGGCAGGGGCGGCGGCGGCTTCGGTCGAAGCGGCCATCGACGCGGCCCTGTCCAGCCCGGAAACCCGCACCCGCGATCTGGGCGGGGCCCTGGGCACCCGCGCCTTCGCCGATCATCTTGCCACCCTCATTGTGGAGTCCTGACATGCGCCAGACCGCCATTCCTTTCCATTTCCTGCGCGGCGGTACCTCTCGCGGGCCGTATTTCAACCGGGCCGACCTTCCCGAGGACCGTGAGACGCTGGCCCGTGTGCTGGTCGCGGCACTGGGATCGGGGCACAAGCTCAACATCGACGGCATCGGCGGCGGCGCGGCAGTGACCACCAAGGTGGCCATGCTGTCGCGGTCGGAAAACAATGATGCCGACATCGACTATTTCTTCGCGCAGGTCTCGGTCGAGGACGGGCTGGTGGATTTCAAGCCGACCTGCGGCAATATCCTGTCGGGCGTCGGTCCTGCCGCGCTTGAAATGGGTCTGATCGTGCCGCAGGGCGATACGACGCGCATCCGCATCCGGTCCGTCAACACCGGGGCGCTGGTCGAGGCCGTGGTGGCCACCCCCGACGGCGCGGTGGAATACGAGGGCAGCGCGCAGATCGACGGCGTGCCGGGCGCGGCGGCGCCGGTGTTCCTGAACTTCATGGATGTGGTGGGCAGCGCCACCGGCAAGCTGCTGCCGACCGGCAATCTCCGCGACGTGATTGACGGGATCGAGGTCACCTGCATGGATGTCGCTATGCCCGTGGTCATTGCCCGTGCCGCCGATTTCGGCCTGACCGGGCATGAAACCGCCGCCGAACTGGATGAAAACCGCGACTTCTATGCCCGGATGGAGCCGATCCGGCAGGAAGCGGGGCGCCGCATGGGGATGGGGGATGTGACGAAGTCGGTCACGCCGAAATTCGCCCTTCTGGCGCCGCCGCGGAACGGTGGCACCGTCACCGCGCGCTATTTCATGCCATGGAACTGCCATCCGACCATGGCAGTGACCGGGGCGCAGTGTCTGGCCTCTGCCGTGCTGACGCCGGGCACCGTGGCCGAGGGGCTGTTCACTCCGCCCGAGGGGCAGCCGGCGCTGGTGCTGATCGAACATCCGGGCGGCGCGATCGACGTAACGGTTGACTATGAGGCCGGGGCTGACGGGTTCCGCCTGCGCTCTGCCGGGTTGCTGCGCACGGCGCGGCTGCTGGCGCGGGGCGAGGTCTTTGTGCCCGGATCGGTCTGGGCCGGGCGCTGATGCGGGTTCATGTCCTCGACGACTGGGCCGATACCCTGCGGCATTTGCCGGGGTTCGCCCGGCTGTCAGGGCATGAGGTCACGATCTGGACCGACCGCGCGCCGGATGAGGCGGCGCTGGCCGAACGGCTGGCCGGGGCCGAGGCGCTGGTGCTGTTTCGGGAACGCACGGTGATCACCGCCTCGCTGCTGGACCGACTGCCGGGGTTGCGGATGATCTCGGGGCGCGGAGCATGGCCGCATGTGGATGTGGCGGCCTGTGCGACGCGCGGTGTCACCTTCTGCTCCCGCAAGGCCGATGACATGCCGAACCATGCGGCGGCCGAGCTGACCTGGGCACTGGTGCTGGCGGCGATGCGCGATCTGCCGGGGCAGATGGCGGCCCTGCGCGACGGGCGGTGGCAGGCCGGTGTCGGGCGCAGCCTCCGGGGCCGCACCATCGGCCTTTACGGCGGGGGGCGTATCGCCCGGCTGGTGGCAGGATATGCCGGTGCCTTCGGGATGCCGGTGATCTGGTGGGGGTCCGAGGGAAGGCGCGCCGAACTGCGGGCCGCCGGTGAAACGGTGCCGGACAGCCGGGCCGCCTTCTTCGGCGGGGCGGATGTGATCTCGCTCCACCTGCGGCTGGCGCCCGAAACGCGCGGAGCAATCACAGCGGCGGATCTGGCGGCGATGCGACCGGGGGCGGTGCTGGTGAATACGGCCCGCGCCGGGCTGATCGCACCCGGTGCCCTGCTGGCCGGGCTGGAGGCCGGGCGCCCGGCGCGGGCGGCGCTGGATGTCTTCGATGTCGAGCCGCTGACCGATCCTGCCGATCCGCTGCTGTGCCATCCGCGTGTGATCGCCACCCCGCATATCGGCTTTGTCACTGAAGACGAGTTCGACCTGCAATTCTCGGAAATCTACGATCAGATCAACGCTTTCGCCGCAGGGCAGCCGATCAGCGTCGTCGCATGAACAGTTTCGCCGCGACCGGGGCGCCGAGGATCACGAGGATCACCCGCGTCAGGTGATGCACGATGACGAAGCCCAGATCGGCGCCGGTGATGATGGCCAGCAGCGTCATTTCGGCCTGTCCGCCCGGGGCAAAGGCGAGGAACGCATCAACCGGCGGTGCCAGATGCAGCAGCGTGATCGCCTCGGTGAAGGCTGCCGACAGCGCGGCGAGGATCACCACGAAGGCGACGCCGGTCACGACGAAGCGCCGCAATTCACGCCAGGTGACGCCGACATAGCTGATGCCGATGCCGAGCCCGATCAGCAGTTGCGCCGCCATGATCGCCTCACGCGGGGGGCGCATGTGCAGCAATCCGCTGAGCGACAGGATTGCCGCGACGATCATCGGGCCAAGGATCGAGGCGCCGAACAGGCGCAGTTTCTCGGCCCCTTTCCAGCCTGCCAACGCGGCGAAGAGCATCAGCCCGATCTGGTCTGGCGGCATGTCGATGGCCGGGGCGCCGATGGGGTGGCTGAGGCTGACGCCGTAAAGGTGGGTGGCGATGAAGGGCGCCAGCGTCACGATGATGAGCACACGTGTCGCATGGATCAGCGACAGTGCCCGCACGTCGCCGCCCGCCTCCTGTCCGAAGACCACCATATCCTGCAACCCGCCCGGCATGGCGGCGTACCAGGAGGTCACCCGGTCGAACCCCAGCGCGCGAAAATACGGAACGCCCACCAGCGCGATCAGCACGACGAACAGCGGCACCAGCGCCACGGTCTGCGCCATGCGGGGCAGGGCATGCACGACATCAGGCGTGATAGAAGCCCCCGCCGCCACCCCCAGCACCGTGCGCGCTGCGACCGAGACCTGCCCCATCCCGCGCAGATCAGCCCCGGCCAGGGCGGCGACCAGACAGGCGGTCAGGGGGCCGAACAGGAACGGCAAGGGCAGCCCGGCGAACCAGAACAGCGCCGCACCTATGCCTGCAAGAGACAAGGTCTTGATACGGATAGGGAAATCCTTGGTCATCACGATTCGCAGCTGCCTGTTGACTCGTTGTGTATGCGATTGTATCCACTTGGATACAGAATCGCAACCAGAGGATAGCATGACGGAGATCACCGAAGATATCCCGCAGGGTCAGCTGGCCTATCGCCGTCTGCTGGACGAGATCCGGCGCGGGCTGCTGCCGCCCGGAACGCGCCTGCGCGAGGTTGAACTTGCCGAGCGGCTGGGCCTGTCACGCACCCCGGTGCGCGAGGCCATGCGGCTGCTGGAAGGGGACGGGCTGGTCAGCCATCTGCCGCGCCTCGGCGCGACTGTGCGCAGCCTCGATTATGCCGAGATCATGGAGCTTTACGAAATGCGCGCGGTGCTGGAAGGCACCGCCGCGCGGCTCGCGGCGCGCGCCGCATCCGAGGTAGAGCTGGCCGAACTTCAGGCGCTGAACGCCGAATTTGCCGAAGCTTCAGCCGAGGAGGCGCGCGCGGCTGAACTGAATCGCCAGTTCCACATGATCCTGCAGGATGCCGCGAAGAACCGCTTTCTGATCAAGTCGATCGGTGCCCTGCAAAAGACCATGGCGATTCTTGGTCCGACGACGCTTATGGAACCCGACCGCGTGCAGGCGGCCGCCACCGAACATGCCCGCGTGCTGGAGGCGATGGCCGCCCGTGACGGGCTGCGCGCCGAGACAGAGATGCGCGCCCATATCGAAGCTGCGCAGCGGATGCGCCTGCGGGCGTTGCGGGCGCGTCAACCCAAGCTGGAAGAGGAGTGACCGATGTCCGAAGTGACCGGGATCTGGGATGTGATCGTGGTCGGTGGCGGCAATGCGGCGCTTTGTGCCGCGATCACCGCTGCCGAGGCAGGTGCGCGGGTGCTGTTGCTGGAGGGGGCGCCGAAGCCCTATCGCGGTGGCAATTCGCGGCACACGCGTAACTTCCGTTGCATGCATCGTGGCCCGCTGTCGGTGCTGACCGGCAGCTACGAGGAAGAGGAATATCTGCACGACCTTATGCTGGTGACGAAGGGCCGCACGGATGAATCCCTCGCCCGCTTTGCCATCCGCACCTCCGAGGAATGCCTGCCCTGGATGGAGGCGCATGGCGTGCGGTTCCAGCCCTCGCTGTCAGGTACGCTGAGCCTGTCGCGCACCAACGCCTTCTTCCTTGGTGGCGGCAAGGCGCTGGTGAATGCCTATTACGCCACTGCCAAGGATCTGGGCGTGCAGGCGGTTTACGAGGCGCAGGTGCGCCATATCGGGATCGAGAATAGCCGCTTTACCCATGTCGAGGTCGAAATTGCCGGTGGCCCGCGTCAGCGGATCGAAGGGCGCGCGGTGGTTCTGGCCTCGGGCGGCTTCCAGTCGGACCTCGACTGGCTGACCCGCGCCTGGGGGCCGGCGGCAGCAAATTTCCTCATCCGGGGCACGCCCTACAACCGGGGCGTGGTGCTGCGTGACATGCTGGACCAGGGGGCTGAAAGCGTGGGCGATCCGACGCAATGCCATGCTGTCGCCATCGACGGCCGTGCGCCGAAGTATGATGGCGGCATCGTCACCCGGCTGGATTGCGTGCCCTTCTCGGTTGTGGTGAACCGCGATGCCGAGCGGTTCTATGACGAGGGCGAGGATGTCTGGCCCAAGCGCTATGCCATCTGGGGGCGGCTGGTGGCGGGTCAGCCCGATCAGGTGGGTTTCGCACTGATCGACGCGAAGTCCATCGACCTGTTCATGCCTTCGGTTTTCCCGCCGGTGAAGGCGGATACCATTGCGGAACTGGGGGAGCGTCTGGGGCTGGACGGGCAGAAGCTGTCGCAGACCGTGGACAGCTTCAATGCCGCCTGTCGCCCGGGCCGGTTCCATCCGACCGAACTGGACGGGCTGGCGACCGAGGGGCTGACCCCGGCCAAGACCAACTGGGCGCGCCCGCTGGATACCCCGCCCTTCTATGGCTACCAGCTGCGCCCCGGTGTGACCTTCACCTATCTGGGCCTGAAGGTCGATGCCACCGCACGGGTGCAACATCCTGCCACGCCGCTGGAAAATGTCTGGGCTGCGGGCGAGATCATGGCCGGCTCCATTCTGGGGCAGGGCTATCTCGCCGGGTTCGGCATGACCATCGGTACCGTCTTCGGCCGCGTCGCAGGGCGCGAGGCCGCCGCTTTCGTCAATTCCGGAGCCCGCAGCAATGCCGCTTGATACCCCGTCCCTTGCGCAGGAAGCGCGCCGCCAGATCGAGATCTGCAATGCCTGCCGCTATTGCGAGGGCTTCTGTTCGGTCTTTCCCGCCATGACCCGGCAAAAGGCCTTTTCCGATGGGGACCTGACCCATCTGGCGAACCTCTGCCATAACTGCCGCGGATGCTACTACTCGTGCCAGTACACTCCGCCGCACGAGTTCGACCTGAACCTGCCCGCCGCCCTGGCCGAATTGCGTCAGGACAGCTGGGAGCGGCTGGTCGGCCCGCGCTGGCTGTCGCAGGCGTTCCACAGCAGCGGCGGGCTGATTGCTGCGGCGCTGGTGGCGGCGCTGACGCTGCTGATTGCGGTGCTGAGCCTGCGGGAGCCGGGCGAGGGCGCAGGCTTCTACGCTTTCCTGCCGCATGAGGCGATGGTGGCGCTGTTCGCCCCGGCCTTCCTGCTGCCGCTGGTCGCGGTCGCGCTCGGCCTGCGCCGCTACTGGCGGGAAAGCGGTGCGGGGCCGTTGCGCCTGCGCGCCGTGCTGGCGGCGTTCACCCAGGCGGCGCGGCTGCGTGACCTGTCGGGCGGGCAGGGGCAGGGCTGCAACTTCGAGAAGGAAGAGCGTTATTCCAACGCCCGCCGCTGGTTCCATCAGGCGGTGATGTACGGCTTCCTGCTGTGCTTTGCCTCCACCGGCACGGCGACGCTGCTGCACTATCTGCTGGGGATGGAAGCGCCGTATCCGCCGCTGAGCCTGCCGAAGCTTCTGGGCGTACCCGGCGGGGTTCTGCTGGTGATCGGCACGATCGGCCTTGGCTGGCTGAAAACCCGCGCCGAACGCAAACTGGGCGCCGCGCGGGTCTGGGGCGGCGAGATGGGCTTCATCGCGCTGCTGGGTTTCGTCGCGGCGACGGGGCTGGCGCTCTACGCCGCCACCGGCACCGGCTGGGTTGCGCCGCTTCTGGCCGTGCATCTGGCCGCAGTGCTGAGCTTCTTTCTGCTGCTGCCCTATACCAAGATGGTGCATGGCTTCTTCCGCCTGACCGCGCTGATTGCCGAACAGACGCTGCAAGCCCGGAAACAGGGCTGACCGGCCCGCTGGCTTCCGGGGACGATTGTTTTCGCCCCCGGAACCGGCCCTAGGGATGGCCGTGCGGCTGGCCCATATTGCCATGGATCAGGGCCTTGCTGGCATCCTCCATGCCGCCCACCTGTTCCAGTGCCATGCGTTCGGCATCTCGCGCGCGGACATCGGCAAGCGTTTCCTCCACGATTTCCGGCGTCTCGCCCAGACGGGTCAGCGCCTCACGCCCCATCACCAGCGCCGATTCATAGGTTTCGCGGATCTGGAAAGCCGCCCCATGCCGGACCAGTTCCTGCGCATGCTGGCGCGTCAGGGCGCGGGCCAGAACCGGCACCATCGGAAATTCGTGTCGCGCCAGCTCGACGATCTGGGAAATCACATCGCGGTCTGATGCGGCGACAATGATCAGGCTCGCCTCATCCGCCCCGGCAGCATGCAGGATATCCAGGCGGCAGCCATCGCCATAAAACACCTTGAAGCCGAACCGTTCGGCATCGCGGATAGCCTGTGGATCGGTGTCGATGATCGAGAGGCTGTGACCGCGCGCCAGAAGCGGCTGACTGGCGATCTGGCCGAAGCGGCCGAAGCCGATCAGCAGGACTCGCCCGGTCAGACATTCCACCTCTTCCACGCCTTCCAGCGATGCCGCGATCCGGGGCGTCAGCCTGCCATGAAGAATGATCATCAGCGGCGTCAGCACCATGGAGATGATGATGATGGCGGTGAGATTGGCATTCCATTCCGGCGTGAGGATGCCGAACTGGGTCGCGGCAGCATAAAGCACGAAAGCGAACTCGCCGCCCTGCGCCATGAGCACTGCACGCTCCAGCGCCTCGTCCTTCGGGGCCCTGGTAATGCGGGCCACGACATAGATCACCAGCATCTTCAGGATCATGAAAGCCGGAACCGAGATGGCGATGACGGCCCAGTTGGTTGCGATGATGTTCAGGTCCAGCGCCATGCCGACGCCAAGGAAGAACAGACCCAGCAGCAAGCCCCGGAACGGTTCGACATCCGCTTCAAGCTGATGGCGGAAGCTGGATTCCGACAGCAGAACCCCCGCAAGGAAGGCGCCCATCGCCATGGACAGGCCGCCCGCATTCATCAGGACGGCGGCGCCCAGCACCACAAGCAGCGCGGCGGCGGTCATCACCTCGCGCGCGCCGAAACGGGCCAGCAGGCGGAACATCGGGTCCAGAAGATAACGCCCCGCCAGAACCAGCGCCGCAATGGCCGCCAGACCGATGGCGATACCCTCCAGCCGGTCGGTCAGGGTGGCATCACCGCCACCGGGGGCGAGGAAGGCCACGATGGCCAGCAGGGGAACAATGGCCAGATCCTCGAACAGCAGGATGGCAATGATCCGGCGGCCCCGTGGCTGGGCCATCTGTCCCCGGTCCTGAAGCAACTGCATCACGATGGCTGTCGAGGTCAGCACGAAGCCGGTGCCGGAGACAAAGCTCGCCTCGACCGGATAGCCCAGCGTGATGCCGACCCAGATCAGCGCGAAGATGGCCAGACAGACCTGAAGCGTGCCCAGCCCGAAGATCTCGCCCCGCATGGCCCAGAGCCGTGAGGGCTGCATCTCCAGTCCGATCACGAAGAGGAACAGCACGACCCCCAGTTCGGCGACATGGAGGATTGATTGCGCATCGTGGAAGAAGCCCAGACCATAGGGGCCGATTGCCAGCCCCGCTGCCAGATAGCCCAGAACCGACCCCAGCCCGATGCGGCGAAACACCGGAACCGCCACTACGGCCGCGGCCAGCAGCACGACGATGGGAACGAGGTCAAAGCCGTGATGCGCGGCTTCGGTCGCGGCGCCTACAGGATCGGACATGGATCAGCCTTTCAGTTGCCAGGCGGTGAGGGCGGCCACTGCAGCCGGAACGGCAAAGACCAGTGCCAGAATCGGCAGTTCCTGTGCCAGGGTGTAGCCGGCGCGGGTGACGCCAACCCACATGTTGACCAGTGCGACCCCGGCCCAGGCCGGAACAAACCATTTTGCCGCCAGGGCAACCCCGGCGGCGTCATGGCCCCAGAGCCGCCCGAACAGCGCAAAGACCGCCAGAAGCAGCAGCCCCGCGAAAATCACCATTACCATATGCATCCGTTCACTCCTTGCGCGTCGGCGCGCCTTGTCTTTGCGCAGTAGGTCGGAACTGCGCCGGTCCGTAAAGCCCCTGCCTTCGGCGGAGCGTGATATCCTGATCAGACTCTGCGGACGGGTCGGATAGCTGTTCCTGACAGGACTGCGGGAAGGAAAAGCGGCCCGACCTCTGGGGAAGGCCGGGCCAGACGGGTTGTCACCTCGCGGTGAAGCCGCCGTCGACGGGGATCATCCGCTCCGCCCGCCCGCTGCCCTCGGGGACGAGAGCAGGGGGGCCGGAACGGGTGCCCCGATTTTGGCAAGGTTTGCCGCTGTTGCCGTCTGCCTTGCCTGCCGCGAACAGCGCATTCGGCGCGCTGATCCGCCCTGAGCCGCGAAGCATGGCCGCCATGCGGGCGGCCCTTGCTTCCGGCCCGGCCTGCACGTCGGACGGTTGAGAGGTGCAGGGGCTCAATACGCATTCCACTCGCTATACCTTAAACATGGATCTGCAATTTATATTCTGGAACTCGTCGAAAAATCCGGCGATCCTGACTTCACCTGTCGGAATGTTCGAACAATGGACCGGATCGACCTCTATCGCATTTTCGCCCGCGTGATCGAAACCCGCAGCTTCACCCGCGCGGCCGATACGCTGCACATGCCGCGGTCCAGTGTCTCGACCGCGATTGCCGAACTGGAGGCGAGACTGGGCGCGCGTCTGCTGAACCGCACGACCCGGATGGTCGCGCCCACCGACGAAGGGGCAGAGCTTTACGAACGTTGCCTCGTCTTTCTGGCCGAGAGCGAGGAACTGGAGACGATGTTCCGCTCCGCCTCGCGCCGGATCGAGGGGCGTATCCGCGTCGATGTGCCAGGCCGCATCGGGCGGCTGATCCTTGCCCCGGCTCTGCCGGAGTTTCTGGCGCTGTGGCCGGGCATCCGGGTCGAGCTGGGGATGACGGACCGTGCAGTCGATCTGGTCGGCGAACGGGTGGACATTGCCCTGCGCGTGGGGCCGCTGCGCGATTCCGGCCTGCGCGCCCGGCGGGTGGGGGAGATTGCCCAGATCAATGTCGCGAGCCCCGGTTATCTGGCGGAATACGGTCTGCCGATGTCACCGGATGATCTCGAACAGCATTGGCAGGTTGCCTATGCCTCGCCTTCAAACGGGCGGTTGATGGACTGGGAATGGCAGGAGGGGGGCCAGACCCGGTCACGTCCGATGCCGTGGCGGGTATCGGCCAACAGCGCCGAGGGCTATATCGCCTGCGCGCTTGCGGGGTTGGGGCTGATCCAGATTCCGGCTTATGACGTAGCTGCGCACCTTGCCTCGGGCGACCTGGTCGAGATCCTGCGCCAGCATCGGCCCGAGCCGATGCCGATGCACCTGCTGTTCCCCGGCAGCTTGCGAACCATGCGGCGCCTGACGGCGTTTTCCGACTGGATGGAAGCGGTGCTGCGCCGCAGCCTGTGATACGAGCAGGGGGGGCAGCCTGTATCCGGCAGGAGAGGAATATCCTCAGCTTCTCCGGCAAGCTGGATCAGCCCGACTCAACGCATAAGAAAAAGCAACCTTTCGCAACGGGTTGAAAGGCAAGGCGGTGGTTCAGCAAGTTAGCAGCCCGACCACGAAATCGGCGCGTTGCCGGATATCGGTGCGGGGAAGTTCCGTGATCTCGTATCCGAGTGCGGCGTAGGTTTCACGCATGATTGCGCAGGTTGCTTCGGCTTCGGTGCGGCCTTGCCTGCGCTCGGTATCCTGCGTGAAGATCGCGTCCCAGTGCGGGGCCAGAAAAACACTGCGGTTGTAACGGGTTGCCTTGGCTGCCGTCGTAAGCCTGGGCGGCGGCGTAAGCCCGCAGAGCCTCAGATAGCCCAGGACATCGGGGATGGCCCGGTCAAAGATCACAGGCCCGGCAAGGCCCTGTGCCGTGTGGTGGGCGTGGAGGTCACGCTGAAGCATCCTCTCGGCATAGCTGACGCGATCTGCCCAGGGGAGGGCGCTGCCGCCGGATTGCATCTCGGCGCGGATGATCGCGCGACCGGCTTCGGGAACCGTATGAAAGCCGCGGCGGGCGAGTTCGGTGATCAGGCTGGTCTTGCCCGCACCAGGGCCGCCCGTCACGACGAAGAAATGGTCACTCATGGGCCATCCTCGGGTTTGACAGGGGGAAGGGCAGTGCCACCATCAGCGCGCCCTGTGCGTGGACCGAAGCGGTATGGGTGGTTGGGAGGAAACGGCACAAGCCGCTATGAAACCAGAAGCATCTCACCTCAAAGAGGCCGCGCAACTCTGATTTTGTATCGGTTTATTTGGTGGAGCCAGGGAGGATCGAACTCCCGACCTCTTGAATGCCATTCAAGCGCTCTCCCATCTGAGCTATGACCCCACCGGGTATCTTCGCGTTTTACTTTCGATCTGGGCGACCGAACCGCGTCGATGCGGGCTATCTATGGGATGGCGCGGAGGGCTGCAAGCAGAAAATTCATCCCTCCGCACCAAATTTTCAGACGTCTTCCTCGTCCCCGGCCACATCGGCCAGTTCGTCCAGCGACACATTGTCGTCGGCGTCGTCTTCCAGCAGATCATCGTCCAGATCGTCGTCGTTGCCGACGCCGGCTTCCAGCAGATCGTCATCGGTATCCAGATCGTCGACCAGCGTATCGTCATCCTTCTCGGGCGTGCGCGAGACGGTCGAGGCGGCGAGTTTGCGCCGCGCGCTTTCGATATCCACGATCTCGCCCGTGTAGGGGCTGACGATCGGCGTCCGGTTCAGGTCATAAAAGCGCTTCCCGGTGGTCGGGCAGAGGCGCTTCGTCCCCCATTCTTCATTGGGCATGGTATTTCCCTTGAAACTGGCCATAAGGGCGGCCGGCTGAGCCAGCGAATGCTGGCCCATGCCACAGTGAGACGGCGCTGTCAAAACCTTTTGCCAAGGTTGCGCCCTGCGGCCATCTGGCTATCTTCTGGGAAAAAATCAAGAGGCGTCCATGCCATTGCTGCCGAGTTCCGACCCCGCGCTGCCGCCGGTCGAGATCACTTTGCGCCGGTCGGCGCGCACGCGGCGGTTTTCGCTGCGTGTCTCGCGGCTTGACGGACGTGTCACGCTGTCGCTGCCCCAGCGCGCGCGCGAATCGGATGCGCTGGCCTTCGCCCGGGAACAGGAAGGCTGGATTCGCCGGGCGCTGCGCACTGTGCCCGAGGGGCGGGATATCCGCTTCGGCTCGGTCTTCCCTGTCGAGGGGCAGGGGCTGGTGCTGCGGCCGGGTCCGGGACGAACCATCCGGCTGGCGGATGATTCGCTTTTCGTGCCGGGGGAGGAGGCGCAGTTGCCGCAACGGCTCGGGGCCTGGCTGAAACACCGCGCGCGAGACCGGCTGGCAGCAGCCTCGGATCTGTATTCAGGGCGGCTGGGTCGACCCTACCGCAGCCTTACCTTGCGTGACACGCGGTCGCGCTGGGGCAGTTGCACGCATGACGGGCGGCTGATGTATTCATGGCGGCTGATCCTCGCGCCGCCTGCTGTGCTGGATTATGTCGCCGCGCATGAGGTGGCGCATCTGGCCGAGATGAATCACTCCGACGCCTTCTGGGCCGAGGTGGCGCGGCTTTGCCCAGGTTATCAGGCGCCCCGGCGCTGGCTGAAAACCGAAGGGCAGGTGCTGCATGCCTATCGTTTCTGACGGAGGTATTGACCCCGCCCCGCTGCGGGTGTTTCGCTGAGACCACCATGCAGACGCCCCGACCCAGCGATACCGCCGCCGCCCATGAACGGCTTTACCGCAGCCTGCGAACGCAGGTGATGCATGGCGAACTGGCTCCTGGTCAGGCGCTGACCCTGCGCGGTCTCGGCAAGCAATACGGCGTGTCGATGACACCCGCGCGCGAGGCGGTGCGGCGGCTCGTGGCGGAAGGGGCGTTGACGCTCTCGTCGTCCGGTCGGGTCGCGACCCCCGAACTCGGACCGGAACGGATCGAGGAACTGGCGGCCATTCGCGCCCTGCTGGAGCCGGAACTGGCCGCCCGCGCCCTGCCGCGCGCCCATTTCGCACTGATTGACCGGCTGACGGCGATCAACGTCGCCAATGCCGAGGCGGTGGCCCGGCAAGATTCGGTGGCCTACATCCGTACCAACCTCGAATTTCACCGCACGCTCTATCTGCGGGCACAGGCGCCAGCGATGCTGGCCATGCTGGAAACCGTGTGGCTGCAACTGGGGCCGACGATGCGCGCGCTATATTCGCGCCTGCGCCGGAACGAACCCCCGCAACATCACCGCATGATCCTTGCCGCCCTGCGCGCGGGCGACGAACCGGCGCTGCGGCTGGCGGTGCGTACCGATGTGACGCAAGGTCTGCGGCATCTGGCCAGCTGACGTATCGCAACACTCGCGGGTGGATTTGACCCTGATCAAGTCACTTGCGGGGACTTGGGCCTATGACGGATCAAACCCGGAATGGAGGCCCCCATGCGTGACCGTCTGCTTGCCCTTTTCGCCCGCTGGCGTGCCTTGCAGGAAATCGAGGCGATGTCAGATCGTGATCTGGCGGATCTGGGCATGACCCGTGACCAGATCCTCGATTTCGCCAGCGCGCCCGCCGATACCGAACAGCGCATGGCGGCCATGGCCCGCATCTTCGGCCTGAGCATGGACGAGCTTCGCCGGGAATATGCCACCTATCTTGATATGGTGCAGACCTGCGGCCATTGCAGTGCCCGGCGTCAGTGTTCTGACACGCTGGCCCATGCAGCGCAGGCCCATCCCGAGGATTGCGGATTCTGCCCGAATGCCCGCGATTATGCGGATCGTGCCGCGATGAAGTCCGTCCGCGCCGCCTGACCCTGCGGCGGGTGTTCGGGGGCCTTCCCCTCGTGGCGTCCTCGGCTATAGTCCGGGGACGACAGGAGAAACGTGCATGACCATCCATATCGGAGCCAAACCAGGCGATATTGCCGAAACCGTCTTGTTGCCGGGCGATCCCTATCGCGCCCGCTGGGCGGCACAGACCTTTCTCAAGGATGCCGTTCTGGTGAACGAGGTGCGCGGAATGCTGGCCTATACCGGCACCTGGAACGGGCATCGCGTGACGATCCACGGCACCGGCATGGGCATGCCGTCGCTGTCAATCTACGTTAACGAGCTGATCCGCGATTACGGGGCGCAGACGCTGATCCGCATTGGCTCAGCCGGGGGCATGCAGCCGCATGTGAAAGTGCGCGATGTGGTGCTGGGGATGTCGGCCTGCACCACGGGCACGCCCTCCAGCACGATATTTCGCGAACTCAACTATGCGCCGACCGCGGATTTCGGGCTGTTGAAAGCCGCGTGGGAGGCCGGGCAGGGCAAGGGGATCGGTCTGCATGCCGGGCAGATCTATTCCTCCGACACCTTTTATGACGAACGGCCAGACCTGAACGAACAGATGCAGCGCCATGGCGTGCTGGCGGTGGAGATGGAGGCGGCGGAGCTTTATATCCTCGCCGCCCGCTATGGCCGGCGCGCGCTGGCAGTGCTGACCATCTCGGACCACCTGCTGACGCATGAGGCGCTGCCGTCGGACCAGCGTGAGCAGAGCTTCGGCGATATGGTCGACATCGCCCTGACCGCCGCCTTCGCCTGAGCGCGACGCAAGAGTTTTCCTTAAAACTCTTGCAAATTCCTTGAGGAAGGAATTTGCGCGGGGCTGGTGCCTCAGGGTGCCCGAAGGGCCCGCGCGACCCGCTCTGCCGGGTGGCCGGGCTTCAGCGACCGCGCCGACCACAGGCGCAGCGCCGTGGGCAGGCGCACCCGCTGCGGCAGCGGAGCCACCAGTTGACCGCGCGCCAGATGCCCGGCGACCAGCGATCCATGCGCCATCAGCACGCCCGCGCCATTTGCCGCCTCTTCCACCGCCAGCGCATAGAGCGAAAACACCGGGCCACGCGGGCGAAAGGCGGTGCCGGGCATCGCGACGGCGGCCCAGTCCTGCCAGTCTTCCGCCCAGGCGCTGTCAATCAGGCAGGGCAGATCCGCCAGATCCTCGGGTCGTGTCAGCCGTGCCGCAAGTTGTGGCGCGCAAACCGGGAAGATGACTTCCTCTGCCACCAACCGGCCTTCCCGTCCCGGAAACAGGCTCAGGTCATAGGGCGCGCGTTTCAGGTTGGGCGGCGCCTCCATCGCGGTGATCGAGATTTCGACACCCGGCATCTGCGCCCGCAACCCCGGCAGCCGGGGTGACAGCCAAAGCTGGGCGAGCGCGGGCAGGGTGGCGATATGCACGATCTTCGGTGCTGACTCGGCCCGCAGGTGGTGCACGGCCAGCCCAAGCGCATCGAAAGCGGCGGTGAATTCAGGCAGCACACGCGCACCAAGCGCGGTCAGTTCGACGCCTTTCGGCCCGCGTATGAACAACCTCGCAGCCAGCCGCGCCTCCAGCGCCTTGACATGCGCCGTTACCGCGCCGGGGGTTACGCCGAGTTCCTGTGCCGCCGCCGAAAAACCACCCAGCCGCGCGGCGGCCTCGAAGGCGCGCAGGGCTGTCAGCGGCAGGTCGGTTGGGCGGGGTGGGGCGACGGGCATGAAGAGGCTCAGATTTCCTCACCCTAGATTTTCGCAAAACTGGTTTGCCCGCAAGGAACTCCTGCGTTTTGCTGCGTCAAAAGGAGATCGCCATGCCCCACCTTGCCCGCCGCCCCTGGGTTCCCGCCGCCTGCGAGGATCATATCCAACGCCTCGCCGCTGCCGTCCGAGCGCCTTCTGACGCGGTGGCAGACCGGATCGAGGCATTGATTGCCCGCAACAGTGTCATCCACGATACGGAATGCTTCAACCTGAACCCCGCCACCAATGTGATGAACCCGAAGGCAGAGGCGGCACTGGCGCGGGGCCTCGGCTCCCGCCCCTCGCTGGGCTATCCGGGCGACAAATACGAAATGGGGCTGGAGGCGATTGAGGAAATAGAGGTCATCGCGGCTGAACTCGCGGCAGAGGTCTTTGGCGCGACCCATGCCGAGATCCGCGTGGCCTCGGGCGCGCTGGCCAATCTTTACGGTTTCATGGCGCTGGCGCAGCCAGGCGATGCGATCATCGCGCCGCCGCCGGCAGTGGGGGGTCATGTTACCCATCACAAGGCGGGCTGCGCCGGGCTTTATGGCCTTCACACCCATGCCGCGCCGGTGAATGCCGATGGCTACACCGTTGATCTGGACGCGCTGGAGACGCTGGCGCTGCGCGTGAAGCCGAAGATCATCACCATCGGTGGCAGCCTGAACCTGTTCCCGCATCCGGTGCGCGAGATCCGGGCGATTGCCGACAAGGTGGGCGCTAGGGTGCTGTTCGATGCGGCGCATCAATGCGGCATCATCGCGGGCGGTGTCTGGGCCAATCCGCTGGCTGAGGGCGCGCATCTGATGACGATGAGCACCTACAAAAGCCTCGGCGGTCCGGCGGGCGGGCTCATCGTGACCAATGACGCCGAAATCGCCGGGCGACTGGACCAGATCGCCTTTCCCGGCCTGACCGCGAATTTCGATGCCGCCAAATCGGCGGCGCTGGCGATCAGCCTGCTCGACTGGCGCGATTTTGGCGCGGCCTATGGGCAGGCGATGGTCGACCTCAGCCGCGCGCTGGCGGGCGAACTGGCGGCGCAGCGCCTGCCGGTTTTCGGTGCGGCGCAGGGCATGACCCAGAGCCACCAGTTTGCTGTCGAGGCGGCGGCTTTCGGCGGCGGTCAGGCGGCGTCGAAAGTGCTGCGCAAGGCGGGCTTCCTCGCCTGCGGCATCGGCCTGCCATTGCCAGAGGTGCCGGGCGATCTGAACGGGTTGCGCATTGGCACGCCGGAACTGGTGCGCCGCGGCGTCACACCCGCTGATGCCCCCGCGCTGGCGACGCTGATCGCCGAGGCGCTGCGCGGCAATGATCCGGCGGCGCTGGCCCCCCGCACTGCCGAGATGCGCAAGAAATTCACCGGGGTGCATTACATCCACCCTTGAACGTTCCGATTCGCGCGTGTTGACTGCGGTCCCCTTTGAGAAAGGACCTCCTCATGCAGATGCGCAAACTCGGATCGCGGGGGCCGATGGTTTCGGCCATCGGCCTCGGCGCCATGTCATTCGGTGGCATTTTCGGTCCGACGACCGAGACGGAAAGCCTCGCCTGCCTCGATGCAATGGTTGAGGCCGGTATCAATTTTATCGACACCGCCAATATCTACGGCATGGGCGTCAGCGAGACGGTCATCGGCAAATGGCTCGCCTCGCGCCGCCCCGATGTGGTGATCGCCACCAAGGCCAGTATCGTGAATGGCCCGCCGCGCCGGATCGACAATTCGGCGGGCCATCTGCGGACGGAACTCGAGGCCTCGCTGAAACGGCTCGGGGTCGAACGGGTGGATCTCTTTTACATCCACCGTCGCGAACATACGCGCCCGCTGGCCGAGGTGATCGGCACGCTGCGGGATCTGGAGACCGAGGGCAAAATCGGTGGCTACGGCCTGTCGGAAGTGGCGCCCGAGACCCTGCGCGCGGCGCACGCGATCCATCCCTGCACCGCCGTCCAGAACGAATATTCGCTGTGGAGCCGCCAGCCAGAACTGGGCCTTATCCAGGAATGCGCGCGTCTGGGAACGACTTTCGTCGCCTTCTCGCCACTGGCGCGCGGTATGCTGGGCGAGACCCCGCTGCGCCATGATCAGGTGCAGGACGGGTTTCGCGCGCAGAACCCGCGCTTTACCGAGCCGAACTTCAGTCGCAACACCGCCCGGATCGACCGTTTCCGCAACTGGTGCAAGGCGCGCGGCTGGTCAGTGCCAGCCACGGCGCTGGCCTGGGCGATGGGTGCGGGCGATCATGTGTTGCCGATCCCCGGCACGCGCCGGGCAGACCGCCTGCGCGAATGGCTGCCGCTGCCCGATCTGACCGCCGCTGACCGCGCTGAAATCGAAGCTCTGCTGCCCGCAGGCTTCGCCGCCGGGGACCGTTATGGCGATCATCAGCTTCTCGCCATCGAGCGCTACTGCTGACGCGCAGGTCATTCTCTGTCCCGAAATCTTCTCGGTGGGGGCAGACCGCCCCCGCGCTCTCACCGCCCGTGACTGCGGTCGTAGCCGTTGACGGGCGGGCTGACCCAGCCCGCGGGAGGGGCCTTGGGACGGAAGACCTCGACCAGCAGCGGATGGCAGGTGGCGGTATCTGACGAATGCTCGGCCGAACAATCGCCCCCGGGACAGGCCGACAGCCCGCCCAGCAGGTCGATTTCTGCGAAGAATTCAAGATAATCGCCTGGCCGCACCGGCGAGGCTTTCATGAAATATTGTCCGGTGTCACGGGTGAAGCCCGTGCACATGAAGACGTTCAGCACATCATGCACATGGCTCTCGGCCTCGGCCAGCGAGAGCCCGCGCGCATCGGCCAGTGCGCGGGTCAGGTTGGAATGGCAGCAATGGTGATACTGTCCGCCATGACTCAGCAGGTTGTGGGTATAGGGATCGCAGCGCGTGCCGATCACGTCATGGACCGAGCCACCGAAAGCGTCGAACCCATACCAGTCCAGCGTGTCATCGGTAATCGTGGCCATCGGGCGCAGGTAGGGATGGCTGGTCCACATCCGGTCGCCGGTGGAAAGATGCGTGCCATGCAGGGCGCGGGTCTTGCCGGAATAGAACCGCTCGGCCAGATTGACGGCGTTCCACAGGTTCAGGTCACCGACCTGAGGCCCCTCGACGCTGCGGATTCGGAAGAAATGCCCGGCGGGCACCTCGAAACAGCGGGCGTCGCGGGCGGGCACCAGAACCTCGGCCACGCGAGTCCAACCGTCGCGGGCATCGCGACAGGCGGCCAGATCGGGTATGGGCAGGGTTTCCGGCGGATAGCAAATCACCGGCGCGATGGCGCGGCGGGTATCGGCATCAGCGGGGGCGCTATGGTCTGGGTAGGCGGGCTTCATCCGGGGTCTCCTGCGCGGTGGTGGCAGGTTGCTTTGCCCGGCGCAACGGGTCAAGGGCCGCTGCCTCCTCGACGGTCCTGGGATCATGGACAGGCTCAGCCCCTCGGGCGCAGGCAATCGCGGGGCGTGCCCTTCGCAGGCTGGCAAGTGGCGCCGCAGGCGGCGCAGCGCCACAATCCCTCGGCCCGGTGTTCGCGCCAGCGGCATTGCCGGGTCAGCGTGCTGTTCCGGCGCGAGAGCCACATGTAGCCGAAGACGGCGATAGCGAGGAGAAGCAGGAGAAGCGGCATGATCTATTCCACGGCACGACCGAAAATGGCGATGGCAAGGCCCAGAGCCGCCAGCGCGGCAGCGCCCGTGGCGGTCGGTCGCCGGGTCGGCCAGAGGCTTATGGCGGCCAGCGCGGCCTCGATCGCATAATAAAGCGCGAAGGCCCGCGAGGCCCAGGCGATGATCTGGAACACATCCGCCGCCCATGTCAGCGCGACCCCGGCGAGCACGAGCACCGCATAGGCGGCGCGGGTCGGGATGCGCCCGCCCGATTGCTCCACCGCCAACCCGCCTGCACCGGCGGTATCTGCCACCGCCGCGCTGAACTGCGCCGCCAGCGCCGCTGCGACCAACAGAGCGGGCAGGACGGGCGAGACCTGCGCCATCAGGCCGATGATGGCGGTTTCGGTCAGCTTGCCCGCGGGCGGCCCCAGCGAGAACACCAGCAGCAGCACATAGACCATGTAGATTGCCGTTGCCGCCAGCTGCGCGAGTTTCATCGAGCGGATGCGGGTTTCGGCGTGATATTCATCGCCCAGGTAGCGGGACGTTTCAAAGCCCTGCACCGTGACGATCAATCCGAAGCCAAGCGTCAGCGCCTGCCAGCCCGAGAGGCTGGGCGGTGTCAGGATCAGGTCGCCCGCCTGCGCCCTGGCGCCGAAGAACAGCGCCAGCCCCACCAGAAGGCCAAGGATGATGGCAAGCTTCAGGCTGACCGAATATTGCTCCATCCGTTCCAGCGCGGTGAAGCCGCGGGTCCAGCCGATCACAAGGATCAGCGCGAAGACGGCGGTGGTTACGCCGCGGGCGAAGACCGGGTCCGACCATGGGGTCAGCCCCAGTGCGAAGGCACCGAAGAGGTTGAGGTAATAGGCAACCGAAACGATGTAGGAAAAGGCCAGCGCCCAGCCGCCCGCGCGCTCCAGCGTCGCAGCGGGGCCTGTGAACGGGCCATGGCTGTCCAGCCGGGCGATATTGTTGCGGATCGTGGCGCCGAAGCCCCAGGCCCCGGCGCAAAGCGCCAGCATGACCATCGGCGCCCACATGCCGTAGCTGTCATTCAGGATCGGGCCGAGCACCAGAAAACCCGAACCGATGATCGAGGCGAGTGGCGTGACGGTGGCCCGCCACAGGTGCGCGCGGCGCAGGGCGGGCGACAGCAGCAATCCAAGACCGGCCACGGTGGCGGTGAAGATCAGCAAGTCGTCGCGCATGGCGGGGATACGGGCGTCATGCCGGCTTCTGCGGGTAGATCAGCGCGAACAGCGCCGCAGCCCGTTCTTCACGGGGCAAGGAGCCTGTGGCCCAGCCATTGCCAAAGGCAGCCCTGATCGCCGGATCGTCGTAATAGGTTTCGAAGCAGCGGCCAAGGCGACGCAGCGCATCGGCCACCTGCCAGACGAATTGCGATTCACCCATCGCAATCCGGTTCTTTGCATGCAGGGCATCGGCCAGCCCCGCGCAAAGATCGCCGAATTCTTCCGGCGATGCAAAGCGCGGCAACGGCTGGCCGTCGCCCGGCGCCGTCATACGGCGCGTTCCACCATCATCTTCTTGATCTCGGCAATCGCCTTCGCCGGATTCAGGCCTTTGGGGCAGGTCTTGGCGCAGTTCATGATGGTGTGGCAGCGATAGAGCTTGAAGGGGTCTTCAAGCTGGTCCAGCCGTTCGCCGGTGGCTTCATCGCGCGAGTCGATGATCCAGCGATAGGCATGCAGCAGCGCGGCCGGGCCAAGGTATTTGTCGCCGTTCCACCAGTAGCTCGGGCACGAGGTGGAGCAGGAGGCGCACATCACGCATTCATAAAGACCGTCGAGTTTCTTGCGATCCTCGATCGACTGCCGCCATTCCTTTTGCGGCGTGTTGGTCTTGGTTTCCAGCCAAGGCATGATCGAGGCATGCTGGGCATAGAAATGCGTCAGGTCGGGGATCAGGTCTTTCACCACCGGCATATGCGGCAGGGGATAGATCTTCACGTCGCCCTTGATCTCGTCCAGGCCATAGATGCAGGCCAGCGTGTTGATCCCGTCGATGTTCATCGCGCAGGAGCCGCAGATCCCTTCGCGGCAGGAGCGGCGGAAGGTCAGGGTCGGGTCGACCTCGTTCTTGATCTTGATCAGCGCGTCCAGAACCATGGGGCCGCACTTGTCCATATCAAGGAAATAGGTGTCGACACGCGGGTTTTCGCCGTCATCGGGGTTCCAGCGGTAAATCTGGAACTTGCGGATGTTCTTGCCTTCCGGCTTCGGCCAGGTCTTGCCGGTGCGGACCTTGGAGTTCTTTGGCAGGGTGAACTGAACCATTGGCTAGTTTCTCCAATCGGGACGGGAGTAGAGCGGTTGCGACGGCAACTGCCCGGATTGTCTGTAGACGCAGCTTTCATAAAGCTGCGCGGGGTCACGCCCGGCCAGATAGTCGGACGAGACCTCGATCTCCATGCGCGCCACGGGGCCATCGCTGGTGGCGCCCATCGCGATTTCGCCGCGCGGCTTGGCCGCCAGTTGCGCCTGCCGGAAGCAGGACCGCTCTGCCGCCTCTCGCGAGACCGGGCCGCAGGCGGCCAGCAACGCAAGAAGGATCAGCGCGGCCCGCATCGGCATCACCCCGCAACCGGGCCGACGCCGCGCGCGCGCAGACAGGCGGCGGTGGCCGGGCGGCGCAGGATCGTCGCCACGTTCTGCACGGTCAGCGTGCCGGCGCGGGTGCCGACATCGCGCGCCAATGCCCGGATTTCGCCGGGGCTGGCATTGGCCATCACGCAATCGGCGGCGGTTTCGGCCTGCGGGGCTGCCATGTAGTTCTGCATCACTGGCACCACGACAGACCGTGCCGCGCGGGCGGTCACATTGTCGGCCATGGCCTGCGGCGAGCAGGCGGTGGCAAGCAGAAGGCAGGCGAGGGCAAGGCGGGGCATGGTGTTTCTCCGTTCCGTCGGTGCGTCGAGCCTAAGCCCGCTGCCCGCCGGTTGGGAGACACATGCCCGCAAGGCGCGCGGGAATCCGCCGCTCTGCCCGTCCGGGCAGGGAAGGATATCGCGCGCCCGTGCCATCAGAACTTGCGCTCCGCCGGGGCGATCTTCTTCAGGCTGATGCCACCTTCCGCCTCGGTCGTCAGTGGATCGACATGCACCGCACGGTAGCTGAGCGTCACCTGGTTGCCATCGACGTGGGCCAGCGTGTGCTTGCGCCAGTTCGCGTCGTCGCGGTTCGGATAATCCTCGTGGGCATGCGCCCCGCGGCTTTCCTTGCGGGCATTCGCGCCGTAGATCGTGGCCAGCGCGTTGGGCATCAGGTTGGTCAGTTCCAGCGTTTCCATCAGATCGCTGTTCCACACCAGGCTGCGGTCGGTGACTTTCAGGTCGTTCAGCTTTGCGGCGATCGAGGTCATCTTGGCCTCGCCCTCGGCCAGCGTCTTTTCGGTGCGGAACACGGCGGCATCGGCCTGCATCGTCTTCTGCATCTCAAGCCGCAACTCGGCCGTCGGCGTACCGCCATTGGCGTTGCGCAGGCTGTCAAAGCGGGTCAGGGCCTTGTCGACCTCGACCTTGTTCACCGGGGCGATGCGTTCCCTCGGGTCGACGATCTGTCCGGCGCGGATCGCGGCGGCGCGGCCGAAGACCACGAGGTCGATCAGCGAGTTCGAGCCCAGACGGTTCGCGCCATGCACCGAAGCACAGCCTGCCTCGCCCACCGCCATCAGACCAGGGAAGATGGCATCCGGGTTGTCGGCGGTCGGGTTGAGGACTTCGCCCCAGTAGTTCGTCGGGATACCGCCCATGTTGTAGTGAACGGTCGGCAGAACAGGGATCGGTTCCTTGTTCACGTTCACACCGGCGAAGATTTTTGCCGATTCCGAGATGCCGGGCAGACGTTCCGCCAAGGTCGCGGGCGGCAGGTGGTTGAGGTGCAGGTGGATATGGTCGCCCTCGGCACCCACACCGCGGCCTTCACGGATTTCCAGCGTCATGCAGCGCGAGACGTAATCGCGCGGCGCCAGATCCTTGTAGTGCGGCGCATAACGCTCCATGAAGCGTTCGCCCTTGGAGTTGGTCAGATAACCACCCTCGCCGCGTGCGCCTTCGGTAATCAGGCAGCCCGAACCGTAGATGCCGGTCGGGTGGAACTGCACGAATTCCATGTCTTGCAGCGGCAGACCGGCGCGGGCCACCATGCCGCCACCGTCGCCGGTGCAGGTATGGGCGGAGGTCGCGCTGAAATAGGCGCGGCCATAGCCGCCGGTCGCCAGCACGGTCATCTTGGCGTTGAAGACGTGGATCGTGCCGTCATCCAGCTTCCAGCACACCACGCCGGTGCAGCGGCCGTCGGTGATGATCAGGTCCAGCGCGAAATATTCGATGTAGAATTCCGCGTTGTTCTTCAGGGACTGACCATACAGCGTATGCAGGATGGCGTGGCCGGTGCGGTCGGCGGCGGCGCAGGTGCGCTGCACGGGCGGGCCTTCGCCAAACTCGGTCGTATGCCCGCCGAAGGGGCGCTGGTAGATCTTGCCCTCTTCGGTGCGGCTGAACGGAACGCCGTAATGTTCCAGCTCGTAAACCGCCGCCGGGGCTTCGCGCGCGAGGTATTCCATCGCGTCGGTGTCGCCCAGCCAGTCCGACCCCTTCACGGTGTCATACATGTGCCACTGCCAGTTATCGGGGCCCATGTTGGCAAGGCTGGCGGCGATGCCGCCCTGTGCCGCGACGGTGTGGCTGCGGGTCGGGAACACCTTGGTCACGCAGGCGGTGCGCAGGCCCTGTTCGGCCATCCCCAGCGTGGCGCGCAGACCGGCGCCACCGGCACCGACCACCACGACATCATAGTCGTGAACTTCGTAAGGATAAGCAGTCATCTTCAGCCTCTCAGAGCGCGATCTTGGCCAGGGCATAGAAGCCCACCGCGATCACCGCGTAGGAAATCGAAATCGCCAGCATGATCAGGCCCTTCTTCATGCTGCCGCGCGCATAGTCCTCGATCATCATCTGCGCGCCCTTGGCGAAGTGGCGCATACCGACGAATAGCACGAGGCCGGTCAGGATGGCCGGGAACGGATGCGAGAAGGTTTCAAGCACCTCTTCATAGGGTTTGCCCAGCGTCGAGCCGAAAATATACATCCAGACCGGGATCATGAAGGCCAGGCCCACGGCCGAGACCTGCATGTACCAGTGATGCTCGGTGCCGGTATGGGCGGCGCCCTTGCCCTCGGCGCGCTTGCGGGCGGTCAGGTAACGCATGGCTGCCTCCTCAGACCAGAATGACGGTGATGACGGTCAGGA
The DNA here is from genome assembly GCF_003054195.1 of Gemmobacter caeni. Lineage (GTDB taxonomy): Bacteria > Pseudomonadota > Alphaproteobacteria > Rhodobacterales > Rhodobacteraceae > Gemmobacter > Gemmobacter caeni. The sequence goes on from NZ_QBKP01000004.1 coordinate 155,485, forward strand.
CGACCGAGCCGATGATGCAGGCCCAGCCCAGCTTTTCGGCGGTCGGGATGTCGAGCCCCTTGCCCGCATCGTAGTAAAGGTGCCGCAGCCCGGCGAGGTAGTGATACCAGAGCGCCCAGGCCGACAGGAAGAACACCAGATCGCCGAACCACGAGGTCACCACCGCATCGGCGAAGGCGAAATATTCGGGGCTGACGGCGGCGGCGAGCAGCCACCAGACCGCCAGCAGCGTGCCGACGATCAGCCCGTTGCCGGTGATCCGCGTCAGGATCGAGGTGATCGAGGTCAGCTGCGGACGGTAGATTTGCAGATGGGGGGAAAGGGGGCGCTCGACCCGCTTTGCTTCGGCCATGGTATTGTCCCTCTGTCGCTTGGCGCGGCCCGAGCGTCGCGCACTGGCAGGATTTCCTGTTGTTCAATAGCGCGTTTTTCGCGCAAGTCACGCGGGCAATCGGCTGTTTAGGGGGCCGTTTCCGCTATCAACCCCGAATATTTGCAATTTGTGATCACGTTTTTTTCAGCTGTGATCACGCAATCGCGCGGGGTGTGGCGACTCGACCGCACCTCTGATCCCGATGGAGGAGGGGGCGCTGCCCCCGCGCCCTGCGGCGCCTCCCGGGATATTTTGGCCAGTATGAACGCGCGGCTTATTTGGGCATCACGGCCCAGTAATCGAGGTCCAGAAGAACCTCCGGTGCGTATTTGCCGTCCGCGCCCTTCAGCGCGAAGGGTGCGGCGCCCTGTTTCACTGCGACCAGCCGCAGCCGGATGGCGCCGACACCCGGCGCATCGGTATCGGCTTTGTCCAGGACCTCGGACCAGGCCTTGACGGTATCGCCCGAGAAGCAGGGGTTGGCGTGCGCCCCGCCGTTCAGCGCGACGATCATCTGGGCATTGGCGAGGCCGTTGAACGACAGGGCGCGGGCCATGCTGATGATATGGCCACCGTAGATCAGCCGCTTGCCATCATCACGGAATGTCGCGTCAAAATGCACCTTGGCGGTGTTCTGCCACAGGCGGGTGGCAATCATGTGTTCGGCTTCCTCGATCGTCACGCCATCCACATGGTCGATCTGTTCACCAACCTGATAGTCGCCCCAGCGATGCGGCTCGCCCGCCAGCGCGAAATCGTAACGGGTGAAATCAAGGCCCGCCGGGATCACCAGATCGGACGGCGCGAGCGCCTTCTTCAGCTCCGGCACCACGGCTTCGGGCGCGGGGGCGTCGAGATGGTTCTTCCGCACCATCACCCAGCGCACATATTCCAGCACGCAATCGCCGTTCTGGTTCAGTCCGCGGGTGCGGACATAGACCACGCCCGACTTGCCATTGGAGTTTTCCTTCAGCCCGATGACGGTGGATTCCGACCGCAGCGTATCGCCGGGGTAAACCGGGGCGAGCCAGCGGCCTTCTGCATAGCCGAGGTTCGCCACCGCGTTCAGGCTGATATCGGGCACGGTCTTGCCGAAGACCACATGGAAGGCGGCCAGATCGTCAATCGGACTGGCGCTGAGGCCGCTGGCGCGGGCAAATTCATCCGAGGAATACAGCGCATGCCGGGCAGGGTAGAGCGCATGATACAGCGCGCGTTCCCCGCCCGAAACCGTGCGGGGCACGGCATGGGTGATGGTTTCGCCGATGCGGTAATCCTCGAAGAACCGGCCGGGATTGGTTTTCATGCGCTGTGCTCTCCTGCTGCGGCGGGGTGTCCCGCCGGGTCAATGCTCGCCGAGCTTGGTTTCGGGGGTGTAGATGCCGGGGGCTTCCTTCACCACAGCCTGACCGCAGCGCATCACGCCGCGGGCGGCGTCGAAGGCATAGGTGGGGGCGCCGTGCAGTTCCCACCCCTTGTTGAGGGCGGCGGTCACCTTGTGGCAGAAGGCCGATGTGTCGTCATCGCTGAGAAAACGATAGAGTTTCATGGGGTCACCCGAATGCAGGATAGCCGAGCGCATAGTGGACGCCCGCGATGGCACCATAGACGATCAGCGTGCCGGCGACAGCCATGGCCTCGAACTTCGCGGGTTTGGCGGGGGGCGGAACCCAGGGGCCGGCGCGGTTGATGACCACCATTTCCACCAGCGCCCAGAGGCCGAGGCCGCCGAACAGCAGGAAGGACGGCGTGTCACCATTGACCAGCAAATGCGCGGTGGACCACAGCAGCACACCCGTCAGCATCGGGTGCCGCAGGCGGCGGGCGATGGCCGTTTTCATCCCGGCGGCGGCGAACAGATAGACCGAAATCAGCATCAGGAGATTGTTGATGCCGACAAGCGCCGGGCTGCGACCCCAGTAGAAGGTGCCTTCGGTGCTGCGATAGCCAATCACCATGAGCACCACCCCGGCGAGGATGGCCAGCGTAACAATACCGCGCCCGCGATCCCCCAGCCCCGCTCGGGCATCAGGGGCAAGGCGCTTGAACAAATGGGCGGCGATCCAGAGGATCAGGCCGAGGGCGAGCAGGGTCATGGCTGGCTCCGTTGAATGTGAACTGGGTTCACACTCGCATCACTCTGCCATGGCCGCAATCGCATCGGCCTTGGCGAGCGTGGCCCGCGCCGTCACGATATGGAGATTTTCAACGATCTTCCCATCGACCACGGCGACGCCGCCGCCCTGGGCCATCACCTCGTCAAAGGCGGCGATCTGACGGCGGGCGAGGGTCAGCTCGGCCTCGGACGGTGCAAAGGCGGCGTTGGCGATGTCAAGCTGCGCCGGATGGATCAGCGTTTTGCCGTCAAAGCCCATATCGCGACCCTGTTCGCATTCAAAGCGCAGCCCGTCCTCATCCTTGAAGGCGTTGTAAACGCCGTCGATCAGCGTCACGCCATGGGCGCGACCCGCCAGCAGGCAGAGGCCCAGCCCTGTCTGCATCGGCAGGCGATCAGGGCGGAAGCGGCTGTTCAGCTCTTTGGCAAGGTCATTGGTGCCCATGACCATGCCTTTGAGACGCGGATGGGCCGCAATCTCGGCGGCGTTCAGCATCCCGGCGCAGGTTTCCATCATCGCCCAGAGATCGGCGCCCGGCACGGCATCGGCCACGGCATCCAGATCAGCGGCCCGGTTCACCTTGGGCACCAGAATGGCGTCAATCCTGGCCCCGCGTGCGATGGCCTCGTCCATCGCGTCGGCATCGGCGCGGCCCCATTCGGTATCAAAGCCGTTGATCCGCACGATCCGCATACGGCGACCGAAATCCCAGTCGGTCAGCACCTGCGCCAGCAGTTTGCGGGCGGCGGGCTTTTCCTCGGGCGCAACGGCATCTTCCAGATCGAAGATGATCCCATCGGTGGCAAGGCCGCGCGCCTTTTCCAGCGCACGTTCTTTCGAGCCGGGGATGTAAAGGACAGAGCGGCAGGGGCGGGCGGTCATGGGCGAGTCTCCCGTGAAAGATTCTTTCGCCAAAGACCACATCTGCGGCACATTCGGCAAGCCCCGATTTGCCGCATTGCAGAAATTCTTGCTGCGGGGCCGCGCGTGGCGGTCAGCCCAGCGGAAAGGCACCCCAGACCAGTTTCAGCGACAGCAGCAGCAAGGCCCAGGTCACCAGTTTGAAAAACAGTGCTTCCGGCAGCCTGCGCACCAGCCAGACCCCGCCGAACACCGCGGCGGAGGCCGGGATCGCCATCAACAGCGTAACCTTCAGGTTGCCGAGGCTGATCTGACCCAGCGCCCAATAGGGGATCAGCTTGATCGCATTCACATAGGCGAAAAGGATGGTCGATGTGCCCGCGAACACCGCTTTCGACAGGCCCAGCGGCATGACATAGACCTGATAGGGCGGGGCACCTGCATGGCTGACGAAGCTGGTAAAGCCGGTAGCGGCGCCCCAGAACAGGCCCGGCGCCACTTTCGCGGGTTGCGGCTCGGTCACGCGCGGGCGGCGCAACAGCAGGTTGGCGGCAAAGACCGCGCCGACCAGACCAACGATGCCGCCGACAATCCGTTCGGGCACCAGATGCGCGGTGGCCCATCCCAGCGCGACACCCAAAGTGGTGGCAGGCACCATGATGGCCAGCACCCGTTTGTCAGAGGCATGGCGATAGGCATAGAGCCCGAACATATCCGAGACGATATAAATGGGCAGCAGCAGCCCCGCCGCCATGACCGGCGACATCACCAGACTCATCAGCGGCACTGAGAGCATGGCCACCACCGGCACACCGCCCTTCCCCATGCCCATCAGAACCGCGGCCGGAATTGCGGCTGCCCAGAACGCCAGATCTTCCACTTGCCCTGCCTCCGTCGCCATTTGGGCGACCCTGTTCCGGCCGACTCGCGCCGGTTGCCACGCAACTTTCCGCAGCCTTTAGCGCAAACAACTTGCGCAGGGCAACTTGGCCTGTCATGCCGCATCGCGGCAGTCTTGCGTGAATCCCGCGAGACGCCTAAAGCATACCGTTGCATACAATCCCAGCCGGAGACGGAATCATGGCACGACCCAAGATCGCACTGATTGGCGCTGGCCAGATCGGCGGAACGCTCGCCCATCTCGCAGCCATCAAGGAACTCGGCGATATCGTCCTGTTCGACATCGCGGAAGGCACCCCCCAGGGCAAGGCGCTGGATCTGGCGCAGTGCGGCCCGGTCGAGGGCTTCGACGCCGTTCTGAAGGGCGCCAACAGCTATGAGGACATCGCGGGCGCCGATGTCTGCATCGTGACCGCCGGTGTGCCACGCAAGCCGGGCATGAGCCGCGACGACCTGCTGGGCATCAACCTGAAGGTCATGAAATCCGTGGGCGAGGGCATCAAGGCCCATGCGCCGAACGCCTTCGTCATCTGCATCACCAACCCGCTGGACGCGATGGTCTGGGCGCTGCGCGAATTTTCGGGCCTGCCGCATGAGAAAGTCGTGGGCATGGCCGGCGTGCTCGATTCGGCGCGCTTCCGTCACTTCCTGTCGGTCGAATTCAATGTCTCGATGCGCGACGTGACCGCGTTCGTTCTGGGCGGCCATGGCGACACCATGGTGCCGCTGACCCGCTACTCCACCGTCGCGGGCATCCCGCTGCCGGATCTAGTCGCGATGGGCTGGACCACGCAGGAGAAGCTGGACGCCATCGTGCAGCGCACCCGTGACGGCGGCGCGGAAATCGTCGGCCTGCTGAAAACCGGCTCGGCCTTCTACGCGCCCGCCACCTCGGCCATCGAAATGGCCGAAGCCTATCTGAAAGACCAGAAGCGCCTGCTGCCCTGCGCGGCCTACGTCAAGGGCGCCTTCGGTCTGGACGGGATGTATGTCGGCGTGCCGACGATCATCGGTGCCAAGGGCATCGAGCGGATCGTCGACATCAAGATGAATGCCGACGAACAGGCGATGTTCAACAAGTCGGTTGACGCGGTTAAGGGCCTTGTCGAGGCTTGCAAGGGCATCGACCCGTCGCTGGCCTGATCCGGCCCCGCTTACGAATTGCAAAAGCCCGGCCATGTGCCGGGCTTTTGTCATGGTGCTTCGGCCTCGTCTCAGAACTCCATGTGATAGCCGATGGCGACATTGTCGCCGGAAAGATCCATGGTGACGCCATGGGCAAGGTAACCCACCAGCGCCCCGGCCAGAACCTGACCCACGGTATGCTGGTCGGCTTTGACGCGCGAAACCCCGACAAGCGTTGCCGCGCCGAAAGCCAGCGCGCCTGCAACCGGGCTGTCGCGCCAGCAATCCCGCGCAAGGCTGGTCGCGCCGTAGAATGCCATGGAGGTGTGCCCCGACGGAAAGCCCCGGTCATGCCCGTTGGGGCGGCGACCGATCCGGCTGTCGCGGGTGGCTGCCTTCAGGCCCTGCGTCACCAGCTCTGTCGTGGCAAGGCCGGCCACGAAATTCGCTGTCCGCTGCTGCCGGATCGCGCAGACCCCGGCCATCGCGGGCAGAATGACCTGAAGCGCATCGCCCGTGCGTTCCAGTCCGGTCTTGTCCTGGGCCATGACAGGCGTGGAAAGGCCAAGACAGGCGGCAAGGGTCAGGGCGCACGCGGGCAGGCGGTGCCAAAGGTGGATCGGGGGCATGGCAGTGTCCTTGGGGGCTGCGGAGATCGCGCCAGCCTTCGGTCGCTGGCCTCGTCGCCGCCATGCAACCGGAGTTGCAGACCATCATCAGGACTAGGCGCCATGCCCTCTTCCGCGCGTCGCGACACCGTGCTAGCGCCGGGGGTATGAGCAAGGGCCACATCTCTCCCTATCACGCGCCTGCCTTCATTCCCGACGCGCTGGCGAAGGGGCAGCATCGTGCCATCATCGGGGGGCGATGGGAGGAAACCGGCATCATCCAGATGGAGATGCTGCTGGCCGAAGGGCTGCGCCCGCGCCACCGCATGCTGGACATCGGCTGCGGCCCCCTGCGCACCGGCTGTCGCGTCGTGCCCTATCTGAACCCCGGCCATTACTGGGGCAGCGACCTGTCGCGCGACCTGATCCTCAAGGGCTACCGCGCGGAACTGACCGAGGGCGACCGCGCCCGTCTGCCCGCCCTGCAGTTGGTAGAGGACGCGGATTTCAGCTTTCCCGGCATTCCGCGCGATCTGGATTATCTGCTGTGTTTCGCAGTGTTCACCCACCTGCCGGTGAATCACCTGCGCCGGGGTCTCCTTCGGGTGGCCGACCACTTCACCCGGTTCGAGAAATTCCTGTTCACGGTGTTCCTTGCCCCCGATGCGCAATCGAGCCTCGGCCCGGTGCGGCAGCCCGATGGCGTGGTCACCCACGACATCCGCCCGCCCTATCATCTGCTGGAATCCGACATCCACTATTTCTGCGCGCAGGCCGGATTGCAGGTGAGTATCCGCGCAAACCGGCTGCCGAGGGGGCAGGTTCTCTGCGTGGCGAGTCGCAGCACCGCGAATCGTTGACAGGTTGTGCTGGTCGACCCGAAATTTGCTCTCATATTTTCAATGGGAGTTATGGGGAATGGCCGATATTGCGGGGAATACAGGGACGAAGGCGAGGCTCTTGCCTGAAAAAGCGTAACCGGCATCTTGGAGCGATCAGATGTTTCGGATTGGTTTCGGGTCAGCCTGAAAGCTGGGATGTCCTACCAGATCAATGCGACGGGAACCGGCGGGGCAAACAGCGTCGAGGAACTTCAGCTTCTGGTTCTGGACAAGACCGGTGGTATCATCGACAGCGACGGTGGCGGTTGGTATGATCGTCGGACTGTCGTGGTGGGCGGCGGTACGGGCGCCGAGGTCTTTGCCGAGGTCACGTCACGCGGGGCGACTGGCGAGTATATCCTCAGCTGGGTTTCCAGCGACAATGTCCGAAATGATGTTGAAACAACGAAAACTGCAAGGATCGGTGGTGTCACGGCAGGCGTCATCGACTGCTATCTCGACTCTGACTGGTACAAGGTCAACGCCAGGGCTGGCGTAACCTATACTTTCCGCGTCGAGGGGGATGGAACAGCAAAGGGCCTCCCCCAACTGGAACTGACGATCCGAAGTGAACGGGGTATCGTGCTGGATGAGGCATGGGGCGGCAGAGATTACAGGGAAATCAGCTGGACGGCTGAGAAAGACGGCAAGGTGTTTCTGGATATTACCGGGCACAATCCTTATGGTATTACGTCCGATACCGGAAAGTTCGTGCTTCTGGTGACCTCTGACCAGCGACTGCTTTCCGGCACTCGCAAGAGTGACGATCTGACGGGTGGCGAGACGGCAACCTTCATGACCGGAAAGCAGGGCAACGATACGCTGCATGGCGGCGGCGGGAACGACACGCTGTTCGGGGGGCAAGGCAACGATCTGCTGGAAGGCGGGGTGGATTCTGATCGGCTTTCCGGGGATGCCGGTCAGGATACTCTTCTTGGCGGTGCCGGTGCTGACCGGCTGAGTGGTGGCAAGGGGAATGACAGGCTGACCGGCGGCGCGGATAAGGATGTCTTCCTGTTCTTCAAGGGAGGTGGCACCGACAGGATCACCGATTTCGAGGACGGGATTGATCGGATCACCTTCGGGGGCTCCATAACCTTTTCCGATCTGGTGATCCGCCAGCGTGGGGCCAATGTCTCGATCAGCGCCGATAAGGTGGAGGTTCTGGTCGAAAACATGCTTGCTTCAGACCTGATGCGGGCAGATTTTGCCTTCATCTGACGGGAAGCCTGGCCCGGCAGGGCGCGTTTTCCCGGCCGGGAGACGCGCTCCGAGTCGGGTTTTCTCTCGCTGCGCTGCGGCGTTTGCGGCAACGGCATCGCCTTTGTGATCACACTTTTTCGGCGTGTGATCACAAAGGCGATTTTTATGCGTCAAATCCCGCCGATCACGCAAATGCCGTTTTGAAAGCGCCTTCCATTATGGCATCACGCCCCCAAATCAGCAGCGATGGGACATGATCCATGAACATCCATGAATATCAGGCCAAGGCGCTTCTCCGCAGCTATGGCGCCCCGGTTTCGGACGGCCGTGTCGTCCTGAAAGCCGAGGAAGCCAAGACCGCGGCGGGCGAACTGGACGGGCCGCTCTGGGTCGTCAAGGCGCAGATCCACGCCGGTGGCCGCGGCAAGGGCAAGTTCAAGGAACCGGAAGCCGGTGAAAAGGGCGGTGTCCGTCTGGCGAAATCGGTGGAAGAAGCCGAAACGCTGGCCAAGCAGATGCTGGGCCGCACGCTGGTCACCCATCAGACCGGCCCGGCCGGTAAACAGGTGAACCGCATCTACATCGAGGCCGGTTCCGACATCTCGCGCGAACTCTACCTCGCGCTGCTGGTGGATCGCCAGACCAGCCGCATCTCCTTCGTCTGCTCGACCGAAGGCGGCATGGATATCGAAGAGGTCGCCGCCTCGACCCCTGAGAAGATCCTGTCCTTCTCGGTCGACCCGGCTTCGGGCCTGTCGGATTTCCACGGCCGCCGTCTGGCCTTCTCGCTGGGCCTCGAAGGGGCGCAGGTGAAGCAGATGGTCGCGCTGGCCAAGACGCTCTACAAGGCCTTCGTCGAGAAGGACATGGAGATGCTGGAGATCAACCCGCTGATCGTGACCCCGGAAGGTCAGATCAAGGTGCTGGACGCCAAGGTGTCGTTCGACGGCAACGCGCTTTATCGCCACGCCGACATTCAGGCGCTGAAGGACGAGACCGAGGAAGACCCCAAGGAACTCGCCGCTTCGAAATTCGACCTGAACTACATCGCGCTGGACGGTGAGATCGGCTGCATGGTGAACGGCGCGGGCCTTGCCATGGCGACCATGGACATCATCAAGCTCTATGGCGCGGAACCCGCCAACTTCCTCGACGTGGGCGGCGGTGCGACCAAAGAGAAGGTGACCGAGGCCTTCAAGATCATCACCTCGGACCCGAACGTCAAAGGCATTCTGGTCAACATCTTCGGCGGCATCATGCGCTGCGACGTCATCGCCGAGGGCGTCATTGCTGCGGTGAAGGAAGTGGGCCTGAAGGTTCCGCTGGTCGTGCGTCTGGAAGGCACCAACGTCGAGCTGGGCAAGAAGATCATCAACGAAAGCGGGCTGAACGTGATCGCGGGTGACAACCTCAGCGACGCGGCGCAGAAGATCGTGAAAGCGGTGAAGGGCTGAGGCTTCGATGATCCGCTGGCGTCACAGCCTGATCGCGCTGACCGTTGCCATGGCTGGGGGCATCACCCCCGGTCATGCTTCTGACAATCATATGGACGTTGAACTTAGGTTCTTCGAGTCCATCTGTGTGGCGACCGCGCCAGGACTGTCTGATCGTGACGTGCGCGCTGCCGCGAAAAAGCTTGTGGCTTCCAAGATCAAACTTGGTCCCGGCAGCAACTTTATTTCCTCGGCGGGAAAGTCTTGCGGCGCCAGCTTTAGATGGAACGGCGAGAAGCTTTCAGCAGTCCCTGAGGCGAAGGCCAAGCGGATGGTACAGGATCTTGCAAAGCGTATTGGCGCATCAGATGTATCGCTCGAAGCGGGTCAGGGCGGCAAAGCCCTGAAGTACACAGTCAAAGCTGACAAATACCAATTCACCTTGATCTTCGAAGTCAAAGGGTCTGAACGACTCTATTCGATTTCGAAACACAGATAGGAGGCGCCAAAGATGGCCGTACTCGTCAACGAAAATACCAAGGTTATCTGCCAGGGCATCACCGGCTCGCAGGGCACCTTCCACACCGAACAGGCGATTGCCTATGGGACCAAGATGGTCGGTGGCGTGACGCCCGGCAAGGGCGGCACCAGCCACCTTGACCTGCCGGTCTTCAACTCGGTTCACGAAGCGAAAGCCGTGACCGAGGCCAATGCCACTGTGATCTACGTTCCGCCGCCCTTCGCGGCGGACTCGATCCTTGAAGCGATCGATGCTCAGATGGAGCTGATCGTCTGCATCACCGAGGGCATTCCGGTGCTCGACATGATGAAGGTGAAGCGGGCGCTGGAAGGGTCCAAATCGCGATTGATCGGGCCGAACTGCCCTGGCGTCATCACCCCCGGCGCCTGCAAGATCGGCATCATGCCGGGCCACATCCATCAGCGCGGCAGCGTCGGCGTGGTGTCGCGTTCGGGCACGCTGACCTATGAGGCGGTGAAGCAGACCTCCGACCTTGGTCTGGGTCAGTCCTCGGCCGTGGGCATTGGCGGCGATCCGATCAAGGGCACCGAGCACATCGACGTGCTGGAAATGTTCCTCGCGGACCCGGAAACCCATTCGATCATCATGATCGGTGAAATCGGTGGCTCGGCCGAAGAAGAAGCCGCGCAATTCCTCGCCGATGAAAAGAAGCGTGGCCGCTGGAAGCCGACCGCCGGTTTCATCGCGGGCCGCACCGCGCCGAAAGGCCGTCGCATGGGTCATGCCGGTGCCATCGTGGCCGGTGGCAAGGGCGATGCGGAATCCAAGATCGAGGCGATGAAATCCGCCGGGATCGTGGTTGCCGACAGCCCCGCCCATCTGGGCGAAGCCGTGATGAAGGCGCTGGGCAAGTAAATCTCGTTCCCCGGGGGTATGCCTCCGGGGAACCTCTCGAAGGGAGGCGAGCATGCGATTTCTGACCATGGCCACGCTGGCGAGTGTTGCACTTGCAGGGTGTGTCACCTCCGGGCCCACAACGGGTGCCCGCAATGGCATGGCGGCCGCCGAGGCCGCCACCGGCGTTTCTGCCGCGAATATCGTCGCCTATTCCGCGAACGGGGCGGGTATAGGCGGGCTGGTTATTCAGGGCGTGCCGAACGTCCTGTTCTACAAGGCGGCCAGCACCGACAAGGCCCAGCTCAAGGCCGCCCCGGCGCGCATTTGCGGCACCCGTGGCGTCGCATCGGCCGAGGATCGCGCGCTGGAACATCCCGAACAGATGCCGGGTGTGCGCAAGCTTGTCGTAAGCTGCAAGTGACGCCCCCCCTTCGTCCATACGTCTCAATGAGGCACTGACATGACCGATCAATCCCCCAACGCCACGCTGAACGCGCAATCCTTCATGGACGGCGCCAATGCCGATTACATCGACCAGCTTCAGGCCCGCTATGCCGCCGACCCGAATTCGGTCGATGCCGGCTGGGCCGCTTTCTTCAAGGCGCTGGGTGACAGCGAGCTGGAAGCCAAGCGCGCCGCTGCGGGCCCGTCCTGGGCGCGCAATGACTGGCCGCAGCAACCGGCGGACGAACTGACTGCCGCGCTGACCGGCGAATGGCCGCTGGTGCCGAAAGAGGCCAAGGGCGCGGGCAAGAAAATCGCCGAAAAGGCGGCCGAGGCCAATGTGGCCCTGACACAGGAGCAGATTCAGCGCGCCGTGCTGGATTCGATCCGCGCCATCATGATCATCCGCGCCTACCGGATTCGCGGCCACCTGGCTGCCGATATCGACCCGCTGGGCATGCGCGACAGTTCCAACCACCCGGAACTGGACCCGAAATCCTATGGCTTCACCGAAGCCGACATGGATCGCCCGATCTTCATCGACAATGTGCTGGGCCTGACCCATGCCTCGATGCGGCAGATCATGGAGATCGTGAAGCGCACCTATTGCGGCACGTTCGCGCTGCAATACATGCACATTTCCGACCCTGAACAGGCCGCCTGGCTCAAGGAACGGATCGAAGGCTACGGCAAGGAAATCGCCTTCACCCGCGAAGGCCGCCGCGCCATCCTGAACAAGCTGGTCGAAGCCGAGGGCTTTGAGAAGTTCCTGCATGTCAAATACATGGGGACCAAGCGTTTCGGTCTGGATGGCGGCGAGGCGCTGATCCCCGCGATGGAACAGATCATCAAGCGGGGCGGTAATCTGGGGCTGAAGGAAATCGTCATCGGCATGCCGCACCGCGGTCGCCTGTCGGTTCTGGCCAATGTTCTGGGCAAACCCTACCGCGCCATCTTCAACGAATTCCAGGGCGGCAGCTTCAAGCCCGAGGATGTGGATGGCTCGGGCGACGTGAAATATCACCTCGGCGCCTCGTCGGACCGCACGTTCGACGGCAATACCGTCCACCTGTCGCTGACCGCGAACCCCTCGCACCTTGAGGCGGTGAACCCGGTCGTTCTGGGCAAGGTCCGTGCCAAGCAGGACCAGCTTGGCGATACGGAACGCCGTCAGGTTCTGCCGATCCTGCTGCATGGCGATGCGGCTTTCGCGGGTCAGGGCGTCGTGGCCGAATGCTTCCAGCTTTCGGGCATCAAGGGCCATCGCACCGGCGGCTGCATCCATATCGTCGTGAACAACCAGATCGGCTTCACCACCGCACCGCATTTCTCGCGCACCTCGCCTTATCCGACGGATATCGCGCTGATGGTCGAGGCGCCGATCTTCCATGTGAACGGCGACGATCCCGAAGCCGTGGTGCACGCCGCCCGCGTGGCGACCGAGTTCCGGCAGAAGTTCGGCAAGGATGTCGTTCTGGACATCTTCTGCTACCGCCGCTTTGGTCACAACGAGGGCGACGAGCCCATGTTCACCAACCCGATCATGTATAACCGCATCAAGCGTCACAAGACGACGCTTCAGCTTTATACCGACCGGCTGGTGAAGGATGGCCTGATCCCGGAAGGCGAGATCGAGGACATGAAAGCCGCTTTCCAGGCCCGCCTTAACGAAGAGTTCGAGGCTGGCAAGGAATTCAAGCCGAACAAGGCCGACTGGCTGGATGGCCGCTGGAAGAACATGTCGCGCGAAGGCGAGGAATATATCGCCGGCAATACCGCGATCAAACCCGAGACTCTGGCCGAGGTAGGCACCGCGCTGACCCGTGTGCCGGACGGGTTCGAGATCCACAAGACCGTCGCGCGCCAGCTGGAAGCCAAGAAGAAGATGTTCGAGACCGGCGCCGGTTTCGACTGGGCAACGGCCGAGGCACTGGCCTTCGGCTCGCTGCAAACCGAGGGCTATCCCGTGCGTCTGTCCGGTCAGGACTGCACGCGCGGCACCTTCTCGCAGCGGCATTCGGCCTTCATCGAGCAGGGTACCGAAGAGCGTTACTATCCGCTGAACCACATCCGGGCCGGTCAGGCGCGGTATGAGGTCATCGACTCGATGCTGTCGGAATATGCGGTGCTGGGCTTCGAATACGGTTATTCGCTGTCCGAGCCGAATGCGCTTGTGCTGTGGGAAGCCCAGTTCGGCGATTTCGCCAATGGCGCGCAGATTATGTTCGACCAGTTCATCAACTCGGGCGAAAGCAAGTGGCTGCGGATGTCCGGTCTGGTCATGCTGCTGCCGCACGGGTTCGAAGGGCAGGGGCCTGAACATTCGTCGGCACGCCCCGAGCGCTTCCTGCAACTTTCGGCGCAGGAAAACTGGATCGTGGCGAACTGCTCGACCCCGGCGAACTACTTCCACATCCTGCGGCGTCAGATCCATCGCGATTTCCGCAAGCCGCTGGTGCTGATGACGCCGAAGTCGCTGCTGCGGCATCCGATGTGTGTCTCGACCGTCGAGGATTTCACCACCGGCTCGTATTTCCATCGCGTGCTGTGGGATGACGCCCAGAAGGGCAATTCGTCGCAGCAACTGAAGCCCGATGCCGAGATCCGGCGCGTGGTGATGTGCTCGGGCAAGGTCTACTATGACCTGCTGGCCGAACGGGATGCCCGAGGCGCCGATGATGTCTACCTGCTGCGGGTGGAACAGCTTTACCCCTTCCCGGCGCAATCGCTGCGCGCCGAACTGGGGCGCTTCCCGCAGGCCGAGGTGGTCTGGTGTCAGGAAGAACCGAAGAACCAGGGTTACTGGAGCTTCATCGAGCCGAATATCGAATGGGTGCTGGATCAGGTCGGTGGCGCTGCGAAACGCGCGCGCTATGCCGGCCGCACGGCCTCGGCTTCGCCCGCCACCGGCCTCGCCTCCAAACACAAAGTTGAACAGGAAGCGCTCGTGAATGATGCGCTGTCTTTCGAAGGGAAATAAGCCAATGACCGTTGAAGTTCGCGTTCCCGCCCTTGGCGAAAGCGTCACCGAAGCGACCATCGCGACCTGGTTCAAGAAGCCGGGCGATGCCGTTGCCGTCGATGAAATCCTCTGCGAGCTGGAAACCGACAAGGTGAGCCTCGACGTGCCCTCGCCCGCCGCGGGCGTGCTGGGCGAGATCGTCGCACAAGAAGGTGAAACCGTCGCTGCGGCCGCGCTGCTGGCGACGATCAACGAAGGCGCCACCGCTGCCGCAGCCCCCAAGGCCGAGGCGAAAGCCGAAGCCGCCGCTGCGGTGAACTCGCCCGGTGCAGGGCCGGAAACTCCGGCTGCCCGCAAGGACGTGGAAGATGCGCCTTCGGCCAAGAAAGCCATGGCCGAGGCGGGGATTTCCGCCGCGCAGGTGCAGGGCTCGGGCCGTGACGGCCGTGTGATGAAGGAAGACGTGGCCAAGGCCGTCGCTTCTGCCGCTGCTGCCCCGGCGCCCGCCCCGGTTTCGGTGCCGCGCGCGCCGGTCCCGGCCGATGATGCCGCCCGCGAAGAGCGCGTCAAGATGACCAAGCTGCGCCAGACCATCGCGCGCCGCCTGAAGGACAGCCAGAATACTGCCGCCATGCTGACCACCTATAACGAGGTGGACATGTCCGGCATCATGGGCCTGCGCAACGAATACAAGGACGTGTTCGAGAAGAAGCACGGCGTGAAGCTCGGCTTCATGTCCTTCTTCGTGAAAGCCTGCTGCCACGCGCTGAAGGAAGTGCCCGAAGTCAATGCCGAGATCGACGGCACCGACATCGTCTACAAGAACTACGTCCACATGGGTGTGGCGGTGGGCACGCCCTCGGGTCTTGTGGTGCCGGTGGTGCGCGACGCCGATCAGATGGGCTTTGCGGCGATCGAGAAGAAGATCGCCGAACTGGGCGTCCGCGCCCGCGACGGCAAGCTGTCGATGGCCGAAATGGCGGGCGGCAGCTTCACCATCTCGAATGGCGGCGTCTATGGCTCGCTGATGTCCTCGCCGATCCTGAACCCGCCGCAGTCGGGGATCCTTGGCATGCACAAGATCCAGGACCGCCCGGTGGTGGTGAACGGCCAGATCGTCATCCGCCCGATGATGTATCTCGCGCTGAGCTACGATCACCGCATCGTGGACGGCAAGGGCGCCGTGACCTTCCTCGTCCGCGTGAAGGAAGCGCTGGAAGACCCGCGCCGCCTGTTGATGGATCTGTAACAATCCAGAAGAATCCCGGCCCGCTCTGTTGTGGGCCGGGGTTTTTATCGCCGTGCATATAGGGGCGACATGACAACTGACGAACTCGCGCGCATTTTCAAGGATCGGTATCAGAAAGCGCCCAAGGGTCGGGTTGTGACCACGATCCATCTTTTCGGGATCGAATTTGCCTCCGCGCTGGCGGGGAAGTCGATTAAGGAAATCTGTGCGCGCGCCGATGTCCCGGTGTCCTATCACACGGAAATTCACAAAGGCATCCGCCTCGCCGAATATGTTTCGTTGAAATCATGACTCCCGAACTCACCGCCCTCGCCCTCGCGGGCCTGCTCCAGGCCGCCCAATACCTGCTCTTCGCCATCCCGGCGAACCGGGAGCTTGGCACGGGGTATACCTCCTCGGCACGTGACCGGCCGCCGTCGCGGCAACTCTCGCAGACCACCGCCCGCCTGCAACGTGCGCTGAACAACCATTTCGAGGGGCTGATCCTGTTCACCCTCGCGGTCGCGGTTGTCACGCTGGGCGGCAGGGCCTCGGGCCTGACCGCGGCCTGTGGCTGGGTCTACCTTGGCGCCCGCATCCTCTACGTTCCGGCCTATGCCTTCGGCTGGCGCCCCTGGCGCTCGGCCATCTGGGGCGTGGGCTTCCTCGCAACCCTCACCATGATTGTGGCCAGCCTGACCTGACCTTCATCTTGGTATAAATATCCTCGGGGGTCCGGGGGCAGACAGCCCCCGGCGCTCGACACCAAAGGAGACCGAAATGGCAGAATTCGATGTGATCGTGATCGGCGGCGGCCCCGGCGGCTATGTCTGCGCCATCCGCTGTGCGCAACTGGGCCTCAAGACCGCCGTGGTCGAAGGGCGCGAGACGCTGGGCGGCACCTGCCTGAACGTTGGCTGCATCCCGTCGAAGGCGCTGCTGCATGCGACGCATAACCTGCACGAAGTCCATGAAAACTTTGAAAAGATGGGCCTGATGGGTGCCAAGGTCAAAGTCGACTGGGACAAGATGCAGGCCTACAAGCAGGACGTGGTGAACGGCAACACCAAGGGCATCGAATTCCTTTTCAAGAAGAACAAGGTGACCTGGCTGAAGGGCTGGGGCTCGATCCCCGCCGCCGGTCAGGTGAAGGTCGGCGACGAGGTTCACACCGCGAAGAACATCGTCATCGCCACCGGCTCGGAACCCGCGAGCCTGCCGGGCGTGACCGTGGATGAAGAGGTGGTCGTCACTTCCACCGGCGCGCTGTCGCTGAAATCGGTGCCGAAATCGCTGGTGGTGATCGGTGCGGGCGTGATCGGGCTGGAGATGGGCTCGGTCTATGCCCGTCTGGGCGCCGAGGTGACCGTGGTCGAATATCTGGATGCCATCACCCCCGGCATGGATGCCGAAGTGGCCAAGAGCTTCCAGAAGCTGCTGGCCAAGCAGGGCATCAAATTCGTGCTGGGCGCGGCGGTGCAGGGCACTGAGCGCACCAAGAAGGGCGCGAAAGTGTCCTACAAGCTGCGCAAGGACGAAAGCGCGCATGAGATCGAGGCCGATGCCGTGCTGGTCGCCACCGGCCGCAAACCCTATACCGCCGGTCTGGGGCTGGAAGCCCTGGGCGTGGCGATGGAGCCGCGCGGGCAGGTCACGATCGACAGCCATTTCCAGACCAGCGTGAAGGGCATCTATGCCATCGGCGACGCGGTGGTCGGCCCGATGCTGGCCCATAAGGCCGAGGACGAGGGCATGGCGGTGGCCGAGGTTCTGGCCGGCAAGCATGGCCATGTGAATTACGATGTCATCCCCGGCGTGATCTACACCGCGCCCGAGGTGGCTTCGGTCGGCAAGACGGAAGAGCAACTGAAGGCCGAGGGCCGTGCCTACAAGGTTGGCAAGTTCCCTTTCATGGGCAATGCGCGCGCCAAGGCGATCTTCCAGGCTGATGGTTTCGTCAAGATGCTGGCCGACAAGGAAACCGACCGGGTTCTGGGTTGCTACATCATCGGCCCCGGTGCGGGCGATCTGATCCACGAGGTCTGCGTGGCGATGGAATTCGGCGCCTCGGCGCAGGATATCGCGCTGACCTGCCATGCCCACCCGACCTATTCGGAAGCGGTGCGCGAGGCGGCGCTGGCCTGTGGTGACGGTGCGATCCACGCCTGAGGGACGCTTATCAAGCGGAAACGCCCCGGACTGATGTCCGGGGCGTTGCTGTTTTCAGTATTATGGCCCGCGATGCGGGCCATGGAAGATGAGTATTTGGGCAAGAAGCAAGGGCGCTTCGGGTTATTCGGCCGCCACCGGCGTCGGATCGACCAGCGCCACGATGTCGAGCATGATGCGGTTCAGCTCGAAATCCTTCGGCGTATAGACGGCGGCGACGCCCATGGCGCGGAGTTTCGCGGCGTCGTCCTCGGGGATGATGCCGCCGACGACAACGGGGATGTTGCCGAGGCCTGCGGCCTTCATGCGCTCCATCGTTTCGGCAATCAGCGGCAGGTGGCTGCCCGAGAGGATCGAGAGGCCGACGACATGCGCCTCCTGCTCTGCTGCGGCGGTGACGATTTCGGCAGGGGTCAGGCGGATACCATCGTAGTGGATGTCCATGCCGCAATCGCGGGCGCGGGCGGCGATCTGTTCGGCGCCATTGGAATGGCCGTCGAGCCCCGGTTTACCGACCAGGAACTTGAGCTGCCGGCCGAGGCGTGACGAGACGGCCGACACCGCCTCGCGGATCGGGTCCAGCCCCTCGGTGCGGTTGGAGCGGTTCTTGGACACGCCGGTCGGGCCGCGATACTGGCCGAAGGCGGCGCGCACGGTGGCGCCCCATTCGCCGGTGGTGGCACCGGCCTTTGCGGCGGCGATGGAGGCGGGCATGACGTTGCGGCCATCGGCGCAGGCTTCGCGCAGGGTGGCGAGTGCGGTCTTGACCGCCGCCTCGTCCCGGGTTGCGCGCCATTGGGTCAGGCGTTCGATCTGGTCGCGCTCGGCGGCTTCATCCACCACCATGATGGCGCCATCGCCGGCGGTCAGCGGCGAGGGGGCGGCCTCGGTCCAGCGGTTCACCCCGACGACCACGGTTTCATTGCCTTCGATCCGGGCGATGCGTTCTGCATTGGCCTCGACCAGACGGCCCTTCATGTATTCGATGGAGGCGACAGCACCGCCCATGGCATCGATCTGCGCCAATTCTTCGCGCGCGCCCTGTTTGAGCGCATTCACCTTGGCCTCGACCGCCGGGTTGCCGTCGAACAGGTCGCCATATTCCAGCAGGTCGGTTTCATAGGCGAGGATCTGCTGCATGCGCAGCGACCATTGCTGATCCCAGGGGCGGGGCAGGCCGAGCGCCTCGTTCCAGGCGGGCAATTGCACGGCGCGGGCGCGGGCTTTTTTCGACAGCGTCACCGCCAGCATTTCGATCAGGATGCGGTAGACGTTGTTTTCCGGCTGCTGTTCGGTCAGGCCGAGCGAATTGACCTGCACGCCATAGCGGAAGCGGCGATACTTCGCATCGGTGATGCCATAGCGGTCGAGCAGGATTTCATCCCACAGGTCCACGAAGGCGCGCATCTTGCACATTTCGGTGATAAAGCGGATGCCCGCGTTCACGAAGAACGAGATGCGGCCCACCATGTTCGGGAAATCCTCGGGCGCGACCTTGCCCTTGAGGTCGTCCAGCACCGCGCAGGCGGTGGCGAGGGCAAAGGCAAGCTCTTGCTCGGGCGTCGCGCCCGCCTCTTGCAGGTGATAGGAACACACGTTCATCGGGTTCCATTTCGGCAAGTTCTTTTGCGTATAGGCCGCGACATCGGTGATCATGCGCAGGCTGGGCTTGGGCGGGCAGATATAGGTGCCGCGCGACAGATATTCCTTGATGATGTCGTTCTGCACGGTGCCTTGCAGTTTCGATACATCGGCGCCCTGTTCCTCGGCCACCGCGATGTACAGCGCCAGCAGCCAGGGCGCCGTGGCGTTGATCGTCATCGAGGTGTTCATCTGTTCCAGCGGGATCTCGTCGAACAGTGCCCGCATGTCGCCCAGGTGGTTCACCGGCACGCCGACCTTGCCCACTTCGCCGCGCGACAATTCGTGATCGCTGTCATAGCCGGTCTGGGTGGGCAGGTCGAAGGCGACGGAAAGCCCGGTCTGCCCCTTGGCGAGGTTGGTGCGGTAAAGCGCATTCGACGCCTTCGCCGTGGAGTGGCCCGCATAGGTGCGGAACAGCCAGGGGGCATCTTTCTTGGCTTCGGTCATGGCGGCCTCGTGAATCGGGTTGGCAATTTTATTGCTTGAACGAAGATATGCGGGAAAGATTATGGCATTGTCAATTCGCCGCGTCGCAGCATGGCCGGATTTACGCAGATGCGGCGATGGCCTAGGTTCAGGCTATGACCGAAACGGTAGAGCTTCCTCTCTGGCTGGTGGTGCTGGCCCTGATCCTTGCCGCCGTGGCTGCATTGGAGCGGGTTCTGATGCCTTCGGCACGCTGGTTCCTGCGGCGGCGGGCCGAGCGGCTGGTGGCGCGGCTGAATATCCATCTGGCGCGGCCGATCCGCCCGTTCCGCCTTATGGCGCGGGCGGATCGCATCGTGCAGCTGACCTATGATTCCAAGGTGGTGCAGGCCGCGATGGACCATGCGCAGGAAACCGGCACGCCCGAGCCTGTCGCCTTCGAGGCTGCCCGCAAGGCCGCGCGTGAAATCGTGCCGGGCTTTTCGGCGCTGGTCTATTTTGGTGTGGCGACGCGATTGGCGCGCTGGCTCAGCCGGGCGCTTTACACGGTGCGCGTGCGGCCGGTGGATGCGGCGCTGGCCGGGATCGACCGTGAGGCGACGGTGGTTTTCGTGATGAATCATCGCAGCAACATGGATTATGTGCTGGTCACCTGGCTCGTCGCCAACCGTTCAGCGCTGAGCTATGCGGTGGGGGAATGGGCCCGCGTCTGGCCGCTTTCGGCGATGATCCGGGCGATGGGCGCCTATTTCATTCGCCGTGGCTCGCGCGATCCGCTTTATCGCCGGGTGCTGGCGCGCTATGTGCAGATCATCACCGCCGAAGGCGTGACGCAGGCGATTTTCCCCGAGGGCGGCCTGAGCCTTGATGGCCGGGTTGGCGCGGCTCGAATGGGGTTGCTTTCCTACATCTTGCAGGACTTTGGGCCGGACCATCGCGATGTGGTGTTCGTGCCGGTTGGCATCGGATATGACCGGGTGCTGGAAGATCGGCTGCTGGTCGAGGCGGCGGCCAAAGGGGAACGCAGGTTCCGGGCAGGCCCGCTGGGGGTGCTGGGGTTCCTCTGGCGTATGGCGCGGCGCAAGTGGAAAGGCACCTATTCCGGTTTTGGCCATGCCGGGGTGGCTTTCGGGGCGCCGATATCCCTGCGGGACTGGCTGGCCACGCATCCCGCCGATGCCGAGGCGTTGGGGACGGCCCTGATGCAGCGGGTGGGCGAGGCTGTGCCGGTGCTGCCGGTACCTCTGGCCGCCGCCGCCCTGCGCAGAGGGGCGGCAGCCGTGCCGGAACTGGTGTCGCGGGCCATGGCGCTGGCGCAAGATCTGCGCGCGCAAGGCGCGGTGATGGAACTGGGTGAGGCCCCGGAGACAGCACTGGTCGGGGCGTTCGAGGTTTTGCGGATGCGGGGGATGATGGATGCTGCGGGGCAGGTGCCTGCGGATCAGATGGCGCTGCTGGCCTTTCAGGCGGGCACCGTGGAGCAGCGGATTTCAAATTCAATAAGTTGAATTTGTTTATGTGACATGCTATCTGAGTCGCAAGGGCGCATTTCGCGCCCATGGAGATGGAGCTTCACATGACCCTTGATCGCACGATCTTCCTTTTCGCCGGCGTGATGGTGCTGCTCAGCGTCGCGCTGACCGTCTGGGTGTCGCCCTACTTCGTCTGGTTCACCGTCTTTATCGGCGCGAACCTGATCCAGTCGTCGTTTACCGGCTTCTGCCCTGCGGCCATGATCTTCCGTGCTTTCGGCATCAAGGCCGGTTGCGCCTTCCAGTAAGGAAATCCGCGCCCGCTTGACGCAGATCATGGCGGGCGCAAAATCCCCATGTGAAAATTTGTTGCATTGTAGTATAATGCGCGAGCAACATGAGGAGGATTGAATGACCCACAAGATCCTGTGCCCGACCGACGGCACCGACCATTCGAATATCGCCGTTGCCTATGCCGCCGAACTGGCGGCCAAATCAGGGGCTGCGCTGTCGATCTGCGTCGTCAATGTGGCCCATGGCGGCGCGAAGGGCCCGCTGATCCATCACTGGACCGATGCCGAAGTCGTGGCGCTGCTTGATGCGGCGGTGGCGCTGGCCGGTCAGCACGGCGCGCCGGACGTCAAGCGCGTCGATATCGTCAGCCGCGAGGCTGCGGCGGGCATCGTCCATTATGCAGAACAGAATGGCTACGACCACATCGTCGTCGGCACCGGCGACAAGCGCGGGATTTCGCGGCTGATGCTGGGGTCAGTTGCTGCCGATGTCATGGCGCGTGCGCATTGCACGGTGACTGTGGCACGCTGACGCTGTTTGCCCCGGCCGGTTTCCGCTATGCTGCATCGCAGAATAAGGGGGAATCGGATGGGCAAGGTCATCACGGTCGCACAGCAGAAGGGCGGGGCGGGTAAGACCACGCTTGCCGCGAATCTTGCTGTCTGTCTGGTGCGGCAAGGGCTGGATGTCGCGCTGGTGGACAGCGATCCACAAGGCAGCCTTGGCCGCTGGTTCATGACCCGGCTCGACCGACTGGGCGAGCCGGACATGGATTTCTCAACCGCCTCAGCCTGGGGGGTCGGCTATGAATGCAAGAAATTGCGCGCGCACCATGACGTTGTGATCGTTGATACCCCGCCCAAGGTCGACAGCGATCTTCGCCCAGCATTGCGCGAGGCCGATCTCGTTCTGGTGCCGGTTGCGGCCAGCCATGTGGATCTTTGGGCTACGGATGGCGTGCTGGATCTGGTGGCGCGGGAAAGCGGGCGGGCGCTCATCGTGCTCAATCGCATGAATACAGGCACCCGGCTGGCCGAGGATGTCGCCAGGGCGGCCGAGGGCGTGGCGCGGGTTGCGAAGTCGCGACTTGCGGCGCGGGTGGCCTTTGCCGAAACGCTGGGGCAGGGGCTGGGGGTTGCGGAAGGGCGCGGCGCCGCGGCGGCCGAGGCGCGCGCGCTGATGGCCGAGGTTCTTGACGAACTCGACCTCGGGGCCGAAACCTAGAACACGTCGAACAGGTAAAGCAGGATGATCAGCGGGATCGGAATGCCGATCAGCCAGGCCAGAATACCTTTCATCTTATCCTCCGTCGGTTGCTGAACTGGCAACGTTCGCGGGGCCGTGATGGTTCCGTGCATATCGCTGCATCACGCTTTCGCGCAGGGGGATGTTCGCCCGCGCAGAGCCGACTATATTGCGGCCATGATGCTTCGTTCCGCCCTTCTGGCCCCGCTCGCCGCGCTTGTCTTCGCCCTGCCCGCGCAGGCCGAGAAGATTTCGCTTTCCGCCCTGTCGAAATACCTCAACGGGTTGACCACCGTTGAATCGCAGTTCACGCAGGTGAACAGCGATGGCAGCATCGGCACCGGCACTATCTATATCTCGCGCCCCGGCCGCGTGCGGTTTGAATATGCGCCCCCCGACAAATCGCTGGTGCTGGCCAGTTCCGGCAATGTGGCGATCTTCGACCGCAAGTCGAACCAGCCGCCAGAGCAATATCCGCTGGCCAAGACACCGCTGAACCTGATCCTGGCGAAGAATGTTGACCTGGCGCAGGCGAAAATGGTGATCGGCCACCGCGAGGATGGCAATACCACGCGCGTCGTGGCGCAGGACCCGAAGCACCCGGAATACGGCAGCATCGAAATGGTGTTTACCGCCAATCCGGTGGAACTGCGCCAGTGGATCATCACCGATGACGCCGGCAGCACGACAACTGTGATCCTGGGCGAGATGGCCAAGGGCCGCAGCTTCAAGCCCGGCTTCTTCGATATCCCGCTGGAGATGGAGCGGCGCAACTAGGCGCCGCCCTCTTATCTTCCGCAGCCGGAAAGCTGCGAGGCGTAATTGTCGGCGCGCTGTTGCACCCGGTTCGCCACGTCAACCAGCCAGGTTTTCGCATTGTAGCTGCCATTGGCAAAGCCGGTGCGACCTTCATGATAGGCAAGATACTGGCTGCGGGCATCCCATTTGGAAACGCCCAGACGTTTCTCGGTGCCATCCATGTACCAGCCCATGAAATCGGTCGCATCGTCGATCCGGTCCCGCTTGGCCCGACCGTTGCGCGTTTCCTTCTGGTACTCTTCCCAGGTGCCGTCCAGCGCCTGGCTATAGCCATAGGCCGTGCTTTGCCGCCCCATCGGAATGATCCCCAGCGCAAAACGATGCGGGGTGCGGGCATTGCCGATGAATTTGCTTTCCTGATGGATGGTCGCCATCTGCACATGCACCGGCACACCCCAGCGGCGTTCCGTCGCCTTCATGGCGCGGTAGTATTCCGGGCGCTCCCGCAGGATCGCACAGGCATCGTCGAGATTGCGTGGCGCCGCAAACCTGCTGCCCCCGCCGCAGGAGGCGAGGAGAAGAAGAAGGATCGACGCACGGAGAAGTCTGCTCATCTGCCCCTCGCGTGTCTTTGTTTTTTGCAAGGATATGCGATTTCCGGCGGGGGGGAAATGGGGCGCCGCAGGATTTCACATCAGTATTCCGCGAGCGGTACAGGCAAACTGTGGGTCGATGCCTGACAGACTGTTTCCCCCCGAATCACCCGCGCCCAGTGGACCTGAGGCGATCAAAGGATTAGGAGTCGCCAAAGGGGGTCCGTCACGAATGCTCAAGGCGCAGGCGAAATATCATCTCGGCCAGGTGCTGCGGCATCGGAAACACCCGTTTCGCGGGGTGGTTTTCGACGTGGACGCCATGTTCTCGAATACCGAGGAATGGTATGCCGCCATCCCCGAGGACAGCCGCCCGGAGCGGGACCAGCCCTTTTATCACCTTCTGGCTGAAAACGACCAAAGCTATTACGTCGCTTATGTGTCAGAGCAGAACTTGATCCCGGACGAAACGGGCGAGCCGGTGGATCACCCCGACCTGCACGATCTGTTCGGCGATTTCGAGGACGGGCGTTACCCTCTGCAATTCAACCTGAATTGAGACTCAGCGGGCGGTCCCGCTGGTTCCGGTCAGGTTCAATACCCCAGAGCTTTCAATACCCCAGGGCGCAGCCGTCCTTGCGCGGGTCTGACGCGCCTTCCAGAACGCCCGAGGGGTGGATGAGAATGGCCTGCGCGCCGCCGATCGGCTCTTCCGCCGTCTGAACCGCGTGCCCCATCCCGGCCAGTTCGGCAGCAACCGCCGGATCATAGCCGCGCTCCAGCGTGAATCCTTCCGGCGTAGTGAAGCAGCGCGGGGCGTCGATAGCCTCCTGCAGGTCCATCCCGTAGTCGCGCAGGTTGGTGACCAGCCGGGCATGGCCGCAAGGCTGATAGGCGCCGCCCATGACGCCAAAGGGCATGGTCACGCGGCCGCTTTCGGCCAGCATGCCGGGGATGATCGTGTGCATCGGGCGCTTGCCACCCGCCGCCTCGTTCGGGTGGCCCGGTGTCAGGCTGAAGCCCGCGCCGCGGTTCTGGAAATTGATGCCGAATTTGGTGGAGGCAAGCCCCGCCCCGAAGCCCCAGAAGATCGAATAGATCAGCGAAACCGCCATGCGGTCGCGGTCCACCACGGTGATATAAACCGTGTCCTTGTGAACCGCCTCGACCAGGGCAGCAGGGTTGGCACTGGCGCGGCGCGGGTCGACCAGCGCCGCCAGCCGGGCCGCGGTTTCGGGCGCCAGCATATGTGCCAGCCGTGTCGTATGGTCGGGGTCGGCCAGGAAACGGTTGCGTGCGTCATAGGCGAGCTTCGCGGCCTCTGCCTCGATATGGGCGCGGGCGGCCCCGAAGGGGGCCATGGCGGGCAGATCGAAATGCGACAGGATGTTCAACAGCAGCAGCGCTGTCGCGCCCTGGCCATTTGGCGGATGTTCGATCACCTCGGCGCCTTTGTAGGCGGCGGCGACCGGATCGGTGTAAAAGCTTTGCACCCCGGCCAGATCGTCCATCGTATGCGGCCCACCCAGCGCATTCAGCGAGGCGATCATGTCTTCGGCAACTTCGCCCTCGTAGAACCCGGCCCTCCCCTCGCGGGCAACGCGGCGCAGAACCTCGGCCTGACCGGGCGCGCGGAAGATCTGACCGATTTTCGGGGCACCGCCGTCCAGCAGGAAGTGCCGCCGCGCCTCGCCCTGCAAAACCGCCGCATCTGTGGCCCAGTCAAAAGCGACGCGCGGGGCGACCGGCACACCTTCCTCGGCATAGCGGATGGCGGGGGCAAGCGCCTCGGCCAGCCCGATCCGGCCCCAATCGGCGCTGAGCCGGCAGAAGGCATCCATCGCGCCGGGCAACGTCACGGCGTCAATGCCGTGAATTGGCATGGCCGTCAGCCCTCTGGCGCGCAGGGCATCGGCAGACAGGCCTGCCGGCGCGGCGCCCGAGCCATTCAGCGCGATCACCCGCTCGTCCCCGGCGGGTTTCATCAGGATGAAGCAATCGCCGCCGATTCCGGTCATCTGTGGTTCGCAAATACCCAGCAGCACCGCCCCGGCGATGGCCGCATCGGCGGCATTGCCCCCGGATTGCAACACATCCAGCGCGACCTTCGCCGCCAGCGGATGCGAGGTGGCGCAGATGCCATTGCTGGCCAGTACCGCCGACCGTCCAGGTTTCTGAAAATCACGCATCTGACCCTCCGCTTTGCAGCGAGGTTAGGGCGCACGAACAGGAAGGGGAAGAGCCTCGGCGCTGCGATCTGGGTGGGGGCTTTCTCACAGCGCCGAGGGAAGCCTTGTGCAGCTACACCGCGTTGTTGGCAGAATGCTGCGGCGCTTTTGGGCGAAGATTGTGGCGGCATTCCGGCATTTTTTCTGCCGGGCAAGCAATGCGCCTCCCGTGCGATCATTGATGCCACGGCACGATCAGTGTCAGATCGTTCTGACCGTTGCGGTGACGATAGGTCAACCCGGCGCAAAGGCTGCGAATCAGGAACCAGCCAAAGCCGCCCTCCGGCAGGTTTGCCTCCGTCATGGGGGGCGGGTGGCCCGCAGGGGCGGCAAGCCCCGGCATCGGCAGGCCGTAATCGATCACCTGACAGATCATGCCCGTTGCACCGGGAGACAGACACAGCCCGATCCGCCCTGGTGCGGCGGGATAGGCATGTTCGGCGATGTTGTTCAGTATTTCGGCCAGAGCGATTTCCAGGCGCTGCCGGAAATCGCTGTCGCCGGTCAGGTCGGGCCGGGCCATCAGGCCGGTCAGGGCCGCACGCACTTCGACCGGGGTTGCGGTGATGCGCAGGCAGATCGGGGCAGGATCAGACATGCGATTGCGGCATCCCGTATCAGCCCGCCTCCCTCAATCCGGCGGGCAGATCGGGGTGGATCAGGAAAACGCTGTCCATCCTAGTCAGACGAAACACCTTGTCCACGGCGGGGGTCAGTCCCGCAAGTTCCAGCCGTCGGTCTGGACCAAGCAATTTCATCACGGCGACCACGGCACCGAGGCCGGAACTGTCGAGGAACCGCACGCGCGACATGTCGATCAGCACGCGCGTCCCCGCCCGGCCCGCCAGTTCGCGCATCGCATCCTTGAACTGGATCGCGCAGGCAGCGTCGATCCGGTCTTCGCCCACCTCGACCACCAAGGTGTCCGCCAGTTCCCTTGCATACAGGTTCATGTTCCGCTTCCTTCTGTCGATGGCTTGCAGGTTACGGCGCGTTCGTTAGCATCCGGTAAGCGCCAGCCGGCAATTTCAGGAGGCCCGATGACACCCGATTATTCAGAACTCGCGCGCAGCATCGCGGCATTGTGCGCGGGTGAAACCGATACCGTGGCCCTGATGGCGACGGTGGTCTGCGAGTTGCATCACGGGCATCCTCTGTCGGACTGGACCGGGTTCTACCGCGTGACCGGGCCCGAGCTTCTGAAGATCGGTCCCTATCAGGGCGGGCATGGCTGTCTGGTGATACCGTTCAGCCGCGGGGTCTGTGGCGCGGCGGCACGGACGGGTGAGGTGCAGCTTGTGCCGGATGTCGAGGCCTTCTCCGATCATATCGCCTGCTCGTCCACCACCCGGTCGGAGCTGGTGATGCCGGTGCGCAACGGGGCGGGGCGCCTGCTGGGGGTGCTGGATCTGGACAGCAATACCGAGGCGGCCTTCACCGAAACCGATGTCCGTCATCTGACGACGATTCTGGAGGATGTGTTCCGCCATGCCGAATGAGGTTCACCGTGGCGCCTGCCTGTGCGGGGCGGTGGTTTTTGAGGTGGAAACGCCGCTGCGCGATGTGGTCGCCTGTCATTGTACCCAGTGCCGCAAGACCTCGGGGCATTACTGGGCAGCATCCTCGGTGCCACACGAGAGGTTCCGGCTGATCCGGGCGGATGGGCTTGTCTGGTACCGCTCCTCCCCGACGGCGCGTCGCGGGCATTGCGGCGGTTGCGGGGCTGCGCTGTTCTGGCAGCCCGAGGGCGAAGCGCGGATATCCTTTTCACCTGGCGCATTGGAAACTGCGACCGGCTTGCAGACCGAGGCGCATATCTTCACCGAAGATGGCGGCGACTATTATGCCGAAAGCACCGCCGCACCTGCGACGCCGGGCGCCCGCCTGAAAGCCTCGTGCCTGTGCGGTGACTGCGTCCTTGACCTGCCCGCACCCTCCGGGCCGATCACCGCCTGTCATTGCGTGCAATGCCGCAAGGCTTCGGGTCACTTCAGCGCCAGTTTCGATGTGCCCGAGCAGAGTGTCCACTGGCAGCGCCGCGACGGGCTGGCGGAATACCGCAGCGCGGCGGGTGGCACACGCGGCTTCTGCCGCTCCTGCGGGTCAGGCCTGTGGTTCCGGGCCACCGATGGCGCGTTTTCGGTCGAGGCCGGTGCGGTGGACGGGCCGACCGGCGGGAAACTGGCCGCGCATATCTTCGTGGCCGAGCGGGGCGACTACTACAGCCTCGACGATGCCGTGCCGCAGTTCGCAGGGGCCGAGCCTTGACGCGCCGCCCCGCGCCGCAGACAGTGCGGAACGACAGCAAACCAAGAGGGTGCCCGTGGCGCTGAGTTTCCGGCAGACCGAAATTCTGGCCATCGCGCGCAGCGAAGGCCGCGTGGTGGTCGAAACCCTGGCCGAACGCTTTGGTGTGACGCTGCAAACCATCCGCCGCGACCTGACGGAACTCGCCGAGGCCGGGCATCTGGACCGGGTTCATGGCGGGGCGGTCATCCGGGCCGGGGTCAGCAATATCGGTTATGAAGAGCGGCGCGGGATGCATGGGGGCGCCAAATCTGCGATTGGCCGGGCCTGCGCGCAGGCGATCCCCGACAATTGCTCGATGATCCTCAACCTGGGCACCACGACCGAGGCGGTGGCCCGCGAATTGTTGCACCACCGCGAAATCACCGTTGTCACCAACAACATGAACGTGGCCAATATCCTTGTGGCCAACCCCTCGTGCGAGATCATGGTGGCGGGCGGCGCGCTGCGACGGTCCGATGGCGGGCTGGTGGGGGAGCTGACCTCGCAGTTCATGGAGCAGTTCAAGGTCGATTACGGTGTCATCGGCATCTCGGCGCTCGACCCTGATGGCGACCTGCTGGACTATGACCTGAACGAGGTCCGGGTTTCGAAGGCGATCATTCGGCAGTCGCGCCGGGTCTATCTGGTTACCGATGCGTCGAAGCTGGAACGTTCGGCCCCGGCCCGGCTGGCGAGCCTTGCCGATATCGACGCGATCTTCATCGACCGCCCGCTGCCCGAGGCGCTGATGCAGCGCTGCCGCGACTGGGGCACCGAGGTGCATGTGGCTGTGCAATCTGCCGGGTGAGGCGCGCGCGGCAGGCCGCCGGGCGCGCGGGCGAGCCCGCAAAGCAGGCCATGTGGCATTGATCCCCTGCGCGGAGGGCGATATCACCGGGGGGACCAGACCCCGGACCGCATCATGAACCGACTGTATCACGTTCCTCTTTCCCCCTTTTGCCGCAAGGTCCGCCTGACCCTTGCGGAGAAACGGATTGAGGTGGAGCTGGTCGAGGAGCGTTACTGGGAGCAGCAACCCGATTTCCTGCGCCGCAACCCGGCCGGTAAGGTGCCGGTCCTGCGGATGGAAAGCCGGTTGATGAGCGAAAGCCAGGCGATCTGCGAATGGCTGGAAGAGGCCTATCCGACGCCCGCGCTGATGCCCCGCGATGTGGACGCGCGCTATGAGGTGCGCCGCCTGTGCAACTGGTTTGACGACAAGTTCCACAACGAGGTGACTTCGAAGCTGCTGTATGAACGGGTGAACCGCAAGGTGCAGGGCACGGGTTACCCCGACAGCAAGGCGGTGAAGTTCGGGGCGAGCCGGATCAAGTATCACCTCGATTACATGGCGTGGCTCCTTGATCAGCGCCGCTGGCTGGCGGGCGACAGCATGACGCTGGCCGATTTCGCGGCTGCCGCGCATCTGAGCTGTCTGGACTATATCTCGGATGTCGACTGGAACCGGCATGCGGTGGTGAAGGACTGGTATGTGAAGCTGAAATCCCGGCCGAGCTTCCGCACCCTGCTGGCGGATCAGGTGCCCGGCTTCACTCAGCCCGGTCATTACGCCGATCTGGATTTCTGAACCCGGCCGCCGGGGGCCAGCCCCCGGACCCCCGGAGTATTTGGGCAATGAGCAAGGGCATGGAGCCTTCGGTGCTGAAGGACCGTCTGGTCGCGCGGGCGGTGGAGGAGGGTTTCTCCAAGACCGGGATCTGCGCGCCGGATGCCGTGCCCGAAGCGGCAGGGCGGTTGCGGACGTTTCTGGCCGCCGGACGGCACGGGCAGATGGGCTGGATGGCCGAGCGCGAGGGCTGGCGCGGGTCGGCGGCGGCGCTTTGGCCTGAGGCGCGATCGGTGATCATGCTGGCCGAGGTTTATACGCCCGAGGTTGATCCGCTGGCTGTGCTGGCGCAGCGCGAAAGGGCGGCGATCAGCGTCTATGCGCAGGGCAAGGATTATCATGATCTGGTGAAACGGCGGCTGAAGCGGCTGGGGCGCTGGCTGCTGGACCAGGCGGGGGGCGAGATCAAGGTTTTCGTCGATACCGCGCCGGTGATGGAAAAGCCGCTGGCGCAGGCTGCGGGTCTGGGATGGCAGGGCAAGCATACCAACCTGCTGGCGCGTGATCTGGGCAGCTGGTTCTTTCTGGGCGCAATCTTCACCACGCTGGATCTGCCGAAGGACGTGGCCGAGGTCAGCCATTGCGGATCGTGCCGTGCCTGTCTGGACATCTGCCCGACCGGCGCTTTCCCTGCGCCCTATCAGCTGGATGCGCGGCGCTGCATTTCCTATCTGACGATCGAGCACAAAGGGCCGGTGGAGCCGGATTTGCGCGCCCTGATGGGCAACCGGATTTACGGCTGCGATGATTGTCTGGCGGTTTGCCCGTGGAATAAGTTCGCGCAGGCGGCGCGGGACGCGGGCTATCAGCCACGCGTTGGCGCCCCCGAGCTTGCTGAACTGGCGGCGCTGGATGACACTGCGTTTCGTGCGCGTTTCGTGGGCAGCCCGATCAAGCGGATCGGGCGGGACCGTTTCGTGCGCAATGTCCTCTATGCTATCGGGAACTCGGGCGAGGTCGCGCTGTGCGGGGCCGCCAGTGCCCTGCTTGCAGACCCGGATCCCGTTGTGGCCGAGGCCGCCGCCTGGGCGGTTGATCGCCTTTCGCGGTGCTGAGGGGTTGGGAAGGGACCGATTCGGTCCTATATTGCCTTGAGGCAACCGGAGGAGATGGCCATGAGCAAGCACCTTGCAGACAAGCGCAAGCCCTCGGACGGCGGGCGGACCCGGCAGTTCCTGCGTATCGACCATGATGGCAGCGAGAAGCTGTGGGACGGGCTGCGCCGGCGCCCCACCGAGAAGCCCGTGGCGAACCGCCGCGCCGCCGAATACCTGCGGATTGACCGCGGCGATCAGGTCTGAGCCGCGCGCAACCTGTCCCGCAGTGTCGCGATCTCGTCGGTCAGAGACCGGATCGTCGTGGGGTCAAGGCCGCTTTGCGCCAGAAAACAGGCCGGGATTTCTGTCGCCTCGGCCCGCAGGCCCAGGCCCTTTTCGGTCAGCCGCAGCCGCACCTGACGCTCATCCTGCGCGTCGCGGCTGCGGGTCAGAAAGCCCGCTGACTCCATGCGTTTGAGCATCGGGGTCAGCGTATTGCTTTCCAGTTGCAGCGCTTGCGCAAGCCGGGACATCGGCTGATCATCGGTTTCCCATAGAAGCGTCAGTACGAGGAACTGCGGGTAGGTCAGCCCCATGCGATCCAACAGGGGTTTGTAGCTCGCCTGAACGGCGTGGCTGGCGGAATACAGAGCGAAGCACAGAAGCTGCGAGAGCGGGAGGGGCTGGGTCATTCCGTAAATGTAAATCGTGCGCGATTAAATCGCAAGGGATTGACGCATCGTCCGAAGCATGTATCTTGTGCGATATTATCGTGTAAGATAGAAATGGAGAGAGAAGATGGTCAAAGAGATCGTTTACCGCACCGCCGCCGAAGCCAAGGGCGGTGGTCGCAACGGGCAGTCCGCCACGCTGGACGGTGCGCTGGGTGTCACGCTGAGCGTGCCGAAGGAAATGGGGGGCGAGGGTAAGGGCAATAACCCGGAACAGCTTTTCGCAGTGGGTTATGCGGCCTGCTATCTGGGCGCCCTGCGGTTCGCTGCCAGCAACGAGAAGATTGGCGAGGTTCCGGCGGAAGCGACGGTTCAGGCCGAGGTCGGTATCGGACCGCGCGCCGAAGGTGGCTTTGGGATCGCGGTGACCCTGACGGTTCATCTGCCGGGGGTGGAGCGCCAGGTCGCGCAGCGCATGGTCGAGCGCGGGCATTTCATCTGCCCCTATTCGAATGCAATCAAGGGCAATGTTCATGTGGTGACCATTCTGGCCTGATGTGAAAAGGCCCGGCTCCTGAGAGAGCCGGGCCTTTCGCCTTGTTGCAAATATCCTTGGGGGGAGGCGCGTGCATCGCAGCGCGGCAGACGCCCTTCCTCCCTCAGGCCCGGACCAGCGCCTCGTATTCGGTGGCGATATCACGGGTCAGGGCGCCCACCTCGAACATATAATCGCCGATCTGGCCGACGGGGGTAACCTCGGCTGCGGTGCCGGTCAGCCAGCATTGCTGGAAGCCTTCCAGTTCCGAAGGCTGAATATGGCGTTCGTGCACGGTGATGCCTTTCGCGCGCAGCATCCCGATGACGGTCTGGCGGGTGATGCCGTTCAGGATTGCATCGGGGAGCGGCGTATGCACTTCGCCATCCTTGACGAAGAAGATATTGGCCCCCGTCGCCTCGGCCACATAGCCGCGATAGTCAAAGAACAGCGCGTCAGAGCAGCCTTTGGCCTGTGCCGCATGCTTTGACATGGTGCAGATCATGTAGAGCCCGGCTGCCTTGGCGGCAGTGGGGATCGTTTCGGGCGAGGGGCGTTTCCACTTGGCGATGTCGAGCTTGGCGCCCTTCATCTTGGCGTCGCCGTAATAGGCGCCCCAGCTCCAGCAGGCGATGGCAACGCGCACCGGATTGCCCAGGCTTGCCACTCCCATTTCCTCGCCTGCGCCCCGGAAGGCCAGCGCGCGTACATAGGCATCCGTCAGGCCATTGGCGGCCAGCACCTCGTCCTTGGCGGCATTCAGCTGTTCGACCGTATAGGGCACCGGCATATCCAGCAGCTCGCCCGATTTCAGCAGGCGCTGCGAATGTTCGGTCGATTTGAAGATCTTGCCGTTATAGCACCGCTCGCCCTCGAATACCGACGAGGCATAGTGCAGTGCATGGGTCAGGATGTGGACATTGGCGTCGCGCCATTCCACCAGCCTGCCATCCATCCAGATCTTGCCATCGCGGTCATCATAGCCAGCCATCGAAGCCTCCTCAGGGCCATTTTCCAAAAGTTGCGCCACTTTGGCCCGCTGTGGACATAAAGTTGCGTAAAAACTGCGTTTCGCTAACAGTTGCATCTTGGAAAGTCAACAAGGCTGACGTAACTTCGCACCGAAGTGAGGGGGAGCCGTGATGAGTGAGCCGGCATCGGGTGGCGAAAGCCTGCTGTTTCTGACCGACGAGCAGCTGCGCAAGGGGATTGAGGCGATGTTCTTCGCCTATCGCGGCTTCACGGCTGATCCCGACCGCATTCTGGACGGGATGGATTACGGGCGGGCGCACCACCGGGCGATCCATTTCATCCATCGCAGCCCGGGCACGACGGTGAACAATCTGCTGTCGATCCTCGGTGTGACCAAGCAAAGCCTGAACCGGGTGTTGCGCACTCTGATCGACGACGGGCTGGTGGAAAGCCGCGTCGGGCGCGAGGACAAGCGCGAGCGGCATCTGTTCCTGACCGCCAGAGGCGCGGAACTGGAGCGCGAATTGTCCGATGCGCAGCGGGCACGGATGCGGGCGGCTTACCGCGCGGCGGGGCCGGTGGCGGTGCAGGGCTTCCGTCAGGTGCTGGAGGCGATGATGGACCCCGACCAGCGGCGGCAGTATCAGACCTTGAAGGAGGGCGGGGCATGACGGAACCGCAGGCGCATCTTCTGGTCGTCGATGATGACGAACGAATCCGGGGGCTTTTGCAGAAATTCCTCATCCGCAATGGCTTTCTGGTCAGCGTGGCGCGGGATGCGGCACAGGCGCGGCGGTTGCTGGGGGGGCTGGAGTTCGACCTGATCGTGCTGGATGTGATGATGCCGGGCGAGAATGGCATTGCGCTGACCCGCGATCTTCGGGCGAAAAGCGGGGTGCCGATCCTGCTGCTGACGGCCAAGGGCGAAAGCGCCAACCGGATCGAGGGGCTGGAGGCCGGGGCGGATGACTATCTGGTGAAGCCGTTCGAGCCGAAGGAACTGCTGCTGCGGATCAACGCCATTCTGCGCCGGGTGCCGGCGGCACGGCCCGAAGTGGCGGTGCCCAAGGTGCTGCATCTGGGCGCGGTGCGCTATGACCCGGAGCGCGGTGAATTGTGGCGCGGGGACGAGCCGGTGCGGCTGACCGCGACCGAAGCGCAGCTTATGCGGATCTTCGCGGCCCGCCCCGGCGAGCCGGTCAGCCGCGAGGCGCTGGTGGGTGATCTGGGCACGACCGAGGCGGACAGTGCCGAAAAGGCGCAGGAGCGCGCGGTGGATGTGCAGATCACCCGGCTGCGCCGCAAGATCGAGGTCGACCCGAAGCAGCCGCGCTATCTGCAAACCGTGCGCGGCGCGGGCTACATGCTTCAGCCGGATTGATCCGTGCCCGGTCTCGGGGGCTGTGTCCCCTGACCTCCGGGATACTTGAGGACAGAAAATGACCGATATCGGGCGTATGCTGTTGTTCAGCCATGAGGACTGCCTGGGCCATGCCGAACCGCCGGGTCACCCGGAGCAGGCGGCGCGGCTGATGGCGGTTGAACGGGCCCTGGCCGGGTTCGATCTCGACCGCCGCGCCGCCCCGCTGGCCGGGCGGGACGAGGTGTTGCGCTGTCACCCGGCGGGATATGTCGCTCAAGTCGAGGCGGCGTTGCCTGCGGACGGCTGGGCGATGCTGGATGGTGACACCTGGCTGGCGCCGGGGTCGCTGACGGCGGCGCTGCGCGCGGTGGGCGGGGTTTGTGCGGCGGTCGATGCGGTGCTGGCGGGCGAGGCGAAGCGCGCCTTCATCGCCTGCCGTCCGCCCGGCCATCATGCCGAAACCGCGCGGGCCATGGGGTTTTGCCTGTTCGGCAGCGTTGCCATCGCGGCGAAACGGGCGCTGGATCATCACCGTCTCTCTCGTGTCGCAGTGCTGGATTTCGACGTGCATCACGGCAATGGCACGCAGGATCTGCTGTGGGACGAGTCGCGCGCGATGTTTGTCTCCAGCCACGAGATGCCGCTTTATCCCGGCACGGGGGCCGCGCGGGAAACCGGCGCACATGGACAGGTGGTGAACCTGCCGCTGCGCGCGGGTTCGGGCGGGGCGGCGATGCGGGCGGTCTGGGCCCCTGCGCTGGCGCGGGTACGCGATTTCGCCCCCGACCTCATCCTTGTCAGCGCCGGGTTCGATGCCCATGCGGATGATCCTCTCGCCAGTCTGGAATGGGAGGTGGAGGATTTCCGCTGGCTCACCGCTGCGATCTGCGATCTGGCGGATCAGGTCTGTGGCGGGCGGGTGGTATCCGCCTTGGAGGGCGGCTATGATCTGCCCGCGCTGGGCGCCTCTGTTGCCGCCCATGTCGATGAGATGATGCGGAGAGCCTGATGACCGACAAACCGATTGCCGAGATGAGCTTTGAAGAGGCGATGGCCGCGCTGGAAGGTGTGGTGACGCAGCTTGAGCGCGGCGATGTGGCGCTGGAACAGTCGATCGCGCTTTACGAACGCGGCGCGAAGCTGAAGGCGCATTGCGCCGACAAGCTGCGCGTGGCGGAAGAAAAGGTCGAGATGATCCGTGCGCAGGAAGGCCGCGCCACCGGAACCGCACCGGCGGAGGGGCTGTGACCTTTCCCGACCTGCTGAAACAGGATGCCGCGCTGGTGCAGGCGCGGCTGGATGCGGCGCTGGCCACGCAGGACGATGTGCCGGTGGTGCAGGCCATGCGCTATGCGGTGCAGGGCGGCAAGCGGCTACGCGCCTTTCTGGTGCTGGAATCGGCCCGGCTGCATGGCATTGCGCCCGAGGCGGCGGTAGCCGCTGCGGCGGCGGTCGAGGCGCTGCATGCCTATAGCCTGATCCATGACGATCTGCCCTGCATGGATGATGACGACCTGCGCCGCGGCCTGCCGACCGTCCATGTGAAATGGGACGAGGCGACGGCGGTGCTGGCGGGCGATGCGCTTCAGACGCTGGCGTTTGAACTGCTGTGTGACCCGGCGCTCGGGGCGCCTGACCGGCGGCTGGCGCTGGTGGCGGGGCTGGCGCGCGCCAGCGGCGCCGAGGGCATGGTGCTGGGACAGGCGCTGGATATCGCCGCTGAAACCGCTGCCACGCCGCTGACCCTGCCCGAGATCACCCGACTGCAAGCCGGCAAGACCGGCGCGCTGATCTGCTTTTCCGCCGAGGCGGGCGCGGTGCTTGCCGGGGCCGACCCCGCGCCGCTGCGCGCCTATGCGACGGCTCTGGGCCTCGCCTTCCAGATCGCCGACGATATTCTGGATGTCGAGGGCGACGAGGCGGCGACGGGCAAGCGCGTCGGCAAGGATGCGGGCGCTGGCAAGGCCACTTTCGTTTCGCTTCTGGGGCTGGAAGGCGCGAAAAATCGCGCAAGTGACTTGATTGCCGAGGCGGAAGCCGCAGTTTCCCCCTATGGTGACCGGGCCGCTGCCTTGATCGCGGCGGCGCGCTTCGTTATCTCGCGGCAAAGCTGACGCCCCCCTACGCCTGAGCCAAAGGGCTGCCATGACCGACCGACCGAAGACCCCCGTTCTGGACCGCGTGCGCCTGCCTGCCGACATGAAGGCGCTGAGCGACCGTGAATTGCGCCAGCTTGCCGATGAACTGCGGGCCGAGACGATCAGCGCGGTGTCGGAAACCGGCGGCCATCTGGGCGCGGGGCTGGGGGTGGTGGAACTGACCGTGGCGCTGCATGCCGTGTTCGACACGCCGCGCGACAAGCTGATCTGGGACGTGGGGCATCAGTGCTATCCGCACAAGATCCTGACCGGGCGGCGTGACCGCATCCGCACCCTGCGGACCGAAGGGGGGCTGTCGGGCTTCACCAAGCGCAGCGAAAGCCCCTATGATCCGTTCGGGGCGGCGCATAGCTCGACCTCGATCAGCGCGGCGCTGGGTTTCAAGGCGGCGGCCGACCTGGGCGGCGATCCGGGCGATGCAATCGCGGTGATCGGCGACGGCTCGATGAGCGCGGGCATGGCCTTCGAAGCGATGAACAACGCTGGCCATCTGAAGAAGCGGCTGTTCGTCATCCTGAATGACAACGAAATGTCCATCGCCCCGCCGGTGGGGGCGCTGTCGTCTTACCTGTCGCGGCTTTATGCCGAGGCTCCGTTTCAGGAACTGAAACAGGCTGCCAAGGGCATGGTCAGCCTGCTGCCCGAGCCGTTTCAGGAAGGCGCGCGGCGGGCGAAGGAAATGCTCAAGGGCATGACGGTCGGCGGGACGTTGTTCGAGGAACTGGGGTTCAGCTATGTCGGGCCGGTCGACGGGCATGACCTCGACCAGCTTCTGCCGCTGCTGCGCACGGTGAAAGCGCGGGCGACCGGGCCGATGCTTCTTCATGTGATCACCAGGAAGGGCAAGGGCTATGCCCCGGCCGAGGCGGCGGCGGACAGGGGCCATGCCACGGCGAAATTCGATGTGTTGACCGGGGTGCAGGTCAAGGCCAAGTCCAATGCGCCGAGCTATACCAAGGTTTTCGCGCAGGCACTGGTGGACGAGGCCGCGCGGGATGACAAGATCGTCGCGGTGACGGCGGCGATGCCGGATGGCACCGGGCTGAACCTGTTCGCCGAACGCTTTCCGAAGCGCTGTTTCGACGTGGGCATCGCCGAGCAGCATGCGGTAACCTTTGCCGCCGGTCTGGCGGCGGGCGGGCTGAAGCCGTTCTGCGCGCTTTATTCCACTTTCCTGCAACGCGGTTACGATCAGGTCGTGCATGACGTGGCGATCCAGCGCCTTCCCGTGCGCTTTGCCATCGATCGCGCCGGTCTGGTAGGGGCCGATGGCGCCACGCATGCCGGGTCGTTCGACGTGGCTTTCCTTGCCAATCTGCCCGGTATCGTGGTGATGGCGGCGGCGGACGAGGCGGAGCTTGTGCATATGGTTGCCACAGCGGCAGCCTATGACGAAGGCCCCAGCGCCTTCCGCTATCCGCGCGGCGAGGGTGTCGGGCTGGAAATGCCCGAGCGGGGCCAACCCTTGCAGATCGGCAAGGGGCGGCTGATCCGCGAGGGCGGACGCGTGGCGCTCTTGCCCTTCGGCACCCGTCTGGCGGAAGTGATGCGCGCGGCTGAGGCGCTGGCGGCGCGCGGCATCGCCTGCACCGTGGCCGATGCGCGGTTTGCCAAGCCACTGGATCGTGAGTTGATCCTGCAACTCGCCAAGCATCACGAGGCGCTGATCACGGTGGAAGAGGGAGCCATCGGCGGTTTCGGCAGCCATGTGGCACAATTGCTGGCCGAGGAGGGCGTGTTTGACCGGGGGCTGAAATACCGCTCCATGGTGCTGCCCGATACGTTCATCGACCAGGCCAGCCCCGAGGCGATGTATGCGGTTGCAGGCATGAACGCCCCGCAGATCGAGGCGAAGGTGCTGGAAACGCTGGGCATTGCTGTTGTGGCGAAGCGGGCCTGAGCGGCCCGCCCGTCCTTACAGCGCGATGGCGATACGACCGTGCAGGCGGCCGTCCAGCAGGTCGGCGCCCAGCGTCGGCAATTCGTCAAACTGCCGGGTCGAGGACAGGCGCGCCAGCAGTCCACGATCCAGTTCGGCTTCCAGCCGTGCCCAGGCGGCCTCACGCCGTGCCATGGGCACCATGACAGAATCGACGCCGCGCAGCGTGACGCCGCGCAGGATGAACGGGTAAACCGTGGTTGCCAGTGACCCGCCGCCCGCCATGCCGCAGGCCGCGACGATGCCGTCATACCGGGTCTGCGCAATGGCATCGGCCAGCATCGGCCCGCCTGCCACATCCACCACGCCCGCCCAACGCTCTTTCGCCATCGGGCGGCCGCCAGAGGAAATTGCGTCGCGGCTCAGCACCTCGGCGGCGCCAAGTTCTTGCAGGAAACCCGCCTGCTCCGGGCGCCCCGAAACCGCGATGACGTGATAGCCGCGCCGCGCCAGCAGGCTGACCGCGACCGAGCCAACCCCGCCCGAAGCGCCGGTGACCAGCACCGCATCGCGGCCCGGTTGCAGCCCGTGATCATCCAGCGCCATGACACAGAGCATGGCCGTATAACCAGCGGTGCCGATCTGCATGGCCTGTTCGGTGCTGAACCCGGCGGGCAGGGGCTGCACGATCTCGTCCGGCATGCGCACCAGTTGCGAATAGGCGCCCCAGCGGGTTTCCGACAGGCCCCATCCGTTGACCAGCACTCTTTCACCGGCCTTGAAACGCCCGCTGTCCTCCAGCACCTCGCCCGCGAGGTCGATACCCAGCACCATGGGGAAGTTGCGGATGATCGGGGCGCGGCCGGTGATGGCCAGCGCATCCTTGTAGTTCAGTGCCGAATGGGCAACGCGGATCGGCACACCTTCGGGCCAGTCAGCCAGCGTCAGGGTTTCCACCCCCACGGTATAGCTTTTGCCTTCGCCCGCCCGCGCGATCAGCGCCTTGCCTTGGTCGATGCTCATGCCTCTGCCTCCCTTACGGCCGCTGCCAGATCCGGTGGCAGTTTAAATTCCTCCAGCGCCCGCGCCCGTGCGGGGGGCGACATCTTGCGCGCGGTCTTGGCCACGATATCGCGCACGGCCTCCGGCGCGTGTTTTGCGGCGAAGGGCGCGAAATAGTGGCGCAGGAAGACGAAACAGATGACATCCTCCAAAGCCTGCACTTCGGCGTCGCGCTTGATGCCTTCCTTGCGCAGCAGAACACCCACGCGGTCCTGCGCATCACGGTCATAGCCCGCCTCCGCCATGATTCCGGCGACGCGTTCCGCGTGGCGGCGGCCCTGTTCGCGGCGCCAGTTCAGATAGCCTGTTTTGCCCTCGGGGTAGTCGGAGCGGGGCAGCAGCCAGCGTTCCACATGTTGCCCGCGTGCCGCGATTTGCAGGATGTCCGGGGCATCGGGATACTGGCGGGCCAGTTCCGCGCTCATCCTTTCGCCGTAAAGCAGCGCGGCCGGCTGGCCCTCTTCCTGCGTCGGATCGGCAGCATTCGCCGCGTCGATTGCGGCCAGCGCGGCTTTCAGATTGCCCATCGCATCCCTCCCCTTTGCCGCGATCCTGCGACGGCGGGGCGGGGGATGCAAGGGCAGGGGATGCAAGGGTGGGCAAAAGCAAACGCCGCCCCGAAGGGCGGCGCTTCCGGTGTCATTCGGCCACGATCAGCTTGGGCTTGCTGTCAGGCGGCGGGCGCTTCGCCTCCAGATGCGAGAGCCGGGATTCGAGATCGGTCAGTTCTTTCGTCATCGCCTCGGGGCTCAGCACTTCGGGCTCGGCCTCCTTCGGACCGATCAGCAGACGGGCCAGCCGGGCCAGCAGACGCGACAAGTCGTCCATGATCAGGAAGAAAGCGGGCACCACGACAAGGCTCAGCACCGTGGACATGATGATGCCGCCGATCACCGCGATGGCCATGGGCGCGCGGAAGGCGCCACCTTCGCCCACCCCCAGCGCCGAGGGCATCATGCCCGCCGACATGGCGATGGAGGTCATCACGATGGGCTGCGCCCGCTTGTGTCCGGCCTCGATGACCGACTGGAACCGATCCATCCCGCGATTGCGCATCTCGATGGCGAAATCCACCAGCAGGATGGCGTTCTTGGTCACGATGCCCATCAGCATCAGCATCCCGATCATCACCGGCATCGACAGCGCATTGCCTGTGAGGATCAGCGCCGCCGCCACGCCGCCGATGGCAAGCGGCAGCGACAGCAGGATGGTGAAGGGCTGGATGACCGAGCCGAACAGCAGGATCAGCACGGTCAGAACCAGCATCAGGCCCATGATCATCGCATTGCCGAAGCTTTGCATCAGTTCAGCCTGAATCTCGGCATCGCCCGATTCCGCCACGCGGACGCTGAGCGGCAGATCGACGCTGTCGGTGATTGCCTTGAAGCGTTCCGACGCAGTGCCAAGCGCCACACCGACCGGCAGGTTGGCGCCGATGGTGGCGCGGCGTTCGCGATTCAGGCGGTCCACCATGGACGGGCCTTCCGCGATACGGATGTCGGCCACCGCCCCCAGCGGCACCGTCGCGCCTGATGCCGTGGGCACGCCAAGCGCCGCAAGCTGCGCCAGATCGCCCCGGCTGGCATCATCCAGCCGCACCCGCACCGGGATCAGCCGGTTGTCGATGGAAAGCTTCGCCAGCGCCGCATCCACATCGCCAATGGTCGCCACCCGCACCACACCCGCGATGGCCGAGGTGGTCACGCCCAGACGCGCGGCCTCTTCCAGCTTCGGCTCGATCTGCAATTCGGGCCGGGGAAGGGCACCTTCCGAGGCGACGTTGGCCAGCAGCGGTTCGGCCGACAGGGCGGCCTCCAGCCGGGCGACTGCAAGGTTCAGGTCATCCTCGTTGTCCGACAGGATCGAGAACGACAGATCGCGCTCCCCCCGGTCATTCAGCTTGAAGGCACGGATATCGGGCACGTCATGCAGCCGGGCAAAGATTTCGGCCTCGATCTCGTTCTGTGGCACGGTGCGGCCGTGGCTTTCCACATCCGGCACGATGGCCGCCAGACCGGGAATGCTGTTCCCGATCTGCGACAGCTTGTAAAGCAGCGAATGATCCAGCTTTTCCAGAAGTACGGTGACCGAGGCACGGCGGATGTCCAGATCGCCGGTCGGCGACGACCCGCCAAGGACAAAGACATTCGCCACCCCTTCGATATCGCGGATGCGGGCCACCATCTCGTCGGTCTTCTGCTCGGTATCCTCCAGCGTCGAGCCGGGCGGCAGTTCGACACTGATGGCAACGCGGCTGACATCCTCGGGCGGCATGAAGCTGCCGGGGACTTGCAGCATGAAGTGGACAGATATGACCAGAACCAGAATGCCGGTTACCAGCGTGATATAGCGGGCCGGCACAAGGTGGTGGCCTGACCGCAGGGTGAACAGCCCGCCACTGGTGGAAAGCCGCACCAGCCGCAGATATTGCCGCATGAACCAGCCATCACCATGCGCATCGTCATGGCCTGCGGCATCTTTGGACCGCATCAGATAGGCGGTCATCATCGGCGTGATCAGCCGCGCGACCAGCAGCGAGAACAGCACCGAAATCGCCACCGTCAGGCCGAATTGCCGGAAATACTGCCCCGGAATGCCGGGCATGAAGCTGACCGGGACAAAGACCGCGATGATGGTGAAAGTGGTGGCGATGACGGCGAGGCCGATTTCATCCGCCGCGTCGATCGAGGCGCGATAGGGCGATTTGCCCATCCTCATGTGTCGCGCGATATTCTCGATCTCCACGATGGCGTCATCGACCAGAATGCCGGTGGCCAGCGTGATGGCAAGGAAGCTCACAAGGTTCAGCGAGAAGCCCAGCAGGTCCATCACATAGAAGGTGGGCACCGCCGACAGCGGCAGCGCCACCGCCGCGATCATCGTGGCACGCCAGTTGCGCAGGAAGGCAAAGACCACCAGCACCGCCAGCAGCGCGCCTTCGATCAGCGTATGCAGCGCGCTTTCGTAGTTGCCGTAGGTGTAATAGACCGTGTCATCCACCAGCGAGATGCCAACATCCGGGTGCTTCGCCCGCACTTCGTCCAGCGTGCTGTTCACCACCTCGGCCACCGAAACCTCGGAGGCGCCCTTGGCGCGGAACACCGCGAAGGTCACCACCTGATCGCCGTTGAACTTGGAGAACGACCGCAGCTCCTCGTAGGTGTCATTGATCGTGCCAAGGTCCGACAGCCGCACATGGCGCCCGCCGCCGACGGCGATGGTGGTATTGGACAGTCGTGCCACGGTATCGGCATTGCCCAGCGTGCGGATCGCCTGTTCGCTGGTGCCGAGTTCTGACCGGCCGCCGCCCAGATTGGCATTGGTCAGCCGCAGTTGCTGGCTCACCTGCTGCGCGGTGATGCCGTAGCTACCCAGCCGCACGGGGTCCAGCTCGATGCGGATTTCGCGGTCGGCTCCGCCGAAACGATCAACCTTACCGACGCCGGGACGGCCTTGAAGCGAGCGGGTGATGGTGTCATCGACGAACCACGACAGTTCCTCCATCGTCATGTTCGGCGCGGAGACGGCGAAGGTCATGATGGCCTGGCCTTCCACGTCGATGCGGCTGACGATGGGAGCCTCAACATCGCCGGGCAGATCACCGCGGATCTTGTCGATGGCGTCCTTCACATCCTGCACGGCCTTGTCGGTCGGCACTTCCATGCGGAACTCGACCAGCGTTTGCGAATTGCCGTCGGTGATGGTGGAGGTGACGTTCTTCACCCCCGAGATGCCCGAGACGGCATCCTCCACCTCTTTGGTGACCTGCGTTTCCATCTCGGCGGGGGCGGCTCCGGGCTGAGCCACCACCACCGCAACCAGCGGCACGTCGATATTGGGGAAGCGGGTGATGGGCAGGCTGTTGAAGCTTTGCCAGCCCAGCACCATGAGCATGAAGAAGGCCAGAAGCGGCGCGACCGGATTTCGGATCGCCCATGCGGAGAAGTTCATCGCGGCCCTCCTTACTGCGTCACGGCGGCGATGGGATTGACGCGGTCGCCATCGCGCACGAAGGCGGCGGCCTTGGTCACCACCTGATCGCCCTCCGTCAGGCCCGAGACGATCTCGACCCAGCCATTGTCGCGGATGCCGGTTTCCACCGGCGTGCGGGTGACAGTGCCATCCTTCACCACCATGACCGTCGCGCCCTCAGGGCCGGAGCCCACGGCGCTGACCGGGACGGCCAGCGCCTCGTGCTCGGCCAGCAGGATTTCAGCATCGGCATACATGCCGGACCGCACGGTGCGGGCATTGTCCAGCGTGATGCGCGCGGTCCCGAGGCGGGTCGCCGTATTCACGCCGGGCTCCACCAGCCGGACGGTGCCACGCAGGGCCCCGGTCGCGCCGACGGTGCGGATTTCGGCGCTCATCTCCGGTTGCAGACGCACCAGATCGGCCTCGGCGATATCGGCGCGCAGTTCCAGCGCCCCATCCTTCATCAGCACGAACATCGGCTGCCCTGCTGCGCTGGCGACCGCACCGACCTGCGCATTGCGGGCCAGCACCTCGCCCGCGACCGGCGCGACGACCTTGGTGCGCGTCAGGTTCAGGTCGATATTGGCAAGCTGCGCCTCGGCCAGTTCGACCTGGGCGCGCGCGGCCTCCAGCGATTGCCGGGCGACCGTGACACGGGCGGTGGCGGAAACGGCGGCGGCCTGCGCCTGATCGTTGGCGGCGGTGCTGGCCTGACCGCGATCCTTCAGCGCGGCGGTGCGGGCGGCGACACGCCCCGCCTCATCCGCCGAGGATTGGGCCTCCAGCACCTGTGCCTCCGCCTGCGCCACAGTCGCGCGTGCCGAGGCCAGCCCGGCCTTCAACTGGCTGCGCTGCAATTCCAGCGCGGTCAGCGACAGCGTGGCCAGTACCTGAC
This sequence comes from Gemmobacter caeni, assembly GCF_003054195.1. Taxonomy (GTDB): domain Bacteria; phylum Pseudomonadota; class Alphaproteobacteria; order Rhodobacterales; family Rhodobacteraceae; genus Gemmobacter; species Gemmobacter caeni. Next base: position 200,292 of record NZ_QBKP01000004.1, read on the forward strand.
CGGCCTCGACGTAATCGCCGACCTCAGCCTCCAGCGTCTCGATGGGCTGGCCCTCGATCAGCGGCTGTACGATCACCTCTTCCACGGCGCCAACCAGCCCTCCGGCAATCACCCGGTCGCGCAGATCGCGGCGGGCGACGGCGGAGACGGTGATTGCGGGCAGGGCAGGTTTTGCCGTTTCCGTGGCGGCCACGGGTTCTTCGGCCCGCGAAGCACCGGGCGTGGCCAGGGTTGCGGCCATTATCAGGCTGACAGCGAAATGACGCATTTTCATCAATCCTTCGACTTCGCGGCAGCCACTTCGGCCAGAACCGCGTCGATCATACGTTTTACCAATTCATTCAGTTCAGTCCGTCCGGCGCTGACCTGGTCCCCGGCCTGTGCCTGGATCGCCGCAGCCTTCACCAGCATCACCACCATGGCGGAATGGGCGGCAAAGTGGCGTTCGGCCTCGTCACGCGGCATTCCGGCAATCATGGCGAAGGCCGACAGCAGATAGCCGCGAATTTCGCTTTCCATCTTCTGCACAACCGCGCCGATTTCCGGTTTGCGCAGCGCGGCGGCGGTGATTTCGGCCCAGAGCGGGCCGTCGTCGCAGCCCGAGCATTCTTCCTCGATATGCTGGTGCAGCCCGCAGCGCAGCGCGGCCAGCGGATCGGCTGCGGCGGCGATGCTGGTGAACTTTTCCTCAACCTCGGCCAGATCGCGGGTCACGATGGCCTCGACCATCGCGGCCTTGGACGGGAAGTAGCGATAGAAATTGCCGACGCTCATCCCCGCCGCGCGGGCCAGATCCTGCATCGAGGCGCCGTCGAACCCCTTTTCGGCAAAGGTCTGGCGGATACTGTCAAGAATTTCGGCCTCGCGCGGACGCGCGGCCGTGGCAAGGGCCATACGGGGGCTTGTCATCAGGGAATCTCCGGCGGGGGCCGCCTGTCGCGAGTGAATGTTCATTCATCAGATGAGGCAAGTTCTGCCTTGCGTCAACTGGCGTTGAATTTTTCATGCTGAAAAGAACGCCGCAGATACGGGTTTGCCCGTTTCTGCGGCGTTCCTGTCACGTTTTGCAGGGGGATCAGGTCAGGCGGGCGCGTTTTTCGGCGCGGCGCCAGGCCTCTTTCGACCAGGCGAGCAGCAGCATAAGCCCAATTCCGCCACCGATGATCGCGGTATCCAGTGCAAAGCTCTGCGGCAGGACCAGCTTCACCCCGTTCGCGGCATAGCACAGCACGACGCCCAGCCCGAACACCGCCAGCCCGTTGCGCCCCAGAAGCGCGAAAGGCGCGGCTGCCCGATGCGCCGCCAGTTGCCGCACCAGCGGCCAGCAGGCCAGCAGATAGGCCAGTGCAAGCGCATGGCTCAGCCGGGGCAGGGCGAGGAAGGTCTTGTCGAAGGAAATGAAGATCCAGTGGAAATGCAGATACTCGGCGGCAAGATACAGCATGTGCCCGAAAGCATCCGACACCGGCTTGACCAGCGAGGCGACCAGCGCGAAACCGACCCATGCCAGCGCCAGCCAGATCAGCCAGCGCCGCTTCGGAACGAAGCTGCCGCCCCGGCGAATGGCCATCCCGCTCAGCAAGCCGACGGTGAAGATCACCTGCCAGCTGAACGGATTGAAGAACCAGCCGCCATCCATCGGATAGTTGGGCATGTTGAAGTAGATCATTGCCGCCGCCAGCCACAGCACAACCGACAGTGCCATGGTCACACGCGGCCAGCGCAACCCTGCCCAGAGTGTCAGCGGCGCGAAGGCCAGCAGAACGGCATACAGCGGCAGGATGTTGGCATAGCCGATCTGATGGGTCAGCAGCGGGATGCCGATCAGAAACTCCAGCGGTTTCTGCCACTGGAAACGGATCGCATGCAGGCGCATCGCCTCGGGCGCGTCGAACCACAGCATCGTCGCGGCCGAGATGCCAAGCGCAATCACCGTGGTCACGATATGCACCTGATACAGCGTCCAGACCCGTCGCCAGATATGGCCGACGCCTTCCCAGAACGGGGCGGGGCGGTCGAAATACTTGCCATAGGCCAGCCCGGCAGCGATGCCCGACATCAGCACGAACGCCTCTGCCGCATCGGAGAAGCCGAAGTTCCGGGTGGTGAAATTCTCGTAAATCGTGCCGGGCGTGTGGTTAATGAAGATCATCATCAGACACAGGCCGCGAAACACGTCGAGCCGGGGATCGCGCGCGGCGCGGGGTTCAGGCGCTGACATGGGAAGGTTCGGTTCCGGCAAGTGCGGCGTTGGGAAGGGCGGTTTCACCCTCCCATATTGCAAGGATTTCGCGCTGGCGCTGCATCACCGCGGGCTCGGCCAGATCGGTGGGCGTGACGAACAGACCGCTGCGTGAGGGGCGGGAAGACCAGGACAGCAGTAGCGGGGCGGCCAGCATCGGCAGGATCACCGGCAGCATCCAGACCACCAGACCGGGCGCCATGGCCCAGGTGCCCGCCAGCGCCACGGCGCCGGTCATCACGATCCAGTGGCTTGCCGCCCAGGCCTCTCCGAGGCTCAGCGTGGCATCGCCCCGGTTGTTGGTGGGCCAGCCGCCATCGCGGCCCAGAAACACCTGAAACACACTGCGCGTCTGCCAGGCGAGCAGCACCGGCGCGGTGAGCGAGGAAAACAACAGTTCCGCAAAGACCGAAGCGAAGACCCGTGCGGCGCCACCGAAACTGCGGGCGCGACCGCTCATCGAGGCATGCAGGGCGATGGCGAATTTCGGCAGGATCAGCAGACCGAAGACGCCGATGGCAAGGCCGATGGCCTTGGAGGTTTCAGCCTGCGGGAAGATCGGGAAGGGCCAGTAGGGTTCGGGGAAGTAATCGGGCGGCGGTGCGAAATAGGGCGCCAGAACCGATGCGACCATGAAGCCGATCCAGAACAGCGGCGAGATATAGGCCATGATGCCCTGAAAGAACACGAACCGGCTCCAGGGTTTCAGGCCGGGCGCCAGCAGCAGGCGGCTGTGTTGCAGATTGCCCTGACACCAGCGCCGGTCGCGTTTCGCATGGTCCACGATGTTTTCGGGGCCTTCCTCATACGACCCGTCCAGATCGTCGTCCAGCCGCACGCGCCAGCCAGCACGGGCCAGCAGCGCGGCCTCGACATAATCGTGGCTCATCACATGGCCCCCGAATGGCGGCTTGCCGCGCAGTTCCGGCAGACCGCAGCTTTCGGCGAAGGCGCGGACCCGGACCATGGCGTTATGGCCCCAGAATGGCCCGGTGCGACCCTGCATCATTGCAAGCCCGCGCGCGAAGACCGGCGAGTGGAAGGCTGCGGAAAACTGCATGGCGCGGCCGAAGCGGGTTTCGGCGCGGGTCACCACCGGCAGGGTTTGCAGCAGACCCAGATCGGGGGCAGCCTGCATCCGGCGGGCCATTTCCACAATTGTCGCGCCTTCCATCAGGCTGTCGGCGTCGAGGATCAGGGCAAAATCATAGGCCCCACCGGATTTCTGGATGAAATCCTCGATATTCCCGGCCTTCTTGCCCCGGTTATCGGCACGGCGGCGATAGAAGATGCGTCCTTCTGCCGCCCGATCCCCGACCAGACGCAGGAACCAGAGGCGTTCGCGCGCGGCAATCGCCTCGTTCCGGCTGTCCGACAGGATGGCGATGTGGAACAGATGACCAAGTCCTGTAGCCTGAAGGCTTTCGTCCATCGCCGCCACGCGCGAGAAGGTGGCCACCGGATCTTCGTTATAGACCGGCACCAGAACTGCGACTTTCGCGGTCAGCGGTGCATCGGGCAGGGCAGGGGCGGCGGCCTGTGTTGTCAGGCCCATGAGGCCCTGAACTGCACCCCAAGCCAGCCACCAGGTCGAAATGAAGATGAGGACCGACCGCGCGATATCGATGGAATCCAGCCCGTCCGACATGCCGAACTGAAGAAACAGCATGAAGGCCCCGGCCCCGGCGATGAGGCTGAGCACAACGGCAACGGCGCGCGGCAGCGCGGCGCCGGGTTGCCCCGCAGGGCCGGACATGGGTTACAGCCCCTGACGCGGCGACGCCAGCAGGTGCAGGCGCAGCATCAGTCCGCGCAGGAGGCCGCCATGCGGCGCTTCGAGAATCTGTTTGGGCATGACCATGGGCGCCGAAACAGGTGTGCCGATGGCCTGCACCATACGCTCGACCTCGGCAGAGGAGAGGGGGGCGGTGTTTTGCATCACGCGTTGATCCATTGATAGAGCCAAGTTTCCGAAAGCTTCCTTCCGAAACCCGCAACATGGGCAACCAGTTCCACGGTCGCCCCTTCTTCTGCCTTCACATCCATCGCCAGCCGCCAGATGTCAGAGCCCCAGACACGCTGGAAGCTCTGCGAGACGATCTCGCCGCCATGGACCGATACGACCGGCTCGACCGGCGCGTCAGCGGGCAGCGGGTCCAGCGGATCGCCGGTGAAATCCACCACGAACTTGCGGGTATTCTGGGCGCTTTCCACCCCCGAAACCCCGCCGACACCCGACCGCGTTTCCAGCACATGCGCCAGATCGGTCCGATCCTCGACCGGCAGATTGCCCCAGCGCAGGCGGTAGGTAAATTCGCGCGTATCCCCGGCCTTGACCGAGCCTTCGGGCACCCAGAAGGCGACGATATTGTCGTTCACCTCAAGGTCCGACGGGATCTCAACCAGACGGACAACGCCCTTGCCCCAGTCCCCCAGCGGCTCCACCTCCAGCGAGGGGCGGCGCTCGTACCGGGCTTCGGCATCCTGATAATGCGCGAACTCGCGGTCGCGCTGATGAAGACCGAAGGCATGCGGGGTCGTTTCGGCGAAATGCGAACCTGCCAGACGGGGCGGGTTGCTGAGCGGACGCCAAAGCACATCGCCATCGGCGCGGGTAATGCGCAGGCCGTCGCTGTCGTGAACCTGCGGGCGGTAATCGTCAAAGGCGTGACGGTTGCGTTCCGAGAACAGATACATCGAGGTCAGTGGCGCCACGCCAAGCTGCACCACATCGGCCCGGAAGAACAGCCGCGCGGTCACATCCATCACCGTTTCCTCGCCGGGGGTGATGACGAAGCGGTATGCCCCGGTCACGCTGGGCGAATCCAGCGCGGCGCAGACCGTGACACTGCGCGCGCCCGGTGCCGGACGGTCGATCCAGAAGGCAGAGAAGCGCGGAAATTCCTCGGCCGTGTCGGTCGCGGTGTTCAGCGCCAGACCCCGGGCCGACAGGCCATAGGCCGATCCCTGACCGAGGGCACGGAAGTAGCTGGCGCCAAGGAAGGCGACCACTTCGTCCATCACATCCAGCCGGTTCAGCGGATAATGCAGGCGGAAGCCCGCGACACCCGGCATCACCTCGCCCGGCGGCACTTTGGCGGCCAGTTCGTTCAGGAAGCGGAAATCGTCGGTGGTAAACACCATCTCGCTGGCGTGGCCGTCGCGCACTTCGTAAAGGCGCACGGGTTCGGCAAACAGCCAGCCCATCGGGAAGGCATGAAGCTGGAACTGGCTGTCCTTGTCATCGTTCCAGCGTGCCTTTTCCGGATCGAAGCTGACCAGACGATAGTCATCATACTTCAGTCCGGCAAAGAAGCCGCTGATCTTTTCCGGCGCAGCATAGGGCAGGGCCGCCCGGTCCTGCATCTGGCGCGTCAGCATGTCGAAGCTGAATTGCTGCGGCGCAGCATCTGGGGCGGGGGTCGCAGCCTCCTGTGCGAAACCACGACCGGCAGCCGCCATGATGGCGCCCGAGGCAGCAGAGAGAATCAGAACGCGGCGCGAGAGGGTGAGCTCGGCCGAAGAGCCAGGCAGCATAGCAAGAATTCCAAGAGATTCCGGGCACTCGGGACAGTGCCGCATTCGGGGTGCTATATCTGTGCCCGCGCGGGATTTGCAAGGTGTGCCGGTGACTTGGCCAGCTTATCAGCGCGAAATTGCCCGCCTGTTGCGCGGCCGCCTGCGGAGCCTTGCCGAAGCTGTGCAATTTGCAGGCGCAGAATGAAGATTTCCGGGGGGCGAGTGCGATGGCGCACTCTTGCCGGTTGGCGCCGGCACGCCCTTTCTGCGGGGGCGATTCTCTCCGCGGGCTTACCAGTGCGGTGGCTTCTGGTCGGCCAGCGGGATGCTGCCGCCCTCGGCCTCGCGTTCGGCCTCACGTTCCATCAGCAGACCGATGCGGCGGGCCATGATGTCCATTTCGCGGCTCTGGCGGACCACGATATCCGACAGATCCTCGACCATGCGCGCCAGATGGGCGAGTTGTTCTTCCAGCGTGGTGATCCTGTCCATGTCCGGCCTTTCCCTTCCCGCACTTGTCGCGCTGCCCCCCATCCGCTAAGGCAAACGCGATTGCAAGCGAGGCCATCCCCATGTCGAAGGACAAACCCGCCCGCCGCCCGAAGGCTGAACCTCCCAAGGGCTTCCGCGACTATTTCGGTGCCGAAGTCACCGAGCGCAAGGCGATGCTGGACCAGATCGCCGGGGTTTACCATGCCTATGGTTTCGATCCGCTGGAAACCAGCGCGGTCGAGACGGTCGAGGCACTGGGCAAGTTCCTGCCCGATGTGGACCGCCCGAACGAAGGCGTGTTCGGCTGGCAGGACGAGGACGACCAATGGCTTGCCCTGCGCTATGACCTGACGGCGCCGCTGGCGCGGGTGGCGGCGCAGTTCAGGAATGATCTGCCTTCGCCCTACCGGCGCTATGCCATGGGCCCGGTCTGGCGCAATGAAAAGCCGGGTCCGGGGCGGTTCCGTCAGTTCTATCAATGCGATGCCGATACGGTGGGCAGCCCCACCGTCGCGGCGGATGCGGAAATCTGCGCCATGCTGTCGGACGCTTTGGAAGTGGTCGGCATTCCGCGCGGCGACTACATCGTGCGGGTCAATAACCGCAAGGTGCTGAACGGCGTGATGGAGGTTGCGGGCGTGCTGGACCCCAGCGACCCGACCCGCTTCGAGGCCGAACGCGGCATCGTGCTGCGCGCCATCGACAAGATCGACCGTCTGGGCGAGGCTGGCGTGCGCGCCCTGCTGGGCGCGGGTCGCAAAGATGAAAGCGGCGATTTCACCAGGGGCGCAGGGCTGTCGGACGAACAGGCCGAGGTGGTGATGGCCTTCATGGCCGCCAAGCGCGACACGGGTGCGGCTACAGCCGCGCGGCTGCGCGATCTGGTCGGTGGCTCCGTGATCGGCCTTGAGGGTGTTGGCGAGCTGGAAACCATGGCTGATCTGTTGGACGCACAGGGCTATGGCGCCGACCGTATCGTGATCGACCCCGGCGTGGTGCGGGGCCTTGGCTATTACACCGGCCCGGTTTTCGAGGCCGAACTGACCTTTGAGATCCTCGACGAAAAGGGCCGCAAGCGGCAGTTCGGTTCGGTCTCGGGCGGCGGGCGCTATGACGATCTGGTCAAGCGCTTCACCGGGCAGGCGGTGCCGGCGACCGGGGTTTCCATCGGGGTGGACCGTCTGCTGGCTGCGCTGCGCGCCAAGGGGCGGATGGGGCAGGCGGCGCAGGGGCCGGTTGTCGTGACCGTGATGGACCGCGACCGCATGGCCGATTACATGGCCATGGTGGGCGAACTGCGCCGCGCGGGCATCCGGGCCGAGATGTATCTGGGCAACCCGAAGAACTTTGGCAACCAGTTGAAATATGCCGACAAACGCGAAAGCCCGGTTGCGGTGATCCAGGGCGGCGACGAGGCGGCCAAGGGCACCGTGGTGCTGAAAGACCTGATCCTCGGGGCGAAGATCGCGCAAAGCGCCTCGCTGGAGGAATGGAAGGACCGGCCCGCGCAGGTCGAGGTCGCGTGCAGCGATCTGGTCAGCGCCGTGCGCCGGATGCTGGACCAATGACCATCAGCCCCGCCGCCCGCGTCGAGGCCGAGGCGCTGTTCGCGGCCTTCCGCGCCACCGGCGCCGCGCCGGTGGAGGCGGATGTGCTGCAACCCGCTGGCACCCTGCTGGACCTGTATGGCGAGGACATCCGCGCCCGCGCCTATGTCACGCAAGACCCGCTGCGCGGCGAAATGGTGCTGCGCCCCGATTTCACTGTGCCGGTGGTCCAGGCGCATATGTCGGGCGGGGCGGAACCGGCGCGCTATTGCTATATGGGCGAGGTGTTCCGCAAACAGGATCATCTTGGCCCGCGCGCCAGTGAATATCTGCAAGTCGGGTTCGAGGTGTTCGATCGCGATGCACCCAAGGCCGATGCCGAGGTCTTTGCCCTTTTCGCCGGGCTGCTTGGCACGCTCGGGTCGAAGGCGCTGACCGGCGACATCGGCATCCTGCTGGCGGCCATCGAGGGGCTGACCACCACACCGCGCCGCAAGGCCGCGCTGCGTCGTCATGTCTGGCGGCCGCGGCGCTTTCGCGCGCTGCTGGACCGTTTCGCGGGCCGCGCGCCGGTATCCGAGGCACGGGCGCGTCTGCTCGGCCACCTGAAAACCGACAGTGCCGAGGCGCTGATGCAGGCCGCCGGGCCGTTGACCGGATTGCGCGGTGCCGATGAAATCGCTGACCGTGCCCGTGCGCTGATCGAGGATGCCGAGGCACCGCCGATTGCCGCGCCGGAGGCCGCGCTGCTTTATGATCTGCTGGGTCTTGCCGCCCCTGCGGATTCGGCGCTGGCGCATTTGCGCGGCATACAGCCCCTGATGCCCGCCATCGCCCCGGCAGTGGATCGGTTCGAGGCGCGGCTGGCCGCGCTGCGCGCCCATGGCATCGACACTGCCAGCCTGCCGTTCGAGGCGAGCCATGGCCGCACCACGCTCGAATATTACGACGGTTTCGTTTTCACCTTCCATGCAGGCGATGCGGAGACGCCGCCGCTGGCCTCGGGCGGGCGCTATGACGCGCTGACCGCGATTCTGGGTCAGGGCCGGTCCATCCCCGCCGTCGGCGGGATCATCCGGCCCGCGCTGGTGGCCGAACGGAAAGGGGCCTGAACCATGAGCCTCAAGATCGGGGTGCCGTCCAAGGGGCGGCTGATGGAAAAGACCTTCGACTGGTTCGGCGCGCGCGGCGTGACCATGGTGCGCACCGGGTCGGAGCGCGAATATGCCGGCGCGGTGGAAGGCATCGGGGGCGTGGAACTGGTGCTGCTGTCGGCTGGGGAGATCCCGCGCGAACTGGCAGCCGGGCGCATCCATCTGGGGGTTACCGGATCGGACCTCGTGCGCGACAAGCTGGCGGACTGGAACAAGCAGGTGGCCGAACTGGCGCCGCTGGGCTTTGGTCATGCGGACCTCATCATCGCGGTTCCGGCCTGCTGGATCGACGTTGATACGCTGGACGATCTGGATGCTGCGGCCAGCGCCTTTCGCGCGCGGCACGGCTTCCGCCTGCGCATCGCCACCAAATATCACCGTCTGGTGCGGGATTTCCTGACGGCGAATGGTGTGGCGGATTACCAGCTTGTCGATAGCCAGGGCGCGACCGAGGGCACGGTGAAGAACCTGACGGCCGAGGCGATTGCGGACATCACCTCGACCGGCGAGACGCTGCGCGCCAACCATCTGAAGATCCTGACCGATGCGGTGATCCACCGCAGTCAGGCGACGCTGTTCCTGTCGCATCGCGCCGACTGGGGCGCGGAACGCGCGGTGCTGGAGGCGCTGGTGGCGAAGCTCGGGCTCAGCGCGCCCGCGCTTTCCGGCTGACCAGCGCGACCCCGAAGGCGGCCAGCGCCATGCCGGCCCAGGAAAGCGGCGGCATGGCCTCGCCCAGCAGGGGCCATGCGAACAGGGCCGACAGCGCGGGGACAAGGTAGAACAGCGCCGAGACCCGCGCGACCTCGCCCACGCGGATCATCGCCAGCAGAAGCGTCATGGCCAGCAGCGAATTGCCGATCACCAGATAGGCCATGGCCCAGAGGAATTCGGCATCCCAGTTGATCGCCATGCTTTCGGTCGCCAGTGCCACGGGCAGGGTGCAGGCTGCGCCGACGGCATATTGGATCAGGTTCGATGTCACCGGATGGTGGCTGACCCCGAAGCGTTTCTCGTAAAGTGTGCCGCCGGTGATGCCCAGCAGGGCCACGAAGGTCAGCACCAGACCGAGCGTGTTTTCCGCAGCCACTGCCGAACGGCCAAGGATCACCATGACCGATCCCGCCAGCCCCAGCGCAAGGCCGGTCCATGCCTTGCGGCCCAGCCGCTCGCCCACTGTCCACGGTGCGGCAAGCGCCACGAGGATCGGTTGCAGGCAGACGATGATCGCCACCCCGCCTGCCGAAACGCCCAGCTTGAAGGCCACATAGCACAGGCCGAAATAGACCACCTGAATGAGGAACCCGACCAGCGCCACATCCCCCGCCGCGCGCCAGCTTTTCGGCAGGGGCGGGCGCATCACCAGTGCCACGGGGATCAGCAGCACCAGTACCAGCGAATAACGCAGCGCAAGGATGGTCAGTGGCGCGGCATGGGCGACGGCGATCTTGGCCACGGCGAAGCCCGCCGACCACAGGATCAGGAAGATGACGGGGGCGAGGATCAGCCAGAGGGGACGGGTGCTTTGCATGGCCGCACCATCCTGTGCCACCCCGGTTTGCGCAAGCCGCAGCCGCGACATGCGGTGTCGGAAATGCCTTAACGCAACCCGATCTCGGCCAGCGCGCGCGCAAGGTCTTCGGGCAGGGCATCGTCCTGCGCGCGGCTTTTCGGCAGGTCGCGCGGGCTGTCTTCGGCGGTCAGATAGCGCCAGCCCTGAAACGGGCGGCGGGGCGCGGCCTCGGTGCGGATGACCTGCGGGTCCAGCAGCAGCGCGCAGCGCGCGATGCCGTCGCCACCTTCCACACGCTCCAGCCCCAGAATGCGCTGGCGGGCCAGCACCTCGCCCTTGATGACCCAATAGAGCGAACCGCCCGCCAGAACCTCGGCCTCGCGCTTGGGCCACATGCGGGTGACATGCACCGCCCGGCCTTCCGGCCAGCGATGGGCCTGCGATTGCTGCCAGTCCTCCAGATCCTCGACGGAATCGGCGCCGACGCAGAGTTTCAGAAGATTGACGAAATCGGCCACCTTGCCCCCCGTTGCTGATCCGCAGTTAGGACGATGATCCCGTCACGGCAAGCCCTTTGACGCTTCCGTCTGACAAGCGTATCCTGTAGGGCCTCCCCCCCGCAGACCACCATATGAAGGAAAATCCGATGTCTCGATTCGCAGCACCCATTGCCGAGCAGATCTGGGACATGAAATACCGGCTGAAACAGGCGGATGGCACGCCGGTGGACGGTTCGGTCGAGGATACCTGGCGCCGCATCGCGCGGTCGCTGGCTGAGGTGGAAAAAGACCCGGCGCTGTGGGAAGAGCGATTCTATTCCGCGCTGGAAGGTTTCAAATATCTGCCCGCCGGGCGGATTACCGCCGGTGCGGGCACCGGCCGCAGCGTCACTTTGTTCAACTGCTTTGTCATGGGCACCGTGCCGGACAGCATGTCGGGCATTTTCGACGCTCTGAAAGAAGCCGCGCTGACCATGCAGCAGGGCGGCGGGATCGGCTATGATTTCTCGACCATCCGCCCGCGCGGCGCCGAGGTGAAGGGCGTCGCTGCCGATGCCTCCGGCCCGCTGTCGTTCATGGATGTGTGGGATGCGATGTGCCGCACCATCATGTCGGCCGGTTCGCGCCGGGGCGCGATGATGGCCACCATGCGCTGCGACCACCCGGATGTGGAGGCCTTCATCGAGGCCAAGAAAGACCCGGCCCGTCTGCGAATGTTCAACCTGTCGGTTCTGGTCACCGATGCCTTCATGGATGCGGTGAAGGCTGATGGCCCATGGGAGCTGCAATTCGGCGGCAAGGTCTATCACACGGTTCAGGCGCGCGATCTGTGGAACAAGATCATGCGCAACACCTATGATTTCGCAGAACCCGGCGTCATCTTCATCGACCGCATCAACAAGATGAACAATCTTGGCTATGTGGAAACCATCGCCGCGACCAACCCCTGCGGGGAACAGCCGCTGCCGCCCTATGGCGCCTGTCTGCTGGGGTCGGTCAATCTTGCGACGCTGGTGACGGACCCTTTCACGCCGAAAGCAAAGCTTGATCCGGTCGCGCTGGATGAACTGGTCCGCCTTTCGGTGCGGATGATGGACAATGTGGTGGACGCCAGCCGCTTCCCGCTGGAACAGCAGGCGCTTGAGGCGCGCAACAAGCGCCGCATCGGGCTGGGCGTGACCGGCCTCGCGGATGCCCTGCTGATGCTGGGCCTGCGCTATGGCAGCACCGAGGCTGCGGCGCAGACCGAAGCCTGGATGAAGGCCATTGCCCGCGCCTCCTACCTCGCCTCGGTCGATCTGGCGAAAGAGAAAGGGCCCTTCCCGCTGTTCGATGCCGAGGGATATCTGGCCTCCGGCAACATGATGCAGATGGACGAGGACGTGCGCGAGGCGATCCGCACGCATGGCATCCGCAATGCCCTGCTGACCTCCATTGCGCCTACCGGCACCATCTCGCTTTACGCGGGCAACGTTTCGTCCGGGATCGAGCCGGTCTTTGCCTATGCCTACACGCGCAAGGTCTTGCAGAGAGACGGCTCGCGCACCGAGGAAGAGGTGGTCGATTACGCGGTGAAGCTGTGGCGCGATCTGAAGGGCGATGCGGCCCTGCCGGATTATTTTGTCAACGCCCAGACCCTGCCGCCGCTGGATCATGTGCGCATGCAGGCCGCCGCGCAGAAATGGATCGACTCGTCGATCTCCAAAACCATCAACTGCCCCGAGGACATCAGCTTTGACGATTTCAAGGAGGTCTACATGGCCGCCTGGGATCAGGGCTGCAAGGGCTGCACCACCTACCGTCCGAATGCGGTGACGGGTTCCGTGCTGACCGTTTCGGAAAGCAGCGAAAAGACTCCGGCCGAGGCACATGCCCCGGTGGAGGGCGGCGAGGTGGTCTATCTGTCCGAACCGCTGGATCGCCCCGCCGCGCTGGAGGGGCAGACCTACAAGGTGAAATGGCCGGGCAGCGAACACGCGCTTTACATCACCATCAACGACATCGTCATTGCGAACCATCGCCGCCCGTTCGAGGTTTTCATCAATTCCAAGAACATGGAGCATTTCGCCTGGACCGTGGCGCTGACCCGGATGATTTCGGCGGTGTTCCGGCGTGGTGGCGATGTGTCCTTCGTGGTGGAGGAGTTGAAAGCCGTATTCGACCCGCGCGGCGGTGCCTGGATGGAAGGGCGCTACATTCCCTCGATCCTCGCAGCGATCGGCGGCGTGATCGAACGCCACCTCATCTCCATCGGCTTCATCGAGGGCGAGGGCATGGGCCTGAAATCCGACCCCAAGGCCGAAGTCGTCGCCATCGGCGGCCGCCCCGGCAAGTCCTGCGACAGCTGTGGCAGCTATGACCTGCGCATGGTCGAAGGCTGCATGACCTGCGGCAGCTGTGGTCAGAGCAAGTGTGGCTGAGACAAGGTTTTGTGGTTGTTGTTGTTGTAGGACCCACTAAAACTTGTCCATTTCCGGGGTAATTTGTCCATTCCGGCACAGACCAAATGACCATCGGCTGCGCTGCAGTCGGTGGTTTCTTTTTATATCAATGGCTTGCACGTTTGACTGATTTGCGACCTTTGATGCGCAGTTGCAGCGCTCCGTCCTGGTGGGTGCTGTTGACGGCCTGACGCGCTTTCGGCATCCCTCAGGGCCAATCCGGCCGGGTTCTTTCCAACTTCCCCCTCGTGCAGAGCGTCTGCCCGAGGGCATGGCGCAACGCGCCTGAAAGGACCTCCATGACGAAGATCAAGTTCATCGATGCCCGCATCGCCGATCCCGACGAGGACGAGTTCGCCCTCAAGCGCCGCTTCGAGTGGCACCTGCGCAAGCTCCGTGCGCTCCGAGACGGGGTGTCTCCGAAGGTGCCGGGAGACTTTGAAGATGAGTTGCGCTGGAACGAGGACCTTATCGCGGTGCATCTCTCGGAGAAGGATCGGACCAAGGTCTTGCGCCGCGCGCGTCGGGTGAGTTTCCGTCCATGGCTGCCCCCCGGCTGGACGGCGGTGCGATTTTCTCTGTGGTGGCATGGAAGCCGGATCACGGTGTGTATCAGGCAGGAAGATGCGACCTTCCTTCTGGAACCCGGCCCTGTGTCCCGCCTGACCATCTGCGTCGAAAATCGGGAAATCAATCTGGAAACCGGGCATGTCGTCAGGGATTGCTGATGAATTCGCGGCGATCGTCGGAGGCGACGATGTTGCCAATGGGAAACCCAATCCCGATATTTTTCTGCTGGCGGCTGAACGGCTTGGAATGGCGTCAGACGCCTGCATTGTCATTGAAGATGCGATCTCGGGCGTTGCCGCCGCCAAGACCGGCGGGTTTTTCTGCATCGGGATCGACCGCAGCGGGCAAAGCCAACGCCTTGCCGGGGCCGATCTGATCGTCGCGAGCCTCTCAGAGCTGCGGCCCTGTGAAATTGAGAAACTCATGAAGAAATGAGCGCACAGGGCAGGCGGTTGCTCCGAAGCGGGCAATCAACGTCAGGTGCGGCGAAACGCGGCTGCGAATGTCGCTGGTCCCGCACCTCTGATGCCGGCATTCTTTCTGAATGGCCGCCTCGGCGAGGCAGCTATATCGAACTGGCGGCAGGGGATCAGGGGGCGCCAGAACTGAACAAACAGGAATGGCCCTCCGGGGCGCGTTTTTCGAACGTCATCCGGCAGTCCCGGCACGCCAGTCGGTGACGTCGGGATAATACCGGCGGCGCCATGCCCGGACGCGCGGGTTCATCCGGCGCCGCCAGAGCGGTGGGATCATCGCCAGAACGCCCATCGCGGGATATCCCATCGGCAGCATCGGCGCTTCGTCGGCGGAATAGGTTTGCAGCAGCGGGAAGCGCCGGTCGGGTTTGTAATGGTGGTCGGAATGGCGTTGCAGGTTGATCAGCAGCCAGTTTGACGCCTTATGCGGGGCGTTCCAGCTGTGGTGCGGGCGGACGGGTTCGTATTTGCCGCCCGGAAGCTGCCGCCGCGTCAGGCCGTAATGCTCGATGTAGTTGGTCAGCTCCAGCTGCCAGACCGCGAAGAAGGCCTGAAGCAAGAACAGCACCAGCCCTGCCCAGCCGCCGACCAGCCAGGCCAGCGCCAGCGCCGTCAGTTGCAGCCCGCCGTAGCGCCAGAACGGGTTAGACGGATGCCAGACCGGGCGGCCCGCGCGGGCGAGCTTTTCCTTTTCCGCCACCCAGGCCGAAGCCGGGCATTCGCGCAGCACACGCCAGAAGAAGCGGTGGAACCCTTCATTGTACCGCGCCGTCACCGCGTCGCGCGGGGTGCCGACATAGCGGTGATGCACCAGCAGATGCTCGGTACGGAAATGGCTGTAAAGCACGGTCGCCAGCAGCAGATCGGCCAGCCAGCGCTCGACCCGGTTGCTCTGGTGCATCAGCTCATGCGCATAGACGATCCCGATGGTGCCCGAGGCGACGCCGACGCCGAACATCAGCGCCACCTGTTCCGGCACCGACAGCCCGCCGGAACGGGTGATCCACCAGATCGAGCCATAGATGATCAGCGCCTGAAGCGGCAGCCAGATCAGCGTGATGGCGCGATACCAGAACAGGTCTGCCTCTTCGGTCTGCGGATCGGGGTTTTCCTCGCTCCGGCCCAGCAGCAGGTCCAGAAATGTCGTCAGCGTCCAGGCGTAGGCGGGCATCAGAGCCACGGTCCAGCCCCCTTGTGTGACGCCGATCATCACCAGCGGCACGAGGCCCAGCGACAGCCAGAAGGGCAGGGCGTTGCGAAAATCGGCGATGTTGCGCATGGGGGCCTCCGTCGCGGCGGAGTGTAGGCGGGCGCCGGGGCGGGCTCAACCACCCGTGATGTCGCGGGGCACGAGATCCCAGCCCTTGCGCATGACCGTGGGCAGGGCCGCGGGGCGAAAGGCGGCGCGCGGCAGGAAGGTGCCGCGCTCCGGCTGCGCTTCGGTCACCGCAGTCAATATCTCCAGCACCAGATGGAAATGGGTGAAGGTGTGGCGCACCTCGCCCACGCGCTGCCAGTCGGCCTTCAGAGGGGCAGGGGCGGTGGAGCCATCCCAGCCAGAGGTTGGAAAGCCCGCCATGCCGCCCAGCAGCCCGGATTGCGGGCGCTCCTCCAGCAGCACCGCGCCATCGGGGCGCAGGGCGATCCAAAGCACGCCTTCGCGCTGCGGTTTCGCGGGCTTCTGGGTCTTACGCGGCAGTTCGGCCTGTACCCCTGCCGCGCGGGCCGTGCATTCTGTGCTCAGCGGGCAGATCGCACAGGCCGGGTTGCGAGGTGTGCAGATTGTGGCACCAAGGTCCATCACCGCCTGCGCATAGTCGCCGGGACGTTCCGCGGGCGTCAGCCGTGCGGCGTGGGCCACCAGAACAGGTTTCGCACCGGGCAGCGGCTCCTCCACCTGGAACAGCCGTGCCATTACCCGTTCGACATTTCCATCCACCACCGTCTCGGCCCGGTCAAAGGCGATGGAGGCCACCGCCGCTGCCGTATAGGGGCCAACACCGGGCAGCGACAGCAGCCCCTCGCGCGTGTCGGGAAAGCGCCCGCCGTGATCGGTCGCCACGGCGCGGGCGCATTTCAGCAGGTTGCGGGCGCGGGCGTAATAGCCAAGACCGGCCCATTCGGCCATGACCTCGGCATCTTCCGCAGCCGCCAGCGCCGCCACGTCCGGCCAGCGCGCGGTGAAACGGTGGAAATAATCGCGCACCGCCGCCACGGTGGTCTGTTGGAGCATCACCTCGGACAGCCAGACGCGGTAGGGGTCGGCCTGCGCCCCGGCGGCGCGGTCGGCGGGCGAGACGCGCCAGGGCATGATCCGGTGGTGCCGGTCATACCAGGCCAGAAGCAGCGCCTGCACGGTGGCGGGATCGGTCATGCGCTGCGTGGCTCAGGCCAGGTGCGGGCGAAACTGCGCCACGACTTCTTCATAGACCGCGCGCTTGAAGGGAACGATGGCGGCGACCATCGCATCGGCATGTGTCCATTGCCAGCGGTCGAACTCGGGGTGTTCGGTGGCGATATTCACCTGATCGTCGCGGCCCAGATAGCGGAACAGAAACCATTTCTGCTTCTGCCCGCGATATTTGCCCCCCCAGACCTTGCCCAGAAGCTCGGGCGGCAGGTCATAGGTGACCCAGCCGCCGGATTTGGCAACGAATTCCACCAGATCCTCGGTTATGCCGGTTTCTTCCCACAATTCGCGCAGCGCGGCCTTGCGGGGCTTTTCGCCCTCGTCGATGCCCCCCTGCGGCATCTGCCAGGCGGCACTGGTGCTGTCCTTGCGGTTGCCGGTGAAAATCAGCCCGTCGGGATTGATCAGCACGACGCCCACACAGGGGCGATAGGGCAGGGAAGCGGGATCTGTCGCCATGATGCATCGGGGCCGGTCGCCCGGCCCCCCTTTCCTGATCTTACTCGGCTTTCGGGGCGATGGCCTCGGCCCCGCGCAGGATGTCCACCGCATAGGCGAGCTGATAATCCTCGTCCCGCAGCTTCGCGGCCTCGGCGGCACGCTCCTGCTCTTCCTTGTACTGACGCTTCTCGTCGTCGGTCATCGAGTCGTTGGACAGAACGCCGCGCAGATCGGCCTCGGTGCGCGCCTTGGCCGCCGCTTCGGCTGCTGCCGCCTCGGTGCCCGCCTCGCCATCCTTCTTCATCGGCTGGTTCACCACGATGTCGGGCGAGATGCCAAGCGCCTGGATCGACCGGCCCGAGGGCGTGTAATAACGCGCCGTGGTCAGCCGCATCGCGCCTTCGCCGCGCAGCGGGATGACCGACTGCACCGATCCCTTGCCGAAGCTCTTCGTCCCCACCACGATGGCGCGGCGGTGATCCTGCAAGGCCCCCGACACGATTTCCGAGGCCGAAGCTGAACCGCCGTTGATCAGCACGACCATCGGCTTGCCTTCGATCAGATCGCCCGGCGTCGCGTTGAACCGTTCGCCATCCTGCGGGTTGCGGCCACGGGTCGACACGATCTCGCCCTTGTCGAGGAAGGCATCCGACACCTTGATCGCCTGCGTCAGAAGACCGCCGGGATTGTTGCGCAGATCAAGCACGACCCCGTTCAGTTTGTCTTTGCCACCCAGCTGTTCCAGCGCCTTCTTCAGTTCCGTTTCCAGCCCCGGATAGGTCTGGTCGTTGAAGGTGGTCAGGCGCAGCACGGCGGTATGGCCGACCACGCGGCCCTTCACCGCCGTCAGCTTGATCGTGTCGCGGACAATCGACACGTCGAACGGGTCTTGCACACCATCGCGTACCACTGTGATGACGATTTCCGAACCGACCTCGCCGCGCATCTTGTTCACCGCATCGTCGAGGCTCAGGCCCAGCACACTTTCGCCATCGACATGGGTGATGAAATCGCCGGACTGGATGCCGGCCTTGTCGGCAGGAGTGTCATCCATGGGCGAGACGACCTTGATGAAACCGTTCTCCTGCGTCACCTCGATGCCGAGCCCGCCGAATTCGCCGCGCGTCTGCACCTGCATGTCGCTGAAATCATCGGCGGGCAGGTAGTTTGAATGCGGGTCGAGCGAGGTCAGCATGCCGTTGATCGCGGCCTCGATCAGCTTCTTGCTGTCAACATCTTCCACATATTCGGCGCGGATACGTTCGAAGATGTCGCCGAACAGATCCAGCTGTTCATAGACCGAGCTGTTCTTCGCGGCTTCCTGCGCGATGAGCGGGCCTGCGACCTGCGTCGACAGAAGCACACCTGCCACGGTGCCGCCCAGAGCGGCCATAACGAATTTCTTCATCGCCTTCGTCGTTCCCTTTCTCAAGGCTTCCGCCTCATCGCACCTTTACCCGTCACGGCACCTGCTGGCGCTCGGCAAGCGGGGCGGTGGCCTCGAACCACGGCATCGGGTCTACCGGCTGCCCCCCCTGCCGCAACTCGACATACAAAGTCGCCGTTTCGCGTGTGGCGCCATCCTGGGCCGGGACGAGAAATTCGTCCACCCCCGGTTCGCCGCCACCCATCAGACCAAGTGGCGCGCCCGCCGCAACGACCTCGCCCACCTCGCCATATACGGTTTCCAGCCCTGCCAGAACCAGAAGATAGCCGGGTCCGGGCTCAAGGATCATCACGTTTCCGAAATTGAGCAAGGGCCCGCGGTAGCGGATCGTGCCGGACCAAGGCGCTGTGACCAGTGCGCGAGGGCGGGTCGCCAGTACCATGCCGGGGCGGCGCACGCCTGCGCTGTCGGCCTCGTCCGGGCGGCGCAGCAGCGTCCCCAGGGCAGGCAGCGGCAGCTTGCCATGCGAGAAGCCGAAATCGGCCATCCCCTCGGCCTCAACCTCGTTCAGGGACAGGCCGGCGGCAAAGGCATCCAGCGTATCGGCGCTTTGCAGCAGGTTCTTCAGAACCTCGGGATCTTCGGTGAACCGCTTCGGCAGTTGCGTGCGTTCCGAAATCGACTGGCTCAGCGCGGTGCGGGCCTCCTGCGCGGCGCGCAGCCCGTCGGCCAGCGTGCGCCCGGCGGCGGTTTGCAGGGCCCGCAGGTCGCGCACCTCCTGCAACTGGGCACGCAGGGTTTCCGCCTCGGCCCGGATGGCCGGGGTGACATCGGCGATCATCATGCCCGAACGCACGGTGCCCAGCGGCCCCGAGGGATGCAGCAGCAGCAGCGGCGCCGGGTCGGATTCCATCCGTCCCAGCACGCCCAGCAATTGCGCTAGCCGGTCGCGCTTGGCCTCGAACTGGTAAAGCAGGGTCGCCTCGCGGATCGAGGCCTGCCGCAGGCTTTCGCGCAGCGCGGTCAGCCCCTGTTCATAGGCGGTAATGGTGCGGGTCAGCGCCTGCACCCGGTCGCGTGCCTGCCGCGCCTCGCCCAGGGCGATGACTGCCTCTTGCAGATTGCGTGCCGCCGTCTGTGCCTGTTCGGCAACGGAAGCCGCCACCGCAGGCCCGCCGAAGGCCAGCGCGGTCAACAGGGCAAGGACGGCGAAGCGGTAGCGCATCATCCGGCGATCAGGCTCTGCCCGGTCATTTCGGCCGGTTGCGGCAGGCCCATCAGGTGCAGCACCGTCGGCGCCAGATCGGCAAGCCGTCCACCCGCGCGCAGATGAGCGCCTTCCGGTCCGCCCACAAGGATCACCGGCACCAGGTTGGTGGTATGGGCGGTATGCGGCCCGCCGGTCACCGGATCCACCATCAACTCGCAATTGCCGTGGTCGGCGGTGACGATCATCGCGCCGCCCGCCTTCTCCAGCGCCGCCAGTGCAAGGCCAAGCCCGGTATCAACTGCCTCGCAGGCCTTCATCGCGGCCTGAAGGCTGCCGGTATGGCCCACCATGTCGGGGTTGGCGAAGTTCACCACGATCAGGTCATAGCCATGCTCGATGGCGCCGACCAGACGCTCGGCCACCTCAGGTTCGCTCATCTCCGGTTGCAGGTCATAGGTGGCGACCTTGGGCGATTTCGGCATGAACCGATCCTCGCCCGCCGAAGGGGTTTCCTTGCCGCCGTTCAGGAAGAAGGTGACATGGGGGTATTTCTCGGTCTCGGCCAGACGGAACTGGCTGCGGCCATGGCTCGCCACCCATTCACCCAGCGTGTTCACGATGTCCTGCTTGGGGTAGCAGGTGGTCATGAAAGTGTTATGGGTGGTGGAATAATCCACCATCCCCAGCAGGGCGGCCCATTGCGGGCGGGCGCTGGCGTCAAAGCCATCAAAGCCCGGCTGGCCCAGCGCCAGCAGGATTTCCCGCGCGCGGTCGGCGCGGAAGTTCAGGCAGAAGAAGCCGTCGCCATCCTTCGCACCCGCATAGCCCGCGACCACGGTGGGCGCGATGAATTCATCCGTCTCGCCGCGCTGATAGGCGGCATCGACGGCGCGGGCGGCAGTGGTCGCACGTTCGCCCTCGGCTTTCACCATAGCGTCGAAGGCGCGGCCCACACGTTCCCACCGATTGTCGCGGTCCATCGCCCAGTAGCGGCCGATCACGGTGCCGATGCGCGCACCTTCCGGCAGATCCTCGGTCAGTTCGCGCATGAAGGTGACGGCGGATGAGGGCGCCACGTCGCGCCCGTCGGTGATGGCGTGCAGCACCACCGGCACCCCGGCACCAGCAATGGCGGTGCAGGCTGCCAGCACATGCCGGATATGGCCATGCACCCCGCCATCCGAAATCATACCCATCAGATGCGCTGTGCCGTCGGTCTTCTTCAGCGTTTCGATGAACTCCAGCAGCGCCGCATTGCGGTAGAAGCTGCCATCCTCAATGGCGAGGTCGATCTGCCCCAGATCCATCGCCACCACCCGGCCCGCGCCGATGTTGGTATGCCCGACCTCGGAATTGCCCATCTGCCCGGTGGGCAGGCCCACATCGGGGCCATGGGTGATCAGCAGCTCATGCGGGCATTCGGCCCAGATCCGGTCGAAATTCGGGGTTGCAGCCAGGGCAGGGGCATTGGCGGCGCGTTCCTCGCGGTAGCCCCAGCCATCCAGAATGCACAGAACGACGGGTTTCGGGATGGTCATGCGCGGCCCCTCTGCTTGGCGTTGCCGGGGTTTTACGCCGCCCTGCGCTGTGCTGCAACTGCCCGCCGCGCCTCAGGCGCCTTCGGCCGGACCCAGCACCTTTTCTGCCGTTCCGGCGTGCAGCATGTCCTCCAAAGTCAGCGAGTCGATGATGACCAGATAGGACCAGAACACCTCGGCAAAGACCTTGCGGATGCGACAGGTCGCCTCGTCGGTACAATCCTCGCAGCGCTGGTAGGCACTGCGCGACAGGCAGGTCAGCGGGGCAATCGGCCCGTCGATCTTGCGCAGCAGATCCGAAATCGAAATCTCGCCCGGCGCCTTCACCAGCGAATACCCGCCCGAACGGCCACGGGTCGACGCGATGACACCCGCATTTCGCACGTCCAGCAGGATATGTTCCAGAAACCGCTTCGGCGTCGCGGCGCGGCGGGCGATTTCCTCGATGGTCAGCGGTTCCGGCCGTTTGGACCGGGCCTCGTCGGCCAGAACCAGCAACGCCTTCAGCGCATATTTCATCTTCTGGGTGATCATGTCGTGCCGGGCCGTCTGCGGGGTTTTCCCTCCATACCGGCCTCGGGACGGCATGACAATCACCGGGGGGCAATCCGGGCAATGTTTCATCCACTGACGCAGCCGTGAATGCAAATGATGTAGCAGTTCGCCCCGCGCTGCGTATTGACCTATAGAGGAAGAACGGAGGCTTGACCGATGAACGGCGGGCAAAAGTCGCGGAGGAACGGCATGAAACGGCCCGTGCTGTTTCTTGGACTGGCGGTTGCGGTGCTCCTGGCCGGGATTTTCCTGCGCGATGTGGTGCCCGATCTCGCGGCGCTGCGGGCGCATCTGGCAGGGGTCGAGGCCTGGCGGACGGCGCATCCTTCGCTGGCGGCGGGGCTGTTCTTCCTGCTCTACCTCGGTGTCACCGCGCTGTCTCTGCCGCTGGCGGTCTGGCTCACGCTGGCAGGGGGGGCGCTGTTCGGCTTCTGGGCCGGGCTGGTGCTGGTGTCCTTTGCTTCCACAGCGGGGGCGACGCTGGCCTTTCTGGCGGCGCGGCACCTGCTGCGCGACTGGGTTCGCGCCCGGCTGGGGACGCGGGCGGGCGCCATCGACGCGGGCCTGCGCCGCGACGGGGCCTTCTATCTGTTCAGCCTGCGGCTGATCCCGGTGGTGCCCTTCTTCGCCGTCAATTCGCTGATGGGGCTGACGCCGATCCGCACCGGGGTGTTCTATGGCGTCAGTCAACTGGCCATGCTGCCCGCGACGGCGGTCTATGTGAATGCGGGCACCCAGATTGCGAAGATCGACAGTCTGTCCGGCCTCGTTTCGCCCGCGCTGCTGGCATCTTTCGCGGCCTTGGGCCTGTTCCCGTGGCTGGCGCGGCTGGTT
The DNA here is from genome assembly GCF_003054195.1 of Gemmobacter caeni. GTDB lineage: Bacteria > Pseudomonadota > Alphaproteobacteria > Rhodobacterales > Rhodobacteraceae > Gemmobacter > Gemmobacter caeni. The sequence continues at coordinate 223,121 of NZ_QBKP01000004.1, forward strand.
GTGGGCGCTTTGCGCCGTCGCCGGGTGCAGGCGCGCTGGACCCGGCCGCGCCGGTTCGACCGCAATCTGGTGGTGATCGGGGCAGGCTCCGCCGGGCTGGTGACCGCCTATATCGCCGCTGCCGCGCAGGCGAGTGTCACGTTGGTCGAGGCGGGTGAGATGGGCGGTGATTGCCTGAACACCGGCTGCGTGCCGTCGAAGGCGCTGATCCGCAGCGCGAAGCTGGCGCAGGAGATGCGGCAGGCTTCGGCGCTGGGCATCGGCGCCCCGGAGCCGCAAATCCGCTTCGCAGAGGTGATGGAGCGTGTGCATCGCGCCATCACCCAAATCGCCCCGCACGATAGTGTGGAGCGCTATACCTCCCTCGGGGTCGAGGTGTTGCCGGGCCGCGCCCGTATCCTCGACCCCTGGACGGTGGAGGTGGCGCTGAACGGGGGCGGCACAGAGCGGCTCACCACCCGCAGCGTCGTCATCGCCACCGGCGCGCGCCCTGTGGTGCCACCGCTGCCGGGCATTGATACGGTGGACTGTCTGACCTCGGATACGCTCTGGTCTCGTCTGCGCGGGCGCGAAACAGCCCCGGCGCGGTTGGTGGTGCTGGGCGGCGGGCCGATCGGGACCGAACTCGCGCAAGCGTTTCAGCGGCTTGGATCGCGGGTCACGCAGGTGGAAATGGCGGATCGGCTTATGATCCGTGAAGACCCGGAGGTTTCCGCCCATGTCCGAACCGCGCTGGAGGCAGATGGCGTGCGGGTGTTGACCGGGCACAAGGCGCTGGCCTGCGGGCGCGACGACACCGGCAAATGGATCGAGGTCGAGGGGCAAGAGGGCCGTCAGCGCATTCATTTCGACGAGATCATCGCCGCTGTGGGTCGCGCGGCCCGGCTGCAAGGCTTCGGGCTGGAGGAGCTGGGCATTCCAACCGACCGGGTGGTGCAGACCAACGACTATCTCGAAACGCTGTATACGAACATCTATGCAGCGGGCGATGTGGCCGGACCTTATCAGTTCACCCATACCGCTGCGCATCAGGCCTGGTTTGCTGCGGTCAACGCCATGGCCGCCCCGTTCTGGCGTTTCCGCGCCGACTATCGTGTTATCCCCTGGGCCACCTTCTGTGACCCCGAGGTTGCCCGTGTCGGCCTGTCCGAGACCGAGGCGCAGGAGCGCGGCATCGCGCACGAGGTCACACGCTACGGCATCGACGATCTGGACCGTGCCATTGCCGATGGACGGACCGAGGGCTTCGTAAAGGTGCTGACGGTGCCGGGCAGGGATCGTATTCTGGGCGTCACCATCGTCGGTCATCATGCGGGCGATCTGATCGCGGAATTTGTGCTGGCCATGAAACACGGACTGGGGCTGAACAAGATCCTTGGCACCATCCACATCTACCCGACGCTGGCCGAGGCCAACAAATACGCGGCAGGCAACTGGCGTCGGGCGCATGTGAACCCGAAGCTTCTTGCGCTGGCCCGCCGTTTCCACGACTGGAGGCGCGGATGATCGACGCCGCCCTTCTGCCCCTGCAACACCGCCTGCTGCGCCCCCCGGCGCAGGTGCTTGTGGCGCGTGGCATCAGCGCCGATCAGGTGACGCTGGCGGGCTTTGCCCTCGGGGCGCTGGCGCTGCCCGCGCTGGCCTTCGGCGCCTGGGGGCTGGCGCTGGTGCTGATTGTGGCGAACCGGCTGGCCGACGGGCTGGATGGTGCAGTGGCGCGGTTGACGGGCCCGACCGACCGGGGCGCCTTTCTTGACATCGCCTTTGACTTTGCTTTTTACGCGCTGGTGCCCCTGGGTTTTGCGCTGGCCGATCCGGGCGCCAATGCGCTGCCCGCCGCGCTGTTGATCGCGTCCTTCATCGGCACCGGGTCGTCCTTCCTTGCCTTCGCTGCCATCGCGGCCAAACGGGGTGAGGTGGCGCCTGCCTATCCGTCAAAAGGCATCGCCTATCTGGGCGGGCTGACGGAAGGGGCGGAAACCATCGCTTTGTTTCTGGCCATGTGTCTTGTGCCCACGGCCTTCCCGCTGCTCGCCTGCCTTTTCGCTGCCGCCTGCACGCTGACCACCGTGCTGCGCTGGTGGTGGGGCTGGCGCGCTTTCGCCCCTTTATGACAGGAGTTTTCATGCGCCTTGCGACGCTTGCCGCCCTTCCCCTGACGCTGGCGCTTGCCAGCCCTGCGCTTGCCGACTGGCAGGCGACGCTGGATGCCGCGAAAGGGCAGACGGTCTACTGGAACGCCTGGGGCGGCGATGACCGCACCAATGCCTTCATCCAGTGGGTCGGGCAGGAGACCGAGCGGCTTTACGGCGTGAAGGTCGAGCTGGTGAAGCTGACCGATACCGCCGAGGCGGTAACTCGGGTCATCGCTGAAAAAGCGGCGGGGCAGGACAGCGGTGGCTCGGTGGATCTTATCTGGATCAACGGGCCGAACTTCCTGGCGATGAAGGAACAGGGGCTGCTGCACGGCCCGTTCACGGCCGATCTGCCCAACGCGAAATATGTCGATCTGAGCGGCGCCGCGCCTGCGGCGGTGGATTTTACCGTGCCGGTGGAGGGGATGGAAAGCCCGTGGCGGCTGGCGAAGTTCGTCTTCGTCCATGACAGCGCGCGCGTGGCCGAACCGCCGCGCAACATGGCGGCTTTCGTCGATTGGGCGGCGGCGCATCCGGGGCGGATGACGCATCCCGACCCGTCGAACTTCATGGGGGCGACCTTCCTGAAACAGGCGCTGATCGAGCTGGCGCCCGATCCGGCGGTGCTGCAACAGCCGGTGACGGATGCCACGTTCGAGGCCACGACCGCGCCGCTTTGGGCGTGGTATGACGCGCTGCGCCCGAACCTCTGGCGCGGTGGCGCGACCTTCCCGGAAAACCAGTCGGTGCAGCAGCAATTGCTCAACGATGGTGAGGTCGACATCGCCATGAGCTTCGATCCAGCCTCTACCGCTGCGGCCATCGAACAGGGGCTTCTGCCCGAGACGGCGCGTGTTTTCGTGCCCGAGGGCGGCACCATCGGCAATGTCAGCTTCGTGGCCATCCCCTATAACGCCGCCCATGCGGCGGGGGCCGAGGTGGTGGCGAACTTCCTTCTGGACCCGGCAACCCAGGGGCATATGCAGAATATCGAAGTGCTGGGGTCGTTCTCGGTTCTTGATCCGGCGAAACTGGATGATGCCGGACGCGCGGCCTTCACCGCCCTGCCCACCGCGCCAGCGCTGCCGCAGCTGGAGGATCTTGGGCCGACACTGCTGGAGCCGCACGCCAGCTGGATGACCCGCCTGACCGGGGAATGGGCGCGGCGCTACACGAAATGAGCGATGGCCGGGGCCTGCGCGGGCTGGTTCTGCTGATCGTTGGGACGGGGCTGCTGGCCCCGATTCTGGCCGGTCTGGCGGAAACGGCCTCTGCGGCCTTCGGTCATCTGCCCGCGCTGGGGTTTGATGGCTGGAGCCTCACGGCCTGGCACGCCCTCGCCGCCGAGCCGGGGCTGGCCACCAGCCTGCGGCTGACGCTGGTCACCGGGCTGGGGGCGACGGCGCTTTCGGTCGTGCTGGCGATGGGCGCCGTGGCGGCGCTGGCCGGGCGGGTGCCCGCTGCGCGCGGGATGCGGGCGCTGGCGCCGTTTCTGGCGGTGCCACACGCGGCCATGGCGATTGGTCTTGCCTTCCTTCTGGCACCCTCGGGCTGGATCGCGCGCGGGCTGGCGCCGCTGATGGGTTGGGCGCTGCCGCCGGACCTCGCCAGTGTGAATGATCCTTGGGGGCTGGCGCTGATCCTTGGCCTGCTGGTCAAGGAAGTGCCCTTCCTCATGCTGGTCACCTGGTCGGCGCTGGGGCAGATCGACGCCGGGCGGCAGATGGCGGCAGGCAGGGCGCTGGGTTATGCGCCTGCCGCCATCTGGGCCAAGGTGCTGCTGCCGCAGCTTTGGCCGCTGGTGCGACTGCCGGTGGCGGTGGCGCTGGCCTATGCGTTGTCGGTGGTGGATATGGCGATCATCCTTGGCCCGTCGAACCCGCCCGTGCTGGCCGTGGCGCTGACCCGCTGGTTCTTCGACCCCGATCCCGCGCGTATCCTGCCCGCCGCCGCCGGGGCGCTGGTGCAGGCGGCCATCGTGGCGCTGGGTTTGGTGCTGCTGTGGGCGGCGGAGCTTCTGGCACACGGGCTTGGCCGACGGTGGGTGCGGGCGGGTGGGCGTCGCGCCTTCGGTCCGGGGCTTGCCGCCGTGCTGGTTGGCGGGCTGCTGACCCTTGCCACCCTGGCGCTGCTGGCTCTGGCCGTCTGGTCGCTGGCCTGGCGGTGGAGCTTTCCGCAACTGCTGCCCGAAAGCTGGTCGCTGAAATTCTGGCTGGCCTCGGGTCGCTGGGGCGCCGCTTTGGGCATGACGCTCTGGCTCGCAATGGCCTCTGCCGCACTGTCCGTCGCGCTGGCGATCCTGTGGCTGGAAGCGGAGGATCGCGGCCAGCGCACCCGCGCCCGCTGGGCCGAAGCGCTGATCTACCTGCCGCTGATCCTGCCGCAGATCGCGTTCCTTTACGGGCTGAACGTGGTGGCGCTGCGGGCGGGCCTGTCGGGTCACCCCGGCGCGGTGATCTGGGCGCAGGCGATTTTCGTCTTTCCCTATGTGATGATCGCGCTGACCGCGCCCTGGCGGGCGCTTGACCCACGCCTCAGCCGCGCGGCGGCGGCACTGGGGGCGGGGCCATGGCGCCGGCTGGTCCGCGTCAAGCTGCCGGTGCTGCTGCGCCCGATCCTGACCGCCGCCGCGATTGGCGTGGCGGTGTCGGTCGCGCAATATCTGCCGACGCTGTTTCTGGGTGCGGGCAGGGTGACGACACTGACGACCGAGGCGGTGACGCTGTCGTCCTCCTCCGATCGCCGGGTGGTGGCGGTCTATGCCAGCCTTCAGGCGCTGGTGCCCTTCGTTGCCTATGCGCTGGCGGCGCTGCTACCCGCATGGGTGCATCGCAACCGCCGCGATCTGGCCGGAGCCGTGCCCGCATGAGTCTTGTTCTGGAAAAGCTGATGGTCACCTTGCCCCGCGCCGACAGGCCGCTGTTCGAGGTTAGCCTGCGGGTCGAGCCGGGGCAGGTGGCCAGTGTCATGGGGCCATCAGGCGTCGGGAAATCCACGCTGCTCGATGCGGTGGGGGGACATCTGGCGCCGGGCTTTCGTTGCGCGGGTCGGGTCTGGCTGGAAGGACGCGATGTGACGCACCTGCCCGCCGAGGCCCGGCGCATCGGGCTGATGTTTCAGGAGGCGCTGCTGTTCCCGCACCTGTCTGTGGGCGACAACCTTGCCTTCGGGCTGAGCCCCGCCGTGAAGGGGCGCGCCGCGCGCCGTGCGGCCGTGGCTACCGCGCTGGAGCGCGCGGGGCTGGCCGGGATGGAGGGGCGAGACCCGGCTACCCTGTCGGGCGGGCAGCGGGCGCGCGCGGCGCTGATGCGCACGCTGCTTGCCGATCCCGCCGCGCTTTTGCTGGATGAGCCCTTCTCGCGGCTGGACACCGGGTTGCGGGCTGAAATGCGCGCCTTCACCTTCGCCCATATCGCTGAACGGGGTATTCCGGCGCTGATGGTGACGCATGATCCCGAAGATGCGACCGCAGCAGCGGGGCCGGTGCTGCGATTATCTGCCACGGGGACTTGAAAATCTGAACAGTTCGGTTCACTTTCACAAAATGAACCGAGTCGTTCAGTTTGTGGAGCCCCCTGATGCGCCTGACCCTTGCCGCCCTCTGCCTTGCCGCCTTGCCCACCCTCGCCGCCGCGGGGGGCGCGCCTTTCGACCTGCCGCGCCTGACCTTCCCCGACCCGGCGCCGCCCGTCACACAATCCTGCACCGATCCGGTGGCCATCGGCGGCGCGACCTGCACGCAGGGTCTGTGAGCGCCGGTGCTTGCGGGCGCCCGGTCGGCTCGTCTACTCTGGTGTGATGGAAAGCCAGGTAATGCCGCGCGCCCGTAAGGGCCGGAAGTTCGATCAGGTGCTGGAAGGCGCCCGAAACGTGTTTCTTCAACACGGATTCGAGGGTGCCTCGGTCGATGACATCGCCCGCGAGGCGGGGGTCAGCAAGGCCACGCTTTACAGCTATTTCCCTGACAAGCGCCTGCTGTTCATGGAGGTGGCTCAAAGCGAGTGCCGCCGTCAGGCCGATGAGGCGGTGGAGCTGATCGACCAGAACGCCCCTGTCGACAAGGTGCTGACCGAGGCGGCGCGGCGCATGGTCGCCTTCCTCATGTCCGATTTCGCACAGAAGGTGTTCCGCATCTGCGTGGCGGAAAGCGAGCGCTTCCCCGAACTGGGGCATCAGTTCTACCATTCCGGCCCTGTGCTGGTGCGGGAGCGGCTGATGGAATACCTCGCCAAGGCGGTGGAGCGTGGCGAGTTGCAGATCGACGATCTGGCCTTCGCCGCCGACCAGTTCGCGGCGCTGTGCAAGGTGACACTGCACGAACAGACGATCTTCGGCGTCGCCGCCTGCTGTCCGCCGCAGGAGGCCGACAAGGTGGTCTCGGGCGCGGTCGAGATGTTTCTGGCGCGCTACGGGGTGCGTTAGAGCAGCCGGACGCTGCCGCCGGGCGTGGACTTGTCCAGCCTGAAGCGGTCGGAATGGGCAGACAGAAACTTGCCCCAGCTTGCGTGCCCCGTGGTCTTCAATCTGCCCTTCAGCTCCTGCCCGATTTTGGTCAGTGGCAAGGCACCACCCGATGCGCTGTCACGCAGCAAGTTTTCTACATCCTTCAGCAGGGCGGCTTCAGGCAGGTTGGCCGGCAGGACATGCGCTGGCTTGGGCGCGGATGTTTGTGTCGGTCCCGGCGCAGCTTTCAACTCTACAAACCCCGTGCAGCTTTTACGCCAGTTTTCTGGTGCTGTAGCCTCGCCCATGCCATAGACCGGAATGCCGCGCTCGCGCAGGTGGCTGGCGATATGGCTGAAGTCGCCGTCATTGCTTGCCAGAACGATCACATCCGCCAGCCGGTCATGCACCAGCGCCAGGGCCTCGATACACAAAAGCAGATCGGCCGCGTTCTTGCCCCGCCCGGCATGGATCAGCCGGTAACCCGGCGCCGCGTCCCAGCGCGGCAGCCTGGCCGCATCGCCATAGACCCGCTTAACCGTCACCGCACCATGTTTTGCTGCCTGAATGATCAATGGTCCGGCATGGCGGTCGCCAAGATTCTCGCCATCGACCAGCAGAGCAACACGGGCGCGACCGGAGGTATGGGTCGCCATGAGTTCGGGGGACAAGGCATTCATCGGAGACTCACACTGATTTCAGTCAGTCAAGTCGCCGATTATGGCCCTGTCATGGCGATGGGTCAGGAGCGGTCGCGCGCCAGCAGTTGACCACCCGGACCCGGTTTCACCTCGAACCGGCTGGAGATCTTGCGGATCAGGTCCGACAGTTTGGCGCTGCCGTAGGTGCGGGTGTCGAAATCGGGATTGGCCTGCGTGATATACTGGCCGATCTGGCCCAGCGAATACCATTCGCCCTCGGGGTCGATGGCGCGCATCGCGGCGGCGATCAGCGGGATGGCCTTTTGCGGCGATTCCGTCTCGCGCCTGCCGCGCGGAGCGCGCGGTTCGGCCGGCGTATCGGCGGGCGTGGTATCCACAGGCTCCGGCGCGCGGTCTATCCGTGGCTCGGGCGTGTGATCATCGCTTTCCTCGGCCCCGAGGTTCTCCACATAGATGAACCGCTTGCAGGCCATGCGGAAGGCTTCGGGCGTTTTCTTCTCGCCGATGCCGTAAACATCCAGACCCTGTTCGCGGATGCGCGCGGCCAGACGGGTGAAATCGCTGTCAGAGCTGACCAGAACGAACCCGTCAAACAGGCCCGAATGCAGGAAATCCATCGCCGCGATCACCAGCCCGATATCCGAGGCATTCTTGCCCTTGGTGTTGGAAAACTGCTGATCCGCCACCATGCCCAGCCGCGCGACCTTCTTTGCCCAGCCGCCAAGACGCTGTGCCGACCAGTCGCCATAGATGCGGCGCACGCTGGCTTCGCCCAAGGCGGCGATTTCCTCGAAGATTGCTTCGGCATAGCCGGCGGGCACGTTGTCAGCGTCGATCAGCACACACAGGCGGGGAGTTCTGGTTTCGGGCATCATGGTCCTCTTGTTCTTTTGCAACCATTGTCACAGGTTCGGCGCCTCAGGGGAAGCGGATTTGCCGGTTTCCCCTGCGCGAGGTCGCCATCAGGCGGGAAACACACGGAAAATCCCGTGACCCTGCACCGGGCGAGGGCAGGAGGACAGGATGGAGCAGGGACGCGGAACGCTGGCCGGGATCGGGCTGATGCTGGCGGCAATGGCGGTGCTGCCGTTTCTGGATGTGGTGGCCAAGACACTGGGTCAGCAGGGCATGCCGATCCTGCAAATCGTCTGGGCGCGCATGGCAATGGGCACGCTGATGACCGCGCCCTTCGCCGCGCGGATCGGCGGGATGCGGGGGCTCTGGCCCTCGCGGCCGGGGATGCATGCGCTGCGCACGGCTTTCCTGATCGGGGCGACCTTCTGTTTCTTCTTCGCGCTGAAGTTTCTGCCGATTGCCGATGCGCTGGCCATCTTCTTCGTGCAGCCGCTGGTGGTCACTGCCCTGTCGCCGCTGGTGCTGGGCGAAAGGGTCGGGCCGCGCCGCTGGGCTGCGGTCGCCGTGGGTTTCATCGGTACGCTGGTCATCATCCGTCCCGGCTTTCAGGCGGTCAATCCGGGCATGTTGCTGGCACTTGCCGCAGGGACGAGCCTTGCGCTTTACATGCTGATCACCCGGCGCATGGCGGGGCGCGATCACGCGATGGTCACCACCTTCCAGACCAGCCTGATCGGCGCCATTGCCGTCAGCCTTGCGGTGATCCCGGTCTGGCAGGCGCCCACGCCTGCGCAATGGACGCTGTTCCTCGCCCTCGGCTTCGTGGCGACCTTCGGCCATTACCTGATCGTCATGGCCTATGACCGGGCTGAGGCGAGCCTGCTGGCCCCCTTGGCCTATACCGAGATGATCATGGCCGTTGCCGTGGGCTGGTGGTTCTTCGGCGATTTCCCGGATCTGTGGACCTTCGTGGGCGTCGGCATCCTGATGGCCTGCGCCCTTTACATCTCGGCCCGCGAGCGTGCCGTGACTAAACCTGCGGAATAAAGACCGGATTTCAACCCCTTGCCGACTTGCCCTGCGGGCTTTGCCTGCCCAGCCTCTGCCCGCAACAGGCAAGGGAAACAGAAATGCGCGCAGCGATATGTCGGGACTATGGCGGCCCCGGAGTGGTGAGGATTGAGGATCGGCCCGTGCCGGTGCCCGGACCGGGGCAGGTGCTGATCCGTGTTCTGGCGACGACCGTCAGCGCCGGGGATGCGCGCATCCGCGCGATGCGGATGCCACCGGGGATGGGGGTGCTGGGCCGGGTGCTGTTCGGCCTGCGCCGCCCGCGTCAGCCGGTGCTGGGGGCCGAGTTCTGCGGCAGGGTCGAGGCGCTGGGGCCGGGCGCCACGGGCTTTGCGCCAGGCGATCTGGTGGTCGGCATGGCGCGTGGCGGTGTTCATGCCGATTATGCCGTGCTGCCGGCCAACGGCCCGCTGATCCGCAAACCCGGGGCACTGAGCCTGCATGAGGCCGCTGCGATGGCCTTCGGGGGCACCACGGCGCTGACGTTTCTGCGGGGTGTGACGCGGCTGCGGGCGGGGGAGCGGCTGCTGGTGATTGGTGGCGCCGGGGCTGTCGGCACAGCGGCCGTGCAGATCGGTCGCGCGCTGGGGGCCGGGGTCGCGGCCCTGACCCGGCCCGGAAATACCGCGCTGCTGGCCGGGCTGGGGGCCGAGCCGCTGCCGTTTCACCCGGCCGCCCTGATGCACGAGGCACGGCGCTGGGATGTGGTACTGGATACGATGGACCTGCCGCGCCCCACTGCCCGCGCGTTGCTGGAACCAGACGGGCGGCTGCTGATGGTGGCAGCCGGGCTGGGCGGCATGCTGGCGCCGGTGGGCAATGCGCTGCGGCGACAAAAGCTGCATGTCGGGATGGCCGGTGAAACCCGCGCCGATCTGGAAGCCCTGGCCGATCTTGTTGCGCGCGGGCACTTCCGCCCCGTCATCGACTGCGTTCTGCCGTTCGAACGTATCGCCGAGGCACACGCGATTGCGGACAGCGGCGCGAAACGCGGCAGCTTGGTGCTGGATCTGACCATCTGAGCAGGGTGGTTGCCGGAAGGTCACGCTGCGGTTTTCCTCGCCCGGCCCCCTTTTCCCGTGCGCCGGGAAGGTTATCTTGCGCCGGGAAGGGACGGCCCTTCCAGGGAACTACATCGCGGGACGGCCCGCCCGAAAGGAAAGGGCCGCAAGATGCGCAGCTTCCGTGACCGTTTGCGCCATGCGCTGAGTTTCGAAATCCTCGGGCTTCTGATCGTCACGCCACTGGCGATCCTGCTGCTGGACATGCCCGCCGCGCATGTGGGCGTGGTGACGGTGGGCAGCGCCACGCTGGCCGTGATCTGGACCTGGGCTTACAACTGGGGGTTCGACCTGATCCTGCACCACCGGCGCGGCGATACCCGCAAGGGGCCGGGTCTGCGCATCCTGCATGCGGTGCTGTTCGAACTGGGGCTGCTGGCGGTGCTGGCGCCCTTCATCGCCTGGTGGCTGGGCGTAAGCCTGACCGAGGCGCTGCTGCTCGATCTGGGCTTCGCTTTGTTCTACATGGTCTACGCTTGGGCGTTTAACTGGGGCTATGACCGGCTGTTCCCGCTGCCGGAATGGGCCGAGGGGCGCTGACCCCTCAGCCCTTCAGCTCGGCGATCAGGCGGATCGGGCCGGGGCTGCCGCGCAGGCGGGCGCGATAGACAGTCAGCGATTCCGCGACCCGCATCACATAGGCGCGGGTCTCGGTGAAGGGGATCATCTCCACCCAGTCCACCACATCCACCGCATCGCTGCGCGGGTCGCCAAATTCGGTGATCCAGCGGCGCGGACGCCCCGGCCCGGCATTGTAGCCCGAGGCGACCAGCGCGATGGATGGCCCGAATTCCTCGACCAGCTTTGCCAGATAGGCCGATCCCAGCGTGGCATTATAGGCCGGGTCGGAGGTCAGCCGCGCCAGTTCGTAGGGCTGCCCGATCTCGGCTGCCGTGCGTCTGGCGGTTTCCGGCATCAGCTGCATCAGCCCGCGCGCGCCCACCGGGCTTTGCGCCGCCGGGTCAAACTCGCTTTCCCGCCGCGCGATGGCCAGCGCGAAGGCGCGTGATACCGCCAGCCCTTCGGCCGGAACCAGATCAGGTACGGGGAAATAGGCGGCAGGCAGGATCACACCCCGCTCTGCCGCCTGTTTGGCGATCAGCACGGCAACATGCGGTTCGTGGATGGTCAGCGCCAGATTGGCGAGGCTGGCGGTATCCTGCGGGCCCAGACCTTCGGCCAGATGCAGGATGAACCGCTTACCCAGCGTCCGGTCGCCTGCGTTGAACAGCAGAAGCGCGGCTTCCAGCACGCTGGAGCGGGCAAAGGTCCGGTTGCGCCAGTCGGGTGCTTGCAGGGGCGCCAGAAGCGCCGGGTCGAGTGGCTGGCCGATGCGTTCGGCGGCAAGCTGCCCGTAATAGGCGGTCTGCATCGTGGCCGCACGGGAATAGGCGGTTTTCGAGGCGGGATCGCCCAAAGCCTCCAGCGCGCGGCCCTGCCAGTAAAGCGCGCGTGAGACCGAGATGGGTGTGGCGACATTCTGTTCCAGATGTCGGAAATGCCCCAGGGCGGTCTGTGCATCCCCCAGCCTGCGCAGGGCGATGAAACCCGCGAGGAACTCCAGATCCGCATAATCGCCGCCCGAGGTAAGATAATGCCGGGCCGCGATGCGATAGGCCGATTTCGCATCGCCATCGCGCAGAAGCTTCCGTGCGAGTTGGGCGCGGCGCTTGCCCCAGGCCTCGGGGCGGCCCAGCGTCTCGGCCTTGGCGGATGCGTCGAGCATCAGCGCCGTCGCCTCGGGCCAGAGATCGCGCGCGATGCGCCAGTCCATGCGGGCATGGGCGATCAGCGGATGGGCCGCCATGGCCGGGGGCAGGGCCGCCAGCCGGGCATCGACGCCAGTGTCGCGCGCCATCAGGGCCAGCCGCGCCTCGGCCAGCGCGCGCCAGTCCGGCGAAAGGCGCGGCAACAGCCGCTTTGCCTCGGCGGCGCGGCCGTCCCACAGCAGGCGTTCCAGCCGTTGCGCGTTCAAAGTCGTCAGACCGGGGTAAAGACCCAGCAGCGCCGCCTCGTCCTCGGGCGTCAGCGGCAGGTCGGTCCAGGCACGGCGGGCCTCGGCCTCAGCCTCGGGTGCGCGGCCGCTGGCGCGCAACGCGCTGATGACGGCCAGACTGCCGGTGCCGGTTTCGGGCAGGTGGCTGCCGAACCAGGCCAGAACACGGTCGGGCGTGGTGGACCGCGCCACTGCCTCTTCTCCTTTTTCGCGCAGATAGGGCAGGCCGGGCCAGTCTGGGCGACGGGCGAGAAAGTCCTCATATTCCGTCAGCGTGCCATCCCCGGAGCGCAACCGCTGCCATTCGATGATGTCGCGACCCACGGGGGATGTACTGGCAGCCAGCCGCATGGCCTCGGGCCAGTTGCGGCGCCCGGCTTCGTTCAGCGCCAGACGCAGGGCGCCGGGCGTGTCGGTTTGCGCCACGGCGGGGGGCGTGGCGACGGGCAGGGCAAGGGCGAGGCTGGCGGCAAGGAGAAGGCGCTTCATGCCCCGAACCTGCCGCAAGCGCGCGGCAGGGGCAATTCACTTCGACGCCAGCGGCGGCGACCGGCGCCCCGGCGCCGCCCAAAATTCTTCGCAAGAATTTTGCCGCCCGCAGGCGGGCGGGGCGCTGCGCTTTGCCTTGGCAATTGCCGCAGGGATCGCTAGAGGAAAGGCGTTCAACCGGGCGAGTCTGCCCCAGCTTCAGGAGATGCGTGTCATGTTCAAAGGGTCCATGCCTGCCCTTGTCACGCCGTTCAAGAACGGCGAGCTGGATGTGGAAACGCTCAAGAAGCTGGTCGAATGGCATATCGCCGAAGGCTCCAACGCGCTGGTTCCGGTGGGGACCACGGGCGAAAGCCCGACGCTGAGCCACGAGGAACATGGCCGGGTCATCGAGATCGTGGTGGAAACCGTTGCGGGCCGCATTCCGGTCATCGCCGGGGCAGGGTCGAATGCAACGGCCGAGGGGATCGGCCTGATCCAGCATGCCGAACGCGCGGGCGCCGATGCGGCGCTGGTGGTGACGCCCTATTACAACAAGCCGACCCAGGCCGGGATGATCGCGCATTTCACCGCGCTGCATGATGCCTCGGCGCTGCCGATCATCATCTACAACATTCCGGGCCGTTCCGTCGTGGACATGACCCCCGAGACGATGGGCACGCTTGCCAAACTGCCGCGCATCGTCGGCGTGAAGGATGCCACCGGCAAGATTGAGCGGGTGAGCCAGCAGCGCGCAAGCTGCGGTGCCGATTTCATTCAGCTTTCGGGCGAGGATGCGACGGCACTGGGCTTCAACGCCCATGGCGGCGTGGGCTGCATCTCGGTCACGGCGAACGTGGCGCCGCGTCTGTGCGCGGAGTTCCAGGCAGCGACGCTGGCCGGTGATTATGCCAGGGCACTGGAATATCAGGATCGTCTGATGCCGCTGCATGAGGCGATCTTCATCGAGCCGGGTCTGGTGGGGGCCAAATACGGTCTTTCGCTGCTGGGTCTGTGCAGCGAGGAGGTGCGTCTGCCGCTGGTCGGGCTCACCGATGGCACCAAGGCGCGCATCCGTGCGGCGATGGAGCACGCGGGGCTGCTGTAAGAGGGGCTCTGCCCCCGCGCCTGCGGCGCGCCCCCGGGATATTTGGACCAGGATAAAGGCCCTGCACCTGCGGGGCCTTTTTGACGCGAGGGGACACGGATGACCGACAATCTGCGCGGCAGTCTTTTCATGGTGGCGGCCATGCTGGGATTTGCCATTGAGGACATGCTGCTCAAGCGCGTTGCCGGGGCAGGGGTGCCGGTGGGCGAGGTGCTGATGCTGTTCGGTACCGGCGGGATGCTGGCTTTTGCCGCCCTGACCGCGCGGGCCGGGCAGGCGCTGTGGCATCCTGCCGTGGTCGCGCCGCGCATGTTGTGGAAGGCGGGCTTCGAGGTCGGCGGGCGGCTGTTCTATACGCTGGCCATCGCGCTGACGCCACTGTCCAGCGCCAGTGCCATCCTTCAGGCGACGCCGCTGGTGGTGGTGGCCGGGGCCGCGCTGATCTTTGGCGAGCGGGTGGGCTGGCGCCGCTGGTCGGCCATTCTTGTCGGGCTGGCCGGCGTTCTGCTGATCCTGCGGCCGGGGCTGGAGGGGTTCAGCGCCGCCTCGCTTCTTGCGGTTGCCGGGCTTCTGGGCTTTGCCGGGCGCGATCTGGCGACGCGGGCGGCGCCGAAGGTGCTGAGCAATCTGCAACTCGGGATCTACGGCTTTGCCGCCATGGTGCCGACCGGCGCGGGATTGTTGCTGTGGGAGGGCGGCGCGGTGGTTCCGGCCGCGCTGCAATGGGTTGAACTGGCGGGCGCGGTATGCGTAGGGGTCTTTGCCTACTGGGCGCTGACCGTGGCGATGCGCACGGGCGAGGTAAGTGTGGTGACGCCGTTCCGCTATACCCGCCTGCTGTTCGCGCTGGTGCTGGGGATGGTGGTGTTCCACGAGCGTCCCGATGCGGCGACACTGATCGGTTCTGCGATTGTGGTGGCCGCCGGGGTCTTTACCCTGTTGCGCGGCAGGGCCTCCGCGCGTGGCTGATCCGGGGTGTGGCCGGGGGTGATCTGGACTTTCATTCCCGGCTCGCCTATCTGATGCCGACCATGGCCCAGAAATCCGATCCCAATTCCAAGCTGATTGCCGAAAACCGCCGGGCGCGTTTCGATTACTTCATCGAAAGCGATCTGGAGGCAGGTATCATGCTGCTGGGGTCCGAGGTGAAATCGCTGCGTCAGGGCGGATCGAACCTTGGCGAAAGCTATGCCTCGGTGGAGGAGGGTGAACTGTGGCTGATCAACAGCTATGTCGCCCCGTATCGCGAGGCAAAGACCTGGGGCCATGAGGAACGCCGCAAGCGCAAGCTGCTGGTGTCGCGGCGCGAACTGGCGCGGCTGTGGAATGCGACCGCGCGCGAGGGTATGACCATCGTGCCGCTCAAATGGTATTTCAACGAACGCGGGCTGGTGAAGGTGAAGCTGGGCATCGCCAAGGGCAAGAAGATGGCCGACAAGCGCGCCACCGAAGCCAAGCGCGACTGGGACCGTCAGAAGCAGCGCCTGCTGCGGCACGGCTGAAACTCCCCCTCGATTCCGGTGGCCGCGGTGATTGGCAAGCGGCGGCGGCAGGTGCAGGCTTGCCGCATCGGGCCGCTGTGGCCCGGCTGTAAGGGAACGAGTTCATGGAACTGATCATCAGTCTGATCGCGGGGGCGCTGGGCGACAATGGCGCGGGCGCCGTGCTGAAGAACCTCAGCCTTGGTCCGCTGGGCAATTCGATCGTGGGGATACTGGGCGGTGGCCTGGGCAGCCAGCTTCTCGCCGTGCTGGGGGCGGGCGGCATGGCCGGAGCGGGCGGCACTGATCTGGCCTCGATCATCGGCAGCATCGCTTCAGGCGGTGTCGGCGGCGGGGTGCTGCTGGCCATTGTCGGGGCGATCCGCAGCGCGATGGCAAAGTAAGCCCGGCAGCGCCGGGCCGTGGCTTGGCGCTTGCCTCGGAAGGCAGCAATCGGTAAGCCGGTCCTGATTAGACGAGGAGCCGCGCATGACTTCCGCCTTCCGCGACGACCCGAAAACGCTGGTCTCGACCGACTGGCTGGCCGCGCATCTGAAAGACCCCGATCTGCGGGTGCTGGATGCGAGCTGGTATATGCCCGACGCCGGGCGCGATGCGAAAGCCGAATATGACGCCGGTCATATCCCCGGCGCACGTTTCTTCGATATTGACGAGATTTCCGACCAGCGCTCGGCCCTGCCGCATATGGCGCCGCCGGTCGAGAAATTCATCAGCCGCATGCGCGCCATGGGCGTGGGTGACGGGCATCAGGTCGTGATCTACGACGGCGCCGGGCTGTTTTCGGCCGCGCGCGTCTGGTGGACCTTCCGCCTGATGGGCAAGACAGATGTCGCGGTGCTGGACGGCGGCCTGCCGAAATGGAAGGCCGAGGGACGTGAGATCGAGGACATGCCGCCGGTGCTGCGTGACCGCCATATCACCGTCAGCCGTCAGGCCGGGCTGGTGAAGGATGTGACGCAGGTGGCCCATGCCAGCAAGCTGGGTGAGGCCGAGATCATCGACGCCCGCTCCGCCCCGCGCTTCCGGGGCGAGGTGGCCGAGCCGCGGCCTGGTCTGCGCTCGGGGCATATCCCCGGATCGAAGAACCTGCCGTTCGGCGAGCTGTTCAATGCCGACGGCACCATGAAGAATGACGCCGATCTGCGGGCGGCTTTCACAGCGGCGGGGGTAGATCTGTCCAAACCGGCGATCACCACCTGCGGCTCCGGGGTGACTGCCGCCATCCTCGCGTTGGGGCTGGAACGGATGGGCCATCGCAACTGGGCGCTCTATGACGGTTCATGGGCCGAATGGGGCATGTACGACGACCTGCGGGTCGCCAAAGGCTGAGCCCTGCCCGGTTTCCACGGGGCTCTACTTCTCTGGAAGGTGAACGGGATGTTTGACGCATTGAAGGCGCAGCCGCAGGACAAGATCCTGCAACTGATCGCCATGTTCCGCGAAGACACGCGGGCGGACAAGATCGACCTTGGCGTCGGGGTCTACAAAGACCCGACCGGGCTGACCCCGGTGATGCGGGCGGTCAAGGCCGCCGAGAAGAAGCTCTGGGAAGCCGAGACCACAAAGACCTATACCGCGCTGGCTGGTGAGCCCGCCTATAACATGGCGATGCGCCGCATGATCCTTGATGGCGCGGTGGCGGAGGATCGTCTGGCTTCGGTCGCGACGCCCGGCGGGACGGGGGCCATCCGGCAGGCGCTGGAACTGGTGAAGCTGGCCGATCCGAATGCGACGGTCTGGCTGTCGGCGCCGACCTGGCCGAACCATCCGTCGATCATCAAATATCTCGGCATTCCGATGGCCGAATACCGCTATTTCGACGCGGCCAGCGGCGGTGTCGATTTCGCAGGGATGATGGAGGATCTGGGCCGGGTGAAGCCGGGTGATGTGGTGCTGCTGCATGGCTGCTGCCACAACCCGACCGGCGCCAACCTGAGCGCCGATCAATGGGCCGAGGCGGTTGAACTGCTGGCCGGGCGCGGTGCGCTGCCGCTGGTCGATCTGGCCTATCAGGGCTTTGGCGACGGGCTGGAGGCCGATGCGTCTGCGACGCGGCTGGTGGCCGAAAGCTTCCCCGAGGTGCTGATCGCTGCTTCGTGCAGCAAGAATTTCGGGATCTACCGCGAACGCACCGGCATCCTGATCGCCGTGTCGAAGGATGCGGAGGCCACGAAAATCACGCAGGGCAATCTCGCCTTCCTGAACCGCCAGAACTACAGCTTCCCGCCGGATCATGGCGCGCGGGTGGTGACGGTGATCCTTGAGGATGCCGCGCTGACCGCCGACTGGAAGGCCGAGCTGGAGGAGGTGCGACTGAACATGCTGGGCCTGCGCGAGCAACTGGCGGAAGAACTGCGCAAGGCGACCAATTCCGACCGTTTCGATTTCGTGGCGCGCCATCGCGGCATGTTCTCGCGGCTGGGGCTGACCGAGGCGCAGGTGAACCGGCTGCGTGAGGAGCATGGCATCTACATGGTGGGCGACTCGCGCATCAACATCGCAGGGCTGAACGCGAAAACCGTGCCGGTGCTGGCGCGGGCCGTGGCTTCGGTCCTGTGACGGCGGGGGTGACGCAAAAGTTTTCCTGAAAACTTTTGCAAATTTCTTTGCAAGAAATTTGAAAGGCCCGGAGCTTGCTCCGGGCCTTTTTCTTTGCCCGAGGTTGGGCTGGGTATGGCGGGCCGGGGAGGAGGTCGGCCCGCCGGGACGCTTATCCGTGGTAGGCGCTTTCGCCATGCGAGGTGAGGTCGAGGCCCTGACGCTCGCTGTCGGTATCGACGCGCAGGCCGACGATCATGTCCACCAGCTTGTAGAGGATGAACGAGATCACGCCGCTCCAGACGATGGTGATGACGACCGACTGGAACTGCACCCAGGTCTGCGCCGCGATCGAGTAGTCGTCGCCGTTCACGCCGCCCAGCGTCGCCGCCGAGAAGATGCCGGTGCCGATGGCGCCGACGATACCGCCCACACCGTGAATGCCGAACACGTCAAGGCTGTCATCGTAGCCGAGTTTGATCTTCACCACGGTGACGAAGTAGTAGCAGATGGCAGCAGCGATCACGCCGAGCAGGATGGCGCCCATCGGGCCGACGGTGCCGCAGGCCGGGGTGATGGCCACGAGACCGGCCACCATGCCCGACACACCGCCCAGCATCGAGGCCTTGCCGCGCAGCATGCCTTCCAGCGCAGACCAGGCGACAGCGGCGGCAGCGGTGGCGAGGAAGGTGTTGATCATGGCGAGCGTCGCGCCGCCGTTGGCTTCAAGGTTCGAGCCGACGTTGAAGCCGAACCAGCCGACCCACAGCATCGAGGCGCCGATCATGGTCATCACCATCGAATGCGGGGCCATGTTCTCTTTGCCGTAGCCGACGCGCTTGCCGATCACGAGGCTGCCGACCAGCGCCGCGATCCCGGCGTTGATGTGCACAACGGTGCCGCCCGCAAAGTCGATGGCACCCATATTGAAGATCAGGCCCGCGCCGTCCCACACCATATGGGCGATGGGGAAGTAGCAGAACGTCCCCCACAGCACGCTGAACAGCAGCACGGCGGTGAACTTCACACGTTCGGCGAAGGCGCCGATGATCAGGGCCGGGGTGATGGCCGCAAAGGTCATCTGGAAGGCGATGAACAGGTATTCCGGGATCACCACGCCGTCGGTGAAGGTGGCCGACATGCTGTCAGGCGTCACACCGGCGAGGAACAGCTTGCCGAGGCCACCCCAGAACGGCGAGGTGCCGCCGCCGAAGGCGAAGGAATAACCGTAGATCACCCAGACCAGCATCATCACGCAGGCGATCAGCGTGGTCTGCATCAGCACCGACAGCATGTTCTTGGTGCGCACGAGGCCGCCGTAGAACAGCGCCAGGCCCGGCAGCGTCATGAACAGCACGAGAACGGTGGAGGTCATCATCCAGGCGACGTCGCCCTTATCCATCACCTGCGCGACTTCGGCGACGGCTTCGGTGGCCTCGGCGGTGGCTTCCTGCGCCCAGACGGGCAGCGCGGTCACTGCCGCGAGCCCCGCAAGGCCAGAGAGTTTGGTCAAAGTTTTCATGGTCGTTGTTTCCCCTTCCACCCGCATCTCAAAGCGCGTCGTCATTGGTTTCGCCGGTGCGCACGCGCACGGCCTGTTCGACATCCAGAACGAAGATCTTGCCGTCACCGATCTTGTCGGTCCGGGCGGTGGAGCGGATCGTTTCCACCACCTGATCGGCCAGGCTGTCGGAGACCACGATCTCCAGCCGCACTTTCGGCACGAAATTCACGGCATATTCTGCGCCGCGATAGATTTCCGTATGACCCGACTGCGAGCCGAAGCCCTTGATCTCGGTTACCATCATCCCGCGCACCCCGATGGTGGTGAGCGCCTCGCGGACTTCCTCAAGCTTGAACGGCTTGATTGCTGCGATGATCAGTTTCACGTGCGTCCCCTTCTCTGGCAGACGGCCCGCTGCGGGGCCTTGCGCACTCAGAAGGCGGAGAATGCTGCGAGTGCACAAGAAACGACGTCCGCAAGGGGCGGGCAGGAGACGACAAGTTGCACATTTTTTGCACTTTCTCCTGCGACTGCATATTTTTTGTGCGGAAACGAATTGCGAATCGCGGGCGCATGCCCTCCACAACAGGCGTGCGACAGGGTAAGATTCCCCAAAACAAGATCAGAGCAGGCGTGACGGGCATGAGTGGATCGGGAAACAAGGGCAAGACGCTGGTGGCGGATCGGCGCTATGGCGGGGGCGGGGCCAAGCCACCGCCGAAAAAGCCTGCTGCCGCGAAGAAATCGCCCGCTCCGCGCAAACGCCCGCCCCGCAAGCACGGTCTGATCATGGGGTTCATTCTGGGCATCCTGTCGATGATCTGGCGGGTGGTCTGGGGAATCGGCTGGCGCGTCACCGCCGTTGTCGGGCTGATCCTGTTTGGCGCGGCCTTCTATTTTGAACAGCGCCTGCCGCAGGTATCGGACCTTGTGGATGCCCGCGCGCGCGGATCGGTGACCATGCTGGACCGCGATGGCAAGGTCTTTGCCTGGCGCGGCGAAACCTTCGGCGGCATGATCACCGCCGAAAACGTCTCCAAACACCTGAAGAATGCCGTGGTGGCGACCGAGGACAAGCGGTTCTTCCATCATTTCGGCGTCAGCCCGCGCGGCATTGCCTCGGCCATCCGCATCAACCTTGCCGAAGGCCGTGGCCCGCTGGAGGGCAACGGCGGTTCGACCATCACGCAGCAGGTGGCAAAGCTTCTGTGCCTTGGCGTCGAATATGATGCGAAACAGTGGAAATCCGAAGCCGCCTACGAGGAAGACTGCCGCTCGGGCGGGGTGTGGCGGAAGGTGAAGGAGATTCCCTTCTCGCTGGCGATGGAATGGAAATATTCCAAGGATGACATCCTGACGATCTATTTCAACCGCGCTTATCTGGGTGCGGGTGCGCGTGGGTTCGAAGCGGCAGCGCAGCGGTACTTTGGCAAATCGGCCAATCAGGTTAATCCGGCTGAAGCCGCGATGCTGGCGGGCCTGCTGAAAGCGCCCTCGCGCTATGCCCCGACCAACAATCTGAAACGGGCGCAGGACCGGGCCAATGTCATTATTGGCCTGATGGAAGAGCAGGGCTATCTGACCAGGGCCGAGGCCGATGATGCCCGCGCGCATCCGGCACAGCTTTCGGAGGCTGCGCAAAAGAATGCGGGTGGCTTCTTTGCCGACTGGGTCATGGAATCCGGTCCTGCCTTCCTGACCAAGGAAACCACCGAGGATGTGATCATTCGCACCACGCTGGATCAGAAGATCCAGCGCGACGCGGAAGACGCGCTGCAATTCGTCTTTGAGACCAAGGTGCAGGAAGGCTCCAAAGCGCAGGCCGCCATCGTGGTGATGAGCGCGGATGGTGCCGTGCGGGGCATGGTCGGCGGGCGCAAGATTGCGGCAGCGGGCAGCTTCAACCGGGCGACGCAGGCGCTGCGGCAGACGGGATCGGTGTTCAAGCCCTTTGTCTATGCCGCTGCGCTGGATCTGGGCTACAGCCCGTCGGATTATGTCGAGGATACGCCGCTGACGATGCGGATACCCGGCTCCGGCCCCTGGACGCCCGAGAATTACGACAAGAAGTTCAAGGGTATGATCACGCTGACGCAGGCGCTTGCGGAAAGCCGCAATATCCCGGCGGTGCGCGTGTCCGAGGCGGTGGGCCGCGATGTGGTGCGGCAGGTGGCGCAACAGTTCGGGGTGAAAAGCGATCTGGCGGCGGGTCCGGCGCTGGCGCTGGGGGCTTCGGAAAGCACCTTGCTGGAGATGACGGGCGCCTATGCCGGTATCCTCAACGGCGGCTCGTCGGTGCAGCCCTATGGTCTGGTGGAACTGAAGTTGCAGGGCGATGACACCGAGCTTATCGGCCAGTCGGGCGGTATCGGTGAGCGGGTGATCAGCCAGAATGCGGCGCAGTTGCTGACCTATATGATGACGCAGGTGATCCAGAAGGGCACCGGCGGCCGGGCGCGGCTGGGCGATACACCCGTTGCGGGCAAGACGGGCACCACCAATGCTTCGCGCGATGCGTGGTTCATCGGTTTCTCGGCACATTATGTTGTCGGGGTCTGGATGGGCTATGACGACAATACGCCGCTGAAGGGTGTGACCGGCGGCGGTCTTCCGGCCGAAATCTGGCATGAGGTGATGGCGCGGGTCCACAAGGGCATCCCCGCGACGCCGCTGCCGATGATCGTGCCAGAGCCGCGTCTGCCACCCAGCGCCGGTGCCTCGGCATCATCCGGCGATGTCGGCGGTGTGCCGCAGGGCCAGCAATATGCGCCGCAGCCCCAGCTGGGTGGCCAGCCGCCCGCGCAGGGCAGCGACCCGATTGCCGATGCGCTTCGCGATGTGCTGGGAACGACCTCGGGGCTTTACTGAAACAGCCGCAGCACCAGCGGGGCCACGAAGGCGGTCAGCACCGCGTTCAGCCCCATGCCGAGGCCGGCGAAGGCCCCGGCCACCGGATGCACCTGAAAGGCGCGGGCGGTGCCGATGCCATGGGCGGCGACGCCGGTGGCAAAGCCCCGCGCGCGCCAGTCGCGGATTCCCAGCGCATTCAGCAGCGGTGTGGTGCAGATCGCCCCGATGATGCCGGTCAGGATCACCAGCACGGCGGTCAGCGTGGGTGAGCCGCCCAGCCGCTCGGATATGCCCAGAGCCACCGGCGCGGTGGCGGATTTTGGCGCGAGCGAGGCCAGAACCTCGCCGGTGATGCCGAAGGCCCGTGCGATGGCCACGGCCGATCCGGCGGCGACCACAGATCCGGTGACCAGCGCCGCCAGCAGTGGCAGCGCGGCGCGGCGCACATGGGGCAGGTTGTCCCACAGCGGCAGCGCGAGCGCGACCGTGGCGGGGCCCAGCAGGAAGTGCACGAATTGCGCCCCCTCGAAATAGGTGGGGTAAGGCGTATCGGTCAGCCACAGCAGCCCCGCCAGCAGTGCGACTGCGATCAGCACCGGGTTGGCCCAGGGTTTGCGCCCCGCCGCGCGGAAACAGGCGTCCCCTGCCGCATAGGCCGCGAGCGTTGCCGTCAGCCACAGAAGCGGCCCGCGCGCGAGGTAAGACCAGATCTCGGCGAAATCGGTCATGCTTCCGGTTCCATTTTCATCAGCTTTGCTACAGCGGTAAAGGCCAGCGCCCCGGCGCCGATGGCGAGGATGGTCGAAACGATCAGCACCACGGCCAGTGCCGGGCCATAGCCCGCGAGCGTGCCAAGATGGCCCACGACGCCGGTGCCCGCAGGCACGAACAGCAGCGAGAGGTTGCCAAGTATGCCCTGCGCGAGCGGGCGCACGATCGTGACCAGGCCGGGAAAAACGGCAAAACCGGCAATCAGGATCAGCATTCCCAGCACCGGGCCGGGCAGTGGCAGCCCGGTCACGCGTGTCAGCATTTCACCGGCAAGCTGGGCGCCAAGAAGGGTCAGAAGGGCTGGGATCATGCGGCCTCCGGGGTTTTGTCGGAGACTGAGACAAAGCGCGGATTCAGGGAAGGGGCAAGACCGGCTTGCGGAAGGTCAGGCTTGTCGGGCGGTCATAACCTGCATGCGCCGTGGCCTCGGTCTGGATGAAGCCCATCGCGGTGAAGGCGGCGTGGTTTTCCACCAGCTCCACCCGGCTTTGCAATTCCAGCGTGGGAAAGCCCAGTGCGCGGGCGCGCATCTCCGCGCAGGCGATCAGGCGGCGGGCGAGGCCGCGCCCCCGCTCGGTCTTTGCGGTGGCGACCTTTCCGACGTAAAGCGCATCGGCCTTCGGGGTCAGGACCATGCAGGCCACGGGCGGTGCGCCGATCACCCAGACCTCGCCCGTCTTTGCCTGCGCGCCCAGATCCGCTTCGGTCAGCCGGTGCATGGAGGAAGGCGGGTCGATCCGTCCGTCCATATAGGCGAAGGCCGCGCGGATCAGCGCCAGCACCGGCGCCATGTCATCCTCGGGCGCCAGACGGCGCGGCGGCGGCGCGGCAAGGGTGGTCCAGGGCAGATGTTCGTCAGTATGGACCTCGGTTTCCGCCACGAAATCCTGCGGGCGGTCCAGCGTGGCGGCGTGCAGATGCACCTCGCCCGGAAACCGGGCCGAGCGATAGGCCAGCGGGCTGCCGCACTGGCCGCACCGATCCCAGAAGGTGCCGGGGCTGCTGCAATGGCTGGCGCGATCCGGGCCGGACCAGCGCAGGGCCGCCTCTGCCGCGCCCAGATAGCTGGCAAAACCCGCCCCGGTCGCCTTGCGGCAGGATGCGCAATGGCAATGCGCGGTCCAGAGGGGCGGCGCGTCCAGCCGGTAGGTGGTAGCGCCGCAAAGGCAGGCGCCGGTGATCGGGGGTGAAAGGCTCATGCCCCGATCCTCGCCGCAGCCTTGCCTTGCGTCAATTGCCGGATTTCGCGGCGCTTTGGCGCAGGGGAACAGCCAACATCTTGGGGATAACCCCGCCCATCCCCGCCATATGCGGGGGCAGAGATTGACTCCACTCCTCGCAACCCCGACGATGCCACCCCCGAAACGGAGATTCCCTTGCGGTTCACCCGCCTCAGACTGAACGGCTTCAAAAGCTTTGTCGATCCGACGGAGCTGGTGATTCACGATGGCCTGACCGGCGTCGTGGGGCCGAACGGTTGTGGCAAGTCGAACCTGCTGGAGGCATTGCGCTGGGTCATGGGGGAAAACCGCCCCACTGCCATGCGCGGCGGCGGGATGGAGGATGTGATCTTCGCTGGCGCGGCCACCCGCCCGGCGCGCCACTTTGCCGAGGTGGCGCTGGTGCTGGACAACAGCGAGCGGCTGGCGCCCTCCGGGTTCAACGATGCCGATGCGCTGGAAATCGTGCGTCGCATCACCAAAGATGCAGGGTCCGCCTACAAGGCCAACGGCAAGGACGTGCGGGCACGCGACATCCAGATGCTGTTCGCCGATGCTTCGACCGGGGCGCAAAGCCCGGCTCTGGTGCGGCAGGGGCAGATTTCGGAACTGATCAACGCCAAGCCCAAGGCGCGTCGGCGTATTCTGGAAGAGGCGGCGGGGATTTCCGGCCTTTATCAGCGGCGGCACGAGGCCGAACTGCGGCTGAACGCGACCGAGCAGAACCTGACCCGCGTGGATGATGTGCTGGAGCAGCTTGCGGCGCAGCTTGCAACGCTGGCGCGGCAGGCGCGGCAGGCGGCGCGCTACCGAGAGATTGGCGAGGAACTGCGCCGTTCGGAAGGGATGCTGCTGTATCGTCGCTGGCGCGAGGCCGATCTGGCGCGGGCCGAGGCGGAGGATGTGCTGCGCGGGCGGCTTCTGGCCGCGGCTTCGGCTGAAAAGGCCGCGCGCGAGGCGACGAAACGGCGCGAGGCGGCCGAGGATCTGCTGCCGCCCCGGCGCGAGGAGGAAGCCATCGCAGGTGCGGTCTTGCAGCGGCTGGTGGTGCAGCGCGACGCGCTGAATGATCAGGAAGCGCGGGCGCGGCAGGTCATCGAAACCCTGCATGGCCGCATCGCCCAGCTTGCCCGTGATATGGAGCGCGAGGCCGGGCTGAACCGCGATGCGGGCGAAACCATCGCCCGGCTGGACTGGGAGATGGAGGCGCTGGCCCGCGCCCATGACGGCCATGACGAGCGGCTGGCGGAGGCGGTGGAAGTGGCGCGCGAAGCCGGGGCGATCCTGTCGGAACGGGAAGCGCAGCTTGCCGACCGGACCGAGGATGTCGCGCGTCTGGCGGCGCGGCACCAGTCGGCGCAGCGCCTGCTGACCGATACCCGCGCCACGCTGGAGCGGGCCGAGGCCGAGGCGGCTCGGGCACGGGATGCGGTGGCCACAGCGACCGGCGCGCTGGAAACAGCGGCAGAGGCGCAGGACAGCGCGGCAGAGACGCAGGAAGAGGCCATCGCGCTGGCCGAGGCGGCGGAAGAGGCGCTGGCCAGCGCCGAGGAAGCCCGCGCCGAAACGCAGACCCGCGAGGCGGAAGCCCGTGCCGCGCGATCTGGTGCTGAGGGCGAGGCCAATGCTTTGCGCGCCGAGGTCGCGGCTTTGGCCCGTCTGGTGGACCGCGAGGCGCAGGCGGGCACGCAATTGCTGGACCGGGTGCAGGTCACGCCAGGTTATGAGGCGGCGCTGGGGGCAGCCTTGGCGGACGACCTGCGCGCGCCGGAACTGGCCGAAGGGGCGCGTTCCGGCTGGGCCTTGCTGCCGGATTACGACGCGCCGCAACCGCTACCCGAGGGGGTGGCGCCGCTGTCGGCCCATGTCACCGTGCCCGAGGTGCTCTGCCGCCGGATTGCCCAGATCGGTCTGGCCGACCGGGCGCAGGCGGCGGCTTTGCAGGCACAATTGCGCCCCGGTCAACGGCTGGTCAGCCTGAACGGCGATCTGTGGCGCTGGGACGGGTTCCGGGCGGGGGCGGAGGATGCGCCATCGGCCGCGGCGCTGCGTCTGCAACAGCTTAACCGTCTGGTGCAGTTGAAGCGCGATCTGGAAGAGGTCGCCGCGCGGGCTGAGGGCGCTAAACAGGCGCATGAGGCATTGCAGGCCCGTCTGAGTGATCTCAACCGGGCCGATCAGATGGCGCGCGAGGCCCGGCGTGCCGCCGACCAGCGCGTGACTGAGGCGGGCAGGGCACTGGCGCGGGCCGAGGCTGACCGCTCGCTCGCCGCTGGCAAGCTGGAGGCCGCGCGGCTGGCCGTGACGCGATTTGATGACGAGGCGATGGCCGCGCGATCGCGCCTGGCCGAGGCCGAAGCCGGGGCAGGCGGGCTGGACGATCTGGAAACCGCGCGCAGCGGGGTCGAGGCATTGCGCATGGCGGTGGAAGCTGCGCGCATCACCATGATGTCGCGCCGGTCGGCACAGGATGAACTGCGGCGCGAGGGCGAGGCCCGCGTGCGGCGGCGGCAAGAGGTCACCAAGGAAATCTCGGGCTGGCGGCATCGTCTGGATACGGCGGAAAAGCGCAGCGCCGAACTGGCCGAACGCAAGGCCGAGGCGGAGGAGGAACTGGTCGAGGCCAGCGCCGCGCCCGAGGAAATCGCCATCAAGCGCGAGGAACTGGGCGAAGCGATCGACGCCGCCGAGGCTCGTCGCCGCAAGGCCGCCGATGCGCTGGCCGAGGCCGAGGGCAAGCTGCGCGAGGCGCAACTGGCCGAGCGGGACGGGGAGCGGTTGGCAGGTGAGGCCCGCGAGGCCCGCGCCCGCGCCGATGCGCGCGCTGATGCGGCCCGCGAAACCGTCGCCTATGCGGCGGAACGTATCCGCGAGGAGATGGATCTTGCGCCCGCCGAATTGCTGGACCGGCTGAAGGCCGACCCGGATGCCATGCCCGCCGCCGAGGTGCTGGAGACTGATGTGAACCGGCTGAAACGCCAGCGCGACTCGCTGGGGGCTGTGAACCTGCGCGCCGAGGAAGATGCAAAGGCGGTGCAGACCGAACATGACCAGCTTCAGCAGGAAAAATCCGATCTTGAAGAGGCGGTGAAGAAACTGCGCGCCGGGATTCAGGGGTTGAACCGCGAAGGCCGCGAACGTCTGCTGACCGCCTTCGAACAGGTCAACGGGTCTTTCGGCACGCTGTTCAATCACCTGTTCGGCGGCGGTGAGGCGCGTCTGGTGCTGGTGGAAAGCGATGACCCGCTGGAAGCCGGGCTGGAAATCATGTGCCAGCCGCCCGGCAAGAAGCTGTCCACGCTCAGCCTTCTGTCGGGGGGCGAACAGACGCTGACAGCACTGTCGCTGATCTTCGCGGTGTTCCTCGCCAATCCCGCACCGATCTGCGTGCTGGACGAGGTGGACGCGCCTTTGGATGATGCGAACGTCACCCGCTTCTGCGACCTGCTGGACGAGATGACCCGGCGCACCGAGACGCGGTTCCTGATCATCACCCACCACGCCGTGACCATGGCACGGATGGACCGGCTGTTCGGGGTGACGATGCAGGAACAGGGGGTCAGCCAGTTGGTCAGTGTCGATCTCAAGAAGGCGGAGGCGCTGGTGGCATGACCGGGGCAGAGGTGCAGGCGGCTTTCGCCACCGCAGGGTTTTGTGGTGTCGAAGCGGAGGGCGGCGTGGTCTATGCCCGCGTCGCTCCGCAATCGCCCGAGTTCCGGGCAGAGGAAACCGAAGCCGGCTGGCGGCTGCTGCTGCCGTGGAACGTGACCCCGCCCGCCGAGGCGATGGCGGCGTGGAATGCCCTGATGGGGGCCGCCCGCATGGAGTTGCATCAGGGTGAGGCGCGGCTGGTCATGGGCTTTCCGGGGCCGCAAGTGCTGATCCGCTGGGCTGCCCTGGCGGCCGAGGCAGAGGTGCATTTCATCCGCTGGCGCCGCGACCGGCGGCCCTGGGAAGGCATGTGATCAGAAGGCGTTGCCGATGACGAACGCCGCCGCCCGGATCACGCCCCAGGATACCAGTCCCAGCCACAGGAACGAAACCACCGCCGCGCCAAGGCCCGCCAGCACCCAGAGCCCGTCACGCTCCATGATCGCCAGTGCGAGGATGCAGACGCTGAGCGAGGGCAGCAGATTGCCCAGCGGCACCGGCAGCGACAAAAGGATCGCCAGCGCCAGGCAGATCACCCCCAGCAATCGTTCGGCCAGCGGCGCGGTCAGCAGTGGCCAGCGGTAGTGCAACAGGCCTTCGGCCCGGTGCAGATGCGGCAGGGCGCGTGCCACCAGTTGCCGGACCTGCGCGGTCGCCATGGATCTTTCGGCGATCAGCCGGGGTAGATGCGGCGGCCGTCCCAGCACCATCTGGGCCGAAAGAAAGATGATCGGCAGGCCAAGGATCGTCGCCACGCCCGGCGGGGTCGGCAGGATGTTCGGGAAGGCAAAGATGAACAGCAGTGCAGCACCTGCCCGGTCCTGCATCGCAGCCAGCATGTCGCCAATGCTCAGCCGTGGGTGCGGATGCGCGCTGGCTGTTGCGTGCAGCAGATCGGAAAAGCGCGGCTCGCCGTGGCGGGGCAGGGCGCGCGGGGCGGCTTCGGGCATGGCGGGGCCTCCGGCATCGAATGCCTGCCGGTCTATCCCCGCCCTGTATCAGCCTGACGACAGCCGTGCCGGGGGTGACAGGCCGGGGCCGCTGTGGCACTTTGGCCGGGGATGACTGGCTGGCGGGGGCAATGCCGATGACGGAAGCGGAACAGGGGCAGTTCGATCTGGACGGTTTTCTGCCCTATCTGCTCAATCAGGCGGCGGAGGCGACGTCGAAATCCTTCTACGCAGTCTATCGCGCTGACTACGGCATGACCCGCACGCAATGGCGCGTCATGGCCAATCTGGGCCGCTTCGGCGCCATGACGGCGCGGGACATCTGCCGTATCTCGCATATCGAAAAGACCAAGGTCAGCCGCGCGGTCGCGGCGCTGGAGGCCGAGGGCCATCTGGCGCGCAACCCCAGCCCGACCGACCGGCGGGCCGAAATCCTGTCGCTGACCTCGGCCGGGCGCGAGGTGTTCCTGCGGCTGGGTCAGCGCGCGCTGGATTACGACAGCATGCTGCGCGAAAGTCTTGGCACGACCGAGGCGGCCCGGCTGGAGGCGCTGTTGCGCGCCCTGATCGCGCAGGGCAGCGACGTGACGGACGAGGACTGACCGCTGCGCGCTTGCAAGCGGGCGCGGCCCCCCCTATGAGGCGGCAATCCCTGACGGACGGAGCGGCGGCATGAATATCCTCATCCTCGGCAGTGGCGGGCGCGAGCATGCGCTGGCCTGGGCGGTCAAGCAGAACCCGAAATGCGACCGGCTGATCGTGGCGCCGGGCAATGCCGGAATTGCGCAGATCGCCGAATGCGCCAGCCTCGATATTCTGAACGGCCGTGACGTAGTGCGCTTTTGCGAGGAAAACGCCATCGACTTCGTGATTGTCGGCCCCGAGGCGCCGCTGGCGGCAGGCGTGGCCGATGCAACCCGCGCGGCGGGCATCCTGACCTTCGGACCCAGCGCCGAGGCGGCGCGGCTGGAAGCCTCGAAAGGGTTCACCAAGGAAATCTGTGATGCCTGCAATGCACCGACCGCCGGTTACGCCCGCTTTACCGAGGCGCAGGCCGCGAAAGACTACATCCGCCGTGTCGGCGCGCCGCTGGTGGTGAAGGCCGATGGCCTTGCCGCGGGCAAGGGTGTCATCATGGGCATGACCGAGGCCGAGGCGCTGGCCGGGATCGACGAGATCTTCGGTGGCGCCTTCGGGGATGCGGGTGCCGAGGTGGTGATCGAGGAGTTCATGGAAGGCGAGGAAGCCAGCTTCTTCATCCTTTCCGACGGCAAGACCGCCCTGCCCATCGGGACCGCGCAGGATCACAAGCGGGTGGGCGATGGCGACACCGGCCCCAATACCGGCGGCATGGGGGCCTATTCCCCGGCCCCGGTGCTGACTGATGCCATTGCTCAGGCGGCGCTGGATGAAATCGTTCTGCCCACCATCCGCGAAATGGCCCGTCGCGGCACGCCCTATCAGGGGGTGCTTTACGCCGGACTGATGATCAGGGACGGCAAGGCGCGACTGGTGGAATACAACTGCCGCTTTGGCGACCCGGAATGTCAGGTGCTGATGCTGCGGCTTGGCGCGCAGGCGCTGGACCTGCTGCAAGCCTGCGCCGAGGAGCGGCTGGCGGAGATGCAGGTGAACTGGGCCGAGGATCACGCGCTGACCGTGGTGATGGCGGCGAAGGGCTATCCGGGCGCCTATGAGAAGGGCAGCGAGATCCGGGGCCTCGCCGCCCTGCCGGAAGACAGCCGCAACATGGTGTTCCACGCCGGAACTGCCGCCTGCGACGGCGCCCTGATCGCCACCGGCGGCCGTGTCCTGAATGTCACCGCAAGAGGTGAGACCCTGGCCGAGGCGCAGGCCCGCGCCTATGCCATGGTCGATGCGATTGACTGGCCGGGCGGCTTCTGCCGTCGCGACATCGGCTGGCGGGCGCTGTAAGGGCGCCTTCAGTTTGGACAGCCGAAGGGCACGAAGGTGCTGGCCATGCCTTCATTCATGGTCATCACGGTCAACAGGTTCGCAAGCTCGATTTCCTTGCCGGTTTCCGGGCATAGCTTTGAATTGCCGGTGCAGCCGCCTTCGATGAAGGTGGTATTCCGGGCAAGAAAACTCTCCCGTATTCCATCGCGCCCCACGGCGTGCAGGGCATCGTCGAAGGCTCGCCGGTAAAGGGCACATTTCCGCTCGGTCCATGTCTGCCCGTCCCGACTCGCATCCTGCGCGAACACGGGCTGCGCAAGCAGCGCGGTAAGGGTGACGAGGACGCCCGTGGCAAGGAGGCGTGCCATGTGAGGCAGGCGTTGAGCCAGCCCTCTGAGCCTCCGCGCGGATGGTCTGCACCGCGCTGGTTTGTATCGTCCTTTCACGGATCGACCGGGATCATCGTCGCCTGCATCAGCGCGATGCAGGTTTCGCGACCGTCGCGCAGCGCCACCACCTCGGCGCGGCAGACGGTCAGGCGGCGGCCCGCCTTGGCGACTTCGCCGCGCGCGATCAGCCGGTCGCCGATGCAGGGGGACATCAGGTTGATCTTTGCTTCCACCGTCATCACCTCGCGCCCCTCGGGCATCAGGGTCAGCGCGGCATAGCCTGCGGCGGTATCGGCCAGAGCGAAGGTCAGGCCTGCATGGCCCGCGCCGTGCTGCTGGCGGGCGCCCTCGCCAATCGGCGCCTCGAGTACCACCCTTCCGGGGGCGACCTCGGCCACCGTGGCGCCGAAGGTCTGCATCAGGCTTTGCGCGGCAAAGCTGTCGCGAATCCGCTGTTCCATCCGTTCCTCCCCCTGCGCATCAGGCGAGACCCGCCGCCACCATCAGCCGCGCAGCCGCTGCCTCAGCCAGTCGCTCGCGCCCCTCACCCTGAACGGGGATGCGGCCCGGCTCAAGGAACAGCGGCGCGGCCAGAGGTGTGACGCTGCGTAACCGGCGGAGGTCGATCCGGCCCTGCACGCGGGAAAGCCGGTCCTCGATCCGGCCGAAATCGACCAGACCGCGCATCGCCTCCTCTCGCGTGATCTGCAACATCAGGTGATCGGGGTCGAAGCGGCGCAGCGTGTCGTATAGGATGTCCGACGAAAACGTCGCCTGCCGCCCCGATTTGCGCCGCCCCTGATGCTGCCGCTCGATCAGCCCGGCGATGATGGCCGAGGCGCGGAACGTGCGCTTCATCACCGCATTCCCGGCGAGCCACCCCTCCAGCCCGTCGCGCAGCGCCGCGATATCGAACAGCGGCGCCACCTCCAGCACCGGCTCCAGCCCCCAGATCAGCGTCGCGTAATCGGTGCAGACGAAGCCCAGCGGGGCAAGGCCGGTTTCCTCCATCCGCTTCGTCAGAAGGATGCCCAGCGTCGCCTGCGCATTGCGCCCTGCAAAGCCGTAGACGCACAGATGCTCGCGGCCCTCATGCGGGAAGCTTTCACACAGCAGGCTGTCGGGGCCGGGCATGGACGACACCTCGCGCTGCAAGGCCAGCCATTCGGCGGTATGGGCGGGCAGATCGGGCCAGGCGGGCTGTTGCAGCAGGCGCAGGATGCGGTCGGTCAGTCGGGTGGATGTGGCGAATTTGGTGCCATTGAATACTGCGACCTTCGGATCCCGGCCGGGGCTGCGCGATACCTCTACCGTCAGCTCGTTCAACCCCTCGTAGCGCACGATCTCGCCGCCGATCAGGAAGGTATCGCCCGGGGTAAGGCTGGCGGCGAAGCCTTCCTCAACCTCGCCCAGAGGCTGCGCCCGGCCCCGCAGACGGACCTTCAGCACCTCGGTGTCGATGATCGTGCCAAGGTTCTGCCGGATCACCGCCGCCGCGCGGGGATCGCGCAACTGCCAGAGCCCGTCCCGCAGCATCAGCCGTTGCCAGCGGTCATAGGCGCGCAGCGCATAGCCGCCGGTGGCGCAGAATTCGAGACAGGCGTCGAACTCCGGGCGTGAAATCCCCGCATAGGGCCCGGCGCTGATGACCTCGGCATAAAGCGCATCGGCCGCGAAGCGACCGGCGCAGGCCGTGGCGAGGATATGCTGGCACAACACGTCGCGCGGGCCGGAGCCGCGCGGCTCGCCATCCAGATCGCGGGCGCGCACCGCCTCCAGCGCGGCCTGACATTCCACCACTTCCCAGCGGTTCGCGGGCACCAGCAGCGCCTTCGACGGCGCGTTGTAGCGGTGGTTCGCCCTCCCGATGCGCTGTACCAACCGCTTGACGTTCTTCGGCGCGCCGACCTGTATCACAAGATCCACGTCGCCCCAGTCGATCCCCAGATCCAGCGTGCCGGTGCAGACCACCGCCCGCAACTGCCCGGCGACCATCGCCGCCTCGACTTTCTCGCGGCTTTCGCGGGCAAGGCTGCCGTGATGGATGGCGATGGGCAGGCTTTCATCATTCGCGAGCCACAGGTGATGGAAAAAGATCTCGGCCTGCGCGCGGGTATTGTGGAAGATCAGCGTGGTGCGGTGGCGCTTCACCTGTTCCAGAATCGCCGGAATGGCATGCCGTCCTCCACCGCCTGCCCAGGGGGGCGGTGCGCCGGTGTCCAGCATGGCGATATCCGGCTCCGGCCCGGGATCGGCTTCCAGCACCTGTGCCCCGGCGCCCAGAAACTGCGCCAGAGCGGCGGGGTCTTCCACGGTGGCCGACAACCCTACCCGCCGCAGCCCCGGCGCGAGCCTTTCCAGCCGTGCCAACCCCAGCATCAGCTGGTCGCCCCGCTTGCTTTCGGCCAGCGCATGAATCTCATCCACCACCACCCGCCGCAATCCGGCGAAGATGCGCGGCGCATCCTCATAGCTCAGCAGCAGCGCAAGACTTTCCGGCGTGGTCAGCAGGATATGCGGCGGATCGGCGCGCTGGCGACGGCGCTGGGTGTAGGTCGTGTCGCCCGTGCGGTCCTCGATACGGATGGGCAGTCCCGCCCCCTCGACCGGGCGCCGCAGGTTGCGACGGATGTCGGCTGCCAGAGCCTTGAGCGGAGAAATGTAGAGC
The DNA here is from genome assembly GCF_003054195.1 of Gemmobacter caeni. GTDB lineage: Bacteria > Pseudomonadota > Alphaproteobacteria > Rhodobacterales > Rhodobacteraceae > Gemmobacter > Gemmobacter caeni. The sequence goes on from NZ_QBKP01000004.1 coordinate 256,880, forward strand.
GTGTGCAAGCCTGCGCGCGGATCTGCCGCGATTTCTGCCAGTGATGGCAGGAATCCGGCAAGTGTCTTGCCCCCGCCGGTCGGCGCGATCAGCAGGGTTGACCTGTCTTGCGCACGTTCCAGCATCGCCATCTGATGCGGGTGCAACTGCCAGCCTTGCGCGGCGAACCAGTCGGAGAGGGCGGGGGGCAGGATGCTCATGCCGTCAAAATAGCCGTTCGCCGCCCCGCGACCAGTCATCCTCTTGCTTCTTGCCGAAAATACTCCGGGGGTCCGGGGGCTGGCCCCCGGTTCGGGCGGTCGCGCTAGGACTGACCTGCGGACCGGGGCGCTGCCCCGGACCCCGGAGTATTTTCACAAGAAGCAGGGCAGGAGCCTTGCGCGAACGCCGATGCGGGCCTAGGGATTTCTCATGAAGATCCTGTTTCTTGGCGATGTGATGGGGCGCGCGGGGCGTGCGGCGATCGTGGAGCGGTTGCCGGGCCTGCGCGCTGAATGGGGGCTCGATTTCGTCGTGGTGAACGGCGAAAATGCCTCGTCGGGCATGGGGCTGACGGCAGAGCATGCGAAGGCTCTGCTGGCGGCGGGGGCGGATTGTCTGACGCTGGGTGACCATGCCTTTGACCAGAAGGACATGCTGCCCTTCATCGAGCAGGAAAACCGCATCCTGCGGCCAATCAATTTCGCCAAACTGGCACCGGGCAAGGGCGCGCGGCTGTTTTCGGATGCGCGCGGGCGCAAGGTGCTGGTGGCGCAGGTTCTGGGGCAGGTTTTCATGAAGCGGCCCTTCGACGACCCGTTTTCCGCCATTGACACGGTGCTGAAGGCGCATCCGCTGGGCGGCCTGGCGCAGGCGATCGTTGTCGATGTGCATTGCGAGGCCACCAGTGAGAAAATGGCGATGGGCCACTGGTGTGACGGACGGGCGAGCCTTGTTGTCGGCACCCATACCCATGTGCCCACCGGCGACGCGCAGATTCTGAGCGGTGGCACCGCCTATCTGACCGATGCGGGCATGTGCGGCGATTACAATTCGGTCATCGGCATGGAGAAGCTGGAGCCGATGCGGCGCTTCGTGACCGGTATGCCGAAAGACCGTTTCAGCCCGGCCAACGGCCCGGCCACGCTGTCGGGTGTGCTGGTCGAGACCGATGACCGCAGCGGCAAGGCGCTGTCGGTGCGGATGATCCGCATCGGGGGCCGTTTGCAGGAGACGCGGCCCTGATCCCGGCGCGCGGACCGGACAGGATTTCGCGACGCGGGCCGGCGAGAGAGAGTTTTCCTTTTTCGGCTGTTTGACAGGATCTGGCAAAACTTTCCTTTGCCAGATGGAGAATAATTATCTACCAAGTCAGTCGAGTATAGCGGAGACATCCATGTTCGGCATCGAACTTGCGCAGGACAGTCAGGCTTTCGTTTCCATCGGCATCCTGCTGGTGATGTTCGTCCTGTTCGTGAAAGAGGTCTTTCCGGTCGAGGTGACGGCAATCGCCGGCGCAGCGGTGATGATCCTGCTGGGCATCCTTCCCTACAAGGAAGCGCTGGGTGTTCTGTCGAACAACGCCCCCTGGACCATCGCGCTGATGTTCATGGTGATGGGCGGGCTGGTGCGCACCGGATCGGTGGAAATGCTGATCGGTTATGCCGAAGCGCATGTCGGCAGCCGGCCGAAGATGACGATCTTCGTGCTTTACGGCTTCATCGCCATTGCCTCGGCCTTCATGAACAATACGCCGCTGGTGGCGGTGATGATTCCGGTGGTCATCCAGATCGCCGGGCGCATTGGCTCCTCCCCGTCAAAGATGTTGATCCCGCTGAGCCATATGACGGTGATGGGGGGGATGATCTCGCTGATCGGCACCTCGACCAATCTTCTGGTCGATGGCGTGGTACATAGCGCGGGCATGCCGCACTTCGGCCTGTTCGAGATTGCGCCGCTGGGGATTGCCGTCGTGATCGTGGGCGGGCTTTATCAGGCGGTTTTCGCCCGGCGGCTGCTGCCGGACCGGCAGTCGATGGCCTCGATGCTGGGTGAACGCAAGCGCATGAAATACTTCACCGAAGTGGCGATCCCCGAGGATTCGGTGCTGATCGGCACGCCGGTGCTGGAGGTGCAGCAGTTCAAGCGGGCAGGTGTCCGGGTGATCGACGTGCTGCGGGGCGACCTGTCGCTGCGCCGCGATCTGGCAGCGGTGGTGCTGGACGCCGGGGACCGGGTGGTGTTGCGCACCGAGATGTCTGAACTGCTGGACATGCAGAACCGCACGGACATGCGCATCGTCGACAAGCTGTCCTCGGTGCAGACCGAGACGGTGGAGGTTCTGATCACGCCGGGCTGCCGCATGATCGGCCGATCACTGGGCGAGATGCGGTTGCGGCGGCGCTATGGTGTCTATGTGCTGGCGGCGCATCGCAAGAGCCAGAACATCGGGCGCCAGCTGGATGAACTGGTGGTGCAGGTGGGCGACACGCTGCTGCTGGAAGGCAGCGCCGAGGACATCAAGCGGCTCGCCGATGACATGGACATGGTCGATGTGTCGAAGCCCAAGCAGCGTGCCTATCGCCGGGGCAAGGCGCCCATCGCCATCGGTGCGCTGGCCGCGGTGGTCATCCTGTCCGCGATGGATTTCGCGCCGATCTATGTGTTGGGCCTGTTTGCCGTGACGATCATCCTCGTGACCCGCTGTGTCGACAGTGACGAGGCACTGGGGTTTGTTGATGGCCGTCTACTGGCGATGATCTTCGCGATGATCGCTGTGGGGCAGGGGCTGGAGGAATCGGGGGCGGTCGCGCTGATCGTGACGCATGTCGAACCGTTCATGCGTGAGTTGCCGCCCTTTGCCATGATCATGGTGGTCTATCTGCTGGGCGTGGTGCTGACCGAGTTCCTGTCGAACAATGCGGTGGCGGTGCTTTACACGCCCATTGCCATCGAACTCGCCCGCCAGCTGGGTGCCGATCCGCGGCCCTTCGCGGTGGCGGTCATGTTCTCGGCCACGCTCGCCTTCGCGACGCCCATCGGTTACCAGACCAACATGATGGTCTATGGCCCCGGCGGCTACAAATTCACCGATTTCACCCGGATCGGGATTCCGCTGAACATCATCACCTGGCTGCTCTGTTCGGCGCTGATCCCGCTGATCTGGCCGCTGTTCCCCTGATCCGCGCCGCCGGGCGGGGGGTTGCCGCAGTCCCCCGCTGTGGTGTAGAGGGGCGCATCATACATACGGGACCGGGAGAAGAGGCCATGGCAGGCCATTCGAAATGGGCGAACATCCAGCATCGCAAGGGCAAGCAGGACAAGCTGCGCTCGAAGATGTTTTCGAAACTGGCGAAGGAAATCACCGTCGCCGCCAAGATGGGTGATCCCGATCCCGACAAGAACCCGCGTCTGCGTCTGGCGGTGAAGGCGGCCAAGGCCGTTTCGATGCCGAAGGACGTGATTGAACGTGCCATCAAGAAGTCGATCGGCGGCGATGCCGAAAGCTATACCGAGATCCGGTATGAGGGGTACGGCGTCAACGGAATCGCGATCATCGTCGAGGCGATGACCGATAACCTGAACCGCACCGCTTCGAACGTGCGCAGCTATTTCACCAAATGCGGCGGCAATCTGGGGCAGACCGGCTCGGTTTCGCACAGCTTTGACCGTGTGGGCGAGATTTCCTATCCCGCTTCGGCCGGATCCGCCGATGACGTGATGATGGCGGCGCTGGACGCCGGGGCCGACGATGTGGAATCGGATGACGAGGGCCACTGGATCTATTGCTCGGTCGAGAGCCTGTCCGAAGTTTCGGACGCGCTGGAAAAGGCGCTGGGGGAATCGACGGAGTCGAAGCTGATCTGGAAGCCGCAGTCGCTGACCGAGGTCGATCTGGAAACTGCGCAAAAGCTGATGCGTCTGATCGACCTGCTGGAAGAGGATGACGACGTGCAGACCGTCACCCACAATTTCGACGTGCCCGAGGATGTGGCGGCGCAACTGGCCTGAACGGGTTGGTGGAAGCAGAGGGCCCTCGCAGTGATGCGGGGGCCTTTTTCTTATGGCGCGCCGGATGGCGGGGCTGCGATTTGAGTATTTTTGCAAGAAGCAATTGGGTCAGGCTGTGATCAGCGCCTGACGGGCTGCCTGTTGCAGCGCGCGGCTGAGCGGGGCAAGCGCAGGTGCGGTGCGGCGGGCGAACTGCCAGTGCAGCGGGGTATCAAGCGACGTGTCTGGGATCAGCTCCCGCAGCCGGCCCTTGGCCAGATGCGGCGCGGCTTGCAGAAGGGGCAGCATCCCCCAGCCAAGGCCCGCCAGCGCGCCATCGACAAAACCCTGCGACGACGCGATGCGATGTGTGGGAAAGGCAATTTCGCTGCCAATATTCTGCCGCAACCAAAGGGATTGCAGGCGGTCCTTGTCAGAAAATGTCATGCCGGGGGCACGCGCCATGGCGGGCCGTGTCGGGCCCTCGGGCAGATGGCGTGCGATGTAACCGGGGCTTGCAGCGGCGATGTAACGCAGGATGCCAAGCGGCAGCGTATCACAGCCCTGAAGCGGGCCGGGGTGTGAGGTGATGGCGCCCGCCACCTCACCCGTGCGCAGCCAGTCCTGGCTGACGTCCTGATCATCGATCACGATGTCGAACAGTATTCCTTCAACCGCGGCCAGCGCCGGGATAACCCAGGTGGCGAGGCTGTCGGCATTGACCGCGATCCGCAGCGTGGCGGGTTGCGGGTCGGGCAGGGGCAGCGCGGCTTCGAGCAGCATCACCTCATCGAAGTGGCGGATCAGGCGCAGGCCGGTTTCAGTGGCGATGCAGGGCTGGCCCCGGCGGATCAGCAGGCTGCCGATGCGATCCTCCAGCGCCTTGACCCGTTGCGAAACGGCAGAGGGTGTGATGCCCAGCTGCGCGGCGGCCAGATCGAAGGCGCCCCGTCGGTGGACGGCAGCAAGGGCCGCGAGATTGGGATAGTCGAGCATTAGCAGAACTTCATCAGACACAGAAAGATTAACTGGATTGCGCCCATGCCGCGCCGTTAAGTCAAGCCGGAAACGGAGGATCATATGGCAGGCGAAACCGATCTGGCGCGGCTTCTGGCGGAAATGGCGCCGAAGCCGGAGGGGCAGGACTGGGGTTATGCGGTGGTGTCAGGTCCATTGCCCGAGGGGCTGGACTGGTTCGCTCTGGTGCGCGAGGCCGAGGGGCTGACCGTCATCGCCCCCATGGTGGCGCTGCGCGCGGCGGGGTTCGCGGCGGAAGGGCCAATGGCGCGCATCACCCTGACCGTGCATTCGGCGCTGGAGGCGGTGGGATTGACGGCGGCGGTGTCGGGGACGCTGGCCAAGGCCGGGATCAGCGCCAATATGGTGGCGGGATTTCATCACGACCACATCTTCCTGCCTGCAAAGGATGCTGAAAAGGCGATGGCGGTGCTGCGGGGGCTGAGCCATGCTTGAGGCGGTGGTTGCGGGCTATCTGGTCTCGCTGAGCCTAATTGCGGCCATCGGGGCGCAGAATGCCTTCGTGCTGCGGCAGGGGCTGCGGCGCGAGCATGTGGGCGTGGTAGTGGTAATCTGTGCTGCCTCGGATGCGCTGCTGATCTCTGCCGGGGTCGCGGGGTTTGGCGCCATCGCGGCGGCGCTGCCGTGGTTCGGGGGGGCGATGCGCTGGCTGGGCGTGGCGTTCCTGCTGGTCTATGGCGCCTTGCGGTTCCGCGCCGCGCTGAAGGGGGGCGAGGCACTGGTGCCGAAGGGAAGCGAGCCGGTGCCGCTGCGCCGGGTTGTCACCATGTGCCTGATGTTCACCTGGGCCAATCCGCATGTCTATCTGGATACGCTGGTCTTCATCGGCTCGGTCTCGGCGCAATATGCGCCGCACGGGCTTGCGTTCGGGATCGCGGCGGCGGCGGCCTCGTTGAGCTTCTTTGCCGCGCTTGGCTATGGCGCGCGCCTGCTGGCGCCGGTCTTTGCCCGGCCCGCCGCCTGGGTGGTGCTGGAGGCGGCGGTTGGCTGCATCATGTGGGCGCTGGCGGCGGCGCTGGCGCTGGGATGATTGTAGCGGTGACAAAGCCGTCCTTGCGGCGGCCCGGCCCTTGCGGTTGGGTCGAACCATGGATCGGACGCGCGAGATGAAACCCGTCGAGGGTGTGATGTGGATGCTGGCCTCAGGGCTCAGCTTCGTCGGGGTTACCGGGCTGGTGCGCTGGCTTGGCACCGATCTGCCAGCGGCGCAGGGCGCCTTCCTGCGCTTTGCCTTCGGGGTGATGTTCCTGCTGCCGACGCTGGGTCCGGTGCTGCGGGGCGGTTTTGCCCCCGGCGCGATGCGGCTGTTCGCACTGCGGGGGGCCGTGCATACCGTGGCGGTGATCTGCTGGTTCTACGCGATGGCGCGGCTGCCGGTGGCCGAGGTGACGGCGATCGGCTATCTCAACCCGGTGCTGGTCACCGTGGGCGCGGCGGTGTTTCTGGGCGAGAAACTGGCGATGCGCCGCATCCTTGCGGTCTGTGTGGCGATCCTTGGCGCGCTGGTCATCCTGAGACCGGGGATGCGCGAGGTGACGGACGGCCACCTGGCACAGGTGGCGGCGGCCTTCGGCTTTGCCGGGTCTTATCTGGTGGCGAAACGGCTGAGCGGTATGGCCTCCGCCGGGGCAGTGGTGGCGATGATGAGCCTGATGGTCACGCTGGGCCTTGCGCCCTTCGCGCTGGCGGTCTGGGTGCCGGTAACGCCCGTGCAACTGGTGGCGCTGGCCGGGGTCGCGGCCTTTGCAACCTCGGGGCATTACTGCATGACGCGCGCCTTCGCGGTGGCGCCGCTGACGGTGACGCAGCCGGTAACCTTTCTGCAACTCCTGTGGGCGACGCTGCTGGGCTATGTCGTGTTTCACGAAACGGTCGATATCTGGGTTCTGGCGGGCGGTGGCGTCATCATCGCAGCGATCAGTTACATCACCTGGCGCGAGGCCATGCTGAACCGTCGCAGCGTCACGCCTTCGGTTCTGGCCACGAAAAGCTGACCCTTCGGTGGCACGGGCTTTGACACCGCCCGTTGCCGCACGCTAGACCGGAACTTGCTGTGAGGCACAGTGGAACCGGCCGGTGAAGGCCGCAAGAGCAGGCGTGCAGATGAAGATTGCGATGATTGGGACGGGCTATGTCGGGCTGGTTTCCGGCGTATGTTTCTCGGATTTCGGGCATGACGTGATTTGCGTCGACAAGGACCCGGCCAAGGTCGAAAAACTGCGCGCAGGTGAGGTGCCGATTTTCGAGCCGGGTCTTGATCAGCTTATGGCCAAAAACGTTGCTGCGGGTCGCCTGTCCTTCACGCTGGATCTGGCGGCGGCGGTGGCCGGGGCGGATGCGGTGTTCATTGCGGTGGGCACACCGACGCGGCGCGGCGACGGTCATGCCGATCTGCGCTATGTGATGGCGGCGGCCGAGGAGATTGGCGCGGCGATGGATGGCTATACCGTCATCGTCACCAAATCCACCGTGCCGGTGGGCACCAATCGCAAGGTCGCCGAGGCGGTGGCGAAAACGGCGGGCGGCAAGGAATTCGACGTGGCCTCGAACCCCGAATTTCTGCGCGAAGGCGCGGCCATTGACGATTTCATGCGCCCTGACCGGGTGGTGGTCGGGGTGGAAACCGAACGCGCCCGCAAGGTGATGGCTGACATCTATCGCCCGCTGAGCCTGCGCGATTTCCCGGTGGTCTATACCAATCTCGAATCCGCCGAGATGATCAAATACGCCGCCAACGCCTTTCTGGCGACCAAGATCACCTTCATCAATGAAATTGCCCGCCTGTGCGAGCGGGTGGGGGCCGATGTGAAGGCGGTCAGCAAGGGTATCGGGATGGATGGCCGGATTGGTGCCAAATTCCTGCATGCCGGGCCGGGCTATGGTGGAAGCTGTTTCCCCAAGGATACCAAGGCGCTGGCGCGGATCGGGCAGGATCATGCCGTGCCCATGCAGATCACCGAAACGGTCATCCGCGTGAACGAGGAAATCAAGCACCGCATGATCGAGAAGATCGAAGATCTTTGCGACGGTCAGCTGCGCGACAAGGTGATCACTGTTCTGGGCGTCACCTTCAAGCCGAACACCGATGACATGCGCGATGCGCCCTCGCTGACGATCATTCCGGCGCTGGTCGGGGCGGGGGCAAAGGTTCGCGTGGTCGACCCCGAGGGGCGGCGCGAGGGCGAGGCGCTGCTGCCCGGCGTCAAATGGGTCGAAAGCCCCTATGGGGCTGCGCAGGGGGCCGATCTGATCGTGCTTCTGACCGAATGGAACGAGTTCCGCGCGCTGGACATGGGCAAGCTGGCCCGCAAGATGGAGCGCCCGCGCCTCTGTGACCTGCGCAATGTCTATGACCGGGACGAGGTTCTGGCCGCCGGGTTTGAAACCTATGTCGGGGTGGGGCGCTGATCGCGCCCGCCCAATTCCTTTCATTTGAATTAACTCCGGCCCAACCGCCTCGCTAATGCCGCCGGGCTGCCCGGCCCTGCCATGCTTCGTTAAGCCCCGGCTCAGCACCTTGCCCGCATCCTGACCTTGGGTGTGACATGTGGTGTGTGGGGAAGAGGTGCTGGGGTTCAGGGTCATCGGCTCGTTCCGGGCCGCGGCTTCGCAAATGATTGCGGGCATTACCGACATATGCACGCGCCTCGTGGATGGCGTTGCCTATGTCTATACGACGACCCGCGCGGGGGGAGGCATCCTCGCGCTGGAGCTGACGGACAGCGGTGCAGGGTTGCGGCTAATCGACCAGCAGGGTCTGGCCACCGGCGTCTGGATGTCGGCACCGCCAAAACTGTCGCAGGTGAACCTCGACGACGGGCCGATCCTTGTCTGGACAGGCGGCTGGGGCACGCGGCCGGGCGCCTATTGGCTGGACAAGGCAGGCGGCATCGACAGCTGGCTGGGTCTGAAGGATGGTCCCGACGGGATACAAAGCGCGCAGGCCTTCTTCAGCCGCAATGGCCAGACCTTCGCGGCAATCGCCGGGCAGAGTTCGGGGCAGTTGCAGCTTTGGTCACTGGACGGGGCGGGCCGCATGGTGCTGCGCGACGCGGTGGCGCTGGCGGCGGAGGATCAGACGGTCGAGGTGGCGGCGCTGGAGGTGCTGCGCAGCGTCGGCAAGACCTTCCTTGTCTCGCTGTCCAGTCTCTCTGACGGGCTGACGGTCTGGCAGGTCACGGCGGCGGGCACGCTCAAGGCCACCAGCACTGTCGGCGCTTCGGCAGGGATGGGAATTTCCGACCCGTCGGCGCTGGCAGTGGCCGAGGCGGGGGGGCGGCAATGGCTTTTCGTGGCAGGAGCCGGCTCCTCCTCGATTTCGGTCATCAGGGTCGATGCCGACGGAGTGGCGGTTCTGACCGATCATGTCATCGACACGCTGGATACCCGGTTCCAGTCCGTGCAGGCCATCGCCACGGCGGTGGTGGGCGACCGGGTCTTCCTGTTCGCGGGGGGCGGAGACGAAGGGATTTCGGCTTTTGTCCTGATGCCGGACGGGCGGCTTATTCATGCGGGTGTGGTGCTGAAGGACGACCGGCTGGCGCTGGATAATGTGACGGCCATCACGGCTGTAGTGACCGACGGGCGGATCGAGTTGGTCATTGCGGGTGAAGGCCGGGGATTGCATCGCATCAGCGTCGATCCTGGTGTGCTGGCACCCGAAATCATCGGGTCATCGCGCGCAGAGTCCCTGGCGGGCGGAGATACCAACGATCTGATCGCCGGCATGGCGGGGGATGACACGCTCTCGGGGGGCGCCGGGGATGACATTCTGATGGACGGCAAGGGCGCGGACGAGATGTGGGGCGGGCCGGGTGCCGATGTCTTTGTGCTGGCGGCGGATGGTGAGACCGATGTCATCCGCGATTTCACGCCGGGCGTGGACCGGCTGGACCTTTCCGGCTGGGGCCGGATCTATTCGGTCGAGGTGCTGCCGATGAAGGGGCGCACCGGCTGTCTCGTCATCCGCTGGGGAGACGAGGCGCTGTATGTCTACAGCGCGGATGGGCGCAATATCGACCCGGCGACCTTTGCCTCGTCTGATATCTTCGGTCTCTGGCATGTGGTGGCGCCTGCGGTGGTCGCCGGGCGGCGGCTGTCCGGCGCTGCCAGCGCGGAAACGCTGAGGGGGGGATCGGGGGACGACACGCTGGAGGGCTCGGGCGGGGGGGACCTGCTGGTCGGTGGCAATGGCCGCGATCTGGTGGATTACGACACGATGTCCCGGGCGGTTCTGGCCGATCTGGGCACGGGGCGCGGTGGCGGCGCGGCGCAGGGGGATCGCTATGACGGGATCGAGGATCTGGCGGGCAGCCGCTTTGCCGATACCTTGCGGGGCAACGACCGGGCCAACCGGCTGGGCGGCGGCGATGGCGATGACCGGCTGGCCGGTGGCGGTGGTGATGACCTGCTGGACGGCGGGGCGGGTGCCGATACGCTGCAGGGTGGTCAGGGTGCCGATACGCTGGTGGGAGGCCCAGGCCGCGATTGCGTCAGCTATCAGGGCGCGCGACAGCCGGTTGTGATCCATCTGGCGCTGGCAGGCGTGAATGCCGGTGCGGCGCTGGGCGATGTGCTGCGCGGGATCGAGGATGTCAAAGGCGGTCGCCGCGCCGATGTGATCACGGGGAACGACGGGGCAAACGCCCTGACCGGCGGGGGTGGGGCCGATCTGCTGGATGGCGGTGACGGCAATGACTGGCTCATGGGCGGTTCCGGGGCTGACACGCTGATCGGGAATGATGGCGACGACCGGCTGCTCGGCGGCAAGGGGCAGGACTGGGCCGTCTATGCCGGGCGGGCGCAGGTACGGGTCGATCTGGCCCTCACCGGCTGGCAGAACACCGGCGGTCGCGGCCGCGACTGGCTGGAGGGGATCGAGAACCTGAGAGGGGGCTGGCGCGACGACCTGCTGCGTGGCGATGGCAGGGCGAACCGGATTTCGGGCGACGGTGGCGATGACCTGATCGACGGGCGGGGTGGCAATGACAAGCTGTCCGGCGATGGGGGCAATGATACGCTGATCGGCGGCGCCGGGTTCGACTGGGCGTTCTTTGCCGGGTCTGTCCCGGTGAAAGTCGATCTTGCCATCCGGGGGGCGCAGGAAACCGGGCAGGGACGCGATCTTTTGTCCGGGGTCGAGGGCGTGCGGGGCGGCTCTGCCGGGGACCGGCTGTCGGGGGATGCGGCGGCGAACCGGCTCGACGGCATGGCGGGGCAGGATACGCTGGCGGGGCGCGCGGGCAATGACCGCCTGCGGGGCGGTGCGGGCGATGATGTGCTGATCGGTGGCCCCGGCAATGACCGGCTGCAAGGCGGCGCCGGAGTGGATGTGGCGGTCTATGCCGGCACGCGCGGGGTGCAGGTCTCGCTTGCGCAGAAGGGCGCGCAGGATATCGCGGGCCATGGCATCGACCGTCTGTCTGGTATCGAAGGGCTGCGCGGTGGCGGTGGCGCGGACAGGCTGACCGGCAATGCAGGGGACAACCTGCTTTACGGTGCCGCAGGGGAGGACCGGCTGAGCGGAGGGGCGGGCGATGACCTGCTGAATGGTGGCAAGGGGGCGGATACACTGACCGGCGGGGCCGGGAATGATACGCTCATCGGTGGCAAGGGTTTTGACTGGGCAGTATTTAACACCCGCCGCGATGTGACGGTGAACCTGTCACTGGTCAGACCGCAGGCCACGGCGGAGGGGATGGATCTGCTGCGCCAGATCGAAGGGGTGCGTGGCGGCGCCGGCGATGACCGGCTGAGCGGGAACGGGGCTGCGAACTGGCTGATTGGTGGCGGGGGCGATGATCTGCTGGTCGGCGGTGGCGGGCGCGATACGCTGGAGGGCAGCGCGGGAAATGACATTCTGATCGGCGGCTCGGGCGCCGACCGCTTTGTCTTCAGCGGCGGTAAGGACAGTATCCGCGATTTCGACGGGCGCGAGGGGGACCGTCTATGGCTGGACGACAGTGCACTGAGCATGATCCGGGGCAAGACTGCGGGGCAGATCGTGGCGCGCTGGGGCCATGATCTTGGATCAGCGGTCGAGCTGGATTTCGGCCATGCGGGTAATCTTCACATTGAGGGGATCAGCACGTTGCCGGCGCTGCGCAACTGGATCGAGGTGATCTGAGCCGTAAAAAAGGGTGGGGGCGGAACCGCCCCCCAATTGACGTTATCGCGACGGTCAGGTCTTGAAGACGCGATAGATCGCCGGGATTACCAGAACCGTCAGCAGGGTCGAACTGAGCAGTCCGAACAGCAACGAGATTGCAAGCCCCTGAAAAATCGGGTCCGCGAGGATCACCACCGCCCCGATCATCGCCGCGATGGCGGTCAGCAGGATCGGCTTGAACCGGATGGCGCCCGCCTGGATCAGCAACTCCACCGGCCCTACATCGGACGGCCCATGGCGAATGAAATCGACCAGCAGGATCGAGTTGCGCACGATGATCCCCGCCAGCGCAATGAAGCCGATCATCGAGGTCGCGCTGAATGGTGCGTTGAAGATCAGATGCCCCGCCATGATGCCAAGGAAGGTCAGCGGGATCGGCGTCAGGATCACCAGCGGCAGGCGGAAGCTGCCGAATTGCGCCACGACAAGGATATAGATGCCCAGCAGCGCCACCGCGAAGGCCGCCCCCATGTCGCGGAAGGTGACGAAGGTGACCTCCCACTCGCCATCCCACAGCAGGGTGACGTGGCTTTCATCCTCGGGTTGGCCATGCAGGCTGATCTCGGGCTTCATGCCCTCGGGCCAGTCCATGTTCTCCACCGCATCGGCGACGGCGAGCATGCCGTAAAGCGGCGCCTCGTAATCCCCGGCGAGTTCTGCCGTCACCATCTCGGCGGCGCGGCCATTGTGGCGGAAGATCGGGAAGCTGGCCTGTTCCTCGCGGATGCGGGCCACATCACCCAGTTCCACCACCCCCCGCGCACCGGGCAGGGTGTTGGCGGGGATGGGGGTGGACAGAAAGCGTTCGTCCAGCACCCGGTCGGATTTGTCGCGCGCGATCACGATGGGCAGCGCCTGCCGCCCCTCGCCGCGATGCGAATAACCCACGGTTTGCCCGGCATTCAGCAGTGCCAGCGTGTCGAAGACATCGCTTTCCTGCACCGAGAAGAACTCCAGATCATCGGTCGAGATCGTGGCCCGCAGCCGCCGCGCGGCGGTGCCATAGCTGTCATCCACATCGACGATATAGGGCACCTGTTCAAAGGCGGCGCGGATCTTCGCGGCGGCCTCGCGGCGCACCTCCGGCGTCGGGCCATAGACCTCGGCCAGCAGGGTCGCCATGACCGGCGGGCCGGGCGGCGGTTCCACCGTTTTCAGCACCGTGCCCGCGGGCATGTCGATTCCGGCAAGCTTCTGGCGGATGTCCAGCGCGATGTCATGGCTGGTGCGGTCGCGGTCACCCTTGGGCGCGAGCAGAATCTGCACCTCGCCCAGTTCCGGCGAATTGCGCACATAGGCGTGGCGCACCAGACCGTTGAAGTTGAAGGGGGCCGCTGTCCCGGCATGGGTCTCGACCGAAATCACCTCGGGCAAGCCCATGACCATGCGCGCCACATCCTGTGCCACGCGGTCGGTCGCCTCGTGGCTGCTGCCTTCCGGCAGGTCGATGGTGACCGACAGCTCCGACTTGTTGTCGAAGGGCAGAAGTTTCACCGTCACATCCTTGGTGTAAAGGAGTGCGAGCGAGCCGAAGGACAGCGCTGCGGTGACCAGCAGGAAGGTCAGGCTGCGCGCCTTGGTCTTGAGCAGAGGCCGCGCCACACGGGCGAAAGCCGCGCCCAGTCTGCCGCCGGGGGTGCCGTGGCTGCCGCCCGCATCATGGCCATGCACCGGCGCCTTGCCGGCGATCCTGACCATCAGCCAAGGGGTTATGATGACGGCGACGAAGAAGGAAAAGATCATCGCGGCCGAGGCATTGGCCGGGATCGGCGACATATAGGGCCCCATCAGCCCGCTGACGAACAGCATGGGCAGCAGCGCGGCGACCACGGTCAGCGTGGCGACGATGGTGGGGTTGCCCACCTCGGCCACAGCGTCGATGGCGGCCTGCGGGCGCGAGCGACCGTCCCCCATGCCCCAGTGCCGCGCGATGTTTTCAATCACCACGATTGCGTCATCGACAAGGATACCGATGGAGAAGATCAGCGCGAAAAGGCTGACGCGGTTCAGCGTGTAGCCCATGATCCATGCGGCAAACAGCGTGAGCAGGATCGTCACCGGAATGACGATGGCCACCACGATGCTTTCGCGCCAGCCGATTGCCAGCAGCACCAGCCCGATGATCGAGAGGGTGGCAAGGCCGAGGTGGAACAGCAGTTCGTTGGCCTTTTCATTGGCCGTCTCGCCATAGTCGCGGGTGACGGTGACCTGCATATCCTCGGGGATCAGGCGGCCTTCAAGGCTTTCGACGCGATGCAGGATCGCCTCGGCCACCACCACGGCATTGGCGCCCGCGCGTTTCGCCACCGCCAGCGTAACGGCGGGCCCGCGGTTCAGGCTGCCGTCGGCGTTGCGGGTGATGTGGCTGACCAGCGTGTCGCCAGTATCCGGCACATAGGCCACATCCGCCACATCGGCCACATAGACCGGGCGGCCGTCGCGCGTGGTCAGCAGCAGGTTCGCCACCTCGGTGGGGGCGGTGAGGGTCTCGCCCGCCACAAGGTCGATCTCCTGCCCCTGATCGCGCAGCTTGCCGGTGTTCATGGCCCGGTTCGCCTGCTGCACCTTGCCGACAAGCTGTTGCAGCGTCACGCCATACAGCGCAAGCCGTTCGGGATCGGGGGCGATACGGATGGCCTCGGTCGCCTCGCCCACAAGGTAGGTCAGGCCCACGTCCTCGGTCTTGGCGACCTCGGAGCGCAGTTCGCGCGCGATGCGGGTCAGGTCGGCGGGGGTCATATCGGCGCCCGGTTTGGGCGAGAGCGTCAGCGACACGATGGCCACATCATCAATGCCGCGCCCCACCACCAGCGGTTCGGGGATGCCGACCGGGATGCGATCCATGTTGGCGCGCAGCTTTTCATGCACGCGCAGGATGGCGGAATCCGACGGCGTGCCGGTCAGGAACCGCGCCGTCACCATGGCGCCATCGTCGCGGGTCTGCGAATAGACGTGTTCGACCCCGTTGATGCCCTTTACGATGGTTTCCAGCGGTTCGGTGACCAGCTTCACCCCGTCCTCGGCCTTCAGGCCCTGCGCGGTGACCAGAATGTCGATCATCGGCACCGAAATCTGTGGCTCTTCCTCGCGCGGCAGCGAGATGAGCGCGACAAGCCCCACCGCCAACGCGGCAAGGATGAACAGCGGCGTCAGCGCCGAGCCGATGAAGGCCCGCGTGAGGCCCCCGGCAATCCCGAGTTTCTGGTTCATTCCGCGGCTCCGATCTCGTCGCCCTCATGCAGGCCCGAGAGAATCTCGATCATCTCGGTGCCGTCGATCCGGTGATGCTGGCCGGGAACGACCGTGCGGTCCTCGGTGCCTTCGGCGGTCTTCACCGTCACGAAATCAAGGCCCGATCTGGTGGCGATGGCATCGGCAGGCACCAGAAGCGCCATGCGCTTGCCCACCGGCAGGCGCACCACGACACGGGCGTCGACAAAGCTGTCCGGCAGGCCCGCGACCTCGACATCGGCCACCACACGGCCATTCTCGATCAGCGGATAGATGCGGGCCAGCGTGCCCTGCGATTCGCCTGCGGGTGTTTCGATGGTGATGGCGGCGCCCTGTTCGAGATGCGCTGCATGGCGCTCTGGCACGGCGATGCGCAGGAAGAACCCCCCGCCGCCGATGGTGGCCACTGCCTCGCCCGGCATGACCACGGCCCCCGCCGCCTGCGGCACCGACAGCACGCGCCCCGCCACCGGGGCGGTTACGGTGCCTTCGGCCTGCTGTTGTTGCAGCACGCGGGCCTGCGCCGTCTGCGCATCAATCTGGCCCTTCACCACATCGACCTGCGTGCGCAGCGCATCCAGCCGTTGCGCGGTGGTGACACCGCGCTTCAGCAGATCCTCGCCACGCTGCAATTCGGTTTCCGCGTTGGAAAGCTGGGCGTTCAGCGCCTCGATCTGCGCCTGCACGGCGGCAAGCTGGAAGTTCAGCTTGTCATCGACGATGAGGCCCAGCGGCTGACCGGCCTCGACCAGATCGCCCTCGGTCACGGTCAGTTCGACCAGCGTGCCACCGATGCGGGCGCGGGCGGGCAGGCGATCCTTGGCCTCGATCCGGCCATAGACGGGTTTCCATTCGGTCACCTGAACCGGGACAAGCGGTTGGGCGGTGGCGGCGAGGGGGCTGGCCAGAAGCGTGGCGAGCAGGAAAGAGCGCAGCAGCATTGGAGCCTCGGATTTCACATTCATAAAAATGAATATAATAAACCGGCTCCGATTACAACTGCCTTGTGCCGAAATTTAGCGGGCCGGAACCTCGTCCATGCAGGCCGCGCAAAGCGCCGAAGCGGGATCGGCCAGCGCGTCGATCACGTCAAAGTGGTGGCGACCCGGATCGGTGGTCCAGGGACAATTCCATTCCTCCGACAGAACGCGTGCCTGCCACAGGAAGGCAGGGCGTTCCTGCGCCCCGACCCAGACATGCGCCCCGACCCCGGCACGGCGGGGCAGAAAGGCGGGACTTTCGGCCTGCGCCTCTGCCGCATCCAGATGCAGGGTTTGGTTCATCGTGGTCGCCAGCAGCGGCGCAAGATCGGCCAGGGGCGAGATCGGCACGACGCGCACAAGCCCGGGCAGAGCAATGTCGGCGCAGCCCATGCGGGCTGACAGATGCCCTCCGGCGGAATGCCCGGTCACCACCATCGGCAGGCCAGGCAGCCGCGCGGCGATGGCGGTGCAGGCGCTGGCCACCTCTTGCGTCATGGAGGAAATCCGCGCCTCGGGGGCGAGCGTGTAAGAGGGCATGGCGCAGGCCAAGCCGCGAGCCAGCGCACCCGCCGCCAGATGCGACCAGCTTTCGCGGCCAAAAGCCATCCAGTAGCCACCATGGACAAAGACCAGAATGCCGCGCGGTGCGGTCTCGGGCAGGAACAGGTCGAACTGCTGGCGTGGGGCAGGGCCATAGGTCAGGCCACATTCCGCTCGCGTGCCAAGTGCCGCGCGGAAGTTGCTGGCGGCAGCCTCCCACCGGGGCGGGAAGGCATCTGCCCCTGCGATGAAGGCCCCATTCGCATAGGCGCGGTCTGGATCGGTCATGGTTCGTTCCTCTGCCTGTCCCCTCCTCTGTGCCGGTAAAGCCGCGCCGCGCCAAGCCCTTTCTGGGAGGACTTGCCGGGACGCGCGCATCAGCGCAGGGTGCCAGCACCTGAAACGGAGCGATCATGGCGGACGATTATAGCCGCAAGCTGGCGGCCGCGCTGGCCGAAGCAGAACGCGCGGGCATCCCGCGGTTCTGGGTGTTTCCGTTGGCGTGGCATCTGGCGCAGCGGCTGGGCTGGCAGGTTCGCCTGCTGCTTTATGCGACCTTCAGGCAGAACCTGCTTGTCTTCAGCCTGCCCTTTGGTGTGCTTTGGGGCCTTTCGATGCACTTCGCCACTTGGGGCCCGCACGGCAGGGTGCCGGGTGAGCAACTGGCGCTCGCGTCTATCACCGCGCTGTTGTTCGGCACCGCGATGGCCGGGTTTACCGCCTTCACCCGCGGCCGCAAGGAACTCAGCCGCTGGGAATACCTCTGACCGCTTATCCCAGCGCGTAGCCCGCGCCGCGCACCGTGCGCAGCGGGTCGTCGCCGCCGAACTGACACAATGACTTGCGCAGCCGGCCGATATGCACATCCACCGTCCGCGTGTCGACATAGATGTCGCGGCCCCAGACCCGGTCCAGCAGCGCCTCGCGGCTCCAGACCCGGCCGGGCTTTTCCATGAAGGTGGTCAGGAGGCGGAACTCGGTCGGGCCGAGCTTCAGCACCTTCTCGCCGCGATAGACCCGGTGGGTTTCAGGGTCCAGCCGGATGTCATCATATTCCAGCACCACCCCGGCGGTGGAGGGGCGGACGCGGCGCAGCTGCGCCCGTGCCCGCGCCATCAGCTCCAGCACCGAATAGGGTTTGATGACGTAATCGTCGGCACCGGTTTCCAGCCCGCGCACGCGATCCACCTCTTCGGCGCGGGCCGAAAGCAGGATGATCGGGATCGACCGGGTTTCCGGTCGGATCTTCAGACGGCGACAGACCTCGATCCCCGAAAGGTTGGGCATCATCCAGTCGAGGATGATGATGTCGGGCTGCGCCTCGTCCACCAGCATCATCGCCTCTTCGCCATCGGCGGCCTGCACCACGCGAAAGCCTTCTGCTTCAAGGTTATAGGCCAGAACCTCGCGCTGCGCGGGTTCGTCCTCGACCAGAAGAACGGCGGGCTGATCCTGTCCTGCCATGGCTCAGCCTGCCTCGGTTCCGATGGCGGGGATCGCGCTGTCCTTGGGGCGCTCGTCATCGGGCATTGCGCCGGTCACCAGATAGATCACCTGTTCCGCGACGCCGGTGGCATGGTCGCCGACACGCTCGATGTTCTTGGCGATGAAATGCAGGTGCATGCAGGCCGTGATGTTGCGGGTGTCTTCCAGCATATGCGTCAGGAACTCGCGGAAGATGGCATTGTACATCTGGTCCACTTCCTGATCGCGCAGCCGCACATCCTGCGCCATATGGGCGTCACGCATGATATAGGCGTCCAGCGCATCCTTCAGCAGCAGAACCACGGTCCTGGTCATCCGCCGGATCGAGCCGGTCGCCCCGGCGACGATGGCCATTTCATTCAGCACCGGCACGCGCTTGGCGAGGTTCTTGGCATAGTCGCCGCAGCGTTCGAGGTTGGCCGCGATGCGCATGACCGTCAGCACGGTGCGCAGGTCCGATGCGGTGGGCGAGCGCAGGGCGATCAGCCGCGCGCATTCCTCGTGGATACGCTCTTCCAGTTCGTCGATCACTTTGTCGCCCCGGCGCACGCGGGCGGCCAGTTCGATGTCGCGGGTGTCCAGCGCTTCGGCCGCGTCCAGCATCGCGGCTTCCACCAGCCCGCCCATCTTCATGACCATGGCCTGCACGCCTTCAAGATCACGGTCGAAGGACGAAACGATATGTTTTTCGGTGTTCATGGCGCGCTCCGTCAGCCGATCCGGCCGGTGATGTAGGATTCGGTCCGCGGGTCTTGCGGGTTGGTGAAGATCTGGCCCGTCTCGCCGTATTCCACCAGATGCCCGAGGTGGAAGAAGGCCGTGCGCTGGCTGACACGGGCGGCCTGCTGCATCGAGTGGGTGACGATGACGACCGAGAACTGGCTGCGCAGTTCGTCAATCAGCTCCTCGACCTGGGCGGTGGCGATGGGGTCCAGCGCGGAACAGGGTTCATCCATCAAGAGCACCTCGGGCGAGGTGGCGATGGCGCGCGCGATGCACAGGCGCTGTTGCTGGCCGCCGGAGAGGCCGGTGCCGGGGGCATGCAGGCGGTCCTTCACCTCGTTCCACAGTGCCGCCTTCTTCAGCGATGTTTCCACCACCTGATCCAGCTCGGCCTTGGATTTGGTCAGTCCGTGGATCTTGGGTCCATAGGCCACGTTGTCATAGATCGACTTGGGGAAGGGGTTCGGCTTCTGGAACACCATGCCGACGCGGGCGCGCAGGGTGACCGGATCGACGGATTTGTCGTAGATATCCTCGCCGTCCAGCTTGATCTCGCCCAGCACGCGGGCGATGGACACGGTGTCGTTCATCCGGTTCAGACAGCGCAGGAAGGTCGACTTGCCGCAGCCCGAGGGGCCGATGAAGGCGGTGACGGTGCCGCCGAGAATGTCGATGTCGACATCCTTCAGCGCGTGATTCTCGCCATAATAGACCTGCACGCCCCGCGCGGTCATCTTGGCGGTGTCGGAGGACACGGTTCTGTCGGCAATACGCATATCGTTCATTTGTTCAGCCCCTTACCAGCGGCGTTCGAAACGGCGGCGCAGCAGGATGGCGACCGCGTTCATCAGAAGAAGGAAAACCAGCAGCACGATGATGGCACCGGAGGCGCGTTCCACGAAGGCCGGATCGGCGCGCTGGGTGAAGTTGTAGACCTGCACGGGCAGGGCGGAAGCCGGATCGAAGAAACCTTCCGGCGGCGCATCCGGGAATTCGCGCACGAAGGCAACCATGCCGATCAGCAGCAGCGGCGCGGTTTCCCCCAGCGCCTGCGCCAGACCGATGATGGTGCCGGTCAGGATGCCGGGCATGGCCAGCGGCAGGACGTGGTGGGTGATCGCCTGCATCTTAGAGGCCCCGACCCCCAGCGCCGCATCGCGGATCGAGGGCGGCACCGCCTTCAGCGCCGCGCGGGTGGCGATGATGATGGTCGGCAGCGTCATCAGCGTCAGCACCAGGCCGCCGACAATGGGTGCCGATTGCGGCAGGCCCATGAAGTTGATGAAGATGGCGAGACCCAGGATACCGAAGACGATCGACGGCACCGCGGCAAGGTTCGAGATGTTCACCTCGATCAGGTCGGTCCATTTGTTCTTCGGTGCAAATTCCTCAAGATAGATCGAGGCGGCAACGCCGATGGGCAGGGCCAGCACCAGCACGATCAGCATCATGTAGGCCGAGCCGAGGATCGCGACGCCAAGCCCCGCCGCCTCGGGGCGCAGTTCGGAGGCATCGCCGCCGAACAGGAAGCCGGGGTTGAAGGACAGGCTCATCAGCCCGGCCTCGCGCATCTTCAGCGCCAGTTCAAGCTGCTCGGGCGAAATGTTGCTGTCCAGTTTGGCGCTGTCCATGGTGACGCGGCCCTTGAAGAACCCGTCCACGCGGCCATTCGCCAGCAGTTTCACATCTACCGTCTGTCCGACCAGCGCGGGATCGGCCAGCACCTGATTGCGCAGGTTGGCGGCGGCCTCCTGCGACAGCAGGCCGGAAATCTGCTTGGCCGTCAGCCCGTCGGTGGCAATGCCCTTTTCGGCCAGCGCGGTGGCCAGGGCTTTTTCGATCACCTTGGCATAGCCGATGGTGGTGACCTTCTTCATCACCTCGATGTCGCCGGTGCCGGATTTGTCCAGCACAGTCGCATCCAGTGCCACCGGCATGGTGATGAAGGTCTGGCGGAAGGCGCCAAGGCCGTTGCCCAGCACCGAGGTCAGCAGGATGACCAGCGCGAGGATCGACACCGCGATGGCGGCCGCGCCGTAGAAGCGGAAGCGCGCTTCGGCGGCATTGCGGCGGCGGGTGCGGGCGTCGGTCACATGCAGCGACTTGCGCGGCTGTGCGCCGGACCGGCCGGTTTGCGACGTTGCGTCGGTCATTCGTATTGCTCCCGGTATTTCCGCACGATCACCAGCGCGACAACGTTGAGCGCGAGGGTGAAGCAGAACAAGGTCAGGCCAAGGGCGAAGGCCACCAGCGTTTCAGGGCTGGCGAATTCGGTATCGCCTGTCAGCTGGCTCACGATCTTCACCGTCACGGTGGTCATCGCCTCGAAGGGGTTCACGTCCAGCTTGGCGGCGGCCCCGGCACCCATGACCACGATCATGGTTTCACCGATGGCGCGGCTGGCGGCCAGCAGAATGGCGCCGACGATGCCGGGCAGGGCGGCGGGCAGGATCACCTGTTTCACCGTTTCCGATCTGGTGGCGCCAAGGCCGAACGAGCCATCCCGCATCGACTGCGGCACGGCGTTGATGATGTCGTCCGACAGGGACGAGACGAAGGGGATCAGCATGATGCCCATGACCAGACCCGCCGTCATCACCGAGGACGAGGACGAACCAAGCCCCATCGGCTGTGCGAACCAGTCGCGCAGGAAGGGGCCGACGGTGATCAGGGCGAACAGGCCATAGACGATGGTCGGAATGCCGGCGAGGATCTCGATGGCGGGTTTGGCGAAGGCGCGCACCTTCTTGCCGGCATATTCCGACAGGTAGATGGCGGCCATCAGCCCCACCGGAACCGAAACCAGCAGCGCGATGAACGAGACGTAGAGCGTGCCCCAGACCAGCGGCCAGAGCCCAAGCTCGGACCCGCCACCGAAGCGCGGGCTCCAGGTCAGCGAGAAGAAGAAATCACGGAAGTCGTAAAGTTTGAAGAAATGAACGCTTTCGACAACCAGCGAGGCCACGATGCCGAAGGTGGTGGCAACCGCGATCAGCGAACAGCCCGCCAGCAGCACCAGCGTGAACTGTTCCACCAGATTACGGGCGCGCTGGCGCGGGTCGATGCGCCACAGCGCGAAGCCCAGCCCCGCAAGGGCCGCCAGCAGCACGGCCAGGGCCATGCCAAGGCGCAGGGTGCCCGACAGGCTGCGGTATTCCTTGGCTGCTTCCAACACCGAAGGTGCTACGTTGGAGCCCAGTGCCACGCCAACCTCTGCCAGACGACCGCGCATATCGGTCAGATCGGCGCGCAGGGCGGCAAGGCCCGTTTCGTCCAGCCCCGCGTTGCGCGCGACCGCGTCCAACCCGTCAGCGATGCGCCGGACATCGGCCATCACCAGTTGCGTGCTGCCATAGCTTGCCACATCCGCCGCGGGGATCATCCCGGCGACGTGGGAATTCAGGGCGGTGGGCTGCACAAAGGCCCAGGTGACCAGCAGCAGAAGCGCGGGCACCGCAGTAAACAGAAAAACCGACCAGCCATAATAGCCGGGCAGCGAATGCAGCGTGCGAGGGTCTCCTCCGACGGCGGAAAGGGCCCGCTGCCGCCCGAGGATGAACCCGAGGACCGCGAGGCCCAGTACGATGAGGGTAATAAGGCCGATGCTCATGTCGCTTTCGCCTGGCAAGAGAAAGGGGTGGCGCGGGAGCGGCGCCACCCCTGGGGTCAGATCAGTTCAGCGGACCCATCGGGGTTTCGTTGGCCACCGCTTCCTGGGTTTTCGCCAGTTCCGGGTCCGACACGAGGCCGTAAGCTGCCAGCGGGCCTTCCGGGCCAGCCATGTCGTCCGACACGAAGAACTCCAGATATTCCTTCAGGCCGGGGATCACGCCGATATGGGCTTTCTTCACATAGAAGAACAGCGGACGCGACACCGGGTAGTCGCCCGAGGCGATGGTTTCGGTCGAGGGAACCACGCCATCCATCGTCGCCACTTTCAGCTTGTCGGTGTTGTTCTGGTAGAACGACAGGCCGAACACGCCGATGGCGTTCTTGTTGGCGGCGATGCGGGCCAGCGTTTCGGTGTAGTCGCCGTCGATGTCGACCGACAGACCATCGGTGCGCAGCGCGAGGCAGGCTTTCTTGCCGTCCTCTTCGCCCTTGGCGGCCACGAGGGCCTCTTCGGCGCCCGAAGCCTTGCAGCCTGCTTCCAGAACCTTCACGTCAAACACTTCACGGGTGCCGTGCTTGGTGCCGGGGATGAAGGCCAGAATGTCCTGCGCCGGGAAGCTGGCGTTCACGTCAGCCCAGGTTTTCGCGGTGTTCGGGACCAGCTTGCCATCCTTCACGACTTCGGCGGCCAGCGCGTTGTACCAGTCGGTCGGGGTGAAGGCGAAGTCCGGGCCCGCAATGTCGCTGGCGAAGACGATGCCGTCATAGCCGATGCGGACTTCCATGATTTCGTCGACGCCGTTGGTCTTGCAGAGGTCGATGTCCGACTGCTTGATGCGCGACGAGGAGTTGGCGATGTCGATGGTGTTTTCGCCCACGCCTTCGCACAGTTTCTTGCGGCCAGCGCCCGAACCGCCACCTTCGACGACCGGGGTCGGGAAGTCGAAGTTTTCGCCGAAGGCTTCGGCAACGATGGTGGCATAGGGCAGCACGGTCGAGGAACCGGCGATCTGGATATTGTCGCGGGCCATGGCGGCGGTGGCCGACACGGCGGCAATGGCGAGGGTGGAGGCGGTGAGTTTCATCAGGGTCATGTCCTGGCTCCTTGTTGGTCCCGTGGACCGCTTGCGGGACGCCGCTCGCGTCCTTGAGGCCGGGGGTAGCGGAGCCGTGTGACTGCTATGTAAGAGTTGTGTGACAGTTTTATGAAAGCACCTGTGCCGCGGGCTTTCTGCTGCAAAACCCGGGTGTCGCCTGCTGCGCCCTGTGTGGTCCGGCACGGGGGATCTGCGGAGAAAACGCCCGGATCGGCGGGAAGGATGCTGCTGCTGCCTAAAATTTGTGCATTTTCTTTGGGTAACGGCTGTGGTGGCGCCAGCGAACGGGCTGCATGGCGACTCAGCCGGTCACGGGCCTTGTGACGAATCGCGACAAGGCTTTACCGTTTGGTCAAAACAAATCACCCAGGGAGTTTCACATGACCAAGGTAATGTTCGGTGCCACCCGGCGCGGCCTGATGCTGGGCGCGGGGGCGGCGGCTATGGGGCTGGCACTGCCGCGCCTCGCCTTCGCGCAGGACACGATCAAGATTGCGGGCATCTATACGGTGCCGGTGGAGCAGCAATGGGTCAGTCGCATCCATATTGCTGCTGAGGCCGCCAAGGCGGCGGGCGGGGTGGATTACACCTATACCGAAAACGTGGCGAACACGGATTATCCGCGCGTCATGCGCGAATATTGCGAAAGCGGTGTCAATCTGATCGTGGGCGAGATCTTCGGCGCCGAGGCCGAGGCGCGTGAGGTCTGCGCCGAATACCCGGATGTGAAATTCCTCCTCGGCTCCAGCTTCATGCCGGATGAGGCGGTGCCGAACCTTGCCGTGTTCGACAACTATATTCAGGACGCCTCTTACCTGTCGGGCATCATTGCCGGCGCGATGACCCAGACTGGCAGCATCGGCATGGTCGGCGGCTTCCCCATCCCCGAGGTGAACCGCCTGATGAACGCCTTCATGGCGGGGGTGAAGGAAACCCGGCCGGATGCAAAATTCCAGGTCAGTTTCATCGGCTCATGGTTTGATCCGCCCAAGGCGAAGGAAACCGCCTTTGCGATGATCGACGGCGGCGCCGACCTTCTTTATGCCGAACGGTTCGGCGTGTCGGACGCGGCGAAAGAGAAAGGGGTTCTGGCCATTGGTAACGTGATCGACACGCAGGCCGATTACCCGGAGACCGTCGTGGCCTCGGCGCTGTGGCATTTCGAGCCCACGCTGAACGCCGCGCTGGAGGCGATCAGGGCGGGCAGTTTCAAGGCCGATAACTACGGGGTCTACAGCTTCATGAAGGCGGGCGGCTGTTCGCTGGCGCCGCTTGGCACGTTTGAAGGCAAGGTGCCCGAGGCCGCGATGAAGCTGGTGGCCGAGAAGGAAGCCGCGATCAAGGATGGTTCCTTCACCGTGGCCATTGATGACAACGAGCCGAAATCGTCGTGAGCGATCCGCGTGACCTGGTGATGCGGCTGGACCGCATCACCAAGCGCTTTGGCGCGTTGACGGCGAATGATGCGATCAGCCTCACGCTGCGGCGGGGTGAGGTCGTGGCGCTGCTGGGCGAAAACGGCGCGGGCAAGACCACGCTGATGAACATCCTGTTCGGGCATTATGTGGCCGATGATGGGCGGGTGGAGGTGTTTGGCGAGCCGCTGCCGCCGGGCAATCCGCGTGCCGCGCTGGCGGCGGGCGTGGGCATGGTGCATCAGCATTTCACGCTGGCCGACAATCTGACCGTGCTCGACAACATTCGTCTTGGCACCGAAAGCCTGTTCTCGCGTGGTGCCTCGCGTGCGACAGCGCGGGCGCGGGTTGAGGCGCTCAGCCGCGATTTCGGGCTGGCGGTGCACCCGGATGCGCGGGTTGGCAGCCTGACCGTGGGCGAACGTCAGCGGGTCGAGATCCTGAAGGCGCTGTACCGCAATGCGCGAATCCTGATCCTGGATGAACCCACCGCTGTCCTGACGCCGCAGGAGGCAGAGGCACTGTTCGCCACGCTGCGCCGCGCCATCGCACAGGGTCTGTCCATCCTGTTCATCAGCCACAAGCTGCATGAGGTCATGGCCATTGCCGACCGCTGTGTGGTCCTGCGCCATGGCAAGGTGGTGGGAGAGGTGGCGACGGCAGAAACCTCGGGTGCCGAACTGGCCGCGATGATGGTAGGCGGCGAAATCGCGCTGCCCGAGGCGCGGCCTGCCACCGCGGGCAAGGTGCTGATGCGGCTGGACGGGGTGACGACGCCGGACAAGGGGGCTGCGCCGGGGCTGAAGCGGGTGACGCTGGATCTGCGGGCGGGCGAGATTGTGGGGCTGGCAGGCGTATCGGGCAATGGGCAGGCGGCGCTGGCCGATCTGATTTCGGGGCTGATCCTGCCCGGCTCAGGCAGCGTGTCGATGGATGGCCCGCTGGCCCGCTGGTCCCCGCGCGAGGCGATCCGTCAGGGCATCGCCCGCATCCCGGAAGACCGCCATAAGACCGGGACCATCGCCGATTTCACCCTGACCGAAAACGCCGTGCTGGAAGGTTACTGGCAAACGGGTTTCAGCAAGGCCGGGCTGATGGACTGGCGCGCGGCGGAAAGTTTTGCCGAAGGCATCATCGCCGCCTATGACGTGCGCTGCCCCGGTCCTGCCGCGCGCATCCGGCTGCTTTCGGGGGGGAATATGCAGAAACTGATCCTCGGCCGCGTGTTGGAACCGGGGCCGAAGATCATTCTGGCCAACCAGCCGGTGCGCGGTCTTGATGTCGGCGCCATCGCCTATGTGCAATCGCGGCTGATCGCGGCGCGCGACGGTGGTGCAGCGGTTCTGCTGATTTCCGAGGATCTGGACGAGATCATGGGACTCGCCGATGTGATACATGTGATGTCTGAAGGGCGGCTGTCGCCCGGTTTTGCGCGGGGCAGCAAGACAGCGGCGGAGCTGGGGCTGTGGATGGCGGGGCAGGGGTTCGACCATGCGGCTTGATCCCATCGCCGCCCCGCCGCTGTCGCGCCAGATCGGCCTGCCCGCGCTGGCGCTGGTCGCAACCCTGCTGGTCGCCATGGCTCTGGCGCTGATCGCGGGGGCTGACCCGCTGGCGACGCTGGGTCTGATCGCCAAGGGTGCCTTCGGGTCGAAATTCGCGGCCCTTGAGACGCTGAACCGCGCGACGCCGCTGATCTTCACCGGGCTTGCCGTCGCCGTCGCGTTCCGCGCGAAGCTGTGGAACATCGGCGCCGAGGCGCAGCTTTACGCGGGCGCCATCGTCGCCGTGCTGCTGGGCACCGGGGCACTGGGCGCGCCGCTGGTGCTGCCGGTTTCCGCACTGGCCGCGATGCTGGCGGGCGCGCTGGTGCTGCTGGGGCCGGTCGTGCTGAAAACCCGGCTGGGCGTGGATGAGGTGGTGACGACGCTGCTTCTGAACTTCGTCATGCTTCTGTTCGTCAGCTACCTGCTGGAAGGCCCGATGAAAGACCCGATGGGCATGGGCTGGCCCAAATCTCCGGCCCTGATCAAGGAGGCGCGGCTGCCCCGCATCGTCGACGGGTTGCGGCTGCACTGGGGCTTTGCACTGGCGCTTATCGCGGCGGTGGTGGTCTGGGTGATCCAGAGCCGCACCACGCTGGGGTTCGAGATGCGCGCCGTTGGCCAGAACCGTGAGGCCGCGCGTTTTGCCGGGATGCCGGTGAATGTGGTTCTGGTGAAGACTGCCCTTCTGTCCGGCGGTCTTGCCGCACTGGCAGGCTGGTCCGAGGTGGCGGGGCTGAAGGGGCATCTGTCCTCCGACCTGTCGCCGGGCTTCGGCTATACCGGCATCATCGTCGCCATGCTGGCGCTGCTGCATCCCTTGAGCGTGGTGCTTTCGGCGCTGTTCGTCGCCGCGATTTTCGTGGGGTCCGACAGCATGAGCCGTGCCGCAGGCGTGCCCACTTATATTGCCGACATGCTGCTGGCCACGGCGCTGTTGTTCATGGTGCTGGCGCTGATGCTGACACGCTATCGGGTGGTGTGGAAATGAGCGATCTTTTCGACATCCTGCTGTCGGTCAGCTTCTGGGCCGCCGCCATTCGCATCGCCTCGCCCCTCATCTTCGCCACGATGGGAGAGCTGATCTGCGAACGCGCGGGCGTGCTGAACCTTGGAATTGAAGGGATCATGGTCATCGGTGCCTTTGCAGGCTGGATGGCGGTCTATCTGGGAGCGCCCCTGTGGCTGGGGGTGACGGCGGCGATGGCGGCGGGGATGCTGTTTGGCCTGTTGCATGCCACTCTGACCGTGCCTTTCGGCTTATCGCAGCATGTCGTGGGGCTGGGGGTCACGATGCTGGCGACCGCCACCAGCTATTTCGTCTATCGGCTGGCGCTGCCCGAGGTGACGAGCCCGCCCAAGATCACGCCCTTCGCGCCGATGGACCTGCCGGTCCTGTCAGATATCCCCTTCCTTGGCCCGGTGTTGTTCCAGCAGACCGCGCTGACCTGGGCGGCGCTGATCTGTGCCGGGCTGGTGGGGTTTGTGCTGTTCCGCACGCCGCTGGGTCTGGCCGTCCGCGCGGCGGGGGAAAACCCCGCGGCGGTCGAGGCGCAGGGGCTTTCCGTCACCGGGCTGCGCATGGGGGCAGTGGTCGTGGGGTCGGGGCTGATGGCGGTGGGGGGCAGTTTCCTGACGCTGTCGGCCTTTTCGTCCTTCTTCTTTGAAATGGTCAACGGGCGCGGCTGGATCTGCATCGCGCTGGTGGTGTTCGGTGCGTGGAGGCCCGGCAAGGCCGTGCTGGGGGCGCTGCTGTTCGCGGCCTTCGATGCGCTGCAAATCCGTCTGCAACAGACGCCCTTGGGCGCGCATCTGCCCTATCAGGTGTTTCTGATGGCGCCCTATCTTCTGTCCATCCTCGCGCTGATCCTGATGTCGCGCCGGGCCGAGGTGCCTGCCGCGCTGATGGTGCCATATCGTAAAGGGGAACGCTGATGTTCGACATTCTGGTCAAGGGCGGCATGTTGCCTGACGGGACAGTGGCCGATATCGGCATCACCGGCGATCGCATCGCTGCGGTCGGCCGGTTGGAGGCCGAGGCCGGCCGGGTGATCGACGCCAGCGGCGATCTGGTCAGCCCCCCCTTCGTGGACCCGCATTTCCACATGGATGCGACGCTCAGCTACGGGCTGCCGCGGGTCAATGCCTCGGGCACGCTGCTTGAGGGCATCAGCCTTTGGGGCGAATTGCGCGAGATCGCGACGGTGGAAGAAATGGTTGATCGCGCCGTGCGCTATTGCGACTGGGCGGTCAGCATGGGCCTTCTGGCGATCCGCACCCATGTCGATACCACGCCCGACCATCTGCGCGGGGTGGAGGCGATGCTGGAGGTGAAGCGCCGCGTCGCCCCCTATCTGGACCTGCAATTGGTGGCCTTTCCGCAGGATGGTCTGTATCGCGCTCCCAAGGGCCGTGAAAATCTGATCCGCGCGCTGGATATGGGCTGCGATGTGGTGGGCGGCATCCCGCATTTCGAACGCACCATGCAGGAAGGCGCCGAAAGCGTGCGGGATGTGGCGCGCATCGCCGCCGAACGCGGGCTGATGCTGGATATTCATTGCGACGAGACCGACGACCCTCATAGCCGCCATGTGGAAACCATGGCGGCCGAGGTCACACGGCACGGGCTGGGCGCGCGGGCGGCGGGCAGCCATCTGACCTCGATGCATTCGATGGACAATTACTATGTGTCCAAGCTGCTGCCGCTGATCGCGGAAAGCGGGATGACGGCGATTCCCAACCCACTGATCAACATCACCCTGCAAGGGCGGCACGACACTTTCCCCAAGCGGCGCGGGCTGACGCGAGTGAAGGAAATGCAGGCCATGGGTATTACCGTTGGCTGGGGACAGGATTGCGTGCTGGACCCGTGGTATAGCCTCGGCACCGCCGATATGCTGGATGTGGCCTTCATGGGGCTGCATGTCGCGCAGATGACCCACCCGGCCGAGATGGCACGCTGCTTCACTATGGTCACGGAACATAACGCGGCGATCATGGGGTTGGAGGGCTACGGCCTGCGCCCCGGCTGCACAGCCTCGCTGGTGGTGCTGGACGCCGCCACCCCGACCGAGGCACTCCGCCTGCGCCCGGATCGGCTTTGCGTCATCTCCAAAGGCAAGGTCGTGTCCGAGCAGACCCGCAACGACGCGCGGCTGGGTCTGCCGGGGCGCCCCGCAACGGTGCGCCGGAGGCTTTGAGGGGGCTGACTTTGTGAGGGGCGATACGGCTCTGCGCGGCGCAGGGGGGCAATTCGATCCGGCTGCGGCAAATGCTGCATTCCGCACGAATATCCGCTATCCGGCTCCGGCGGCCAGTCGTTTGGCCAATACCAAACTCAGGATCATTGCCATCAGCAGAAAGATGGCGCCGACGCCCCAGGCAACGGATGTGGAGTATATGTCGGCCAGGGCACCTGCCATGACCAGCCCTGTCGCGGCTCCGAGTTGTTGGACGAGGGACCGGAGTGACAGCATGGTGGACCTCTGCCGATCCTCCACGCAGCGGTGCAGGATGCTGCTCGCGGGCGTTTCGCTGGCCCCGAGGATCACGGAATAGAGGACAAAGACGCCGACAAACCCGGCGATGCCACCCTGCATCGCCAAGGCCAGCTGAACGACCGCAAGGCATGCGAAAATCGCCGCCAGCGTGACGGCGTGGCGGCGTCTGAATATCCGGCTGATATGGGGTGACAGCGACGCACCGAAAGCGATCGCGAAAAAGTAGCCCGCAGTCAGGGCACCGATGGCGGTGTTCGCGTAGCCTTCGTCCAGCATCGGCCAGGCATGGGTCGGCCAGATCACCTCGACCGGATTTGTCGCCATCAGGAATAACAACAGCACCGTCAGAAGCATTGAAACTGTCGGATGCTTCAGGGCCAGAAGACCGGCCCCGGCTATCACCGACGGGACGTTGACGAAGCCCTGTACGACCGCCTGTGGGTTCAGCGGACGCGGTTCTTCGGTGATGGCGAACAGGGTGTAGATCAGGACGCCGACCATCGCGGCGAAGCTTGCTGCATAAGACACGTCATAGGTGCTGATCCCATACTTCAGCGCTGCCATGCCGAACGCATCTGGCAGCAGACCGCCAAAAATGGCACCGACGGCGAGGCCCATGGCGTTGGCCCAGTGCGCCTTTGCGAGCGCGGGCTGGATATCAACGTCTGGTGCGGCGGCTGTGAAGGTTTCGACAAACCAGGCATCAAGTGTGCCCGACCGGAGCGCGCGCCCGAAGCCGATGAGGGCAAACGAAAGAGCCAGGACGCCGAAGTCGCTCGACGACAGAAAGAGCGCGAGCGAAATCAAACTGGCCACGACCGCCGCGAGGAAAACCGGCTTGCGACCGATGTTGTCGGCCAATCCGCCGAACGGCAGTTCCATCACGATGGTGGTGAGCGAGTAGATGCTGAAGAGCAACGAAATCTGGAGGAGGTCCATGCCCCGATCTGTCAGCGCAAGCGCGGCGACGGCCACCGTGAGGCCCATGGCAAAACGGTCAAGAAACTGATGTATCTGAAACACCCGGATGTGGCGTCGCGCCGTGTCCGTCAAGCCATTCAGGGAGAACTCGGTTTCTGTCGCCATGGCGGCAGCATCCGCCTTTGTACAGCGTTGCGCAATGGCTTGCCGGGCAGACGGCGACCTGGCATTGCGCGGGCCAGGTCACCAGGACGAGCAAAGGAAACGGCGGCTTCGTCCCGCAATACCTGCGCGCCGGGCGTCAGCCTCGCACCGCCATCCCGGCCAGCCGCAGACAGACCCGTGTCGCGGCGGCCATGTCCTGCACGCTGATCCATTCCAGCGGGCCGTGAATTTCCTGCATGCCGGTAAAGATATTGGGGCAGGGTACGCCCATTTCGGTCAGGCGCGAACCGTCGGTGCCGCCGCGGATCGGGACGCTGACCGGGGCGATGCCCTCGGCCTCGCAGGCGGCGCGGGCGAGGTCGACCGGCGTCATGTCCTTTTCCAGCCAGTAGCGCATGTTGCGATATTGGGCGCGGATTTCGCAGGCCACAGTCGCGCGCGGTTCGGTCGCGGCCAGCGCATCACAAGCCTGACGCAGCAGGGCGCCTTTGGCCTCTAGCCCGTCAAGTTCAAAATCGCGCAGGATGAAGCGCAACTCGGCCTCGGCGGCGGTGCCGGTAATCTCGTAAAGATGCAGGAAACCTTCGCGCCCGTCTGTCAGTTCGGGCACCAGCGACTGTTGCGGCAGCAGGTTCACCAGCTTCGCCGCCAGATGCAGCGCATTGACCAGCTTGCCCTTGGCATAACCCGGATGCGCGGAAACCCCGGTGATCTTCACCACCGCCCCGTCTGCCGAAAAGCTTTCATATTCCACCTCGCCCACCTGTCCGCCATCCAGCGTATAGGCGAAATCGGCGCCCAGATCGGCGGGCAGACGCTTGTCAACGCCCCGGCCGATTTCCTCGTCCGGGGTGAAGGCCAGCCGCAGCTTCGGATGCGGGATCGACGGATCGGCCAGAAGATGCCGCGCCATCGTCATCAGGATCGCCACACCCGCCTTGTCATCGGCGCCCAGCAGCGTGGTGCCGCTGGCGGTGATGATGTCATGGCCAAGCTTGCTGCCCAGATAGGGCGAGACCTCGGGCGACAGCACCAGCCCCGGCGCATCGGCAAAGCTGATCGTGCCGCCGTTGTAACGGCGGTGCACCACCGGCTTCACGCCGGTCGCATTGAAGGCGGGCGCGGTGTCGACATGGGCCAGAAAGCCCACCACCGGACCGTCCGCAGTGGCGGGCACCGTGGCCAGCACCGCGCCATAATCGGTGATCTGCACATCAGCAGCACCGATGCCCGTCAGCTCCTCTGCCAGCAGGCGTGCCATGTCGAGCTGGATCGCCGTGCTGGGCGAGGCGGTGCCGCGCTCGTCGCTCTGGCTGTCGATGGCGGCATAGCGCACAAGGCGGGTTTCCAGTTCGGTGTCGAATTCTGCGGTCATGGGGCCTCCGGCTTTCGGGGCCATGAGGCGCGCGGCACGCGGGCCTGTCAAGGCGCTGGCGGCAATGTGATGCGCAGGGTGGCAGGCTGACGAAACAGACGCTTGCGCGCCAAGGGCCAGCCCGTAGACTGAGGAAAACCCACCAAGGAGTTCTTCAGGTGTTTTCTTTCAAGGGGATTGCGGCTGCGGCTCTGGCCGTGCTGGGCCTGTCCGGTGTGGCGGCTGCTGCGCCGTGCAGCAATACCGGGGCCGATTACGAAAGCTGGAAGCCCGTCATGGCGCAGGAGGCAGCAGCGGCCGGGGTCGGTGACAAGGGGATCGCCGCGCTGATGGGGTCGAGCTATGCCAGCAAGACCATCGCCGCCGACCGCAATCAGAAAAGCTTCAAATACTCGCTGCAAAAGTTCATGCAGGTGCGCGGCGCCGATACGATCGTGGCGCAGGGCCGCAAGCGCAAGACGCAGAATGCCAGTTTCTATCAGGCGCTGGAGCAACGCTATGGCGTGCCTGCCGGCCCGCTGCTGGCCATTCACGGGATGGAGACGGGCTTCGGCGGTTTCATGGGGGACAGCAATGTCGTCTCGGCCATCGCGACCCTGGCCTATGACTGCCGCCGCAGCGAGTATTTCACCGACCACCTGATCGCCGCGCTGATGCTGGTGGATCGCGGCGTGATCTCGCCGAAAACGGTGGGCGCGAAGCATGGCGAGGTGGGCCACACCCAGTTCCTGCCGGGCAACGTGCTGCGCTATGGCGTGGACGGTGACGGCGACGGTCGGGTGGACCTGACCAAACAGGCCGATGCTTTGGCTTCGACCGCCAATTTCCTCGCCCAGAAGGGCTGGCGCCCCGGCGCGGGCTATCAGGAGGGAGAGCCGAACTTTGCCGTGATCAAGCAATGGAATGCCGCGACCGTGTACCAGCAGGCCATCGCGATCATGGGCGCGAAAATCGACCGCTAGGCGCAAAGATTCCTCTTGCGCCCGCCCGGTGGCTGCTCTAATCAGCCGCCACCGGCTATGGCCCGTTCGTCTATCGGTTAGGACGTCAGGTTTTCAACCTGAAAAGAGGGGTTCGACTCCCCTACGGGCTGCCATTTTGATCTGCAAGTTTCTGATTTTGCTGCGAAATTACAGATCGCCGAAACCCTGCGACTTAACTGCTCCAGCGAAAATCCGGTATCTTCGGTCCCGCCGCAGGGCGAAAGCGATCAGGCATTCGTGAGCAAAAAGCTGGCGCGGTTTCATCGCTCGGGCTGGCCGGGCAACACAACGGCCAGTGTTTCGCGAACTCGCGGTAGCAAGTAGCAAAATGACGTGTGCCCTTGTCTGCTTCCCATCGGCTTGCCGGCAGCACGGTTACAGCAAGGAAATCGGGTCGTCCTGCCCCTGGCAGCCAGGTGACGTGCTGCGCCCGTGTCAGACGGCCGGGTTTTCCCCTTTGGCGTCACACATGTTGATAAACTGCGGATGCGCATCCATCCCTGCCACCATCGCTTCTACCTCGGTGCGGGTCAGGCCGATATCGTGGATCAGGTGGTCGTCGGGTTTGGCCAGCAGGCGGGCGAGCGACCGGCGCGCGGCGTGGTGGTCGCGCCAGCGGCGCAGGGCAGCGAGGATGGGCATGGCGGTCTCCTTTCCGGCAGGCTCCCACGCTGCTTGACTTCAATCAAACGAATAGGCCTTATGCTTGATATCATCTGAATTGATATCATGACTCCGCTCGACTCCGATCTTCTGCGCAGCTTCCTGACCCTCGTCGAAGAGGGCAGCGTCACCGGCGCCGCCGCGCGGCTGGGGCGCACGCAATCGGCGGTCAGCATGCAGTTGAAGCGGCTGGAGGATCACGCAGGCCACAGCCTGTTCCTGCGGGCACCGCGCGGGCTGGTGCTGACCCCGGCGGGCCAGCGCCTGCTGCCCCATGCGCGGACTGCCGTCGCGGCGGTGGCGCGCGCGGCCGAGGTGATGGAGGACCGCGCCGAAACCGCGCCGCTCCGTCTGGGTCTGCCGCCGGAATATGTGGAGCAGTTGCTGCCGCGTCTGGTGCCCGCCATGGCCAGTCTGCATCCCGAGGCGCAACTGACCCTGCGCAGCGATTATTCCATCCCCGGCCTGGCCGCGCTGGAGGCGGGAGAGCTGGATTTCATGATCTACTTCGACACGGTGGTGCAGCCGGGGCAGGGCGAGTTGCTGGCGATGGACCCGACGGTCTGGGTAACCTCGCGCCAGCATGCGCAGCACCTGCGCCGCCCCTTGCCAATTGCCAGCTATCTGGAGTCGGACTGGTGCCAGAGCCATATGATCGGGTCACTGGAACGGCGGGGCATCGACTGGCGTTCGGTGTTCGAATGCGACACGACGCACGGGTTCTGGACGGTGGTGCGGCAGGGATTCGCGGTGGTGGCGCTGGCCCGCAGCGCCATCCCGCCGGATTGCCGCGAACTGACCGAGGCTGAGGGCTTTCCGCTGGTCGATGCCTCTTGCGTGATGCTGCGGCGGCGCGCGGGGGTGGAGGGGCCGGCGGCCGACAGCCTTGCCATCCTGTTGCGCCAGATCTTTGCCACCCTGCCGGAAGGAACCGCCCATGCCGCGCGCCCGTGATCTTGGAGTAACCATCGGCCGCTTCGCCCCCGGCCCGCTGAACGCCATCACCGATGTTCCGGGCGTGCGGATCGGCCATGTGACGCTGATCGAGGGCGATCGCACGCGCACCGGCGCCACTGCGATCCTGCCGCATGGCGGTAACCTGTTCCGTGACCGGGTTTCTGCCGGGTTTGCCGTGCTGAACGGCTTTGGAAAATTCGCGGGATCGACCCAGGTGCAGGAGTTGGGAGAGCTGGAAACCCCGGTCCTGCTGACCAACACGCTGGCGGTAGGGCGCGCGATGGAGGCGCTGGTCGCGCATGTACTGGCGCTGCCGGGGAATGAAACGGTCACTTCGATCAATGCCGTGGTGGGCGAGACGAATGATTCCGGGCTGAACGACATTCGTGCGGCCCGCCCGACCGTGGCCGAGATGCGGCAGGCGCTGGAGGCCGCCAGTTCTGGCCCGGTGGAGGAAGGTGCCGTGGGGGCCGGGACGGGCTGCATCGCCTTTGGGCTCAAGGGCGGGATCGGCACCGCGTCGCGCCGGGTCGACGGGTATATGCTGGGTGTGCTGGTGCAGGCCAATTACGGCGGGACCCTGCGGCTGGACGGTCGGGCCGCGCCGGAAACCTCTGAGGCGGATACCGACGGCTCCATCGTGATCGTGATGGCCACAGATGCGCCGCTGTGCCCACGCAACCTGACACGGCTGGCAACCCGCAGTTTCGCGGGGCTGGCGCGCACCGGATCTGCGCTGTCGAACGGTTCGGGCGATTACGCGCTGGCCTTCGCCACCACGCGGGGCCAGATGCCGAACGAGATGATGTCGCCGCTGTTCGAGGCTGCCATCGAGACGACGGAAGAGGCGATTCTGAATGCGCTTCTGATGGCGGGCGATATGCGGGGCTGGGATGCGGCGACGCGCCAGCCCCGGCAGGTCCGGGGCCTGCGGCTTTAGGCGGCGCGGCGCATGGCGGCTGTGGCGATACCCATGGCGACAAGCGCGCCACCGCCCGCACGGGTCAGGCCGCGCATCACTGCCTGGCGCGCGATCCGCTGGCGTAGCCGGTCGGCCAGCAGGGCATAAGCCAGCACGTTCAGCGTGGCGAGGGTGACGAAGGTTGTCACCAGAACGGCGAATTGCGGCGCCAGAGGCTGCCCGGTCACGATGAACTGCGGCACGAAGGCGATGAAGAAAACAATGGATTTCGGGTTCAGCGCGGTAACGGCTGCGGCATGGCCAAAGACCTGCGCGGGCTGCGCCGCGCTGTGCGCTGCTACCGTGCCAAGGGTTGCATCGGGGGCGCTGCGGAACAGCTTGATGCCCAGCCAGACCAGATAAGCGGCCTCGATCCATTTCAGCGCGGTGAACAGCGTGGCGGAGGCCAGCACCAGGGCCCCCAGTCCGGCGAGCGAGGCGCTCATCGCGATGAGGTCGCCAAGGGCCACACCTGCGGCGGTGGCCAGTGCCACGCGGCGCCCCTGGCTCAGCGCATAGCTCAGCACCAGAAGGACGGTCGGTCCCGGTATCATCAGCAGAACGGTCGAGGCGGCGACAAAGGTCAGCCAAAGCTGGAAGAACATGGGCGGCTCCTGTGTGCAGAGGGGAAGTCAGCCATGGCGCACCGGCGCTGTAAAGCTCTTTCCCTTGACGCCCGCCGATGCCATGTTCAGCGGATGGATACGACCTTGCACAGCCCCTTCGGCCCCCTCTCTCTGCGCGAGCGCGACGGTATTCTGGTGGCGCTGGACTGGCGGCCGGGGCAGGATACCGCTACGCCGCTGGTGGCCGAGGGCTTGCGCCAGCTTGCCGAATATTTCGATGGCAAGCGCGTGATCTTCGATCTGCCTCTGGACTGGGGGCAGGGGATTCATGCGCAGGTGCGCCGTGCCATGGCTGCCATTCCGCTGGGCGAAACCCGCACCTATGGGGAGATTGCTCTGGAGATCGGGGCTCCCGCGCAGGCGGTTGGACAGGCCTGCGGCGCCAATCCGCTGCCGATCCTCATTCCCTGCCACCGGGTTCTGGGGCGCAACACGCTGGGCGGCTTTTCTGCCCCCGGCGGGGTGGAAACCAAGGTGGCGCTGCTGCGCTTCGAAGGGGCCGCCGGATTGCTGATCTGATCGCCCGCACCGTCACAAATCTGTCGCAAACCTGATTGAAGCCACTTCCGCCCCGGCCTAAGCCAAGGCAGGGAAACGGAGGCAGGCGTGAGCATTGGCGTTCTTCTGGCGGTTCTGGGCGCGGCCTTTCTGCATGCGCTGTGGAATGCGCTGATCAAGCTGGGCACCTCGAAGATCGGGGCCATGGTCATCCTGTCTGTGGCGGAAATCCCCATTGGGCTGGCCATCGCCCTGCCGCGCCCCGCCATCGCGGCGGAGGCCTGGCCCTGGGTGATCGGGGCTGCCTGCACGCATTTCTTCTACAAGACCTTTCTGACCCTGGCCTATGACCGGGGCGATCTGTCGCGCGTCTATCCTATCGCGCGTGGGGCGGCACCGATGATCGTGGCGCTGGTGGGGGCGGTGGCCTTGTCGGATCAGGTGACCGGCCCGCAGTATGCGGGCATCGCGCTCCTGGCGGGGGGAATTGGCCTGATGGCGCGGGGCGTCTTTACAGATGGCGAAAGCCGCCGGTTGCTGCCCTTCGCCTTTGGCTCTGCCATGGCGACGGCAACCTATACGCTGCTCGACGGGCTGGGTGCTCGGATTTCGGGCGATGCGATCAGCTATGTCGCCTGGGTCTTCGTGGCAGACGGGCTGATCTTCACGTTGGGCAGCCTTGCGCTGCGCGGCACCGCCGTCCTGCCCCGTGCGCCCCGCGCCTGGGTGGTGGGCAGCTTTGCGTCGCTGGCTTCTTACGGGTCATATGCCATCTCGATCTGGGCCATGACGGTGGCGCCCATCGCCGTGGTGGCGGCCTTGCGCGAAACCTCGATCCTGTTTGCAGTGCTGATCGGATGGCTGGCCTTTGGCGAGCGGATGACCCGCGACAAGGCGATTGCCGCGCTGATGATCGTGGCCGGGGTGATCGTGACGCGGCTTTAGGAAATCCGGCGCGCGCCGCGTTCCGGGATGATCTGCTGCGCGATACCCGCGAAGGTCAGGTAAAGCGAGGTCAGCAGCAATCCGTAATGCGCCCAGCTGGCCGGGTGAAAATCGACCCAGGCCGCCCAGCCGGCAAAGAAGGTCCATGCCAGCGACATCGGCAAGGTGATCTCGCGCCAGCGCTGCGTCCGGGTGGGGTGGACGAATTTCAGGTTGGTGAACATCGCAATGGTCAGCGCAATGACGAAGACGAGGATGGTGCCCTCGCCCGGACGCACCGCAAACATCACCAGAACGAACATGTTCCAGCAGGCGGGGAAGCCGGCGAAGGAGTAATCTTTCGTCTTCATCCGCGTATCGACGAAATAGACGACCGAGCCATAGGTGATGACGATGATCGCCAGCCAGCCGGTCCAGCCCGGCAGCAGCCCGGATTTGAACAGGGCGAAAGCAGGGATGAACACATAGGTCAGGTAGTCGATGATCAGATCCAGCAGCACCCCGTCATAGGTGGGCCAGTTGTGCTTCACGTCGTATTTGCGCGCCAGTGGGCCATCGACCCCGTCGACGAACAGCGCCACCACCAGCCACAGGAACATGAGATCCCATTTGCCATCGACGGCAGCCAGCATGGCCAGCATGGCCAGAACGGCGCCGGTGGCGGTGAACAGATGGACGAGCAGGGCCTGCATACGCAATGACATTCGACCATTTCACCCATCGGGCCGCGAAAATCAACCGCAACTGCGGCCGGAGAGGCCATTGCCTGCCT
The DNA here is from genome assembly GCF_003054195.1 of Gemmobacter caeni. GTDB lineage: Bacteria > Pseudomonadota > Alphaproteobacteria > Rhodobacterales > Rhodobacteraceae > Gemmobacter > Gemmobacter caeni. The sequence continues at coordinate 296,051 of NZ_QBKP01000004.1, forward strand.
GGTCTCACGGAGGGCGCGATGATGCGCCGCGCGCCGCAGGAACCGGCCCGGCCCGGATAGTGCGGACGCTGAAAGGGAACCTGTCGCGCGCCAGTGACGTTGATTGTCCAGAAACCCAAGCAAGGGAAAACATCATGACCGACAACAACATGCGCGAGGTCTCGCCTCGGACGACCCATATTCATACCTCTGAAAACCGTGGTTTTGCCACCGGCTTCATGCTGTTCGTACTCGGCGGCGTGGTGGCAGTTCTGGCTATTCTCTGGTTCGCTCTGGGCGAGCCGACCAGCAACCCTTCCACCGCTCCGGCATCGCAGGGCGGGGATGTGAACCTGACCATTCAGAATCCGGCTCCCGCGGAAGTACCCGCTCCGGCCGAGAACGCCGCCCCGGCTGAAAATGCTGCTCCGGCGACCGAAGCTCCTGCCGGGAACTAAGGTTGCGGGCAGAGCCAGCAAAAGGCCCTGTCAGGCCGCGCCCTCCGCAACGGGTGCGGCCTGACGCGCATCGTAACGGGCGCGCGATTCCCAGACGGCAGGCTGATGCGTCGCCGCCCAGTCGCGCAAAGGCTCCAGCCGCGAAATCAGACCCGTGCCCAGATCCGTGACCGCATATTCCACCTGAGGCGGCGACAGGGGCAGAACGGTGCGGGTGATCAGCCCGTCCCGCTCCAGCTGCCGCAGGGTCACCGACAGCATGCGTTGCGAAATCCCGTCAACGACCCGCCGCAAGGCGTTGAACCGGCAGGGGCCATTCGAGAGTTCCAGAAGCACCAGCAAGGACCAGGCATCGCCGATCCGGTCCAGCACATCCCGGATCGGGCAGGGCTGGTTGCTAAGGTCGCGTGGCGGCATGGCGGTTCCCCCGGTGTTACCATGTGACGAAAGAATGCGTCTTCCCGCAGACCGGATCGGGCCGTATCTGGTTACTTATCGTAACCTGAATGCAAGGAAACAGGCAATGAAGATCTTTCTGATTGGCGCAAGCGGCATGATCGGCTCGCGTATTCTGGCCGAAGCCGTAGCGCGCGGGCATGAGGTGATCGCAGGGGCGCGGCGGCCAGAACGCATTGCGGCTTCGGCGCAGGTGCATCCCGTGGCGGTGGATACCGCTGATCCCGAAGGACTGGCCGCGCAGGCTGCGCAGGCGGATGTAATTGTCGCCGCCGCCTCGCCGCGCAGCACCGGCGATGCGGTGGCCGAGATGGGCCAGATCGGTGCGGCGGTGATGCAGGCGGCAAAGGCAAGTGGCAAGCGTCTGGTGCTGGTTGGCGGTGCCGGATCGCTCAACCTGCCTGATGGCAGCCCGCTGCTGCCGCATCTGCCGCAGGAATACAAGGCCGAGGCGACCGGCATGAAGGCCGTGCGCGACCGTCTGCGCGACTCGGATCTTGACTGGACGTTCTTCGCCCCGGCGGGGCTGATCCAGCCGGGCGAGCGGACGGGCAGCTTCCGACTGGGCACCGATACGCTGATTTCCGACGCCGAGGGCAACAGCCGCATCAGCGCCGAGGATTATGCCGTGGCTTTGGTGGACGAGCTGGAAACCCCCGCCCACCGGCGCGGCATGATGACGATCGGCTACTGAGCCTCAGCGCGGGGGCAGTTCCGCGATGACGGCGCGGGCGGCGGCAGCCGGATCGTCGGCCTGCCACACCGGGCGGCCTACGACGATGTGATCGGCGCCGTCGCCGATGGCTTGCGCCGGGGTCGCCACGCGCTTCTGGTCGCCCAGCGCGGCCCCAGCGGGGCGCACCCCCGGCGTCACGATCAGCCGCCCCGCCGCCTGCGGCAGCGCGCGGATCATCGCGGCCTCCTGCGGGCTGGCGATCACGCCATCCGCCCCGGCCTCCAGCGCGCGGGCGGCGCGTTCCAGCGTGATTTCGTGGATGTCGCCCGGCACGATTAGGTTCGCATCCAGATCGGCCCGGTCGAGCGAGGTCAGCACCGTCACCGCAAGGATTTTCGTGTTGCTGCCGCGCCGCCCCTCGGCCGCTGCGCGCACCACCTGCGGGTCGCCATGCACGGTCAGGAAATCGAGGTCGTATTGCGCGATGCCGCGCACCGCCGCCTCGACCGTGGCGCCGATGTCGAACAGCTTCATATCCAGAAACACCCGCTTGCCGCGTTCCTGTTTCAACTCGTTCGCCAGCGCGAAGCCGCCGCCGGTCAGCATCCCCAGCCCGACCTTGTAAAAGGAAACCGCATCGCCAAGGCGATCAGCCAGCGCGAGGCCCTGCACGACATTCGGCACGTCAAGCGCCACGATCAGACGGTCATCGCTCATCGGATACTCCTTTTTTCGGGGTGGTCCGGGGCGGTTTGCCGCCAAGGCGGCGGGGTGTCAACAGGTGGCTGGGCGGCACCGGCAGGAGAATGCTAAGGAAGGCGGGGCAGGAGGCGCAGATGCTGGCAGTTTTCGATATCGGTGGCACGAAGATCCGCGCGGCAGCCTCGTCCGCGCCGGGGCGGCTTGGTCCTGCACAGGATATGCGCACCCCGCGCGAGGATCTGGCAGGGTTCACCGCCACGCTGGCCGGAGCCATAGCCTCGATGGGCCGGGGGGTGCAGGGCATCGCCATTTCCATCGCGGGCTGTGTCGATCCGGTGTCGGGGCGAATGAAGGTCGCCAATATCCCCTGTCTGGATGGCCGCGTCCCGGCTGAGGATCTGGGCGCGGCACTGGGCCTGCCGGTCTGGATCGGCAATGATGCCGATTGCTTTGCCCTGGCCGAGGCCGCCGAGGGCGCGGGGCGCGGCCATCGCACGGTCTTCGGTGTGATCCTTGGCACTGGCGTCGGCGGCGGGCTGGTGATCGACGGGCGGCTTGTGACCGGGGCCGGAGGGTTTGCCGGGGAATGGGGCCACGGGCCTGTGCAGGATCGTATGCCGCTGGGCCATGCCCTGCCACGCTTCACCTGTGGTTGCGGGCAGGAGGGGTGTCTGGACGCCATCGGCGGCGCGCGCGGGATCGAACGCCTGCACCGCCACCTGCATGGCCAGGCGCTGCCCGCCGAGGCGATCACGACCGGCTGGCAGGCGGGTGATGCGGCGAGTTCGGAAACCGTGGCAGTGTGGCTGGAGGTGATGGCCGGGCCACTGGCCATGGTGTTGAACGTGGTCGGCGCGACTTCTGTGCCGGTTGGCGGTGGGCTGGCGCGGGCGCCGGGGCTGGTGGCGGCGCTGGATGCCGCCGTTTCGGCGCGGCGGCTCTGGCAGGCGACGGGTCCGGTGGTGGTACCTGCGGCGCTGCCCGGTGATCCGGGGCTGGTGGGGGCAGCCCATGCCGGCTGGCAGGAGCTGGCGCCATGCTGATCGAAGTCTGCGCCGCCACGCCCGAAAGCATCGCCGCCGCCGTCTCGGGCGGGGCCGGGCGGATCGAGCTGTGCTCGGCGCTGGAACTGGGCGGCCTCACGCCCTCCGCCGGGCTGATGCGTCAGGCGGCGGGGTGCGGCCTGCCGGTCTTCGCCATGATCCGCCCCCGCGCCGGGGATTTCTGCTGGAGCGCGGCAGAGCTTGACCTGATGTGCGACGATATCGCCACGGCCCGCGCCGCAGGCATGGCAGGGGTAGTGCTCGGTGCCTCGCACCCCGATGGGCGGCTGCACCGCGCGGCGCTGGCGCGGCTGGTGTCGGCGGCGGATGGCATGGGGCTGACCCTTCACCGCTGCTTTGATCTGACGCCGGACCGGGCCGAGGCCGTGGAAATGGCAGTCGCTCTTGGCTTCCACCGCATCCTGACTTCCGGCCATGCCCTGCGGGCCGAGGACGGGCTGGCCGCACTGGCCGAGGTGCAAAGCCTTGCCGCGGGGCGGTTGTCGATCATGGCGGGCTCGGGGGTGACGGCGGCCAATGCCGCGCGTTTCACGGCATTGGGGCTGCGTGAACTGCACGCTTCCTGTGCCACGCCGCGTCCTGCGCCTGCCGCAGCCATTGCTTTCGGCTTTACCGCGCCTGAAATCCGCGAAACCCGCGCCGATCTGGTGGCCGCGCTTGTACGCGCTGCCGCATTGACAAGCTAAGCCCGCCGGGGTTCGATTCCGCCAAACCCGAGACGAGGCACGCCATGCAGATCAACATGACCTTCGACCGCCCCGAAGAAGGGCCGGGTTCCGGCCCGATCACCGTGGGCTGGTTCCTGACCAGCGACAAGGGCGCCGTGCTTTACGATCCGCCCGAACGTGTCAGCTTTCGCCAGACCAACCGCACGCATGCCAAATCGGCCAGCCGCTGCCCCGGCGTGATCCAGCTGGAAAGCCGCTATTTCATGGTGAAATGCCCTTTCGACATGCAACTGGGCTTTGGTCGCGATGAGAAAGGCAAGCCGCATCTGATCAACCGTGCGGGCACGGCCTCGCCCATCCGGCCCAGCAAGCTGAACGAAGTGCTGACCCTGGTGAACGAGGCGGAATGGCGCTACCCCGACCGTCCGACGATCCAGATGATCCTGCCCTATTGTTTCATTGCCGACGAGCTGGTCTATGTGACGCAGCTTTCAGCCTTCATGCATTACCGCCGCGATCCGCTGCCGGGCACGATCTTCGGCGGGCGCTTCCCGCTGAACATCTGGCCGCGCCCGCTGATGTGGGCTTTCGAATGGCACGAGCCGCAGAAGGACATCATCCTCAAGCGCGGTGAGCCGCTGTTCTATGTGCAGTTCGAGGGCAATGGCCCCGACCGCCCGGTGCAGGTGGTTGAAGCTGAGCGTACGCCGGAATTGCAGAAATACATGGAACAGATCGGCGGCGCAGTGAACTACGTCAATCAGACCTTTGGCCTGTTCAAGGCGGCCGAGGCGTTGCGCCCGGCGAAGCTGCTGACCCCCAAGACCCGCGAATGACCTGGCGGTCGTCGCTGGAGGTCTGCGATCCGCAGACCGGCGATTGCCGGGTGATCCTGCGCAGCGACAGGCTGATCGAGGCCCCGAACTGGCACCCGGAGGGCTGGTTCCTGGTCAATGGCGACGGCGGATTGTGGCGGGCTTCCGCCACCGGGCTGGAGCAGATCGTCACGCCCGGGGGGCTGCGCTGCAACAATGACCACGGCTTTCTGCCTGATGGCAGCATCGTCTTTACGGCGCATACAGACGAGGGACCGGGTATCTACCGGCTGTCCGGGGGCGGGGTGCAACAGATTGTGGAGCGGCGCCCTTCGTGGTGGCACGGGGCCCATGCGCGCCGTGTCGCCTGCGCGGTGGCGCGGGGCGACCGGGTGTTGCGTATCGCGGAAACCGATCTGGACAGCGGTACAGAGCGTGTACTGACCGAAGGCCCCGGCACGCAGGACGGGCCGGATTATTCCGCCTGCGGGCGCCATATCTGGTTCAATTCCACCGCCACGGGCCATGCGCAGATCTGGCGGATGGCGGCTGACGGGCGTGATGCCGTGCCGGTGTTCCGCGATGACCGGGTGAACTGGTTCCCGCACCCTTCGCCCTGCGGGCGGCATGTGGTCTATCTGTCCTATCCACCGGGGACCGGGGGGCACCCGCGCGACCTTGACGTTTCGCTGTGGATCATGCGCCCCGATGGCAGCGACCGGCGGCGGCTGGTCGATCTGTTCGGCGGGCAGGGCAGTCTCAACGTGCCATGCTGGGCGCCGGATGGCCACGCCTTCGCCTTTATGCGCTACGCACCTGCAAGCGGCGGGGCCGGAACATAGGCCGGGGGCGGCAGCGGCTCGCCCCAGACCGAGACATGCACCTCCGCCCCCTCCGGCCCGGCCAGATGCTCGGGGGTCAGGCCCACGATGCGCAGCCGCAGACCGTCGGGTGCCGCCAGCCAGGGTGCCAGCGTGGTCGCCGCGCGCGGACCCAGATGGCCCAGCGTCACCTGCCGCCGATGCGGGATCAGCCCCAATATGTGCCGCCGCACCGAGGCGGTGACCATCAGCCGCCCGTCGTCGGCCGGGTGCAGATGCACGGTGTCGTTCAGGCACAGGCCACTGCGTCCGACATGAAGGGCCAGGCCATGCACGCGGGTCTTGTGCAGGATCGGGATGGGGCGCGTGATGCTCGACATGGGGCTCTTCTCTGGTTGCGGCGGGCAGCATCGCGGTGAAGCACAGGGCTCTGCAAGGTGCTGCGGCATGCACGCGGGGGCTGTGCGCCGGATGTCGCCGGAACCTGCCGCGCGCATCGGCAAGGAAATGACCATTGCGCCGGGCCTGCGGAATCCCGCTTGCGGAAATCTTTGCGCCGGAAGGCCGCAGCCGTCTTGCGCAGCGCGGCGCATGTGCCCATCTGATGCCTGAGGCCGGCGTGGACATGCCTTCCGAGGGTGTTCGCAAGCGGCGCTTTTGAAAGGAGAATTGCCGATGAACATGGAAAAGTTCACGGAACGGTCGCGCGGTTTCCTGCAAGCGGCCCAGACGATTGCAATGCGCGAAAGCCATCAGCGTGTACTGCCTGAGCATCTGCTCAAGGCTCTGATGGATGATGAACAGGGTCTTGCCTCCAACCTGATCCGCCGCGCCGGTGGCGCGCCCGAACGGGTGAACGAGGCGGTCAATGCCACTATCGCCAAGCAGCCCAAGGTTTCGGGCGGCGAGGGCCAGACCTATATTGACCCCTCGCTGGTGCGTGTGCTGGACGAGGCTGAACAGGTCGCCAAAAAGGCGGGCGATGCGTTCGTGCCGGTGGAGCGGATTCTGACCGCGCTGGCGCTTGTGAATACCCGCGCCAAGGATGCGCTGACGGCGGGCGCCGTTACGGCGCAGAATCTCAACGCCGCGATCAATGACATCCGCAAGGGCCGCACCGCCGACAGCGCCTCGTCCGAGGATACGATGGAGGCGCTGAAGAAATACGCGCGCGACCTGACCGAGGCCGCTGCCGAGGGCAAGATCGACCCGATCATCGGCCGCGACGAGGAAATCCGCCGCGCCATGCAGGTTCTGTCGCGCCGCACCAAGAACAACCCGGTGCTGATCGGGGAGCCGGGTGTGGGTAAAACTGCGATTGCCGAGGGCCTCGCGCTGCGCATCGTCGATGGCGACGTGCCGGAATCCCTGCGCAACAAGAAGCTGATGGCGCTGGATATGGGCGCGCTGATCGCCGGGGCGAAATACCGCGGCGAATTCGAGGAGCGTCTGAAAGCCATCCTCAAGGAGATCGAGGCGGCCGCAGGCGAGGTAATCCTGTTCATCGACGAGATGCACACGCTGGTCGGCGCGGGCAAATCCGATGGCGCGATGGATGCGGCGAACCTGATTAAACCCGCGTTGGCGCGGGGTGAATTGCACTGCATCGGCGCAACCACGCTGGATGAATACCGCAAATATGTCGAGAAAGACCCGGCGCTTGCCCGGCGCTTCCAGCCCGTCATGGTCGAGGAGCCGACGGTGGAAGACACCATCTCGATCCTGCGCGGCATCAAGGAGAAGTATGAACTGCACCACGGCGTGCGGATCAGCGACTCGGCGCTCGTGGCGGCGGCGACGCTCAGCCATCGCTACATCACCGACCGTTTCCTGCCCGACAAGGCCATCGACCTTGTGGACGAGGCGGCAAGCCGTCTGCGCATGGAAGTGGACAGCAAGCCCGAGGAACTGGACCAGCTCGATCGTCAGATCCTGCAACTTCAGATCGAGGCCGAGGCGCTGAAGAAAGAGGATGACGCGGCGTCGAAGGACCGGCTGGAAAAGCTGGAGATGGAGCTTGCCGACCTGCAAGAGAAATCGGCCGGGCTGACCGCCAAATGGCAGGCAGAACGCGACAAGCTGGAAGCCTCGCGCGAGTTGAAGGAACAGCTTGACCGCGCGCGGGCCGAACTGGATCAGGCGAAACGCGAAGGCAATCTGGGCCGCGCGGGTGAGTTGTCCTACGGCATCATTCCGGGGCTGGAGAAGAAACTGGCCGAGGCCGAAGCCCGCGAGGGCGAGGCGCTTGTCAGCGAGGCCGTGCGCCCCGAACAGATCGCCGAAGTGGTGGAACGCTGGACCGGCATCCCGACCTCCAAGATGCTGGAGGGCGAACGCGAAAAGCTGCTGCGCATGGAAGAAGAGCTTGGCAAGCGCGTGATCGGCCAGAAACAGGCGGTGATCGCGGTATCCAATGCGGTGCGTCGCGCACGCGCGGGTCTGAACGACGAAAACCGCCCGCTCGGCAGCTTCCTGTTCCTCGGTCCGACCGGGGTGGGCAAGACCGAACTGACCAAGGCCGTCGCCGAATATCTGTTCGACGATGAAAACGCGATGGTGCGGATCGACATGAGCGAATTCATGGAGAAACACTCCGTCGCGCGGCTGATCGGCGCGCCGCCCGGCTATGTCGGCTATGACGAGGGCGGGGTGCTGACCGAGGCGGTGCGGCGCCGGCCCTATCAGGTGGTGCTGTTCGACGAGGTGGAGAAAGCCCACCCCGACGTGTTCAACGTGCTGTTGCAGGTGCTTGATGACGGCATCCTGACCGACGGGCAGGGCCGGACGGTGGACTTCAAGCAGACGCTGATCATCCTGACCTCGAACCTCGGGGCGCGGTCTCTCAGCGAACTGCCGGAAGGCGCCGACCCGACCGAGGCGCGGCGGCAGGTGGAAGAGGCGGTCCGGGCGCATTTCCGGCCCGAATTCCTCAACCGTCTGGACGAGCAGATCATCTTCGACCGGCTGAACCGGGCGGACATGGGCGGTATCGTCGAGATCCAGTTGCGGCGTCTGGAAAAACGGCTGGCGCAGCGCAAGATCGCGCTGGAGCTGGACGCGGATGCGAAAGCCTGGCTGGCGGACGAGGGTTACGATCCGGTGTTCGGCGCCCGGCCGCTGAAGCGGGTGATCCAGCGCAACCTGCAAGATCCGCTGGCCGAGATGATCCTGGCGGGCGAGGTGCTGGACGGCTCGACCGTCAGCGCGACGGCGGGGCCGGAGGGGCTGATCCTTGGCGAAAGGGTCATCGCTTCGCGGCGCGAGAAACCGGCCGAAGTGCGGGTGCATTGATGAAAGGGGGCCTTCGGGCCCCCTTTCCCATAAGGGCGACCCGGCGGATGCCGCTCCCGGCAGGGCGGGCCGGTCTAGGTCGCCCCCTCCTGCTGACCGGGTGGCGGCGCGGGGGTGTCAAGCGGGACCACATCCACCGCATGCCGGCTGTCCTGACCGCCTGCGGTGCGGATGGCGCCCAGAACCGGCGCGACATCGGCATAGTCGCGGCCTACGGCGACGGTGATGTAATCGTCACCGGGATGTTTGGCATTGGTCGGGTCATATTCGACCCAGCCCATCGCCGCACCGCACCAGGCCCGCACCCAGGCGTGCATGGCATCCACCCCTTGCAGGCGCGGCTGACCCGGCGGCGGATCGGTGCGCAGGAAGCCCGAGATATAGGCGGCGGGAATACCGATCCCGCGCAGCGCGCCGATCATTACCTGCGCGAAATCCTGACAGACGCCATGCCGGTTGGCGAAGGCCAGGGCGGGGGCGGTATTGGCATCGGTCGCGCCCGCATCAAAGCGCATTTCGGCATGCAGGGCCTCGCCAAGGGCGACAACCGTGGCCAGCGTGGTCTCGCGCAGATGCGCGCGGGCGAAATCGACCGCCGCCGCATCGGGCGGGATGCGGGGCGAGGGCGCGCGGAAGTGATGCGGTGCGGCGGGGCCGATATCGGCCAGTGCCGCGAGGTCCGCCGCCAGCGCGGCGGGCGAGGGGGAGGTGTCGGTCAGCGGGGCGGGCACTCCGCGCTCCACTTCTGCTGTCAGGTCGAACCGGCAGGTGGCGACGGGGTCGTGCCAGGCGACTGCCGTGGTGGCATTGCCGAAGAAATCTATCCCGTCGCGCCGTTCATCAGGCGGGGGGGTGATTGTCAGCGCGCTGGTCAGAACCTGCTGATCCGGGCCGTTGCCGGGCATCAGGCGCAAGATGTTGCGCACATGGTCCGAGGCGCCGGGATAGTCATAGTCGATGACGAGGCGGATGGCATAACGCATTTGCATCACCGCAGATAACGCGCGGTCAGAAGGTCGGAGACCTCGTAAAGCCGTCCGCGCAGGGCGATCAGGGTTTCGGTCGTCAAGGTTTCCGGCTGGGCCACCCGCAAATCGGTGTCAAGCATCAGCAGCGCCCGGTCGAGGGCCGAGCCGCGATCCTCGGTCGGGTCATGCGGCAGCTGAGAAACATGCTGGCGCATCTGCACCACCTGCGACAGCACGGCGCGGGGGTTGTTATCATCCAGCATCAGCAGATCCAGCACCGTGCTGTGCGCCGGGCCGAAGTGATAGCGCCGCTGGTGGGTCATCACGCTGTCGCCGACCTCGATGGCGATTTCCAGCGCGCCGGGGGCGGCCGCGGGATCAGCGAAGGTGGTCAGCAGCATGAGCATGGCATCGGCGCGTTCCTGCGCCCGGCCCAGCGACAGGAAGCGCCAGCCCATGAAGTGATACATGTTTTCATGCACCAGGCCGGAAAAGCCCGAGATTTTGCGCAGCAGAACCGTCATCGCATGCGCCGCATCGGCGCCGGGGCCGACCTTGCGGGTCAGCCGGCCCGCGGATTTGAACAGATCGTTCAGCGCCGACCAGGCATCGGGCGAGAAACGGTCGCGCACCTTGGCGGCGCTGTCGCGGGCGGTGCCGATCAGGCCGGGCAGCGCCTCCGGAACCGGCTGATCAAGGCCAAGGCCCAGACCCGCAAGATAACCTTCCAGCAGTTGCAGCCGGGGGTCGGCAGGATCGGCGGTTTCGGCCAGCCGCAGGTGATAGGCGCGGATCAGGCGGATCGCACCCTCGGCCCGCTCGACATAGCGGCCCAGCCAGTAAAGGTTTTCCGCCGCGCGCGAAGGCAGGGCACCCGCCGTGGCGCGCGGCACGATTTCAGGCGGGACCAGCGTGTCATCGGGCACGGGCGCATCCGCCACCACCCAGACATCTGCGACCGATCCCCCCGCCTGCATGGCCAGCGCCTTGGTATCGGCGGTCTTGCCGATCCGGGCATAGCCGCCGGGCATGAAGGTCCAGCCATCGGGCGTCCGGGCAGCAAAGACGCGCAGCGTCATTGGCCGGGGCACGAGGCGGCCTTCGTGCAGGGCCGGGGTTGTCGAAAGTGTCACCGCCTCCTGCCCGACCAGATCGGCGCCCTCGCGTGCCAGCCGCTCGGCCAGCGCCTCGGTCTCCGCCGGGCCCAGAGCGGTTTCCGCCCCGGTTGCGAAGGGCAGAGCGGCATCCAGCGCCGGGCCGATCATCAGCCGCGCCGCGTTTTCCAGCACGAAATCTCGCTCCGCCGGCTGGCCGCACCACCATGTCGCAATATTCGGCAGGCTGAGCGGTGCGCCGGTCAGCACCTCGCTGATACGGGGCAGGAAGGCCATCATGGCCCGCACCTCCAGCACGCCGGATCCCAGCGCATTCACCAGCCCGAGCCCGCCTGCCCGCAGCGCCTCGATCATGCCCGGAGTACCGATCTGCGAGCTTTCGTTCAGCTCCAGCGGATCGGCAAATTCGCTGTCGATCCGTCGCCAGAGCGCGCCCACCGGCTCCAGCCCGGTGACGGTGCGCACCATGGCCTGACCGTCGCGCACAATCAGATCCTCACCTTCCAGCAGCATGAGGCCGAGGTAGCGGGCGATGTAGGTATGTTCGTAATAGGTGTCGTTGCTGGGGCCGGGGCTGAGAATCGCGGCGCGGCGGCCGGGGCCGGCCTGTGCCTCCAGCGCAGCGCGGAAGGCGCGGAAGAAGCCGGCCAGTCGCAGCACATGGCTGCGCGGCACGAAATCGGAAAACATCCGCGTGGTGGCCATGCGGTTTTCCAGGGCGAACCCGGCGCCTGAGGGCGCCTGCGTCCGGTCGCCCAGCACGAAGAACGACCCGTCGGGGGAGCGTCCGATCTCGAAGGCCAGATGGTGCAGGAAATGGCCCGAGCGGGGCGGAATGCCCACCAGAGGGCGCAGCCAGTGCGGATTGCGCGCCACCAGATCGGCGGGCAGGTGGCCGTCCCGCACCAGCCTGCCGGGGCCGTAAAGATCGGCCATCACGGCCTCAAGCAGTTCGGCGCGCTGTGTCAGCCCGGTGCAGAGCTGCCCCCAGTCGGTTTCGGACAGCAGCACCGGAAGATGGCTCAGCGGCCATTCCCGTTCCTGCCCCGGATCATTGGCGTAAAGCCGGAAATAGACCCCGGCATCGCGCAGATACTGATCCCCGCGCGCTGTGCGTTCCGCGATTTCCTCGGCCGGGCGGGCGCCCAGCCAGTCGAGAAGCGGCGCCCAGACCGGGCGCGGGCTTCCATCCGCTGCAAACAATTCGTCCGCAGCGCCGGGCAGCGGTGCGTAGCCACCTGTCAGGTCGGTCGGGGGAGGCAGGTCAGCCAAGGTCGCACTCTCACATTCTGCACAGGGTCAGATTACACCCAAGGCCCGCGCCGCAGGTCCAGCGTCATCGGAAACTCGGGATGCGGCTGTTCGGTTGCAGGGGTATAGGCGCCCGGCGCATGGCCATGCGCCTCGAACCGCGCCAGACGGCGGGCCTCGGCCTCATACCCATTGACCGGGAAGGTATCGTAGTTCCGTCCGCCCGGATGCGCGACGTGATAGACGCAGCCACCCACGGCGCGGCCCGTCCAGTCGTCATAGAGGTCGAAGGTCAGCGGCGCGTTCACCGGCAGCACCGGGTGCAGGGCCGCTGCCGGTTGCCAGGCCTTGAAGCGCACGCCGCCCACGCTTTCGCCACTGGTGCCGGTGCGGGTCAGCGGCACGGGACGGCCGTTGCACATCACGCGGAAGCGGTCTTGCGTCAGCGTCGTCATCTTCACCTGCAAGCGTTCGACTGAACTGTCGGTATAGCGCACCGTGCCGCCGATGGCGCCGGTCTCGCCCAGAACATGCCACGGCTCCAGCGCCTGCCGCAATTCCAGATGCACCGCGCCGAAGTCGCTGGCGACCTCGACCTGCCCGCAGAAGGGGAAGCGGAACTCGGCCTGCGCCTGATACCACACGGGATCAAGCTTGAAGCCATGTTCCGCCAGATCATCCAGCAGGCTGAGAAAATCCTGCCAGATGAAATGCGGCAGCATGAAGCGGTCATGCAGCACGGTGCCCCAGCGCACCGGCTTGCCTTTGACCGGCGCTTTCCAGCAGCGCGCGATGATGGCGCGGATCAAAAGTTGCTGAGCAAGGTTCATGCGCGGATGCGGCGGCATTTCAAAGCCGCGGAATTCCACCAACCCCAGCCGCCCGGTCGGGCCGTCGGGGGAATAGAGCTTGTCGATACAGATTTCCGCCCGGTGGGTGTTGCCGGTCACGTCGATCAGGATGTTGCGCAGCAGCCGGTCCACCAGCCAGGGCGGCGGCAGCGGCCCGCCCGCAACCGGATCGCCAATCTGGCTCAGCGCGATTTCCAGCTCGTAAAGGCTGTCGTGCCGGGCCTCGTCGATGCGCGGCGCCTGGCTGGTCGGGCCGATGAACAGGCCCGAGAACAGATAGCTCAGCGACGGGTGGCGCTGCCAGATCAGGATCAGCGATTTAAGCAGGTCGGGGCGGCGCAGGAAGGGGCTGTCGTCCATCGTCGCGCCGCCGACAACCACATGGTTGCCACCGCCGGTGCCGGTATGGCGTCCGTCGATCATGAACTTGTCGGCGCCAAGGCGGCTTTGCCGTGCCTCGTCATAGATCGCCTCGGTGGTGGCGACGCAATCCTCCCAGCTGTGGGCAGGATGGATGTTCACTTCGATCACGCCGGGGTCGGGGGCGACGCGGATCACGTTCAGACGCGGATCATGCGGCGGGGCATATCCTTCGATATGAACCGGCAGGTTCAGGTCGGCCGCCGTCGCCTCGGCGGTGGCCAGCAGTTCGAGGTAATCCTCCAGCGTCTCGCAGGGAGGCATGAACAGACACAGCCGCCCGTCGCGCGGCTCGATGGCGATGGCGGTGCGTACCCAGCCTTGCGCCGGGTCGACGCCTCCTTGCAGTGCGATGCGCTGGCGACGCGGCTCTGCCGGCTTCACCGCGCCCGGTTGTTGATGCCCGTCAGAAACCGGGGGCAGTGTCGCGGCCATCTCGGCCTCTTCCGCCGCGAGCCTGTCAATCTCGGCCTGCACCTCGGCGCGCCGCGCGGCAAGTGTCGCATGGAAATCGGGCAGGGGCGCCAGCGGGATCGAGGTATCGGCCGGATAGCTGTAGGGATATTGTGCTGGCGGGATATAGGGCAGCCCCGCCAGCGGCAGGCGATAGCCCACCGGGCTGTCGCCGGGGATCAGAAACAGATGCCCGCGCCGGGGTTTCCACATCTCGGACCGCCAGCGCGGACCCTGCGCCTGCGCCTGCCAGCGCTGAAGCGGCAGCACAAAGCCCGACGGCTCGGTCAACCCGCGCGAAAAGACCCGCGCGAAACGCGAGCGTTCCTCGGCATCCTTCAGCTTGCTGTTTTCCGGGCTGACATTCGGCGGCAGATTGGCTTCTTTCAGAATCCATTCCGCCGGATCTTCATAGGCCGGCTGCGCGTGTTCGGGGGAAATCCCCAGCTTTTCGGCGAAGCCTTCCATGAAGCGCCCGGCCTCATCGGCGCCGACGCGGTAATCCTGCGCCTCGCGGGCCACCAGATCGGGGTTTTGCCAAACGGGCTTGCCGTCGCGCCGCCAGTAAAGCGAGAAGGTCCAGCGCGGCAGGCTTTCACCCGGATACCACTTGCCTTGCCCGTAATGCAGGAAACCGCCCGGCGCGAAGCGGCTGCGCAGGCGGCGGATCAGCGTGTCGGCACGGTCGCGTTTCGTCGGCCCGACGGCGGCGGTATTCCATTCGGCGGATTCGAAATCGTCGATCGAGACGAAGGTGGGTTCCCCCCCCATGGTCAGCCGCACATCGCCCTCGGCCAGCGCCGCATCGACCTTGCGGCCAAGCTCGTTCAGCCGGTCCCATGCCTCGTCGCTGAAGGGCTTGGTGATGCGCGGATGCTCGGCCACGCGCCGCACCTGCATATCGAAGTCGAAACTCACCTCGGGCGTGCCCAGCGCCGAGAAGCCGCCCGAGATCGGCGCGGCATTGCGGTAGTGCGGGGTCGCGGCCAGCGGGATATGGCTTTCGCCGGTCAGAAGACCGCTCGTCGGGTCCAGCCCGATCCAGCCCGCGCCGGGGATATAGACCTCCACCCAGGCATGGAGATCGGTGAAATCGACCTCGGTGCCCGACGGGCCGTCCAGCGATTTCACATCCGGCGCCAACTGGATCAGATAGCCCGAGACGAAACGCGCGGCAAAGCCCAGATGGCGCAGGGCCTGCACCAGCAGCCAGCTTGAATCGCGGCATGAGCCGGATGTGGCATGGAGCGTTTCCTCGGGCGTCTGCACGCCCGGCTCCATGCGGATGGTGTAGTTGACGACACCGTTCACCTGCGCGTTCAGCGCCACCAGGAAATCGGTGGTGCGCACCCTGTCCCGCGGAACCGTCGCCAGAAACGCTTCCAGCAATGGGCCTGCGGGTTCGGGTGTGCGGTAGATCACCAGATCATCGGCCAGATCGCGCGGGTATTCGAAGGGCCAGAACTCGGCACTGTCCTCCACGAAGAAATCGAAGGGATTGTAGACCGACATGTCGGCCACCAGATCGACCTCGATGCGGAACTCGGTCACCGGCTCGGGAAAGACGAAGCGTGCAAGCCAGTTGCCGTAGGGGTCTTGCTGGTGGTTCACGAAATGCCCGCCGGGCGAGACCTTGAGACTATGGGACAGAACCTTGGTGCGTGACTGCGGCGCGGGGCGCAGGCGGATGATCTGCGGGCCCAGCGTGACCGGGCGGTCGTATTTGTAATGGGTCAGATGGTGGATGCTGGCATGAATCGCCATGAAAAGCCCCCGTTCGTCGCGTTTGCCCCCAACCTAACGCGGCGCCATCCGGGGGCGAGGGGCTGGGCCTATCCTGCAAGCTTTGGCGGCAATGTCACGCAAAAGCGCCGCCTTGTTGGGCGGCGCCTGACGTCATGCCTGAATTTTGGGCAGGTCAGCCCAGCGGGGCCAGCAGTGCCTTCAGCGCTGCCGCCGCATCCGGGGCCTTCCAGATTTCCTCGCCCACGCCGAAGAAATCGGTGACAGGACCGAATTGCGCCACCAGTTCGGCGGTCAGCGCGCCTTCGGCCACCACCGGCACCTCGATCATCTCGGACCACCACTGGAACAGGTCGAGGTCCGCGCGGCTGCCATCGCCCAGCGGCGTTTCGCCCACTGGGCCGAAGCTGACGTAATCAGCGCCTGCCTCGGCTGCGCTGATGCCCTCGTGCCGGGTGGTGCCGCAGAAGGCGCCGATGATGGCATCGTCGCCCAGATCCTTGCGCAGTTTCCGCACATTGCGTGACCCGTCGGTCAGGTGCACCCCGTCGAGGCCCAGCCGTTCGACCAGCAGCACATGGTTCTCGATCACCAGCGCCACATCGCGGGCATGGGCCACTTCGCGCAGCGCATCGGCGGCCCGCGCCACCCGGTCCTCGTCGCGCGAGGCGAGCGCAAGACGCACGCAGGCCACTTCCTCGGCGTCCAGCACGGCGGCCAGCCGGTCGGGGAAAATGTCGAGGTCAAACTCGGGCGGGGTGACAAGGTAAAGTTGCGGGCGGTCGGCTTCGGCCATCGGGGCCTCCTGTTGCGGGATTCGCGCCGTTTAGCGCGTTTTCCGGGCTTTGGCTACTTTCGGCGGCAGCTCTGCCACGCAATCCAGTGCAAGCCGCATCAGCGCCCCGCGCAAACCATCATCGGCCGCTGTTTCCGGGCTGCATTCCGCCATGACCGACATGGGCCGTCCGCCCATCATCATCTGCGCGACGCCGGGCAGGGCCAGCGCGGCGGCCATCCGATCCTTGCCCACGCGGAACATCGCACCGCCGCTGTAGGCGCCGCAGACCATGTTCCCGGCAAGCATGAAGGCAATGCCGCCGAACATCTTCTGTTCGCGGAAGGGGTGGTCCGCCAGATCATCGCGCAGCATTTGCGCCATTCCCTCGTCATAGGCCATGGCGCTCTCCTTGTTTTGCCGGGGGTTTGAGCGTAGACGGACGCTGGGACAAATCCAGAGGAAACGCATGACAGATCCCGTCCTCATCCTCGTGCGGCCCCAGATGGGCGAGAACATCGGCGCGGCGGCGCGGGCGATGCTGAACTTCGGGCTGACGCGGATGCGCATTGTCGGGCCACGCGACGGCTGGCCGAATCCGAAGGCCGTGGCCATGGCCAGCGGGGCGGGGCGGGTGCTGGACAGTGCGGGGCTGTTCGCGGACCTGCCCGCCGCAATCGCCGATTGCGATTTCGTCTTTGCCACCACGGCGCGCGGGCGCGAGCTGACGAAGCCCGTGATGACCCCGGAACGCGCGATGGAATATGCCCGCGCGCTCAGCGCCGAGGGCAAGCGTGTCGGCATCCTGTTCGGGCCCGAACGCGCCGGGCTGGAAAACGAGGATGTCGTTTTGGCCAATGCCATCGTCACCGTGCCGGTGAACCCCGAGTTTCCCTCGCTCAACCTCGGGCAATGCGTGCTGCTGATGGGTTATGAATGGGCGCGGCAGACGCAGGAGACCGCGCCCGAGGTGATGAATTTCGCGCGCACGGAATTTGCAGGCCAGCAAGAGATTGAGGCGCTGGCCAATCACTTCGAGGACCGGCTGGAGGCGGCGGGCTTCTTCTTCCCGGCGGCCAAGGCGCCGGGTATGAAAGTCTCGCTGCGCAACCTGTGGTCGCGGCTGCCGCTGACCTCGGCCGAGGTGCGTACCTTCCACGGCATGCTGCGCCAGATCGCCTTCAAGCTTGGGCAAAGCAAGTATGACCCCGGCGCCACAGGCAGGGATGACGACGGCAACGGCGGGGATTGAGCGGGTCTTGCCGATCCCCCGGCTCGGGCCTAGTCTCCGCCGCAAGTGAAGGAGGCCCGGCATGGCGCAGAAACGCAGCATTTTCGAGGAGGTCGGCAGCGACACCAAGGCCGCCCCGGCGCCGCAACCGGGTCTGATCGACCGCGGCCATGGCGGCGCGCGCGGCGCAATCCGGCTGTGGCTCGTGCTGATCTTCCTGTTGGTCGCGGCGATGATCATCGTCGGCGGGCTGACCCGGCTGACCGATTCCGGCCTGTCGATCACCGAATGGAAGCCGATCCATGGCGCCATCCCGCCGCTGAGCGATGCCGACTGGGCCGAGGAATTTGCCAAGTATCAGCAAAGCCCGGAATACAAGCTCCAGAACAGCGGCATGGACCTTGCGGCGTTCAAGACGATCTTCTGGTGGGAGTGGGGGCATCGGCAGCTTGGCCGGGTGATCGGCCTTGTCTGGGCGCTGGGCTTCGTGGGCTTTCTGGCCGCGCGCAAAATCCCGGCGGGCTGGACAGGCCGCTTGCTGGGCCTTGGCGCGCTGGGCGGGCTGCAAGGTGCGATCGGCTGGTGGATGGTGTCCTCCGGCCTGCAGGGCGAGATGGTCGACGTGGCCTCTTACCGGCTGGCGACGCATCTGGGCATCGCCTTTGTTATCCTTGGCCTGATTGCCTGGTATGTGCTGCTGCTGGGCCGGACCGAGGCGCAGTTGCTGCAAGCCCGGCGCGGGCGGGAGGCGCGTCTGTTTGGCCTGTCGACCGGGTTGATGCATTTCGCCTTCCTGCAAATCCTGCTGGGCGCGTTGGTCGCGGGCATCGACGCGGGCCGCGCCTTCCCGACCTGGCCCGACATGAATGGCCAGTTCTTCCCCGCTGACGCCTTCTACGTACCGGGGCGTCCGCTTTGGGCGGCGTTCTTTGAAAATCCGGGTCTGGTGCAGTTCAATCACCGCATGGCGGGGTATCTGCTGTTCGCCTTCGGGATTGTCGCCTACCTCAAGGGCCGCAAATCCGCCTATGGCTCCACGCGCTCGGCCTTTCTTGCCGTGCTCTGCGTGATGGTCCTGCAAGTCACGCTGGGCATCGTCACTGCCCTGACCGCCGCGCATCTGCATGTGGCGATCACTCATCAGATCGGTGCGATCCTCCTGTGGGTGCTGATCATTCGCGCCCGCTATTTCAGCCAGTACCCGGTGGCCGGGTCGATCCGTAAAGGAACCCAGTGATGAGTGCATATGACGATCTGATGGCCTTCCAGCGCGAGACCGAGGCGCTGGGCCAGATTGCCGGGCGTCTGGGCTGGGATCAGGAAACCATGATGCCGCGCGGCGCCTCGGAGCAGCGTGGCGAGGAAATGTCGGCCATCGAGGGCGTGCTGCACGCCCGTCGTACCGATCCGCGCATCGCCGAATGGCTGGAAGATGCCCGCCCCGCCGATCCGGTGGCCGCCGCACAACTGCGGCTGATCCGTCGCAGCCATGAACGTGCAACGAAGATCCCGGCAGCACTGGCGCAGCGGCTGGCCCGCGTCACATCGACCGCGCAAGGGATCTGGGCCGAGGCACGCGCCGCCGACAAGGTGGCCGATTTCCTGCCGACGCTGGCCGAGGTCATCGCGCTGAAACGCGAGGAAGCTGCGGCGCTGGCGGGCGACGGCGATCTTTATGACGCGCTGATGGACGATTACGAACCCGGCGCCACGGCGGCGGTGATCGGCGGCATGTTCGACCGCATGCGCCCGCGTCTGGTGCGGCTGCGCGCGGCGGTGCTGGCCGCCGCCCCGGTGCCAAAACTGGATCATCACTTCGGCGAACAGGCGCAACTGCGCTTTGCACGCGATCTGGCCACGACCTTCGGCTATGATTTCACCCGCGGGCGGCTGGATCTGGCGGTGCATCCGTTCAGCTCGGGCTCCGGCAATGATGCGCGGATCACCACGCGGGTGGTGGAGACCGACCCGTTCAACTGCTTCTATTCCACCATCCACGAGGTAGGCCACGCCTGTTATGAACTGGGCATCGATCAGGATTACCTGCTGACGCCGCTGGGCAATGGCGTGTCGATGGGCGTCCATGAAAGCCAGAGCCGGATCTACGAAAACCAGATCGGCCGCAGCCCCGCCTTTACCGGCTGGATGTTCCGGCAGATGCTGGACCGTTTCGGCGATTTCGGGGTCGGCGGCCCCGAGGAGTTTGCCCGCATCGTGAACCGCGTGCAGCCGGGCTTCATCCGCACCGAAGCGGATGAGGTGCATTATAACCTGCATGTGATGATGCGCTTCGATCTGGAACGCGCGCTGATCCGGGGCGATCTGGCGGTCGAGGATCTGGAAGCCGCCTGGAATGACCGCTTCGCTGCCGATTTCGGCGTGGCGGTGGACCGGCCGTCGCACGGGCTCTTGCAGGATGTGCATTGGTCCTGCGGGCTGTTCGGCTATTTCCCGACCTATACGCTGGGCAATGTCTATGCCGGTTGCCTGCATCTGGCGCTGCGCGAGGCGGTGCCGGGGCTGGACGACCAGCTTGCGCGCGGCGATACCTCGGCTGCGACCGGCTGGCTGCGCGAGAATGTGCAACGCCATGGCGGGCTTTACGAGCCGCGTGAGGTGATCACACTGGCCTGCGGCGAGGCCCCGACGGAAGAGCCGCTGCTCGACTACCTCGACGCGAAATTCGGTGCGCTTTACGGGCTCTGACATGCGCGGCGAAGGGGCGGCGGTCTGGGGGCTGGCGCTGGGGCAGACCCTGATCTATGCCGGGCTCTACTACGGTTTCGCCGCCCTGCTGCCCGACCTGCTGGTCGCAACGGGCTGGAGCAAGCAAATGCTCGCCGCCGGGCCGACGCTTGCCTTTCTGGTGACTGCGGTGCTGACCCCCTTCACCGGGCGGCTGGTGGACCGGGGGCTGGGCGGCGAAATGCTGATCCTGCTGCCGATTCTGGGGGCGCTGGGATTGGCCGGTGCCGGGTTCGCAGGCACGCCCGCCTTGTGGCTTGTCGGCTGGGCGGTGGTCGGACTCGCGCAGGCAGGCAGCCTTTATGACACCTGCTTTGCCTTCATCACCCGCCGTCTTGGCGAAGGCGCCCGTATCGCCATCACCCGCGTCACGCTGGTCGCGGGCTTCGCCTCGACCCTTGCCTTTCCGCTGGGCCACTGGCTGGGGGCGCAATTCGGCGGCCGGGGCGGGCTGGCGGCATTGGCGCTGGTGGTGGCCATCGGGGCGGTGCCGGTAAACCTCTGGGCGGTGCGGCGGCTCCGGCGGCTGGAGCGCGCGGGAACTCCGCGCCGCGGTGCCGCTGACCCCGGCCTTCTGACTGCGGCGTTGCGCCGCCCGCTGTTCTGGCTGATCTCTGCTTTGTTCGGCGTGAGCATGCTGAGCCACAGCATGCTGATCACCTATGCGCTGGTGATCTTTGCGGATCGTGGCGCATCCGCAACGATGGCGGTTCTGGCCGCGAGCTGCATCGGGCCAAGTCAGGTGGCGGGGCGGCTGATCCTGATGCTGAACGAGGCGCGGGTCGGCAACCGCATGGCGACGCTTGCCTCGCTCGGGGCGATGGCGCTGGCCTCCGCTGCACTCTAGCTGGCCGGTGCCGCGCCTGGCCTGATCTTCGCCTTTGCCCTGCTGCAAGGGGCCGGGATCGGGCTGACCTCAATCCTTCGACCTGTGCTGCTGATGGAAAAGCTGGGGCGGGCGGGCTTTGGCGCGATCTCCGGCGCGGCGGCGGTCGCGCCCATTCTTGCGATCGCGGCAGCGCCTTCTGTCGGCGCGGCGCTGCTGGGCCTCGGTGGCGTGCCCGCCCTGCTGGGCACCGGCACCGCGCTCGCGCTGGGGGCGCTTTGTCTCGGCGCATTCGTCACGCGACAGCCGTTGCAATGAGTATTTGGGCAAGAAGCAAACCAAGGCCACAGGCGGGGCGGTGAACGGCGCGCCACGACTGCGCCGCGCCTGAGGGCCGTTCTCCGTCCCCTTGCCGCGGTCTGCTCTTGCTTCTTGTCCAAATACTCGAAAGCCGACCGCGCAGCCTGGCTCAGCCGATGGTGCGGCGCAGCAGGTCCATCCAGTTGCCCCAGCACAGCCGCGCGATCAGGGCTTCACCATAGCCCGCGCATTCCATCGCGGTGGTCAGCAGCGGCAGATCGGCCGCCGATCCCATCCAGCCGGGGATGGTGGTACCGTCGAAGTCCGATCCGAGCGCCACGCCGCCTTCGCCCAGCCGGGCGATGAGGTGGTCAAGGTGGCGGATCATCTGTTCGACAGGCATGTCGGGGTTCTTCACACCATCCTCCCGCAGGAAGCCCACGCCAAAATTCAGCCCGCAAAGCCCGCCGGTTTCGGCCATGGCGTCCAGCTGGCGGTCGGTCAGGTTACGGGTGGCGGTGCACAGCGCATGGGCGGCGGAATGGGTGGAGACAAGTGGTTTGGTGCTGATCTTCGCGACATCCCAGAACCCGGCCTCGTTCAGATGCGCGAGGTCCAGCAGCACGCCCAGCCGGTCACATTCGGCGACCAGCCGCTTACCCGCATCCGTCAGGCCGGGGCCGGTATCGGGCGAGGCGGGGAAGTTGAAGGGCACGCCGTGGCCGAAGATATTGTCGCGGCTCCAGACCGGGCCGAGGCTGCGCAACCCGGCGGCATGCAGGACATGCAATTCGTCCAGCCCGGCGCCGATGCCTTCACAGCCCTCGACGTGCAGGATGGCGGCGATGGCGCCCTCGGCGCGTGCGGTTTCGATCTCGGCCACGCTGCGGCAGAGGCGAAAGCTCTCGGGGTGGTTTGCCGCCATGCGGATCAGGATGGCGGCCTGTTCCAGCGTCACGCGATGGGCCTTGGCAGTATCTACCGGGGGAAAAGCGCGCAGGGTGGCGGCCGGGTTCGGGGCGTCCTGCGGCTCGCCGGGCACCCAGATCGCGAAGAAACCCCCTGCAAAGCCGCCCGCGCGGCAGGCGTCCAGCGAGATGTCGCCCTTTCGCCCGGTGAAGAAGCTTTCGCCCGTGCTGTCACCTTCAAACCAGAGGCGCGACAACAGATCGTTGTGGCCATCGAAAATGGCGAAACGGGTCATGGGTTGCTCCTTTTTCCGGCGTGTTGCGGGGCCGATCTGCCCATGTTTCAGGGCTGTTGACAAGCCCGGTGCAAAATTGCCCAATCGGTCAGGATTTCCCGGCAAGGGCCGCCGGAATCGCCACGATAATCACAACAAGAACCAGGGAGTTCACCATGACGTTTGACCTGACCGCGCGTCGCTTCGGGCTGGCTGCCGCCGCCGCGCTGATGCTGGGTGCGGCGCCTGCCGCGCTTCTGGCCGCGACGCCGCCTGATGCGCTGGTGATCGCGGATGCGATTGACGATATCGTGTCGCTGGACCCGCAGGAGGCCTACGAATTCTCTGGTCTCGATGTGGTGAACAACATCTATGACGGTCTGGTGGAGCTGGACCCGTCGCAGCCCACCGGGCCGCAGCCGGGTCTGGCCGAAAGCTGGGAGGTCAGCGAGGACGGCCTGACCTTCACCTTCAAGATGAAGTCGGGCATCACCTTCAGCAGCGGCAATCCGGTGACGGCCGAGGATGCGGCCTTCTCGCTGCGCCGTGCGGTGAAGATCAACAAATCGCCCGCCTTCATCCTCAACCAGTTTGGCTGGACGGCCGAGAATGTGGACGAGATGGTGAAGGCCGAGGGGGATACCGTGGTGCTGAAGGTTGATCAGCCCTATGCGCCGACCTTCCTTTACAATTGCCTCACGGCCGGTGTGGCCTCTGTCGTCGATATGAAGACGGTGATGGAGCATGAGGTCAACGGTGACATGGGCAACGAATGGCTGAAGACCAATTCGGCTGGTACCGGCGCCTTCATCCTGAAAAGCTACAAACCGAACGAGGGTTACCTGCTGGAGGCGCGTCAGGGCCACTGGCGCGGCGATGCCAAGGTGAAATCGGTGTTCATGCGCCATGTGCCCGAGGCCGCGACGCAGCGTCTGCTGCTGGAGAAGGGCGATATCGATATCGCGCGCGAACTGACGCCGGTGGACATTGAAGGCATCGCCGGAAATGCCGATCTGAAGATCCAGAAGGATGTCGGCGGGCAGATCTTCTATCTGTCGTTCAACCAGAAGAACGAGAATTACAAGAACGAGAAGTTCCTCGATGCGATGCGCTGGGCCATCGACTATCAGGGGCTGGCCGACACCGTGCTGAAGGGCAACATGGTGGTGCATCAGGCCTTCCTGCCGAAGGGCTATCTGGGCGCGCTGGAAGACACGCCCTACAGCCTTGACGTGGAAAAGGCGAAGGCGCTGCTGGCCGAAAGCGGCGTGCAGAACCCCAAGGTGGTGATGGATGTGCGCAATGCTGCTGACCGGATGGAAATGGCGCAGTCGATCCAGAACACTTTCGGTCAGGCCGGGATCGAGGTGGAGCTGAACATCGGCGAGGGCGCGGAACAGCTCAAGCGTTATCGCGCGCGCCAGCATGATGCCACGCTGCAAAGCTGGGGGCCGGATTACCCGGACCCGCAGACCAATGCCGGGTCGTTCGCCTGGAACCCCGACAATGCCGACGAGGCGAAGGTCGGCACGCTGGCCTGGCGCAACGCCTATGATCCCGGCAAGCTGAACGACATGACCTCGGCCGCGGTGATGGAGCGGGACGGCGACAAGCGGAAGGCGATGTATGAGGAAGAGCAGAAGCTGCACCGTGAAACCTCGCCCTTCATCGTGATGTTCCAGATCGGCTACAACTCGGCCATGCGCAGCAATGTCAGCGGCTTCTACACCGGCGGCGCGATCGACTCGGCCGCTTACTGGCTTGTGACCAAGTAAGACGATGGCCCCCGGCCGTACGGGCCGGGGGCCGCCCTGACCGATGACTGTATCGCTTTCCTCCTCCCGCTGGATGGCCCGCCTGCGCGGCCTTGGCGGCGCGGCCTTTTCACTGGCCGTCACGCTGCTCGGGCTTTTGTTCGTCACCTTCATCATCAGCCGTGTCGTGCCCATTGACCCGGTGATCGCCATTGTCGGCGAACGCGCCTCGGAGGCGCAGATCGAAACCGCGCGCGTGGCGCTGGGGCTCGATAAGCCCCTGTGGCAGCAATTCTTCATTTTCGTCGGCAATGCGCTGCAAGGCGACCTTGGCACCTCGATCCGCACCGGCGAGCCGGTGATTCAGGCTGTGACGCGTGCCTTTCCGGCGACGCTGGAACTGGCAACGCTGGCCACCATTCTGGGCGTCATCGCGGGCGTTCCGGCAGGTGTGCTGGCGGCGACTCGGCCGGGCAGTCTGGCCGACCATTTCGTGCGGCTGGTCGGGCTGATGGGCTATTCCATGCCGGTGTTCTGGCTGGGGCTGATCGGGCTTTTGCTGTTCTACGGCGTGCTGGGCTGGGTCGGCGGGCCGGGGCGGCTGGATGCGGCCTTCGACATGTTCTACGAATTCGAGGTGACGCCCTATACCGGCATGATCCTGATCGACACTGCGCTGGCGGGACGATGGGACATGTTCGTCAACGCGATCTCCCACATCATCCTGCCCGCCGGGCTGCTGGGCTATGTCTCCATGGCCTATATCAGCCGGATGACCCGCAGCTTCATGATGAATGAACTGGGGCAGGAGTACATCACCACCGCCCGCGTGAAGGGCATGCCGGAATGGCGGGTGATCTGGGTCCATGCCATGCGCAACGTGATGGTGCCGCTGATCACCGTCATCGCGCTGAGCTATGCCTATCTGCTGGAAGGTTCGGTGCTGACCGAGACGATCTTCGCCTGGCCCGGCCTTGGCAGTTACATCACCGACGCGCTGCTGGTGAATGACATGCCTGCCGTGCTGGGCGGCACGGTTGTCGTGGGCGTGGCCTTCGTGGTGCTGAACCTTGTTTCCGACCTGCTCTACCGGCTGGTCGATCCGCGTGCGAGGTAAGGCGATGAGCACATTGACAGAATGGCTGCGCGACCCAAACCCGACCTCGCGGCGGCAGGCGAAGCTTGGCCAGTTGTGGCTGGGCTGGCTGCGTCTGAAACGCAACCCGCTGGCCATGGCGGGGCTGGTGATCATCGGGCTTCTGCTGGTGATCGCCGCTTTCGCGCCGGTGCTGGCGACACATGACCCGATCGCACAGAACCTGCAAAACCGTCTGCAACCGCCGCTGACGCCGGGGCACTGGCTGGGCACCGACGACTTCGGCCGCGATATCTGGAGCAGGATCGTCTATGGCTCGCGTATCACGCTTTACATCATCGCGCTGGTGGCGGTGACGGCGCCCTTGATCGGGCTGATGGTCGGCACGGTTGCGGGTTATTTCGGCGGCTGGGTCGATGCTGTTCTGATGCGGCTGACCGACATCTTTCTGGCCTTCCCGCGGCTCATCCTCGCGCTGGCGCTGGTCGCGGTGCTGGGGCCGGGGATCGAAAATGCGGTGCTGGCCATCGCGCTGACCGCATGGCCGCCCTATGCCCGCGTCGCGCGGGCCGAAACGCTGACCGTGCGCAATTCCGACTACATCGCCGCCGTGCGCCTGCAAGGGGCGGGCGCGGGGCGGGTCATCTGGGGCCACATCGTACCGATGTGCCTGCCTTCGGTCATCATCCGGGTGACACTGGACATGGCCGGGGTGATCCTGATTGCCGCCGGTCTGGGCTTCCTTGGCCTTGGCGCACAACCGCCCTTGTCGGAATGGGGTCTGATGATCAGCGCGGGCCGCAAATACCTGTTCGAGCAATGGTGGGTCGCCACCATGCCTGGCCTTGCCATCTTCATCGTCAGCCTTGGCTTCAACCTGCTGGGCGATGGTTTGCGCGACGTGCTGGACCCGAGGAGTGCCGCGAAATGACGCTGCTGTCGGTAAAGAACCTGCGCGTGACCTTCGATACCGAAACCGGGCGGGTAGAGGCCGTGCGCGGTGTCTCGTTCAGCCTCGGGCGGGAACGGCTGGGCATCGTGGGCGAAAGCGGCTCGGGCAAGACGATGACGGGGCGGTCGGTTCTGCGGCTGATCCGGCCTCCGGGGCGGATCGGGGCGGACGAGATGCGCTTTGACGGGCAGGATCTGATGCGCCTCACGGAACGCGAGATGCGTGCCCTGCGCGGCCCCCGCATCGCCATGGTGATGCAGGACCCGAAATACAGCCTCAACCCGGTGATGCGGGTGGGCGATCAGTTGATGGAGGGGTTGCGCAAACGCGACCGTCTGGGCCGTGCCGAGGCGCGCGCCAAGGCTATCGCCGCGCTGGAGGCGGTGCAGATTCGCGACCCGGAACGGGTGATGGAGGCCTATCCGCATGAACTGTCCGGCGGGATGGGCCAGCGGGTGATGATTGCCATGATGCTGATCCCGAACCCCGACCTGCTGATCGCGGATGAGCCGACCAGCGCACTGGATGTGACGGTGCAGGCCGAGGTTCTGAAAATCCTTGACGATCTGGTGCGCAGCCGGGGCATGGGGCTGATCTTCATCAGCCACGATCTGCGGCTGGTGGCGCGGTTCTGCGACCGCGTACTGGTGATGTACAAGGGGCGCGTGGTCGAGGAACTGGCCGCCGCCGACCTTCTGCATGCAAAGCATCCCTATACACAGGGCCTGCTGAACTGCCTGCCGCGCATTGGCGGCGACCGGGGGCCGTTGCCCGGGCTTGACCGCGATGCCGCTTGGGCGAAAGAGGTCTGAGATGAGCCTGATCGAGATTGATGACCTTTCTGTCACCTTCACCGCACAGGGCCGCGAGGTGCGCGCGGTGCAGGGCGTCAGCTTGCGCGTCGATGCACGCGAAAGTTTCGGGCTGGTCGGCGAAAGCGGCTCGGGCAAATCCACTATCCTGCGGGCGATCTGCGGCCTTGCGCCGGTGTCGGGCGGCAGCATCCGCATCGGCGGTGAGGCGCTGCGCCACGACCGCGCCTTTGCCCGCCGGGTGCAGATGGTGTTCCAGGACCCTTATGCAAGTCTGCACCCCCGGCACACGCTGGATCGCACCCTGTCAGAGCCGCTGGCGATTCATGGCATAGGCGGCGCGGATCAGCGGGTGATGCGGGCGCTGGAAGATGTGGGCCTGCCGTCCAGCTTTCGCTTCCGCTATCCGCATCAGCTCTCAGGCGGCCAGCGCCAGCGCGTTGCCATCGCCCGCGCGCTGATGCTGGAACCGGAAATCCTGCTGCTGGACGAGCCGACCTCTGCGCTGGATGCCAGTGTGCAGGCCGAGGTGCTGAACCTGCTGGCGCGGCTGAGGGCGGAGCGGGAGCTGACTTTCCTGATGGTCAGCCATGACCTCGCGGTGATCGACCATATGTGCGACCGGGTGCTGGTGATGCAGCACGGCCGTGCAGTGGAGGAGCTGACGCGCGCAGAACTGGCCGGGGCGCGGATGCAGACCGATTACGCCCGCAGCCTGTTCGAGGCCAGCGCCGACCGGCTGATGGGGTAGGGGGCCGATGGCCCCCTTTCCGGTTCAGCCTCGGGCGGGGATTTTCATGCCGCGCTGCACGGCCGGGCGGACAAGAAAACGCTCCAGATAGGCGGGCACGTTCTTCAAATCGTCCCAGCCGGCAATTCCGGCAGCCTTGTAGAAGTTCAGCAGCGTGTTGAGCCAGGGACAGATCGCAATATCGGCGATCGAGAATTCGCCCGCGACCCACTCGCGTCCTTCCAGCGCGCCATCCAGCACCTTCAGCAGCCGTGCCGCCTCGGCGCGGTAGCGTTCCTTCGGGCGGGGATCGTCAATTTCTTTCCCGGCAAAATGGTGAAAGAAGCCAAGCTGGCCGAACATCGGCCCAAGCCCGCCCATCTGGAACATCAGCCATTGCAGCACCTCATAGCGGCGGTCCTGCGGCAGCAGCTTGCCCGATTTCTCGGCCAGATAGATCAGGATGGCGCCGCTTTCGAACAGCGGCAGCGGCGTGCCGCCGGGGCCGTTCGGATCAAGGATCGCCGGGATCTTGTTGTTGGGGCTGAGGCTCAGGAATTCCGGGGTGAACTGGTCGTTGGTGCCGAAATCAACCAGATGCGCCTCGTAATCGAGTCCCATTTCCTCCAGCGCTATGGAGACCTTGACCCCGTTCGGGGTGGTCAGGGAATAAAGCTGGATTGCCTCGGGGCGGGTGGCGGGCCAGCGGCGTGTAATCGGGAAAGCGGCGAGCGTCATATGGGCAGCCTTTCTGTTGCGCTGTGACAGAGTTAGGCCCATTTTCCCCATCACAAAAGGTACAGGGCTGTGCGATACTGCGGTCACGTCTGTGCGGGCAGACGCCGGGGACATGGCACCATGTGAAGTGCCAGCCGGTCAGGTCACAAGAAGGGACTGGGTAATGTTGAATGAATTCAAGGCGTTCATCGCAAAAGGCAATGTGGTGGACCTTGCGGTCGGTATCATCATCGGCGCAGCTTTCACGGCCATCGTGAATTCGCTGGTGGCCGATCTGATCAACCCGATCATCGGGATGGTGACGGGCGGGATCGACTTCTCGAACCTGTTCATCAATCTGGGCGATGGTGAATATACCTCGCTGGCCGCCGCGAAAGAGGCTGGCGCGCCTGTCTTCGCTTATGGTTCGTTCATCACTGCGGTAATCAATTTCCTGATCATCGCCTGGGTCGTCTTCCTGCTGGTGAAGGCGGTGAACCGTCTGAAAGAGGCGACTGTCCGCAAGGAAGAGGCGGCCGCTGCCGCTGCGCCCGCTGGCCCGACCGAGCTTGAGGTGCTGCTGGAAATCCGCGACGCGCTGAAGAAGTGATTGCGTGAAATTCAAAAGCCCCCCGCATTGGCGGGGGGCTTTTTCGTGTTCGGATGTCGGCTCTGTGCAAGGGTCAGAGTGCCAGCGCCTCTGTCGCGCCGATGGTCGGCAGGCCAAGTGCCGCGCCAACGGCGGCATAAGTGAGCTTGCCCTTGTGGGTATTGAGGCCCGCCAGCAGATGCCTGTCCTCGGCGCAGGCCTGTTTCCAGCCCTTGTCGGCCAGGGCCAGCATGAAGGGCATGGTGGCATTCCCCAGTGCCTGGGTCGAGGTGCGCGCGACCGCGCCGGGCATATTGGCCACGCAATAGTGCATGATGCCGTCGACCTCGTAAATCGGGTCCTGGTGCGTGGTGGCGTGGCTGGTTTCGAAACAACCGCCCTGGTCGATGGCTACGTCCACCAGCGCCGCGCCGGGCTTCAGTTCAGCCAGTTGCGCGCGGGAAATCAGCTTGGGCGCCGCCGCACCGGGGATCAGAACCGCGCCGATGATCAGGTCGGCCTCACGGGCAAGAGCGATGGTGTTGCCCGCGCTCGCATAGGCATTCTTGAACTCGCGCCCGAACACATCGTCCAGATAGCGCAGGCGGTTCACCGAACGGTCGATCACCGTCACATCAGCGCCCATTCCGGCGGCGACCCTGGCGGCATGGGTGCCGACGACTCCGCCGCCGATGACCAGCACCTTGCCCGGCAGCACACCCGGCACGCCGCCCAGCAGAACGCCGCGCCCGCCATTGGCCTTTTGCAGGGTCCAGGCGCCGACCTGCGGTGCGAGCCGCCCGGCGACCTCTGACATCGGCGCCAGCAGCGGCAGCCCGCCGCGATCATCCGTCACGGTTTCGTAGGCGATGGCCGTCACGCCGCTGTCCAGCAGGTCTTTCGTCTGTGCCGGATCGGGGGCCAGGTGCAGATAGGTGAACAGCACCTGCCCATCGCGCAGGCGCTTGCGTTCGATGGCCTGCGGCTCTTTCACTTTCACGATCATCTCGGCCTGCGCGAAGATTTCCTCCGCCGTGCCCAGAATGGTGGCACCCGCCGCCACATAGTCAGAATCAGAAAAGCCGGCCCCCGCGCCGGCATTCGTTTCGATCATCACGCTATGGCCGTGATTTACCGCCTCTTTTACCGCGTCGGGAGTCATCCCGACGCGGAACTCCTGCGGTTTGATTTCTTTCGGGCATCCGATCTTCATGTGTCACACTCCCTGAGCGCCGCCTTTTCCGGGGCATCCCCCGCGCGGCCTGTGCCAATCAGCCTGCCGCAGAATCGGCACAAGAAATTTGTTTTCAGGCTGTATCTTGCCGATGGCTGTGCAAGAATATGAATTGAAACCCGCCAATAACCGAAGAAATCTTCGAAACCATGGAACTTGACGCAACAGACCGCCGCATTCTTGCTGCATTGCAGAAAGATGGCCGTATCACCAATGCAGAGCTTTCGGAACAGGTGCATCTGTCCGCATCGGCCTGCCACCGCCGGGTGCAACGGCTGGAGGAGGAGGGGTTCATCGCAGGCTATGTCGCCCTGCTGGACCCGCGCCGCCTCGGTCGTCCGACGACGGTGTTCGTGGAAATTACCCTGCAAGGGCAGGCGGATGAGTTGCTGGATGCGTTTGAACGTCAGGTGGCGCGCATCCCCGACATTCTGGAATGTCACCTGATGGCGGGCAGCGCCGACTACCTGCTGAAGATCGTGGCCGAGGATACCGAGGATTTCGCCCGCATCCACCGCCAGTACCTCAGCCGGTTGCCGGGCGTGGCGCAGATGCAAAGTTCCTTCGCGTTGCGAACGGTGGTCAAGACCACGGCCTATTCGGTCTGATCGCGAAACCGGCTTGCGATGGCGGTTATATTTCGATATTTCGGGAATCATGGATATATTGGCCGCGCAAACCGCTTTTCAGGCCCTGGGACAGATCTCGCGGATCGAGGTCTTTCGTCTTCTGGTTCAGGCTGGCCCCGAGGGGCTGGCGGCGGGCGACATCGCCCGTCAGCTTGACCTGCGCCAGAATACGCTGTCTTCGCAACTGGCGCAGTTGCAGGCGGCGGGTCTGATCGTGCCCGCGCGCGACGGCAGATCCATCCGCTACAGTGCCAATATGACCAGCCTGCGTGCGCTTGTGGGCTGGCTGCTGGAGGATTGCTGCGGCGGCGATGCAACCCTTTGTGCGCCGGTGCTGGACAGCATCGTATGCGCCTGCGAAAGGCCCGCCATGTCGCGCAGCTTCAACGTGCTGTTTCTTTGCACCGGAAATTCCGCCCGCTCCATTCTGGGTGAAGGCATCCTGAACCATGTGGGGGCGGGCCGGTTCCGCGCCTATTCCGCCGGGTCGCGGCCGGGCGGTGCCCCCAATCCCTTCGCGCTGGATCTGCTGCGGCGAGAAGGCATCGACACCGGCTTTGCCCGTTCCAAAAGCTGGGACGAATTCGCCGGGCCGGAGGCACCGAAGATGGATTTCGTCTTTACCGTCTGCGACAGCGCGGCGGCAGAGGAATGTCCGTTCTGGCCGGGCCAGCCGGTGACGGCGCATTGGGGGCTGCCTGACCCTGCGGCGGTGGAAGGCTCGGATGCACAAAAGGCGCTGGCCTTCGCTGAAACCTACAGGGCGCTGAGCCGCCGGATCGCCGCATTCACCGCGCTGCCGCTGGACAGTCTGGACCGGATGTCGCTGCAAAGCCGCCTCAAGCAGATCGGCAACGAATGACCGCCCGGCAGCTTGTGGCCGAGGCGCTGGGCACCGCGCTGCTGGTGGCGGTTGTCGTGGGATCGGGCATCATGGCCAGCCGGTTGACCGAAGATACGGCGCTGGCGCTTCTGGCCAATGCACTGGCGACGGGGGCGGGGCTTTATGTGCTGATCACCGTCTTCGCGCCGGTTTCGGGGGCCGAGTTCAACCCGGCCGTCACGCTGCTCGGGTTGATGCAGGGGCGGCACCGTCCCTTTGCGGCGCTATTGCGCATCATCGCGCAGGTCGGTGGCGGGGCCGCAGGCACGATTTTGACCCATGCCATGTTCGGCCTTGCGCTGGTGCAGGCCGGGGCCACAGTGCGCAGTGGCGGGCCGCAATGGCTGGCCGAGGGAGTGGCGACTTTCGGGCTGGTGCTGGCAAGCCTGGGCGCGGGCACGCGCGCGGCCCCGGTGGTGGCGTGCTACATCACCGCCGCCTACTGGTTCACCGCCTCGACCTCTTTCGCCAATCCGGCGGTGACGATTGCCCGCGCCCTGACCGACAGTTTCGCAGGCATCCGCGCCGTGGATGCACCGGGCTTCATTCTGGCGCAGCTTGTCGGGGCAGGGGGCGCGGCGCTTCTTGGGCCATGGCTGTTTCGCCCCGTTCCCGCCACAAAATGAAAAACCCCCGGCCTGGGCGCGGGGGTTCCTCGAAAGGCGGGTTACCCCGCCCAGAGTTCAGACACGTCTCTCAGAGAGCGCCTTCACGTTGAGCCTTCTTGCGCGCGAGCTTGCGCGCACGGCGGATCGCTTCGGCTTGCTCACGGGCTTTCTTGACCGACGGCTTCTCGAAATGCTGCTTGAGCTTCATTTCGCGGAACACGCCTTCGCGCTGGAGCTTTTTCTTCAGGGCGCGGAGCGCCTGTTCGACGTTGTTGTCACGAACGCTGACCTGCATGTGGTTGTCACCACCTTCCTAAGCTAGAGTTGCACTGATGTGCAGGCCCGCGAGCCATAGCAAAAGCCGCGGGACTTGTCTACCTTCCGACGGGAAAGGAGCCGCCATGACCGAGGAAAACCCGCTGAATGCCGCCCGCGAGGCGGTGATCGGGGCCGCACTGGCCCATGTGCCCTTTGATGGCTGGTCTGAAACCACGCTGAAGGCCGCGCTGGCCGATTCGGGGGTGGAACCCGCGCTGGGGGCTGCGCTGTTCCCCCGCGGGGCGCTGGATCTGGCGCTGGCCTATCACCGGCAGGGCGATACCCGCATGATGGAGGCGCTGGCCGCGACGGACCTTGACGTCCTGCGCATTCGTGACCGCATTGCCAGCGCCGTGATGACCCGGCTCGATCTGGTCGAGGACAAGGAGCTTGTCCGCCGGGGCAGCACCTTCTTTGCCCTGCCGCAGAACGCGGCCGAAGGCGCGCGGGCGATCTGGGGCACGGCGGATGCGATCTGGACGGCGCTCGGCGATACCTCGGATGACGTGAACTGGTATTCCAAGCGCGCCACGCTGTCGGCGGTTTATTCCGCCACCGTGCTGTACTGGCTGGGGGATGACAGTCCGGGGCACGAGGCCACGCGCGATTTTCTTGACCGCCGCATCGGCGATGTCATGCAGTTCGAGAAGATGAAGGCGGCGGTGCGCTCTAACCCCTTGGGCAAAGCGCTGCTGGCCGGGCCGATGAAACTGATGGAGCAGATCAGGGCGCCGCGCGCACCTGCGGATTTGCCGGGAAGCTTGAAGGACAGGACATGACGCTACCGCCCCCCCATGTGATGACGGCGATCGAGATTTCCGAACCCGGCGGGCCGGAGGTTCTGCGGCCGGTCGAGGTGACGGTGCCGGTGCCGGGCCATGGCGAAATTCTGATCCGGGTGGCCTACGCCGGGGTGAACCGCCCTGACGCGCTGCAACGGGCCGGGCTTTACGCGCCGCCCCCCACCGCCTCGCCCCTGCCGGGGCTGGAGGCCTCGGGCTGGGTTGCCGCCGTTGGCCCCGGTGTGACGAAATGGCAGGAAGGCGACCGCGTAACCGCGCTGCTGCCCGGTGGCGGTTACGCCGAATATGCCGTGACGCCGGAAGATCATGCCCTGCCAGTGCCCGAGGGCATCGGGTTGAAAGAGGCCGCCTGCCTGCCCGAGACCTGCTATACCGTCTGGTCCAACGTCATGCTGCGTGGCGGCCTGCGCGCGGGCGAGCGGTTTCTGGTCCATGGCGGGGCGTCTGGGATCGGGACGACGGCGATCCAGATGGCCCGTGCCCTGGGTGCCCGTGTTTTCGCCACTGCCGGCAGCCCCGAGAAATGCGCGGCCTGCGAGGCTTTGGGGGCCGAGAAAGCGGTGAACTATCACGAAGAGGATTTCGTGAAGGTGATGAAGGCCGAGGGCGGCGCGCATGTCATCCTCGACATGGTGGGCGGCGATTACATCCAGCGCAACGTCAAGGCGCTGGCAGACGAGGGACGGCTGGTGCAGATTGCTTTCCTCAAGGGATCGAAAGCCGAGTTGAACTTCGCCGAGGTGATGATGCGGCGGCTGACGATCACGGGGTCAACCCTGCGGCCGCAAAGCGATCTGGCCAAGGCGCGCTATGCCCGCCACCTTGCGAAACACGTCTGGCCCATGGTGGAACGCGGCACGCTGCGCCCGGTGATTGACAGCGAATTTGCGCTGGTGGATGCCGCTAAGGCGCATCACCGGATCGAAAGCTCCGGCCATATCGGGAAGATCGTGCTCAAGGTCGCGTAAGGGCTATCGGATATGAAAAAGGGGCGCTGCGGGCGCCCCTTTTCGTTGGATTTGTGCAGCTTACTTGCGCAGCGTGCCGCCGGTCGCCTTGGCGACCTTCTCGACGATCTTGGCCGAAACCGCCTCGATGTCCTTGTCGGTCAGCGTGGCGTCCTGCGGTTGCAGCCGCACGGTGATCGCCAGCGATTTCTTGCCCGCGCCCATCTGCGCCTCGGCCTTTTCGCCGGTGAACTGATCGAAGACGCGGACGCTTTCGATCAGCGCCTTGTCCGAACCGGCGGCGGCATTGACCAGCGTCAGCGCCTCGACCCCCGCATCCACCACGAAGGCGAAATCGCGTTCCACCGCTTGCAGGTCCGAAATCGCCAGCGCCGGGCGGGTCGGCGTCTTGACCTTGGGCTGCGGCACATTGGCGACCTGCACGGTGAAGGCCACGGCCGGGCCTTTCACGTCAAAGGCTTGCAGGATGCGCGGATGCACCTCGCCGAAAGTGCACAGCACATTCGGCCCCAGCCCGATCACGCCCGAGCGGCCGGGATGGAACCAGCCCGGCACCTTGCGGCTGATCTGCACCTTGGCCGGCGCACCGATCGCTGCCAGCACCGCCTCGGCATCGGATTTGGCGTCGAACACATCGACCGGACGGCGCGAGCCATAGGGATCGCGCGGCGCGGACGCCCCGATCAACAGGCCGGTTGCCACTGTCGCCTGTTCGCCGGGTTCACCACCCGAAAACACCGGGCCAACCTCAAACAGCGCCAGATCCATGAAGCCGCGCGCTTGGTTGCGGGCAGCGGCGCGCAGAAGGCCGGGCAGCAGGTCAGGCCGCAGATGCGTCATTTCCGACGAGATCGGGTTGTCCACCTTCACCGCATCGGCCCCGCCGCCAAAGGCCGCCGCCGCCGTCTGGTCGATGAAGCTGTAGGTCACACATTCATTATACCCAAGCGCCGCGATGGTGCGCCGGGCGGCCTTTTCGCGGGTTTGCAGCGGGGTCAGGATCGGCTTTGGCACACCGGGCAGGGCGCGGGCCATCGGCTTGCCCACCAGTTTCGACAGCGAGGCAACGCGCGCCACTTCTTCCACCAGATCGGCTTCGCCCTGCACATCGGGACGCCACGACGGCGGGGCGGCCTGATCGCCGGTCAGCGTGAAGCCCAGAGCCGCCAGCGTGCTGCGCTGATCGGCTTCGGGGATTTCCATGCCCACGAGCCGTTCGACGCGTTTCGCATCGAAGCGATAGCTGCGCGCGGTATCCGGCACGGCGCCATCGACCACGATCTCCGACGCCTCTCCGCCGCAAAGATCAAGGATCATCTGCGTCGCCAGCTCCAGCCCCGGAAGGGTGAAGGCCGGGTCCGCGCCGCGTTCGAACCGATAGCGCGCGTCGGAGTTGACCTTCAGCGCGCGGCCGGTGGTGGCAATGGTGATCGGGTCCCAATAGGCCGATTCGAGGAACACATCGGTTGTGTCATCGGTGCAGCCCGACAACTCCCCCCCCATGATGCCGGCAAGGCTTTCGGGTTGGGCGTCGTCGGAAATCAGCATCATGCCGGGTTTCAGCGTATAAGTCTTGCCGTCCAGCGCCAGCAGTTCCTCACCGCCCGCCGCCGGATGGATGCGCAGATCGCCCTTCAGCTTGGCCACGTCAAAAACGTGCAGCGGGCGGTTCAGCCCGAAGGTGAAATAGTTGGTAATGTCAACCAGCGCCGAGATCGGCCGCAGCCCGATCGCCTTCAGCCGCGCCTGCATCCAGTCGGGCGAGGGGCCGTTCCTCACGCCGCGAATAGTGCGGCCCGCAAACAACGGGCAGCCCTTGGCTTTCAGGCTGTCGTCGATTTTTACACCGACGGGCGAGGCGAAGCTGCCCCTGATCGCCGGAATTTCCAGCGCCTTCAGCGTGCCAAGACCCCGCGCCGCCAGATCGCGGGCCAGACCGCGCACGCCCAGCCCGTCGGGGCGGTTCGGCGTGATCTTCACATAGATCATCGGGTCGTTGAGGCCCTTCCAGTCGATGAAGCGCACGCCCACCGGCGCATCCTCCGGCAGGTCGATGATGCCGTTGTGGTCGTCAGACAGTTCAAGTTCGCGTTCCGAGCACAGCATCCCGTTGCTGTCGACGCCACGGATATTGCCGGGCTTCAGGTCAACCCCGGTGCCTGGCACATGGGTTCCGGTCGGGGCGAACACGCCCACGAGACCAGTGCGCGCATTCGGCGCGCCGCAGACCACCTGCACCTCCTCCATTGCGCCTTCCGGCCCGTTCGGCCAAGTGGCGACGCGGCAGACCCGCAGTCGGTCGGCATTGGGGTGCTGCACCGCCTCTATTACACGGCAAATGCGGAAGGCGCCCAGCTTCACCTCAGGATTCTCGACCTCCTCGACCTCGTGGCCGAGATCGGTGAGAGCGGTCAGGATCTGATCCAGCGTCGCGCTGGTTTCAAGATGATCCTTCAGCCAGGACAGGGTGAATTTCATGGCACGCCTCTTGATTTTCGTGCCTTGGCCTTAGCGCATCGCGGCGCGAAGGGGAAGGGTGACGGGAGGCCGGTTTCTGCCGGGGAAACGGGCTGTCCACGTCGTGCATTGGGCTTGTTAATGATTGTGGTCGAAATGTGGTGTAAATGAGGCCTATGAGTGACTGGCTTGAAATCCCGCAGGATCGTCCGCAATCGCGCCCGCAGCGTCTGGCGGTGTTGATGGGGCTGACCATACTTCTGGTGCTGGTCTCGGGCCTGCGGGCAGGGGCGGTTCCGCTGCCCTGACCGGCTGTCAAAGCCGCCTTATCATGGTTTCGGCGCTTTCAAAGCCGAAGGCATGGCGCAGAAGGCCCAGCCGCATCACCTCGGTGCCCTCGAAACCGTGCCGGGCGTAAAGCGCGCGGGCGCGTGTATTGGTATCCACGACCTCCAGCCGCACCTCGCCATAGCCGCGCTGGCGGGCAAGGTCGCACAGGGCCTCGACCAGCGCGCTGCCGATGCCGTGGCCGCGCGCGTCTTCCGCAACACAGATGCCGTCGACCAGGAAGCGGCGATTGTCGACCTCGTTACCAAGGGCGGCCAGCAAAGCGATGCGCCATGCGCCCCCGGCCATACCGAAGGTGGCGCGCAGGTCGGACCATTTGCCATCGGCAAAGCCGCCCTCGGGGGATTTGAAGCCGGCAAGGCCCAGCAGCCGTCCCTGACCCACCGCGCCGATGGCGTGATCGGCGCGGATGACCCGGTTCAGATAGGCCAGCGCCATCGGTTCCGGCCCCAGCACGCGACCCAGCTTGCCGCTGAACGCCTGCCAGTACAGCCGCGCGGCTTCGGTGCGGTGTTCGGGGGCAATGCCAAGGGTCAGACGCAGGCTCATGCCAGTCCGGCCCGGAGCAAGGGCTCCTGTCCCGCGCCGAGCACCCAGCCCTCTTCCGACCTGGCTTCCGGCGGGCATTCCAGCAGCGCAGGCAGGTGCCCGGCCCCGGCAAGGCGATAGAGCGCACGCGCCAGAAGCCGCACCTGCGCGCGGTCTTTCACCGCGTCGCCCTCAGCGCGCACTTCGGCATCCAGAAGCGAGGGATATACCTCAGCCAGCGTGATGCGCGCGGGCGGCTCGAACGGCCAGACGGCGGTCCCGGGGCGCCGGGCCAGACGGGCGACCACCGGCAGGCCGGTCAGCGATTGTGACCCGACCGAGCCGGTGGTGTACAGCTTCCAGACCGGCTGGGCGCGCCGGATTCGCTGTTCCACCCCGCGCCGTTCGGTCAGCCCGAGCGCGGCATAATCCACGATCTTTCGGCGGGGCAGGCCGGGCAGGTCGACCGTGACCGGGCATCCCCAGAACGGGCCGCCGCCGCCCAGACGACGATTGATTGCCGCCGCCAGTTCGAAGCGGTTGTTGGCATTGTCCGGCCCGTCCTGCACCGCGCGTTCCAGCCAGTCGTGCAGACTGCGCGCCGTGGCCTGCCCGGTCAGCCGGGCGGCGAAACCGGCGGGATAACCCATCGGAAAGTCAAACCCCACCAGCCACTCGCCGGTCGCTGTTTCCGCGATGATCCGCGCCTCGGCCTCGGCCCTTGTCCGGCAGTAGATCTGACGCTCGCCCGCAGCGGTGCACAGGCCGATCCAGATGGCATCGGCGCTGTCGCGCGCCGGGGTGGGGCGGCTGGCCGCCGACCAATCCACCACGGTGATGTTCAGCCCGCGCATCGGATCGCCTGTTCCGCCGCTGCAAGGTCGTCCTGGGTGTTCAGGTTGAAGAACGGATCGGGTGTGCCGCCGGGGAAGGGGGCGGCGACGGCGCCATGGGCCGCGCAGAAGTCCATCATCCGCGCCTTGCCCGCAGCCAGCCAGTCCCGCAGGGCGGCGCGCAGCGCCAGCGGCCACAGCGCGAAGGTCGGATGCGCGCGGCCACCACATGTGGCATAGGCCAGTCCGCCATCGTCGGCCATCCACAGGCGCGGCACCAGATCGCCGGGGAAGAACGGGGTATCCACCGCCACGCTGACAAGCGCATCCGCGCCTTCGCTGGCCTCCAGCGCCGCCAGAATGCCCGACAGCGGCCCTTGCGACACATCATCGGCGAGCACGGGCAGGCCGGTGAAGGCCAACCGCGCCGGATCGCCATTGGCCGAAAGACAAAGCCTGTGAACCTGCGGTTCAAGGCGCGCGATGGCGTTCAGGATCAGAGGCTGGCCCGCCAGCGGCAGCAATGCCTTGTCAGCACCGCCCATGCGTCGCCCGCCGCCGCCTGCAAGGATAACCCCGTCGATGCGCATGACCTCCTCCGGGTTGCAGCCCGCCCCGCAAAGCCCTAAGCCTTCTGCACCGGCCGGTAAAGCCGGTTCCTCCGACATGCCGGATTGTCCCATGCCTTCTCCACTGCGCGCCGCTTTCCTGCGCGGCCTTGCCGCCTCCTTGCCTTTCGTGCTGGTCATCGGACCGTTCGGAACCCTGTTTGGCGTGGTCGCCACCGGGGCGGGGATGACGGTGCTTGAAACCATGGGGTTTTCGGTGGTGGTCATCGCCGGCGCCGCGCAGTTCGCGGCGGTGCAGCTTATGCAGGACGGCGCGCCGCTGGTGGTGGTGATCTTCACCGCTGCCGCCGTGAACCTCCGCATGGCGATGTATTCCGCCTCGCTGGCGCCGCATCTGGGGCTGGCGAAGCTGTGGCAGCGGGCACTGATTTCCTACCTTCTGGTGGATCAGAGCTATGTCGCTGCCATCACCGAGTTTACCCGCAACCCGGATCGCCCGGTGGCAGAGAAAGTCGCCTATTTCTTTGGCACGGTCAGCCTTGTCGTGCCGCTTTGGTATCTGTCCACCTGGGGTGGGGCAGCTTTTGGCAAGGCGATTCCGCCTGACCTCGCGCTGGATTTCGCCGTGCCCATCGCCTTTCTGGCGATGATCGCCCCGGTCCTGCGCACACCTGCGCATTATGCCGCCGCCCTTGTTTCGGTCGGGGGCACGCTGGCCCTGTGGTGGATGCCCTATTCCTCGGGGCTGCTGGTTGCCTCGGCGGCGGCGATGGTCGTCGGGGCGCTGGTTGAAACCCTGTGGGAGAAACGCGCATGAGCCCCGATCAACTGCCCGAGATCATCGCGGTCAAATGGAAGCTCTGGACCCTGATCGTCGCGCTGGGGGCGCTGACCTTCGCGCTGCGCTTTTCGTTTCTGGGGGTGATCGGGGCGCGGCCTCTGCCGCCGATGGTGCTGCGGCTGCTGCGCTATACGCCGATGGCGGTGATTCCGGGGCTGGTGGCGCCCGCCGTGCTGTGGCCCGCCGCAACGGGCGGCGAGACAGATCCGGTGCGGCTTGCCGCTGCGGTGATGACGGTGCTGGCCGGGGTGATCACCCGCAACACGCTGGCGTCGATCGGCGCAGGTGTTGCGGTGCTGTTCGGTCTGCCGCTGCTGCTGGGCTGAGCCCGCCGCGCCTTACTGCGCGGCGGCGGCATCCTGCTCCGCCAGACGGGGATCGCCCGCCTGCACCAGCAGAACGCCATGATTGTCGTCTGCATCATCGTCGGTGATCTTGCGCTCGGTCACGCCCGGCAGCTTGCCGAATTCTTCCATCAGCTTCTTCGGGAACCAGGTGTGCGGCAGGGTTTCAAAGCCGGGCACGCCCCGCAGGATGGTCGAGACGGCATCGGTGCAATGCGCCTTCGGCACCGCGCCGTAGGACATCGCACGCTGCATCGCCAGTTGCGCGGCCTCGGGCGAGACGATCTTGGTCTGCTCGACGACGTAGTAGGTTTCGCGGGCGTGATAGTCGATGTAGAAATTGACCATCTTGTCGGTCATGCCGAAATGCACGTCATTGCGTTCGGCCAGACGCGGCAGTTTCCAGCTTCCCGCCGGATCGAACATGATCCGCTGCGAGCCGTTGATCATCAGCCCTGCATGCGCGCCGGAGCCGTTGCGGGTGCTGATCACCGTGAACAGCGTGATCGCGGGCGGGCCGTCATGCACATAGCGCGCCTTTGCGACGGCTTCATCCGGTGCCCAGGTCGGCTCGGCTGCGCCGCAGGCGGACAGGGTTGCGACGAGGGCAACACAAAGCAGATGGCGGCGCATCGGGCGCTCCTTCAGGATGTCGGGCAGGAGGTCGGGGCCGGGCCGGGGTTTGACCCCCGGGGCCCGGTCCGCCGGAGACCGGGATCAGGAATTGGCCAGAGCCATGAAGATCAGAACGCCGATGGCGATGCCTGCGCCCCAGGTCGACATGCGGATGAAGCCCGCGAAGGTCTTTTCGTGTTCGCGGATGTCCATGCTGCCATGCTTGTGTTCGGCCATAGGTGCGTCTCCCGGATCTGCCGTGATTTTCCAACCCGATACCTGATTCACCGGGGGCTGTCACCTCCCCGCGTCACGCTTCGGGGGCAGGGTGTTGCGGCTCCGCCGGGGCCGGTTCGTCCCAGTCCTGCGCCAGACGAAAGCCGATGCGGCGTGGCGGGGCGTCGGGCATTTCGCGCGGGATGGCCCGCAGCGCGACATTCAGCTGGCTGACATGCTGCACAAGCTGCATCTTCGCCCCGTCCTCGTCCCGACCGTAGAAGGTGATCAGATCGGGGTCGAAATAGCCCAGCCCCTCGATCCGCAGCACGCCGACCTCGCCCCCCGCGAATCCCATCGCCACCTCATGTCTGGCATCAAGCTGGCTTTCGAAATTGCGGATATAAAGGATGAGCCGCTCATAGGCCCATTCGGCCGGGCTTTTCTGTTCCACGGGTTT
The DNA here is from genome assembly GCF_003054195.1 of Gemmobacter caeni. GTDB lineage: Bacteria > Pseudomonadota > Alphaproteobacteria > Rhodobacterales > Rhodobacteraceae > Gemmobacter > Gemmobacter caeni. The sequence continues at coordinate 338,146 of NZ_QBKP01000004.1, forward strand.
GCGCGCCACGGCGGCGGGCAGGGGCTGCTGTTCTGCCGTTTCCGGCGCATCCGGGTCGGCATGGACGACATGGGCGCAAGGCAGGGCGCTGGCTTCCAGAACCTCGGCAGAGGTGGCGATTTCGTCGATCATGTGCGGCTCCACATCCAGGCTCCTTCCGGGGACAGGACGCGTTTCGCAAGCCCCCTGTGCAGAAGGTAGGTCAGATGTGCCATGGCTTCCACCATCGCAAGGCCATATTCCCCGTCACCGATGCTGCGGCGGAAGAGGGCAGGGAAGCACCCCGTCGCGGTCTGTGGCTGTTCCAGATGCGCCAGAAGGCGGGTGATGGCGCTGTCGTGGTTTTCCTCAAGCTGGTGCAGCCGCAGTGGCAGGCCGGTGAAGGGCAACTTGTGTCCGGGCAGCACCAGATGCCGGGGTTCGGCCAGTGTGGCGAAGCGGCGGCAACTGTCGATCCAGTCACCCAGCGGGTCGGCCAGCGGTTCGGTCGGATAGACCCCGATATTGGGCGAGATCGAGGCCAGAAGCTGATCGCCGCCGATCACCAGATCGTCGCTCTCGCTCCAGAAGGTCGCGTGTTCCGGGGCGTGGCCGTCACCGCAATGCACCCGCCAGCGCCGCCCGCCCATGGTCAGGCTGTCGCCTTCGGCGATGCGGGTAAAGCCCAGTGGCAGCGGATGCACGACGTCGCAGAAGTTGAAGGGCCGTTCCGTCGCGCGCTTTTCCAGCAGCGCCGCATCCATCCCGGCACCGCGCCAGAAGGCGAGCTGTTCCGGCGTGGCGGCGGGCTGTTCGTCCAGCGTCAGCATCCGGGCATAAAGCCAGGCGGTGCGGGTGGTCACAAGCTCCGCCCCGCGTGCCATGAACCATCCGGCAAGACCAATATGGTCGGGATGGTGATGCGTAACCACCACCCGCCGCACCGGGCGGCCCGCCAGCGGGCCATCCAGAAGCGCCTGCCATTCGGTGCGCGCGCGGCGGGTATCCAGCCCGGTGTCGATCAGTGTCCAGCCATCGCCCTCGTCCAGCGCGTAGACATTGACGTGATCCAGCGCCATCGGCAGCGGCAGCCGCAGCCACAGAACGCCTTCCGCAATTTCGACCGAGCCGCCCGCTGCGGGCGGCTCGAACGGATAGCGCAGGCCGGTGCTGCGGGTATCCATGCTCACGAGGCCAGCGCCTCGGGGGTGAGGGCATAAAGCCCCGCCGCCCCTTCGCGCATCTGTGCGATCAGCGCGCTATGTTCGGGCATCAGGCGCTTGATGGCAAAGGCCGCCAGCGGTTGCCGTGACGCATCGGCCAGCGCGGCCTTCAGGTGGTAATGTCCGCCCAGCACGCGGGCAAAGGCGCGCAGATAAGGCACGGCCCCGGCGTTGCGGTCATTGGCCTCCTGCGCGACCAGCCATTCCGTCGCCTCGCGCAGCGCCTCGGCCGCCGCCCAGACATCGCCCGCCAGGTCGGGCAGCGTGGCGCGCGCCTCGCTGGCGTGATCCTCGATCTCTTGCAGCAGGCGGTAGGCCGCCGCGCCACCGTCCATCATCTTGCGGCCCACGAGATCCATCGCCTGAATGCCGTTGGTACCTTCGTAGATGGAGGTCACCCGCGCGTCACGGCTGAACTGCGCGGCGCCGGTTTCCTCGATGAAGCCCATGCCGCCGTGGACCTGCACGCCCAGATAGGCGACCTCGTTGCCCATATCGGTGCCGTAGGCTTTGGCGATGGGCGTCAGCAGGGCGGCGCGGGCCTGCCAGTCAGCGCTGCCAGTAGCGCGGCCCATGTCGATGGCGACCGCGCAGGCCAGCGCGATGGCGCGGGCGGCAAAGGTTTCGGCCTTCATCTGCCCCAGCATCCGCCGCACATCGGCATGATCGACGATGGCGGTGGCGCCCAGCGGCGTCTTGCCCTGCTTGCGGTCCGTCGCATAGGTCAGCGCGTGCTGGAATGCCGCTTCGGCAATCGCCACGCCCTGCATCCCGACGCCCAGCCGCGCATTGTTCATCATGGTGAACATCGCGGCCATGCCCTTGTGTTCTTCTCCGATCAGCCAGCCGGTCGCGCCGTCATATTGCATGACGGCGGTGGGTGAGCCATGCAGGCCCAGCTTGTGTTCAAGGCTGACGACGCCAAGGCTGTTGCGCTTGCCGGGATTGCCGCTTTCATCGGGGATGAACTTTGGCACCATGAACAGGCTGATGCCTCTGGTTCCGGGGGCGCCATCGGGCAGACGGGCCAGCACGAGGTGGCAGATATTGCCCGCGAAATCATTGTCGCCCCAGGTGATGAAGATCTTCTGCCCTGTCACCGCATAGGTGCCGTCACCATTGCGCTCCGCCTTGGTGCGCAGCGCACCCACATCGGACCCGGCGCCCGCTTCAGTCAGGTTCATGGTGCCGCACCATTCGCCCGAGATCAGTTTCGGGATGTAAAGTTCCTTGATCGCGTCCGAGGCGTGATGCTCCAGCGCCTCGATCTGGCCCTGCGTCATCAGCGGGTTGAGTTGCAGCGACAGGCAGGCGGAGCCGATCATTTCGTTCACGGCGGTGGTCAGCGACATCGGCAGGCCCATGCCGCCATGTTCGGGGCTGGCCGCCATGCCGACCCAGCCACCCTCGGTGATGGCCCTGTAGCCTTCGGCAAAGCCGGGCGAGGTGCGCACGACGCCGTTTTCCAGCTTTGCGGGCGTCAGGTCGCCCGCGCGGTTCAGCGGCGCCAGCACGGTTTCGCACAGCTTGCCCGCTTCGGAGAGAATCGCCTCGACCGTTTCTGGGGTTGCTTCGGCAAAAAGCTCGGTCGCGGCGACCTGATCCATGCCGACCACCTGGTCAAGGACGAAACGGAATTCGGAAACCGGGGCACGGTAGGGCATCTATCCTCCTTCCCGCGCTTGGCAACCGGGGCGCGCGGGTCTATCTGGGGTCATCTGTCGGGGGCGAGATTAACGCAAGGTCAAACCGCCTCAACATCAACGCTGCGTCACGAACCATGGAAACCCGTCTTATCGCCGCCACGTCAGAAGGGATCGCCGAGGCAGCCGGGGTGCTGCGCGCGGGCGGTCTGGTCGCGATGCCGACCGAAACTGTCTACGGGCTGGCCGGGGATGCGCGCGATGATCACGCGGTGGCGCGGATCTATGCCGCGAAGAATCGCCCGTCTTTCAACCCCTTGATTGTGCATCTGCCGGATCTTGACGCGGTCGGGCGCTATGCGGTGCTGACGCCCGAGGCGCGCGCGCTGGCCGCCGCCTTCTGGCCGGGGCCGCTGACCATGGTGCTGCCGCTGCGCGAGGGGGCGGGACTGTCGCCGCTGGTGACGGCGGGGCTACCCACGGTGGCGGTGCGGGTTCCGGCGCATCCGCTGGCGCGCGAGCTGTTGCGGGTGGCGGGGCTTCCGGTGGCTGCACCTTCGGCCAACCCCTCGGGCCGGGTATCGCCGACGCGGGCCGCGCATGTGATGGCAGGCCTGGCAGGCCGGATCGAGGCGGTGCTGGACGGTGGTGCCTGTGCGGTAGGGGTTGAAAGCACGATTCTGGGGCTCGACGGCCCGCCCGCGCTGCTGCGCCCCGGCGGGGTGACGGTGGAGGCGGTGGAGGCGGTGCTGGGACATCCGCTGGTGCTGCCGGGTGATCCGGCGCAGCCCAAGGCACCGGGGCAGCTTGCCTCGCATTACGCGCCCGAGGCGCGGGTGCGGCTGAACGCGACCCGGGCGCGGCCGGGCGAGGTGCTGGTGGGTTTCGGGGCGGTGGCTGGTGATCTGAGCCTGTCCGAAAGCGGCGATCTGGTGGAAGCCGCAGCGCGGCTGTTCCACCTGTTGCGCGAGGCCGATGCGCTGGCTGGTCCGGGCGGCGCGATTGCCTTCGCCCCGGTGCCCGAGACTGGACTGGGCCGCGCGATCAATGACCGCCTGCGCCGCGCCGCCGCGCCGCGCCCCTGATATGTGTGCCTGACAAGAGGTGCCTTTCTCCGGGGCATCGAGCCCCTGCGAAAGGCGTTGCCACGGAAGGTTTCAGGGCTGGTGCCTTGTGCAATCGTGTTCGGGATCGGCACCGGGGACCGGATCGTAGCCCGATCCGCCCCATGGGTGGCAGCGGCAGATGCGGTGAACCGTCAGGTAGCCGCCCTTGATCCCGCCGTGGCGGGCAAGCGCATCCAGAGCATAGGCCGAGCAGGTGGGCTGAAACCGGCAGCCATGGCCGACCCAGGGGCTGAGCAGCAGCCGGTAGGCGCGGATCGGCAGGGCAAAGATCTGAGCGAGCGGCGACATGGGGAAAGGCCTTTGGCCGTGGCCTGGGTTTTGACCGGAGATATGAGTATTTGGGCAAGAAGCAAGAGCAGGGCGGTGGGCCGTGCTCAGGTCTTGGGGCGCGGCGGGCGGTGGATCTGGGCGAGCGCCTGCGCCAGATCGGCTTGCAGATCTGCAAAATCACGGGTGACCGTGGCGCCGGGGCGGCCGACCAGAACGTAATCCCAGCCGGGGCGGGCAAGGCCGGGCAGGACGGCGCGCACGATCTCTCGCAGGCGGCGTTTGGCGCGGTTGCGCATCACCGCATTGCCGATCTTTTTCGAGCAGGTGAAGCCGACGCGGATATCGGGGCGGTCATCGCCGCGTTCGCGGGCTTGCAGAAGGAAGCCGCCCGTGCCCTGCCGGCGCGCCTGAGCGGCGCGCAGGAAATCGGCGCGTTTGGCAAGGATTGTGTAAGGCACATATGACGAAACCGCCGCGAGGCTTTCGGAAGCCCCGGTCGTGCGGTTTGCTTCCTCTGCCAGCGGCGGTGTCATGTCAGATCTTCCGAAGCGGCCCCGCAGGACAGGGCCGACCCTTCTTAGGCCGACAGCTTCTTGCGGCCCTTGGCGCGGCGGGCATTCAGCACAAGACGGCCACCTTTGGTGGCCATGCGGGCGCGGAACCCGTGGCGGCGCTTGCGAACCAGGTTCGACGGTTGGTAAGTGCGCTTCATCGCGGCTCTCCAGTAACGGCGGTAACATGCAGCCCGAACCCCGAAAGATTCGAGGGCCGCGGCAACTGAGGCCCGTCCTTTACGCAGGGCGCGGCGGCAAGTCAATTCCGGATGGGGCGTTTTTCGCAGCAATCTTGCTTCGGCCGGGGTTTCTGCCCGTTGTCCGGGGCATATATGGCGCTGTATTCGGCCCGGCGGGTTTGCTAGTGCTGGGAGAGAGGCGGGCGAGCCGCCACAAGCGGAGACGGATGTGCCGTGCGGAAGCTGACCAGCCGCATTCTCAATACGCTTTCAGGGCGGTTCCTGTTGCTGACCGTCGCTTTCGTCATGCTGGCGGAGGTGCTGATCTTCGTGCCCTCCATCGCGCGGTTCCGGGTGGATTATCTGCAACTGCGGCTTGAAAAGGCGCAGATCGCCTCGCTGGCCTTGCTGGCCAATGACGGGATGATCACGCCCGAGCTGGAGCAGGAGCTTCTCAACAATGCGGGTGTGTTCAACGTGGTGTTGCGGCGCGACGAGGTGCGCCAACTGGTGCTGTCGTCGGAAATCCCGCAGCCGGTAGCGGCGACCTTCGATCTGCGCATGGACGGGTCATTCGATCTGATCCGGGATGCGCTGGCAGTGCTTGTGACGCCCGAGGACCGGATCATCCGCATCATCGGCAATCCTGTACAGCAGGCCGGGCTGTTGATCGAGATTACCCTGCGTGAGGGCCCGCTGCGGACCGAGATGTATGATTACGGCCTGCGCATCTTGTTCCTGTCCGCGCTGATCTCTGTCATTACGGCGGCGATGCTGTTTCTGGCGGTGCGGCGGCTTATGGTGGTGCCGATCCGCCGGGTGGTGCGGCATATGCAGGCCTATGCCGCGGCGCCGGAGGATGCGCGCTATGTCATCATGCCCACGGCACGGGTGGTGGAGTTGCGGGATGCCGAAGAGGCGCTGCAACGCATGCAGACGGACTTGATCGCGGCGTTCCGGCAAAAGGAGCGGTTGGCCCAGCTTGGCGGAGCTGTTGCCAAGATCAGCCATGACCTGCGGAATATCCTGACATCCGCGCAGCTTTTTGCGGATAGAATCGAACAAAGCGCCGATCCGGCGGTGGCGCGGTCGGCGCCGAAGCTGGTGAACTCGATCAGCCGTGCGGTCAATCTCTGCGAATCGACGCTGGCCTTCGGCAAGGCTGAGGAGCATCCGCCCCGGCTTGCCCGTTTCGCCCTGCGTCCGCTGCTGGAGGATGTGGCGGATGGCGAGGGGCTTTCGGCCCAGTCGGAGCCTGCCTGTCTGGTCGATGCCGCGCCGGGGCTGATGGTGCGGGCGGATGCCGAGCAGCTTTACCGGGTCGTCGCAAATCTGGTGCGCAATGCCCGGCAGGCCATCGACGCGACAGGGCGGGGCGGCACGATCGAGCTTTCGGCGGGCGAGGATGAAGCCGCCTGGTGGATTCGCGTGGGTGACACCGGGCCGGGATTGCCGCCGAAAGCGCGCGACAACCTGTTTCGCGCGTTCCAGGGATCTGCCCGCAAGGGGGGGGCCGGTCTGGGGCTGGCCATCGCGGCGGAGCTTGTCCGGGGCCATGGCGGCCAGCTTGATTTGGTCCGCAGCGACGAGGATGGCACCGAATTCCTGATCCGCCTGCCGCGGGCGGGCGGGCTGGATGCAGAGGAAGCGGCGGGCTGATTCTCTCGGGTGCGCTGTCCCTGGCCGGAATTCGGCCCCGATCACCGAAATCTGCGCGGCAGCTTTCCCAATGCAGCAAGGCCGGAACAGAGCGGCAGAAACAAAGTTGTCATCTTCCGCTTTTTCGCCCTTGCATCCCCCCGGCCCTGCCGCTAAATCCCCCCTCACAGCGGACCCGTAGCTCAGCTGGATAGAGCATCAGACTACGAATCTGAGGGTCGGGCGTTCGAATCGCTCCGGGTCCGCCAAAAATCACCACAAAATCAACAAGATAGAGCAAACCCCGCAAGGGGCAGGCCTGATACTGATACAATACTGATACTTCGCCGCCCGGCGCGTATCATCGCCGCGTATCAGGATCAAAGTCGGCTTGAAGCCGAATCACGCCGCTGACGCGGGGGCACCTTCGCGCTAACAATTATGCAGGCCGCATTTGAGAACAGAGGAGACACGGCGAATGCCTTTCAAGCCCATTACAATCACCGGGATGGACACGAATAGAACCGAACGTGACCCGCGTCCCGGCTCTGCACTGTACAAGGTCGTTCTAATCCTTTCAGGTACCCCGTCAGCTTCTTGGGCGCGTGACTTTGATACCGCGTGGAAACAGCACATCTACATGAAAAAGCGGGATGCCACGGTTTCCGGCGCGCGAATCGTGATCACGTGTTCCCTTGATGACTGGGAAACCGTTCATGTCCCGGAACTCAAGGATGTTATGGCACAAGTGAATAGTCGGGAAGAGGCCGCTGAGAAAGCGCGTGAGGCGGAGGCGTCGCGGCGAAAAGAGGAAGCGGCAAGTGACAAGCGCAAGATTGAACAAGCTGCCAACCGTTTCAAAAAGGACAACTAAAGCAAGCCAAAGACAAGGAAAAGGGGCCAGCTAGGCCCCCTCTCGTTCATTCATCGGTGTCGTGCTCGTCAGGCAGTCTGCGTTCTGCGCGATAGGTCAGCCCATCGGCTGCGGCGATGACCGGAATCCCGGCGCGGAAGTATGCGCGCAGTTTTTCGGCGGTTGGGTCGATGATCTGGTGCCAGTGCCCCAAGCGCGGGGGCGGGGAGGGCTGCGGGGTGTAAGTCATGGGTGAGTCCTTTATCGGTTCTGCCGCGCGGCGCGAGCGCCCGCCACTGCAAGATCGGCGGCGACTTGCTTCTTGGACCGGCGGAAGCTGTCGGCGTCGGGCGTGGTGATGGTGATGGTCTGGGGGGCGTTGATGATGGTGCCACCGGTCGAGGTGCCGCCGTTAAGCTCGACCCCGACCTTGCGGCCCCGCGACAGCGGAATGACAGCCTCATTGTCGTGCAAGACCGCCGGGATTCCGCTGGTGTTGGCAGTGCCTTCCGCGAAATGGGGGGCGTGGCGGAAGTTCGCGGGGGTCAGGGAGGCGAACCCCACGGGGCTGGTGGAGAGTCCACCTTCGGCGAAGGCCCCGACGGTTCCGAACATTGCCCCGAACAGGTCTCCCAGCCCGAAGCCTGCGGCCCCGGCGCCGGTCACGTTGCCGCCAAGCATCCCGACAAGCTCCTTGACCGCCATGTCAGACACGACACGGGCAGCGGTCCCGGCGATTGCATCGCCCAGAGCGTTGATGTCGAATCTGCCGGTCGTGGCGAAGTCTGCGAGCGCGTTCGACAGGCTGTCCAGCGCCTGTTCTTCGATATGGCGTCCGGCTTCTACCCAAGTCGGCACGGAATCGAGCCACTCCTTAGCCGGGTCTTTGACGAGGCGCTGCAACTCATCATTGAGCTTCCCCGCCGCGTCAATCTGCCGGATCATCGCCGCCGTCTGGTCGTCAATGGCCCCGCCCGCCGTGGTGGCGGCTTCGGCATAGAGCCGCGCGGCCTCTTCGGTGGCATAGGTGCCTGCGGCGACAGTCTGTAGGGTCAGCGTCTCGGCCTGCAAGCTGGTGAGGCGGTCTGTGAGCTGTTCCGCCGCCGACTTTTCGGCTTGAAGCGCGCCCGTCCGGGTCACCGATGCGGTGATGACGGCCTGTAGTTCGCGCGAGGTCATCGCGGCGGCGGGCTTGGTCGCTGCCGGGGTGCTGGTGGAGGTGACAGCCGCCTTGACGGGCTGGTAACTCACGTCTGTTACGTTCGTGATGCGGTCGAAAATGTCGCCCGATGCCTTCGGCGCGGCGATGGGCGTGGCCTTCGGCAGCGCAGGGGTCGAGATGACCGGGGCAGAGATATTGACCTTAATGCCCGCGAGCGCTTGCAGCGTGTTCAAGACGCGCAAGGCCTGCGCCGCTACGCCCGACATGCTGGTGGCAAGGCCATTGGCGGCGGTCGTGGCATCGGTGACGGGCTTGGCCATGTCCAGCCGCGCGAATTCGCGGGCCTTGCCTTCCATCTCATTGATCTTGCCGACAACTTCCTTCTGCGCGGTGGTCAGCTTTTCCATGCCCCCCGCCGCATCAACGATGGTCTGGCGCATCTGACCGTAGTAAGACGCCGCTGTTTCGGCGGTCGTCGCAGATTGCGCTTTCAGAAGCTGTTCGTTCAGGCGGGTGGCGGCTTCGGTGGTGAGGTCAAAGTCTTGCGCGAGCTTTCGGACTCGGCCTTCCTCAGTTCCGGCGAACCCGCGCAGGGAATCCCACCAGCGATTGAACCCTACGTCAGAATAGAATGACGACTTCGCGTCTTTGTATGCCGTTTCGGCTTCAAGCCGCGCGAGGTCGCGCTTTGCATTGGCGAGGGCCTGCACCTCTGCCCGCGCGCCCGCGTACTTTTGGGTGAGGGCTTCCAGATTGGCGGCTTCACCAGCCGTTGACTTGGCGGTGTTCATAGCCGCGTCGAGGTCTTTCAGAGCTTCGGCCAAGCTCTTTGTCGGCGGAATGGCCTTTGACAGCCCATAATATAGAGCCGCGCCAAGGCCGATTGCGCCATATGTGATGAGCGACATGGGGCTGACCATGCCAAGCAGGCCGGATTTCAGCGCGCTGAATACCTGCGCGCGGCTGCCCAAGGTCTGGAATGTGCCTGCGAGCTGCCCGCCCTGCGTGACCATGATCGAAAGCGGCGACATGCCGCCTTGCAGCATGACCGCAATATCGGTGAGCTGGAAGCCCACCTGCTGCGCCGCGAAGGCGGCATTGCGGCCAGAACCGGCGAAGGTGTCGGCTGCCTGCCCGGCAGTCAAAAGCGCCTGTGCGGCGCGCTGACGCGCGGTCTCGGCCTGTCCGCTGGTCAGGATCGACTCCCGCTCGGCCTTTGCGATGCGGTCGAGCTGCGCCTCGTAATTTTTGCTGACTTGGTAAAGCGGCTGAAACTCGGCCCGCAGGCTGGCAATCGAGGCGGCGTGCTGGTCGACGGCGGCGGCGGTCTCACGGGCCTGCCGGTCAAGCTGCGCCTGCGCCCCGCGCGCGTATTCCGCAGCGGTCGCCGTTTGGGTCATCTCGACTCGGAGGTCTTCGTACGCGGACCGGGCCACGCGGACGGCGGCAACATCCGGGGCGCGGGCAAGCTGCGCGTGCAAACGATCAATGGCGGCGTCAAGACGGTCCACCCCGGCGGTGTCGCCAAGGTCTTCAAGCCGGAAGGCCAGCTTCTGCGCGCTGGTGGTGGCTTGGCGCATCGCCATGCTTGCCGCGAGGGCTGCGCGCTGCGACTGGGTGCCGACCTTGGTCGAGGCGGTGCCCGCCTTGTCCATGGCGGTGGATAGCTCACGGGTGGCTGTGGTGGCCTTGGTAATGGGCGCGACGTTGAATTCGGGGCGGTGGTTTGCCAGCTTGGCGAAGGTGCCATCTGCCGCGCGGTCAAGGTCCGAGACGGCTTTCTTGACCGCAGACAGGGCGGCGGTGAAACGCTTGCTGCCAGCTTCGGCGGCGGCGGCGTCGATCTTAAGGCGGAGTTCGTGGGTTTGTTCCAAGGTGGTGAGCTTTCGCGCTATTGCCTGTCGGGGGCGTGCTGGGTCCAGCACAGGCGCGTTGAGGGAGGGAGTTTGTCGGGGTCAGGGGAGAAAGACGCGGGCGGACGAAAGGACCCAAGACCGCCCGCCCGCGAAGCTCTCCACTTCGACAAGAAAAGTATACCACGGGTGAGGCGAAACCCCAAAGAACATAGCGGGAACGGTTTTTGGTGGCACGGCTTTCAATGCAACTATTTTCGACAAAATTTGTAAATTTTAGAGGGGTGAATCGCGTTCCGAAGGGGGGGAGGGGGTCTTTCGGGCGGGTCCCCGGTCGGCGCAACTGTCGCCCCCGGGTGTGAACCAAAAGCGGGGCGCTAGAGGTGGAATGTTGCATTTGCAACGATATTGGCGCGGGGTAAAATGCGCGCTGGAACGCGGATGTGAACCGATTTCGCGCGGTTGGACAAAATACGACATGCCGCAACGAAAAGTTGCTAATGTAACTACGCGCGGTACCTGCGCCCTCCAGCGGCCCCACCCGGATACCGCCCCTTGGGACCCTAGATGTCGTTATTTCGTTGTGATTTTGTCTATATGATGTGCTAGTATGCCTTGCCCGCTGACGCGGGCCTCCACCCACTCACCCGCTCGCAATGTCGGTTTCATGCCAGATTGCCCATTTGCGACATTTTCACCCTGAAACCGAGTGATATGGTGGGTTCAGGTGGCATTCTGAGGCGGCGATACGCAGTCGGAACGGGTCGGTTTTGCCGGTCGTCGGACACAACATCTTGTGGTTTGGGGGTGTTTCTGGGTGGGTGTAGGCCCGCGTCAGCGGGCGTTAGTGCCGTAAGTACCTGTTTTTGTTGAGGAAAATAGATTCACATATCGGAATCTGAATATAACATAATGGCCATTATCTGCTTTTGGAACGGATTCTGGGCAGTTCGGTATGCAATGGTATGCTGAAGGCGAGGGATGCAACCGGGTGGGAGGACGCAACGTGTCGGGATGCGCGGCGGCTGTGGAGAGGGTTTCCCGCTTGCCCTTGATCTGATGCGGCGTGTACCTTTCGTCATGTGCATTAGACAATATAGGGGCAGTTGTTGGAAAAGCTCGAAACGCTACGCGCAGTAATCACCCACGATCAAAGGGAATTTGGGCGAGCGTTATCCAAGGTTCTTTCGCCCGCACAACCTCTTCAATCGGAAGAGTACCTTAGAGGGCGTGCGGAACAGCTTCACGGTATAGAGAAGGCGCTTTACGCGCCTGGGCGGCATGTCCTAATCCAGGCTCTGTTGCACAAATCGGGTTATGGCCGAGGTTCCCCTTTCCCCGGACGGACTTATCCCACAGCTTCCGTGACGGGTATGCCGAGCGCGGTGT
>NZ_QBKP01000005.1 GCF_003054195.1 Gemmobacter caeni
CGGTAAGATCCGCCTGACCCTGATCCTGCCGCATGGGCCGATCCCGCTGTACGCACCGCCCGAGGCGCGGGTGATCACGCATCCCGAGCCGATCACCGTCACCACAGACGGGCCGATCCCGCTGCCCAGCTACACACCTGCCGAGGAGGCCGCGTAATGAGCATCGACGCAAACATGATTTTGATTTCTGAAATCCCGGAGGAATGGAAGGATGGGCGGCAATTGCTCGCACTATGTTTTGCAAGCTGTCCCGACATGGTTAGGTGGCGCGTGGTGTGGTGGGAAGACCGGGAAGGATGGGTTTCGCATGAAGAATTTGACGACTATCCCACAAGTTTTGTGAGGGGATGCCCCGACATGGTGATGGAGTTGCCGTCCCCCAAAGACATGGTGATGAAATGAGCATCGACTGGAGCAAGACGATCACCGCCGAGGCCCGCGCCGCAACCGCGCTGGAGGCCGCCAAAGCCGAAGCCCGTGTCACGCTGGCAGCGGCCGTCACCGCCGCCCGCGCCACGCTGATCACCGATCTGCCGGGGCAGAGCATGATCTACCTGGCGAAAGAGGCGGAGGCCCGCGCCTGGATCGCCGATCCCACACCGGACCCCGCCGCCTATCCGCTGCTCTCGGCCGAGCTGGGCATCACCGCCCCCGATGGCGCCAGCCTCGCCCAGATCTGGCTCAACCTCGCCACCCTCTGGCGCAGCACCGCCGCCGGTCTGGAGGCCCTCCGCCTCACCGCCAGCGCCGCAATCGACGCCGCGACCACACTTGAGGAGGTCGGCGCGGCGATGGCAGGCCTTCCAGCCTGAACCAGAAGCGCCATCCGCTGACCTATGCGGGTGGCGCATAGCTCGCACATCGCCATTTCTCCTAACGCATTGAAATCATGTAACTATGAACTGGAAGGCCGCCAGTTCCGAGTTTCCGGCCCAAAAACAGGGGTTTCGGGGGCGAAAGACCCGGTGAAATCCCCGTAAGATATTGAAAAGACGTAACTATGAACTGAGTTGAAAAATCCGCGCACGAGTTCCGAGTTTCGCACTTTCCCCGGATTGGCTGAATCGCCCTGAAACAGCCGTTAAAGCCAAGTTTTATTGATGTTTTCGGGCGATTAGCAGCTCGGGTCCGGGCGCCAGCGAGGGCGCGGATCACGCTCTGGCCACCTGTTTGGCGCAATATTTTCGTCGCGACCGACATGACCGCCCCGAAGCCGCCCAGACACGGCACCAGAGCCTCACAGCCTCGGCAAGCGCCTTATTTTATTGAGGAACGACGGCTGGCGACGGGTAACGACACCTAGCGACGGATAGCGCCCCCTGCTTCCCTAAAAACACCCTTATTTTTGTCGGGTTACACCACTTATTTTTGTCGCGCTACAGATCGGCATGGGGATTCGGTCGATAACGCTAAAAAGCTAGCACAGCGCTATGACAGGACCGCGCGAGGCGCCCCGCGCCCCGAGGGTGGTCGCTAAGTGCTTGAAAATGTGCGGGAAATTGGTCGGAGCGAGAGGATTCGAACCTCCGACCCCCTGCTCCCGAAGCAGGTGCGCTACCAGGCTGCGCTACGCTCCGACCGTGGGGTGGGGGTTAAACCGGATTGCAGGGGTTTGCAAGGGGGCGAATGCGATTCTTCTGCGATCATCCCTCGTTCCTCTCTGCGATTTCGCGGCGGCGCAGCAAAAGAGAGATGCGGGGCGTCGTGCCCGTCTCGGGACGGGAGCGGGATTCCAGCACCGGACGGTTCTCCGACACTTTCGCGCGCCCTTCGCGCAGGACGATGTAGATGCCCGAAGCGATGATCACCGCAGCGCCCAGCAGGGTATAGCCGTCCGGCGTTTCATCAAAGATCAGATAGCCGTAGATCGCGGCCCAGATCATCTGCGAATACTGCATCGGCGCCACGATCACCGCCTCGGCCCGGCGATAGGCCATGATGATCAGCAGCATGGCGACGAAGCTGAACAGCGCGATGATGCCCAGCATACCCAGATGCACCACTGGCATCGGCTTGTAGACGAAGGGAAGCGCCAGCCCCAGCACCACGAAATTCGCCATCATCGGATAGAGCAGCAGCACGACCGAGCGTTCTTCTGCCCCGATCTTGCGCACGATGACCGAGGCAAGCGAGGAGAATACAGCCGCCGCCAGCGCGGCCGCGTGGCCAAGACTGAGCGGCTCTGCACCGGGGCGCAGCACGATCATCACGCCCGCCAGACCCACCAGCACCGCAAGGCCCCGCCGCAGGCCGACCTTTTCGCCCAGCAGGGGAATGGCCAGCAGGGTGATCAGCAGGGGCGCCGCGAACAGGATGGCATAGGTCTGCGCCAGGGGCAGCACCGAGAAGGCATAGAAAGCCGAGACGCCGGTGATGACCGTAGACACCATGCGCAGCGCCGTCCACCATGGATGGCGCGGGCGCAGGTGGCCATCGGTCCGGTCGCTCATCAGCATGGTGGTGGCGAGAGGGAAGCTCAGCAGGCCCGCGAAGAAGATGATCTGGATGGCGTGGTAATCCGCGCCCAGAAACTTCACCACCACATCATGCGTGGCATAGATGGCAAAGGCAAGAAGCGCGAGAAGCGCGCCCTGGGCATTGGGGCTCATGCGTCTGGACCTGCGGAAAGCGGCGCGAGCGCCGGGATGTTTGCGCTAGCGCCCGTTCTACAGAAGCCGCCCCGCCCGCTCAAGGCTTGTGGAGCGGATCGGCGGGAAAGCCCAAACGAAACCGGCCGCCCGAAGGCGGCCGGTCAATGCGCTGTCTGAAGGCTCAGAGGCTGGCGTCCAGCGCGGCCACGATGGCATCGCCCATCGCCGAGGTCGAGACCGGGGTACCGCTTTCAGGGCCCATCAGATCGGCCGTGCGCACGCCCTCGGCCAGAACCTTCTCCACCGCCTGCTCCAGCCGTGTCGCCTCGTCGCCGAGGTCGAAGCTGTAACGCAGTGCCATGGCGAAGCTCAGGACGCAGGCGATCGGGTTGGCCTTGCCCTGACCGGCGATGTCGGGGGCGGAGCCATGGACGGGCTCATACAGCGCCTTCGGACGACCATTGGCCATCGGTGCGCCCAAGGAGGCCGAGGGCAGCATGCCCAGCGAGCCGGTCAGCATGGCGGCGGCATCCGACAGCAGGTCACCGAACAGGTTATCGGTCACGATCACGTCGAACTGTTTGGGCCAGCGGCAGAGCTGCATCGCACCGGCGTCGGCATACATATGCGACAGCTCGACATCCGGATATTCCTTGTCGTGGATCTCCTGCACGACCTGACGCCACAGGATGCCCGACTCCATCACATTGGCCTTCTCCATCGAGCAGACCTTGTTGTTGCGGCGACGGGCCATTTCAAAGGCCGAACGCGCGACGCGGGCGATTTCCGACTCGGTGTAGCGCTGGGTATTGATGCCCACACGCTCGTTGCCTTCGGTGAATATGCCGCGCGGCTCGCCGAAATAAACACCCGAGGTCAGTTCGCGGACGATGACGATATCCAGACCGGCGACGACCTCTTTCTTCAGCGACGAGAAATCGGCCAGCGCGTCAAAGCACTGGGCCGGGCGCAGGTTGGAATAAAGGTCCATTTCCTTGCGCAGGCGCAGCAGGCCGCGCTCGGGCTTCACGCTGAAATCGAGATTGTCGTATTTCGGGCCACCCACGGCGCCCAGCAGCACGCAATCCACCTCTTGCGCCTTGGCCATAGTGTCATCGTGCAGCGGCGTGCCGTGCTTGTCATAGGCGCAGCCGCCGACAAGGTCTTCGCTCACGTCGAAGGTGATGCCGCGCTTGGCGTCATACCAACCGATGATCTTTTTCACCTCGGCCATGACTTCGGGGCCGATGCCGTCACCGGCAAGGATGAGGATGGAGGGGTTTGCCACGTCAAGGGCTCCTTGATCTGCACGCAGGGTTGGCTCCGCAAGAAAGCCTGGCGGTGGCGTAGCCTTTGGGGGCAGTCGGGTCAAGCAGGCTTGGGGATTTCAGGCTAGGGCAGATCAAGCGTGACCCAGACCGGGAAGTGCCGCGAACTGGCTGCAAGCGCCTCGGCCAGCGGGCCGGATGGCGGGCGCATCACCCCGGCGCCGGTGACGCGCAGATCGGCGGAGGGCAGGATGTAATCCACCCGCAATCCACCCAGCCCCCTGGCATAGAACGCCGTATCCAGCGACGGGTCGCTCTTGTGGCCAGGGTCCGCCGGGGCATTGGCCGCACGGGGGGTGGGGTCTTGCAGTCGGGGATCGGCCAGCAGGGCGCGCAGCGCCTGAGGGCGGCCATCGCCATCCTGAATGTCCAGATTGGCGTCCCCCAGCAACACGAAGGGTGCCTGTGGCGGATCGAAAGGCAAGGCGCCATCCATGAGCCGCAGCCAGAAAGCCGCCTCGTCATGGTTGCGGCGGCCATTGCGGTCTTCCGGCCCGTCAAAGACCGGCGGTGTCGCGGCCCAGGCCAGAAGCTCCAGCCTGCCGCCTTCGGGTAGTTCCAGCCCCAGGCGCCAGTGATTGACCGAAGAAAGGCGCTGCACCGCCCTCTCCTCCCCGGTCAGATCGGGCGGCAAAAGCGCGCCCGGCAGATCGGACCAAAGGAAGCCGGTATAATCCTCCGCAAGCTCGCTGTAGACCGGCAGGCGCGACAGCAGCGCCATTCCGCCCTGCCCCCGGAAAGCGCCATAGCCCATCGCATCGCGCGGGCCGTTCAACCGGCCATCCCGGTCAATATCCAGACCCGTGGGCAGACCGGAATTGGGCGCGAGAGCAAATTGCCAGCCGTAGGTCAGGCCCGCTTCGGCCAGCCGCCCCCGCAACGCCGTCAGCGCCGCCTGTTCGGCATCGAAGTCGATCCCCGTCAGCAACAGCACATCGGCATCCAGCGCGGCGATTACCCTTAACGCCCCGGCGATGGCCGGACTTTTGCCGCGTTCGATTTCTTCCAGAAGCAGCCCCGGTCCCTTACGGCCCAGCTCCGCGTTCCATGTAGCAATGAGCAGCGTTTCGGCCCCAGCGGGCAAGGCGGCGCACAGAAGCGCGGCGATCAGGCCGGCATATAGCCCTCGGCGCCCATCACGCTGGAAATGCGCCGCTTCTCGCGGATCATCTCGGCGATCTTGCCCATCGCGATACCGCGCATGAACAGGCTGAACGGCAGGAAGGCCCATGCGGTCATCGTCCAGATCAGGGTTTGCGGATTGGTCAGCGTCAGCGGCTCGAACCCGGCTGATCCGATGCGGACCACAGCGGGGATGAGGAAGGGCAACAGAAACCCGAAGGCAATGTTGATCCGCGCATCGCGCTCCAGCCGCACCACGACATCGCCGCCGGTGGTCGGATCGAATGTCGGCAGATTGACCCAGACGTTGAACCCGTTGCCCCGGTCCGGCCAGCCTTTCAGCTTCAGCATGATGACAAAGAAAGCCAGACCCAGAAGCGAGATCAGATAGGCCATCGCCGCAGCGGTGCGCACGGAAATCACCTGAAGGTCAGAGGCACCCTCGGTCATCATCAGGGTCGCCAGACGAACCGGCGAATAGGGGAAATCCATCGCCTCGCCGATCAGCAGGCCAATGGCGCTGATCAGGGTGCTGAGCGTCGAAGGCTCCACCATGCTTTTCTGGATCACGGTCAGGATGAAGACGGTAAAGAACAGGATGAGAAAGCGGATGCGGTTGAAGGGCGGGGCGTCGCGAAACTCGACCAGACCGGGATAGGTGGTCTTGTATTCCGCAAAGGTCAGTGCGGCCGCGAACAGGGCCACCAGCGCCACCATCTGCTTTTCGTCGGCGCCGGTTCCGGGCATCAGAACCGAAGGGGTAGCAATCAGCACCACCACAAAAAATGCCCGCAACGCGGCTCCTATCAGCCGTGTGATCACTGCCTTGCCTTCCTCGACCCGGCGCCGTCCGATACGTTGCCGGATGGCTTTTCCCAGTTTTCCCCGTGCTTTGCGACGGGCTGCCTCAATCTTGCCCAAGTTTTGCCTTCTTTCTTTCAAAGTCGCAACGGTTCAGACCATTGGACCCGATCAATGAGGCAATTACAGGGAAAAACTGTCGCCGCTTTGCATCAAAGCGGGGCAAGAAAAAGGCCGCCTTGGGGTTTCAGCCCAAGGCGGCACAAGATGTAGTAGCGCCTCAGGTCAGACCCAGGGGCGCAGCAGGTTGGCCTTGGCCTCGAATGTGTCGATGCTGGACACTTTTTCCAGCGTCAGGCCGATGTCATCCAGACCGTTCAGCAGGCAATGCTTGCGGAAGGGATCGACCTCGAAACCGAAGCTCTGGCCATCCGAGGTCGTCACGGTCTGCGCTTCCAGATCGACGGTCATCCGGGCGTTCTCGCCCTTCTTCGCGTCTTCCATCAGTACTTCGACAACCTCTTGCGGCATCACGATCGGCAGGATGCCGTTCTTGAAGCAGTTGTTGAAGAAGATGTCGGCGAAGCTGGTAGAGATCACGCAGCGGATGCCAAAATCCAAAAGCGCCCAAGGCGCGTGCTCGCGCGAGGAACCACAGCCGAAGTTGTCACCGGCGACAATGATCTCGGCCTTGCGATAAGCAGGTTGGTTCAACACGAAATCGGCAATCTCGGCGCCGTCCTGCGTGTAACGCATCTCGTCAAACAGGTTCTTGCCAAGACCCGAACGCTGGATCGTTTTCAGGAACTGTTTCGGGATGATCATATCGGTGTCGATATTGACCAGCGGCATCGGCGCGGCAACGCCGGTGAGGGTGGTGAACTTGTCCATTCCAGATACTCCTCAGACCGTCTCGGCCATCATCTCGCGCACATCCGTCAGGTGGCCGGTCACCGCCGCCGCCGCCGCCATGGCGGGGGACAGCAGGTGGGTGCGGCCACCGCGGCCCTGACGGCCCTCGAAATTGCGGTTCGAGGTCGCAGCGCAGCGTTCACCCGGCGACAGTTGGTCGGGGTTCATGGCGAGGCACATGGAACACCCGGCCAAACGCCATTCAAAGCCCGCGTCGATGAAGATCTGCGCCAGACCTTCTTCCTCGGCCTGAGCCCGCACGAGGCCCGAGCCCGGCACGACCATCGCGCGCATCCCCGGCTTGATCTTCTTGCCCTTCAGGATGGCGGCGGCGGCGCGCAGATCCTCGATCCGGCCATTGGTGCATGACCCGATGAACACGGTGTCGATCTTGATGTCCGACAGTTTCATGCCGGGGGTCAGACCCATATATTCCAGCGACCGGCGCGCGGCCTCGACCTTGCCGCCGGTGAAGTCTTCGGGCGCGGGCACTGTGCCGGTGATCGGCAGCACGTCTTCTGGGCTGGTGCCCCAGGTCACCACCGGGGCGATGTCCTCGCCCTTCAGCACCACCACCTTGTCGAAATGCGCGCCTTCATCGGTGAACAGCGATTTCCAGTAGGTCATCGCGGCTTCCCAGGCGGCGCCTTTCGGGGCATGCGGACGGCCCTTGATATATTCGAAGGTCTTTTCGTCTGGCGCGATCAGGCCAGCGCGCGCACCACCCTCGATCGCCATGTTGCAGACGGTCATACGGCCTTCCATCGACAGGTCGCGGATCGCCTCGCCGCAATATTCGATGACATAGCCGGTGCCGCCGGCGGTGCCGGTCGCGCCGATGACCGACAGCGTGATGTCCTTGGCGGTGACGCCCGGACGCAGCTTGCCGGTGATCTCCACCTTCATGTTCTTCGACTTCTTCTGGATCAGCGTTTGCGTCGCCAGAACATGCTCCACCTCTGAGGTGCCGATGCCATGCGCCAGCGAACCGAAGGCGCCGTGGGTGGCGGTATGGCTGTCACCACAGACCACGGTCATGCCCGGCAGCGTCCAGCCCTGTTCCGGGCCGACGATGTGCACGATGCCCTGACGGATGTCGGACACGGGATAGTAGTTGATGCCGAAATCCCTGGCATTCTTGTCCAGCGCCTCGACCTGGATTCGCGATTCCTCGTTGTCGATATGGGTGTCGCGACCTGCGGTGGTGGGGACGTTGTGGTCCGGCACGGCAATGGTCTTTTCCGGCGCGCGGACCTTGCGGCCGGTCATGCGCAGACCTTCAAATGCCTGCGGGCTGGTGACTTCATGCACCAGATGGCGGTCGATATACAGCAGGCAGGTGCCGTCTTCGGCCTGATGGACGACGTGATCGTCCCAGATCTTGTCGTAGAGTGTACGCGGAGCGGTCATGGCTCTCACCTTCATCAATGGGATAGCTGTGGGATAGGGGAAGGGTGCCCTCGGAGACGAAGGCAGGGCGCGGCATCAAAGCCGGGCAAGCACCGTGCGGGTCATGCCGAAAAAGCGGGCCGGAAGCCGCGCGTGATCGGTGATGTTGAAGTAGATGAACCCGTTCATGGGCCGTTTCATACGCCCGAATCCCCTTGCAAGGCAAGTCAGCTCTCGCGCGGGATGGCCTCCAGCAGGTCACCCGGCTGACAGTCCAGCACCGCGCAGATCGCCGCCAGCGTCTCGAACCGGATACCTTTTACCTTGCCGGATTTCAGCAGGCTGAGATTGGCCTCGGTAATCCCGATCCTTTCCGCCAGCTCGCGCGAGCGCATCTTGCGGCGTGCGAGCATGACGTCCAGTCGAACCACGATCTCCACCTCAGACAAAGCCCCGGTTCTCCTCCGCCACCCGTGCCGCCTCGGTCATGGCCCAGCCGATGGTCACAAGCAAGCCGCCCGCCAGCGCCAGCCAGAGCATTTCCGAGGTCAGGGCAATCGAAACAATCCGGGCACCCGGCGGATTGTCCGCCGTCAGCAGCAGAAGCTGCAAGCCGGGCAGAACCGTCTGGGCCACGGCCAGCAAGGCCAGCGCCACGCCAATCGCCCGGATACGCCGCGCCGCCATCGGCGTCAGCACCTCGGAGGCAGCATAAAGTGCGAACAGCCCCCGCATATGCCAAAGCGCGGCCAGCATAGGCACCAGCGCCAGCAGACCCAGGGCCAGCGTGCCCGAGGATTTCCCCGCCGTCAGCCTGGTTTCCGGCGGCAGCCCCGGAAACGCCGTCAGAAGCCAGCCGGGCTCCCGCACCCCATGCCATCCCCACAGCAGGACCAGCAGCGGCAGGCCGGGCAGCAGCAGGGTCACAACCCACCACAACACAAGCGACAGTCGCAATATTCTTGGCGGCATGATTTTCCCTCTTGCAAAGTAATTTTTCTGTAAAACAATAATTAATAACTGTCAAAGGAGAATCGCATGCGCATCGCCGCCCTGTTGCCGCTGCTACTTGCCGCCTGTTCCAGCCTTGTGCCTTCGACCCTCATGCGCCTGCAGGCGCTTGACCCGCTGACGGTTGATCCGTCGGGGATTGAGCTCGCCCTGGTCCTGCCCGATGGGCTGCGACCACAACCGCAGGGCGCCAGACTGGAGTTCAAGGCGGATCGCGCCGGGCATTCCGTTGCCGAAACCTTCGTGCTGGAGCCCCGGCCCGCCCCATCCCTGCCGGAAGCGAAAGGGGTGGTTATGGCCTTCGGCCTGTCCCGCGCCGATGCCGCGCGGATGCGGGCCGCGCAATCTGCCGTGGCCGCATGGCCGCAGGACGGGCAGAGTCACGGCAGCCTCGGTGTCGCGCTGGATGCCTGCCTGACCGGCGGCCCCCTGCCCCCGACGGCAGAGGGCGGGGTACTGATAAAGCTGGAGCAGGAGCAGGGCTTCCAGCCCCTCGTCCGGCCCGCACCGATTGCAGCCCTGATCGGTGCCGAGGCGATGGCAGGCCTGCGCCCCTGCGGGAACCCCGCCTTGCCGTGATCGGCGGAAGCGTGTAAGCGCCAGCTTTCGCCCGGGTCCGCGCGCATTGAGTCGCGCGGGCTTCGGTGTTAGCCTGAACCTGCAAACCCCGGCGCCGGGGCCTTTGGCGCGCTATCTGGAGGACGATGTCCTGTCTCATTCTGATCCCGCGACCGGCCTGCCGGTCGGACCGAGGGCCGAGCGCATGAACGACGCCGGCCCCAGCAGCGAAGAACTTCTTGCCCGCATCATCGCCTCGCTTGACGACGACAAGGCCGAGGACATCGTGCAGATCGACCTGCGCGGGCGTTCCGACATGGCCGATTACATGGTCATCTGCTCGGGGCGGTCCTCGCGTCAGGTGGCGGCGATTTCCGAAAAGCTGGTCGACCGGCTGAAGCAGGACTATGGCCGTCAGTGCAAGGTCGAGGGCAAGGAAACCGGCGACTGGGTTCTGATCGACACCGCCGATGTCATCGTGCATGTGTTCCGCCCGGAAGTGCGCGAGTTCTATCAGCTTGAAAAGATGTGGCTGCCTGCGGGCCAGCAGCGCCCTGCCCCGACCTCCGGGGTCTGATGCGGGTGCATCTCTGCGCCGTGGGTCGGCTGCGTGCCGGCCCCGAGCGTGACCTGATCGACGATTACACAACGCGCTTCGACCGCACCGGCCGCGCACTGGCGCTTGGCCCCTTCACCGAGCACGAGGTCGAGGACCGCAAGGGCGGCGGCATGGAGGCCGAGGCCGCGCTGCTCGAACGCGCCCTGCCCTCGGGCGCCCTGCTGGTCACGCTGGACGAACGCGGCAAGCTCTTGTCCAGCCCGGAATTTGCCGATCATCTGGCAAAATGGCGCGATGGCGGGCGGCAGGATGTCGCCTTCGTCATCGGCGGGGCCGACGGTATCGCCCCCGCACTGCGGGCGCGGGCCGATTTTTCGATCAGCTTCGGCAAGATGGTCTGGCCGCATATGCTGGTGCGGGTGATGCTGACCGAGCAGCTTTACCGCGCGGCTTCGATCCTTTCGGGCGCCCCCTATCACCGCGCCTGAGGTCAGTCAGGCGTGACTGTCAGTGTCACCCGGTCCCCGGCAAACCATGTCGTGCCGTATTCCAGCGGTCGCCCAGCCGCATCCACATTCACCGCCACGGATCGCAGGATTGGTGCCCCTTCCTGCACCTGCAAGGCAAGCGCCAGCACCGCCCCGGCGCGCTTCGCGGTCAGCCGGGTTTCGGCGCGGGTGTAATCGGCAACCCCCAGCGCGCCCAGCGCGGTGGTGACCGACTGATGTTCCTCCAGCAGCGCCAGCAGGCCGGGCAAAGTTTCCGCAGGAAAGACCGACCGGAACGCCGCCAGCGGCTGCCCGTCAGCAAGCGACACGCCTTCCATGACATGCACCAGAGCGCCGGGGGCCAGCGCCAGCGCCTCGGTCTCCTCCGTGCTGGCGGGGCGGGTCTCCAGCCGGGTCAGCCTGCGCGAGGGCGTGCGCCCCGAGGCGGCGACATTCTGGTGAAACCGCACCCGTCGGCCCAGCGGATAGTCGGTCGGTCGTGCTGTGACGAAAACCCCGGCCCCACGCCGGGCATGCACCGTGCCCGCCTCGGCCAGCGCACCCAGCGCATGCCGCACCGTATGGCGGTTCACGCCGAACCGGCTGGCCAGATCCGCCTCTGACGGCAATTTGTCGCCGGGGCGGTACAGCCCCCCTGCGATCTCTGCCGCGAGCGTCCCGGCAATGGATTTCCAGATCGGGCTGCGGGCCATCATCCATCCTGTCGCAAAAGTTTCACGCCATTGGGCGTTGTGCCGACTCGGCTCATCAGCTATCACTTGTCTAGTTGTATAGTAATCTAGACAAATCCGCAACCTGTCGAGGATCAGATGACCGAACGCCCGGAAGATCTGGCGCGGAAGGGCTGGATGTCCCTTCTGGCCAAGGCACCGCCAGCGCGGCTTGCCGCCCTGCTGCCCGACCTGCCCGAAACCGCATTGCTGCGCCCGGCCGAAGTGGGTTCCGTCATGGTGCGGGGTCGTGTCGGCGGCACCGGCGCCCCGTTCAATCTGGGCGAGATGACGGTGACTCGCTGCTCGCTGCGGCTGGACTGCGGCGCCGTGGGCCATGCCTATGTGCAGGGCCGCGACAAGGATCACGCCCGCCGCGCCGCCGTGGTGGATGCGCTGATGCAGACGCCCGAAGCCGCACGGGTCGAGGCGCAGGTGCTGCATCCCCTGCGGCTTGAGGAAGAGGCGCGCCGCACGACCCGCGCCGTCAAGGCCGCCGCAACGAAGGTCGAATTCTTCACCATGGTACGCGGAGAGGATCAATGACGCCCGAAGCCCTGACCGGCGGCTTCACGAATGCCGCAACCGATGCCGCCATCGCCTTCCGCGCCGCGCTGGAGGCGATGGCCCGCCCCGGCACGCTGCATCGCATGGCTGGCGTCATCCCGCCCGCCCCGCTGTCGCCCGCTGCCGGGGCACTGCTGCTGACGCTGGCCGATACCACGACGCCGGTGCACCTGGCCGGGGCTGTCGATTGCCCGGCGGTGCGCGACTGGATCACCTTCCATACCGGCGCCCCCTTCGCCCCGGCGGATCAGGCCGATTTCGCGGTGGGCGGCTGGGCGGCGCTGCAGCCATTGACCCGCTTCCGCATCGGCCAGCCGGATTACCCGGATCGTTCCACCACGCTGATCGTGGAACTGCCCGCGCTTTCCACAACCGGCGCAACGCTCCGTGGCCCCGGCATCCGCTACACCGCGCAACTGTCGCTGCCCGAGATCGCGGCGTTCCGCGCCAATCGCGCGCTCTTTCCGCTGGGCTTCGATTGCTATTTCACCAGCGGCGACACGCTCGCCGCCCTGCCCCGATCCACCCTCGTGGAGGAAGCCTGATGTATGTCGCCGTCAAGGGTGGCGAACGCGCCATCGACAATGCCCATGCCTGGCTGGCCGAGGAACGGCGCGGCGATCCATCGGTCGCCGAACTGACCCTGCCGCAGATCCGCGAACAGTTGAAACTGGCGGTGAACCGGGTGATGGCCGAAGGCTCGCTGTATGATCCCGATCTGGCGGCGCTGGCGATCAAGCAGGCGCGCGGCGATCTGATAGAGGCGATCTTTCTGATCCGCGCCTATCGCACGACGCTGCCCCGCCTTGGCGCCTCGCAGCCGGTGGAGACGGCGGCGATGGCGGTCGACCGGCGCGTCAGCGCCACGTTCAAGGATCTGCCCGGCGGGCAGGTGCTGGGGCCGACCTTCGACTACACGCACCGCCTGCTGGATTTCAAACTGGCCGCTGAGGGAGAGGCGCCTCTCGCGCCACAGGTGCCGGCGCGACCTGAGCCGGTGCCGCATGTCACCAGCCTTCTGGACCGCGACGGGTTGATCGAGGCCGCACCGCGCGACGACGCCCCTCCGCCCGACCTGACGCGGGAACCGCTGGAACTGCCCGCGAACCGCCCGCTGCGCCTGCAAGCCATAACGCGGGGGGATGAAGGCTTCATCCTGTCGCTGGCCTATTCCACCCAGCGCGGCTACGGTCGTACCCATGCCTTCGTCGGTGAATTGCGCATCGGCCGCGTGCTGGTGGAAATGGAGATCCCCGAACTGGGTTTCTCCATCGAGATCGGCGAGGTGGAGTTGACGGAATGTGAAACCGTCAATCAGTTCAAAGGCTCGAAGACCGAACCCCCGCAATTCACCCGAGGCTATGGCCTGACCTTCGGCCAGACCGAGCGTAAGGCCATCGCCATGAGCCTCGTCGACCGCGCGCTGCGCTGGCAGGAACTGGGCGAGGATTTCACCGGCGCCCCGGCGCAGGACGAGGAATTCGTGCTGAGCCATTGCGACAACATCCAGGCCACCGGCTTTCTGGAACATATCAAACTGCCGCATTACGTCGACTTCCAGTCCGAGCTGGAACTGGTGCGCCGTCTGCGGGCCGAGGCGATGCAGATGCAGGAGGCAGCGGAATGAAGGCCATCGTGTTTGATATCGGCAATGTGCTGATCCGCTGGGAACCGCATCCGGCCTTCCTGCCTGATCTGGGCAGCCGCGACGCGGTGGAGGATTTCCTGACCCGCACCGACTTCATGGCGCGGAATCTGCGCGCCGACGGCGGCGAAAGCTTTGCCGCGCTGGCGGCAGAGATTGCCGACCCGGCCGACCGTGCCCTGTTCGCCACCTATGTCGACCGTTACGCCGCCACAGTGCCCGAAGCTATCGAGGGCACATGGGCGCTGATGGACCGGCTGCGCGCGCGCGGGCTGGCCATCCATGCGATCACCAACTGGTCTGCCGAAACCTGGCCTGCGGGTATCGCGGCGCATCCTCGGCTGGGCTACGCCTTCGACGTGACCGTCGTGTCGGGGCAGGAAGGGATACTCAAACCCGAGGCACGGATCTACGCACGCCTCTGCGACCGTGCCGGGCTGGAGCCGGGCGATTGCCTGTTCATCGACGACAGCCTGAAGAATGTCGAGGGCGCCCGCGCCTTCGGCATGCAGGCCGAACATTTCACCACGCCTGAGGCTTTGGAAGCGGCACTGACCGCGCGGGGGCTGCTGTGAGCGACTACAACTTCGCCTATCTGGACGAGCAGACCAAACGGATGATCCGCCGCGCCATCCTGAAAGGGATCGCGGTGCCCGGCTATCAGGTGCCTTTCGCCAGCCGCGAGATGCCGATGCCCTATGGCTGGGGCACGGGCGGGGTGCAGGTGACGGCGGCCTGCCTGACGCCCGACGACCGGCTGAAGGTCATCGACCAGGGCGCCGACGACACCACCAACGCCGTGTCGATCCGCAAATTCTTTCAGCGCAGCGCCGGCGTGGCGGTGACCGAGGCGACCGCCGAAGCCACCGTGATCCAGACCCGCCACCGCATCCCGGAAACACCGCTCTGCGAGGGTCAGATCCTTGTCTATCAGGTGCCGATCCCGGAGCCCCTGCGCTTTCTGGAGCCGCGCGAGACCGAAACGCGCAAGATGCACGAGCTGGAGGAATACGGGCTTATGCATGTGAAACTCTACGAGGACATCGCGCGCCACGGCACCATCGCCACCGCCTATGCCTATCCGGTGAAGGTGGAGGAACGCTATGTGATGGACCCCTCGCCGATCCCGAAATTCGACAATCCGAAACTGTCGGACAACCCGGCAATTCAGCTATTTGGCGCGGGTCGCGAACAGCGCATCTATGCGCTGCCGCCCTATACGCAGGTCGTGAGCCTCGATTTCGAGGATCACCCGTTCGAGGCATCGAAAGCCCCGCATGACTGCGACCTGTGCGGCGCCGGTGACAGTTATCTGGATGAGGTCATCACCGATGACCGGGGCAGCCGGATGTATGTCTGCTCCGACACCGATTTCTGTGCGGGACGCCGCGCGGCAGGACATGTCGGACGGCTGGGCCAGCCGGGAGCGGCAGAATGACCGGGGCCCAAAATTCTTTGAAGAATTTTGGCGCTCCTGCCCGAGGGGATCGCGCGATGGGGGCGGTGGATATGGATATTTGTGCCAGGGTAAAAGAGGACCGGCCGCTTCTGTCGGTTCAGGGCGTGAAGAAGCTTTATGGCAACCGGATCGGCTGCACCGATGTGACGTTCGACCTGTTCCCCGGTGAGGTTCTGGGGATCGTGGGCGAAAGCGGTTCCGGCAAATCCACGCTGCTGGGCTGCCTGGCCGGGCATCTGAAGCCCGATGCAGGGCGCATCCTTTACGACGGCCGTGACATGGGCGCGCTGGGAGAGCCGGAGCGGCGGCGGCTCAGCCGCACCGAATGGGCCTTCGTGCATCAGAATGCCCGCGACGGTTTGCGCATGGGTGTCAGCGCGGGCGGCAATGTCGGCGAGCGGCTGATGGCGGTGGGTGCGCGCAACTATGGCACCATCCGCGACACCGCGGCCGACTGGCTGGGCCGGGTGGAGATTGCCGCCGACCGGATCGACGACCGGCCTTCCGCCTTTTCCGGCGGGATGCAGCAGCGTTTGCAGATCGCGCGCAATCTGGTGACCGGCCCGCGACTGGTGTTCATGGATGAACCGACCGGCGGTCTGGATGTCAGCGTGCAGGCGCGCTTGCTGGATCTTTTGCGCGGGCTTGTGCGCGATCTGGGGCTTTCGGTCGTGATCGTCACCCATGACCTTGCGGTGGTGCGTCTGCTCGCCGACCGGCTGATGGTGATGAAATCGGGCCGGGTGGTGGAACAGGGGCTGACCGATCAGGTGTTGGACGACCCGCAGCACGGGTATACGCAATTGCTGGTATCCTCTGTCTTGCAGGTCTGAACCATGCTTTACGCCTATGCCCCCGCCGACCGGAAACTGAAGCAATTGCCGCAAGGGACCGACCTTGCGCAGGCGGTCTGGGTGGATCTGTACCGCCCGCTCTCCGGTCAGGTGGCTTTGGCGCAGGCTCTGGGGGTCGAGGTGCCGACGCTGGCCGATATGGAAGAGATCGAGGTGTCGAACCGACTCTACCGCGAGGGCAGCGTCGATTATCTGACCGTGGTGCTGCCGGGGTTGAGCGAGACCAAGGCGCCGATGTCCGGCCCGGTCTGTTTCATCCTGCACCCGGAACGGCTGGTGACCGTGCGCCACCACGCGCCGCGCCCGTTCGAGACCTATCCGGAACGGGCAGACAAAGTGGGGCCGGGCTGCGCCGATCCGCGCCGGGTCTTCCTGTCGCTGATGGAGGAAATCGTCGGGCGGCTGGCCGACCTGATGGAGGGCTCGGGTCGGGCGCTGGATGCTCTGATGGCGCAGGTATTCGAGGAAGGTGCGAAGGCCAGCGATGACGCGCTGCAGGAGGCGCTGCGGCAGGTCGCGCGCGAAAGCGATCTCATCAGCCGGGTGCGACAGTCGCTGCTGACCCTGGAACGTGCGATCAGCTATTTCGGGCAGGCGCTGGACGAGGCCGGCGCGGGCCATGGGTTGCGCCCGGTGGTCAAGGGGCTGATGCGCGATATCCGGGCGCTGGAAGTACATGGCGACTTTCTGACCAGCCGCGTCGCCATGGCCTCTGACGTGACCCTGGGCATGGTGAACCTTGCCCAGAACAAGACGGTGAAGATCGTTTCGGTGGTGGCAGTGATCTTCCTGCCGCCCACGGTGATCGCCTCGGCCTATGGGATGAACTTTGCCCATATGCCGGAATTGCAATGGGCATTCGGCTATCCGATGGCGCTGGCGCTGATGCTGGCCTCGGCGGTGCTGACCTATCTTTTCTTCAAGTGGAAACGCTGGCTATGATCGAGATTACCAATCTTTCCAAGGCCTTTACCCTGCACAATCAGGGCAGCGCCGTGATCCCGGTGATGGCGGGGGCGGCGCTGGCCGTCGCGCCGGGCGAATGTGTCGGGCTGACCGGGCAGTCGGGGTCGGGGAAATCCACGCTGATGCGGATGATCTACGGCAATTACCTGGCCGCAGGGGGTAGCATCCGGGTCGGCGATCTGGATGTCGCTCGCGCCGCCCCGCGCGAGATCATCCGCCTGCGGCGCGAGGTTCTGGGCTATGTCAGTCAGTTCCTGCGCGTGGTGCCGCGCGTGCCGACGCTGGATGTGGTGGCGGAGCCGCTGCTTCAACTGGGCGTGCCGGTCGATGCGGCGCGGGCGCGGGCGGCGGATCTGCTGGCGCGGCTGAACATTGCCGAACGGCTCTGGGGTCTCTCGCCCACCACCTTCTCGGGCGGGGAACAGCAGCGCGTGAACATCGCGCGCGGCTTCGCACATCCCTATCCCGCGCTTTTGCTGGACGAGCCGACGGCCAGTCTGGATGCCGCCAACCGCGAGGTTGTGCTGGGGCTGATCGAGGAAGCCAAGGCGCGCGGCGCGGCCATCGTGGGGATCTTCCATGACGAGGGCGCGCGGGATCGCGTGTGTGACCGGCTGGTCGATGTGACCGGCTTCACCCCGCGTCTGGCGGCCTGATATGCTGATCGCGGTGGTCGGGCCTTCCGGGGCCGGGAAGGATACGCTGATCGCCGGTGCGGTGGCAGCGCGGCCAGGTCTGCGACTGGTGCGGCGGGTGATCACCCGACCGACCGAGGCCGGAGGCGAGGATTTCGAAGGGGTCAACCCCGAGGATTTCGCCGCACGCAAGGCCGCCGGGGACTTCGCGCTGGACTGGCAGGCGCATGGGCTGAGCTATGGCATCCCGCAAGCGCAGCTCGCTGCGCCAGGGGTGGTGATCTTCAACGGCTCGCGCCTGGCCCTGCCGCAGGCGCAGGCGCGGTTTCCCGGTCTGCGCGTGATCCTTGTCACCGCGCCGGATGCGGTGCTGGCGCAGCGGCTGGCCGCGCGGGGGCGCGAGCCCGAGGCCGATATCCGCGCCCGGCTGGCCCGTGCGGCCTTCACCCTGCCCGAAGGCATTCAGGCCACCGAGGTGCGCAATGACGGCAGTCTGTCCGAGGGCATAGCGCGGTTTCTGGCGGCGCTTCAGCCGGTCAGGGCGTAGCGATGCAGAAAATGGAAACGCCCCGCGCCATCCTCTCCGAACAGGCACAGATCCTCGATGGCGAAAGGTTGCGGCAGGACCGGGGCAAAATGCGGCTCCAGCACGTTGCGAGCCGCTGCGGCGTCCGGCGCACTCAGGCTGCTGGTCAGCGTCAGGTGGAAGCGGAATTCCTCCATCACGAAGGGATAGCCCCAGCGGTCCAGCAGGGCGCGCTGTCGCGAGCTGAGCCGTTCAGGGCGGCGGCGGGCGATTTCGGCCTCGTTCAGCGGCGCGCGCAGAGCATCGGTGCCTTCGACCACCGCCGCGCCAAGCGCCTGAAGCGCGGCCTCACCGCCTTCGGGGATCAGCGCCAGAAATCCGTGCAGATTGACCAGCCGCAGGTGGTCACAGACGGCGGGCTTCAGACGGCTGGCGAGTTCGGCAACCCCCGCCGCAACCTCATCCTGCCCCAGCCCGTCTGCCGGGCGGAAGGGCGCGCGGATCGTGCCGTGAAAGCCGTATTTACGCGGCTCTGCCGTCAGATCGGCAACAGCGGCAGGGAGACCCGGCAATTGTGGCTGTGGCCGGGGCTCGGCCGCGACCGGGTCCCAGCCCAACCATTCCGCCGCCCGCGCGGCAAAGGCGCCGGGGCGCGGCGCGTAATAGACAGCATAGCGTTTCATCTTTTCCATGGCGGCTGGCCTACCCTGCGACTGTCACAAAGGCGTGACGGTTTCGTGCCATTGCAGCCGCCTGCGCCCGGAACCGCAAGACAGGACTTTCTGAAATGACCGATACGATCCTTGCCAATGCCACCCTTGTTCTGCCGGGAGAAACCCTGCGCGGCCAGGTGCGGCTGTCTGACGGGCGGATTACTGACATCGCCGAAGGGGCCGCCGTGCCTGCCGGTGCCATCGACTGCGCGGGTGATCTGGTGATGCCCGGCCTGATCGAGTTGCATACCGACAATCTGGAACGCCATATCGAGCCGCGCCCGCGTGTCGGCTGGCCGCATCAGGCCGCCATTATCGCCCATGACGCCGAGCTTGCCAGCGTCGGTATCACCACAGTTTTCGACGCGCTGCGCGTCGGGTCTGTCGTGTCGAACAAGAAGGCCAATTACGGCGAATATGCCCGTGCACTGGCCGATGAAATTCTGGACCTGAGGGCGCAGGGCGCGCTGCGGATCAGCCATTTCCTGCATCTGCGCGCCGAGGTCTGTTCGGAAACGCTGGTGGCTGAACTGGCGAAGTTCGGTGCCGAAGATCGCATCGGCATCGTCAGCCTGATGGACCATACACCCGGCGAGCGGCAGTTCCGCGATGTGACCAAGCTGAAGGACTACCTTTGCGGCAAGCATGGCCTCAGCGAGGCAGAGTTTCACAAGCACGTCGCCGACCAGCGCGCCCTGCGCGATCAGGTGGGCGCGGTGCACGAGGCGGCTGTCGTCTCCGAGGCGCGGCGCTTTGGTGCGGTGCTGGCCAGCCATGACGACACGACCGCGCCGCAGGTTGCGGTTTCGGCGGGGCATGGGGTGCATTTCGCCGAATTTCCCACCACGACCGAGGCCGCGCAGGCCTGCCATGACCATGGCATCCGCGTGATGATGGGGGCACCGAACCTCATTCGCGGTGGCAGCCATTCCGGCAATGTCGCGGCGCAGGATCTGGCGCAGGCCGATCTGCTCGATATCGTGTCGTCGGATTATGTGCCCTCGTCGCTGTTGTCGGCGGCGCTGATGCTGGGCGATGTCTGGGGCGATACCGCGCGCGGCATCGCCACCGTGACCGCCGCCCCGGCCGAGGCGACCGGGCTGGAAGATCGCGGCCATCTGGTGCCCGGCGGTCGTGCCGATGTCATCCGCGTCACGCGGATCGGGCAGGCAGGGGCGGTGCGGGGCGTCTGGGTGCAGGGCCGCCGCGTCGCCTGAGCGCAGGTTTCGCTGCACCGCCGCAATCGTCGTGAAACTACAAGCGAAACGTCATCAAATCGTGGCCTTCCGCGCTCATGGTCCGCTCACGACCCCGTGACGGAGCCTTGCCGTGACCCAGCCGGACCGCCGACCCGCCGCCGCTTGCCCGTATCGGACGCTGTTTCTGTCCGACCTGCATCTGGGCGCGCTTGGCGCGCGGCCGGATCTGGTGCTGGCTTTCCTTCAGGCGCACCGGGCCGAGACCTATGTGCTGGTGGGCGACATCCTCGACCTCTGGCACCCGCTGCTGCCTCACTGGAGCGCGGCCGATCAGGCGGTGATCGACCATCTGGTCGCGCGCAAGGCCGAGGGCGCGCGCATCCTTTACCTGCGCGGCAACCACGATCCCTTCCCCGACCGCGCGCCGCAGCATTGCCGCGTTCCGGCCGAGGCGCAGGAAGCGCTGATCTATACCACCGCCGACGGGCGTCGCTATCTTGTGCTGCACGGCGATGCCTGCGACGGGCGGCTGTTCCGTGCCCATATCTTCACCCGGCTGGGCAGCCGGATCGACCATGGCCTGCGCCGGTTCGAACGCCTGCTGACCCGCCGCCGCCCCGATACCCCGCCCGAAGCGCGCAGCGCGGTGGACATGCTGCTGACCTCGGTCAATGCGCTGCTGTATCTGGGCCGCGCGCACGAGCGGAAGGTGCTGCGCCTCGCACGCCGCAAACAGGTTGACGGCGTGATCTGCGGGCATTTCCACATTGCCGGGCTGCATGACGATTTCGGCCTGACCTATGCCAATTGCGGCGACTGGATCGACAGCCTGACCGCGCTGGCCGAAACCGCCGACGGCAGCCTGCGCCTGCTGGATGCGCGCAAGGCACCCGCGCTGCTGCCGGGTCGCGCCGCCGCTGAACCCGAATTTGCAGGTGCCTGATGATCGCCTTTCTGCTTGCCCTTGCCGCTGCCGGATTTCTGGTGGCGCATTATGCCTCGGTCTTGCTGTTCCTCGGGCGGCTGAGGGCTGACCGCCCGGCTGCCCCCGGACTGATCGGCACACCGCGCGTGACCCTGCTGCGCCCGGTCTGCGGGCTGGACCCGTTCGATGCCGAGACGCTGCGCAGTTCCTTCGTGCAGGATTACCCCGATTACGACGTGATCTTCTGCGCCGCATCGCCCGACGATCCGGTTCTGCCGCTGATCCGCCACCTGATCGCGGAGCATCCGCAGGTGTCGGCCCGTCTGCTGGTGGGCGAGGCGCGGGTGACGCGCAACCCGAAGATCAACAATGTATGGAAAGGCTGGTATTCCGCTACGGCGGAATGGGTCTGCATGACCGATGCGAACCTGTTGCTGCCGCCCGACTATCTGGCGCGCGTGGTGGCAAGCTGGGGTCCGGCAACGGGGCTGGTGTCCTCCCCCGCCGTGGGTATTCGTCCGCAGGGGCTGGCGGGGCGGCTGGAATGCGCTTTCCTGAACGGCAATCAGGCGCGGTTGCAATTCGCCGCTGACAGCCTCGGAAAGGGCTATGCCCAGGGTAAGACCCTGTTCTTCAACAAACCGCTGATCGAGCGTTTCGGCGGACTGGCCGTGCTGGGCCGGGAACTCGCCGAGGATGCGGCGGCGACCCGTCTGATCCGCGAACTGGGCCTGCGGATTCGCCTGACGCCCCTGCCCTTCGCACAGCCGGTGGGGCGGCGCGGCCTTGCGCAGGTCTGGAACCGGCAACTGCGGTGGAGCCGCATCCGTCGCGACGGATTTCCCCGGCTGTTCGGGGCGGAACCGGCGAATGGCGCCGTGCTGCCTGCGCTGCTGTGCCTCGGCGCGCTGGCGGGTGCCGGACTGCCGCCTGCGCTGGCATTGGCCTACCTTGGCCTGTGGTATGCGGCAGAGGCGCGACTGATGCGGCGCGCGGGCTGGCCCTCGGGCTGGCAGGACATCGCGGTGTTGCCGCTGCGCGACCTGATGATACCGGCAATCTGGGGCGCCACCTTCCTGCGCCGTGGCTTCGACTGGCGCGGCAATACCATGGGCTCCGTGCCCGCCCCGGCGCTGCACCCGGCCGAGTGACCCGCCCCCGATGATGCCCCAACCCGATCTGGTCGCCTTGATTCAGCATCATGGCTTGCTGGTGCTGGCCCCTCTGGCCCTGATCGAAGGGCCGGTGGTCACGGTCATCGCGGCCTATCTGGCCCGTCTGGGGCTGATGGACCTGCCTGCCGTGGTGATCTGCGTCATCGTGGCCGATGTGGCTGGCGACGCGCTGTTCTACGCGCTGGGACGCCACGGGCGCCGCCTGGTACGGCAACGCTGGCTCGACCGGATCGGACTGACCCGGCCACGCCTTGCCCGGCTGGTGCGGGCCTTCCGGGCGCAGGGCACGCGGTTGCTGGTGGTGGGCAAGCTGACCCATTCGGCAGGCGCGGCGGTGCTGACGGCGGCGGGCATCGCAAGAATGGATTTCGGGAAGTTCCTGATGGTCAACCTGCTGGCCTCGATCCCGAAAAGCCTGCTGTTCGTCGGGCTGGGCTGGATTTTCGGCTCTGCCTGGCAACGGATCGACGACTGGATCTTCCACGGTGCGCTGGTGCTGACGGCTGTGGTTCTTCTGGCCTCGGGCCTGTGGTTCCTGCGCAAAAGAAGGATCGGGCAATGAGCAGCAAGGTCACCTGTCTGGTTCCCGCCCATGACGAGGCCGCGCGGATCGGCGCCGTTCTGTCCGTGCTGGTCGGTCATCCGCAGATCGACCGGGTTCTGGTCATCGATGACGGGTCACGCGACGGCACCGCCGGAGTCGCGCAGCAGGCCGGGGCCGAGGTGCTGCGCCTTGTGCCGAACCGGGGCAAGACACGGGCGCTGGCGCAGGGTATCGCCGCCAGCGACGGCGACTGGCTGCTGCTGATCGACGCAGATCTGACCGGGCTGACGGCGGCGGATATCACGCGGCTGGTCTGGCCGGTTCTGGAGGGCCGTGCCGATGTCAGCCTGTCGCTGCGCGGCAATGCACCCCGGCTGTGGCACTGGCTGGGGGTGGACTACATCTCGGGCGAAAGAATGCTGCCGCGGGCCCTGATCGCGCCGCATCTGGCAGCACTGGACAGCCTGCCGAAGTTCGGCTTCGAGGTGTTCCTGAACCGGCTGATGCTGAAACGCGGCATGCGCCCGGCAATCGTGCGCTGGCCCGGTGTCGCAAGCCCCGCCAAAGCCGCCAAACGCGGGCTGTGGCGTGGCATAGCCTCGGACGTGCTGATGATCGTCGACATTCTGCGCGCCACTGGCCCGCTGACGGTGCTGAGCCAGATCGCCAGCCTGACGCGGCAGGTGCGCTAGCCGCCGTATTTCTCAAGGAAAGCCTCGGCAGGCAGGCTGCGGAAATCAGGCAAGGCCTGACGCAGCGTCGCGTGATCCCAGTCCCACCAGCCCAGCGTCAGCAGGCGGTCAGCCACCTGCGGCGTGAACCGCGCACGCAGCGGCACGGCGGGGCAGCCTGCCACGATCATGAAGGGTGCCACATCGCGCGTGACCACCGCACCAGAGGCGACGATGGCACCGGCGCCGATGGTCACCTCGGGCTTGATGATCGCACCATGGCCGATCCAGCAATCAGGCCCCAGCGTGCTGCGCCGGGCCGCGCGGACGGCAAAGAAGGCCGGATCATCCACGGCATCCTCCCAATAGTAAGAGGAGCGATACAGGAAATGATGCTGCGCGGCATGGGTGAACGGGTGATCCGTCGGCCCGATCCTTGTCATCGCGGCGATGTTCGAAAATTTGCCGACGCTCGTATTGGCGATGTCGGCCATGCGGTCGCAATAGGCATAATCCCCAAAGTCGGAGTTCAGCACCCGGCTGCCCTCGCCCACCTCGCAATAAGCGCCGAAGGTGGAATTGACCATCTGGCAGCCCGGATGAACGAAGGCTTCGGTGGCGGAGAGTTTCGGCACGGGTTTATCCCTTGATAAGCTTCTTGCGCAGCCAGCCCGACAGGCTGTCCATCGCCATGACCATCAGCACGATCAGCACCATGTAATAGGCGACCTCTTCCCAGTCTTTCTGGGTGATGATGGCCTGGGTCAACAGCAGGCCGATGCCGCCGCCGACGATGGCGCCGATCACGGTGGCGCTGCGGGTGTTGGATTCGAGGTAGTAAAGCACTTGGCTCACCAGCACCGGCGTCACCTGCGGGATCACCCCGAACCGTGCGCGCTGCACGGCGCTGGCGCCGGTGGAGCGGATGCCCTCCACCTGTTTCTCGTCGATGTTTTCCAGCGCTTCCGAGAACATCTTGCCGAAACTGCCGGTGTCGGTCAGAAGGATGGCCAGCGCGCCTGTCATCGGGCCGGGGCCGAAGGCCCGGCTGAGGATGATGGTCCAGATCAGCCCGTCCACGCCGCGGATGAAATCGAACACACGGCGCATGGCAAAGCGCAGCGGCCCCAGCGGCATGAAGTTGCGCGCGGCCAGAAAGCCCAGCGGCAGGGCGATCACCGCCGCCCCCATGGTGCCAAGGAAGGCCATCAGCACGGTTTCAAACATCGCCCAGGCGACGTCGCCATGACGCCACATGCGGTTGTTCCAGAACTCGGACAGCATATAGCCCAGATTGCTGCGCGCATGGTCCACCCGATCCCCCCACAGCGCCAGCGCGGCCAGTTCGCCCGCGCCCTTGCCTGCGAAGGGGCTGTCGAGTGTGAAGAAGAACAGCTCCCTCCCTGGCTGGTAGCGGAAGGTTTCAACCTTCGACCGGGTATAGGCGAAGCGCCCGGCATCCGTGGTGACGCTGACCCGGTTGTCAGAGGCGTTGATCCAGTCTGGCAGCGGTTCAGGCGCGGTCAGGCGCAGCTTGCCGTCTTCGGGCGCGATGTCGATGGTGCCGTAGCCCGGCACCACATAGCGCGCACCGGCCGCGTCATAAGTGACGATATTGCCGCCGCCGAGGTCGATGACCGTGGTGTCGCCCGTCTGCATCACCCAGTCGGGCAACTGGCCTTCGGGGTAAGCCCCTTTCGCCTCGCCTTCGATGGCGACGCTCAGCCTGCCGCTGCGGTTGTCGCGGGTCACATGGGTCTTGTAGGACCAGAAATCCGACAAAAGGATGACCGCATTGTCAGGCCGCATCCGCGCGGCAATGCCCGCGATATCGAAGGCGAAGAAGATATAGACAAAATAGGCGCAGATCACTGCAGGCACCGCCAGCGCCATGCGGCGACGCAGGGTAAAACGCCGAATGACCGTTTCGGTCAGCGGAGCGCGGGCCCCGGTAAAATCGGTCACGGCCATGTTCAGCGCCCCCTCACCAGTTTTTCACGCGCGCGGTCCGACAGGCGGTCGATGGCCACGATGGTCAGGAACAAAAGCAGGAAGATCGCGACGACTTCGTCATATCGCCCCTGCCCCCATTGCATCGCCAGTTTCAGATCGTGGCCGATGCCGCCCTCGCCCACGAAGCCAAGGATGGCCGAGGCGCGCACATTGATTTCAAACCGCAGCAGCGCATAGCTGAGCCAGTTCGGCGCCGCCTGCGGGATGACACCGAGCCACATCTTCTGGCCCCATGTGGCGCCAACCGAGGTCAGCCCCTCGACCGGCTTCAGATCGGCATTTTCGGCCACTTCGGAAAACAGCTTCCCCAGAGCCCCCGAGGTATGCAGGGCGATGGCGATGACTGCCGGAACCGGGCCACCGCCCAGGAGGTAGATCAGCACCAGCGCGATGACGATTTCGGGCACGGCGCGAAAGGCATCCATCATGCGGCGAAACACGCCGGTGAAGCGCGGCCAGCGCGACAGCCCCCGCGTGGACAGCAAGGCCAGCACCATGGCGGCCAGCCCGCCCGCGAGTGTGGACACCGCCGCGATGTTGATCGTCTCGATCAGCGAGGGCACATGCGCCCAGATCAGGCCCGGCACCTCGGCCCGTTTTGCCCAGGCTTCGGAAATCACTTCCGACGGAAAGGCAAAGACCTGCGGCAACCCGTCGATGAAGCCACCCGCATTGCGGCTTTCAGCCAGACGGAAACCCGAGGCCATCAGCGCCACGAACAGCACCAGCAGAATCCCGCCATACATGCGGCGGCGACGCACCAGATCAAGATAGGCGTCGCGCCCGTTGGTGGGGCCGGGGCCTTTGTCGCCCTGCGGGCCGAAGGCGATATCTACCATTGTGCAGTCCTGTTGCGGGGCCGGAAAAGAAATTGCCGGGCTCCCTTCAGGGAACCCGGCGACACGTCAGAAAAACTCACATGCCTTCTTGCAGCTTCCGGGCCGCAACGATGCCCAGATACTCGTCATGGGTAACCGGAACGAAGTCTTTGGCTTCGCCCGCAGCCACGCCATAGGCGCAATCCTTGTCGGTTTCATGAAGATCGGCGGTCAGCGCGATCACCTTGTCCTTGACGTCCTGCGGCAGCGCTTTGCGCACCACCATCGGCCCTTCGGGGATCAGCTTCGACTTCCATATTTCCACGAGGTCATTCATGTCGACGAGGCCCGCATCGGCAGCCTTGCGGAAGGCGCCGGAATTGTAGCCGTCTTCCCAGTTGCCCAGACCGTCAGCCCAGCTTACGCCAGCGTCGAAATCGCCCTTGGCAACGCCGACGATGGTTTGCTCGTGGCCGCCCGAGAATTTCACTTCACCGAAGTAATCTTCCAGCTTGCCATACTTCTCTTGCAGCTCTGCACCCGGCACCAGATAGCCCGAGGTCGAGTTCGGTTCACCGAAGGCAAAGACCTTGCCCTTGGCATCCTCGATCGAGGTGATCCCCGAGTCCTTGCGGGCGAAACCGATCGAGTAGTAGCCGGTCGAGCCGTCCATGTTCTGCTTGGTCAGAACCGGCTCCACCGCTTCCGGGTCGGTCAGGTAGATCTTAGCATAACCCGAGGCGCCCAGCCACGCGAGGTCAAGCGTGCCGCCCAGCAGGCCCTGGATCACGCCGTCATAATCGGCCGGGGTAAAGACCTTGACCGGCACGCCCAGCGCCTCTTCGATCTTCGCGCGATAGCATTCGTTCGAGGTCATACGATCCTGGGCGTTTTCGCCGCCAAGGATGCCGACATTGAACTGGGTGATGCCTTCGGCGCTGGCAGCGCCGGTCAGCGCGGTGGTCGCGGCAAGGGCGAGGAGGAGGTGTTTCATCGGTGTGCTCCGGGTTCTGCCCTGCATTCTGCGGGGCGGGTGAAACGGGTTCAGTTGGCCAGCATCCGCTCGGCCCAGGCCCGGTCGGGCGCGGTATCGGCGGGAATGGCGGTCGAGGTCGCGGCCTCGTTGAAGCTGTCGTCGGCGCCGTAGATGTCGCGCGCGACGCCGGTCGAAAGCTGTTCCGGCGTGCCGTCAAAGACGATGCGGCCGTCCCGCATGCCGATCACCCGGTCGCAATAGCGCCGCGCGGTATCCAGCGTGTGCAGGTTGGCGATGACCATGCGGCCATCCTCGACATTGATGCGCTTCAGCGTGTCCATCACAATCTGCGCATTCATCGGGTCGAGGCTGGCAATGGGTTCGTCAGCAAGGATGATACGGGGGTCCTGCATCAGCGCCCGCGCGATGGCGACGCGCTGCTGCTGGCCACCCGAAAGCGCCTCGGCCCGTTTTGGCGCCTGCTCGGCGATGCCCAGCCGGTCAAGGATTTCCAGCGCCTTCAGGATGTCGGCGCGGGGCCAGAGGTTGAACAGCGTTTGCAGGGTGGACCGGCGGTTCAGAATGCCATGCAGCACGTTCGAGGCCACATCCATGCGTGGCACAAGGTTGAACTGCTGGAAGATCATCGCGCAGTCACTTTGCCAGGCGCGGGCGGCGGCACCTTTCAGCGCAAGGATATCACGACCCTCAACCATGATCTGTCCGGCGCTGGCGTCGGTCAGGCGGTTCATCATGCGCAGGAAGGTCGACTTGCCCGCACCGGACCGGCCAATGATCCCCACGAAGGCGGGGCGGTCGATATCAAAGCTGATCGCGTCCACCGCGGCCTTCTGGCCGAACACGCGCGATACATTGCGGACTTGCAGCATCCCCGCCCCTTCCGTTCGAGTCGGGGCGATTGCTATGCGGGCCGCATGACAGCCACGCCAAAGTCAGGTGACGACTTGGTGACAATGCGGGCGAACAGGGTGGAAAGCCGGTTGGTCACGCCCCTGAAGCGAGGGCAGCACCGCACGGTACCGCCCTCTGGTTGCCGCGCCGGGCTTCAGCGGTCAAACATCGCCAGCTTTGCGAAATCAAGCTGTTCCAGCACCGGAATCATCGCCGCTGGCTCCATCCCCTGTGCCTGGACCAGCACCCGGTTGCCGACCAGCGCCGACAGGTCGGTTCCCTGCTCCAGCATATCCTGCCCGCCAACCTTGGTGACCTTACCCATCATCTGCATCATCTGCGCGTTGCCCAGCATCCCCGCCATCGAGGCCACCAGCGGGCTGTCCGCCGTCAGCGTCAGGGTGAATCCGTTGCCATCAGCATCGGAGTAGCGCGCGGAAATCAGCGTTCCGGCCATGCCCATCATCGCCATGCCATTGGCAGCTTCGGCATCGACCTCACGCGTCCAGCCCGAAGGCGCCTCGGGCAGCAGGGCTTGCAGTCGCTTCGATTGCAGGGCCTGCACCGCCTTCCCGGCAGCAATCACCTGCGCCGCGGTCCCGTTCAGGTCACCCGCTTCATAAGACGCTTTCGCAGCGTCAAGCGCGTCGGTTACCTCGTCGGCAAAAGCAGGCGTGGCCAGCACAAATCCGGCACAGGCGGCAAAAATGGCTTTCTTCAGCATATCTTCCTCGTGTTCTGAAATCCGTCAGCCCCGC
The DNA here is from genome assembly GCF_003054195.1 of Gemmobacter caeni. GTDB lineage: Bacteria > Pseudomonadota > Alphaproteobacteria > Rhodobacterales > Rhodobacteraceae > Gemmobacter > Gemmobacter caeni. Next base: position 28,847 of record NZ_QBKP01000005.1, read on the forward strand.
AGAAAAACCGGGGCCAGTGCACACCTGACGCGAGGAAGTCGCCCTGGTCCAGCAGAAACCGACATTCGGGTGGCATTTCCTTCCGCCGCCCCGCCACCCGTTCCATCGGACAACCGGTTCGCAACCGGCCCGGTTACGACGGGTTTCCTATCGGAAACGACATTTCCGCTTGCAAGAATCTCAGGGCTTCCGTAATTCCGGCGGCGGGACACCTCTCCCCAACGAGAGGCTTATATCTGGAAGGATACCATGGCTGATCTGATCGCCCCGGCTGCGCGCCCGGCCAATCCGCGTTTTTCGTCTGGCCCCTGCGCCAAGCTTCCCGGCTTTACCCTCGACATGCTTGCTGATGCGCCGCTGGGCCGCTCGCACCGTGCCGCCGTGGGTAAGGCGAAGCTGAAAGAGGCCATCGACCTCACCCGTGAAATTCTGGGCGTGCCCGCCGAATACCGCATCGGCATCGTGCCCGCCTCTGACACCGGCGCCGTGGAAATGGCGCTGTGGAGCCTTCTGGGCGCGCGTCCGGTTGAAATGCTGGCCTGGGAATCCTTCGGCGAAGGCTGGGTCACCGATGTCGTCAAGCAACTGAAGCTGGATGCCAAGGTGCAGAAGGCCGGCTATGGCGAGATCGTCGATTTCACCACCGTCGATTTCGACCGGGATGTCGTGTTCACCTGGAACGGCACCACCTCGGGCGTGCGCCTGCCGAATGGCGATGCGATCCCGGCAAACCGCGCGGGCCTGACCATCTGTGACGCGACCTCGGCCGCCTTCGCGATGGACCTGCCCTGGGACAAGCTCGATGTCACCACTTTCTCCTGGCAGAAAGTGCTGGGCGGCGAGGGCGGCCATGGCGTGCTGATCCTCAGCCCGCGCGCGGTGGAACGGCTGGAAAGCTACACCCCGGCCTGGCCCATGCCCAAGATCTTCCGCATGACCAAGGGCGGCAAGCTGATCGAAGGCATCTTCACAGGCGAAACGATCAACACCCCGTCGATGCTCTGCGTCGAGGATTATCTGGTCGCGCTGAAATGGGCGAAGTCCATCGGCGGGCTGAAGGGGCTGATCGCGCGCAGCGAAGGCAATGCCAGGGCCATCGCCGATTTCATCGCCGACAAGGACTGGATCGCCAATCTGGCGGTCGATCCGGCCACGGCCTCCTGTACCTCGGTCTGCCTGAAGTTCACCGATGCCCGCATCAGGGACGGTGCTGCCTTCGCCAAGGCCGTCGCGAAGCGGCTGGAGAAAGAGGGCGTGGCACTGGATGCCGGCGCCTATCGGGACGCACCTCCGGGCCTGCGCATCTGGTGCGGCGCGACGGTGGAAACCACCGATGTGGCGGCACTGATGCCTTGGGTTGAATTCGCCTTTGCGGCGGAAATAGCGGCGCTGACCGAAGCTGCCTGATCCTTTCGGGGGCGCCCCGATGCGCCCCCTCCCCACAATCCCCCGGATGCGCCCTGCGCATCAATGTGAACATACATTCGCAAAGGATACCGCAATGGCTCCCCGCGTTCTAGTCTCCGACGAACTCTCTGAAACCGCCGTCCAGATCTTCCGCGACCGTGGCGTCGAGGTCGACTACATGCCGAAGCTCGGCAAGGACAAGGAAAAGCTGGCTGAACTCATCAACCAGTATGACGGTCTCGCCATCCGCTCGGCCACCAAGGTCACCGAAAAGCTGCTGGAAAGCGCCACCAACCTGAAGGTCGTGGGCCGCGCCGGTATCGGTGTCGACAACGTCGACATCCCGGCAGCTTCGAAGAAAGGCGTGATCGTGATGAACACGCCCTTCGGCAACTCGATCACCACAGCCGAACATGCCATCGCCATGATGTTCGCCGTCGCCCGGCAAATCCCCGAGGCCAATGCCTCCACCCATGCCGGGAAATGGGAAAAGTCGAAATTCATGGGGGTCGAGCTGTTCAACAAGACGCTCGGGGTGATCGGCGCGGGCAATATCGGCGGCATCGTCTGCGACCGTGCGGTTGGGCTGAAGATGAAGGTCATCGCCTATGATCCCTTCCTCTCGGAAGAGCGCGCGAAAACGCTGGGTGTACACAAGGTCGAGCTGGAAGAGCTGCTGGCCAAGGCTGATTTCATCACGCTGCACGTTCCGCTGACCGACAAGACCCGCAACATCCTGTCGCGCGAGAACCTCGCCAAGACCAGGAAGGGTGTGCGCATCATCAACTGCGCCCGCGGCGGTCTGGTGGATGAGGCGGCACTGAAAGACGCGCTGGACAGCGGCCATGTGGCAGGGGCGGCGCTGGATGTGTTCGAAGTCGAACCGGCGACCGAAAACGTGCTCTTCGGCCACCCCAATGTCGTCTGCACCCCGCACCTCGGCGCCTCGACCACCGAAGCGCAGGAAAACGTCGCGCTGCAAGTGGCCGAACAGATGTCGGACTACCTGCTGACCGGAGCGGTGCAAAACGCGCTGAACATGCCGAACGTCACCGCCGAACAGGCCGCCGTCATGGGCCCCTGGATCAAACTGGCCGACCATCTGGGCGCCTTTATCGGCCAGATGACGGACGAGCCGATCAAGGCCATCAATATCCTCTACGATGGCCGCGTGGCGGACATGAACCTCGCCGCGCTGAACCAGTCGGTCATCGCCGGCGTGCTGAAGGCGCATAACCCGGATGTGAACCTCGTCTCCGCCCCCATCGTGGCCAAGGACAAGGGCATTCAGGTTTCGACGACCAAACAGGACAAGACCGGCGCCTTTGATGCCTATATCAAGGTCACCATGGTAACGGACAAGCGCGAACGCTCGGTCGCGGGCACCTGCTTCGCCGATGGCAAGCCGCGCTTCATCCAGATCAAGGGCATCAATATCGACGCCGAGGTCGGCGCCCATATGCTCTACACCACCAACGAGGACGTGCCGGGCATCATCGGCCTTCTGGGCATGACCATGGGCAAGAACGGCGTGAACATCGCCAACTTTACCCTTGGCCGCTCCGGCGTGGGGCAGGACGCCATCGCGCTCCTGTATCTCGATCAGGCCATCGACCCGAAGGTGGTGGACACGCTGGAGGCGACCGGCATGTTCCAGCAGGTCAAACCCCTTCAATTCCACGTTGCATGATACGAAAGGGCCGGGCATCCCCCGGCCCTTTTCCTTTCAAAGCGGCGCGACAGCCGTTCCGCCCGTGAAATCCGCTCACCCGCGCCGCAACCCGGCCTCAGCGCCTGTGGCACCCTTGCCCTTTGCCCCTTGTCCAAATACTCCACGGGGGTCCGGGGGCGTGAAGCCCCCGGCGCTTTCCATTCCGCGAAGGGATACCCCATGCGCGCCTATGCCATCGGTGACATCCACGGTCATCTGAACCTGCTGCTTGCCGCACATACCTTCATCGCAGAGGATATGGCCCGCCATGGCGGCCCTGCGCCGGTCATCCATCTGGGTGATCTGGTGGATCGCGGCCCCGACAGCCGCGGCGTCATTGAGCATCTGATGCAGGGGCAGGCACGCGGCGAAGACTGGGTGGTGCTGAAGGGCAATCATGACCGCATGTTCAGCCTGTTCCTGGATGACCCTGCGGCACAGGACCCGGGGCTCCGGCCCGACTACACCTGGCTGCACCCGCGCCTTGGCGGGGCAACCACGCTCGCCTCTTATGGCATCCATGCCCCCGGCGACCGGCCGGTCGCGCCGGTCCATGCCGATGCGCTGGCGGCTGTGCCGCAGGCACACCGGGACTGGCTGGCCTCCCGCCCCACGATGCACCGGGCAGGCGATCTGGTCTTCGTCCATGCCGGCATCCGCCCCGGTGTCGCGTTCGAGGATCAGACGGAAACCGATCTGGTCTGGATTCGCGAACCCTTCCTCTCGGACGACCGCGACCATGGCGCGCTGATCGTGCATGGCCATACCGCGCTGGATGCACCGACGCATTACGGCAACCGGCTGAACCTCGACAGCGGTGCCGCCTATGGCGGGCCGCTGACCGCCGTCGCCTTCGAGGGGCGCGAGGTATTTCACCTGACACCCTCCGGACGCGTGCCATTGCAACCCTGAGCCGCGCGCAACCCGAACAAAACGCCACAATCCCGTCACCCGGCGGTAAGCTGGCGTTAATCGACCCGGCACAGGCTGGACTGCGGGGGCAGGTCCAGCAAGGGAGTGTCGGAAATGACGGTGGAAATGATCGACGGAATGCGCGTTCTGAAACTGAGAGATCATTCGCGCAACGCCCAACCCAGGGGCGATGACATGGTGACCATGGTGCATCTGTGGCGCCTGCTCTCGGGCGGGCACGCCCTGCGCGACACGACGCTGGCGCCGCGGCGGTTTCTCTGACCCGGCTCAGGGGGCCGGTTCTGGCCCCCTGCCCCCAGCCACGGGCCAACCGCGCAGGCCGAAGGCCAGCGCCGCCAGCACCACCATGGCGGACAACATTGCCAGCAGAAGGAACAGGCCGCGCGGCCCCATTGACTCGACCATATGGGCAAGTGCGAAGGGCATCCCGATGCCCCCAACCAGACCACCAGCGACGATCAGCGGCGAAACACGGGGATCATGGCCCATGCGCTGCACCGCTGCGACGAAGTAACCGGGGAAGATCGTCGCGGCAAAGGCGCCAGAAGCCACGAACATCCAACCCGGCGAGATGACCATGGCCCCGCCCAGAGACAGCGCCAGCCCTGCGACAGACAGTGTAAACAGCGTGAAGGGCGCCACGAGGTGTGCGACAAAGACCAGAAGGATACGCGCCGCCAGAAACGCCACGAAGAACAGGCTGAGCATTTCCGCAGCGCCCACCTCGGACATGCCGCTGCGCACCAGAGCGGCGGGGCCAAGGCCGATCAGGGTGGCCTCGAACCCCACCCCGAAGGCACCGAAGCCCAGTATGATCCAGTCGGCCCGCAGGCGACCATGGGCCGTATCGGCCAGCGGACGCCCGATGTCGCGGGCAAGCACAAGCGTCACGACGAAACCGGCAGCCAGCACCAGAAACAGCGGCCGGAAGGTCCCGGCGAGCGCGACAAAGGCCAGTGGCGCAAAGATGGCCCCTGCCCCGAAAACCGCATTGATCAGCGTCAGCATTGCCGGGCCGCGCGGCCCGTAGGCGGCCAGCAGGCGCGGGTTGAACAGCACGGCGGCGCAGCCCTGCCCCATCCCGGCCAGCACCGCCCCCGCCAGCATCACGCCCCATCCCATCCCGGCGCCAAGCAGGGCAGAGCCCGCTGCCAGCACGATCACCACAACACGCGGCGTCATCCGCGCGCCCAGCGCGAACATCGCCGCCACCCCCACGGCAGCGCCGATCCAATGCGCAGTGAACAGCACCGAAACCGAGGCCAGCCCGCGCCCGGTTTCCCGTGCGATCACCGGCAGGGCCGGACCATAGACCGCCTGCACCGCGCCCATCAGCACAAAGACCGCCATTCCCGCCGCCAGCAGGACGTGCCGGTCCCGCGCTGTCATTTCCATATCCGTCTCCTGCGGCGTTGCCGCCTTTGCCTTTCGCCCGCTGATGACGCAACGTCAGACTCGCGCCCATCGCGCTCTGCCGCCAGTCTCGCACCGACCCGAGTGAAAGGCTTCCTCATGACCGACATCGTTATCCTCTCTGGTGCCCGGACTGCAATCGGCGCTTTTGGCGGCAGTCTCTCAGGCTTTGCCCCCATCGACCTTGCCACCCATGTCGCGAAAGCCGCGCTGACGCGGGCGGGGGTGGCGCCGGGCCAGATCGGCACGACGGTCTTCGGCCATGTGATCAATACCGAACCGCGTGACATGTATCTGTCGCGGGTTGCGGCGGTGCAGGCCGGGGTGCCCGAAACCGCGCCCGCGATGAACGTGAACCGGCTGTGCGGCTCCGGCGCGCAGGCGGTGGTTTCTGCGGCGCAGATGCTGATGCTGGGGGATGCCGATTTCGCGCTGGCGGGTGGCGCGGAATGCATGAGCCGCGCGCCCTATGCGCTGCCTGCCGCCCGCTGGGGGCAGAAGATGGGCGACGCCCGCGCACTGGATATGATGACCGGCGCGCTGACCTGCCCCTTCGGCACCGGGCATATGGGCGTGACCGCCGAGAATGTGGCGGCGGAATGCGGCATCTCGCGCGAGGATCAGGATGCCTTCGCTCTGGAAAGCCAGGCCCGCGCCGCCCGCGCCATCGCGGAAGGCCGGTTCAGTGACCAGATTGCGCCCATCGAGATTCAGGGCCGCAAGGGCATCGTGATCTTTGACACCGACGAACATCCCAAGGCCACCACGGCCGAGGCGCTGGCCGGGCTGAAAGCGGTATTCCAGAAGGGCGGCAGCGTCACCGCCGGCAATGCCTCCGGCATCAATGACGGGGCGGCGGCGCTGGTGCTGGCGCGGGCCGATGCGGCGGAAAAGGCCGGGCTGTCGCCCCGCGCCCGCATCCTTGGCTATTCTGTCGCCGGTGTGCGGCCCGAGGTGATGGGCCTTGGCCCCATCCCCGCCGTGCGGCAACTGATGGAGCGTACGGGCCTGACGCTGGCTGATTTCGACGTGATCGAATCGAACGAAGCTTTCGCAGCCCAGGCCCTGGCGGTGACGAAGGAACTGGGGCTTGATCCGGCGAAGGTGAACCCGAATGGCGGCGCCATCGCACTGGGGCATCCGGTCGGCGCAACCGGCGCGCTGATTACCGTGAAAGCGATGTACGAGCTGGAGAGGATCGGCGGCAAGCGCGCCATCGTCACCATGTGCATCGGCGGCGGTCAGGGTATCGCGCTGGCGCTGGAGCGGATCTGACCGCTATTTCAGCAGCACCCGGACGCGGGAGGATCGCCCTTCGGCGTCAATCACGCTCAGCGTGACAAAGCCCGCGCCGGGCATCGCCAGCAGCGCCTCGCGGCTGCGCAGGTCTGTCCGCAGTGGCACACCATCCACCATCACCGTCAGCGGCAAGCGCCCGCCGCGCAGCTTCACCAGCAATTGCCCGTCCAGCCGCTCGACCTCCGCGCCTTCCGGCGGGAAGGTGACGACCGGCGCGTCGGCGGTCAGTTCGAACGCGGCGGTGCGGGACCGGAAACGGCGAAGGGGTTGCGGCAGTTCGGCATTTGACACCAGCAGCGTCGCCGGGGGGGCCGGTGGCAGCGGCGTTAGGCTGCGGCTGATCCGACCGATCGCCTGAAACAGCACCGGCGCGGCGGTATCGGCGCCGAAGGCCCCCGGCACTGGCGTGCCATCCGCCCGACCCATCCAGACGCCCACCACATAGCGTCCGTCAAAGCCGATGGCCCAGGCATCGCGGTGGCCGTAGGAGGTGCCGGTCTTGTAGGCCAGCCGGTTCGAGGGCGCGCCAGGCGGCGGCGGCAAACCGGCCAGCACATCGGCCACCTGCCACGCCGCGACCGCCGACATCACCCTTTGCCCCGGCGCACCATCCCCCATGACCCGCAGGGGAAGCGCCACGCCGCCGCGCGCGATGGCGGCGTAAAGCTGCACCATATCGTGCAGCGTCACCCCCACTCCGCCAAGGCTGATCGCCAGCCCCGGCTCGTCCCCCTTCAGCACCGGCGCCATGCCCGCACGGCGCATCCCGGCAATGACCTTGGCCGGACCCAGCGCATCGGTCAGCAGGACGACGGGGATGTTCAGCGACATCTGCAACGCCTCGCGCACCCGCACAGTGCCGCGGAAGATCTTGTCGAAGTTCCGCGGCGCATAGGTGCCGAAGTTGACCGGCTTGTCGTCGATCATGGTTTCGGGATGAGCCAGCCCCTCGTCGAAGGCGAGGCCATAGACAAGGGGTTTCAGCGTGCTGCCGGGCGAGCGGAGCGCCTGCGTCATATCCACGAAGCCCTGCCGCCGGTCAGCCAGAAACCCCGCCGATCCGACCGAGGCGAGAATCTCCCCCGAGCGGTGATCGGCAGCCAGAATGGCGATCTGCAACTGCTCGCCACGCGCCTGCACCGCCTCGCGCGCCAGCGCCTCCAGCGACTTCTGCAATCCCGCCTCGATGGTCAGCTTCAGGCGCGGCACGCCGGGGTTTTCGGCCACCACCCGGTCGGCCAGATGCGGGGCGAGCATCGGTACCGGCTGGCGCCCATCGGGCACCCTTTCGCCCTGCGTCTGGCGCGCCTGCTCGGCGCTGATCACACCATCGCGCAAAGCGCGCTCCAGCACGCGGCCCCGTGCCTCTGCCGCGCGACCGGGGTGGCGGTCGGGACGACGGCTTTCCGGAGCCTGAGGAATGGCGACCAGCAGCGCGGCTTCCGCTGGCGTCAGGCGGCGCGGTTCTTTGCCGAAGTAGGTCAGCGAGGCCGCGCGCAGCCCTTCAAGATTGCCGCCAAACGGCGCGAGGTTGAGGTAGAGTTGCAGGATCTGCGACTTGGTCAGCCGCTGTTCCAGCGCCAGCGCCACCCGCATCTGCCGCAGCTTGCCCGACACCTTGCCGGTGCCACTGTCTTCCAGCAACCGCGCAACCTGCATGGTCAGGGTCGACCCACCCGAAACCACGCGCCCCGACCGGACCGCCTGCGCAACCGCCCGCGCCATTGAACGCCAGTCGACGCCATCATGCTGCCAGAACCGCTTGTCCTCATAGGCCACCAGCATGGCGAGGTAACTCGGGTCCACCTCATCCGGCGTCACAGTCATGCGCCAGCGGCCATCTGCCACGGTATAGGCACGCAGCAGGATGTCGTTGCGGTCCACCACCTCGACCGAGCTTGGCAGGGTCAGCGGCGGCAGATCGGTCGCCGCCACCCAGTCCCGCGCCCGGTCAAGGCCAAAGGCCGCCACCCACAGGGCAGCGACCAGGGCAATGGGCCAGCGCGCGCGCATCACTCGGCAATCGTCACCCGGCCGGTGCCGCTTTGGGCGCGGAAGCTCGGGCGATACATGTCCTCGACCGAGGCGGCGGGATGGGTGAAGCTGCCGGGCGAGACCGCGCGCACGATATAGGCCAGCCGGAAGCTGCCGTTATCGTAACGGTCCACCGCCGTCAGGAAACGATCCTGCCGGAACTCGCTATGCGCGGCCTCGGTTTCCAGGCCCAGCCAGTCCAGTGCATCGACATTGCCGCCACCGATCAGGTTAGGGTTGTCGATCTCGAAACCGGCGGGCAGCGGATCGTTCACCATCAGCCGCGCCTCACCGCGCCCGAAGGGGGTCACCTCCAGCACGGTGACCAGACGGTCGCCGACCTTCAGCCCGTCCAGCGTCGCCGCCTGACCATCCAGCGTGTAATAGCTGCGGCTGATGGAATAGCCGTTGCCAGCCGCCGACAGCGGTTCGGCAGGCACGCCGTAGGTGGTGACCGTCAGGAAGGTCTTCGCGCCGTTGTTCTGTACCTTCACCGGCGCATCGCCATCGGACAACACGCGCACCAGCGGCCCGTCGACGGGCGCCCCGTTCATCGTGACATCCGCCCCTGCCCCGTCAATCAGCGCGTTGGAGGCCAGCAGCGTCCACACACTTTCCTGCGTCGAAAGCGCGCCGGTGGTGGCGATGCGACTGACCAACTCGTCGCGGTTCACCGCCTGCGAGCCGGATTCCACCGCCAGCGTGAGCACCGCCGCCGCGTCGCGCCGGGTGGTGCCGTAATCCGCCCGCAGGATCTGCGCCGTGTCGGGCTTCGCTGCATCCAGCCGCGCCATCGCCTTGCGGAACATCGCATCGGCCCGCGCCGGATCGCCGTAAGAGGCGAGCGCCGCGCCAAGTTGCGCCTGTGCCAGCGGCGTGGCGAAGGCATCGCCCTTCACATCGGCGTAATAGCGCAGATCGCCAATCGCCGCCGCCCCTTCGCGCGCCAGAACCAGCAGCGCATAGGCCAGCGCCTCGCCGCCCTCGTCGAAGTCGGACTGGTAGTTCACCTGATTGCGCAGATTATCCAGCGCATTGCGGAAGGCCAGCGCCGGCACCTCATGCCCTTGCGCACGGGCCCGGCTGAGGAAATCGGTCACATAGGCATCCAGCCACAGGTCGCCGCCCGAATATTCCGGCGCCGACCACAGGCCAAAGGCACCTTCTGCATTCTGGTTCTGCAGGATTTCGGTAATCGCCTGGTCGATACGGAGGTTGATATTCCCGGCCCCTTTCAGCTGCATCGCCTGCGCCACCTGATCAAAGTAGACAAGCGGCAACGCGCGCGAGGTCATCTGTTCGGTGCAGCCATAGGGGTAACGATCCAGCGCCTCCAGAAGCCCCGGCGCATTCAGTCGCGCGATGGGACCGACGGCCAGCGTGGCCTTGGCGGTGCCGGGCATCATCCCGTCGAAGGCAGCGGAATCGAAGGTAAACGCCTGCCCCTTGTCCAGATCAAAGCGGCTGACGCGCGCGATCTCGGGTTCGCCCGATTGCACGGGCAGGGTCAGGGTTTTCACCAGGTCCCTACCTTCCGGCGTGGTCAGCGTGACGGTGATCTTGTCGATCCCCGCCGCGCCCGCAGTCACCGGAATACGGAGGCTGGTCTTCTGCTTCTCGCCAAGGTCGATTTCGGCAGGCACGTTGCCAAGGGTAACACCCTCTCCCGCGACGGCCAGTTTCATCCGCCCGGCCGGGCCGGTGGCATGCACGATTTCCAGCAGCAGGCGGCTTTCGTCGCCGGGGGCCATGAAGCGCGGCAGCGAGGCGGTCACCACCACCGGGTCACGCACCAGCACATCGGCGCTGGACTGGCCGACGCCCTTACCGCTCCAGGCGACAGCCATCACCTTCACGGTGCCGTTGAACGAAGGCAGATTGAAGCTGACGCGCGCCAGACCATCGGCCCCCACCTCGACCGGGCCGGTGAAATAGGCCACCAGTTCTTCAGTGGGGGGTGGGGCTTGCAGCCTTGCCTGCGCGCCCGCATCACCGCCGGAACGCACCTGGCCTTCGGCTCCGTTCAGCCCGTCGATCAGACGGCCATAGACGTCGCGGATGCCGATGCCCAGCTTCTGCTGGCCAAAGTAATAACCCGCCGGATCAGGCGCGGTGAAGCCGGTGAGGTTGAGGATACCCACATCCACCGCCGCAACGGTGACATAGGCGGTATCGCCCTCGGCCAAACCCGCCACCTTCACCGCGATGTCCAGCGGACCGCGCGGCGCAGCCTCGGCCGGGGCCTGCACGGCAACGTCAAGCTTCGCGGCGCCGGGGTCGATGCTGGCATGGGCCAGACCCAGCGCCCGCGCCGGATTGCGGCCAGCCGCCACATCCATCGGCCGCAGAACCGAGGCCGTGACATAAACCCCCGCCCCCCATTCATCGGTCACGGGCAGATCAATCAGGTTCTCGCCTTCGGTCACATTCACCGCCTGCATGGCGATCAGACGGTCAGACATCACCATGACCAGCGCCTTGCCCGCCGCGCGCGGCACCATGCGCAGTTTTGCCGTCTCGCCGGGCCGATAGGCGGGTTTATCCAGTGACAATTCCAGCGTGTCGGGCGTGGCCGTGGCATCGGCGGGGGCATACCAGCCCGCATAGAAGCTGGTCGAGGTTTCGGCAGGTGTACCGTCGATGCGGCTGACCGAAAGCTCATATTCGCCCCATTGTACCGGGGCCGAAACCTCGACCGGCGCCGCTCCCAGATCGACCTCGCCACTGGCAATGCGGGTCCGTGTCGTCACCGGCTCCCAGTTCCAGTTGCCCGAGTAGCTATACCATTGGTAATTGGTCTCGACCCGCGTCAGCTCCCAGGCCGCTTTCATCGGCGTGGCGGCCAGATCGGTGCCGACGCCGATCAGCGCGAAACGCGCCTCAGCGTTTTCCGGCACGGTGCCATCGAACAGCGGCTTCACCCCGATCATCGGCGATACCGGCACCAGCGGGGTTTCCACTCGCCGCTCCACCGGACGGCCCGAGCCTTCGGCGATGCGCAGGGTAAAGCGCGCCTCCAGCGGGCGGCCCGGATCATCTGCTTCGGGCAGCGCGGCGGCAACGGTCGCCTTGCCGGCCGCATCGGTGCGGGTGCCGGAGGCGATCGCCTCCATCCGCGCGTCGAACGGCTGATCATGGCGGCCAAAGACATAGCCGGGCCAGGCAGGCAGACCTTTGGCCGCGCGCAGCAGCACCTCGCCCTCGATCGCCAGATCGGCACCGGGCGCGCCAAACAGGTATTTCGCCTCGACACCGATTTCGGCCACATCGCCGGGGGCGAGCGGGGTATCCGGCAGGGTCAGCGCATAGTCGATGCGTTCCGGCAGGAAATCCTCGACGAGGAAGGTCTGCGTCGCCAGCGGCTTCGCCTCAAGATCGGCATAGACCTGCATCTTCCACACGCCACGCGGCGCGCTGCCCGCGATGGGTTGTGCAAAGACATGGCCGCCCTTACCCCCATCCGTCGCCTGCGCACGGGCGTATTCCACGCCGTCAGGCCGACGATAAATCGCGGTCAGCGGCAGTCCTTCAACCGCCTGCGCACGCGGATCGCGGGTCAGCGCGGTTGCATAGACGGTTTCGCCCGCACGATAGGCGCCGCGATCCGTGGTCAGGAACACATCCACCGGCCCCGCTGCCTCTCGCCCTTCCACACCACGGTCGGACAGGTCGAACTCCGGGTCGGTCAGCGACAGGAAGGCCAGATCCTTGTCGCCATCTTTCGCCACCAGCATCGAGGGCGCCGCCCCGCCGGTGCCGCGCGCCAGCCCGGCGTCAAACCGGGCATAACCTTGCGCGTCAGTCACCGCAGTGCCCAGAACATTGTTGGTCCGGCTCAGCAGTTCGACCGTCACACCTGCCCGTGCCTCGGCACTGGCGAGGCTGCGAATGATGACATGCAGCCCGTCAGTCCCCGAAAGCGAAGTCATGCCAAGATCGGAGACCACGAACCATTGCCAGGCCGCCGGGATGGCATAGGGGTCCACCCCCGGCACCGCCGCCTTCAGCGCATAGATACCGGCGGGCAGGTCATGCAGCGCCTCGGCCAGCGGCAGGCGCGTGGTGACATCCTTGTTCACCTCGCGCACCACGGTGGCGCTACCCTTCCACAGCTCCTCGCCCACTTCACCGGCGAAACCCTGTTCCTGATATTCGGCAATCGGCCAGTCGATATAGCCATTCTGCGCCGCCCGCAGGATGTTGCGGTCGGATACGCGATACAACGCAAGATCCAGCTTGTCGGTATTCACCGTCACCACCGGCAGCGCCGCCTGATCGGTTTTCGGCAACACATAAGCCCGGCCGGGGAAGCGCACCTGCGCCGCGCGGTCGCGGACATAGGCGCTGATCTGCACTGATTTCGCCAGTTCCTGCCCATCGGCCGAGGGCAGGCCCTCGCGGAAGGTGAACTGATAGCGTTTGCCATGGCTGACGCCCTCGACGCACAGCTGCCGCCAGCCACCCGGCTGCACCGTCAGCCCGGTTTCCGGCAGTTGCACGAAGGGGGTGTAATCCAGCCCCGACTCCACCAGATCTTCCGACACATTCACGCAGACACGCGGGCGCGCCGTGTCACTTTGGATATCCGTTTCCAGGATACGGAAGCCGTATTTGCCCGCCGCATTGTCCAGCAGCGCTGCCGTATCGTCCCGCGGCTGGATGGATTGCGCCAGCCGCAGCGCCTTGACCATATCGCCACCACGCCCCTGCGTTTCCATCGCCAGCGCCATCTGCACCAGCGCATTGTGGCGGATCGCGGGTTGCCCGGCCCTCAGATAGGCATTGACCGCCGCTGAAAGCGCCCTTTGGCGCAACGATCCGGCGTCATTCTGGTTCTGGCCCGCCGCCGCCAGCAGAAGCCGCGCATATTCCACCCAGAGGTCAGAACCATCCTCGACGTTCAGCGCCGCACCGACATAGTTCGCGGCCCGCATCGGCTTGCCTTCGGCCTCGTTCTGACGCGCCGCAGCCATGTGTTCCGCCGCCGTCCACTCCCCCGCAGTGTGAAGCTTGCCAAGCCCCTGCGCCTGATCCAGCGCGGCGGCAAGATCGCCGTCGTTCAGGAACGTCAGATCGGCGCGACGGGCAGGAGCATCACGCAGCAGCGCGGCATCGGCCAGAATCAGGCGCCCGGAAATCGCCCCCTGATAAAAGCCAGGCTCGCCCGGCGCCGCCTTCACGAAACACGATCCGTTCCGCGTGTTGAAGGTAAAATTGGTACAGCGGGATTCCGCCATGCAGGCGCGTTCACAGGCGTCCAGAGTCGTATCGAACTGCGATGACAGATCCCCGCCCGGAAGGTCGGCATCCTGCGTCAGCGCGAATCGCTTGGCCGGAACCAGTTCCTGCGCAGACGACAGCCCCGGCAATCCCACGGCAAACACGGCTGCAACAAAGGCAGAGCGAAACAGGCGCATCGGAAAATCCCCCGGAAAACACTTGGGCCTGATGCTGCCACGCCCGGAGGCGCGGTGCAATCGCCGCTTCCGCCTGTTCGCGGTCCGGTCCCGGTTAAGCCTTGCTTTACGATGTTGCGCCAACCTGCCCGAAACCGGCGGAGCCACGATCCCCGGAACGATCTGGATGATGGGTAGCGGATGGAACTGGCGGAACGGCTGGCCAAAGAACGGCGCGGGCGGCTGGCGGCCGAACGGCTGCTGGAACAGAAAAGCAGGGAACTGCACGCCGCCAATGAAAAGCTGGCCCTGCATGCCCGCGCCCTGTCTGACCAGATCGTCGAACAGCGGCAGGTCGTCAGATCCGCCCTGTCGGAGGCTGAGGCCCTGAAGGGCCAGAATCTGCGCTTCCTGACCGATCTTGAACGCGCCCACACCGCTGCCGTCATGGCCGAAAGACGGTTGTGGGATTCGATCAATACGATCCGCGATGGCTTTGCAGTGTTTGATTCCTCGAATCGGCTGGTCGCCGCAAATCGGGCCTATCTGGCGGTCTTCGAATCCGAGGCGATCCCGCCGGGCACCGAATATGCGGAGATTCTGGATACCGTGGCGGAATCCGGGCTGGTCGACATCGGCGAGCATACGGTCGAAAGCTGGCGTGATCACATGCTTGCCCGCTGGGAGGATGATCCGATCCCGCCAATCGTGCTGCAATTCTCCAGCGGGCTCTGGGTGCGGCTGGTCGACCGTCGGGCGCGCGACGGCGATATGGTCAGTCTGGCCGTCGACATCACCGAACAAATGCGCATCTGGGCCGCGATAGAGGCAATTCCCGACGGGTTCGTTCTGTTTGACAGGGAGGACAGGCTGATGGTCTGCAATCAGCATTACCGCGCGCTGTACAGCGAAAGCGCCCCCGCCATGGTTCCGGGTGCCAGTTTCGAGGCGATCCTGCGCTATGGCCTGGAGCACGGCCAGTACCCCGAAGCCATAGGCCGTGAAGACGACTGGATCGAAGAACGGCTGAGCCTGCGCGAATCCGCCAGTGTTGATTTCGAACAGGCCATCGCGGGCGGGCGCTGGCTGCGTGTCATCGACAAGGAAACCCCGGATGGCGGCCGCGTCGGGTTGCGGGTCGATATCACCCGCGCGCGCGAACAGCAGGATGCGCTGGAACATGCCCGCGAAACCGCCGAGGCGGCGGTGCGCGCCAAATCGGCCTTCCTTGCCAATATGAGCCACGAAATCCGCACGCCGATGAATGGCGTCGTCGGCATGGCCGAACTGCTGTGCGACACGCCGCTGAACGATGAACAGCGTCTGTTCGCCGATACCATCCGCTCCTCCGGTGAGGCATTGCTGGTCATCATCAACGACATTCTGGATTACTCGAAGATCGAGGCCGAGCGGCTGACACTGCATCCCGAACCCTTCGATCTGGAGCGGGTGATCCACGAGGTCGCCATGCTGTTGCAGCCGCGCGCGCAGGCCAAGGGCATCGATCTGATGATCGACTACGATATGTTCCTGCCAACCCGCTTTGTCGGCGATCCGGGCCGGTTGCGGCAGGTGCTGACAAATCTTGCCGGCAACGCGGTGAAGTTCACCGAGAAGGGCCATGTCCTCATCCGGGTCGTCGGCCTTGAGGCGGTACCCGGCGCGCAGCAACTTCACATCACGGTCGAGGATACGGGCATCGGCATCGCCGCCGAGAACCTTGACCATATCTTCGGCGAGTTCAATCAGGTGGAAACCGCCGCCAACCGCAAGTTTGAGGGAACCGGGCTTGGCCTCGCAATCTCGCGCCGTCTGGTGGAGCATATGGGCGGCGCCGTCTGGGTCGACAGCGAGCCCGGTCGTGGGTCATGCTTCGGCTTCCGCCTGTCACTGCCGGTCGCGGAATCGGGCGAGGATCATCCCGCCAGCGTCTCGCTGAAACGTGCGCTTGTTGTGGACGACCAGTTCATCAACCGAACCATCCTGGAGCGCCAGCTTGCGACCTGCGGTATGCAAAGCGCCCTGTGCCGCTCTGCGGCCGAAGCCCTGTCCCTGCTGGAACAGGACCGCGATTTCGACGCCATTCTGGTGGACGAAGACATGCCGGAGATGGGCGGGCTTGCCTTCGTCGAACACGCCCGCGCAGCGGGGGTGACGACGCCCGTCTTGCTACTTTCGGCCAATCCGGTTCAGGCGCGGGAACAGGATCGCGACGGACATATCTCGGGCTTCCTGCAAACCCCCATCCTGCGCGCCGATCTTTACCGCAGGCTTCAGGCACTGGCGCCCTTGCCGGCGGCTCCGCCTCCCGCGCCGACGGGACGGCGCCTGATGCGGGTTCTGGCGGCCGAGGACAACCGCACAAACCAGCTCGTCTTCCGCAAGATGGTGCGCGATCTGGCTATAGAACTGATCTTCGCTGACAATGGCCGCGAGGCTGTGGAACTGTTCCAGAGCTTTAAGCCCGATCTGGTGTTCATGGATATCTCGATGCCCGAGATGGACGGCCGAGACGCCGCCCGCGCCATCCGCAGACTGGAAGGGGACCAGCGGCATGTGCCGATCATCGCCCTGACCGCCCATGCCATGGAAGGGGACGAGCAAAGCATCCTTGCCGCCGGGATCGACAGGTATCTGACAAAGCCACTGCGCAGGACCGCGATTTGCGAGGTTCTGGCCCGGTATGCGCCAGAGGACACGCTGCCCGCGCGGACTGATTTGCCCGAAAGCGGGGCAGCCTGAGGCTCAGGCCGTCCTGCGAAAGACCAGACGCGGCCCTTCGGACGCGGATGCATCATGGCGATAGCCGCCTGCGGTAAAGCCGCGTAGGTCCGCCGGGTCGGAGAGGCGGTTCTCCATGATGAACCGCGCCATCGCCCCACGGGCTTTCTTGGCCCAGAAACTAATGACCTTTGCCCCGTCCGCTCGGTCCTCCAGAAAGACCGGGGTGATCACAGGCAGGCGCAACGCGCCAGCATCGACCGCCGAGAAATATTCAACCGAGGCGCAGTTCACCAGAAATCGCGCGCCCGCCTCCTCCGCCGTCGCGTCCAGCGCCTGCGCCAGCCGCTCGCCCCACCAGTCGTAAAGCGAGCCGCCGCGCGGATTGGCAAGCCGCGAACCCATCTCCAGCCGGTAGGGCTCAATCCGGTCGGTCGGGCGCAGAAGACCGTAAAGCCCCGACAGGATACGCAGATGCGTCGTGGCCCAGCGCCAGGCATCAGCATCAAGCTTGCCAGCCTCCAGCCCGGCATAGGTATCGCCCGCAAAGATCAGAGCGGCAGGCGCGCGGTCCTGGGCACCGAAAGCGGCGAAGCGATCCGCATTCAACTCGGCCAGCGCTGGTGAAATCCCCATCAGCCTGCGCAGATCCGCGGGCGTCAGACCACGCGCGATCCGGGCAAGCTCGGCTGCTTCAGCCGCAAACTGCGGATCGGTCGCAGCAAGACCGGCGGGCAGAGCGGGCGGCGCGGGATCGAGACGTTTGGCGGGGGAAATCACAGTCAGCATGAAATATCTTTCAGGCGTCACGGCACAGGGTCAGAAACGCTTCACCAAAGCGTTCCAGCCGCGCGGGGCCAAGATCTCCGGCGCGATCCAGGTCCGACAGGGTAGAAGGCCGTGCCTCGGCGATGCGGCGCAGGGCGCTTTGCGACAGAGACATCGGTTTGCCAGTGCCATCCTCGCCGCGCATCAGCCGCAACTGCGCTTCGGCCAGCAGGTCGAACAGTGCCCCGGCCGGCTGCCCGGCCAGTCGGGCACGAGCCGGATGCACCGGATCGGCCGCACCATTGATGACTGAAAGGAAAGCCGTGCCATAGCTTTCCAGCTTCTTCGCGCCTACGCCGCTGACGCGCGACATCTCGTCCAGCGTCGCGGGGCGGCGTTCTGCCATCTCGATCAGCGTGCGGTCAGGGAAGATGACATAGGCGGGCACGCGCGCAGCCTCGGCCAAAGCACGGCGTTTCGCTTTCAGCGCAGACAGCAGCGGCGCATCCTCTTCCGCCACCAGTGATTTGACCGCTGGCCGCGCGGTGGTCTGCACCGTGTCGCGCCGCAGGGTGATGTTTGCCTCACCGCGCAGGATCGGACGCGCGGCCTCGGTCATGCGCAGGGCGCCAAAGCGTTCGGGATCTGGGCGCAGCAAGTCGCGCCCCATCATCTGACGGAACACCGCACCCCAGCCGGTTTTCGTCAGGTCGCGCCCGACGCCGAAGGTGGGTAGCTGGTCATGCCCCTTCTCGCGTACCTTGGGGGTGTCATTGCCGGTCAGAATATCAATCAGATGCCCGGCACCGAACCATTCACCGGTGCGCAGCACGGCTGACAGTGCCTTACGCACGGGTTCCGTTGCATCAAAAACCTGCGCGGGGCGGTCGCAGATGTCGCAACTGCCGCAAGGCTCTGACGCCTCACCGAAGTAGCCCAGCAGCACCTGACGGCGGCAGCCTGTCGCTTCGGCCAGACCCAGAAGCGCGTTCAGCCGGGCGTGATCGGCCTCTTTCCGGTCGGCGGGGGCGGGGCTTTCGTCAATCTGCGACCGGCGGAGGCGGATATCATCGGGGCCGTAAAGCGTCAGCGTCTCGGCCGGGGCACCGTCACGCCCGGCGCGACCGATTTCCTGATAATAAGCCTCGATCGACTTCGACAGGTCAGCATGCGCGACCCAGCGGATGTCAGGCTTGTCGATCCCCATGCCAAAAGCGATGGTGGCGCAGACGATCAGCCCGTCCTCCTGCTGAAACCGCACCTCGACGCTTCGGCGGTCCTCGGCATCCATGCCGCCGTGATAATAACAGGCCGCATGTCCTGCCTCGCGCAGCGCCTGGGCCAGCACCTCGGTCTTGGACCGTGTGGCGCAATAGACGATGCCGGATTGCCCCTTCCGCGCCCCCGCGAAATCAAGGATCTGGCGACGCGGGCTGTCCTTCACGGCGAAAGCCAGATGGATATTGGGCCGGTCAAACCCGCGCAAGAAGGTAGCAGGCGCCTCCCCCCCGAACAGCCGCGTCACAATCTCGGCGCGGGTTTCCTCGTCCGCTGTGGCGGTGAAGGCGGCCAGCGGCACATTCAGCGCACGTTTCAGCTCGCCGATGCGCAGGTAATCGGGGCGGAAGTCATGGCCCCACTGGCTGACGCAATGCGCCTCGTCCACCGCGATGAGATTGGTGCCGACCCGGCGCAAGAGCGCAGTGGTGCTGCCGGAGGCGAGCCGTTCCGGCGCCATATACAGCAGCTTCAGCCGTCCTTCATCCAGCGCGCGGAACACCTCTTCGGTTTCCTCGTCGGTATTGCCGGAGGTCAGCGCCCCGGCTTCCACCCCCGCCTCGCGCAAGCTGCGCACCTGATCGCGCATCAGGGCGATGAGCGGCGAGATGACGACCGTGACACCCTCGCGGCACAGCGCCGGAAGCTGGAAGCACAGCGACTTGCCGCCGCCGGTGGGCATGATGGCCAGCGTGTCGCGGCCTGCCAGCACCGCCTCGACGATCTCTTCCTGACCGGGGCGAAAGGCCCCGTAGCCGAAGACCCTCGCCAGAAGCTCGCGCGGGTGTTGCATGGATCAGTAGAAAGAGGCGGCGTTGTTGATAATGACGATGCGCAGCGCGTAGATGCCCAGAAGCACGATGAGCGGCGCGAAGTCGATGCCCGACATCGCGGGCAGGATGCGGCGCACCGTGCCGTAAACCGGCTCCAGCAGGCGGTTCAGGCCATACCACAGCTGCGCGACCAGCGGCTGCCGGGTGTTGAGCACCTGAAAGTTGATCAGCCACGACATGATGATATGGGCGATGATCACCCACTGCGCCACGTCAAGCAGCAGGAGCAGGATTTGCAGAATGGAAACCATGGTGCCCTCACAAGCTGTTGTGGTCTAGGTAACGCGATGACCCTAGGGGAGCAAGCCTTTCCGCAGCGTTCCGCTTGACCCTGTGGATGACGCGCGGCAGGCCACGGGGACAGGAGGCGCCCATGTATCCCTATGCCCGACTCGCCAAGGAAATCGTGAAGTTCCGCAATGCCCCCACCCTGGGGATCTTCGACACCCATGTCAGCACACATCGCATCTGGCCTTGGGATATCGACCCGTGGATGGAACTGAACAACGGCCGCACGCTGACGCTGTTCGATCTGGGCCGGGTGCCGCTGGCCATCCGCACAGGGCTGGTGCGGGTGGTGCGCGAACAGGGCTGGGGCATGGCGGTGGCAGGCAATACCACACGCTATCGCAAGCGGGTCACGACATTCCAGCGCGTGACGATGCATTCGCGCTGCGTGGGCTGGGATGCGCGGTTCATGTATCTGGAACAAAGCATGTGGCGGGGCGATGACTGCACCGGCCAGATGCTTGCCCGATCAGCCTTCACCTCCAAAGCCGGGATGGTGCCGCCCGCGCGCGTGCTGGAGGCGATGGGCCAGCCCGTCGAAAGCCCGCCTCTGCCCCAATGGGTCGCCGCCTGGATCGCGGCGGATGCCACCCGCCCCTGGCCACCGGAACGGCACGGCTGACTGCATCGGAGGGGTTGCCAGCCGATAGCCTTTCAGGCTTGATCGGCCCGAACAGGCAAAGGGGACAGCCATGGTCAGCGCGAAGAAACGCATCTGGGGCTGGTTTTTCTTTGACTGGGCCAGCCAGCCCTACAACACCTTGTTGCTGACCTTCGTCTTTGGCCCCTATTTTGCGGAAGTGGCGAAAAGCTATTACCTGACCCAGGGCCTTTCGGCCGAGGCGGCGGGCGCACAGGCACAAGCTTTCTGGGGCTATGGTCAAACCATTTCCGGCGTGCTGATCGCCCTGCTGGCCCCGGTTCTGGGTGCCATCGCCGATGGCTCCGGTCGCCGGATGATCTGGATCTGGGTATTTTCCGCCTTCTATGTCATCGGCTCGTGGGGCCTTTGGTATCTGCCCCCCGAAATGCCCGACCTGACGATGGCGATGATGTTCTTCGGGCTGGGCCTGATCGGCATGGAGTTTGCCACGATCTTCACCAATTCCCTGATGCCCAGCCTCGCCGATCATGAGGAGATGGGAAAGATTTCCGGCTCGGGCTTCGCTTTCGGCTATCTGGGCGGGATCATTTCGCTGGTGATCATGCTGCTGTTCCTTGCCGAAAGCGGCGTCACCGGCAAGACGCTGATCGGACTGGACCCGGTGCTGGGGCTGGATGCAGCCAGCCGCGAGGGCACCCGCGCGGTCGGGCCCTTCACCGCTCTGTGGTATATCGTCTTCATGGTGCCCTTCTTCCTGTGGGTGCGCGAAACACCCGGAACTGGCACAGGTCAGCCGGTGAAGGCCGCGCTGGCCGATCTGGGACGGCTGCTGAAGACCCTGCCCAGCCGTCAGAGCCTGTTCGCCTATCTCATGTCTTCGATGTTCTACCGCGACTCGCTGAACGCGCTTTACGGCTTCGGCGGGGTCTATGCCTCGGGCGTACTGGGTTGGAGCGTCACGCAAATCGGCATTTTCGGCATCATCGGCGCCATTTCTGCCAGCCTTGCCACCTGGATCGGCGGCAAGCTGGATGCCGCGCGCGGGCCAAAGCCGGTGATCGTGATGTCGGTCTGGGTGCTGATTGTCGTCTGTGCCGTCATCGTCGGCATGTCACGCGAACAGATCTTTGGCATTCCCTTCGCAGAAGCGTCCGGCACACCGGATATCATCATGTATCTCTGCGGTATCCTGATCGGCGCGGCGGGAGGCACGGTTCAGGCCGCCTCGCGCACCATGATGGTGTTTCACACTACCCCCGAACGCGCGACCGAGGCCTTTGGCCTGTTCGCCCTGTCGGGCAAGGCCACATCCTTCATCGCACCCTTCGCCATCGCCGTCGCCTCGGACATCAGCGGATCGCAGCGCATTGGCGTCGCCCCGCTGATCGGGCTGTTTCTCATCGGCCTCATTCTGCTAATCTGGGTGAAACCGAATGGTGAACGGGCAGTCTGATGATCCGCAAGATGTTTCTGGCCAGCCTGCTGGCCGCCGCAAGCCTTTCCCTGGGCGCAGCACCCGTCAGCGCCGAGAAACTGGCGAACAAACTGTTCGGCGCGAAAGATGCGCCGTCGCAACAGGCGCCCATGCCCATCGGGTCTTACGCGCGGGGCTGTGCGGCAGGACTTGTGGAGCTGCCCGAAACCGGCCCGACCTGGCAAGCCATGCGTCTGTCGCGTGGCCGGAACTTCGGCCAGCCGGAAATGATTGCCTTCCTTGAGGATCTGTCGGCGCAGGTATCCCGCATCAATGGCTGGGCCGGACTATACATCGGCGACATCAGCCAGCCACGCGGCGGCCCGATGATCAGCGGCCATGCCAGCCACCAGATCGGGCTTGATGCCGATATCTGGATGCTGCCTCCCAAGCGGCTGAACCTCAGCCGGGCGGATCGGGAAAAGATCAGTTCGATTTCGGTGCGCTCTGCCGATCAGCGCAAGATCACCACGAACTGGACGGCACAGCATGCGGCGGTGCTGAAGGCCGCCGCCTCTGACCCGCGCGTGGATCGTATCTTCGTGACGCCGCCGGTGAAGATCGAGCTTTGCCGCACCGCCGGTCGCAAGGACAAGGACTGGCTTCAGAAAATCCGCCCCTATTGGGGGCATGACACGCATTTTCACGTCCGGCTGAAATGCCCGCGTGGTGCCACGGCCTGCGAGACGCAGAAACCCACAGTGGCCGAACTGTCCAATGGTGGCGATGGTTGCGACGACAGCCTAACCTGGTGGGTGACCGCCGCGCTGGAGCCGCAGCCGAAAAAGCCCAAAGACCCGAATGCGCCGAAAAAGCGCGGGCCGCGTGAATACACGATGGCCGATCTGCCCAAGCAATGCGCCGCCGTTCTGTCATCACGCTGATCCTCGCCTGCGGGCTCGCCCTTGAAGGCAGCGCCAGCCCGACCGAGGCGCCCGGCCATATCGGACGCTTCGTCTGGCGGTCGGATGATCCGCGCATGGGCGGCATGTCGGGGCTGGAGATCAGCGACGAGGGTCTGCGCTTTACCGCCCTGTCAGATCGCGGCGGCTGGACTTCGGGCCGTTTGCTCCGCGATGGGTCCGGCCGGATCACCGGGATCGAGGCCGCGCCGGTGCAGCCGTTGCGCGGCAAGGGCAAAGAACCGCTGGCCGCTGGCCGCAATGACAGCGAGGGCCTCGCCATCGCCCCGGATGGCACCGCCTATGTGTCGTTCGAAGGAGTGGCGCGGGTCTTGCGCTATGCCCGGATGGGCGCCGGGGCCGAAAACCTGCCGACGCCGCCCGCCTTTGCGAAGATGCAGCGCAACTCCTCGCTGGAGGCGCTGGCCATCGGGCCGGATGGCACGCTTTACACCATGCCAGAAAGATCGGGGCGCGAGGACAGGCCATTTCCGGTCTGGCGGTTTCGCAACGGTGGCTGGGATCAGCCCTTTACCATCCCGCGCGAGGGTTCTTTCCTGCCGGTCGGTGCCGATTTCGGGCCGGATGGACGGCTTTACCTGCTGGAGCGCCAGTTCCGCGGTCTGATGGGCTTTGCCTCCCGCGTCCGGCGCTTCAACGTGACCGGCAACCAGATCGACAGCGGGGAAACCGTGCTGCAAACCCGCGCCGGGCAACATGACAATCTGGAGGGCATTGCCGTCTGGCGCGATGCGCAGGGCATCCGGCTGACGCTGATTGCGGACGACAATTTCCGCTTCTTCCAGACCACCGAAATCGTCGAATACCGCCTGCCGGATTGACTCGCGCAGCGTCCGGGCGTAACGGAGCGGCCTGCCCGAAGGGCCAAGTCTCCGCGACCTTGTAAAAACGGATATCACATGTCGAAATCCCTCCTGCCCGGCGTTCTCGCCATGGCGGCCACTGTCGTGGCTTCCAACATCCTTGTGCAATACCTGCTTGGCCCCTGGCTGACCTGGGGCGCACTGACCTACCCCGTTGCCTTTCTGGTGACCGACCTGACCAATCGCCTGCATGGCGCCGCTGCTGCGCGCCGCGTCGTGCTGGTGGGCTTTGTCGCTGGAATCCTGTGCTCGCTGATCGGTTCGCAGATCATGGGAGAATTCGGGCCGCTGGTTACCCTGCGTATCGCAATCGGCTCGGGCGCTGCTTTCCTTGCCGCACAACTGACCGACATCGCTATTTTCAACCGCCTGCGCGCGGGAAGCTGGTGGCGCGCGCCGCTCGTCTCCACGCTGTTCAGTTCCAGCCTTGATACAGCGATCTTCTTCACCACCGCCTTCTCCGCCAACCTCACCTTCATCGAGCCCGCGAACGATGTGTCCTGGGCTGGCGAAGTGCTGCCGATCCTGGGTTTCGGACCGCAAGCCCCGCTGTGGGTTTCGCTCGCCGTCGCCGACTGGATGGTCAAGCTGGCACTGGCAGCTGTTGCACTTGTGCCATTCCGCATCATTGTCGGAAAGTTGACTCTACGTCCGGTATAAAACCTTTTGACAAAGCCCAGATCTGTGTCACGCTCCCTATATCGGCAATCTTTTGAAAGGAGGTGATCCAGTGTCTAGAGTGATATTGGAGAGAGGTGTCGGGACAGTCAGGAGGAGCGATATTTAAGGGCAACCCCTTGAAAATCAATCCTATGATTGGGCTTGAAACCTAACTGGCCCATCTCCTTGGAACTCGGAAAGGGTCGCCGATTTAAGGCGGCCCTTTCTCGTTTCCGACGCCGGAATTACCAGCGTCGGGCACCCCCCTGAATATCGTTTCGTCAGGTCGCTATTTCCCTCTTTTCCAGACGGTCAAAGCCGCTAATCTCGCGCCATGCTGCGCATCACCGAGACAATCTCCATCGCCGACTGGGAGCTTTCAGAAAGCTTTTCCCGGTCCTCCGGGCCGGGCGGGCAGAATGTGAACAAGGTGGAAACTGCGGTGGAACTGCGGTTCGAGGCAGAACGCTCGCCCCACCTGACACCTGCGGTGAAGGCGCGGCTGAAGCGCATCGCCGGGCGACGCTGGACCACGGAAGGCGCCATCGTGATCCGGGCAGAGGAAACCCGCAGTCAGGCCCGCAACCGCGAACTGGCCGAGGCGCGCCTGGTCGAAATGATCCGTCAGGCGTTGGTCGCCCCCAAGCGGCGCATCGCCACCAAGCCGACACTGGGCAGCCAGCGGCGGCGGCTGGCAGCCAAAAGCCAGCGTGGTGAAGTGAAGGCCCTGCGCGGCCGGGTGGAGGGCGAGGAATGACCGAAGCGGAAGAGGCGGCGGCGCTGTGGGGCGCGCGCATCCTGCATGAATTGCGCAACCGCGAGAATGCGGTATACGCCATCGCCCTGCCCGATGGCGCGCAAGCCGCCCTGCGCCTGCATCGCACCGGCTATCAGAACCCGGCCGCCATCCGCTCGGAACTGTGGTGGTGTGCTGAACTGGCAAAGGCAGGCGTCGCGGTGCCTGCCCCCGTCGCCTCTGCCAGCGGTGCAAGTCTTCACCAGTTACAAGGCGGACGCCTGGCTTCGGTCATCTCCTGGGTTGAAGGCGCTCCCTTCGGCGAAGCACTGGTGCCGCTGACCGGCACCGCCGCAGAACAGACAGCGCGCCATCATGCGCTTGGGCGTCTTCTGGCCGAAGTGCATGACGCCACCGACCGGCTGACGCTGCCGCCTGATTTCACCCGCCCACGTTGGGACATCGACGGCCTGACAGGCGAGACCCCGCTTTGGGGCCGCTTCTGGGATCATCCCGCGCTGTCGGCCACAGAGGCGGCACTGCTGCGCCGCGCCCGCGATCTGCTGCGCGAGCGTCTGACCGATCATGCCCGGCACAGCCAGCCCGGCCCGGTTCATGCCGATGTGCTGCGCGAGAATATCCTCGTTTCCGGCGACCGGCTTTCGCTGATCGACTTCGACGACAGCGGGATTGGCTTCCGGCTTTACGACCTTGGCACCGTTCTGTCGCAAGACCTTTATGAGCCGCAGCACCCCGCTTTGCAGGCGGCCTTGATCGAAGGCTACGGCAGCCTTCGGCAAGATGATTTCAATATGGCGCCACTGTTCACATTGGCGCGCGTGCTGGCTTCGGTCGGCTGGGCGATGACCCGTCTTCCTGCCGATCACCCGGTTCACCGCAGTCATATTGCCCGCGCGACGATGTGGGCCGACCGCCAGCTTTCCGCAGGAAACTGACCAAAACATCAGGAATAAACCGGGAATCGGTTGCCCGCCCGCAGTGGCCGGGCTATGCGCAGCGCGTGTAACAGGCCGATGACGGAACATGCCACAATTTCAGCAGAACAAGTGGAAGACGCTCGACAAGGATCTGTCCCGCCTCGTGGTGCTGGAGCAGGCAACCGTCTTCCTGTCCCGGCCCCTGATTGCGGTCGGCATCGGCCTCGCGTTCATCGCCCTGTGCGCCATTGCGGCGGCCATCCTGACCGGCGGGGCACCCAATTCTGTCATCATCATCACGGCGGCGGCCTTCGGCGCGTATATGGCACTGAACATCGGCGCCAATGATGTTGCCAACAACATGGGGCCTGCGGTCGGCGCCAATGCCCTGACCATGGGCGGCGCCCTGATTATCGCCGCCGTATTCGAAACGGCGGGTGCGCTGATCGCGGGCGGAGATGTCGTGTCCACCATTTCGGGCGGGATCGTGGCGCCTGAAGCTGTGGCCGACCCGCAGACCTTTATCTGGGCCATGATGGCCGCACTGATCGCCGCCTCGCTCTGGCTGAACCTTGCAACCTGGTTCGGGGCGCCGGTCTCGACAACCCATGCCATTGTCGGCGGCGTGATGGGTGCGGGCGTTGTCGCCGCCGGTTTCGGCGCTGTGGACTGGGGCAAGATGGGGCAGATCGCGGCAAGCTGGGTGATCTCGCCTATTCTCGGGGGTGTCATCGCCGCAGGCTTCCTTGCCTTCATCAAATCCCGCATCAATGATGTCGAAGACAAGCTTGGCGCGGCGCGGCTGTGGGTGCCTGTGCTCATCGGGATCATGGGTGGCACCTTCACCACCTATCTGGCCGTCAAGGGCCTGAAAAAGCTGTTCTCGGTCTCGATGCCCATGGCCCTGCTGCTGGGACTTGCGGTCGGAATCGCAGCGGTTGTGATCACCCGCCCGCTGATCCGGCGCAAATCCGCAGGGATGGAGAACCGCAAGAACTCGCTCAAGGTGCTGTTCTCGATGCCGCTGGTCATTTCGGCCGCGCTGCTCTCCTTCGCGCATGGCGCCAATGATGTGGCCAATGCAGTTGGCCCGCTGGCGGCCATCGTCCATGCGGTGACCGATCACGCCACCTCCGACAAGGTGGGGATTCCGCTCTGGGTCATGCTGATCGGCGCAGCCGGGATTTCCTTTGGCCTGACCCTGTTCGGGCCCAAGCTGATCCGCATGGTGGGCACCGAGATCACCAAGCTGAACCCGATGCGCGCCTATTGCGTCGCCCTGTCCGCAGCGATCACGGTCATCGTGGCAAGCTGGCTTGGCCTGCCGGTCAGCTCCACCCATATCGCTGTCGGGGCGGTGTTCGGCGTCGGCTTCTACCGGGAATGGCATGCCGACCGGAAAGCCCGGCGGACTGGCATCATCAAGGGCAAGCCCGTCCCGCCGGAAGAACGGTCGCGCCGCAAGCTGGTGCGCCGCGTCCATATCCTGTCCATCGGGGCAGCCTGGGTTGTCACCGTGCCGCTGACCGCGCTGCTGTCGGCGCTGATCTTTGTGATGCTGCGTCTGCTGACCTGACCTGCGTCAGACCAGCAGATCCTGCGCATCCTGATCACGGACATCGAAGACCCGCTTGTAGCGGGCCACTTCCTCTGCGGGGCCCATCGCCTTGTTCGGGTTGTCGGACAGCTTCACCGTGGGCCGCCCATTCGCGCTGACCGCCTTGCAGACAAGGCTGAACGGGGCCAGACGGTCCCCTGCCAACCCCCGGAAATCGTTGGTCAGCATGGTGCCCCAGCCGAAGGATACTTTGACCCGCCCGACGAAGCGGGCGTGGAGCTCCTCGATCTTTTCGACATCCAGCCCGTCCGAAAAGATCACCAGTTTGCGGGTCGGATCTTCCCCCCGCTCCTTCCACCAGCGGATCGCCATTTCGGCCGCCCCCGCCGGATCGCCCGAGTCGATGCGGATACCAGTCCAGGTCGTCAGCCAGTCCGGCGCATGTTTCAGAAACCCTTCCGAGCCGAAAGTATCGGGCAGAATGATCCGCAGATTACCGTCATGTTCGTCATGCCAGTCCGCAAGAACGCGATAGGGCGCCTGAGCCAGTTCGGCATCACTTTCTGCCAGTGCGGCATAGACCATGGGCAGTTCATGGGCATTGGTGCCGATGGCCTCGATGTCGCGTTTCATCGCGATACGGCAGTTCGAGGTGCCGATGAACGCATCGCCCAGACCTTCCTGCATCGCCTGCACGCACCAGTCCTGCCACAGGAAGCCATGACGCCGCCGCGTGCCGAAATCCGCGATCTTCAGCCCCTCGATCCGCCGCAGCCGCTCGATCTTTTCCCACAGGCGGGCCATGGCCCGTGCGTAAAGCACCTGAAGCTCGAACTTGCCCATGTCGCGCAGCACCGCACGCGAGCGCAGTTCCATCAGCACGGCAAGCGCCGGGATTTCCCACAGCATGACCTCGGGCCAGCGGCCTTCGAAGGTCAGCTCATATTGGCCATCCCGCTTTTCAAGATGGTAGTCGGGCAGGCGCATCCCTTCGAACCATTCCATGAAATCGGGGCGGAACATCTGGCGTTTGCCGTAAAAGGTATTCCCCCGCAGCCAGGTGCTTTCCCCGCGGCTGAGGCTCAGCGAGCGGACATGATCCAGCTGTTCCCTCAGTTCGCCCTCGTCGATCAACTCGGCGAGGCGGATGGATTTGGTGCGGTTGATCAGGCTGAACACCACCGTCGTGTCCGGCTTGTTGCGGAAGATCGACTGGCACATCAACAGTTTATAAAAATCCGTATCGATCAGCGAACGGACGATCGGGTCGATCTTCCAGTTGTGGTTGTGGACCCGTGTTGCGATATCGACCATGACGCCTCTCCCTTTGCGCCCATGTCTAAGGCATCGGCGGGGGAAACGTCAAAACCCGTATCGCCATGATGCGCCACCTGGGTCAGCAAATCATACAGTTCCCGGCGTACCAGTGGCTTGGACAGCATGCCATCCATCCCGGCCGCTACCACGGCCGCCCCTTGCTCACCCTCTGAAAAGGCCGTCTGGGCCACGATTTTGCAACGCGGCAGGCCCGTTGCTGCTTCATATGCGCGGATTGCCCGTGTCGCAGCCAGACCATCCATGCCGGGCATCGACAGATCCATCAGCACCAGATCCGGCGGGTCCGCCTTGTACTGGCGCAGCGCCTCGGCACCGTCGCGGGCGGTAGTGACCCGGGCGACACAACGCTCCAGCAGCTTGTGGACAATCATCAGATTCGTAGCATTGTCTTCCGCGATCAACACATGCAGCCCGGTCCGGGGCGCGGCCCCCTGCCCGACTGCCGGTGTCATCAGCATGGCCCCGGTCGCCCGCCGCAAATGCAGCGTCAGGGTAAAGACCGACCCTCGGCCCGGCAGAGCGGCGACCGTGATATCCCCACCCATCTGTCGTGCCAGGAGGCGCGAGATCGTCAGACCCAGCCCCGATCCGCCGAACCTTCGGGAAATGCTGCTGTCAGCCTGGGTGAAACTGTCGAATATGGTCTCCAGCCGCTCGGGCGCAATGCCAATGCCGGTATCCTCGACCTCTATCTGCAGCCGGTCCGCCTCGGGACCGGGCTGGCAATCCAGCCTCACGATGACAAAGCCCTGATCGGTGAATTTCACCGCATTGCCCAGCACATTCAGCAGCATCTGGCGTATCCGCCCGCCGTCCCCAAGATGGCGTGGGAGGTGGTCAGGCTGCACAATCCGAAGCGCTATCCCCTTCTTCGCGGCAGAGGGGCGCAGCAGATTAACCACACTTTCCACGCCCGCGGCGACCGAGATTGGCTCGGTCAGCAGATCGGATTTTCCGGCCTGCAATTTTGACAGATCCAGAACATCATTGATGATCGTCACCAAGGCCCGTCCGGATTCGATGATCGTATCCAGATAATCCCGCTGCTCGGGGTCCAGCGCCGTATCGCCCAGCAGGTCTGCCATTCCGATCACGCCATGCAGCGGGGTGCGGATTTCATGGCTCATCGTCGCCAGAAACTGCGATTTTGTCCGTGCGGCAGCCTCTGCTGCCTCGCGCGCCGCAGCGAGTTCAGCGGCATGCAGGCGCGCCTCGGTCACGTCGCGTTCCACCGCGATGAACACCTCGGCCCGGCCCCCGGCATCCAGAACCGGCGTCAGCGATACATCCATCCAGAGACGCTGACCATCCTTGCGCCGGTTCTGAAGCTCCAGCCGCACCGGCTGCGCCACATCATAGGCCCGCCGCAGGCGCGCCAGATCTTCGGCCCGCGTCTCGGGCGCATTCAGCAGATCGCCAGGCTTGCGACCAAGCGCCTCCTCAAACGTGTATCCGGTGATGCGGGTAAACGCCGGATTAACCCATTGGATGCTGCCATCCGCCCCCGTGAACACCACGCTGTCACCCGCATGCTGCGCCACAAGCGCAAGCCGGGCCGATTTGCGCGCGGCCTCTGCCAGCGCCTCGCGCGACTGGCTCAGCGCAAGCTGTTCATCCAGAAGCGCGCGTTCGAAGCGGCCCCGTTCGTGCCGCCCTTTCTCGACCGCGCGAATGAACAGCGCGGTGCTGTAGCCAAGAATGAGGATCGACAGGATCAGAAACAGACTGTCAGGGCCGTGCTGCGACAGCAGGTCAACCATCAACGCAACAGCAGACACACCATACACGCCCAGACGCGCCGCGCCGCCTTCAGGGAAATGGTGCCGAACCAGACCTGCATTCAGGATGGCCGACATCAGGAAGACGGCGGCAAAGACCTGCGCCCCGATCAGCGGGATCACATGCCAGCAGAGCGCAATGCAGCCAGAAATTGTCAGCGCCTGAAACCCGGCAGAAGCTGTCGCCAGCCTGCGCAGCCCGGGCGGAATACGGTCGGGGCAGCACCGCAGGATCAGCCGCAGCACCAGACAATCCACCGCTTCGCCGCCCAGCGCCAGCGCGATGCTCGCCGGGGCCATCCAGGTAGCGCCAAGCGCGCCAATCACTGCGGCGCCAATTACGGTCATCGTCTGACGCACCAGAAAGGTGCGAACCCGCCCACGCGCATAGCGGCGGAACAATCCATCGGGGCTGTTCCGTTTTATGAAGCTTTCGCGCGCATCGGCGACTGCCGTATCCATCCCAACGCCCTGCAGATTTCCCGCACAGGCTAGATGCCGGACCTTAACAGACCGTGTGCATCAGACGAGTTTCACACCCGCATTCCGCATCTGCTCCAGCGCTGCAGCCAGCGAACCGTCGAGGTCGATCCCCCGGCAGGCAGAAAGCCTGACCTTCACATCGAACCCGAGCCGCACAGCATCCAGAGCCGAATAGGCCACGCAGAAATCCGTCGCCAGCCCAACCAACGTCAGATCCGTAGCCCCGCGCGTGCGCAAATAGCCCTCCAGCCCAGTTGGCGTCGTGTGGTCATTTTCGAAGAACGCCGAATAGCTGTCGATCCCGGTGCGAAAGCCCTTGCGGATCACCAGATCGGCGGCATCGGCATTCAGCCCGGCATGAAAGCCCGCCCCGGCGGTGCCCTGCACACAATGCACCGGCCACAACACCTGAGGACCATAGGGCATCTCGACCATGGAGAATGGCGAAGTGCCCGGATGATTGGCGGCGAAGCTCGCATGATCCGCCGGGTGCCAGTCCTGTGTCAGCACACGCACGGAGTAATCGGCCAGCATCGCGTTGATCTCGGGCACGATCTCGTCGCCCCCTGCAACCGCCAGCGCGCCACCGGGACAGAAATCGTTCTGGACGTCGATCACGATCAGGGCCTCGGTCATGGCTGGTCCTCTTTCACTGCTGCCCCTCTTGCGTAAGGCCGCCCGCAGCTTGCGTCAACGCCGCACCCCTGCGCGCGGCTCTTGCCAGCCAGGGGGCGCTGACCTATGCCCGTGCCATGATCACCATTGCAGCGCTCTACCACTTCACCCGCTTCCCCGATCCCGCTGCACTGCGCGCGCCGCTCTTTGCACTGGCCGAGGCGCAGGGCATCAAAGGCTCGCTCCTGCTGGCGCAGGAAGGGATCAACGGCACGATCGCCGGTTCCCGCAGCGGGATTGACGCGATGCTGGCCCATATTCGCGCCCTGCCCGGCTGCGCGGATATGGAGCACAAGGAAAGCCACGCCGAAACCATGCCCTTCGGCCGCATGAAGGTCCGGCTGAAGCGCGAGATCGTCACCATGGGGCAACCCGATGTCGACCCGCGCGCCCGTGTCGGCCATTACGTCGCGCCCGCAGACTGGAACGCGCTGATCAGCCAGCCCGATGTCGCGGTGATCGACACCCGCAACGATTACGAGGTCGCCATCGGCACCTTCCGTGGCGCCATCGACCCGCAGACCGCCAGTTTCCGCGATTTCCCCGCATGGTGGGAGGCGAACAAGGATCGCTTTCACAACAAGCGCATCGCAATGTTCTGCACAGGCGGTATCCGCTGCGAGAAATCAACGAATTTTCTGCTGGCGCAGGGCGTGGAAGAGGTCTTCCACCTCAAGGGTGGCATCCTGAAATACCTGGAGGACATGCCCGAGGATCAAAGCCTCTGGGATGGTCAGTGCTATGTCTTTGACCAGCGCGTCAGCGTGGGTCACGGCCTCGTTCCGGGCGGGCTTGCCACCTGCCACGCCTGCCGCCGCCCGCTGCAACCCGAGGATCTGTCCCGCCCGGAATACGAGGAAGGCGTCTGCTGCCATCACTGCGCGAATGAATATTCCGAGGCTGACCGCGCCCGCTTCCGCGAACGCATGCACCAGATGCGCCTGGCCGAGACGCGCGGCACCCGGCACCTCGGCGGCTGATCTTTTATCTTGGTGAAAATATCCTCGGGGGTGAATTGGCCGCAGGGCAAGAGGGGGCGGACAGCCCCCTTCTTCACGCCTCGGGGATCAGGATTTCCCGCTTGCCGACATGGTTCGCTGGCGTGACGACACCCTGCTCCTCCATCTGCTCCACCAGACGCGCGGCCTTGTTGTAGCCGATGCCCAGCTTGCGCTGAATGTAGGAGGTCGAACATTTCCGGTCACGCGCCACGATCGCCACCGCCTGATCGTAAAGCGCGTCCTCGCCATCGGTATTACCCCCGGCATTGAGGCCAAGCACCGCGTCGATATCGCTGGCAACCTCGTCATCCGGGCCTTCCACCACGCCCGACATATATTGCGGCGGGCCAAAGCTCTTGAGGTGGTTCACGATTTCCTCGACCTCTTCGTCCGATACGAAGGGCCCGTGGATACGCGTGATGCGCTGGCCGTTGCCCATGTAAAGCATGTCGCCCTGGCCCAGAAGCTGTTCCGCGCCCTGCTCGCCCAGAATGGTGCGGCTGTCGATTTTCGAGGTCACCTGGAAGGAAATCCGGGTGGGGAAGTTCGCCTTGATCGTGCCGGTGATCACATCGACCGAAGGCCGCTGCGTCGCCATGATGAGGTGGATGCCCGAGGCCCGCGCCATCTGTGCAAGGCGCTGGATGCAGGCCTCGATCTCTTTCCCGGCCACCATCATCAGGTCGGCCATCTCGTCCACGATGACGACGATATAGGGGAAGGGCTCGGGCGCGAATTCCTCGGTTTCGAACACCGGCTCGCCGGTATCCTCGTCAAAGCCGGTCTGGATGGTGCGCTTGAACATCTCGCCCGCAGCCTGCGCCTCGCGCACCCGGCCGTTATAGCCGTCGATGTTGCGCACCCCCATCTTCGACATCTTGCGGTAGCGCTCTTCCATCTCACCCACCACCCATTTCAGGGCGACGACCGCCTTCTTCGGATCGGTGACGACGGGCGACAGCAGATGCGGAATCCCGTCATAGACGGAAAGTTCCAGCATCTTCGGGTCGATCATGATCAGGCGGCATTCCTCAGGCGTCAGCTTGTAGAGGAGGCTCAGGATCATGGTGTTGATGGCGACGGATTTCCCCGACCCAGTGGTCCCGGCGATCAGCAGGTGGGGCATCTTGGCGAGGTTCGCCACGATCGGGTCGCCGCCAATATCCTTGCCCAGCGCCAGCGGCAGGCGCAGCTGGCTGTCACCGAAGTCGCGCGCGGCGAGGATCTCGCGCAGCACCACCTTTTCGCGGCTGGCATTGGGCAGTTCGATCCCGATGACCGAGCGGCCCGGAACGGTGGATACCCGTGCCGACAGCGCCGACATTGAGCGTGCGATGTCATCGGCGAGCCCGATCACCCGGCTGGCCTTCAGGCCCGGCGCCGGTTCGAGTTCATACATGGTGACGACCGGGCCGGGGCGGACCGAGACGATCTCGCCCTTCACGCCGTAATCATCCAGCACGGATTCCAGCATCCGGGCGTTTTCTTCGAGCGCCTCGTCCGACAGCGCGTGGCGCGTGATCGTCGACGGCGATGCCAGAAGCGACAACGGCGGCAATTCGTAAGCCGCGTTCACCTGATCCTCGAAACGCAGGCGCGGTTGCGACTCGGCCACCGCCTGACGTGACGGCGTGATCGGCTTCTTGGCCGGATGCTGCACCACACCGCGTTTCACCTCGGGCGTGACCAGAGGCGCCGACGGACGTGCGGGCATCCCGCCCGTTTCGGCACGCAACGGCGCGACGTGGCTCACCGGCGTCGGGTCATAATCCGGTTCGTAATTATCATCCGGCGACCAGTCATCATAGGCGTCTTCCACCGGCTCGGCCACCGGCGCCGGGGCAGGCGCCTGCATGCGCGGGGCGGCGGGCACAATCGTCTCGGCCTCGTCACGCCACATGGCGGGCTGCGCGGGCAGGACCGTAGCCGCAACCGGCATCCGGGTCGCAGCGGGGCGCAGCAGCGGGGCCGGGCGATCCAGATCCGCCGCAGCAGCGGCATGGCCTGAATCGAGCGCCAGCGGCTTTGCACGCGGGGCAATGGCAGGTTCGGCCACCAGACGCGGCATCGGGCGCGGCGCGGGTGCCGCGACCGGCGGAGGCGCAACCGGCTCGGGCCGCAGGGCGGGGGCCGCCATCTGCGCCGCCTGTTCGGCAAGCTGGGCCTGCGCCGCCGCAGCCCGCGCCGCCGCCGAAGCGACCGCTGCGGAAATCGCATTCGCGGGCTCTGCCATCGCCGGTTCGGGTGCGGCCATTGCCGGGGCCATGACCGGCGGCTCGATCCGCAGGCCACGACGGTTCAGCGCCGGTTCACGGCGGGCAATCGCGGCTTGCAGCGGCGTCATATGCGGCTGCGGCGCAGCCACACCCTTGCCATGCCGCACGCGGCTGCGGATCACGTCAGAGATGCGGGCCTTGATCCGGTCTTCCGGGGCCAGATCGGCCTCGGGCATTGCGGCCTGCATCACCGGCAGTTCGGGCATCGGATCAGGCTCTACCACCCGGCGCAGACGGCCCAGCAGCCCTTCCTTCCGGCGCGGCGCGGGCGCCTCCATCGGAGGTGCTGCAAGACGGGCCGGCGCACGGCCTGCCCCGCCGCCCAGCTTGGCCGGAGCGCCGAAGTCCGGCACGAAACCATCATCCTCATCAGCTTCCAGCAGATCATTCTCGACCGGCAGATGCATCGGCAGCGTCGGCTGGAGATCGGCGCGGATGACACGATTGCGGCGGGCGGCTCCGCCCGGCATCGACAGGGCCGCAGGGGCCATCATCGCGGGCTGCATCTGCGGCGGAGGTTCGGCAAGCCGTGCCGATTGGGCCTCTGCCCGACGCTGGCGTTGCCGCGCCTGGGCCGCCTGTGCCGCGCGCGCCGCACCAGCGGTTCCGCGGCCCGCCCAGACCATGATCTGCGAATAGGCCATCACGCTGCCCAGGGCGAGGAAATGCCGCAGCACGCGCAGCTCTTCTGCGTCAAAGCCGGTGACGAACAGCAGCATACCCAGCAGCGCCAGCCCGGAGATGAGCGACATGACCTTCAGCCCGAACGTCGCTTTCACCGGCGCGACGCCCAGCATCGCCCCGAGCACGGTATCTCCGAACAGCCCGCCGATGCCAAAGGCATGCGGCCAGTCGGCACCCGGCACATGGGTCGCGGCAAAGACCGAGGCCATGGCCACAGCAATCAGGGCGAAGACCACGCGGCCCACAGCACGTTCGGCACCGCGATGCAGCACGAAGCGCATACCCCAGGCGAACAGGATCAGCGGGATGGCCCAGGCCCCCTTGCCGGTGATGATCATCAGGGTCGAGGCGATGGCCGCGCCGATCCCGCCCAGCCAGTTGCGCACGGGCTGATCTGTGGCGACCATCCAGCCCGGATCTTCCGGCGAGTAGCTCAGCAACATGACGGTGAACAGCAGCGCGGCGGCGATCAGGCCCAGCCCGATCAACTCGCGCGCGCGGCGCTCCAGCGCGGCCTGGGTGTTCGGGTCCACCAGCGGATCACGTTGACGCATCTGATACAAAGCCATCTGCCACCTCAGCCGTAAATGCAGTCGCGCAGCTTCGTCAGGCCGCGTTCCGTTTCGTCTTTTGGCGCCACCAAAGCGACGCGGATGTAGGGCTTGCCCGGATTCTGCCCGCCGACATCGCGCGACAGATACGCCCCCGGCAGCACCCGCACGCCCGTCTCGGTCCAGAGCTTCAGCGCCGCCGCCTCGCCATCCTCGACCGGCAGCCACAGGAAGAAGCCGCCTTCGGGCGATTGATAGCCCTGCATGCCGCCGAAGATCCGGTCGGCCAGCGCGAATTTCTCCTGATACAGCGCGCGCGAGGCGGCCACATGCGCCTCGTCACTCCAGGCGGCTTCCGCCACGCGCTGCAAGGGCAGCGGCAGTGGCGCACCGGCAAAGGCCCGCAGCTTGCGCAGTCGCTCCATGCTTTGCGGCCCGGCGGCCACGAAACCCGACCGCAGACCGGGCAGGTTTGACCGTTTTGACAGCGAATGAAAGGCCAGCACCCGTTCGGGATCGGCACCCACCTCGGCCGCGACCTCAAGGATGCCGGGCGGCGGGCTGTTGCGCCAGATCTCGGAATAGCATTCATCCGCGAAAATCTGGAAATCATGCTTCTCAGCCAGCGCGAGCAGGGTTTTCCAGTAGTCGCGGCTGGCCACCGCGCCCTGCGGATTGGCGGGCGAGCAGATATAGGCGACTGTCACCCGGTCCAGCAGATCGGCAGAAAGCCCTGCGAAATCCGGCAGATGGCCAGTCGCAGCGGTGGCTGGCACATAGACCGGCTCCGCCCCCACAGTCAGCGCCGCCACGGCATAGACCTGATAGAACGGGTTCGGCATCAGCACCACGGGCTGCTTGCCGTTCTTGGTTTCCGGGCACAGCGCGATACAGGCGTTGAACAGCCCCTCGCGCGTGCCGTTCAGCACCATGAAACGATCCGCCCCCAGCGCCACACCATAGCGCCGCTGCACCCAGCCAGAAATAGCGGCCAGCAGTTCGGGCGTGCCGTCATTCGGCGGATAGACCGAGAAGCCATCCAGATTCGCCGCCAGAATCGGCCCGACGAAATCGGGCATCGCATGTTTCGGCTCGCCGATCGTCATGGCGACCGGCGCCCCGCCGGGGGGCAAATGATCCAGCAATTTCCGCAGACGCGGAAACGCATAATCCGGCAGGTTCGAAAACCGCTCAGGAAACGCCATTGGTATACTGCCTCATCTCGGGGTCATATCGCCCCGTTTGCGATGAGGATAGCGGGCAAGCCCTGCCCGGTCCAGTAGATCGTGACACAATCGGTTGTATGTGCCGGGCGAATGTGACTTTTGCGCCCTCAGCCCAGCGCGCGTTCCACCGCGGCGCCCAGCCGCAGCAGGCGTTCCTCCTGCATCGCGGGGCCCATCAGCGAAATCCCGCAGGACGGCTGGCCAGTTGGAAGGGTCAGCACGCACAGGCCCAGCACGTTACCGATGCGGGTGTTACGCAGCGCCAGCAGGTTTTCAGAGGTGAAATAGGCGTGATCTTCCATCAGCCGCTTCGCATCTGGCGGCAAGATGGGCGAGGTCGGGATCAGCACGGCATCGAAACCGCCAACCCGGCGCTC
Source organism: Gemmobacter caeni (assembly GCF_003054195.1). Lineage (GTDB taxonomy): Bacteria > Pseudomonadota > Alphaproteobacteria > Rhodobacterales > Rhodobacteraceae > Gemmobacter > Gemmobacter caeni. Next base: position 67,073 of record NZ_QBKP01000005.1, read on the forward strand.
CCAGATCTTGCGCAAATCCTCCAGCCGCCGCCAGGCCGCGATATAGGCTGTCGCCGTGACCGCAGCACCGGCCCGGAAACGCTCCAGCACCGGGGGGAACATTTTGTCTGGCGCCGCCTCGATGGTCTTGCCCCAGATTGCATAGGCTTCGGGCGTGAAGAGGTCGGCAGCCAGCCGCATCGCCTCGGCCACTTCCGGGGCATCGAACTCGTCAATGGTGGCGCCTGCATTGGCCATGCGGCGCAATGCCCCGTCAAACCCCTGAGCCGGCGCGTCGCGCAGATCATCCAGCGCCACGGTTTTCAGCACGCCGAAACGGGCGTTGGTGAGACTCGCCCCGTTCAGATCCGCCACACGACGGGCTGACAGGACAGAAAGGATCAGCGCGCAATCCTCCACCGTCGTCGCCAGCGGGCCGACCGTATCGAAACGGTCGCACAGCGGCACCACCCCCTTGGTCGACAGCCGGCCATGCGTGGTTTTCAGCCCGACCAGATCGTTCCAGGCAGCTGGCACCCGCACCGACCCGCCGGTATCCGAGCCGATGGCAGCAGGCGCCAGCCCGAAGGCCACCGAAGCCGCCGCGCCCGAGGATGACCCGCCCGGCACCGCATCGGGGAAGTTGATGCAGGGCGGCGTTGCCGTCACCGGGTTCAGCCCGAGGCCGGAAAACGCCAGTTCCGTCATATGTGTCTTGCCCAGACAGACCAGACCCTGCGTCGTCGCCCCATGCAGAAGCTCGGCATCCGTATCCGGCACCCGGCCCTTCAGCAGCGCCGATCCGGCCTCGCAAGGCACGCCCGCCGCATCGAAATTGTCTTTCCAGCTCAGCGGCACGCCATCCAGCGGGCCGATGCGGGTTCCGGCACGCGCGCGACCGACTGCGGAAACTGCGGTGGAGCGCGCCCGGTCCGCCGTCGTGCGGGCATAGATGCGCTTCGCATCAGGGTGGCGGGCGATGGCGTCCAGGAAAGCCTCGGTCAGGTCAACCGGGTTGATTTTTCCCGCGTCGATTGCCCGTCCCAGATCCGCCGCACTGCGCCCGAGCCATTTGTCCATCATCGCCGCAAACTCCGCTGTTTGGCGCAGGCTAGCGACGCAACGGCGCATGGACAATCCCGCTTGGCGCGCCATATTGGGCGCATGATGCCGGATACCGATATTCTGATCGCGGGCGGCGGGCTGAACGGCCCCGCGCTGGCCCTTGCACTGGCCCAAGGCGGGCTGCGTGTCACCGTGGTGGACAGCCGCCCCGCCCCCGCGCGGGCCGAAGCCGGGTTCGACGGCCGCGCCTATGCGCTGGCGCTGGCGTCCAAACGCCTGCTGGTGGCGACCGGCGTCTGGCCGCGCATCGCGCAAAGCCAGCCGATCCTCAAGATCAAGGCCAGTGATGGCGAGGCGGGACAAGGCGCCGCGCCCTGGGTGTTGGGCTTTGATTCGGCCGAGCTTGAGGAAGGCCCGATGGGCTTCATGGTCGAGGACCGGCATCTTTACGCGGCCTTCCTTGAGGCCATGTGCGACGCGCCGGGTATCACGCTGCTGTCGGGCGAAACCGTTATGGCGCAAGAGGCGGATGCGCAGGGCATCATCGTCACGCTCGCCTCGGGTCAGCGGCTGAGCGCACGGCTGCTGGCGGGTTGCGACGGGCGGCAATCAGGCACCTGCGCCCGCGCCGGTATCCGACGCACAGGCTGGGGCTATGGGCAGACCGCGCTTGTCACCGCGATCCGGCATGAAAAACCGCATGAAGGGGTGGCGCATCAGTTCTTCATGCCCTCCGGCCCGCTGGCCATCCTGCCCTTGGCGGGCGGCCACCATTCCAGCATCGTCTGGAGCGAGACCGACGCCACCGCACGCGCCATACAGGCACTGGACGATGAAGGCTATCTGACCGCGCTGCGCCCGCGCTTCGGCGATTTTCTGGGCGAGATCGCACTGGCGGGCGCCCGCTTCACCTATCCGCTGAACCTGACGCTGGCCACCAGCTTCATCGCGCCGCGCGTGGCGCTGATGGGCGATGCCGCGCATGGCGTGCATCCGATTGCCGGTCAGGGGCTGAACCTCGGCCTGCGCGATGTGGCCGCGCTGGCGCAGGTGGTGATCGAGGCGCATCGGCGGGGCGAGGATTTTGGCAGCCTGACGACGCTCGACGCCTATCAACGCTGGCGGCGGTTCGATTCCACGACGCTGGCGCTTGGCATGGATACGGTCAACCGGCTGTTTTCCAACAGCAATCCACTTCTGCGGCTGGGGCGCGATCTGGGGCTTGGCGCGGTGAACGCCCTGCCCGGCCTGCGGCGCAGTTTCATGCGGCAGGCGGCGGGGCTGACAGGCGATCTGCCAAAACTCCTGGACGGGAAGCCGATCTGAGGATCAGTCCAGCGCGCGGGCTTCCGAGACCAGCATGATCGGGATGCCGTCGCGCACAGGAAACGCCAGCCGCGCGGCCTTGGATACCAGTTCCTGCCGCTCGGCGTCCCAGGTCAGTTGCGCCTGCGACATCGGGCAGACCAGCGCCTCCAGCATCCGCCGTTCGGGGGTGTTCTGATCGGTCATTGCAGACGCTCTCCTTCCGTGCCGCCGCGCAGGGCGATTTCCATCAACGTCACCAGCGTTTCGCGTCGCGTGGGCAGCGAGGGGGCCTCCAGCAGCGCCTGCTTGTCCGCCGGCTCGAACGGACACAGTATCGACAGCGAATTGACCAGCAATTCGGCCTCGGCCTCTTTCAGGCTGCCCCAGTCGGAAGACAGGCCCTGACTTTGGAAATACCGCGCCAGCAGATCCAGAAAGCCGTCGCGGTCAAAACCCGGATCGGTTTCCGCCGCACCAAGGTCGCGGGCGAAGGGCGCCCAGTCCACCGCCCAGCGGCGATAAGGCTGAAAACCCTGCACCTCTTCCCGCAGGCGGAAGCGCGACACCCCCGAAAGGGTGATCATATAGCGTCCGTCCTCGGTTTCGGAAAACCCGGTCAGGCGACCAGCGCAGCCGATGGCATGCAGACGCGGTGCCCCGGCCCCCGGCACCTCGCGGGGCTGGACCATCCCGATCAACCGCTGTTCGGTCTTCATGCAATCGGTCAGCATCGCCAGATAACGCGGCTCGAAGATATGCAGCGGCAAACGGGCCCGCGGCAGAAGCAGCGCGCCCGGCAGCGGAAAGACCGGGATCAGGTCGGGCAGGTCGGCAGCTTTGATCATGGCCATCAAACTAGGCCGCGCGGCAGGTCAGGCAAATATCATCGACGAAAGTTTGCGCCGCCCCTTCAGCACGATGGGGTCTTGCGGCTTCAGCGCGTCGAAGATGGTGAAAAGCTGGGCACGCGCGGCACCGTCATTCCATTCGCGGTCCCGGCGGAACAGGTCCAGCAACTCGTCCACCGCCTCGTTCACCTTGCCCGAGGCATTCAGCGCCACCGCCAGATCAAAGCGCGCCTGATGATTGTCGGGATTGGCCTCGACCGCCGCGCGCAGCTCCGCCTCCGGGCCCGCATTGGCAGCCTGCTTGGCAAGCTCGATCTGCGCCCGAGCCGCCTCGACCTCCTTGGCGTGGGCGATCTTCGCGGGCACACCGGCGAGGAATGCCTCGGCCTGTTCGACATTGCCCGCCGCCATATGTGCACGGATCAACCCGCCATAGGCGGCTGCATTCTCCGGCTCCTCGCCCAGAATTGCGGCAAAGATTTCGGCCGCTCCGACGGCATCGCCATCGGTCAACGATTGTTCCGCCATCTCCAGCGCCTCGCCCAGCCCGCCGTCACCTGCCATGGCGGCAACGCGCTCGATAAACTTGGTCAGCTCCGACCCCGGCAGCGCGCCCTGAAAGCCATCGACCGGCTGGCCCTGCCAGAAGGCATAAACCGTCGGGATCGACTGGATACGCAATTGCCCCGCGATCATCTGGTTTTCATCGACGTTGATCTTGACCATCCTGACCCGGCCTTTGGCCGCGGTCACAGCCGCCTCAAGCGCGGGGCCAAGCTGTTTGCATGGGCCGCACCACGGCGCCCAGAAATCGACGATCACCGGCACTTCGCGGCTTGTGTCGATCACATCGGCCATGAAGGTGGCTTCCGACGAATCCTTGATCAGATCGGCCCCGGCGGGGGCGGTCTTTTGGGAATCCAGTCCGAACATCGCGTCCTCGTGTCTTGCAGCTTTGCCCCTATATGGGCGCAGTGCCGCAAAAGGCCAAGGGGAATTGCATTTCCTGCGTCCGGCACTAGCCTGCCGGAAAAGCGGAGAGTGCCATGCCCGTTCTGATGACCTTCGGCGACAGCAATACCCACGGTTCACCCCCGATGACCGACCGCGTGAGCTATCATCGCTTCGGCCCGGATGTCCGCTGGCCGCGCCGGGCGCTGGCGGCACTGGGGCCGGAGTGGGAGCTGGTGGAGGAAGGTCTGCCAGGCCGCACCGCGCAATTCGACGACCCATGTATGGACGGGCTGATGAACGGTCATCCGGCGCTGCGGCAGGCGCTGCAAAGCCACGGGCCGCTGGATGTGCTGACCATCATGCTGGGCACCAATGATGTGAAAACCCGCTTCGGCGCCAGCCCCGAAACGGTAATGGGCGGCATCGCCGGGCTGCTGGACCTTGCGCTCGGGGTCGAGATGCAGGCCCGGCATGGTGGCTTCCGCGTGCTGCTGATCTGCCCGCCGCCGGTGCTGGAAACCGGCGTCCTCGCGCCGGATTTCTGGGGTGCCCGCACCAAATCTCTGGCCCTGCCCCCACTCTACCGCGCGCTCGCCACCTCTCGCGGGGCAGCCTTTCTGGACGCAGGGGAGGTGATCAGCGTCAGCCCGGTCGATGGCGTGCATTTCGAGGCAGAGGCCCATGCGGCTCTGGGCGAAGCCGTGGCCGAAAGAGTGGCGGCGCTGGTGTGAGAACTTGCCCGATGCGACGGGCAGGCTCGCGAACGACGCCTTGTCCGGTGCCGGAAATTTCATCTGACAGGCTCGTTCCCCCGCAGTAAGCTGCAATCATGGGTTTCAGGGCTGCCTTGTTTCGACTGTTGGCTGTCACCGTCTTTATGGCGGCTGTCGGCCTGTCGCCCGGCGCGGTGTCCATCGCCAATGCGATGCCACAGCCGCAGAGGGCGCAGGCCATGACCACCCCCGATTGCCACAGCATGACCGCTGACAGGATGAATGAAACCTGTCGCCAGCATTGTCTGGGCCAGACGGTGATGACCGAAGCCTTCGCGCCGCCTGGCCTGGTGCAGCGTGTCGTGCCGTTCGAACCGGCGCCGGTTCTTGCCCTTGCAGCCTCCACCGGCCCCGAACCGGAAGGCAAGCCACCACGCCTTTGCCTCCTGTCCCAAAGTCCCACTTTTGACCGGAGATCAAGATGACCCGATTTTCCCGCCGCGGCTTCATGGCCGCCTCTGCGGCTATGGCCGCTTCGCTTGCAGTGCCCGCCCGGCTGCGTGCCGCCACCGCCCCGCTGTCGCTGACCGCCACCACCCGCGTAATCGAGGTTGGCGGTCGCGCGGCCACCGTCATGGGGCTGATGAATGCCCAGGGCGGCCTTGGCCTGACGCTCGACACCGATCAACGCTTTCGCGTCGATCTGACCAATGCGTTGCCGGTCGAGACGATCATCCACTGGCACGGCCAGATCCCCCCGAATGCGCAGGATGGCGTGCCCAACACCAATCCGATGCTGAAACCGGGCGAGACCCGTGGGTATGATTATGCGCCCCGCCCCGGCACCTTCTGGATGCACAGCCATCTGCCGGAGCAGGAAATCGGTCTTCTGGCCGCACCGCTGATCCTGCGCAGCGCCGAGGATCTGCGCACCGACCGGCAAGAGGTGGTGATGTTCCTGCACGACTTCGCTTTCCGTTCGCCGGAAGAAGTGCTGGCAGAGGTGACGGGCGGCATGGCGATGGATCATGGCAGCATGAACCACGGCGCGCCGGCTGGCATGGATCATTCCGCCATGGGGCACGGCAGCATGGGGACCATGGGCGAGATGAGCGGTATGGCTGACATGGCCATGGACCTCAACGATTTCAACTTCGACGCCTATCTGGCCAATGACCGCACGCTGGACGACCCAGAGGTCATCGCCGTCGAACCGGGCGGGCGCATCCGGCTGCGGGTCATCAACGGTGCCTCGATGACCGCTTTCTGGGTGGATACCGGCACCCCGGCCCGGCTGGTCGCGGTGGATGGCGAGCCGGTGCAACCTCTTCCCGGCGACCGCTTTTCCATCGCCCCGGCACAGCGGCTGGATATCGAGATCAACCTGCCCGCCGATGGTGCCGCACTGCCCATACTCGCCCTGCGCGAAGGCGCGCGCGAACGCACCGGCATCGTTCTGGCCCCGAAGGGCGCCGCAATCCCCCGGATGGCCACGCTTTCCGACGAGGCGCATCCGCCGGTTTCCGGCGACATGCGGCAGGAATTGGCCTTGCGTGCCGTAACCTCGCTCCCCGAACGCCCGGTGCAGAACCGGCAGATGGTCATGCTGGGCGGCGCGATGCAGCCCTATGTCTGGACGATCAATGACCAGACATGGGACAACCGGACCCCGGTCGCCGCGAAAAACGGCGAGAGGGTGGAACTGATGTTCCATAACATGTCGATGATGGCACATCCGATGCATCTGCATGGCCATGTGTTTCAGGTGGTCGAGGTCAACGGCACCCGTTTCGCGGGTGCGCTGCGCGATACGGTGCATGTGCCCGCCATGGGCAGCGTGACCATCGCCTTTGACGCGGGTGAGGTCGCGCCCTGGATGCTGCATTGTCACCACATGGGCCATCTGGCGACCGGAATGATGACGGAACTCGCGGTCTCCGCCTGAGCCGCCTCAGCCGCCGATCCACCCTGCGTGGGTCGGCGGCTGCGCGGGATCGTCATAAACCCGCCAGTCGATCCCGCCACCGTCAAGCCGCATCACCACCGTGGCCAGCGTGTTCTCCTCATCCGGGTCGCGCGGGTCGCTGCGGCGGATCGGCAGGCCCGGCCCGGCGGCATCGGCCAGCACCGCCAGCGGATCGCCAGCCAGCAAAGCCTCAGCCCGCGCCTGCCGGTCTGCGGAAGACCGGGTGATATATTGCGATGCCAGCCCGCCTGGATGGTGCAGCGCGTGATTGGCATGGGCGAAGGGCGCCGTGACCTCCTGCGCCGACATTGCACCGCCGCCATATTCCACCGACCAGAGCCGCCCGCTGGCGGCCTCGCCCAGCCCGATGTGGAAACCGCCGGAGTTCGCGCCTTCCAGCACCGCCAACGCCTCGGCCGCCGAACGGCAGGCGAGGATCGCCCGGCCCAGCACCATGCGCGGAACCGTTGGCTCCACCCCTTGCAGGCGGATGTTGTTGACCGTCATCCCCAGCCCCGCCCCGGTCATCGCGAAAGTATGGCCGGGGATCGACCCCGGATAGCAGAAGCTGACGAACTGCGGTGCGCCCTCCGGCGCCAGATCAGCCAGAAAACACTGGCCGCGCAGGTTGGGGTAGCCGTCTTCGTTATGCGCCATAACCGCCGGGGTGCCGGGGCGCAGGACCGAGGTGCAGCCCTCGGCTTCAGCAAACGGCGGCAGCGCGGCGAGGATGTCCCCCCGGCACTGCCAGGCGAAAACCTCGGCGAAAGACAGGTCCAGCCCTTCGGCCAGTCCCTCGATCTCAGCCCAGATCGCCGGAAAGCAGTTGCGCACGGTTTCCGCCATCCGGGCGCGGCGGCCTGCGTGTACCGGATCGACCACCTCGCGCCAGAAGGGGTTGCCGCGCAGATGGGTCAGCACGGCCGCCCGCCCCGCCATACCCAGCGCCCGCCCGATCTCGCGCGGGGTGCCTTGGGCTTTCAGTTGACCGAGTGTCATGCTGCCTCCTGTTTTCTGCCATCGAAGCCGGAGGACTGGCGGATGACAAGCCCTGCTGCGGTTAACCGCCCGTTTACGATTCGGGGCGCAAGCTGGCGGCATGACCAGATCACGCGCCTTCGCCGAAGCTCCCCTGCCCCTTTTCGCCCCGTCAGGCGACGAGGATGAGGCGACAGGTGCGGCCCTGCCGGGGCGCTTGCCCTCGTATATTGCCGACCACCGCAAACGCCTGCGCGCACGGTTCATGGAGGGCGGCGCCACCGCCCTGCCGGATTACGAATTGCTGGAACTTCTGCTGTTTCGTGCCATCCCCCGGCAGGATGTGAAGCCGCTGGCCCGGCTGCTGATGGAAACCTTCGGCGATTTCAACCGCGTGATTGCCGCCCCGGTGCCGCGTCTTCTGGCGGTGAAAGGGGTGGGAGAGGCGGTGGTGCAGGAATTGAAGATCGTTGAGGCGGCGGCGCAGCGCATGGCGCGGGCGAAGGTGATGCACCGGCCGGTGCTGTCAAGCTGGGACGCGCTGCTGGATTATTGTCACACCACCATGGCGCATCGGGAAACCGAGCAATTCCGTATCCTGTTTCTGGATCGCAAGAATGTGCTGATCGCGGATGAGGAGCAGGCACGCGGCACGGTGGATCATGTGCCGGTCTACCCCCGCGAAGTGGTGAAACGGGCGCTGGAACTGAATGCCAGCGCACTGATTCTGGTGCACAATCACCCTTCCGGCGACCCGACACCCTCGGATTCAGACATACAAATGACCATGCAGATCCGCGACGCGGCCGAGGTGCTGGGCCTTGTTTTGCACGATCATCTGATCATCGGGAAAGAGCGGGAGCTCAGTTTCCGGTCTCAGGGCTATCTGTGAACACCGGGCGCAACCAGACCTCCACCCGCCGGTTGGCGCGGCGCCCGGCGGCCGTGGTGTCGCAGGCCATGGGCAGCGCCTCGCCAAACGCTTCGACCTCTGGCAGGCGTGCAGGATCGGTGCCGCCCGGCAATGTCGCAGACAGCGCGGTCAGCACACCGATGGCCCGGCTTTCCGACAGCCGCATATTGGCCGCGCCATCGCCCGAACCATCAGAGAATCCCGCGAGGATCAGCCTGTTTCCACGAAAGGCATCAACCTCGATCAGGCGCGCCAGCAGGCGCAGGTTTTCGCGCGAGCGCGCATCCAGCGTCGCGGACCCATCCTCGAACCGGAAGGTCAGCGACGACCGGCTGGCGCCCGCCATGGCATCGGCCAGACGTTTCAGCTCGGCCAGCGGCACATCACCCCCTGCCCCCTTGATCGCGTTCAGCAGGCGCAGCCCGTCCGCAGTCAGCGGCACGCTTTCCGGGGCGCGGTCGATATATCCAGCCCCGGCCACGGCAGTTTCGGCTGCCGGATGGTCGAGGAAATCCAGAAACTCCCGTGCGAACAGCGGCAGGCGGCGGCGCGGCGTCAGGAGGCTGATGGCAAAGGTCAGAGGATAATCCCCCGCCTTCACCAGTGCCCGGTCCGCCAGCAGCGGAAAGCCGCAGCTGTCGGTCAGCGGCAATGCCCGTGCGGCGCCGCGCTGCGCCTGCCCGGTGATCGCCAGCGCCCAGGGGTCACGCGCCACTGCCTCGGCCAGTGCCTCGGGCGTGTCATGGATCACGACCGCAGGCACATCACGCCCCAGACGCGCCACCAAAGCCTGCTGCACCGACGTATCCTTTGCCAGCGCATGCAGCGCCAGCGGCATGTCAGGCCCGCCCAGCGCCTGCCAGTTGCGAATTTCGCCCGACAGCGCCTGCGCCAGATCGGGGGTCGAGATCCGGGGCAGCCGGTTGTCGCGCGCGACAATCGGGACCAGCGCATCCAGCGCCATGGCCCGTGCGCCGAAACCCTTGTCGGCGGTTGCCGAAACCGCAAGCTCTGCCGCGCCGGACAACAGTGCCGCCCGCGCCTCCTCCGGCGAGGACGGGATGAAGGTGATGCGCGCCAGCACCTGATCGGTTCCGGTTTCCGACAAAGCCGCGATGAAACCGGCGTCCTGCGGTTCCAGCTTCAGAGCCAGCCCGCGCGTTTTCGCATAAGCGGCCAGCAGCGGCGGCAAAAGCGCCTTGCCCGGCGCCTCGGCCCCGGTGATGCGCAGAACAGCAAGTGTTGCGGTCAGGTCGGGGCAACCCGGTCCGTCACAGATCACGCCTTCGCCATCCACCGTCAGCATGCCGAACCGGGTTTCGACCCGGTAAAACTCGCCGTCAAAGCCCATCAGCGTGCCGTCGATCGACAAAGACCCGTCGCGCGCGGTCAGGGTGACATCCTGCGCCTGTGCCGCCTGTCCGCAAAACGAGAGCGCGGCGAAAACCGCCGCGCACCAAAGCATCAAACGCATATCGGGCCTTCAAGTTACCTTGTGGCGAGTTTCGTCCCGGACACGAGGTTTTTCAATACCAGAATATCGCCCTTCGCTGCGCAGTCCGGCATGGCCAGTGTCAGTTCAGAGCTGTCGCTTTGTCCGCCGAACGACGCCACAGTTTCGCCCAGCAGTTCGCGTCCGCAGGTCGCATCGGTAACAGCGGCCTCAACCACCACATCCGGCATCCCGTTGGCCGGGAAGGTGTAAACCTCGGCCAGCATCGCCAGATCGACCGAATCGTCCCCCAGAAGGGACAGGAACCCGCCGGTCAGCGGTTTGCCCGGCACCGGCGTGTGCGGCGCATTGGCCGAAACATGGCCGGGCTGGCCATAATCGGCCCCGTTTTCAAACGCCTGCAACTGGAACGCATCGGCATCGAGCCATTGCACCGCGAACCGGCGCAGCCCCGCGACCTCGGGCATCGGGCGGGTTGCCTCGACCCGGGTGCCATCCGCCAGCTTGACTGTCACGGTGCCATCCGTCGTCATCGCGGGCAGATCAAGAAACAGCGCCCCGGTGGTAGAGGTCTTTCCGGTGACGGCCAGCCCGCCCTGTTTGATGACAACGCGCGCGTCCGGCTGGCAGGGGGCCAGCAGGGTCAGGCCCAGCATGGCATGGTCCTTGGCCGCGAGATCCAGCGTCACGGGGCAGGCCTCGGCCTGTGTCGGGGCAGTATCCTGCGGCATGGCGGGTGGCGCAATCTTCGCGGGGGTGCTGTCCGGCTGTGGCGTCAGCATTGGCGCAGCGGGCACCTCGGCAGCGGGCCGCGTCAGGATGATCGGGGCCGGGTCGGATTCGGCAGCCAGCGGCACCACGCTGGTCGATTTCACCTTCACGGCGGCCTCCCGTTGCGCGGCCAGTTTCTCTTCCGCAGCACGGTTCTGCACGAAATGACCAGCGCCCAGCCCGACAGCCAGCAGCGCGGCGGCAAGTGCGATTCGACGTTTCATGTCCATCGGAAGGCTCCCGAGTTTTTGTCCCGGTCAGGACTAGTCAGGAAACCGGGCCATTCCGTGGCGAAAGCGGGGAATGTTTCCAGCAGCGCGCCGGTGGGCCGCCTCAGACGAGGCGACCGTGGCAATGCTTGAACTTCTCACCCGAACCGCAGGGGCATGGGTCATTGCGCGACGGGTTGCCCCAAGTCGAGGGGTCGGCCTCGTCAAAGCCAGCGGCTGCGATATGTTCCACCGCCTCATGGCTACCCGAAGCCGCCGCCGCGTCGGCGGCGTCCTGCGCGGCCTGCTGCTGCGCCAGATATTGCGCCATCATCTGCTGCTGTTCTTCCTGCGTCACCGGCCGGATCAGAGCGAGCTTCTGAGTCACATCCTGACGCAGCCCGTCCAGCATGGTTTCAAACAGGGCAAAAGCCTCGGTCTTGTATTCCGACAGCGGGTCACGCTGGGCATAGCCACGGAAGCCCACGACCGAGCGCAGATGTTCCAGCCGCAGCAGGTGTTCGCGCCACTTGCCGTCGATGGTTTGCAACAGAAGCTGCTTTTCGATGTTGCGCATGGTTTCCGGCCCGAAGCTTTCCAGCTTCTCGGCCATCATGGCATCCGAGGCTTTCTCCAGCCGTTCGCGGATCACATCCTGGTCGACGCCCTCTTCCTTCGCCCAGTCGATCACCTGAACGTCCAGCGCCATCTTTTCCAGCAGCGCCGCATAAAGGCCGGTCGTGTTCCACTGTTCAGGATAGGTCTTGGCCGGCATGAACTGTTCGACCAGATCGTCGATGACCTGATAGCGCATGTCCTGCGCGATTTCCGACAGATCCTCGGCCTGCATGATCTCCAGCCGCTGACCGAAGATCACCTTGCGCTGGTCGTTCATCACGTCGTCGAACTTCAGCAGCTGCTTGCGGACATCGAAGTTGCGGCCCTCGACCTTTGCCTGCGCGCGTTCCAGCGACTTGTTGACCCAGGGGTGAACGATGGCCTCGCCTTCCTTCATCCCCAGTTTCGACAGCACGCTGTCCAGCCGTTCCGAGCCGAAAATCCGCATCAGATCGTCTTCCAGTGACAGGAAGAAAACCGAGCGGCCGGGGTCGCCCTGACGGCCCGAACGGCCGCGCAACTGATTGTCGATGCGGCGGCTTTCATGGCGTTCGGTGCCCAGAACGAACAAGCCGCCCGCCTCGATCACCTTCTGCTTTTCTGCGGCATGTTCCGCCTCGACCTTGGCGCGCACTTCGTCCGGGTGCAGATGCGGGTCGGCGGTGATGGCCTGCATCACCTTCATTTCGACATTGCCACCCAGCTGGATGTCAGTACCGCGCCCGGCCATGTTGGTGGCGATGGTCACCGCGCCGAAGCGCCCTGCATCCGCCACGATCTGCGCTTCCTGTTCGTGCTGCCGCGCGTTCAGCACATTATGTGGCACACCGGCCTGTTTCAGCAGGTCGGACAGGAATTCCGATTTCTCAATCGAGGTAGTACCGACAAGGATCGGCTGGCCCTTTTCATGCGCCTCGCCGATGGCCTTGACCACACCTTCGTATTTCTCGCGCGCGGTGCGATAGACCTGATCGTGTTCGTCCTTCCGCGCGACCGGACGGTTGGTCGGCACTTCGACCACACCAAGCTTGTAGATTTCCATGAATTCTTCCGCCTCGGTCTGGGCGGTGCCGGTCATTCCCGACAGCTTGTTGTAGAGACGGAAGTAATTCTGGAAGGTCACGGAAGCGAGCGTCACGTTCTCGGGCTGGATCTGCACCGCTTCTTTGGCTTCGATGGCCTGATGCAGCCCGTCGGACAGGCGGCGGCCCCGCATCATCCGGCCGGTAAATTCGTCGATCAGCACAACCTCGCCGTCGCGCACGATGTAATTCTGATCACGGTGGAACAGCTTGTGGGCGCGCAGGGCCTGGTTGATGTGATGCACCAGAGACGTGCTTTCGGGGTCGTAAAGCGTCTGGCCTTCGGGCAGCAAACCGGACTGGCGCAGACGGCTTTCGATGAACTCGTTACCCTCTTCGGTATAGGTCGCGTTGCGGCCTTTTTCGTCCAGCTTGAAATGCGCCTCAGTCAGTTCGGGCATCAGCGCATCGACGCGGGTGTAGAGGTCGCTGCGGTCCTGGCTCGGGCCTGAAATGATCAGCGGCGTGCGCGCTTCGTCGATGAGGATCGAGTCGACCTCGTCCACGATGGCGAAGAAATGGCCGCGCTGCATCATCTCATCGATGCTGCCCTTCATGTTGTCACGAAGGTAATCAAAGCCCAGCTCGTTGTTCGTCGCATAGGTGATGTCGGCGCGATAGGCCGCGTGTTTCTCGGCCTCGGGCTGATAGGGGTAGACCACGCCGCAGGTCAGGCCAAGCTGGGCAAAGACCTTGCCCATCCATTCAGAGTCGCGCTTGGCCAGATAGTCGTTCACCGTGACGACATGAACGCCCTTGCCCGCCAGCGCGTTCAGATAGGCCGGGAAAGTCGCCATCAGCGTCTTGCCCTCGCCGGTCTTCATCTCGGCGATATTGCCCTGATGCAGGAAGATCCCTGCCTTCAACTGCACGTCGAAGGCCCGGAGGCCCAGCGCGCGGCGCGCGCCTTCACGGCAGTTGGCGAAGGCTTCGGGCAGGATGCTGTCAAGGCTTTCGCCCTTGTTCTGCACGCGGTCCTGAAGGGCGCGGGTGCGCGCGATCAGATCCTCGTCGCTCAGCGCCTGAAACTCCGGCTCCAGCGCGTTGATCCTGGCGACCATCGGGCGAACCGATTTGACCTTGCGGTCATTGGGCGTGCCAAAAACCTTCCGCGCGAGCGTTCCGAGACCAAGCATGTTTTCTCCGGTGTCCGGTTGCTGACAGAAACGTGCGAGACGGGGGCCTTGCCCGCCTCACCCAGCTTTCATAGAAGAACCCGGAAAGGCGCGGAAGGTGCCCCGTCTCGCGCGACCTTCGCGGATGTAAGGGGGCGGAAGCGCCAAGTCAACGTGGCGCGGCACGCGCCCCGATCAGGAGACGGTGATATGGCGAAAATAACAACGATCCTTGGGGCGTTTGCGCTGACGGTGGCCCTCGCCGCCCCGGCCCTCGCGGCCGACCCCACTGCCGAAACCGTTGTGGCCGATGTGAATGGCACCCCGGTGACGCTGGGGCAGATGATCGCCATGCGCGCCTCGCTGCCGCCGCAATATCAGGCGCTGCCCGATGACGTCCTGTTTAAGGGGATCCTGGATCAGCTTGTGCAACAGACACTTCTGGCACAATCGGTGGAAAAGAACCTGTCGAAGCGCGACCAGATCACGCTGGAAAATGAACGCCGTGGCCAGATCTCGGCCATCGCGCTGCAACAGGTGGTGACAGCGGCCGTGACCAATGCCGCACTGCAAGCCGCCTATGACGCCAAATACAAGGACTTCAAGCCCGGCACCGAATATCACGCCGCGCATATCCTCGTGGACAGCGAGGAGAAGGCCAAGGAAATCAAGGCACAGATCGAGGGCGGCGTCGATTTCGCCGATGCGGCCAAGACCCACGGCACCGACGGCACCGCCGCCAATGGCGGGGATCTGGGCTGGTTCGGCCCCGGTATGATGGTCAAACCCTTCGAGGATGCAGTTGTGGCGATGAAGCCGGGTGAATTGGTCGGTCCGGTGAAAACCGATTTCGGCTGGCACCTGATCAAGCTGGTCGAAACGCGTCCTTCCGCCGCGCCCGCGCTGGACGATGTGCGCGACGAGCTTGCAGCCGAGATCGAGAAAACCGCGATCACCGATCACCTCGCCGCGCTGGAGAAGGATGCGAAGGTCGAGAAACCGGGCGAAGGGATTGACCCGGCCGTCCTGAAAGACGAGAGCTTGTTGGACAAGTAATCTCTGCCGGAGTTGCGCCATGAGCAAGACCGACTGGAAGGCCGAAGCCAAGGCCCTCAAGAAGAAGCTGAAGAAGAAGGTCGCCACCCTCACGGCGCAACTGGAAGAGGCGGCAGAAACCGCCAAAGACCGCGCCGAGGATTTGGCCGAAGCTGCGGTCGCTGCGGTGAAGAAGGCTGCCAAGCCGGTGTCGCCGCTGGCCCCTGCGGCCTTCCCGGTGCTGCCGGTCATCAAGGGTGCGGCCTTTTCCGCAGTCGGCGCCGGGATCAAGTATCAGAACCGCCGCGACGTGATGCTGGTCAGCCTGTGCCCCGGCACCACCGTCGCGGGGGTGTTCACCCGCTCCTCCACCCGCTCGGGCTGCGTGCGCGACTGCCAGGAGAAACTGGCGATGAAGGCACCGGCCGATGCCGGCGCCGCCATCGTGGTGAACTCGGGCAATTCCAATGCCTTCACCGGCAAGATCGGGGACAAGGCGGTGGCCGAGGTCACCGGCAGCGCCGCCGCGGCACTGGGGCTGCCCGCCAGCCGGGTGTATTCCTCCTCCACCGGCGTGATCGGTGAACCCCTGCCCTTCGAGAAAATCACCGCCGTCATGCCCGCGCTGGTCGAGGGCCTGACGGAAGAGGCGATCCAGTCGGCTGCCGAAGCCATTATGACCACCGACACCTTCCCCAAGGGGGCCAGCGCCGTGATCGAAGGCGAAGGTGGTCCGATTCATATCTCGGGCATCGCCAAGGGGTCGGGCATGATCGCGCCGGATATGGCGACGATGCTGGTCTATATCTTCACCGATGCGAAGATCAGTGCCGCCAACCTGCAAAAGATGCTGTCGCGGAATGTGGACGAGACCTTCAACTCGATCACCGTCGACAGCGACACCTCCACTTCGGACACGCTGCTCCTCTGCGCCACCGGCCAGAGCGCAGCGGCAGAAGTCAAGGCCACCGGACCCGTCGCCAAGGCCTTCGAGGCCGCGCTGCGCAGTGTGATGATGGATCTGGCGCATCAGGTTGTGAAGGATGGTGAAGGCGCCACAAAATTTGTGGAAATCCGGGTCACCGGCGCCGCCTCGGCCGAAGATGCGCTTCGCATCGGCAAGTCCATCGCCGACAGCCCGCTGGTCAAGACCGCGCTGGCCGGACAAGATCCGAACTGGGGTCGTATCGTCGCCGCTATCGGCAAATCCGGCGCTGCAGCAGACCGCGACAAGCTGCGTATCACCTTCGGCGATCTGATTGTCGCCGAAAAAGGCTGGCGCAACCCCGACTACCGTGAGGAAGACGGCGCCGCCTATTTCCGCCGTTCGGAACTGGTGATCGGTGTCGATCTGGGGATGGGCCGGGCCAAACGCTCGATCTGGACCTGCGACCTGACCAGCCGTTACATCGAGATCAACGCGGATTACCGCTCCTGATTTCATCTGTTCATAAATATCCCACAGGGGGTCCGGGGGACGCGAAGTCCCCCGGCACCTGCCAGAAGCGGAACATCTGCCATGAAGATTCTTCTCGTCGCCGCCGTGGCGCTGATTGACGCTGACGGTCGCGTGCTGCTGGCGCAACGCCCCGAGGGCAAATCTCTGGCCGGGCTGTGGGAGTTTCCGGGCGGCAAAGTTGAATCCGGCGAATCACCCGAGGCCTGCCTGATCCGCGAGTTGAAGGAAGAGCTGGGCATCGACACCTGGAAAAGCTGCCTCGCGCCGCTGACCTTCGCCAGCCACGCCTATGAGGATTTCCACCTGCTGATGCCGCTTTTCGCCTGCCGGCGCTGGGAAGGCATTCCCACCGGCCGCGAAGGGCAGCGAATCGCCTGGGTGCGGGCACAGGCACTGAAGGATTACCCGATGCCGCCCGCCGATATTCCACTCATCCCGATCTTGCGCGATTGGCTTTAATTTTTTGCAGGCAACGAGAATTTTGCCTCTTTTGTGAAATTTTCTTAGTAGCGGGTTAACCACTTCCCCCGTATTCTTTACCCGTTCTGGCTGAATTTGGGGGGAGAGATGCTGAGAACGATCGCCTTGGGTTCGTGTGTATCCGTGCAGGGAATTGTGGTCGGCTCGACGCAGGACGGAAAGCTGATGGTGCGGGTCGATGACAAGACCTTCGTTGGCTATCCGGTGTCCGGTGCGCGCAACTGAGACAACCGATGAAAAAGCAAAAGGCCGGGCAGTTTGCCCGGCCTTTTGCTTTGCGCGCCACTGACCTCAGGCCAGCGAGCGCTGCACTTCCTCGCGTTCGAATATCTCGATGACATCGCCCGCCCGGATATCCTCGTAGCGTTCGAAGGCCATGCCACATTCCTGACCGGACTGCACTTCCTTGACCTCGTCCTTGAAGCGCTTGAGCGTTTTGAGCGTGCCTTCGTGGATGACCACGTTGTCGCGCAGCAGGCGCACACCAGCCGAACGGCGCGCAACGCCCTCGGTGACGATACAACCCGCCACATTGCCCGCGCCGGTGATGCGGAAGACTTCCTTGATCTGCGCGTAACCGATGAAGTTTTCGCGCACTTCGGCCTTCAGCAGCCCCGAGGCTGCCGACTTGATGTCGTCGATCAGGTCATAGATGATCGAGTAGTAGCGGATTTCCACGCCCTTCTGCTGCGCCGCGTTGCGCGCGGTCGCATTCGCCCGGACGTTGAAGCCGATGATCGGCGCGTTCGAGGCTTCGGCCAGACCCACATCGGTATCGGTGATCGCACCCACACCATAGTGCAGCACGCGCACGCGCACCTCGTCGTTGCCGATCTTTTCCAGCGCCTGAACGATGGCCTCGGCAGAACCTTGCACATCGGCTTTCACCAGCACCGGCAGTTCCGCCACATCGGCATCGGCCTTCGCCTTCGCCATGAGCTGTTCCAGCGTGGTCGCGGCACCGGCAGCGGCGCGTTTGTCCTTGGCGGCCTGTTCGCGGTAATCCGCGATCTCGCGCGCCTGCGCCTCGGTCGACACCACGTTCAGCACGTCACCGGCTTCGGGCGTGCCGTTCAGGCCCAGCACCTCGACCGGAACCGACGGTCCGGCTTCGGTGACGGTTTCGCCCTTGTCGTTGATCAGCGCACGAACCTTGCCCCACTTCTCGCCCACGACGAAGATGTCGCCGCGTTTCAGCGTGCCGTTCTGCACCAGAACGGTGGCAACCGGGCCGCGACCGACATCCAGCTTGGCCTCGATCACCGCGCCCATGGCGGGGCGATTCGGGTTGGCCTTCAGTTCAAGGATCTCGGCCTGCAGAGCGATGGCTTCCAGCAGGTCATTCAGGCCCTTGCCAGTCTTGGCAGAAACCTCGACATCCTGCACGTCGCCCGACATCGCCTCGACCACCACTTCGTGCTGAAGCAGGTCGGTGCGCACCTTCTGCGGGTTGGCATCCGGCTTGTCGCATTTGTTGATCGCGACGATCATCGGCACCTTCGCCGCCTTGGCGTGGGCGATGGCTTCAATCGTCTGCGGCATCACGGCATCATCGGCCGCGACCACCAGGATCACGATATCCGTCACCTGCGCGCCACGGGCCCGCATCGACGTGAAGGCCGCGTGACCGGGCGTATCGAGGAATGAGACCAGCGAACCATTCGGCGTCTTCACCTGATAGGCACCGATGTGCTGGGTGATGCCACCGGCCTCGCCCGACACGACGTTGGCCTTGCGGATCGCATCCAGCAGCGAGGTTTTGCCGTGGTCGACGTGACCCATGATGGTCACGATCGGCGGACGCGATTCCAGATCCTCGGCCTTGTCTTCGACGGTGTCGATGACCTGTTCCACATCGGAATCCGACACGCGCACGGCGCGATGACCGAAATCCTCGATGATGATTTCGGCGGTATCGGCGTCGATGGTCTGGTTCATGTTGACCATCATGCCCATCTTCATCAGCGCCTTGACCACGTCGGCGGCGCGTTCCGCCATCCGGTTGGCCAGTTCGCTGACAACGATGGTTTCAGGCAGCTGCACGTCGCGGGCCTGCTTTTCGGCCTTCTGACCGAATCCCATGGCCTTGTTGCGGGCCTTTTCCTGCTTGCGCTTCATCGCGGCGAGCGAGCGGGTGCGCCCGCCCTCGCCATCCAGCGCGGCAGTCAGGGTCAGCTTGCCGGAACGGCGGCCATCATCGCCCTTGCCCTTGGCACCACGGTCCCGATCACGCTCTTCGCGTTCGCGGTCAGTCTTGCGCGGGCTGACAGTCGTTGCGGGCTGTTTGGCAGCGCCGCGTGCTTCTTCCTCGGTCGCAGGGGCAGCCGGGGCGGCCTCACGCGATTTCGCGGCAGGCTTGGCGGCTTCGGCTGCGGCACGCGCTTCTTCCTGCTCGCGCTGGATCTGCGCACGCGACTTGGTGCCAAGAATATCAGCCTTGCGCTGCGCGGCAGCGGCAGCCTTGGCCTCCGCCTCGGCACGCGCCTGACGCTCTTCTTCTTCCTGACGGGCCTTGATGGCCGCTTCGCGCTCGCGCTCTTCGCGCTCCTTCGCCTCGATTTCCTCGCGGCGGCGCTGACGATCTTCCTCGCGCTGACGCTCTTCCTCGGCGCGGCGCGCGGTATCCTCGGCCTCACGGGCCTTGGCGGCGCGCAGCGCAGCCAGGCGCCGTTCCATCTCGGCGTCGGAGATCCCGGCGGGGCGCTTCGACGGATCGCCCAGATGCGAGGCCGAGCCGCCACCTGCGGCACCGCCTGCGGTGCCGGGCTTCGGCACCACCACGCGCTTGCGCTTGGTCTCCACCACCACGGTGTTGGTCCGGCCGTGGCTGAAGCTCTGCTTCACCTGACCCGGGCGCTTGCCAGCGCCGCCACCAAGCCCGAGGGGTTTTTTACCGTCCGTATCGCTCATACCGTCTTCGTATCCTCTCCGGCGGTCTCGCCGCCGTCATGCTGGCCTGCGACTCCACCCCGGAGCCCTGCCAGCCTTGCCGCTTCCTCTACAACACGGTCGCTGAGTCCACCAGCCGCAAGCGCGCCGTGTATGGCACTTTCGCGGCCAAAAGCCAAACCGATTTCCTGTCCGGTCAGGCAGCCGATGAACAGCCCCGTCTTCGCGGGCGGGCGGAGCTTCGATTTGCCCCGTTCCGACCCGTCACTGGCCTGGATCAGCACGGTCGCCGTGCCATCCACAAGCCAGCCCTTCACCTTCTCGTACCCGGTCACCGCCAGCCCCGCCTTGCGGGCGAGGCTCAACAGTTCGACCACGCGCTTCGCCAGCATCGCCTCAATGAGGTCCGCCAGCGCCGGGGGCGGCGTAACCCTGGTCCGCGCCGCACGCGAGAACAGGCCCTTTGCCGCCGCACGGTCCAGCGCCTCGCGGGTGGAAGTCACCCAGAAGCCCCGGCCCGGCAGCTTGCCCAGCAGATCGGGCACCACGTCGCCATCCGGCCCCGCGACGAAACGGATCAACCCGGCCGTCGGCCCGGAGTCACCCGAAACGATGCATCGCCGTTCCGGGCCGTCCCTGTCGTCCTTGCGGCCGCCGCGCGTCATGGGAAACCCGAGGCTCAGGCCTCGGCCTCCTCGGCGTCGCCCTCTTCGTCTTCAGCCTCGGCCGCTGCCAGTTCGGTCGGGTCGACCCAGCCCAGCATGACGCGCGCCGTCATGATCAGGGTCTGCGCTTCTTCCAGCGAGACCTCGAACTTCTCAAGCACGCCGTCATCTTTCTTGCGCTGGCCGTTTTCGGTCGTCCAGCCGCCAGCCAGTTCCCAATCGGCGCAGGTGGCGAAATCTTCCAGCGTCTTGATGCCGTCCTTCGCCAGCGCCTCGATCATCTGGGGTGTCAGCCCCTCGAAGTTGAACAGGCTGTCATCAACGCCCAGTGCACGGGCATTCTCGATGGCCTTGCGGTTCTGTTCCTCGATGTAATCGCGGGCGCGGGCTTGCAGTTCCTCGGCGGTGCCTTCATCGAAACCGTCGATGGACAGAAGCTCGTCCTGATCGACATAGGCCACTTCTTCCAGATTGGTGAAGCCTTCCGCCACCAGAAGCTGGGCCATCATCTCGTCGATATCAAGGGTATCCATGAAGAGTTTCGTACGCTCGGCGAATTCGGCCTGACGACGCGCCGATTCCTCGGCCTCAGTCATGATGTCGATGTCCAGCCCGGTCAGCTGCGAGGCCAGACGCACGTTCTGACCGCGGCGACCGATGGCCAGCGAAAGCTGTTCGTCCGGCACCACGACCTCGATCTTGCCTGCCTCCTCGTCGAACACGACCTTGCTGACCTCGGCAGGTTGCAGCGCGTTCACGAGGAAGGTGGCGGTATCGCCGTTCCAGGGAATGATGTCGATCTTTTCGCCCTGAAGCTCGTTCACCACGGCCTGCACACGGCTGCCGCGCATACCGACGCAGGCACCCACAGGGTCAATGGAGTTGTCATAGCTGATCACGGCGATCTTGGCGCGCGAACCCGGGTCACGGGCGACGGCCTTGATCTCGATGATGCCATCATAGATTTCCGGCACTTCCATCTTGAACAGTTCCGCCATGAACTGCGGATCGGTGCGCGACAGGAAGACCTGCGGGCCACGGGTCTCGCGGCGCACATCCTTGACGTAGCAGCGGATACGGTCATTCGGGCGATAGCTTTCGCGGCCGATCTTCTCGTTCCGGCGCAGGATGCCTTCGCCCCGCCCAATATCGACGATCAGATTGCCATATTCCTCGCGCTTCACCACACCGTTGATGATGGTGCCCTTGCGATCCTTGAATTCGTCATACTGACGGTCACGCTCGGCCTCGCGCACCTTTTGCAGGATAACCTGCTTGGCACTTTGCGCGGCGATACGGCCCAGATCCACGGGCGGAACCTCGTCGATCACCTCGTCCCCGACCTGCGGGTCTTTCAGATAGGTTTTGGCCTGCTTGACGGTCAGCTGGGCGTGGTGATTCTCGTATTCCTCGTCCGGCACCACGGTGCGGATGCGGGCAAAGGTGGCGCGGCCCGTCTTGCGGTCGATCTTGACGCGGATGTCCAGTTCGGCGCCGTAACGCGATTTGGCGGCACGGGCGAGGGATTCCTCCATCGCCTGAATCACCAGATCCGGGTCGATCATCTTTTCGCGCGCCACCGCCTCGGCGGTTTGCAGAAGCTCCAGCTGGTTCGCAGACGTAATCGCCATGATGTCCTCTTGGCCTGTCAGTGTTTCGTCGCGGGGGTTTCGAGGTCGTCGTCCTCATCCCCTTCGGTTTCTTCGATCTCGTCGAACTTCGATTCGTCGATGACGCCGGCTTCCTTGCGCTGGCGCAGAACCTCGGCGATCAGTTCGTCGGTCAGCAGAAGCTTGGCATCCGACAGCCAGTCGAATTGCAGCCCGATGGTCAGCGTCTCGCCGCCTTCCTCGATCTCGATCAGTACCTCGTCGCCTTCAGTGCCTTGCAGCACACCCTTGAAGCGACGACGGCCATCAATCAACTCGGTCGTTTCCAGCCGCGCCTCGTAATCGACCCACATGTCGAAGTCCTTCAGGCGGGTCAGCGGGCGGTCGATGCCGGGGGACGAGACCTCAAGCACATAATTGTCCTCGATCGGGTCTTCGACGTCCAGCAGGGCCGAAACGGCGGTGGAGACGGCGGCACATTCGTCCACCTCGATCCCGCCATCCGGGCGGTCCACCATGATTTGCAGGGTCCGCGTCTTGCCGCCCATCAGGCGGATGCGCACCAGTTCGAATCCCAGCCCTTCGATGACCGGGCCGACAATGTCGGCCAGTCGGCGGTCGATGGCGGTCTTGGCGATGAGATCGGTCATCCGGGTTCCAAAAAGCAAAAAACGGGCTCGAGCGGCCCGTTTACATCTTTCGATGGGCCGACGGTTTGGACCCGTCAGCGCCGCTGTTGAGAGCCATATAGGCCGTTCCGCCCCGGAAAGCAAGGCGGAATGCCAGAGGCCTCCTCAAGCCGATTGTGGGCCGGGCACGGCACTGATAGCCTGAGGCCGCTGCGGCGCCGTATTTCTGCCGCCTGCAAGACCCCAAGCCTCTGGTTCCATTTTCTTTACGGAGTTTCCCATGTCCAAGCGCATGATCACCCTCAACGGGGCAACTGCGTTCTCTGCCTTCGGCTTCAGTTTCAACTGGGATGAGCGCCAGATCAGCTCCGTCTACATCAACAACGAATCGACCGGCACATCCGACAGCCTGTCGCTGAAACTGTCCGGCCAGCCCTGGACCATCCGGCGCCTTTCCTTTGACAGTTCCGCGCCGGGCACCCCTTTGTCGCTGACGATCACCGATGCGAATGACGGTGTTGTCGGGCGGCGGCTGGATCTTGTGCAGCTGCCCTCGGACGGAAATGTGAACATCACACTGCACGACACCCGCATCCGTTACCTGAGCGGTGGCGCGGATTCGAATGTCACCCTGTCGCTGGGGTCGCAGCAGACCAAGCATGTCGAGCTTTATGACGCGCGACAAAGCAAAGTGACGCTGGGCGACGGCGCGGTTCAGACGCTGATGCTGAGCCAGGGGAATGACACCGTGACCGGCGGCAGCGGCTATGTCGGATTCATCGACTTCGACGAGGGCAACAACACCTTCATCGGTGGCTCGGGCTATGTCGGCTCCATCCGTTCCAACGGCAACAACACCTTCGAACTGAAGGGCGGGGCCGACAGCGTCAGCCTGGGATCGGGCACCAGCAAGGTTGTCGTCAGCGGCGGGTTTGTCGGCGCGATCACCAGCTTCTCCGGCACAAATACAGTCACCATCGGCGCAGGCGGCGAAGTGCGCAGCATTGGCTTCTCCGGCGGCATCGACAAGGTGAGCGTCGCGGGCAGGGTCGAGCAGGTTTCGCTCGGCTCCAACAAGGACACTTTGACGATCACCGGAAACGGTCGTGTCAACCAGGCCGATCTCGGCGACGGCAACAACAGCTTCCGCATGAGCGGGGAGCAGGTGAACTCGGTCATCGCCTATGACGGCAACGACAGTTTCACCGTGACCTCGGGCAACATCAACCAGATCGCGGCGGGAGGCGGCAACAACAAGTTCATCCTCAAGGGCGGCTGGATCGGCGCGATCCAGAGCTATGAGGGCAACGATACCGTCACCTTGTCCGGCACTGCGCAGGTGAACACGCTTTCTCTGGGTAACGGCATCAACAAGGTGAAAACCGCAGCCGGTTGGGTGGATCATATCGCCACCGGCGACGGCGCCGACACCATCAGCCTCGGCGCGGGCGGAGCCGGGTCGGTAACGACCGGCGGCGGCAATGATTTGGTGCGCACCGGCGCGGGCTGGGTGGACAGCCTCAGCACCGGCGAAGGCAATGACACCGTGACGCTGGCCAAGGGCGGCGTCGGTACGCTGCGGCTGGGCGGGGGTGACGACAGGGTGATCGTGCAGGCGCAAGACCCGGCCAACGGGTTGCTGCTGTCCGGTGGTCAGGGTGTCGACACCCTGGATCTGAGCCAGTTCTCAAAAGGCGTGGTGATCACGCTGAACAACCTCGGCGCCTGGCAGAATCCCGCCGCGAAGAACGGCAACATCGACGGCGCGGGCAAGGGCTATCTGGCCGTGACCGGGTTCGAGAATGTGCAGGGTTCCGCAGGCGCGGACCGGATTGAGGGGAACGAGCTGGCAAACCGGCTGACCGGCGGTCTGGGGAATGACACGCTCATCGGCGGGGCAGGCAATGACACGCTGCTGGGCGGCGGCGGCAATGATGTCTTCGTATTCAGTGCCGGCAGCGGCACCGACCGGATCGAAGGCTTCACCGCCGGGGCGGACCGCATCCAGATCGCGGGGGCGGATTCCCTTACGGACCTTACCTTCACCAGCCTCGGCGCCACCGAAACCCGCATCGACATGGGGGCAATCCATATCGTCGTGACCGGCCTTTCACTGGGCCAGTTGCAGGATGCGGGAAACTTCATGTTCTGAGGAATCCGCGTGCGGGCGGTCAGACGCCCGCACCGCCCGCCGGATTGTCACGCCAGACGCGCCAGTTCAACGGCGCCGCCAGACAGAGCCACGCGGCATAGGGCAGGATCAGAACGAAGGCCAAGCCATCAAGACCCCAGAAGGTCCACAGCATCCCCAGTACGGCAAAACACAGCGCCAGCATCACCAGCACCGACATGCCCATGCGGCGCGCACCGAAGAAGGTCGGCGTCCACAGCGTATTCAGCGCGATCTGCAAGGCCCAGAAGCCCATGGCAAAAGCGTTGCCGGGTTGCCCCGCAACCCGCGTGGCCGCAAGGCTGGACAGGACGTAGATCGTGGTCCAGGCAACCGGAAACATCCAGTTCTTCGGTCGCCAGTCGGGTTTCACCAGCCCTTCGTACCAGTCCCCCGGCTTGAACATCCAGCCGGTCAGCCCGGCGGCCAGGCTCGCCCCCAGGAACAACGCGAAAAGCCCCCAGTCAAAGGGAAGTGTGCCATCCATCTACAGATCTTTCATCAGCGGCCGAAGCCCGTTCATCACGGATACAAGCCCGGCAGAGATCCCCGGTTCCGAAAGAGCGTGCCCGGCCATGCCCACCATGCGCAAATCACAGCGCCGCCAGCCCTGCGCAAGACGCCATGCGGCGGCGGGCGGACAGATCATGTCATAGCGGCCCTGCACGATGGTGGCACCGATCTGCTCGATCCGGTCCCGGTTCTGCAAGATCCAGCCATCGCTTTCCAGAAAACAGCCATTGACGAAATAATGATTCTCCAGCCGCGCGAAGGCACGGGCGTAGTCTGACGGGCTTTCGTGCCAGGCCCCCTCGGTGCTGACCGAGGCGAGCGCGTTTTCCCACTGTGCCCAGATACGGGCAAAGCGCATCTCTTCCAGCAGGTTGCCGGAAAACAGGCGACGGTGGTAAGCGCCAATCATATCCCCCCGCTCTGCCTCGGGGATCGGTTCGACAAACCGCGCCCAGAGATCGGGGAAGAACGCCCCCGCCCCGCCGCCATAGAACCAGTCCAGTTCCGACCGCGTGCCCAGAAACACACCGCGCAGCACCAGGTGGCGCACACGGTCCGGGTGGGTGATCGCATAGATCAGCGCCAGCGTCGCCCCCCAGCTGCCGCCGAACAGCACGAAACGGTCGATCCCCAGCAATTCGCGGATTGTCTCGATGTCTGACACCAGATGCCAGGTGCTGTTCGCCGCCACCGCCGCCGTCGGGCGCGAGCGGCCACATCCGCGCTGGTCAAACAGGATCACCCGGTAAACCTCGGGGTCGAAATAGCGCCGCATCGCCGGGCTGCACCCGCCGCCCGGCCCGCCGTGCAGCACCAGAACCGGCACCCCATCCGGGCGGCCGCATTGTTCCACATAGATGCGATGCCCGTCGCCCATGTCGATCTGGCGCTGGTCGAAAGGCTCGACCGGCGGATAAAGATACTCGACTGCGCGCTTTTGGCCTGATCTGTGATCCATGATCGTATTATATAACCGCCCGGAACCATTCCGCCACGGGAGAGAATGCCATGTCCACCACCATCGACCCCGGTGAAGTCGCGAAATTCGAGGCGATGGCCGCCGAATGGTGGGACCCGTCAGGAAAATTCAAGCCGCTGCACCAGATGAACCCCTGCCGGCTGCATTACATCACCAGCCAGATTTCGGCCGAGTTCGACCGCAATCTGACCCATCCGCAGCCGTTCGCGGGGCTACGCATCCTCGATATCGGCTGTGGCGGCGGGCTTCTGTCGGAACCGATGGCGCGACTCGGTGCCGATGTGGTGGGCGCCGATGCGGCGCCGCGCAATATTCCTGTGGCACAGCTTCATGCCGAACAGTCGGGTCTGACGATCGACTATCGCAACACCACGGCAGAGGCGCTGGCCGAGGCGGGCGAACAGTTCGACGTGGTGCTGAACATGGAGGTGGTGGAGCATGTGGCCGATCCGCTGGCCTATCTGACAGCCTGTCAGACCCTGCTGAAACCCGGCGGGCTGATGATCTGTTCCACCCTGAACCGCAACGCCAAGAGCTTTGCCATGGCCATTGTCGGTGCCGAGTGGGTGATGCGCTGGCTGCCGAAAGGCACGCATGACTGGGCCAAGTTCATCACCCCGGACGAGCTTTACGACCTGATCCGCCGCGCCGGTCTCGACCCGGTGGATCGCAAAGGTATGGTGTTCAACCCCGTCAGCTGGAACTGGAGCCTGTCGGCCCGCGACCTTTCGGTGAACTATGTCACCGCGAGCGTGAAGCGGTGAAAGCCGTGCTGTTCTGGGCGCTGCTGCTTCTGGGGTCGGCCTGGGCGGGCACCGCGCTCTGGGTGCAGTTTCCGCAGGCCCGTCCCGTCGCGATGGCGGCTTTCGCGCTGCTGGTCGCCGGGGTGGTCTGGGCCAGGCTTGGCCCCGGCTGGGGGTGGAGCGCACTTGCGCTGTCCGCGCTGGTGATCGGTGGCTGGTATCTGAGCCTGCACCCACAGCAGAACCGCGACTGGGCGCCTGATGTCGCCCATATCGTGCAGGGCGATATCGAGGGGGACAAGGTGACGCTGCACAACGTCCGCGCCTTCCGCTGGACCGATGCCGCCCATGCCACCGAGCTCTGGGAAACCCGCAGCTACGATCTGTCGCAACTGACCGGGGCCGACATGATCACTTCGGTCTGGGACAGTCCGAAAATCGCGCATCTCCTGGTCAGCTTCGGCTTTGCCGATGGCCGCCATGTGGTGTTCTCGGTAGAGATCCGTCGCGAGAAAGGCGAGGCCTTCAGCAGCATCGGCGGCTTCTTCCGCCAGTTCGAACTGTCACTGATCGCAGCCGACGAGGCGGATGTGGTCAAACTGCGCACCAACTTTCGCGGCGAGGAAGTGAGACTGTATCCCCTGCGCCTGACGCCAGAGCAGTTGCGCGCTGTGTTCCTGCGATATGTCGAACTGGGCAATGCACTGAACGAAAAGCCGCGCTGGTATAATACGGTCACTGCCAATTGCACCACCGTTGTCTGGCAACTGACGCGCGTGCTGAACCCCGATCTGCCGCTGGACCGCAGCCTGCTGCTGTCAGGCTATCTGCCCGACTGGCTTTACCGCATGGGCGTTCTGGCCGACGAGGGTACGCTGGAAGATATCCGTGCCCGCGCGGTGATTTCGGACCGCGCGAAGGCCCTGCCCGAAGGGGCGGATTATTCCGTTGGTATCCGCGCGGGGCGCTAAGGCTTACAGGAAGTCCCCGGCTCCGATCTGGTCAAGCGTCAGGCCCTTCAGCAAGACGGTGCCATCGCCATGCTCCACCAGAACGCCCGCGGCCTTCTGGGTCAGACCGTAACCACCACGCACCGAAAGATGGTCGATGCCGTCCTGAAAGTCGGTGATCGTATCGGCACCGCTGCGCGCGCCAAACACGAACAGATCGGCCCCGCGCCCGCCGGTCAGCACATCGCGCCCCACCCCGCCCTCCAGCCGGTCGGCACCGTCGTCACCTGACAGCGCGTCATTGCCCGCGCCACCTTGCAACCTGTCACCGCCCCGCCCGCCAGAAAGCACATCGCGGCCAGCGCCGCCCAACAGCGTATCGGAACCATTCGCGCCAGACAGGGTGTCATTGCCCCCCAGCCCGTCCAGCCGGTCATTACCGCGCAGCAGGAACAGGCTGCCGGGGGCAAGAGTGTCGTCACCGGCCGAACCCGTCACCTCGTAGCTTTGCGCGTTGACAGCGCGCACCAGTGCCGACCGGCCATAGGTCACATAGACCCCGCCTGCATCGCGATGGTGCAGCGGAAACACGCTGTCCGCATCAACACGAAAGCCGTCGATTTTCAGCAGAGTGGTAAAACCAGCGGCAAAATGCGTAAGCGCCGCATAGCTGAAACTGCCGCTCAGGGCCGCATCGCCGCTTTGCTCGATCACTACACCATTGCCCGACAAGCCCGCATAGTAGAAATCGCCGATATGGACGGAAATCGCCCGGCCATAGCCCAGATAGACCGTCGAATTGCCGTATCCAGACAGAAGCTTGTCGCTCAACCCGGCCAGATCGCCGGTCACTGATACCGTTGCCATGTCACCCCTCACGAATCGCTGCACGCAATCTGCCAGAACCGCGTGCAGCGTCAATTCGGGTTACACGGCCTCGGACGACCTCGCCCAGAGGTTGATATCCTCGTCCGAGGCGATGCGGTCGATCTCGGCCAGCTCCTCGGGCGTGAAGGTCAGGTTGCCGATGGCGCCCGCGCAATCGACCACCTGTTCGGGTTTCGACGCCCCGATCAGCGCAGTGGTAATACCACCGTCGCGCAGAACCCAGGCAATCGCCATCTGCGCCAGCGTCTGCCCGCGCTTTTGCGCCAGCGCATCCAGCGCCCGCACGCTGTCCAGCGCGCGCGGCGTGATGGTTTCGGGCGCAAGGCTCTTGCCCTGCGCGGCGCGGCTGCCCGCCGGGATACCGCCCAGATATTTCTTGGTCAGGATCCCCTGCGCCAGCGGCGTGAAGGCGATGGAGCCGACGCCCAGATCGGCCAGCGTGTCCTTCAGCCCGTCGCGTTCCACCCAGCGGTTCAGCAGGTTGTAACTGGGTTGATGGATCAGCAGCGGCGTGCCCAGATCCTTCAGGATCGCCACCGCCTCGCGGGTGCGCTGGCTGTTGTAGCTGGAAATCCCGACATACAGCGCACGGCCCGAACGAACGATGTGATCCAGCGCCATCATCGTCTCTTCCAGCGGCGTTTCCGGGTCGAAACGGTGGGAATAGAAGATATCGACGTAATCGAGACCCATCCGCTTCAGCGACTGATCACACGAGGCAATCAGATACTTGCGGCTGCCCCATTCGCCATAGGGCCCGGCCCACATATCATAGCCCGCCTTGGACGAGATGATCAGCTCGTCCCGGTAGCCCGCGAAATCGGTGCGAAGAATTTCTCCGAATGCCTCTTCGGCGCTGCCGGGAGGCGGGCCATAGTTGTTGGCCAGATCGAAATGGGTAATCCCAAGGTCAAAGGCAGTGCGGCAGATGTCACGCTTGACCTGATGCGGGGTATCGTGGCCGAAGTTGTGCCAAAGGCCAAGGCTGACCGCCGGAAGCTTCAGCCCCGAGTGGCCGCAACGGCGATAGATCATGCGGGAATAGCGGTCATCCGCCGGGCGATAGGTCATGGCATCCTCCGTGTTCGGCAGGATGATAGCGCTACCGCCCGGCATGTGAAAGATCGTGGAGGAAAGATCAGGCGATCTCCATTTCCTCGACCAGCACGGCCCAGCCCGCACCGTGCATATCACGGTCGGCACGGGTGCCCTGCACCACCGGGCGCGGCACCGACAGTTTCACCACGTTCAGATCAGGGATATCGAAGCGTTTCATCGCCTGCGGTTCAACCCCGAACAGATGCGCGACGCGGGTTGTATCCAGCCCCGTCGTGACGCGGGCGAAAGCCTCGGCACTGCCGCAGAAAATATCCACCGTCAGCCAGAACGGCCCGGCATTCTTGGACCGGACCTTTTCGACCAGCGTTCCCAGTTCAGCCATGGCCCACCTCGTGCACATCCAGACGGAAGGCCGACATCGGATCGTCCAGCCGCATTACATGGTTCAGACAGAATTCATACAGCGCCCCGCGCTGCATTTCCGCTGGCGAGAAGGGGAAGGCGAAGGTCGGCATCGGCTCATCCTCGGTCAGCGCGTGATGCAGCAGATAGGGGTTGAGCATCTTGCCCGCCTCAGCCGCCTGCGCCTCGGTCGGGCAGGTGACGATGCCCAGAACCCCCACCTCGACCGGGGTGGTCGTGCGGTTTTCCAGCGGGCCAAGCGTTGCGTCCATGCCGATCAGCCGCAGTTCCAGCGTGAAGTCATCAGGCGAAAGGCCCATCCGCTCCACGATCTGCGCCGCGACGCGGGCCTGCACATCCGCCGCCCATTCGCGGGCATGGCGCACATAGCGGCGGTCCCGCAGCAGGGCCAGCGCCACGGTCTGGTAGCCCGCGACGCGGGCGCCCTCCAGCTTCACCGTATAGACGCCCCTGATCCATTCCGAGCCTTCGACGCGCACGCGCCGCGCATCCAGCGCAGTATAACTGGCGCCGGTGACATCCAGATGCCCGCCCGGCTCATACAGCACGAAGGGATCGGAGTTTTCGTAAAGCATATGCGCCGACACCGTGTAGGGCGTGGCGGCGGCGGTCAGGGCCATCGGCTCCATAGTGAAGCCGGTCGCGTCAAAGTCGATCTGGATGACGCCAGTGGCAGGCTGGGTGGTGGCGATGGCGCCGCATTCACCGATCTTGGCGCCGTGCCAGCAGGCCCCCGGATGATCGCCGTTCACCAGCGGCAGCGCCGCGATGATGGCCGTATCGGTGGTCCGCCCGGCAATCACGATATCGGCGCCGGTCGCCAGCGCCGCCGCGATCTGCTCAGCCCCCGCCAGCGCCACGATATTGCTGCAAGCGTCGATCAGCGCATCCGAGATTTCTGGCGCCGGAAACAGCGGCGCGATGCGCCCTTCGGCCAGCGCGGCTTTCACCGCGGCCGCGGATTGCCCGCTTTTCAGCGTGGCGACGCGCAGGGTTTGTCCGGTTTCGGCTGCGATCTCGCGGGTGATTTCCAGCAGCCAGTCCACTGCGCTGTCGGCGCCGCAGGTGCCCGCCGTGCCGATGACCAGCGGCACGCCCGCCTCGGCACGCGCCTGCATCAGCCCGCGCCACTCCGCCTTGGTCGAGGCGCGCGAATATTTGGACACACCACGCCCAAGGTAAGAGGGCCCACTGTCCGTGGACCCCCCGTCAACCGCGATGATATCCGGCCTGTTGGCGATACCGCGCGACAAAGCCGCGCGGTCATAGCCAAGGCCCAAAGCCCCGGTGGGGATCAGAACCCGTGTCATACCTCAGTCCTCGTTTGCTTCCATGGCAGGCACCGGCGGCTTCTTCAGCACGGTGCGCAGGAACAGCGGCGCAATGAAGCCGGCGATCGCCGCGATCCACAGGCCGATGGAGATGGGGGTCGAGAACAGGAAGGTCCAGTCCCCGTCCGAAATCACCATGGCCCGGCGCAGGCTGTCTTCCATGTTTGAGCCCAGCAGGATGCCAAGGATCACCGGCACCGTCGGCACGTCCAGCTTGCGCAGGAAGTAGCCCAGCACACCAAAGACCACCATCAACAGCAGATCGAAGGTGCTGCCCGACAGAGAATAGATGCCGACAAAGCTGATCATCGTGACCATGGGCAGCAGGACCCAGGCCGGGATCATCAGAACGCGGACGAACAGCTTCACCATCGGCACGTTCATCACCAGCAACACGATATTGGCGATGAACAGGCTGGCGATCAGACCCCAGACCACTTCGGGCTGGTCACGGAACAGCGTCGGCCCCGGCGTGATGTTCAGCGTCAGAAGCAGTGCCAGCATCACCGCCGTGGTGCCCGAACCCGGCACACCCAGCGTCAGCATCGGCACCATCGCACCACCGGCCGCGGCATTGTTGCCCGCCTCGGGCGCGGCCACGCCGCGCGGATCGCCCTGGCCAAAGCGGCCCCGCGAACCGAGGATGCTCTTTTCGGCCATGTAGGCCATGAACGAACCCAGCGACGCCCCCGCCCCCGGCAGAACTCCGGCCACAAAGCCGATGCCGGTGCCGCGCAGCATGGTCCCGGTGGAGGCTTTCAGATCCTGCCACGGGATTGTCAGCTTGCCGAGAGTCACGCCGATGGCGCTGTTGCGGCCATGGCTTTCAATGAAGATGAAGATTTCCGAGATGGCGAACAGACCGACGATTGCGACAAGGAAATCCACCCCGTCCATCAGGTGCATGTTGCCGCCGGTATAGCGCGGCAGGCCGGTCGAATTGTCCAGACCGATCATCGCGATGCCAAGCCCCAGACAGGCCGCCGCTGCAGCTTTCGCCTGGTTCTTCGAGGCGACGCCGCCCAGCGTGCAGAAGGCCAGCAGGTACAGGGCGAAATATTCGGCCGGGCCGAACAGATAGGCGATGCTGGCCAGCACCGGCGCCATCACGACAAGGCCGATGGTCGCAAGGAAAGAACCGACAAACGAGGCGACACCCGAAATCACCAGCGCGTCCCCTGCCCGGCCCTGCCGGGCCATCGGGAAACCGTCCAGCGTGGTCATCATCGCAGGTTCGTCACCCGGAATGTTCAGCAGGATCGAGCTGATCCGCCCGCCATACATGGTGCCGTAATAGACCGAGGTCAGCAGCACCAGCGACTGTGTCGCATCCAGACCCATGGTGAAGGCGACCGGAATGAGGATCGCCACGCCATTGGCCGGGCCAAGGCCGGGCAGCGCGCCGAACATCGTGCCAAGGAAACAGCCGACCACGGCCAGCAGCAGCGTGAAGGGGGTCAGCGCAACGCCGAACCCCATGACGAGGTTGGAAATCGTATCCATCAATGCCCCCTCAACCCATCAGTGCTCTTGGCAGGGCGACAAGCCCGAGGCCGAGGGCGTATTTGAACAGCACGAACAGGCCGACCGACAGGCAGATGCCCGTGATCGCCGCCTTCGCGGGCTGCGGCGCGATCATGTAGCTGACACCGGCCGCGACCAGCGCGGTGGGGATCAGGAAGCCCAGCGGCGCAAGCATGTAGGCATAAAGGGTCAGGATAACGACCGTCAGCGCCATCTTCATCCAGACCGGCAGGGGCGGCCATTCCGGTTCGGCATCGGGCTTCCACAGCATCGCGAGCCCGCACAGCAGGCCGACGACGGCGATCATCATGGGAAACACCCGCGGGCCCACCGGGTCCGACAGAAAGCTGGTCTGGATCTGGAAGGCGCCCGCGAGATACGCGAGCGCCAAGATCGCCACGACCAGACCGAAGATCCGGTCGCTGGCCATTACTGGATCACCCCGATTTCTTTCGAAAGCTCGGTGGTTTCGGCAACGACGCCATCCACCCAGCTCTGGAAGTCAGCACCGACCTTGGTGAAGGGGGCGAGGCCGTTCGACGCCATGACCGCTTTCCACTCATCACTGTCCGCCACTTTTTGCAGCTTCTCGGCCCAGGCGTTGAAGGCGTCGTCGCTGATGCCCTTGGGCACATACAGGCCGCGCCAGTTGACGACCTCGACATTGAGGCCCTGCTCCTTGGCGGTCGGGATATCCTCGAAGCCCGGCACGCGCTCGGAGGTCAGCACGGCCAACGGACGCACGTCGCCCGATTTGATGAAGCCCACGATTTCCGACATGTCGCCGGTCATCGCCTGGGTGAAGCCGCCGATGGTCTGGGTGATCGCCTCTGCACCGCCGTCCATGCCGATGTACTTGACCTTGGCCACATCGGTGAAGCCTGCGGCTTTCAGCACCATCAGCGGCTTCAGGTGGTCAAAGCCGCCCGCAGCCGACCCACCGGCAAAAGCCACCGAGCCGGGATCTGCCTTGATCGCCTCGACCAGATCGGTCAGCGTCTGATAGGGGCTGTCTTTGGCAACCACGATCACACCGGGGTCGCCACCGATGGCACCGACGAAACGCACCTGATCGGCGGTCGCGCCACCATAGGCATTCTGCGCCAGACGGGTGGTGGTGGCCGACGAGGCCGCGACGATCAGATCGGCGTCCTTGCCGCGCTCGGCGACAACATGGCTGAAGGCAAGGCCGCCACCGGCGCCCGCCATATTGGTCACCTGAACCGGCTGGTCGACCAGTTTAAGATCATAAAGGATCTTGCCGATCTGACGGCAGGTGAAGTCCCAGCCGCCACCGGCATCCGCCGGGGCGATGCATTCGGTCGCGAAGGCCGAGGTGGCGCCAAGGCCAAGGGCAGCACTGGCCAGCAGTGCGCGGAACAGGGTCGATTTCATGCGTGTCCTCCCGAGACATCTTTTTCAAAGCGGGGCCGGCCTCCACCGGCCCTTGCGGGGAACACGATTCGCTGAAAAGCTGACATGAACCTGTCACCAGCGATGAAAACTGCGGCAATGCGCTTTCTTCTTGTCGAGGATAACGACGATCTGGCCCATTCGGTCGCCACACGGCTGGCGCTGGACGGGCATGCGGTGGACCGTGCGGCGGGAATCGCCGAAGCCGAGGATTGCCTCGCTGCCGCCAGCTATGACCTGATCCTGCTGGATATCGCCCTGCCCGATGGCGATGGCCGCGATTTTCTGGTGGCCCAGCGCCGCGCCCGCCGGGATACGCCGATCATCATGATGACCGCCCGCGCCGCCGTTTCGGACCGGGTGGATGTGCTGGACCTTGGCGCTGACGACTACATCACCAAACCCTTCGACTTTGCCGAGCTGGAGGCCCGCTGCCGCGCCGTGCTGCGGCGCCGGGGTGGCGCCTTGCAGACGGTGCGCGACTATGCGGGCGTCACCTTCAACCCGTTGACCGCCACGGTCAGTATCGCGGGCGAAACACGGGAACTGCGGTCACGCGAATTGCGGCTGCTGGAAATCCTGCTGTCCGCGCCCGAGCGGATCTTCTCGAAGGCGCAGCTTTGCGACCGGCTGTTTTCCTATTCCGAAGCCGTGTCAGAGAACGCGATCGAGGTCTATGTCGCCCGCCTGCGGAAAAAGCTGGAAGGCTCTGCCGCCCGGATCGAGACGCTGCGCGGCGTCGGCTACCGGCTGACCGGCGAATGACCGGGCGCATACGCTGGCGCATGCCAAGGGCGCCTCTTTCGCTCCGGCAGCGGCTGCTGTTACAGCTTCTGGGCATCGCTGCGATGCTGGCGGTGTTTCTGTATTTCACGGTCCGCACCGTGGCCGGACAGGCCGCCGAAACGACACAGGATGGCATTCTGGGCGCCGCCACCACGGCCATCGCCGAACAGTTACGCGCGGGCACCGAACAGGTGGAAATTGACCTGCCTTACGATGCCTTCTCGGTGCTGGGCTCGATTTCCGAAGACAGGGTGTTCTACCGCATCGACGTGGGCGGCGAGACAGTGACCGGCTATGACGACCTGCCGCTGCCGCCCGAGGCTTCGGGCAAGGTCGGCCCGCAGTTCTATACTCGCCCCTTCCGCGACACCGAGGTGCGCATCGCAGCCGTCACCCGTCAGGTGGTGGTTGCAGGGCAGGCCCTGCCCGTTCTGGTGCTGGTCGCCCAGACCCGGCTGGGGCAGGACGCGATTGCCGAACGCATCGCCAACCGCGCGGCGGGGCTGGGGCTGGGGTTCTTCACCCTGGCACTTCTGCTGTCGCTGATCGCGGCAGGATCGGTTCTGGCCCCCATCGACCGGCTGGCCGAGGCGGTGGCCCGGCGCGGGCCGGAGGATCTGCGCGCCGTCGATGCCAGCACCCCGCGCGAACTGGTGCCGCTGGTCGGTGCGCTGAACGGCTTCATCGCCCGGCTGCGCGCCGCTCTGGGCCGCACAGAAACCTTCATCACAGAAGCCGCGCATCACATCCGTACCCCGCTGGCCACTGTCCGGGCACAGGCGGAAATCGCGCTGCGGCAATCCGATAACGAGGCGACGCGCCAGACTCTGCGTGGCGTGATCCGCGCGGTCGAGGAAAGCGCGCGGTCCGCCACGCAGTTGCTGGATCACGCCATCGTCGTCTATCGCTCCGACAGGATGACCTCGGACGCGCTGGATTTCGGCGCGCTGGTCGCGGGCGTGGTGGCCTCCATCGAACCCGCCGCCTCGCTGAAGGATGTCGACCTGCGGCTGTCACCCGCAGCGCAGCCCCTGCCGGTGACGGGCGACCGGGCGCTGCTGGAAAGTGCGGTGCGCAATATTCTGGACAATGCGGTGAAATATTCGCCCGAGGACAGCGTTGTCCGCCTGTCGCTGGCCGCTGAGGACAACCGCGCGGTGCTGCGGGTCGAGGATCGCGGGCGCGGCCTGTCGGGCCTTGACCCCGCCAGCCTTTCGGGCCGCTTTCGCCGGGGTGGCAATGTCGCCGATGTGGTGGGTTCGGGCCTTGGCCTGACCATCGTGACCGAAGTCGCCGCAGCCCATGACGGGCGGTTCAGCCTGACGGAACGTGAAGGAGGGGGCGTATGCGCCGAATTCTCTGTGCCCTTGCAGTAATCCTTTCGCCTCTCTGCGCCGCCGCCTTCCCGGTGGAGGAGGAACACGTCTTCCCCGGCACCGGCGCAGGGTCCGAGTTGTGGATTCTGTCCACCACCGACACTGAATATTTCGCCCCGCTGCTGACCGCCTTTCAGGCGCGCCATCCGTCGGTGACGATCCGCTATACCGTGACCGGCAGCGCCAGTGTCTACACTGCGGTGGCCGATGAGGGCGTGGCCTGCGATCTGGCGATTTCCAGCGCGATGGACCTGCAGATGAAGCTGGCAAATGACGGCTTCGCCCTGCCGCATGCCAGTGCCGCACAACTGCCGGACTGGGCGCAATGGCAGGATCGTATCTTCGGCTTCGCGCAGGAGCCGGTGGTGCTGGTCGCCTCGCGCAAGGCGCTGGAAGGGCTGGCCCTGCCCCGCACCCGCCGTGATCTGATCGACCTCCTGCGCGATCATCCCGGCCGGTTCGAGGGCCGGATCGGCACCTATGACCCGCTGCAATCCGGCGCGGGCTATCTGTTTGCAACGCAGGAGGCGCGGCAATCCGACAGTTTCTGGCGACTGGCCGAGGTGATGGGTGCCAACCGCCCCCGGCTTTACGCCAGCACCAAGCCCATGCTGGACGATCTGGAAACCGGCACACTGGCGCTGGCCTATAATGTGCTGGGCAGCTACGCCGCCACCCGCGCCGCGCATGACCCGGATGTGGCGCTGATCGAGTTCGAGGATTTCACTCTGACGCTTTTGCGCACCGCGCTGATCCCGAAAGACGCGCGCAACCCCGAGCTTGCAGGCATGTTCATCGACTTCCTGTTGTCACCCGAAGGCCGCCGTCTCTCTGGCCAACAGGGGGGCCTGCCGCCGGTGAACGAGGCCGCACTCGTGCAGACCCCGCGCCTGCGCCCGATCCGGCTGGACCCTGGCCTGCTGGTCTATCTGGACCGCGTCAAGCGCCGCGCCTTTCTGGAGGAGTGGGCCGCAGCAGTGAAGCAGCCGTGAAAGCCCGCCGGATGATCCTTGCCTTGTCCGGAGCGGTTTGAAACAGTTTGGCGGTCCGGCGGGCGTTCATCGCGCCGTCACGTCACCGAAGCAGCCTGACCGCGCCGGGTGCATGTCTCGGATCGGAGCTTTTGCCATGAACCGTCTTTGCCGCCGGAGTGCAGCCTGTCTTGCCTTGCTTCTGTCGGCCCAGCCGCTGATTGCACAAACCACCGATGCCCTGCTGACACCCGAACAGATCACGACACTCGAGGGGGCGGAGGCCGATCTGCGCGCGCGGCTGGCCCCGCACGCCGACGGTCAGGACACCGCCGCCGTGGCCGATTTTCTGGCGGTGATCGACGGGGATCGCCTGCCGATGCCCGACCGGCTGAGCCTTGCCAATACCCCCTGCAGTGTGCGCAGCCTTCAGGTCACCGCCGATATCGCGCTTGGGTATCCGTTCTTTCCATGCAGCTTCCGGCAGGAGGGTCCGGCCGGGCTGGTGTTTCAGAAAGATGCAGGCTCCCAGCGCCGGCTGGGGCTGGTTCTGCCCGGCGCGACCGGAACGAACTTTGCCTTCCGGGGTGGCAGCTATTTCACCGGCGAGGCCCCGCGCGGCTACACTGGCGACCCCGAAGCCGGAACAGACAGTCTGGGCCTGATGTACCGGGGCGGGCCGGATCGGTATTACATCATCTTCGCGCCGGTCGACGGGCGCGGAGAGGTTTATGAAATCCTGACGCAGTAAAGGGCAATGACATGACCACCGGCTTTCTGGCGCTTAACGCCGGGTCTTCCTCGCTGAAGGTGGCCCTGTTTCCGGCAGAGGGAGACACGGCCCTGCTGACCGGCCAGGCCGAGCGGATCGGGCCGGAGGGCCGCATGGTTCTGAAGGATGGCACCGGCGCGGAACTGACATTGCCGCCCGGTGATCTGTCCAGCCATGAA
Organism: Gemmobacter caeni; assembly: GCF_003054195.1. Classification (GTDB taxonomy): domain Bacteria; phylum Pseudomonadota; class Alphaproteobacteria; order Rhodobacterales; family Rhodobacteraceae; genus Gemmobacter; species Gemmobacter caeni. The sequence goes on from NZ_QBKP01000005.1 coordinate 105,889, forward strand.
GGCGCGCTGTCCATGGTGATCGGCACGGTGAAACAGCACTTCCCCGGCCTGCGCATGGGCGCCGTGGGCCACCGGGTCGTGCATGGCGGGCTGGATTACGTCCAGCCGGTTGTCGTGACCGATGCCGTGCTGGCAAAGCTGCGGATGCTGGAGCCTTTCGCCCCGCTGCATCAGCCCCACAACATCGCGGGTATCCGCGCCGCCATGGCTGCCTTCCCCGATGTGCCGCAGATCGCCTGTTTCGACACGGCCTTCCATCGTGGCCAGCCCTTCGTGAACGACACTTTCGCCATTCCGCACCGTTATTACGAGGCGGGCGTGCGGCGCTACGGCTTTCACGGCCTCAGCTATGAATATGTCACCGGAGAATTGCGCCGTCTCGCGCCGCATCTGATGGAAGGGCGCGTCGTTGTCGCGCATCTCGGCAATGGGGCCTCGATGTGCGCCATCCATCGCGGGCGCTCTGTTGCCTCTTCCATGGGGTTTTCGGCGCTGGACGGGCTGCCGATGGGCACCCGCTGCGGCCAGATCGACCCCGGCGTCCTGCTGTACATGCTGGATCGCGAAGGGCTGAATACCGCTCAGATCCGCCAGATCCTGTACAACGAATCCGGTCTTCTGGGCCTGTCGGGCGGGCTGTCGAACGACATGCGTACGCTTGAAGCCGCCGACAGCCCCGAAGCCCATCGCGCCATCGACTACTTCGTATTCCGCGTACAGCGCGAACTGGGCGCCATGGCCGCCGTCATGGGGGGAATCGACGCACTGGTCTTCTGCGGCGGCATCGGGGAAAACTCGCGCAGCGTCCGCCGCCGGATCTGCGAGCGTCTGGGCTGGATGGGGGTCGAGATCGACCATGGCAGGAACGCAGAAAGCGCCACGGTCCTGTCATCCGAGTTTTCGCGCACCACGGTCATGATCATCAACACGCATGAGGAACTGGTGATCGCCCGTGCCGCCCGCGCTGCCGTGGGGATTTCGGTGTCCTAGTGCCGCTTCGGCAGCCGACACCAATTCGTCATCTGGCAGTCACCGCACCCTTACAACGCGGGTGTTAGCTGCGGCGCAGGATTTCCGCGCCGCACCAGCCTGCGGCGCCTGCCGGAGGGTACATGCCATGAATGCCGTCCATCCCGTCCGTTGTGCCCGGCAGATTGAAGAGATCGTGCCGGTCATCTCGGTCGTGGTGCCGCTGCATGACGAGGCGGCCAGCATCGCGCCACTTACCGCGCAGATTCTGGAAATCCTCGCCGGGCAGGCGTTCGAACTGATCCTTGTCGATGACGGTTCGGAAGATGAAACACGGGCCGAACTGTTGCGGCTGGCCCGGCACGAGCCGCGCATCCGCGTGCTGGGGCATGACCGGGCGGCAGGGCAATCGGCGGCGATCCATTCTGGCGCGCGGGCGGCGCGCGGCCGTATCGTGGCAACGCTGGACGGGGACGGGCAGAACCCGCCGGTCAACCTTCCGGCGCTGATCGCGCCCCTGATGGACCCGCGCCGCGACCCGGCGCTGGCGCTGGTTGCCGGTCAGCGCATCGGGCGCCGCGATACGCTGGGCCGTCGGCTGGCATCGCGCTTTGCCAACGGGTTGCGCGGCTGGCTGCTGGGCGACAGGACGCGCGACACCGGCTGCGGGCTGAAGGCGTTTGACCGCGCCGCCTATCTGGCACTGCCCTATTTCAACCACCAGCACCGCTTTCTGCCCGCGCTGTTCCTGCGCGATGGCTGGAAGATCGCACATGTCCATGTGACCCATGCACCGCGTCTGGCCGGGCGGTCGAAATACACCAATCTCGGGCGGGCGCTGGTCGGGATCACCGATCTGGCGGGCGTTGCCTGGCTGATCCGCCGCCGCAAACGGGTAACCCCGCACGAAATCGCCGCCGGGGCCGGAGCATGAGCCGCGAGGCGGTCTGGGCCGCCCTGCACGTTACCGACTGGACCGAGTTCACCTGGGTGATGATCGGCCTTGGCGGGCAGCTGATGTTCACCATGCGCTTTCTGGTGCAATGGATCGTGTCGGAACGCACGCGCCGGTCGGTCATCCCGGTGGCCTTCTGGTATTTCTCGATGGCCGGGGGTGTGGTGCTGCTGAGCTATGCGCTGTGGCGGCGCGACCCCGTGTTCGTGTTCGGGCAGGCGACGGGGCTTGTCATCTATTCCCGCAATCTTTGGCTTATCCATGCTGAAAAGCACCAGCCTGCCCAAAGCCGCGCCTGACTGCCTGCAGGCGGCGTTGCTGGCCATTGCCGCGCTGACGCTGTGGCGGCTGGGCATGCTGGCCGCGATGCGGACCGAACTTTGGACGGATGAATCGCAATACTGGCTATGGGGGCAGTCGCTGTCCTTCGGCGCCTATTCCAAGCCTCCGCTGATCGGCTGGCTGATCCGTTCCACGACCGAAGTTGCGGGCGACACGCCCTTCGGGGTGCGTCTTGCGGCGCCTGTGCTGCATGGGGTGACGGCGATGCTGGTCATGGCGCTTGCAGCGCGGCTGACCAATGCGCGCGTGGCGGCACTGGCCGGGCTGACCTATGCGACCATGCCCGCAGCCACGCTGGGCGCGATGATGATGACGACCGACACACCGCTGCTGTGTGCCATCGCGGCGGCGCTGCTGATGCAGCACCGGCTGGCCGCGCGCGCTTCGACCGGCGATGCGGTGTTGCTGGGGCTGGCGCTGGGGCTGGGGTTCCTGTCGAAACATGCGATGCTGTTTGCCATGGCCGGGATGGCTATGGCCGCGCTGGTATCCCCGGCATGGCGGATCACCCGCCGCGATGCGACAATAGCCGGGGCGGTTGCCCTGTTGCTGGCGCTGCCGAATCTGCTGTGGATCGCCAGCCACGGTTTTGTGACCCTGCATCATCTGGCCGAAGATGGCGCGGCGCAGGGTTTTGGCCTGCATCTGTCTGGTGCTGTCCGCTTTTTGGCCGAACAACTCGCGGTGATGGGGCCGCTGGCCTTTCCGGCCTTCCTGCTGGGTCTGCACGCGCCCCGCCCGCCACTGCGCGGCGCCGTGACGGTGGCGCTGGTGATCCTTGGCATCGTCACGCTTCAGGCGCTGACCAGCCGGGCGCTTGCAAACTGGGGCGTGGGCTTTACGGTCACGGGCAGCATCATCGCCGCGCACTGGCTGGCGCGGCACCGGGCGCTGGCCTTTGCCTCGCTGGCACTGGGTGCGGCGGTGGCGATTGCCCTGCCGCTCATCGCCACTTTCGGCACCGGCTGGCGGATCGGGGACGGGCCGCTGATCCTGTCGCGCTATCTGGGCCGGGCCGAGGTCAGCCGGCGCGCAATGGATTTCGCAACGCGCAATGGCGCCGCCGTGATCGTGGCCTCAGATCGTGGCCTTCTGGCTGATCTGAGCTGGCAGAGCCATGGCTCCGGGCTGGAAATCGCCGCCACCCCGCATGACGGACCACCCCGACACCACTGGGACCTGGCGCTGCCGCTGACCGCTGCTCCGGGCACACCGGTTGTGCTGTTGATGCAAGGGGCGGAGCCACCCGCCTGCGCCACCGGCCCGTCTGACCACTGGATCGCCGGGCCAGGCTTTGCCGAGGGGCGACAGATGTCGCTGGTCCTGACCACCCCCGAATGCCTGACGGAGGCCAAGGATGACTGACCCCACCCTCGCCCGCCTGCATCATGCCGCGCTGATTGCAACGCTGGTTGTGCTCTGCCTGTTCAGCGCCGAACCGGCACTGGATATCGCCCTTTCAAGCCGGTTTCTTGATCCGCAAGGCGTTTTCGCCCTGCGCGGAAACCCCGCCATCACCACACTCAACGACAGCCTGCGCTGGGGGTTGACCGCTTTTGCCCTTCTGGCGGTGGCTCTGCCAGTGCTGGCACGCACGCTCGGCTTCACACCGCGATCCGGGCTGGCCGGCTGGCATTTCCTTGCGACCGTGTTCGTCATCGGCCCCGGCCTGATCGTGAACGGCATCCTGAAAGCCTATGCGGGACGTGCCCGTCCCGCTGACATCATAGAGTTCGGCGGGACGCGACAGTTCACTCCCGTCCTGCAAATCAGCGACCAGTGCAGCCAGAACTGTTCCTTCTCCTCCGGTGAGGTCGCGATGACGGCGACTTTCGCCTTTGCCCTGCTGGCCCTGACATGGCCGCATCTGCCGAAACCGCGCCGGTGGCTGGCCGTCGCCGCTGCTGCCGCGCTGATCGGGGCAAGCCTGCTGCTGCGCGTTGGCATGGGGCGGCATTTCACCTCGGACGCGCTGGCCTCGGTCGCCATTTCGGCCTTCGTGGTGATGGGCGGCTACCGGCTGTTCAACCTTGGCACCGCGCGGCAACAGATGACATGGCAGGCGATCCACAGTGATGGGCTGGCACTTTCCGGACATCTGCAACGCCGGTTTCAGCGCCTTGCCGCGCAGATGCGCCGCCTTTTGCCACTGGTGACGGCTGAAAGGCGCTGATGCGCGGAACCGCAAGAAAGTGTCACACGACTTGCACCCAAGGGGGTTAGGCCCTATGTGGACCGCTCTTGTCCCTTTTGGCCCCGGGGGGGATTCTTGATGATCCAGACGCCTTACTACCTGATTGATCGGGTGAAGCTTTCGCGCAACATGGAAATCATCGACCGGCTGCGCGCGCAGTCCGGCGCCAAGGCCCTGCTTGCGCTGAAATGTTTCGCAACCTGGCCGGTGTTCGACCAGATGCGAGAGCATATGGACGGCACGACCTCCTCCAGCCTTTACGAACTGCGGCTGGGGCGCGAGAGGTTCGGCAAGGAAACCCACGCCTATTCCGTTGGCTGGTCCGACCACGAGATCGCCGAGGCGGTAGGCTATGCCGACAAGATCATCTTCAACTCCATCGGTCAGCTTGAACGCTTCGACAATCAGTCGGCACAGATCGAACGCGGGCTGCGGCTGAACCCGCGGTTCAGCACTTCGGGCTTTGATCTTGCCGATCCGGCCCGCCCCTTCAGCCGTCTGGGCGAATGGGACCAGAAGAAGATCGAAACCGTGATGGACCGCATCTCGGGCTTCATGATCCATTACAACTGCGAGAATGCGGATTTCGACCTGTTCGACACGCAGCTTGCCCGCATCGAGGATGAGTTCGGCGACCTGCTGAAACGCCTGAAATGGGTCAGCCTCGGCGGCGGCATCCACTTCACCGGCGAGGGCTATCCGGTGGACAAGCTCGCAGCCCGGCTCCGCGCCTTTCAGGATCGGTTCGGTGTGCAGGTCTATCTGGAACCGGGCGAGGCCGCGATCACCAATTCCGCCAGCCTTGAGGTGACGGTGATCGACACGCTGAACAACGGCAAGGATCTGGCCATCGTGGATTCCTCGGTCGAGGCGCACATGCTCGACCTGCTGATCTATCGCCAGTCGGCGAAGATGGAGGTCGCGGGCGATCATCCCTGGATGATCTGCGGCAAATCCTGCCTTGCGGGCGATATTTTCGGCGAGTTCAACTTCCCCACACCGCTGTCGGTGGGCGACCGGCTGTCGATTGCCGATGCCGCAGGCTATACGATGGTGAAGAAGAACTGGTTCAACGGCGTGAAGATGCCCAGCATCGTCGTGCGCGAACTGGATGGCTCGCTGAGCCTGAAACGAGAATTCGGCTATGCCGACTACGAGAGCAGCCTGGGCTGAGACTCTCCCTTCCCTCTGTCCTTAAAGGAGACGGTTCGAAGTGAAACGGAACGTGTTGATCATCGGCGCCGGTGGCGTGGCTCAGGTCGTGGCGCATAAATGTGCGCAACACAATGACCGGCTGGGCGATCTGCATATCGCCAGCCGTACGCGGGCGAAATGCGAGGCGATCATCGCCAGCGTCCATGAAAAGAACGCGATGAAGGTGCCGGGCACTTTCGCGGCCCATGCGGTCGATGCGATGGACAGTGCCGCCGTCGCCGCGCTGATCCGCGAGACCGGCGCGCAGATCGTGATCAACGTGGGTTCGGCCTTCGTGAACATGACGGTGCTGGAAGCCTGCATCGAGACCGGCGCCGCCTATCTGGACACCGCGATCCACGAAGACCCGGAAAAGATCTGCGAAACGCCGCCGTGGTACGGCAACTACGAATGGCAACGCCGCGACCGCTGCAAGGCGGCCGGTGTGACCGCGATCCTTGGCATCGGCTTTGACCCCGGCGTGGTGAACGCCTATGCCCGCGTGGCTGAGGGGATGCTGGACAAGATCACCTCCATCGACATCGTGGACATCAATGCCGGGTCGCATGGCAAATGGTTTGCCACCAATTTCGACCCCGAGATCAACTTCCGCGAATTCACCGGCACGGTCTATTCGTGGCAGAATGGCGGCTGGCAAACGAACAAGATGTTCGAGGTCGGCCAGACCTGGGATCTGCCGGTTGTGGGCGAACAGAAAGCCTATCTGACCGGCCATGACGAGGTGCATTCGCTGTCGGCGCGCTACAAGGATGCCGATGTGCGGTTCTGGATGGGCTTTGGCGACCATTACATCAACGTCTTCACCGTGCTGAAGAACCTTGGCCTGCTGTCGGAACAGCCGGTGAAGACCGCCGAGGGGCAAGAGGTCATTCCGCTGAAGGTGGTGAAGGCTGTGCTGCCCGATCCGGCCAGCCTCGCGCCGAACTATATCGGCAAGACCTGCATCGGGGACGTGGTGAAGGGCGTGAAGGATGGCCAGCCGGCCGAGGTCTTCATCTACAACGTCGCGGATCACAAAGAGGCGTTCGAGGAAGTCGGCTCGCAGGGCATCAGCTATACCGCCGGTGTGCCGCCGGTCACCGCCGCGCTGCTGATTGCCGATGGCACCTGGGATGTGGGCACGATGGTCAATGTCGAGGAACTGGACCCCAAACCCTTCATCAACCTGCTGAACACCATGGGCCTGCCGAGCCGCATCAAGGATGCGCAGGGCGACCGCCCGCTGGATTTCTGAAACACACAAGGCCCGGTCTGAACGCCGGGCCTTTCGCTTATCGCCGCATCATCGCCAGCCGGATCAGCGCGCGTTCCATCAGTGCCATGGCAGGTGCGCGCGAGGCGGACCGCAGCGTCAGGTCGGTTTCCACCAGCAAGGCCAGCGCATCCTCCAGCCGCCGCGCGCCCCAGCTTTCGGCCTGACGCATCGCCCGATCCTTGCGCGGACCGCGCAGCCGGAACGAGGCCGGGCCGCGCGGATCAACCACCAGCGCATGCAGGGTACGGAAATGGCGCATGGCAAAGATGCATAGCGTGACGGGCTGCACCCCCTGCCCCTCCAGCCGCCGCATCAGCTGCCCCACGGCAGCGCCCCGCCCTTCGGCCACAGCCTCCACCACATCATCTACCTCGGCATCCACCGTCGCCGGGGCCATGGCGATCACATCGGCGGGCGTCAGCGGCGTGCCGTCGCCCCATTTATACAGCGCGATCTTCTCGACTGTCTGGCGGAAGTCACCTGGATCAAGCTCTTTTGCCAGCGACAGAAGATCGGTCATCGCCTCGGGCGCGATGTCGCGCAGGCCGCTTTTGCCCAGCGTGCTCTCGATTTCCTCGCGAGAGGGGGGGTCGTCATAGATGCCAAGGCAGCGCGCCGTCGGATGCGATTCGAACAGCTTCACCAGCGCCGATTTCGCAGTCAGCCCGCCCGCGGTCACCAAGATCTGCGCGTCACCGGGACGCCAGTCGCGGAACGCCTCGGTCACCGCAGGGGCGATGGTGTCGGTCGCTTCCTCCACGAAGACCACGCGCGGACCAGGAAAGAAACCCTGCGCCTTCATCGCATCCATCAGAAGCGCCGGTTCCTTGCGCACATCACCGCCCGACAGGCGCGCAAGCCGCATCTCAGCCTCGCCCTCCGGCCCGATCAGGGCAGCAATAGCCTCCTGCCGCCGCAGTGAAACGCGCATGGCGTCCTGCCCGTACAGCAGCAGCCCCGCCGCCGCCGGATCGGGCTTGGCACAATAGGCCGCCCCCGCCGCGCCGGTCAGCTTCACAGGAAGCTTCCTGCCGTCGCCAGAAGCCGCGTAACGATCTGGTCAGCCAAAATCCGCATCAGGCGATAGGCCGCATCCTCCTCCGCCGCCAAACCGGCGACGGTGGATCCGGTCGCCGACCAGGAGGTGAAGCTGGCTGCCGTGCCTTCGGCCAGCGGTGTGCCCGCAGCATTTTTCACCACCCAGTCCACCGTGCCGCGCAAATTATAGCGCGTCGTCGCGTTCTCTGGTGTAACGCCGACACCGATGCTTTCGGTGCGGATGGTGTAGGACAGCCGATAGCGGTCGCCCTGCGGGCGTCCCAGCCGTTCCTCCAGCCGCTCGACCAGATCGAAGCCGTTCTTGTCGGACGGCGCATCGACGCGGATCGCGCCTTGCAGCGCGGCGGCAGGTCCGCCCGGCGCATAAGCCGGGGTGAAGGTGCAGCCCGTCAGGGCCGCACCGGCGAGCGTGATGAACTGGCGGCGTTTATACCACGACATTGATGATGCGCCCCGGTACGACGATGATCTTCTTCACCGGCTGACCGGCCAAGAACTTAACCACATCCTCGTTCGCCAGCGCGATCTTTTCAACCTCTGCCGCCGCCATATCCTTCGGCACGCTGATTTCCGCCCGCCGCTTGCCGTTGATCTGGATCGGCAGCGTCACGGTATCATCCACCAGCAGCGCCGGATCGGCCTTGGGCCATGCGGCCTGCGCGCAGAGGCCTTCGCCCCCCTGATATGACCAGATGGATTCCGCGATATGCGGGGTCATCGGCGACATCAGCTGCGCCAGCGTGCGGATCGCCTGTTTCATCACCGGAGTCGAGGCATCGGCCTTCGCCAGCACATTGGTAAAAGCGTAAAGCCCGGCGATGGCCTTGTTGAAGGCAAAGCCGTCAATGCCCTTCGTCACCTCATCCACAGCCTTCGCCGTGGCTTTCAGCAGCGCCGCATCGTCCTTGCCCTGATGATCCGCATGCAGTTCGCCGATGCGGGAACACAGGTTCCACACACGGGTCAGATGCTTGAAGGCCGCCTCCGCGCCCGAGGCCGTCCACTCCACGTCACGCTCCGGCGGGCTGTCCGACATGACAAACCACCGCGCGGTATCGGCACCGTAAGAGGCGATGATGTTCATCGGATCGACGACATTCTTCTTGGATTTCGACATTTTGGCCGAGGGGATGACCTCGACCACTGTGCCGTCCTTCAGCGTGGCGCCGGTTTCGCTGCGGATGATGTCTTCGGGCAGATGATAGACATATCCAAAGATCGGCTCTTCATGGCCATCGGGAAACGTGGTTTTTCGTCCCGTATCTTCCCAAGTTCTGTAGATCTCGTGCGTCACCATGCCCTGCGTGAACAGCGCATTGAACGGCTCCCGCGCCTTGGCGGGCAGGTGGCCGGTTTCGTTCATCGCGCGGGCGAAGAAGCGGCTGTAAAGCAGGTGCAGAATCGCGTGCTCGATGCCGCCGATATACTGGTCGACGTTCATCCAGTATTCGGCATCCTCGGCCACAGTCGGCGTGGCGGCGCGGGGCGCGGTGAAGCGGGCGTAATACCAGGACGAATCGACAAAGGTGTCCATCGTATCCGTCTCGCGCCGCGCCGCTGCCCCGCATTTCGGGCAGGCGGTCGCGGCCCAGGTCGGGTGACGGTCGAGCGGGTTGCCAGGTTTGTCGAAGCTCACGTCATAGGGCAGCTCGACCGGCAGGTTTTCCTTTTTCTCAGGCACCACGCCACAGGTCGCGCAATGCACGACCGGAATCGGGCAGCCCCAATAGCGTTGCCGCGACACGCCCCAGTCGCGCAGACGGAACTTGGTGACGCCCTGGCCAAAGCCCTTGGCCTCGGCCAGCGCGATGGCCTCCGCCACACCCTCGTCGCCGGTCATCGGCTTGTTGCCCGCGATACCGCGAACATATTGAACCCGCTCGGATTTCATCGGCACAAAGGCTTCGGTCAGCGGCGCGTCCTCCGCCCCTTCCGCCACATAGACCGCCTTGATCGGCAGCCCGTATTTGGTGGCGAATTCGAAATCGCGCTGGTCATGCGCCGGGCAGCCGAAAATCGCGCCGGTGCCGTAATCCATCAGGATGAAATTGGCGATCCAGACCGGCAGTTCCCAGTTCGGGTCCAGCGGATGCTTCACGCGGATTCCGGTATCCATGCCCAGCTTCTCGGCGGTTTGCAGGGCTTCCTCGCTGGTGCCGATGCGGCGGCATTCGGCGACAAAGGCCGCGATCTGCGGATTGGTCTTTTCCAGTTCCTTCGCCAGCGGGTGATCCGGGCTGATCCCGGCGAAAGAGGCGCCCATCAGCGTGTCGGGGCGGGTGGTATAGACCTCCAGCCGGTCAAAGCCCGCCGGCGCCGCCACGGTTTCAAAGCCGAATTGCAGCCCGCGCGACTTGCCGATCCAGTTGGCCTGCATCAGCCGCACCTTCTCGGGCCAGTCCTTCAGACCATCAAGCGAATCCAGCAGATCGCCCGCCATGTCGGAGATCTTGAAGAACCACTGGGTCAGCTCGCGCCGTTCCACCACGGCGCCCGAGCGCCAGCCCTTGCCGTCGATCACCTGCTCGTTGGCCAGCACGGTCATATCGACCGGATCCCAGTTCACCACCGCCGCCTTGCGATAGACCAGACCCTTTTCCATCATGTCGATGAACATGGCCTGCTGCTGGCCGTAATATTCCGGGTCGCAGGTGGCGAATTCTCGGCTCCAGTCGATCGACAGGCCCAAGGGCTTCATCTGTCCGCGCATGTCGGCGATATTGCCGTAGGTCCAGTCCTTGGGATGGCCGCCACGCTCCATCGCGGCGTTCTCGGCGGGCATCCCGAAGGCATCCCAGCCCATCGGATGCAGCACCGAAAACCCGCAGGAAGATTTGTAGCGCGCCACCACATCGCCCATCGTGTAGTTGCGCACATGGCCCATGTGGATGCGCCCCGAAGGATAGGGGAACATCTCAAGCACATAATATTTCGGCTTGGCCGCATCGCGCCGGGCGGTGAACACCCCGGTCTTATCCCAGGTTTCCTGCCATTTCGGCTCGATCTGGCTCGGTTCATAGCGCGACATGCTGGCCTCATCTCATCGGTTCGACGCGCGCGAATTAAACCGACCGGGCCGGAACAGTCCAGCCCGCGCAGCTTTCAGCTTGGTTCAAATATCCCGGGGGAGTCGCGCCAAAGGCGCGGCGGAGGCAGCGCCCCCACCCTGCGGCGTCACAGACGGCTGTCGCGAACGCGGATTTCCCGTGCGCGGGTCAGAATCGCATCCTCGACCGCGCGCTGGGTCTGCGGCGAGACGGCGGCACCACCGCGCCCCTGCAACGAGACGCGCAGCGAGCGCGCATCCAGCGCCGGATCACTGATATAGATCGTCGCACGATAGGCGCGACCGCCGCCGGGCGGCGTGCCATAGCCGGTCACGATGACGCCGGTGAAGGGGTCGACCGATTCGATGGGCAGGAAATTCAGCACGTCCAGCGAGGCCTGCCACAGATAACGGTTCACCTCGACCGTGGTATTCGGATCGGCACCGCCGCCGAACAGATCCCAGATCTTCCGCTGACGGGTCTCGTCCGAAATCTCACGGGTTGCCACGGTGCTGCGCTGCTTTGCCTTGGGCACCACGGCTTCGGTCTGCGAATGATCCACCGACCTGGCCTTGCCACTGAACAGGCCGGAACCGCCGCTGCCGATCCCGCCACAGGCCGCAAGGGCAAGGACCAGACTGCCGGACAGCGTAAGACGCGCAAGGCTGGGCAAGGACATTCGCTACTCCCGTCGATATAAAGGCTGTCTAGCCGAGCGCCCCGGACCGGACAAGGCTTTTCCCGCCTTCGGCTTTCCCGTGCGGGCTCGCGCGTTCGCGCGAGGGCATCTTGCCCTTCCCGTGGCAGGACTGTGACATTGGTGCACCATACACCGCCGTGTTTCCCGACGGGCCGCCACAGCCGATTGCAATTCGAGGCCCAACGGCAGAAATAGAGGCCATACCCAATTCGGATTCCCCTGAGTTGGGCCGCACCTTTGAGTCAACGAGGGAAAACGATGAAAAAGATCCTTCTCGCCACCACGCTGCTGGCTTCGACCGCCACCGTGGCTTCGGCTGAAACCGGCGTGACCCTGTCGGGCTACGGCCGCTTCGGTCTGACCTACCTCGACACCCGCGCTGTCGAGACCCAAGTGACGACCCGTCTGCGTTTCAACATCGACGGCAAAACCGAGACCGACTCGGGCGTAACCTTCGGTGGCCGTATCCGCATCCAGCACACCAACGGCGCGACCGCTGCGACCGCCAACGCTGCGATGCTCTACGCTTCGTTCGAAGGCTTCCGCGTTGAAGTCGGCAACGTCAACACCGCGTTTGACTCGGCTGGCCTGATCTACAACGCCGAAATGGGCTTCGTGGACTCGTCGTACGGCGACCCGCAAGGCGCGTTCTTCGCCTACGCTTCGGGCGCTACCCCGGCCAACTACACCGGCGTGTTCGCTTCGTACTCGATGGGTGACTTCACCGGTCGTATCTCGTACGTGAACCCGGACCAGACCGTTTCGGGCTCTACCGAAGAGCTCTCGGTGTCGTTCGACTACGCTTCGGGTCCGTTCGCCGTGTCGCTCGCCGCCTACCAGGACGGCGCTGGCATTGCCAACAACGACGGCTTCTTCCTGGGTGCTGCGTACACCATCAATGACGCTGCCACCGTTGGCCTGAACTACATCGACGAAGACTCGGCCGGTGGCCGCGTTGTGACCCTGTACGGCAACTACACCATGGGCGCCACCACCCTGCGCGCCTACGTTGCTGACCTGGACGTCGCCGGTGCTGACACCGCTTACGGCCTCGGCGCTGACTACGACCTCGGCGGCGCTCGTCTGTCGGGCTCGATCCAGTCGGGGTACGCTGGCGAGACCTGGGCTGACGTCGGCGTTCGCTTCGACTTCTGATCCCACGATCAGTCAGTTAGGAAAGGGCGGGGTTTACCCCGCCCTTTTCCTTTTGGGCTCCGGTCTTGCCGGGGCCTTTTCTTTTCCCCCCTGCTGTGGCCATCTGCGGCCAAAGACGGAGGCGGCGATGGGTCTGACGGAAATCAAGTCACGGATAGCAGTGGCAGAAACAGCGGCAGGGCGCCCGCAGGGTACGGTGACGCTGATCGCCGTGTCGAAAGTGCAGCCGCTGGAACGGGTGATTGCCACGCTGGAGCAGGGGCAGCGCATTTTCGGCGAGAATTATGTTCAGGAAGCTGCCGGGAAGTGGCCAGATCTGCGCAGCCGCTTTCCCGGCACCGCGGTCCATATGATCGGCCCCTTGCAGACCAACAAGGCCAGGCTGGCGTTCGATCTGTTCGATGCGATCCACACGCTTGACCGGCCGTCACTGGCGGACAAGCTTTCCCGGCTGGCACAGGCGCAGGGGCGCTGCCCCATGCTTTTCGTGCAGGTGAATACCGGGGCAGAGCCGCAGAAGGCGGGCATTCTGCCCGATGACGCCGATGCCTTTATCGCGGATTGTCGCGCGAAGGATCTGCCGGTCGCGGGCCTCATGTGCATTCCGCCCGAAGATACGGACAGCACGCCGCATTTCGTGCACCTGGCCGAAATCGCGACCCGCAATGGGCTCTCGCAGCTTTCCATGGGGATGAGCAGCGATTTCGAGGCTGCGATTGCCCGCGGTGCCACTCATGTGCGTGTCGGCAGCGCGATCTTCGGCGCTCGCAGTTACGCCTGACGCCTAAAGCAGATGCCCCGATTTCGCGGCTTTCGTCGCCAGATAGCCGCGATTTTCAGGTGTTTCCCCGACGCGAAGCGGCACACGTTCGGTCACATGAAGACCCTGCCCCTCCATCATGGTGATCTTGCGGGGATTGTTGGTCAGCAGCCGCACCTCTGAAAACCCCATGGTCTTCAGGATGCCCGCGCCCAACCGGAAATCACGTTCATCATCCTCGAATCCCAGCCGGTGATTGGCTTCGACCGTATCGAAGCCCTGATCCTGCAAGGAATAGGCCCGCATCTTGTTGGCAAGACCGATCCCCCGGCCTTCCTGATTGAGGTAAAGCAACACCCCTGCGCCCTCGGCCCCCATCTGCGCCAGCGCGGCGCGCAGTTGCGGGCCGCAATCGCATTTCAGGCTGCCGAGTACGTCGCCGGTGAAACAGGCCGAATGCAGGCGGGCCAAAACCGGCGCCTTGCGGTCCGGCTGCCCGATCTCGATGGCATAATGTTCCTCGCCGCCGTCCTCGGGACGAAAGATATGCACCCGCCCCGCCGCACTTGCGACCATCGGCAGGCGGGCCGAAACGACCTCGGACAGCGGCGAGGCGCGGTCCAGCTCCACCGCCGCTTCTGCAATGTCGATCACCGTCAGATCGGCGGCACGCGCCAGGGCAGCACCCTGCACCACCGGCACCACCACGACCGCAGGCAGCAGACGTGCCGATTTCGCCAGGGCGATGGCCGCGCGGTGCAGGCCCGGCCTGCCCCCCCGGATTTCGTGAAACGGTCCTTTCATCGGCAGGCGCAGGTCATCGGCCGGATCGGCCATGGCCGACAGCCAGTCCAGCCCCGCGTCGGCGGGCAAGGCCAGCCGCGCCAGATCGCCGTCGTAAACCCTGATCTTCAGCGTCTCCGCCCGCCGGACGGTCAACGCAAGTTCCGGCTGGCCCAGACGGCGCAGCTCCTCCAGCCGCGCGGAGCCAAGCGTCTCGACCGGCACCGCGACCGCTGCGGCCTCGCCTTCGGTCAGCATTACGGGAACGCCCATGCGCAGATCGCCGCGCGCGCGGGCAAGCCGTTCGATGATGCCGGGGCCGGCGATGGCGGGGGTGCTGGTCATGCTGCGTCCTCTTGCGCCCTATGTAACGATCCGGGTGGGAAAGTGAAACATTTCCCCCCGTTGCGACACGAGGCCGTGACTCCTTCGTCGCAAATCTTGCCGGAACCGTGAAGGGGGCTCATGTGTTGGGCAAGCAACCACGGAGGCCGCACGATGGCAACGCTGCGCAAAATTCTTCTGGTCGACGACGACGACGATCTGCGCGAGGCGCTGAGCGAACAGCTTGTGATGACCGAGGATTTCGATGTTTTCGAAGCCTCTACCGGCCTTGAAGGTCTGGAGAAAGCCAAGGGCGGCGGGCATGATCTGGTGATCCTCGACGTCGGCCTGCCTGATACGGACGGGCGCGAACTGTGCCGCCGGATGCGCAAGGCGGGCGTGAAATGCCCGATCATGATGCTTACCGGACACGATACCGATGCCGATACGATCCTCGGGCTTGATTCGGGCGCAAATGACTATGTGACCAAGCCGTTCAAATTTCCTGTGCTGCTGGCCCGCATCCGGGCACAGTTGCGGCAGCACGAACAATCCGAAGATGCGGTGTTCCAGCTTGGCCCCTATACGTTCAAACCGGCCCAGAAGCTTCTGGTGGACGAAAAGGAACGCAAGGTTCGCCTGACCGAGAAGGAAACCAATATCCTGAAGTACCTTTACCGCGCGCAACAAGGTGTTGTGGCTCGGGATGTGCTTCTCCACGAAGTCTGGGGTTATAACGCGGGGGTTACCACCCACACACTTGAAACCCACATCTATCGTCTGCGCCAGAAGATCGAGCCGGACCCCTCCAATGCACGTCTGCTGGTGACCGAATCCGGCGGATATCGGCTGGTCGCTTGACCAGTTGGAAAAAAATGGGCGACGATGGTCTTATTGTTGCCGGAATGCGTGATTATATCATGCGACAGGTTCCCCTCGCCGCGTCGGGGTCATGACGCGGCATCCTCCCTGTTGGACTAGGCCGGGCAATGCCCGGCCTTTTTTTTCCGAACAGATGTGATACAATCTATGGATGTGCTTCGAGGTGGCCTTTTCGCCCGATTCACATTCTCCCTGTTGGAAGCCTGGCCGGGCCTTGTGCCCGGCGTCTCTTCCGCCCGACAATTCCGCAGCGGCATTTGCTGGTGATGTTGGAATCCTGCATCGCGCATCCTAAATATAATCAGGTGTCTGCGGCGCTTTTGCCCGAGGAGGTCCGGTGTCGATGCGATTTTCCCTTGTCTGTCTTGCCCTTGCGGGCACGACCCTTCCGGCGGCGGCGGAAAGCCTGTCCTTCACGCTGTCGAATCAATCCAATGCCGATCTCACGGAATTTTACGCCTCGCCCGTAGGCACAGAGTCCTGGGAAGAAAATATCCTGTCCACCGGCGCCTTGCCCGCCGGAGCCAGCGGCGACATCACCATCGCCGAAGCCAAGGGATGCGAGTATGACTTCCGCATGGTCTTCGCCGATGGCGACGTGCTGGAAGACCGCAGCAACATCTGCGACAGCGGCGCCTATACCATCCAGTGACATCCTGGCCAGCCATCATGGTGCCTGACACCAGCGGGGCCGTTCCGGCGCTTTACGTCACGCGCCGCGCCGCCTAGACAGGTTGGCGAAAGGAAACCGCCATGCCCTTTACACTTGCCACCTGGAACATCAATTCGGTCCGTCTGCGCGAGGCAATCGTCTCGCGGCTTATGCAGGAGGAGGCGCCTGACGTCCTTTGCCTGCAAGAGATCAAGACCCCGATCGACAAATTCCCCCGCGAGGCGTTCGAGGCGCTTGGCTACCGCTATATGGTTGCGCGCGGGCAGAAGGGCTATAACGGCGTCGCCATCCTGTCGCGCCTGCCGCTGGAAGATGCGGGCGACCGCGATTTCGCCGCGCTGGGTCATGCCCGGCACGTTGCCGCGCGGCTGGAAAACGGCGTGACGGTGCACAATTTCTATGTACCCGCCGGCGGGGATATTCCCGACCGTGAGGCCAATGTGAAATTCGGGCAGAAGCTGGATTTCCTGACCGAGATGCGCGACTGGGCTCATGCGGAAAAGCCGTCGAAAGCCATTCTTGTCGGCGACCTGAACATCGCCCCGCGCGAGGATGACGTCTGGAACCACAAGGCCCTGCTGAAAATCGTCAGCCACACGCCCATCGAGGTAGAGCATCTGGGTGCGGCGCAGGACGCCGGTGGCTGGGTGGACGTGACCCGCAAGGATATCCCCGAAGGGCGACTTTATTCGTGGTGGAGCTATCGCTCCCCCGACTGGGATGCCGCTGACAAGGGCCGCCGGCTGGACCACGTCTGGGCGACGCCCGATATTGCGGGCGCCGCGCATGGCAGCCGCATTCTGCGGCCCTGCCGGGGCTGGGAGCAGCCCTCGGACCATGTGCCGGTCTTCGCCACCTTCGACCTGTGATCACCGCTCGGGCGGAGTGAAGGTCAGCCCGTAGGCAGCATAGGCGGCGGCGATACGCCCGTCGGCCAGTGCCGCCGCGACGGCATCGTCCAGCGCATAGGCAAGGTCGCGGTGGCTTTGATGAACCGCGATACCGACGGTCCAGCTTGCCAGGGCAAAGCCCGCCAGCGGCGGCTGATGCACAGCGATCCCTTCCGTCGCGCCATATTGCAGTTGCGCGCGAGGGCCCATGGCCGCCATGACCTCACCCGCCGCCAGCGCCTTCATCGCCCTGGCCATATCGGGAAAGCGATGGATGTTCGGCCCGATCTGCCCCCCCGGAAAGGCGGTCAGATAGAAGTCAGAGATCGAATCATTCTCCACCGCCACGGTGTCAAAACGGAAATAGGCGGGCACCGGCCCGCCTTCATGCCGGGGTTTGTCGGAAGGCACCGCATCCGGATAGGCGTCAAGCCGGTAGGCAATGGCCACCTCTTCCTTGGCATACTGGCCGGTAAAGACCACCTGTTCGACAAGGCAGGTGAACTCGCTGTTGTAGGGCACCCGCATCATCACATTCGATACGGGCTCCTTCTGCACGGTGCCACGCCAGATGTAGGACATCAGATCGGTCTGCACATTCTCGCCCGCCTGCACGAAGCGATATTCCGGCTTCACGCCCAGCCCCTCGGCCAGAATACGCCCGACCTCGACATCCACGCCGCGCGGCGTACCCGCGTCATCCCAGCTGTAGGGCGGAAAATCCTCGTAGACCGCGATGTTCAGGGTGCCGCGTGCAACGATATCGTCCAGCGTCTGCCCGACATACTGGCGCGAAGTGTTCTGCGGGCGGGCGCCCGGCGCCACACCTTCGCAACGGCCAAAAACGGGTGCGGCGGCGAGGCTGAAAAGCCCCGCCGCCAGCCCCGCAACAAGTGCGGAACGCCGATCCATGTCAGTGTGCCGCCGAAAGCCCGACCGTCAGCGCGTCGGCCGCATGTTTCGCCCCGAGGTCAGAGCCGTCCAGCAGCTTCGCCGCCCGGCTCGCCGCGCTGTCCGCCACCGGCGCCCCGGAGGCCGTCTTGACCTCGACGGCAATGGCTCCGAGTTCTTCTTTCAGAGCCGGTTGATCCGCCCCACCCGCCATCAGCGCGTCGCGGATCGCGGTCAGCCGTGCGGAATGGCCATCCAGCGCACCATCCTCGGGCCGCGTCTCGATATAGGTGCGGATCGCCCAGCCTGCCTTCTGGCCCAGGACCTCGCCAAAGGCCGGCATCTTGGTCACGCCGTCCTGGGTATAGCCGTGCTGGAACCGCTCCATGAACCATTCATCGCCATATTCCTCGGCCTCCAGAAAGCGCAGATCAGGGGCAAGACCGCCCGAAACCGCGCCGAGGCCATGGCAGCGTGCACAGTTCTGATTGAAGGCGCTGTCGCCGATCTCGACCGCCTTGGCCCAGACCTCGTCCCCTGCCGCCGCTGCACGATAGGGATTTTCGGTCAGCCATTCCTCACCCACATCGGGCAGCGCATCGGTATTTACCGGCTGCGGGGCCACATCGCCGTGGGCAAAAGCCATGGTCGCAAGCCCCGCGAGGGCCACAGCGGCAACGAAGCCGCGGGTCATGTTCGTCATTGCGCATCCTCCCTGAGCACTTGAGCCGAGCTAACCCGTCAATGCCGCACCGCGGTATTGGACTTTCGTGCAAAGCGGCAGGGTCTTGCGACCAATGTCCAATACCCTCGGGCCGTCCCGCCGCCCAACATCCCTCTCAGGGAGACGAACGATGCCGAAAAAGACCTTGTGCCGGGTGGCCGTGGCTGCCGTGAGCGGCTTTTGCCTGATGCCCGCCAGCGGCCTGCACGCCGAGCCTCTTGCCGTCGAGGTCGTCTATCTGCGCCAGCAAGAAATGCGTCCGCCTGTGCTGTCGAACCTTGATCCTGTGCCGGAAGATCTGGGCATTGCCGGCGCCGAAGTCGCAATGGCCGACAATGCCACCACCGGCAAATTCCTTGGCCAGACCTATACGTTAAACGTGATCGACATTGCGCCGGAAGGCGATCTGCCCACCGCCGCGCGCGACGCGCTGGCCGGGGCCGGGCTGGTGCTGGTCGACGGCACCGCCGCCGAAATTCTGGCCGTGGCGGACATGCCAGAAGCCGCAGGCAAGCTGCTGTTCAATGTCGCTTCGGGGGACGAGGCGCTGCGGTCCGCCGATTGCCGGGCCAACCTGTTGCACACAATCCCCGAGGATGGTGCGCGCACCGATGCGCTGATGCAGGTTCTTGCCGCGAAACGCTGGTCAAAGCTGGCGATGATCACTGGGCCGAAGCCCGCCGATCTGGCCTATGCCGATCATTTGCGCCGGTCCGCCGCCAAGTTCGGCCTCACGCTGGTGGGTGAAAAGGCGTGGAGCTTCGACACCGACCTGCGCCGCGCCGCCACGGTTGAACTGCCGCCCTTCACGCAGGATCTGCCCGACCATGACGTGCTGCTGGTGGCGGACGAGACCGACGATTTCGGCCGTTATGTGGAAAACAACACGTGGCTGCCCCGGCCCATCGCCGGGTCGGAAGGGCTGGAGCCGCAGGGCTGGACGCATGTGATGGAACAATGGGGCGCCGTGCAGTTGCAGAACCGATTTGAACAGACGGCGGGCCGCGACATGCGCAGCCGCGACTATGCCGCCTGGACCGCCGTACGCGCAATCGGAGAAGCTGTTACCCGAACCGGCAGCGCCGACCCCGCCACCCTGCGCGGTTACATGCTGTCCGATGCGTTCCAGCTCGACGGGTTCAAAGGGCGCGGGCTCAGCTTCCGGTCTTGGAACGGCCAGTTGCGCCAGCCCATCGCGGTGGCCAATGCCCGCGCGCTTGTGACGCTCGCCCCGGTCGAGGGCTTCCTGCACCAGCGCAACGAAACCGACACGCTTGGCCTCGACGAACCGGAGAGCCAGTGCCACGCCTTCACGGAGTAACCCGATGCGCCGCCTTGCTGCTGCCCTGCTGCTGACTGCCACGCCGCTGATCCCTGCCCCGATCCATGCCGGAGAAATCTGGGTCACCAATGAAAAGGATGACACGGTCAGCGTGATCGACACCGATACGCTGGAGGTCATCAAGACCTATCCCACCGGCGAGCGCCCGCGTGGCGTGACCTTCTCCAAGGATTTCAAGCGGCTGTACATCTGCGCTTCGGATAGTGACACCGTGCAGGTGATGGACCCCGACACCGGCGAGATCCTGCATGACCTGCCGTCGGGCGAAGACCCCGAACAATTCGTGCTCGCCCCCGATGACCGGCATCTCTACATCGCCAACGAGGATGATGCGATCACCACGGTCGTCGATACCGAAACCCGTCAGGTGGTGGCGCAGATCGACGTGGGGGTGGAACCCGAAGGCATGGCCATCAGCCCCGATGGCAAGATCGCCATTACCACCTCTGAAACCACCAATATGGCGCACTGGATCGACACGGCGACGCACAAGCTGTTTGCCAATACGCTGGTCGACAGCCGCCCGCGTCATGCCGAATTTACCGCCGATGGCAGCCAGCTTTGGGTCAGCGCCGAAATCGGCGGCACCGTCACAGTGTTTTCGGTGGCCGACCAGCGCGAACTGGGCAAGGTGCATTTCGCCATTTCCGGGGTGAATGACGATCTGATCCAGCCTGTCGGCTTCAAGTTCTCGCCCGATGGCAAGCGTGCCTTCGTGGCGCTTGGCCCCGCCAATCATGTCGCGGTCATAGACACCGCCAGCTTCGAGGTGACGAATTACATCCTCACCGGACGGCGGGTCTGGCATATGGCCTGGTCCCCCGATCAAAGCCAGCTTTTCACCACCAACGGCGTGTCCGGCGACGTGACGGTGATCGACGTTGCCAGCGAAACACCTGTCAAATCCATCAAGGTCGGCCGCTTCCCCTGGGGCGCGGCGATGCGGCCGTAACCTGGAAAGGAAATTCCATGAAACCACTGATCCTTGCCGCGCTGCTGGCCGCCCTGCCTGTTGTCGTTCATGCCGAGGCAGAAGATGACGATGATACGGCCCTGGGCGCTGCCGGTCTGATGTCCAAAGGCAATAAAAGCGAACTGCCGCCGATCCTGTTGTCCGCCGGTACGCCGCTGGCCGATGCGCCCTGGAAGCTGAAATCCGGCCATTACTACGAGGTCGAGATCGAGGCCGATGGCAGCCAGGAGCTTGGCCTTGTCGCGCCGGAATTTTTCCGCGCCATCTGGATCGACGAAATCGTCATCGAGGGGCTGGAAGTGCGGCCGCTGGGCCTCGATTCCGTCGAGTTTGACGAGGCGGGCACCATGGAAATCGGCTTTATCGCCGTGAAGCCCGGCAGCTATGTCATGCGCGTGCCCGGCACCAAGGGCGATACGCAGAAGCTGGACATCGTCATCGAATGACCCCCGGCCTCGGCATCCATGCGGTCAGCTACAGCTATGGCGCGAAAGTGGCGCTGAGCGAGGTGACGCTTGAGGTGCCGAAGGGCCGGTTCTGTGCGCTCCTCGGGCCGAACGGGGCAGGAAAATCGACGCTGTTTTCCCTGCTCACACGGCTGTTTACCACGCGGACAGGCCGCATCGCCGTGGCGGGTCAGGATCTGGCCCGCGCGCCCCGCGCCGCGCTGGCGCGCATGGGCGTGGTGTTCCAGCAACCAACGCTGGATCTTGACCTGACGGTGCGGCGCAACCTGCTGTATTTCGCAGCCCTGCACGGCATCGGCGGGCGCGAGGCCGAGATCCGCACCGCCGAGGCGCTGGAGCGTCTGGGCATGGCCGAACGCGCGGCCGAACCCGTCCATGCCCTGAACGGTGGCCACCGCCGCCGGATGGAACTGGCGCGCGCCCTGATCCACCGGCCCGAGGTCTTGCTGCTGGACGAACCGACGGTCGGCCTTGATGCCGCCGCACGGGCAGCGATCACCGCACATGTCCACGATCTTGCCGATCAGGGGCTGGCCGTGCTCTGGGCCACGCATCTGACGGACGAGGTGCGCGACAGCGACCAGCTTGCCATTCTGCATCGCGGTCGCCTGCTCGCCTCCGGCACCACCGGCGACCTGCGCGGGGACGAGCCGCTGCGCGAGATGTTCCTGCGTCTGACGGGGGTCGAGGCATGATCTGGTGGCTGGCCTTCCGCGCCATCCTGCACCGCGAGGCGCTGCGCTTTCTGGGTCAGCGCGGACGGCTGGTTGCCGCACTGGTGCGACCGCTGGTATGGCTTCTGGTCTTTGCCGCCGGGTTCCGCGCGGCACTGGGCCTGTCGATCATCCCGCCCTACCAGACCTATATCACTTACGAAATCTACATCACCCCCGGCCTCTGCGGCATGATCTGCCTGTTCAACGGCATGCAAAGCTCGCTGAGCCTCGTCTATGACCGCGAGATGGGGTCGATGCGCCTGCTGTTGACCGCACCCTTGCCGCGCTGGTGGCTGCTGCTTGCCAAGGTCACGGCGGGGGCGATGATTTCGCTGCTGCAATGCGCGGCCTTCCTTGCCATCGCGGCGGCTTTCGGCATCCGCATGCCATGGCCGGGCTATATCGCCGCCATTCCTGCCATTCTGCTGGCCGGGCTGATGCTGGGGGCGCTGGGTCTGATGCTGTCCTCCTTCATCCGCCAGCTTGAAAACTTCGCGGGGGTGATGAACTTCGTCATCTTCCCGATGTTCTTCCTGTCCTCGGCGCTTTACCCGCTGTGGAAGATGAAAGAGGCAAGCCCCCTTCTGGCCCGGCTTTGCGCCGTGAACCCCTTTACCCATGCGGTCGAGCTGATCCGCTTCGCGCTGTACCTGCAACCCAATGCGGCGGCTGCGGGATGGGTCTTGCTGGCGCTCATGGTGTTCGGCACGGCAGCGCTTTGGGGCTATGATCCGGCGCGGGGAATGCAGGCGCGCAAAGGGTCTTGAAACCGCGAGACCGGCTTCCCAGATCACTGGAGCGGGTGCCAGTACGGGCCCGCGCTTCAACCCCGGCCCGCCCGTAACGGGGGGCCAGACAGACATCGCTCCAAGAGGATGACCATGCGCAATCTCGATTTCGCACCGCTTTACCGTGCCACCGTGGGTTTTGACCGGATCGCCGATCTGATGGATCGTGCCCTCAGCGCCGACGTGGCCCAGCCGACCTATCCCCCCTACAATATCGAAAAGATTGACGAGAACGCTTATCGCATCTCGATCGCTGTCGCGGGCTTCACGCCCGAGGAACTGAGCGTCGAGGTCAAGGAAGGCGCGCTGTTCGTGTCGGCCCGCAAGGCACCGGAAGAGGCCGAACGCAGCTACCTGCATCGCGGCATCGCCACCCGCGCGTTTGAACGCCGCTTCGCGCTGGCTGATCATGTGCGCGTCACCGGCGCCACCCATGAACACGGCATGCTGCACATCGACCTCGTGCGCGAAACGCCCGAGGCGCTGAAACCCCGCCGCATCGAAATCGCCCGCCCCGCCGGGGTGGCGCAGGTGGTGGATGCCGCCGTCAACTGACCCCGCCCGCAAGGACGGCAAGGCCCGGAGATTTCTCCGGGCCTTTTGCATTGGCGCGAAATTTTCAGGCCGCAGGCCAAGGATTGCGCAGCCCGTCGCGTCTGAATAGCGTCATGCGCATGGAAACACCGGATGAAACCCTTGCTCTGGCCGCCGCAGGTGGCGACCGCGCCGCCTTCGCGGCGCTGGTGACGCGGCATTACGACCGGGTTTACGGTCTGGGCTGGCGGCTGACCGGCTCGGCCGCGGATGCGCAGGATCTGGCGCAGGAGATTTGCGCCGCCCTGCCCGCCAAGCTGGCAAACTGGCGGGGCGAGGCGCGGTTCACCACATGGCTTTACCGTGTCGTGGTCAATGCCGCCTCCGATCTGCGGCGGCGGCAGGCGACGCGGGCACGGGCCGCTGATGGCTGGGGCGATTGGGAAATCGCCCGTCAGGCCGAAATGGAGGAATCCCGCGCCGCGCGGCAGTGGCTGGAAGGCGCCATGGCCCGGCTGTCGCCGGAACTGCGCGAAACCGTCGCGCTGGTTCTGGGCGAGGAACTGACCCAGGCCGAGGCGGCCGAGGTGCTGGGCCTTTCCGAAGGCACGGTCGCCTGGCGCATGTCCGAGGTGAAAAAGCGGCTGCGCCGCATCGCAGCAGAGGACGAGGCGCAATGACCGATGATTTCGACAAGCTGAAATCGGCCCTGCGCGCCGCCCCGCCACCGCCCGGTGATGCGGCGCGGATGGCGGCGCTGGATGCCGCGCTGCAAAATTTCGATCTTTTGCAGGACAGCCGCCAAGAAACCGCTGCGCCCGCACGTCCCAATCCGGCAAGCCCTGAAAGGAAGGGCTTTCTGACCGGAGTCAAAGACATGCTGAAATCCCTTTCCCCCGCCGGGCTTCTGGCGGCAACGACCTCTGTCGCCGCGCTGGCCGTGGCGGTAATCGCCCTTTCCCCTGCGCTGCACCAGCCGCCCGAACCGGCACTGGTGCGTCTTGCGCCGCAACCCGCCACGCCGGAGGCCGCCGAAGACATGGCGCCCCTCGCCGCCCCCGCGCCGCAAGCCGCCCCGCCTGCTTTGACCGCACGCAAGGCCGCTCCGACCAGCATGCCCTCCGCTGATGCGCCAATGGTGTTGGAAGCCGCGCCGGAAGCGATGATCGCGGCTGGCGGCGGAATGGCCCCGACGGACATGGTGGCCGCGCCCGAACCCGATACCTCGGCCTTCGCCAATGCCGATGCGAATCCGGTGAAATCGGTCGAGACTGACCCGGTTTCCACCTTCTCGGTCGATGTGGATACGGCCTCTTACGCCGTGATCCGCCGCGATCTGGAAGCGGGCACCCTGCCCCCGCCCGAGGCGGTGCGGATCGAGGAGATGGTGAATTACTTCCCCTATGCCTATCCCGCACCGGAAGGCGATGCGCCGTTCCGCGCCGATGTTTCGGTCATGCCGACGCCGTGGAATGCGGGCACCCGCCTGGTGCGGATCGGCTTGCAGGGCCGCCTGCCCGCGCTGGCGGACCGGCCGCCGCTCAATCTGGTGTTTCTGGTGGATACCTCGGGCAGCATGGACGAACCTGACAAGCTGCCGCTGCTGAAACAGGCGCTGCGGCTGGTGCTGCCGCAACTGCGCCCCGAGGATGAGGTGGCCATCGTCGCCTATGCCGGTTCGGCCGGTGTGGTTCTGCCGCCCACGCCCGCCCGCGAAACCGCCGCGATTTCCGCCGTGCTGGATGATCTGGCGCCCGGCGGCGGCACGGCGGGTGCCGAAGGGCTGGCCGAAGCCTATCGTCTGGCCGACCAGATGCGCGGCGAGGGTGAAATCAGCCGCGTGCTGCTGGCGACCGATGGCGATTTCAACCTCGGGATTTCCGACCCTAAGGAGCTTGAGACCTTCATCGCCAGGGAACGTGCCGGTGGCAGCTATCTGTCGGTGCTGGGCTTCGGGCGTGGCAATCTGGACGATGCCACCATGCAGGCGCTGGCACAAAGCGGCAATGGCATGGCGGCCTATATCGACACCGCACAAGAGGCCCGCAAGGTGCTGGTGGATCAGCTGTCTGGCGCGCTGTTCCCGATTGCCGACGATGTGAAGATGCAGGTCGAATGGAACCCCGCGCAGGTCGCGGAATACCGGCTGATCGGCTATGAAACCCGTGCCCTGCGGCGCGAGGATTTCAGCAATGACAAAGTGGATGCGGGCGAAATCGGCGCCGGACATCAGGTGACTGCGCTATACGAGATCACCGCGCCGGACAGCCCCGCCCGCCTGAACGAACCGCTGCGCTATGGCACGGCGACCGAGGCCACCGGACCCGCGGGGGAACTGGGCTTCCTGCGGCTGCGCTATAAGGCGCCGGGTGCGGCAGAAAGCCAGCTGATCGAAACCCCTATCCTTTCGAGCGACTTGGCCCCCGACGCGGATGCCCGCTTCGCCGCCGCTATTGCAGGCTTCGGCCAGCTTCTGACCGGCGCGACCTATCTGGGCGACTGGAGCTGGGACGATGCCATCCGACTTGCCGACGGCTCGCGGGGCGATGACCCGTTCGGCTATCGTGTCGAGGCGGTTAACCTGATGCGTCTGGCAAAAAGCCTGAACCGCTGACGCGGGTGATGCCCGCTCAGGGCATCACCTCGAAACGGTCCACGTCGATCATACCATGGTCGGTGATCTTCAGATGTGGGATCACCGGCAGCACAAGGAAGGCGAGTTGCAGGAAGGGTTCTTCCAGCTCCACACCCAGGGACCGGGCGGCAGCGCGCAGCGTGATCAGTTCGTCACGCACCACCTCGAACGGCTGAAGGCTCATCAGACCGGCGACGGGCAGCGCGAGTTCCGCCAGAACCTTGCCGCCTTCCGTCACCACAAAGCCGCCCTCGATCTCGCCCAGCCGGTTGGCGGCCAGCGCCATATCGGCATAATCGGCACCCACCACCGCGATATTGTGGTGGTCGTGACAGACGGTCGAGGCGATGGCGCCGCGCTTCAGGCCAAAGCCCTTGACGAAACCGGTGGCGCGGTTGCTGTTCTTGCCGTGGCGTTCGATCACCGCGATCTTGACCAGATCGCGCGCGAGGTCAGGGCGCTTGTCGCCGTCGGTCGGCGCGATGTCATAGGTCAGATGTTCGGTGATGATCTTGCCGGGCAGGATGCCGATGACCGGAGTTTCGGCGCGGTTGCCGCCGGTGCGGAAATCCTCGGCGCGCACCGGCGGCGCCTTCACCGAATGGCGCGCGACCGGCGGCACGATCTGGCGGGTGGCGAAGGCGGCATCCCCCACCCGCACCCCGCCGGTGAACACCATTTCAGGGCGGCAGGTGGCCAAATCCTGTAGCACCACGATGTCGGCCCGCTTGCCCGGCGCGATCAGGCCCCGGTCCTTCAGGCCAAACGCCTCGGCCGCCGAAAGGCTCGCGGCGCGGTAAGCGGCCAGTGGCGGGCAGCCCAGCGCGATGGCGGTGCGGATCAGGTAATCCAGATGGCCGTGTTCGGCGATGTCCAGCGGGTTGCGGTCATCGGTGCAGAAGCAGCAATAGGGCGAGGTCCGTTCCGTCAGCATCGGCGCCAGCGCATGCAGATCCTTCGAGACCGAGCCCTCGCGGATCAGCACCCGCATCCCCTTGCGCAGCTTTTCCATCGCCTCGGTGGCCGTTGTCGCCTCATGCTCCGTTCGGATACCGGCGGCGATATAGCCATTCAGGTCGCGCCCCGAAAGAAGCGGCGCATGGCCGTCAATATGGCGACCGCGAAACGCCTCAAGCTTCGCCATGCAACCCGCGTCCTGATGCAGCACACCGGGGAAATTCATGAATTCGGCCAGCCCGATGACGCGCGGATGATCCATCAGCGGCACGAGATCCGCGGCCTCAAGCAGGGCGCCCGCCGTCTCCATATGGGTCGAGGGCACGCAGGAGGACAGGTTTACCCGGATGTCCATGACGGTATGGGCCGAGGCGTCGAGGAAATAACCGATGCCTTCCAGCCCGCAGACATTGGCAATCTCGTGCGGGTCGCAGATCGCCGTCGTCACGCCATGGGGGCCGACGCAGCGGTCGAACTCGTAGGGCGTGACCAGCGAACTCTCGATGTGCAGATGCGTGTCGATGAAGCCGGGGACGAGGATCTTGCCCGTCACATCCACCACCTCGCGGCCTTCGTAAGAGTCAAAGACGCCTACGATCAGCCCGCCGCAGATGGCGACGTCGCTTTCCAGAAGCTCGCCCGTGATCACATCGAACACCCGCCCGCCGCGCAGCACCAGATCGGCGGGGGCAAGGCCACGGCCTTGCGTGATGACATCGGAAAGCGGCGGCAGGGTCATGGCGGTCTCCTTTTCCCGGCAGTGAAGCGCAGGGCGGGCGGCGCGGCAAGCCGTTTCCGGCTTGCACCTGCTGACAGGGGATGCCACCCATGGGCCAAGGAAGGAAACGCCCCATGCGACCGCTGCGCGGGATCACCTACAAGCTGCTGTCCGTTCTGGTGTTCATCACCATGTCGGGGCTGATCAAGGCCACCGCCGCGCATGTGCCCGCCGGGCAGGCCGTGTTCTTCCGGTCCTTCTTTGCCATTCCGGTGATCGTGGTCTGGCTGCTGACCCGGCGCGAGTTTCCCGCCGGGCTGCGGGTGCAAAGCCCGATGGGCCATGTCTGGCGCGGCGTGGCGGGCACCTGCGCCATGGGTTTCGGTTTTGCCGGTCTGGCCTGGCTGCCGCTGCCCGAGGTGACCGCCATCGGCTATGCCGCGCCACTGCTGACCGTGGTTTTCGCCGCGATGTTTCTGGGCGAGGAGGTGCGCGCCTTCCGCATTTCCGCCGTAGCCCTGGGCATGTGCGGCGTGCTGATCGTGCTCTGGCCCCGCCTGACGCTGAGCCGCGAGGGCGTCGATCATGCGCAGGCGATGGGCGCGATGCTGGTGCTGACCGGCGCGGTCTTTGCCGCACTGGCGCAGGTCTTCGTGCGCAAGATGGTGGCCACCGAAAAGACACCCGCCATCGTGTTCTGGTTCTCGCTGACCTCGACGCTCCTGTCGCTCATCACGCTGCCCTTCGGCTGGGTGGTGCCCACGGCGCAAGAGGCGGCGCTTCTGGTGATGGCGGGGCTCTTGGGCGGGATCGGGCAGATCCTGCTGACATCGAGCTACCGCGAGGCTGATGCCTCGCTGGTGGCGCCGTTCGATTATGCCTCGATGCTGTTCGCGCTGGCGATCGGCTATTTCATCTTCGCCGAAGTGCCAACCCTCCCCATGCTGGGCGGGGCCAGTCTGATCATCACGGCGGGCATTCTGATCATCTGGCGCGAACGTCGGCTGGGGCTGGAACGCGCGCGGCAGCGCAAGGCAATGACTCCCTGATCAGGCGTTGAGGTGATCCTGAAGCGTCAGCAGGTCGGCCCATGTGTCCCGCTTCGCATGCGGATTGCGCAAGAGGTAGGCGGGGTGCAGCATCGGCAGCACAGGCTTGCCCCAGGCCTCGGCCCATTTGCCGCGCAGACGGGTGATACCCCGCTGACGCAGCACCGCCTGAGCGGGCGTGTTGCCCATGATGACAATGACCCCCGGATCGGCCAGTTCGACATGGCGGCGCAGGAAGGGCACCATCATCGCCATTTCCTCGGGCGTGGGTTCGCGGTTCGAGGGCGGGCGCCAGGGCATGACATTGCTGATGTAAAGCGCGCGCTCCGCGTCGGGGCTTTGGCGGCCAAGGCCGATGGCGGCAAACATGCGGTCCAGCAACTGCCCGGCACGGCCGACAAAGGGCAGGCCCTGCATATCCTCGTCGCGGCCCGGCGCCTCACCGATGACCATGACGCGGGCGGCGGGGTTGCCATCGGCAAAGACGGTATTCCGGGCGCCGCGCTTCAGGTCGCAATGCGGATAGGCGCCCAGCGCCTCGCGCAGTGCCTCCAGCGTCGGCGCGCGCTGCGCTGTTTCCCGCGCCACGGCGACCGGATCAATCTTCGCCGGCTCGGGTGGTGGTTCGGGCATCTGCCGTTGTGCCGGGCCGCGCGCCGGAGCCGGGGCAGCGGCGCGGGCGGGCGGGGCCTCCCGTTCGGCCAGATCATAGCGATCCAGCGGCGCATCCAGCACCGGCTCCGTCACACCAAGTTCGTGAAGCCACTGAAGTGCTGCGGCAGAGGCGTGCCAGTCGGCGAGGATGTCGGCGTCGATTCCCATATTCGCCAACCTATGCCCCGCCGCCTTCCGGGGCAACAGCGCCAGATTGCCCGACGAAGGCGGTTGTGCCAGAACGGGGCATGGCGAGACGGGTTCCCAGGCTTCTGATCCTCGATTGTGACGGCGTGTTGATCGACAGCGAGATCATCAGCGCCCGTATGCTGGTTGCCGAACTGTCGCGCCTGGGTGTGCAGATCGACCTGCCCTATGTGTCGCAGCATTTCCTTGGCCGCAGCTATCCGACCGTCATGGCGACGATCCGGCGCGAATTCGGGCTGGATCTGCCCCCAGAATTTGAAACCCGCTACCGCGAGGCGCTGCTGGAGGCGTTCGGCCGCGAGCTGAAGATCATGCCGGGTGTTGCGGACATGCTGGATGACCTGTCGGTCCCGACCTGTGTCGCCACCTCCTCCAGCCCGCGGCGGGTGGAAATGTCCTTGCGGCTGGTGGGGCTGTGGGACCGGCTGGCGCCGCATATCTTCACCGCATCCGAGGTGTCGCGCGGCAAGCCCGCACCTGACCTGTTCCTGCATGCCGCTGCGCGGATGGGCGCCGCGCCGCAAGACTGCCTTGTGATCGAGGACAGCCTGACCGGCGTGCGCGCGGCCCTTGCAGCAGGGATGGAGGTCTGGCGTTTCACCGGCGGCAGCCATATGGGCCCCGATACACCGCCCGAACCCGAAGATGCGCGCCCGCATCATCGCTTTGCCTCTTTCGGCGATTTCTACCGGATCGCCCCCGACCTACGGAGCACGCCATGAGCCGCGCCGAACCCGAGACCTCACCACAGGACGATGCCGCGCGGGCGGCCTGGCTTTACTACGTCGGGGGCATGACGCAGGACCAGATCGCGGGTGAACTGGGCATCAGCCGCCAGCGGGCGCAGCGGCTGGTCAGCCGGGCGATGGCGGAGGGATTGATCCATGTGCGGCTGAACCACCGCATCGCCGCCTGTCTGGATCTGGAAACCGCGCTGAAGGACAGGTTTGGCTTGATGCGCTGCCGCGTGGTGCCCTCTCTGGGGGCGGGGGCCGATCCGGTCACCGCCATCGGCAGTGCTGCCGCCGCTGAGATGGAACGCTTCCTGCGCATGCCTGATCCGCTGGTCATCGCTCTTGGCACCGGGCGGGCGCTGCGCGGCATGGTGGATGCGCTGACCCCGATGGAGGCAGAACAACATCGCCTCGTATCGCTGATCGGCAATATCGCCCCCGATGGCTCGGCCAGCTTCTTCGACGTGGTGATGCGGATTGCCGACAAGGTGCGCGCGCCCCATTACCCGATGCCGGTGCCGGTGATCAGCCCCACCCCGGAGGAACGCGCCGCCTTCCACGCGCTTGCCCCGGTGCAGCGGGTGGTGGAGCTTGCGCGCAAGGCCGATGTCGTGGTCGTAGGCGTCGGGCAGATGTCCGACGACGCGCCGCTGCTGGCCGATGGATTCGTCAGCCGGGCGGAACTGGACGAGATGCAGGCGGCGGGTGCTGTCGGCGAGGTCGCGGGCTGGGTTTTCGATTCGGCGGGCAATTACCTTGATCTGGGCACCAACCGTCGTACGGGCGGGGTGCGGGTGACACCGGGGCTGGATCGGCCCGCCGTCGGCATCGCTGCGGGCGCAAGCAAGGTGTTGGCGATCATCGGCGCGATGAAATCCCGCATTATCAATAGTCTGGTGACAGACGAAGCCACAGCGACCGCTATTCTGAACCGCCCGTAAGCCTTGTTTCCTTCGCATTTGCGGCGAATCCGGGGGCTTGACGGGTGCGCCATCATGTGAGCAATTACCCATAGTGCGATGATTTGCTCATTCGCATACAGGGAGGATCACTGATGAACATGACACTCCGCGCCATGCTTGGCGCGACGGTTTCGCTTACGCTCGCGGGTGCCGCGCTGGCTGAAACCACGATCACCGTCGCCACCGTGAACAACGGCGACATGATCCGCATGCAAGGGCTGATGGACGACTTCAACACCAAGCACCCCGACATCAAGGTCGAGTGGGTAACGCTGGAAGAAAACGTCCTGCGCCAGAAAGTCACCACCGACATCGCCACCAAGGGCGGCCAGTTCGACGTCATGACCATCGGCACCTATGAGGCGCCGATCTGGGGCAAGCAGGGCTGGCTGGTGCCACTGAACGATCTGCCCGCCGATTATGACGTGGACGATCTGCTGCCTGCCATCCGTGGTGGCCTGACCGTTGACGGCAATCTGGTCGCGGCACCGTTCTACGGCGAAAGCTCGATGGTGATGTATCGCACCGACCTGATGGAGAAGGCCGGGCTGACCATGCCTGACGCCCCCACTTGGGACTTCATCAGGGAAGCCGCCGAAAAGATGACTGACAAGGCCGGCGAGGTCTATGGCATCTGCCTGCGCGGCAAGGCCGGCTGGGGCGAGAACATGGCCTTCCTGACCGCCATGTCCAATTCCTTCGGAGCCAAGTGGTTCGACATGGACTGGAAACCCCAGTTCGACCAGCAGCCCTGGAAGGACACGCTGACCTTCTATCTGGACCTGATGAACAACTACGGCCCGCCCGGCGCGTCGAACAACGGATTCAACGAGAACCTCGCGCTGTTCCAGCAGGGCAAGTGCGGCATGTGGATCGACGCGACCGTTGCGGCGAGCTTCGTGACCAATCCGAAGGATTCGACCGTGGCCGACAAGGTCGGCTTTGCGCTGGCCCCTGACAAGGGCCTGGGCAAGCGCGGCAACTGGCTCTGGGCCTGGAACCTCGCCATCCCGGCGGGCACCCAGAAGGAAGAGGCCGCCAAGACCTTCGTCGCCTGGGCAACCTCGAAAGAGTATCTGGCTCTGGTCGCCGAGAAAGAGGGCTGGGCCAACGTGCCGCCCGGCACCCGCACCTCGCTGTATGAGAATGCCGAATACCAGAAAGTGCCGTTTGCCAAGATGACGCTGGAAAGCATCAACGCGGCCGACCCGACCCATCCGACCGTGGATGAGGTGCCTTATGTCGGCGTGCAGTTCGTGGCGATCCCGGAATTCCAAGGCCTTGGCACCGCTGTCGGCCAGATGTTCTCGGCCGCGCTGGCGGGCACCACCTCGGCGGATGACGCACTGGCACAGGCGCAGGCCATGGTGACCACGGAAATGACCCGCTCGGGTTATATCAAGTAAGGAACACCTGTCGTTCCTCCCTGGGCGGGGCTGGCCCTCTCACATCCGCTGGCCCCGCCGTTTCATTCCCCTCCGACATTCAGGAAACGCCATGGCAACCGAACATTCGCGGACGGCGGCGCGCCTCATGGTCTCTCCCGCGGTCATCCTGCTGTTCCTGTGGATGATCGTTCCTCTGGGCATGACCATCTATTTCAGCTTCCTGCGCTACAACCTGCTGATGCCCGGCATGGAAAGCTGGACCGGCTTTGACAATTATTACTACTTCATCACGCAACACGCCTTCTGGGATGCGCTGATAAACACGCTGCTGCTGGTGGGGGGTGTGCTGGTCATCACCGTCGTCGGTGGCGTTGCGCTGGCGCTGCTGCTGGACCAGCCGTCCAAGGGGCAGGGCATCGTGCGCGTCATGGTGATCGCGCCTTTCTTCGTGATGCCCACCGTTTCGGCGCTGGTTTGGAAGAACATGTTCATGAACCCCGTGAACGGCATGTTCGCCCATATCGCCAAGGCGTTTGGCTTGCAGCCCTTCGACTTCCTGTCCCATGCGCCGCTGGCCTCGATCATCCTGATCGTCGCGTGGAGCTGGCTGCCCTTCGCGACCCTGATCCTGCTGACCGCCCTGCAAAGCCTTGACCGCGAGCAGATGGAGGCGGCCGAGATGGACGGCGCAAGCTGGCTGAACCGCTTCATCTATCTGACGGTGCCGCATCTGACGCGGTCGATCACCGTGGTCGTGCTGATCCAGTCCATCTTCCTGCTGTCGGTCTTTGCCGAAATCCTTGTCACCACCAACGGCGGCCCCGGCACGGCTTCGACCAACCTGCCCTACCTCGTCTATGCGCAATCGCTGCTGAACTATGACGTGGGCGGCGGCAGCGCGGGCGGCATCATCGCCGTGATCCTGGCCAATATCGTTGCGATCTTCCTGATGCGGATGATCGGCAAGAACCTGGAGACCTGAGCCATGTCGCGCAAATCTACCGCCACCCGGCAGGCCGTCGTCACGGTCGCGGCCTGGACCATCGGCTTCCTGATCTTCTTTCCGATCCTCTGGACCATCATCCTCAGCTTCAAATCCGAGGGCGACGCCATCAAGGCGCCGCTGGATGTGCTGACCTCGACCTGGACGATGGAAAGCTATCACGAGGTGCAGGAACGCTCGAACTACCTGAAGCATTTCTGGAACTCGGTCGTCCTGTCGCTGGGTTCCACCCTGCTGGCGCTGTTGATCGCCATTCCGGCCGCCTGGTCGATGGCCTTCGTGCCCGGCAAACGCACCAAGGATCTGCTGATGTGGATGCTGTCGACCAAAATGATGCCCGCCGTGGGCGTGCTGGTGCCGATGTATCTGATGTTCCGCGATTTCGGCCTCCTGGACACCCGCATCGGGCTGGTCGTGGTGCTGACGCTGATCAATCTGCCGATCGTGGTCTGGATGCTTTACACCTACTTCAAGGAAATCCCCGGCGAGATCCTTGAGGCCGCGCGGATGGACGGCGCCAACCTGCGGTCGGAAATCCTTTACATCCTGACGCCGATGGCCGTGCCCGGCATCGCCTCGACCCTGCTTCTGAACATCATCCTGGCCTGGAACGAGGCGTTCTGGACCCTGCAACTGACCACTTCGAACGCGGCGCCGCTGACCCAGTTCATCGCCAGCTATTCGTCGCCCGAGGGGCTGTTCTACGCAAAACTCTCGGCGGCCTCGACCATGGCCATCGCGCCGATCCTTATCCTCGGCTGGTTCAGCCAGAAACAACTCGTCCGCGGCCTGACCTTCGGCGCGGTGAAGTGAGGTAACCCATGGGACAGATTACCCTTTCCTCGATCACGAAAAGCTTCGGCGACGTGAATGTCATCCCGCCGCTGGATCTGACGATCAACGATGGCGAATTCGTGGTTTTCGTCGGACCCTCGGGGTGCGGCAAATCCACCCTGCTGCGGCTGATCGCCGGGCTTGAGGACATCTCCTCGGGCAAGATCGAGATCGACGGGCGCAATGCCACCGATGCGGCCCCGGCCGAACGTGGCCTTGCGATGGTGTTTCAAAGCTATGCGCTTTACCCACATATGTCGGTCAGGAAGAACATCGCCTTCCCGCTGAAGATGGCGAAGATGCCGCAGGCCGAACAGGACCGGAAGGTTGAAAACGCGGCGCGTATCCTCAACCTCTCCAGCTATCTGGATCGCCGTCCGGGGCAGTTGTCGGGCGGTCAGCGCCAGCGCGTCGCCATTGGCCGCGCCATCGTGCGCGAACCGGCCGCCTTCCTGTTCGACGAGCCGCTGTCGAACCTTGACGCGGCGCTGCGTGTCACGATGCGGCAGGAAATCAGCGAGCTGCACCAGTCGCTGAAGACGACGATGATCTACGTCACCCACGATCAGGTGGAGGCGATGACCATGGCCGACAAGATCGTGGTGCTGAACGCGGGCCGGATCGAACAGGTGGGTTCGCCTCTGGAGCTGTATCGCAGCCCGCGCAACCTGTTTGTCGCAGGCTTCATCGGCAGCCCGAAGATGAACCTCATTACCGGGGCCGAGGCCGACAGGCACGGCTGCGCCACCCTTGGCGTGCGACCCGAACATCTGGAAGTCACAGCCGACGGCCCGTGGAATGGCGTGATCGGGCTGGCGGAGCATCTGGGGTCCGATACCTTCCTGAAGGTCGCGGTGGAAGGCGTGGGCGATCTGACGGTGCGGGTGCCCGGCGAACGCGGGTTGCATCATGGCCAGACCATCAGCCTTCTGCCGCCCCCCGACAAGCTTTACCGCTTCGACGCAAACGGGATGGCGCTTTGATGCGGCTGGCGGAGAAAACGGCCCTGATCACCGGGGCAGCACGCGGCATCGGGCTGGAGTTCGCCCGCGCCTACATCGCCGAGGGCGCGACGGTGACGCTGGCCGACGTCAATGCGGCTGCCGCCGAAGCCGCCGCGGCGAAGCTTGGTCCGCAGGCCCATGCGGTGCAGATGGATGTGACCGATCAGGCCAGCATCGAGGCCGGTTTCGCCTCCGCCATCGCGCGGATGGGCAAGCTCGACATCCTTGTGAACAACGCGGCGCTGTTCACCGCCCAGCCCATCGCTGACATCACCCGCACCGATTACGACCGTATCTTTTCGGTCAATGTGGCGGGCACGCTGTTCTGCATGCAGGCGGCGGCGCGGCACATGATCGACCGGGGCGAAGGCGGCAAGATCATAAACATGGCCAGTCAGGCCGGGCGGCGCGGCGAAAGCCTTGTGGCGGTTTATTGCGCCTCGAAAGCCGCCGTCATCAGCCTGACGCAAAGCGCCGGGCTGAACCTGATCGCCCATGGTATCAACGTCAATGCCATCGCCCCCGGCGTGGTGGACGGCGAACATTGGGATCATGTGGACAGCCTGTTCGCCCGCTTTGAAGGCAAGCCCCCCGGCCAGAAGAAACGCGAGGTCGGCGCCGCCGTGCCCTTCGGGCGCATGGGCACGGCGCAGGATCTGACGGGTATGGCGATCTTCCTCGCCACGCCGGAAGCCGATTACATCGTCGCCCAGTGCTTCGGCGTGGACGGCGGAAACTGGATGGCCTGACCATGACTGTAGAAACTCCGCGCTACGACCGCAGCAAGCTGACCCCCGGCATCGTCCATATCGGGCTGGGCAATTTTCACCGCGCGCATATGGCCGTCTATCTGGACGACCTGTTCAACCTCGGCCTCGGACATGACTGGGCGATCCTCGGCGCCGGGGTGCGCGCGCCGGATGCAAAGATGCGGGATGCGCTGAAGGGGCAGGATTGCCTTTCAACGGTGATCGAGCTTGATCCGGCAGGAAAGACCTGCCGCCGTATCGGCAGCATGATCGACTTCCTGCCGGTCGAGCCGGGCAATGCCAGCCTGATCACCGCGATGACCCGGGCAGAAATCCGCATTGTCAGCCTGACGGTGACGGAGGGCGGCTATTTCATCAACGCGGCCACTGGCCAATTCGACCCCGCCGCACCCGAGATCATGGCCGATGCCGCCAATCCCGACGCGCCGGGCACCGCCTTCGGCGCCATCGTCGCGGCGCTGAAGGCCCGGCGGGCTGCGGGCGTGCCGCCCTTCACCGTCATGTGCTGCGACAACCTGCCAGGCAACGGCCATGTCACCCGCGCCGCCGTGGTCGGCCTTGCCCGCCTTTCAGACCCCGAGCTTGCAGGCTGGATCGACGCCCATGTCGCCTTCCCCAATGCGATGGTGGACCGCATTACCCCTGCCACCGGCCCGCGCGAACGCGCCATGGCGGCGAGCTTCGGTCTGGCCGACGATCCGGTGCCGGTAACGTGTGAGCCGTTCCGGCAATGGGTGGTGGAAGACCACTTCCCCGCCGGCCGCCCGCCGCTGGAACAGGTGGGCGTCACCTTCTCCGACCATGTTCATGCCTACGAGATGATGAAAATCCGCATCCTCAACGGCGGGCACGCGATCATCGCCTATCCCGGCGGGTTGATGGACATTGAATATGTGCATGAGGCAATGGCGCATCCGCTGATTTCCGCCCTGCTGGACAAGGTGGAACGCGAGGAGGTCATCCCCTATGTGCCGCCGGTGCCCGATACCGATATCCCGGCCTATTACGATCTGATCCGCGCGCGCTTTGCCAATCCGGAGGTGGCGGATACCGAACGCAGGCTCTGCCTCGACGGGTCCAACCGGCAGCCGAAGTTCATCATCCCCTCGGTGCGTGATGCGCTGGCGGCGGGGCGTCCGGCGCGGGGGCTGGCGCTGGTTTCGGCGATGTGGTGCCGGTATTGCGCGGGCCGCACCGACAGCGGCGCCGAAATCGCACCCAACGACCCGAACTGGGACGTGCTGCAAGGGCTTGCCCGGCAGGCGCAGGAACAGCCGTATGTCTGGCTGGAACAGCGCACGATCTATGGCGATCTGGCCGACCATGCGGGATTCGCGGCGGATTTCGCGCATTGGCTGCGCAGCCTTGCGACACAGGGCACCGAAGCGACGCTGCGCGCCTATCTGGCAAGCTGAACAACGCCCTGCCTCCCCTGATCAGGGGATGCTTTGGCCCAAGACACTTGCCCGTCCGCCCGGCATCGCGTTACGCTTTAAAGACCCCGGCAGGCCCGGGGTCTTCCAGTTCAGTTCTATCGCGATGCATTGATCCGAAGGCCTTGCCTTTTCCACCCGCCATGAAGGGGGACCAGAATGCCGATCAGAGACATGGCCCATAGCTGGCTCACATCCGACGATACTTCTGTGACGCTGGGCGAAGCCGATGATTTCGTATCCGGCGGCCGGATGATCCCGTTCGAACTGGAACGGGTCTGGACTGGCAGCTGGTATGACTACCGGATCGCCACCCCCACCTTCAACGGCCGGTTCACCGTCGATCTGGGCGCGGGTGACGATGTGTTCCAGGTCAGCAGCGGCGATGATGACGTAGAAGGCGGCGCAGGCTTCGACCTGCTGGATTTCCGCATCGACACCTTTGCAGAGGGTGAGCTTTATGGATGGGAGTTCGATCTGCCCTATCCGCGTTACTACGCCAATGTCGATCTGGCCGCCGGAACTGCATCCTGGCAGGGCCGTGACATCGTGCAGGAAGAATCCTCGACGATCTGGGACAACGGCAAGGCCGTGGGCACCAAGCATTTCAGCTTTTCGATCACGAACTGGGGTGGCTACACCGACAGTCTCCGCAACTTCGAGGCCGTGATCGGATCGGAAGGCAATGACATCATCAGCGGCAGCGATGGCGAGGTGGAGTTCTACGACCTCAGCGAGGGCGGCAGCGATACGGTCAACGGGCGTGGGGGGATCGACTGGATCGGTTATGGCCGGGGCTCTGGCGGCTCGCTTTTCCCCGATGACCTCACAGCGATCCGCGCGGACCTGACGGCGGGCACCGTGCAGACCCGCGGTGGCTATTACGAGGATTACGCAACCATCGTCACCTCGCTGAAGGGGATCGAGAATATCCTGGGGTCACCCAACAAGGACATCATCAAGGGTGACAACAAGGCCAATGCGATCTCGGGCGGGCTGGATGACGACACGCTGGACGGGCGGGGCGGTGTCGATACGCTGGTGACCGAATTTCACCTGACCGACGCCTTTGACGATCTGCTGGAAACCTCGTGGGAGGCCTTTAACGGCGAACGCCCCGACCCGAATCTGGGGGTTGAAGTCGATCTGGCGGAGGGCTTTGCCAGGGATGGCAACGACGCAGACTCGATCCGTAACTTCGAGAATGTCACCGGCACATCGCGCAATGACACCATCGCGGGCGACCACAAGGGAAACCTGCTGGAAGGCGGCAAGGGGGCTGACCTGCTGTCCGGTGCGGCGGGCAAGGATACGCTGGATGGCGGCGAGGGTGTCGATACCCTGACCGGCGGTGACGGCAAGGATGTCTTTGTCATCACGCCGGGGGCCACCAACGGGCCAGACAAGATCACCGATTTCACCTTTGGCACCGATGCACTCAGCATCAGGCAACCCGCCGCGACAGGAGTTTCCGCAATGATCAAGCTGGGTGGCAATCTGATCAAGCTGATGGACGGGCTGGAGGGGTATCTCAACACCAGCGGCAAGAACATCATTGTCAGCGATGCGACCAAGACCGCGCTGGTCGAACTATCGAACGGTGTGGCTCAGCTTGCGACCCATCTGACCGACACGATTATCAAGCCGACGGACAAGAGCATCGGCACCTCGGGCGATGATGTGCTGGTGGGCAAGGCTGCGGCGGACAAGCTGGTCGGTCTGGATGGCAACGATGTATTGCGCGGCAATGGCGGCAATGACGATCTTTCGGGCGGCGCGGGCAAGGACCGGCTGCTGGGCGGATCTGGCAACGATGTGCTGTCCGGCGATGCGGGCAATGACGTTTTGTTCGGTGACGAAGGCAATGACCGCCTCTCGGGCGGCGACGGCGCGGATGAACTGCGCGGCGGGGCCGGGGCGGATACGCTGGAAGGCGGGGCGGGCAACGACACGCTGATCGGCGGCGCGGGCAAGGACCGTTTCATCTTCGGCCAGAACGGCGGCGTCGACCGGATCGAGGGCTATGAGCGCGGCGATGTGCTGGATATCTCCGGCTTCGCCCAGATCGGGCTGAAACCGTCGCGCGGCGATCTTGCGATCGAATGGGCCAACAAGGCGCAGCGCATCGCGCTGGTGACGCTGGACGATCCGCTGAGTTCCAAGGACATCGCGCTGTTCGAGGTGGAACTGGGCAAGAAGGACACGCTCAGTTCTTTCCTCGACAATGCGAATTTCGCCTTCAAGGGCGGGCTGGCCACCATCTTTGCCGATCTGGGCGATGCGATCACCAAAGGCACCAGCAAGATCAACCATATTGTCGGCAGTGTCGGGCAGGATGTGCTGCGCGGTCTGGGCGGCAATGACATTCTGGAAGGCAATGCCGGCAACGACAAGATCGACGGCGGCGCGGGCGATGACCAGATTTCCGGCGGCACCGGAAACGACCGGCTGATAGGGGGGGCAGGCAATGACAAGCTGGTCAGCGACGCGGGCAATGACACGCTGGACGGCGGCGACGGCAATGACATGCTGGTCGGCGGCACCGGCAAGCTGTTGCTGCGCGGCGGCGCGGGCAACGACACGCTGGTCGCCAATGGCGGCACGACACAACTGGTAGGCGGCGAGGGCGAGGATACTTTCGTGCTCAGCAAGGATGCCCTGACGAAGGGCAAGATCGACCTCGTGGATTTCAACCCCGATGAAGACCGCCTGCTGATCGACCCGTCGCTGGATCTCGAAAAGATGAACCTGACCATCAAGAACAATCTGATGACCATTGAAAGTCTGAACGAGGCTTTCCAGATGCGGGCAGACCTGTGGGATGACATCCTCGGCAGCATCCGCTGAGACCTGCGCCGATTTCACCGATTGATCCGCCTTCCCCGGCTGCCTATAACGCGGCAACCGCTGCCGAGGGAGGTTTCCATGTCGTTCCGCGCCCGTCATCTGCTCGGCATCGAACACCTCGCCCCTGACGAGATCCGCAGCGTTCTGGATCTGGCCGAACGCTATGTCGATCTGAACCGGCGCACCGTCAAAAGCTCTGACGCGCTGGAGGGGATGACCCAGATCAACATGTTCTTCGAAAACTCGACCCGCACGCAGGCGAGTTTCGAGCTGGCGGGCAAGCGTCTCGGCGCCGATGTGATGAACATGAGCGTTGCGCAGTCCAGCGTGAAGAAGGGCGAGACGCTGATCGACACAGCGCTGACGCTGAACGCGATGCACCCTGACCTGCTGGTGGTGCGGCATCCGAACTCCGGCGCGGTCAACCTTCTGGCCAGCAAGGTGAATTGCGCTGTGCTGAACGCAGGCGACGGCAAGCATGAACATCCGACACAGGCCCTGCTGGATGCGCTGACCATCCGTCGCGCGAAGGGCCGCATCCAGCGGCTGACCGTGGCGATCTGCGGCGACATCGCGCACAGCCGGGTGGCGCGGTCGAACCTGATCCTTCTGGGCAAGATGGAAAACCGCGTGCGGCTGATCGGCCCCCCGACGCTGATGCCCTCGGGCGTGGCCGAATTCGGCTGCGAGGTGTTTGACGACATGCGCGAGGGGCTGAAGGGCGCCGATGTGGTGATGATGCTGCGGCTTCAGAAGGAACGGATGGATGGCGGCTTCATCCCCTCAGAACGCGAATATTATCACCGCTACGGGCTGGACGGGGAAAAGCTGTCGGTTGCCGCGCCGGATGCCATCGTCATGCACCCCGGCCCGATGAACCGCGGGGTGGAGATCGACGGAGAGCTGGCCGACGACATCAACCGCAGCGTGATTCAGGATCAGGTCGAGATGGGCGTCGCGGTGCGCATGGCCTGCATGGACCTCCTGGCCCGCAACCTGCGTGCCGAACGCGGCGCGAAGGCGGCGGAGACCATGGTATGACCGATGGCCCCGCCCGCGACAGCCTGTTTCGCGGCCCGCAGCCGCTGGCCGAAGGTGAGCGGCTGGTGGAGACCTTTCGCGCTGACCGCACGGTCTACTGGCGCAACACCCTGATCCTTGTGGTGGTTTTCGGCACGCTGGCCGGGGCCGCGCTGCTGGCGCTTGGCAACCCCTATCCATGGATCGGGCCGGTCGCGGCGGTGCTGGCGCTGGGCCTGCGGTCGGCCTGGCTCGCCTCCGAGGCGCTGGCGGCGGAATGGCGGCTGACCGACCGGCGGCTTTTGGGCCCCGCCGGGCAGGCGATCCCGCTGGGTGATATCGCCGATGTGAAGCCGGTGTTCGGCGATCTGGTCGTCATCACCCGCTCGGGCGAGAAATTCCTGATGAAATACCTGCGCGACGGCGCCGCCACCCGTGCGCGGATCGAAGCGGCACGGGGCGGGCGGGCATGACCGATTTGCAGCCGGGCGAGCGTATCCTGTGGGAAGGGCGGCCCGAGCCGGGCGGCCTTCTGGATGTCTCGCGGCCCGGCGAAATGATCTTTGGCCTCGCCTTCATCGCTTTTTCGCTCTTCTGGATGACCAAAGCGATGGAACAGGGCGCCTTCTGGCTGTTCGGCCTGCCCTTTCTGGTTGTCGGCCTGAAACTTGCGTTCTGGCGGGCCTATCAGCCGCGCCTGCGGGCAAAATTCGCGCGCTACACGCTGACCGACCGCCGCGCCATCGCGGCGATGCACTGGCCGCTGGCCGGGGTGCGGGAACATGCGCTGACACTGACCCCGGCGACCATCGTGGACAGTGAGGGCGAGCCAGCAACGATCACCCTGCGCCAGCAGATGACCGGCCCGCGCGGCGCAGTGACCGAAAGCCTGATCTTCGACCGTATCGACGAAAGTGCGCAGGTGCTGGCGCTGATCCGGCAGGTGCAAAGGGGGGCTGCATGAAACCCGATCCCAACCGCAAGCCCACCAAAGAGGAAATGCGCGCCGGCGGCATGGTGGCCGTCGCTGTTCTGGTCTTCCTCGGGCTTTTCACACTCGTTTTCGTGCTGGGGTCCGGCTGATGCCCGCCCCTGCATTTCAATCCTACCCCCGGAGGGCATGACATGACCCTGCATTTCACCAATGCCCGCCTGATCGA
This sequence comes from Gemmobacter caeni, assembly GCF_003054195.1. Classification (GTDB taxonomy): domain Bacteria; phylum Pseudomonadota; class Alphaproteobacteria; order Rhodobacterales; family Rhodobacteraceae; genus Gemmobacter; species Gemmobacter caeni. Next base: position 148,902 of record NZ_QBKP01000005.1, read on the forward strand.
CCCCGAGGCGCTGACCGATGCGCCCGGCAGCCTGACGCTGCGCGGCGGGCAGATCGTCGCGGTGAACGAACCTGCGCCCGAAGGGGCCGAGATCGTGGATTGCGGCGGCAAATGCCTTGCCCCCGGTATCGTGGATCTTGGCGTCAAGATCGGCGAGCCGGGCGAACGGCACCGCGAAAGCTTTCGATCCGCCGGGCTGGCGGCGGCGGCGGGTGGGGTGACGACAATCATCGCACGCCCCGATACCGCGCCCGCCATCGACACGCCTGAGGTGCTGGAATTCGTGACGCGCCGCGCGGCCGAAGCCAGCCCGGTGCGCATCCGCCACATGGCCGCGCTGACCAAGGGCCGTCAGGGCCACGAGATGACCGAGATCGGCTTTCTTCTGGATGCGGGCGCGGTGGCCTTCACCGATGCCGATGCGGTCAGCACCGATACCAAGGCGCTGGGGCGGGCCTTCACCTATGCCCGCAGCCTTGGCGCGCTGGTGATCGGCCATCCGCAGGAACCCGGCCTGTCGAAAGGCGCCGCCGTGACCAGCGGCAAGTTCGCCTCGTTGCGCGGTCTGCCGGGTGTGCATCCGATGGCGGAACGCATGGGCTTTGACCGCGACATCGGCTTGGTCGAGATGACCGGCGTGCGCTATCACGCCGACCAGATCACCTGCGCCCGCACCCTGCCCGCGCTGGAACGCGCGCGGAAGAACGGGTTCGACGTGACGGCAGGGGTGTCGATCCATCACCTGACGCTGAACGAGATCGACGTGGGCGACTATCGCACCTTCTTCCGCATGACCCCGCCGCTGCGGTCCGAGGAGGACCGTCTGGCCATGGTCGAAGCGGTGGGGTCGGGGCTGATCGACGTGATCTGTTCCATGCACACCCCTGCCGACGAAGAAAGCAAGCGCCTGCCCTATGAAGAGGCCGCATCGGGCGCTGTCGGGCTTGAAACCCTGCTGCCCGCCGCGATGCGCCTTTACCACGCCGGCCATCTGAGCCTGCCGCAATTGTGGCGCGCACTCAGCCTCAACCCCGCGCGGCGTCTGGGTCTGCCGCAGGGCCGGCTGGCAACGGGCGCCCCCGCCGATCTGGTGCTGTTCGACCCGGATGCGCCCTTCGTGCTCGACCGTTTCACCCTGCGGTCCAAGTCGAAGAACACCCCCTTTGACGGGCAGCGGATGGAGGGTAAGGTGCTCGCCACATGGGTGGGCGGCACCCGTGTCTTTGCGGCAGGAGAATAACGCATGCCGGGCCTGACGACCGATCCCACGACACTGTTTCTGGTTGCCTTATTTGCCTATCTGCTCGGGTCGGTACCCTTTGGTGTGGTCATCACGCGCCTGATGGGGCTGGGCGACCTGCGGCAGATCGGTTCGGGCAATATCGGTGCAACCAATGTCCTGCGCACCGGCAACAAGGGGGCCGCAGCGGCAACCCTGCTGCTGGATGGCGCCAAGGGGGCGGTGGCGGTGCTGATCGCGCGGACCGTGGCGGGCGAGGACGCGGCGCAGCTTGCCGGTCTGGCGGCCTTTCTGGGCCACCTGTATCCGGTGTTCCTGAACTTCAGGGGCGGCAAGGGTGTGGCAACCTTTCTGGGCGTCCTGCTGGCACTGGCCTGGCCCGTCGGCCTTGCCTGCTGTGCCACCTGGCTGGTGGTTGCCATCCTCGCCCGGATTTCTTCACTGTCGGCGCTGGCCGCAGCGGCGAGCTCGACCATCTGGATGCTGGTTCTGGGTCAGGGCCAGATGCTGTTTCTGGGCATGATCCTGACGCTTCTGGTGTTCTTCCGCCACGCGGCCAACATCCAGCGGCTGCGCACCGGGACGGAACCGAAGATCGGCAAGAAGTGAGGCATCGGGGCGCAGGCCCCGCGCCCCGGCTCGTCACACCACGCGCGCAGCCTGATAGAGCGGCGCGAGGCTGCCGCCCCATTCCCCGTTATAGGCGGCAAGGAAGCGATCTGCCTGCACCTGCCCGCTGCCAAGGCTTTGCATCAGGGGCGCCAGCAGGCGTTCCTCGCCCAGACCGCGCGCGGCAAGCCCGGCATGCGACAGGCCCACGGTGGCATGCGCAAGGTCAATCAGCTTCACGCCATTCGCCTCACCCGCCAGTGCGGAAACCGAGGCCGCAACCCGCAGCTCTTCGCGCGTTTCCGCATCGAAGCCCTTCACCAGATCCCATGCGGCATCCAGCGCGGCATCGTCATACATCAGCCCGACCCAATAGGCGGGCAGTGCCACGATATGCGGCTGATCCCCGCAATCGGCGCCGCGCATCTCGATGTATTTCTTCACCCGCGCTTCGGGGAAAACGGTGGTCAGATGGTCCGCCCAATCCGACAGCGTGGGCTTTTCGCCCGGCAGCGCGGGCAGTTCGCCGCGCAGGAAATCGCGGAAGCTCTGGCCCAGCGCATTGATGTATTTGCCGTCGCGGTAGACGAAATACATCGGCACATCCAGCACCCAGTCGACATAGCGCTGAAAGCCCATGCCGGGTTCAAAGGCGAAGGGCAGCATGCCGGTACGCGCGTCATCCAGGCCACGCCAGATGCGTGAACGCCAGGACCGATGGCCGTTCGGCTTGCCATCAAAGAACGGCGAGGAGGCGAACAAGGCGGTGGCAACGGGTTGCAGTGCCAGCGCGACGCGCAGCTTCTTCACCATGTCGGCCTCAGAAGCGTAATCGAGGTTCACCTGCGTCGTCGAGGTGCGATACATCATCTGCGTGCCATGGGTGCCGACGCGGCCCATGTACTCGGTCATCAGCCGATAACGCCCCTTGGGCATCACCGGCATCTGGTCATGGGTCCATTCCGGCGCGGCACCCAGGCCAAGGAAGCCAACGCCCCAGCCCTCGGTCACGGCGCGCACCTCGTCGAAGTGGTTCTGCAATTCGGCGGCGGTGTCGTGCAGGCTGGCCACCGGGGCGCCCGAAAGCTCGAACTGGCCACCCGGCTCCAGCGAGATATTGGCGCCGTTGCGGCTGAGGCCGATGATATGCTCGCCTTCCAGCACAGGCTGCCAGTTGAAACGGTCGCGCAGCTCTTCCAGCAGCGCCTTCACCGAATGCGCACCATCATAGGGTAGCGGCAGGTGGCTGTCGGTCAGGAAGCCGAATTTCTCGTGCTCGGTGCCGATGCGCCATTCGGCTTTCGGTTTGCAACCCGAGGCGAGGTATTCGGCCAGTTGCTCGAACCGCTCGATGGGGCCGCCACCGGATTGAGGAATGGACATGGGGAAGGCTCCGTTCGATGCGGGTCGGGCGCTAACAGGTGGCGCGCGTTCGCGGTCAAGTCAAGGCACGCCGCGCAGGGCGATGCCAGATGACAGGCCCGAGCGTATCTGTCGCAGAGGCAGGCAGGCCGCCTGACGCGGCGCCCCCTATGGGGGCGAGGGCGGCAACAAGAGTATGGCTGTCCATCCCCGGCAGGGCCGAGAAGGCATCGAACAGACGATCGGCCCCAGTGGCATCAACCGGCACCAGCAGGGCCTGCCCATCCGCCTGTTTCAGCCGCCAGAAACGTCGCCCGCCGCGCGCAAGCAGTCGCAACTCGACCAGTTCGCGCAGTGAAACCGCCCCACCGCCGGTCGGGCCGAAATAGGTGATCTGGCTTTCGTCCAGCTCCACCAGCCCCGGACCGATACTGTTCTGCCGGAACCGCGCGCGACGCAGGGCGAGGATGAGGAAGGCCGTGCCCGCCGCCGCAAGCGCCAGCCCCAGCGGCCCGAAGACCCAGCCACCGCGACCGGCAAGCCACAGGCCGAAAGCGCCCAAGGCGAGGGCAAAGCCGCTTTCGCGCCAGCGGGAGAGCGTGGCCAGAGCCTCGGGGCGAATCACTTCCAGTCTCCCAATGCCGACTGCCACAGCGTCAGCGCCGCGAGCGCCGCCGTTTCGGCACGCAGGATGCGGGGGCCAAGGCTTGCCTCCACCACCTGCGGCAGGGCGGCAAGCTTTGCACGCTCGCGGTCGGAAAAGCCGCCCTCGGGGCCGATCAGGATGGCCCAAGGCCCGGCGGGTTGCCCGGCCAGCGCGGTGGCGACACCCGCCTTCGCTTCATTGCACCACAGGATGCGACGTCCGGCGGGCCAGCCCGCAAGAAGCCGGTCGAGCGGTTGCAGCTCGGCCACCTCGGGCACGAAAGTCGCGCCGCATTGCTCCGCCGCCTCGACCGCATGGGCCTGCTGACGATCCGCGCGCAGACGTTCGGAATTGGTGAAGTGAGTCTGCACCGGCAGGATGCGCGCCACGCCCAGTTCCACCGCCTTTTCCACGATGAAATCGGTGCGCGCCTTCTTGACCGGGGCAAAGACCAGCCACAGATCCGGCGGCGCCTGCAAGCGCCGGGTCTGCGACTGGCAGACCAGCCGCCCGCCGCGCTTGCCCGCCTCGGCCACCTCGGCCAGCCATTCGCCATCCCGGCCGTTGAACAGCAGCACCAGCGCGCCGGGTTGCAGCCGCATCACGGCGAACAGATAGCGTGCCTGATCCTCGGTCAGCGGAACCGATTGCCCCCCGGCAAGAGGGTGGTCTACATAAAGCCTGATCTTCGCATCTGCCATGACAGGCCAAACCTATGACCGAGCGCGCCAAAACGCCAGAGGCCCAAGCAAGCGTCGCCGATGCGCCGAAGGGGAACTGGGTCGATCTTTACGCCTCCGCTGCGCTGCGCCCCTATCTGCGGCTCAGCCGGGCCGACAGACCCATCGGGACGTGGCTGCTGCTTCTGCCCTGCTACTGGGGCCTGTGGCTGGCGGCTGCCGCCGATCCGGCGGGCATCGGCTGGCGCGATCTGTGGATCTTCGCGGGCTGCACGGTTGGCGCAGCCGTCATGCGGGGCGCTGGCTGCACATGGAACGACATCACCGACCGCGAGTTTGATGCGGCTGTGGCGCGCACCCGGTCGCGCCCCCTGCCCTCCGGTCAGGTCAGCGTGCGGCAGGCCGTGGTCTGGATGGCGCTGCAATGCCTGATCGGGGCGGCGATCCTGTTCACCTTCACCCCTATGGCCATCGCGCTGGGGGTGGCCTCGCTGGCGCTGGTGGCGATCTATCCCTTCGCCAAGCGGTTCACCTGGTGGCCGCAGTTCTTTCTTGGCCTCGCCTTTAACTGGGGCGCACTGGTGGCCTGGGCCGCCCATACCGGCAGCCTGAGCCTGCCGCCGGTCATCCTGTGGGTGGCGGGCATCCTGTGGACGCTGTTCTACGACACGATCTATGCGCATCAGGACAAGGAGGACGACGCGCTGATCGGCGTCAAATCCACCGCGCGGCTGTTCGGCGATGACAGTTCGCGGCTCTGGCTGACACGCTTCCTGATCGGATCGGTCAGCCTCGCGGCGCTGGCCGTCATCGCGGCACTGATCGAGGCCGGATCGGTCTGGCCGATGGCGCTGGGGTTGCTGGGGGTGATGTTGTTCGGCTGGCACCTGCGCTGGCAACTGGCGCGGCTGGATACCACCGACACCGAAAACTGCCTGCATCTCTTCCGGTCGAATCGCGATGCAGGGCTGATTCTTGCGCTGTTTCTTGCCGGTGCGGCGACGGTCTGATTGATCCGTTCGTCCCGGCACCCTAAGGAAGCAACAACATAAAGGTTCCGAAGGCCCACCGATGAGATTACGCACCCCGCTCCTGACGACGGCCGCTTTTGTCGGCGGGGGGGTGGTTTCCATCGTGATCGCCTGGACAGCCGCCATGCTGATCGAGAACCGGACAGAGGCGGCGGTGCGGTCACAACTGCTGACCGCTGGCATGACATGGACCCATGTGCGCACGACGGGGCTTCAGGTTCGCCTGTCGGGTGAAGCGCCGAACGAGGCCGCGCGGTTCCGGGCGGTCAACCTTGTCGGCGCAGTGGTCGATTCTTCGCGCGTGCGTGACCGGATGTCAGTGGCCCCGGTGCGTGCGATCGAGGCGCCGCGCTTTTCGGTGGAAATGCTGCGCAATACCGACGGGCTTTCGGTTATCGGGTTGCTGCCCGCTTCGGTGCGGCTGAACCCGGCCGATCCCGAACCGGAAGCCGCCGATCAGTTGCTGCGCGACGAGGTTTCAGCCATCGCAGGCGATTTGCCAGTATCGGACATGCTGGAAACCGCCGCATTTCCGGCGCCTGAGCGGTGGTCCGAGGCGCTGGCCTTCGGGACCGAAGCGCTGAAACTGCTGCCGCGCTCCAAGATCTCGGTGGCGGCGGATCGGGTAGCGGTGACGGCAATTTCCGACAGCGACGCGCAGAAACGGCGGCTGGAAACCGAACTGGCCAAGATCAGGCCCGCAGGGCTGGAGGTTGTGGTCGAGATTTCGGCACCGCGCCCGGTGCTGACGCCCTTCACCCTGCGGTTCATCAAGGATGCCGAGGGCGCACGCTTTGATGCCTGTTCCGCCGACACTGATCGCGCGCGTGACCGCATCCTGCGCGCTGGTACGGCGGCGGGCGTGCAGGGCACTTCGATCTGTACCGTGGGTCTGGGTGTGCCGACCCCCAGTTGGGCCGAAGCGGTAGAAGCCGGGATCAAGGCCGTGGAGGCTTTGGGCGGTGGCAGCATCACCTTCTCCGACGCCGATGTCACGCTGCTGGCGGAACCGGGCGCTTCGCAGGCGACCTTCGATCAGGTGGTGGGCGAATTGCAGACCGCGCTTCCCGCCGTCTTCTCGCTGAAATCCACCCTGCCGCCGAAACCCGATGCCAAGGCGCAGGGCCCGGCCGAATTTACCGCCACGCTGTCGCCCGAGGGGCGGGTGCAGTTGCGCGGCCGCCTGACCGATGCGCTGCTGAAATCGGCGGTCGACAGCTACGCCCGCGCGCGGTTCGGGGCCGATCAGGTTTATACCGCAACACGCTTCGACGAGGATCTGCCCGATGGCTGGCCCGTGCGCGTTCTGGCCGGGCTGGAGGCGCTGGCCGAACTGCATGACGGCAGGCTGACCGTGCGCGCCGATACGGTGGACCTGACCGGGGTCAGCGGCAATCAGGGCAGCCGGGCGCGGGTGTCGCAGATCCTGTCCGGCAAGCTGGGTCAGGGCCAGTCTTTCCGCGTCAATGTGCGCTACGACGAGGCGCTGGACCCGTTCGCCGCCCTGCCCAGCCCGCAGGAATGTGCAGCCGAGCTGAACAAGGCGGTGGCCACCAGCAAAATCAACTTTGCCCCCGGTTCCGCCGAGATTGATGGGCCGACAGGCGAAACGATGGAAGCTCTGGCCAAGATCCTGCTGGGCTGCCCGGTGATGAAGCTGGAAATCGCCGGTCATACCGACGCGCAGGGATCGACCGAGGGGAACCTCGCGCTCAGCCAGGCGCGGGCCGAGGCGGTACTGCTGGCGCTGCAAGGGCGGCGCGTCGACATCAGCGGCATGGTGGCCAAGGGCTATGGCGAAGGGCTGCCGATTGCCGACAACGGCACCGAGGAAGGGCGCGAGGCGAACCGCCGCATCGAATTCACACTGCTGGAAACTGCCGCACCGGCCGAAGCTGCCGAGGAAGATCAGGTCGAGGCCACCGCCGCAGCGGCAGAAGGTGAAGCCGCGCCGGAATCCGCACCTGCCGCTTCCGCCGGGGAGGACGGCCCGGATTTCTCGAATGATACCAGCCCTTCGATCGCCCCGAAGGAAATCACCACAAGGCCGAAACCCCGGCCCGCAGAGAACAACTGACCGATGACGACCCGAGCTTGAGGACCGCACAGCATGAACCGCAATGAATTCGTCATCGTCTCGGCCGTCGTTCTGATGCTGGCCTTCACTCTAGGCTGGTTCGCCAACTGGCTGGTGCACCGCTTCCGTCGCGTCTCGGCCGCCGATATGGGAGAGCTGGAGCGTCTGGCGCAATCGCTGCACGAGGCCGAGGAAACCCGCGATCAAGCGATTATCTATCTGGAACAGCGCGAGGCAGAGCTGAGCAACCAAATCGCCCAGACCGAGGCGGAACTGCGCGCCGCGATGGAAGGGCTGCGCGATGCCCGGCACGAGGCCGAGGAAATGCGCGCTTATATCGAGCGGATGCATTCCAACGGCTGACCGCTGCGCGGTAATTTTTGATCAAAACATGCAGAATCCACCGGAAACCGTCGTTGCCGAACTGGACAGCGGCGGCGCAAAGGAGTTTCCTGCGCGCGACCCGAATGAGGAGGCTTCCATGCTTGATTCCGTGACCGACCTGCGCGCGCTGCTGAAAGACCCGTCGCTGCTGGCGACCCAGGCTTATGTTGCCGGGGAATGGATCGACGCCGATGACGGCAGCACCTTCGAAGTGACGAACCCCGCCCGCGGTGATGTGATCTGCACCGTGCCGAACCTTGGCCGCGCCGAAACCGCGCGCGCCATTGCCGCCGCCGAAAAGGCGCAGAAGGAATGGGCCGCCCGCACCGGCAAGGAACGCGCCGCCGTAATGCGCAAGTGGTTCGAGCTGATGATGGCGAACCAGGACGACCTTGGCGCGATCCTGACCGCAGAAATGGGCAAGCCGCTGGCCGAGGCGAAGGGCGAGATCGCCTATGGCGCCAGCTTCATCGAATGGTTCGGCGAAGAGGCCAAGCGCATCTATGGCGAAACCATTCCTGGCCACCAGCGCGACAAGCGCATCACCGTGATCAAGCAGCCCATCGGGGTTGTCGGCTCGATCACGCCGTGGAACTTCCCGAATGCGATGATCACCCGCAAATGCGGCCCGGCCATCGCGGTGGGCTGTGGCTTCGTCGCCCGCCCTGCGGCGGAAACTCCGCTGTCGGCGCTGGCGCTGGCGGTGCTGGGCGAACGCGCCGGGCTGCCGAAGGGCCTTTTTTCGGTCATCACCTCAAAACGCGCCTCGGATATCGGCAAGGAGTTCTGCGAGAACCACGCCGTCCGCAAGCTGACCTTCACCGGCTCGACCGAAGTGGGCCGCATCCTGCTGCGTCAGGCTGCGGATCAGGTGATGAAATGCTCGATGGAGCTCGGCGGCAATGCACCCTTCATCGTGTTCGACGATGCTGATCTGGACGCGGCGGTCGAAGGCGCGATGATGTCGAAGTTCCGCAACAACGGCCAGACCTGCGTCTGCGCCAACCGCATCTATGTGCAGGCTGGCGTCTATGATGCATTCGCCGAAAAGCTCGCCGCCGCCGTGCGCAAGCTGAACGTCGGTGACGGGCTGGAGGCTGGCGTGACCACCGGCCCGCTGATCAATATGGATGCGGTCGAGAAGGTCGAGGAACATATCACCGATGCTCTGGGCAAGGGCGCACAGATCGTCACTGGCGGCAAACGTCATGATCTGGGCGGCACCTTCTTCCAGCCGACTGTTGTGGCCAATGTCACCGACGAGATGCTGGTGACGAACGAGGAAACCTTTGGCCCGCTGGCGCCGCTGTTCAAATTCGAGACCGAGGAAGAGGTGGTCGAGAAGGCCAATGCCACCATCTTCGGCCTTGCCTCCTACTTCTATGCCCGTGACATCGGCCGCATCACCCGCGTTCAGGAAGCGCTGGAATACGGCATCGTCGGCGTGAATACCGGGATCATCTCGACCGAGGTGGCGCCCTTCGGTGGCGTCAAGCAATCCGGCCTTGGCCGCGAGGGCTCGCGTCACGGGATGGAGGATTATCTGGAGATGAAATACATCTGCCTCAGCATCTGATCCACCCGGATCTTTCGCAAGCGGCCGTCGGGACCCCCCGGCGGCCGTTCGCGTTCAGGGCGCCTCGCCCAGCGTAATCTCCACCGCGCGGGCATAGGTCATGTCGGCATCGAACCGGCCTTCCTTCAGGAAAAGCACGGTCTGGGCAATGACCTCGGGGCTGAGCATCATGAAAGTATGGGTCACCGGCAGGGTGATATGCGCCTTCATACCCGCCACCTTGGTCGAGGCGACGGAAACCTTGCCATCGTCGCGCCCCGTGATGATCGAGGAATAGATCGGGTTCAGCGAACGGTTGCCTGCGATCACGCCCAGTTCGTAATCCGGCAGCGGCAGGGCACGCGGCACCGATCCGGCGCCGGTGCCCAGCTCCAGCCCGGCGGGGCCGTTCAGCCATTCAAAGGCACCAATCTGGCCGAAGGCATCCACCAGTTCAGAGCCGTGGTTGGGCGGCGCCAGCATGACGACACGCCCCATCACCTCGGGCTTGTGATCCTTCAGCCAGACGCGCGCCAGAATGCCACCCATCGAATGCGTGACGAAATGCACCGGGCCGGGCGCGCATTGCGCGACACCCTCGCCCACCAACGGCGCCAAATCGCGGATCGGCGCCTCGGTCGAGGGATAGCCCTCGTTCACCACCTGATAGCCCTGCGCCTCCAGCGCCTCTTGCATCGCCAGAAGCGAGGCCTCGCTGCGCGCAAGGCCGTGCAGCAGAACGACGCAATCGGCCTTTGCGATCCCTGCGGACAGGCCGGTCGCAAGGGCAAGGCTCAGGGCAAGATCACGGCGCAGGTTCATGCGGCGGAGCATGGACAAAGCCGCGCGCATCGGCAAGGCTCGGCCCATGAAAACCCCGTGTCCCCGCCTCGCCGTGCGCGGCCTGATCCTGCACGAAAACCGCCTGCTGCTGGTCAACGCCTGGGGCGGCGGCGTATCCGACCTGTGGTGCGCGCCCGGAGGCGGCGTGGAACGCGGCGCCTCGCTGCCCGACAACCTGATCCGTGAAGTGCATGAGGAATGCGGGCTGACCGTCACTGTGGGCGAGGTGGCACTGGTAAACGAGTTCCACGATCCGAACGGGCCGTTTCATCAGGTGGACGTCTATTTCCGCTGCGCCATCGTCGCGGGCGACCTGCGGGCGGACTGGCGCGACCCCGAGGGCGTGGTGACCGAGCGCCGCTTCTTCGCCCGCCCCGATCTGGCGCATATCCGCTACAAGCCCGACAGCCTGCCGGTCGCCGCATGGGATGGTGGCGTGACCTATGACCCGCTGGAGCCGATCATCCGATGAGCCGCGCTTTCGTCAAGGAAGATACCAATGATCTGGCGCCGCTGCCCGACCTGCCGGTGTCGCCGCATCCGAATTACGTCACCCCGCGCGGGCTGGCGGCCTTGCAGGCGCGGCTTTTGGCGGTGCAGGCAGAACTCGCCCAGTTGCGCGCGCGGGCAGAGCGGCTGGACCGGCTGCCCGAGGCGGCGGCGGAGCGGGACATCCGCTACCTTGAGGCCCGACTGCGCAGTGCCATCCTGATTGATCCGGCCAGCCATGGCACGACCGAAGTTGCCTTTGGCCATCGCGTGACAGTGGCGGATGAGGACGGCGCGGAGGTGGCTTATGAAATCACCGGCGAGGATGAGGCCGATGCCGCACTTGGCCGCATCGCCCCGCAATCGCCGCTGGCGCGGGCGCTGATCGGGGCGCGGGTCGGCGATGTGGTGACATGGCGCCGCCCGGCCGGGGCGGTGGAACTGGAAATCCTGAAGATCGAGGTGCCCGATGATCCGTGATCTGGACCCGCAGACCGACCTTGCGGCGGTGGAGGCGCTGTTCCGCGCCGCCGCAGATTATGTCGATCTTGAAAGCGGCGCGGCGGTCGATGGCTCGCAGGCCGCCAGTTTCTTCACCGATGCCCCGCCCGGGATCGACCCGGCGACCAGCCTGCGTCTCGGGATGTTTGCCGCCGACCGGCTGATCGGCAAGGTGGATGTCGCCTTCGGCTATCCCGAGGCCGGAGACGCCTATATCGGCCTCATGGTCTTTGCGCCAGAGGCACGCGGCTCCGGCCAGGGCGTGCGGCTGCTGCGCGAGGTCGAGGCGCGTGCCAGGGCGCGCGGCGCCACAAGGCTGTTCATCGCGGCGCTGGAGGCTAATGCGAAGGGCCGCGCCTTCTGGGCACGCGAAGGATTTCAGCCCGATCAGGTTTTCCCCGACCGGGACTATGGCGCGCGGCGCCATACCGTGCACCGGATGGTGAAGGCGCTCTAAGGCTCAGGCCCGCGCAGCCGTGTCGCAGGAGGCCCAGACCCAGCCGCAGAGGGCAAGGCTCAGCTTGTCGCCCGCCAGCGTTGCCCCCTCTTGCGGCCCGTCCAGCGCGGTCAGACCCTTGACGGGCAGGCTCACCGGCTTGTCCGACAGGTTGAAGGCGCAGAACACAGACCCCTCCGCCCCGTCGCGCCGGAAGGACAGCAGGGGGGGCCTCACATCAAAGAACGTGCTGCGCCCGGCCACCAGCGCCGAGCCTTTGCGCCACGCCAGCAGGCTGCGATAGCAGTCCAGCACCGACCCCGCCCCCTGCGCCGCCACATTCCGCGCCAGTTGCAGCGGCTTTACGGGCAGCCAAGGCTTGCCGGTGGTGAACCCGCCATGGGCCGAGCCATCCCAGACCATCGGCGTACGGCATCCGTCACGGCCCTTGTAATCCGGCCAGAAGCGGAAACCCGGCGGGTCGGTCAGCTCGTGATATTCGATGTCGGTCTCGGTCTGGCCCAGTTCCTCGCCCTGATAGAGGCAGATCGAGCCCTCAAGGCTCAGCAGCATCGCGGCCGCCAGCTTTGCTACCGCGTCCTGCGGGCCATGGTCGGCCCAGCGCGAGACATGGCGGATCACGTCATGGTTGGAAAAGGCCCACATCGGCCAGCCATTCGGTGCGGCGGTAAAGAACCCCTCGACGCGCGACCGGAAATGCGCAGGCGTGAACTTCGGCCCCAGCATGTCGAAACTATAGGCCATGTGCAGCCGGTGGCCCGAGGTATATTCTTCCATGATACGCAGGGCACGGCGCGGGCCTTCGCCCACCTCGCCCACCATGGTGCGGGCATCGAATTCGTCGAGCAGTTCACGCATCCGTTCCAGAAACGGCAGATTTTCCGGGCGGCATTTGGAATATTCGTGGTCCTGCATGTCATAGGGGTTCACGGCGGGAATGTTTTCCTCGCGTGGCTCCGGCCCGTTGTCACGCAGCTTCGCATCGTGGAAGTAGTAGTTCACCGTATCCAGCCGGAAGCCATCGACCCCGCGTTCCAGCCAGAAGCGCATGGTGCCCAGCAGGTAGTCCTGCACCTCCGGGTTGTGGAAATTGAAGTCCGGTTGCGAAGTCAGGAAGTTGTGCAGGTAATACTGCCGCCGGCGCGAATCCCACTCCCACGCACTGCCGCCAAAGACCGAAAGCCAGTTCGACGGCGGGCTGCCATCGGGCTTCGGATCGGCCCAGACATACCAGTCGGCCCTGGGGTTGCTGCGGTCCTTGCGGCTTTCGACAAAGGCGGGGTGCTGGTCCGACGAATGGCTGATGACCTGATCAATGATGACCTTCAGCCCCAGATCATGCGCCCGCGCAACCAGCGCGTCAAAGTCCTCCAGCGTGCCGAACAGCGGGTCGATGTCGCAATAATCGCTGACATCATATCCCATGTCGGCCATCGGGCTTCTGAACACCGGCGACAGCCAGATCGCATCAACGCCAAGCCCCGCCACATGATCCAGCCGGGCGGTGATACCCTTCAGATCGCCGATGCCGTCACCATCACTGTCCTGAAAGCTGCGCGGATAGATCTGATAGACCACCGCGCCGCGCCACCAATCCGTCATCCGAAACCCCATAAATGTTCGCGCTAACATCACGACGAGCCGTCTGCATGGCAAGCGGGATCGGCAGCGGGCGGCATAAATTCCTGCCGATTGTGGCCGCAGGGGCAAAATCGCTGCCGGAAGCATCAGGAACGGTCATTGTATGCATCACAAAAATCAAATTGACCCTGCCGCAGGCGCGCATCACCTTGCACCGACCCCCCGGAGCGCGCCGATGACCAAAGCCCCCCTTTTCACGCCAGTCCTGATCGCGGGCTGTGCCATCCTGCTGCTGAACTTTGCCCTCAGGGCAAGTTTCGGTATGTTCCAGATCCCGATTGGCGAGGAATTCGGCTGGCCGCGCGCGGAATTTTCGCTGGCCATCGCCATCCAGAACCTTGCCTGGGGCATTGGCCAGCCGCTTTTCGGTGCGGTGGCGGAACGGTTCGGTGATCGCAAGGCGATCATCGGCGGAGCCATTCTGTATGCACTGGGTCTGGTACTGTCATCCTATGCGATGACGCCACTGGAAATGCAGCTTTACGAAGTGCTGGTAGGCTTCGGCATCGCAGGCACCGGCTTTGGCGTGGTGCTGGCGGTGGTGGGGCGCGCGTCGTCGCCGGAAAACCGCTCGCTCGCGCTGGGGATCGCCACGGCGGCCGGGTCGGCCGGTCAGGTGGTCGGCGCGCCCCTGGCCGAAATTCTGCTGCAAAGCTTTCCGTGGCAGACGGTGTTCCTGATCTTCGCCGCAATCATCATGGCGACGCTGCTGGCGTTGCCCTTCCTGCGCTCGCCCGAGATGGCAACCAGACAGGAGCTGGAGGAAAGCCTTGGCACGGTGCTGAAACGCGCCTTCACCGACCCGTCCTATATCATGATCTTCCTCGGGTTCTTTTCCTGCGGCTACCAGCTTGCTTTCATCACCGCGCATTTTCCGGCCTTCGTGACCGAGATGTGCGGCCCGATCGACCCGAACGGCCCGCTGGCCGCCATGGGGATCGAGACGACCTCGGCCCTGGGCGCCGTTGCCATCGCGGTGATTGGTCTTGCCAATATCGTGGGCACCATTACCGCCGGGATGCTGGGCAAGAAATACACCAAGAAATACCTGCTGGCCGGGGTTTATACCGCGCGGACCATCGTGGCGGCGCTGTTCATCCTGCTGCCGATGACACCGACAACTGTGCTGCTGTTCTCGCTGTCCATGGGGGCACTTTGGCTGGCAACCGTGCCGCTGACCAGCGGGCTGGTCGCACATATCTACGGGCTGCGCTACATGGGCACGCTTTACGGCTTCGTCTTCCTGTCGCACCAGATCGGCGGCTTCCTCGGCGTCTGGCTGGGCGGCAAGATGTATGACCTGACGGGCGGCTATACGCTGGTCTGGTGGATCGGCGTCGGGGTCGGTGCCTTCTCGGCGCTGGTGCATCTGCCGATCCGCGAAAAACCCTGGGCGCCGCAGGCAGCCTGATGCGCGCCGGGATCGCTGCGCTGGTCGCCGCCTATGTCCTCAGCCAGTTCTACCGCGCTTTTCTTGCGGTCATGGCGCCGGTTCTGAAAACCGATCTCGGGATCGGGGCTGAGGATCTGGCGGCGGCCTCGGGCCTGTGGTTCCTGACCTTCGCGGCGGCACAGATTCCGGTTGGCTCCGCGCTGGACCGGATCGGGCCGCGCCGCACGGCGGCGGTTCTGTTCGGCCTTTGCGCAGGCGGCGGGGCATTGGTGTTCGCGGCCGCCTCCTCCGCATGGCAGATCCAGCTTGCCATGGCGCTGATCGGGGTGGGCTGTTCGCCCGTCTTGATGGCGACCTATTACATCTTCGCCCGCACCTACGCGCCCGCAATCTTCGGAACGCTGGCAGGGGCGGTCATCGGCATCGGCAATCTGGGCAATATCGCGGGCTCCCTTCCGCTGGCGTGGGCGGTGGAGAGTTTCGGCTGGCGCGAAACGCTGGTGGCGCTGGCTGCCGTATCGCTGGTCATCGCGGGGCTGGTTGCCCTGCTGACGCGCGACCCGGAACGGGTGGAGGGGCAGGCGCGCGGCTCGGTGCTGGATCTGCTGCGCATGCCCGCGATCTGGCCGATCCTTGCGATGATGTCAGTGGCCTATATGCCGCCCGCCGCGCTGCGCGGGCTGTGGGCCGGGCCTTACTATGCCGATGTCTTTGGCGCCGATACCGCGCGCATCGGGCAGGTGACGCTGGCGATGGGGCTGGCGATGGTGGCCGGGAATTTTGCCTATGGCCCACTGGACCGGCTGTTCCACTCGCGCAAGCGGGTGATCCTGACCGGCAACCTGATCTGCGCCGGCGGCTTTCTGGCGCTTTGGGCCATGCCCGCAGCCGGGGGCTGGGTGACGCCCGGTCTGATGGTGCTGATCGGGCTGACCGGCGCCACTTTCGCGATGATCGTCGCGCATGGCCGGGCCTTCTTCCCACCGCATCTGGTGGGACGCGGGGTCACACTGATCAACCTGTTCGGCATGGGCAGCGTCGGGATTTCGCAGATGATCACCGGGCGGCTGCATGCCGCCATTGCGCCGACACCACCCGAGGCGCCCTATCAGGCGCTGTTCCTGTTCTATGCGCTGGTCATGCTGGCTGGATGCGCCATCTACCTTCTGGCACAGGATCGCACGGACTGAGCTTTCCCTTGCCGCACCGCGCCCCTATCTTGTGGCGCGAAAGGCAGGCCGATGATCGTCTATCCCGCTGAATACAATGCCCGGAAAGAGGCGGTCTTTGCCGCCCTTGCGCAGGTGGAGGGCGAAGCCCGCCGCCTGCCCTTCGCCCCGCTGCGCTTCCGCGACTGGCCCGAGACCGGCGCGCGCGTGGCCACCGCGCTGATGCGGGCAAAGCGGCAGCCGCGCGGACCCGTGATGCGCTGGCTGAAGCGACAGCTTTTGCGCGGACAATACAACTGGGCACGCAGCTATTTCGCCGCGCATCCTGACAGGGTGGCGGTAGCGTGGAACGGGCTGACCGGCTCGCGCATGGCCTGGCTTCAGGGCGCCCGCGACGCGGGCGCACCTGTGCTGCATGCCGAGCTTGCCCCGCTGCCGGGGCGGATCACGCTGGACCCGACTGGGGTGAATGCCGAAAGCAGCGTGCCGCAGGACCCGGAATTCTTTCGCGCCTGGGCCGCGTTGCATGAAACCCACCGCTGGCGCGAGGCGGGCGCTGGGCTCAGCGCGCGCGCCTCACGCCGGGCCGATGTGGGGCAGGCCGGGGCCGATGGCCTGCCCGATACGCCTTTCCTGTTCTGCCCGCTTCAGGTGCCCGATGACAGTCAGGTCCGGCTGTTCGCCGGATGGTGCGGCGGGATGGGCGGGTTTCTGACCGCGCTGACGCAGGCCGTGCCGCATCTGCCCGAGGGCTGGCACCTGCGCGTAAAGGAACACCCGTCGGCCAGACAGGCGCTGGGGCCGCTGCTGGAGCCGCTGCTGGCGACCGGACGGGTGGTGGTGGACAATGCGACCGATAGCTTCGCCCAGCTTGCCGCCGCGCGCGGGGTGGTGACGCTGAACTCCTCGATGGGGTTGCAGGCATTTTTTCATGACCGACCGGTGGTGACGCTGGGCCGAGCCTTCTTCAACCTGCCCGGGCTGGTGCATCATGCTGGCGGGCAAGAGGCGTTGAACGCCTTGTTCGCGGCACCAGAGGCGCTGGGCTATGACGAAGCCCTGCGCGCGGCCTTCGTGGCATGGCTGGCAGAGGTCTATTATCCGCGGTTCAGCCACGAACCCGGCCAGCCGCCCAGCTTTGACCGGCCCGCCTTCGCCGCCAAACTGGCCGAAGCCCGGGCGGCTGCCGGGGGGCGGGAATGAACCGGCTGGGCTACCTGATTGCCAAATACGGCCGGAATGACGCAGCCTTTCAGGCCGCCTCTATTCCCGAAGGCGAATTGCTCGCCCCGCTGGCGGGCAAGCGCATCGCACTGGTCGGCAATGCGCGTGCGCTGGCGCAAGGCGCATTCGGGGCCGAGATCGACGCCGCCGATCTGGTGATCCGCATTAACGCCGCGCCGATCCCCTCCGCCCGGTCACATGGCACGCGAACCGACTGGGTGGGCCTTGCCGTTCGCATGCCAGCCGCGCGGCACCGGCTGCTGGGCCAGCCACGCCTGTTGTGGATGTCGCCCAGGCTGCACCGCATTTCATGGCTGGTGGCATCGCAGCCGGGGTTCTTCCGCTATCCGCGCCCGCGCTATGATGCCCTGCGCGCGAAACTGGGCGTCGGCCCGACCACCGGGATCATGCTGATCGAACTGCTGGCGGATTCGGACCTGGCAGAGCTGCGGCTTTACGGGTTTGACTTCTTCGCCTCGCTGTCGCTGTCAGGCCCGCGCACGGCGGCGGATGTGGGGCATAATTTCGCGGGCGAGGCGGATTTCGTGGCCGATCTGACAAAGCGTGACCCGCGTATCCTTCACCGGCGATGATCGCGCTTTCCCTCGCCGGGGGATTGGGCTAAGGGGCCTCGTCTTCTCTGTGAAATGGAGGTCCCCCCGATGGGCTACAGAGTCGCCGTCGTCGGCGCCACGGGTAACGTGGGCAAAGAAATGCTGAACATCCTCGCCGAGCGCGAGTTCCCGGTGGACGAGATCGTGGCGCTTGCGTCGCGCAATTCGCTGGGCACTGAAGTCAGCTTCGGCGACAAGACTTTGAAGACCAAGGATCTGGCCGAGTTCGATTTCACCGGCTGGGACATCGCCTTCTTCGCCATCGGTTCCGATGCAACGAAGGTCTATGCGCCCAAGGCGGCCTCGCAGGGTTGCGTGGTGATCGACAACTCGTCGCTGTATCGCTACGACCCGGAAATCCCGTTGGTCGTGCCGGAAGTGAACGCCGAGGCGGTGGACAACTACAAGAACAAGAACATCATCGCGAACCCCAACTGCTCGACCGCGCAGATGGTGGTGGCGCTGAAACCGCTGCATGACCGCGCGAAGATCAAGCGCGTCGTCGTCGCCACCTACCAATCGGTGTCCGGCACGGGCAAAGAGGCGATGGACGAACTGTGGAACCAGACCAAGGGCGTTTTCGTCCCCGGTCAGGAAGTTGCGCCGAAGGTCTATCCCAAGCAGATCGCCTTCAACGTGATCCCGCATATCGACGTTTTCCTGGACGATGGCTCGACCAAGGAAGAATGGAAGATGGTCGCCGAGACCAAGAAGATTCTCGACAAGTCGATCAAGTTGACCGCGACCTGCGTGCGCGTGCCGGTGTTCGTGGGTCACTCGGAAGCGATCAACGTCGAATTCGAGGAGCCGCTGGACTGGCAGGAGGCGCAGGCCATCCTGCGTGAAGCGCCCGGCATCCTCGTCGTCGACAAGCGCGAGGCCGGTGGCTACATCACCCCGGTAGAATGCGTCGGTGAATACGCGACCTATGTCAGCCGCATCCGCGAGGATTCGACTGTAGAAAACGGCCTGAGCTTCTGGTGCGTGTCCGACAACCTGCGCAAGGGCGCCGCGCTGAATGCGGTGCAGATCGCCGAGGTTCTGGGCAAGCGCTGCCTCAAGAAAGGCTGAGCCGCATCTGACGGTACGTCAAAGGCCCCGCTTCTGCGGGGCCTTTTCGCTTGTGGCGCTGGCCTGACGTTGACCGCAGGCGCGGGCGGGTCTATCCCCCACCCATACGGCCAGCGGAGGCGAGATTGACGATTTACCTGCATCAGAATGACCTGCCCGACGGGCTGGACCTCGGCCCGGTGGTGGCGATCGACACCGAGACCATGGGCCTCGACCCGCGCCGCGACCGGCTGTGCGTGGTGCAGCTTTCGGCGGGCGATGGCCATGCGCATCTGGTGCAGATCGCGCGCGGCCAGACCAGCGCGCCGAATCTGGAGCGGCTGCTGACCGATCGGGCGGTGGTGAAGCTGTTTCACTTCGGCCGTTTCGACATCGCGGCGATGCAGAAGGCCTTCGGCGTGACCACCGCCCCGGTCTGGTGCACCAAGATCGCGTCAAAACTGATCCGCACCTTCACCGACCGGCACGGGTTGAAATACCTGCTGGCCGAGCTGGTGGGGGTGGATGTCTCGAAACAGCAGCAGACCTCGGACTGGGGGTCGGCCGAGCTGACCGAGGCGCAGAAGGAATATGCGGCGTCGGACGTGCTTTACCTGCACAAGCTGAAAGCGGCGCTGGAGGCGCGGCTGATCCGCGAGGGCCGGATGGAGCTGGCGCAGAAGTGTTTCGATTTCCTGCCAACGCGGGCAGAACTCGATCTGCTGGGCTGGGAGGAACCGAATGACCTCTTCCACCACTGATTTCCTGGCCGTCGGCCGTCGCGTCATCCGCCGCGAATCGGAGGCGCTGGACCTGCTGGCCGACACGCTGGACGGCACCTTCGGCGCGGCGGTCGATCTGATCCTGAAGGCGCGCGGGCGGGTCATCGTCTGCGGCATGGGCAAATCGGGCCATATCGCCCGCAAGATCGCCGCCACCTTTGCTTCGACCGGCACGCCGGCACAATTCGTCCATCCTGGCGAGGCGAGCCACGGCGATCTGGGCATGGTGACCGCAGATGATGTGGCGCTGGTACTGTCGAACTCGGGCGAGACGCCGGAGCTTGCGGATGTCATCGCCCATACCCGGAGGTTCAGCATTCCGCTGATCGGGGTGGCCAGCCGGGCGGGTTCGACCCTGCTCAGGCAGTCGGATGTGGCGATCCTGCTGCCCCCCGCGCCAGAGGCCTGCGAAACCGGGATCGTGCCGACGACCTCGACCACCATGACCCTGGCACTGGGGGACGCGCTGGCCGTCGCGCTGATGGAACACCGGCAGTTCACGCCCGACCAGTTCCGGGTCTTCCACCCCGGCGGCAAGCTGGGTGCGAAACTCGCCACCGTGCGGCATCTGATGCATGCCGACCTGCCACTGGTCAGCGGCGCAACCCCGATGAGCGAGGCACTGCTGGTGATGAGCCAGAAGGGCTTCGGCGTGCTGGGCGTGATCGACGCTGACCGCCATCTGATCGGCGTGGTGACGGACGGTGACTTGCGGCGGCATATGGACGGTCTGCTGTCCCTGTCAGCCGAACAGGTGATGACGCGCCATCCGCGCACCATCGGCCCCGAGGCACTTGCTGAAAAGGCGGTGGCCGAAATGAACGCCCGCAAGATCACCTCGCTTTTCGTGGTGGACCCCGAGGGTTCGCAACAGGTGGTCGGGCTGATCCACATTCACGACTGCCTGCGCGCGGGCGTGGTCTAGGCCATGGCGAGGGATGCCCATTCGCGACTGGTGGGATGGCTGAAGGTCATCCTGCCGCTGTCTGCGCTGGCGATTCTCTCGACGCTGTTCCTTGTCGCACGCACGGTCGATCCCGATGCGGCAATCCCTTATTCCGATGTCGAGATCGCCGAACGCCTGCGCGAGCCACGCATGACGGCGCCCACGCTCGCCGGAGTAACCCGCGACGGGGCGACGATCACAGTAACTGCCGCCGAGGCCCGCCCTGCCGAAGAGGCAGGCACCTCCGCCAGCAGCGTCCGCGCGCGTCTGGAAACCCCGGATGGCGCGCATACCGCCCTTTCGGCGGGTCAGGCGCAGGCGGATGCCAGCGGCACACTGGTCACGCTGGATTCGGGTGTTCTGCTGTCCAACTCCGCCGGATATGAGATGAAGACCGAGGCGCTGCAACTGCGTCTGGACACCACACAGGCGACCAGCACCGGCCCGGTCGAAGGCTTCGGCCCGCCCGGCCAGATCGAGGCGGGTGGAATGGAGATTACGGAAGCCCCCGGCGCTCCGGGCCAGTATGTTCTGGTTTTCAACGGTGGCGTTCGCCTGATATACCAGCCGCGTAACCCCTGACAGAGGCCGATCATGCGCTGCCGCCCCCTTCTTGCCCTCGCCCTGAGCTGCCTGCTTCTGCCGGTCGCCGCAGGCGCGCAGCAGGCGAATATCGCATTTGGCGGGCTAAAGCAGGATACCAGCCTGCCAGTGCAGGTGGAGGCCGATAACCTGACCGTCGAACAGGCCACCGGCACCGCAGTATTCAGCGGCAATGTCCGGGTGGCGCAGGGGGATCTGAAACTCGCCGCTGCGCGGGTGCAGGTAGAATATGCCGCCGACGGCAAGGCCATCGAGCGGTTGCATGCCTCGGGCGGCGTGACCATGGCCAATGCGACCGACGCGGCCGAGTCGAAAGAGGCGGTCTACACCATCGGCTCCGGCAATCTGGTGATGACGGGCGATGTTCTGCTGACCCAGGGCAAAAGCGCCATTGCCGGGCAGAAGCTGGTGATCGACCTCAAGGCAGGGACCGGCACCATGCAGGGGCGGGTCTCCACCACCTTTGTGCCGGGCAACAAGTGATGACGGATCTGGCGGTGACAGAGGGTTCAGCCGGGCTGCATGTGCGTGGCTTGCGGAAAAGCTACAGGAAACGGCCTGTGATCCGCGATGTGACGCTGGATCTGCAACGCGGCGAGGTCGTGGCACTTCTGGGCCCCAACGGCTCGGGCAAGACGACCTGTTTCTACTCCATCGCTGGTCTGGTGACGCCCGAGGGCGGGCAGGTGCTGATCGACGGCAAGGATGTGACCACCTTGCCGATGTATCGCCGCGCGCGGCTGGGCGTGGGCTATCTGCCACAGGAAATGTCGATCTTCCGCGGGCTTTCGGTCGAGGACAACATCCTCGCCGTGCTGGAGATTCGCGAGCCCGACGGCCACAAGCGGCGCGAGCGGCTGGAAGAACTTCTGTCTGAATTTTCCATCACCCACCTGCGCCGCGCACCTGCGCTGGCGCTGTCGGGCGGGGAAAGACGACGGGTCGAAATCGCGCGCTGTCTTGCCGCCGATCCCAAGTATCTGCTGCTGGACGAACCCTTTGCCGGGGTGGACCCGATCGCGGTGGGTGAGATCCGTCATCTGGTGCAGGATCTGAAGCTGCGCGGCCTTGGCGTGCTGATCACCGACCACAATGTCCGCGAGACGCTGGGCATCGTGGACCGCGCCTATATCCTGCATGACGGCCATGTCCTGATGAGCGGCACAACCGACGAGATCGTACGCGACGAAACCGTGCGGCGGGTCTATCTGGGCCAGAGCTTCCGGTTGGGCTGAGCCCTCACCGGCGCGACAAACCGCCTGTCATGCGGACTTCATGTACCTGTTGACAAGTCACGTCATCCTGCCGCCAAATACCCGGGATGCGTGCGAGAACCGCCCCCGACTCCAGCCCTGACCGGCAGCTTCCTGCCGAGCCGACTGGTATCCAAGTGCAGGCGGCCCCATGTAAAATTCATCAGCGGGTAACCCTGCATGATGCAGGATTTGCCGTGCTGTTTTCGTGAAGGAGGAGCCATGCGTTACCAGATCAGTGGAAAACAGATTGATATCGGTGAGGCGCTTCAGACCCATGTGAAGGCCGAACTGGGCGAGGTGGTGGAAAAATACGCCCAGCGCCCGACCGACGCTGTGATTGTGTTTTCCAAGGCCGCGCACGAATTCGTATGCGAGGCCACGATCCACCTTTCCACCGGGCTGAATGCCAGTGCGAAAGGCAGCGCATCCGAAGTCTATGCCGCGTTCGAGGCCTGCCGCGAGAAGATGGACAAGCAATTGCGCCGTCACAAACGCCGCCTGCGCGACCACCACCACAAGCGCACGGCCCCTGTTGAATTCGACGGCGGTTCCTCCTATATCCTCGCCCCGACCGATGAGGGCGACGAGAGCGAGGCAATCTCTGATCAGCCCATCGTCATCGCCGAGATGGAGACGAAGATTCCTTCGATCACCGTCGGCGAGGCGGTGATGCAGTTGGAGCTGGCCGGGCAGAAGATGCTCGTCTTCCGCAATGAAGGACATGGCGGGGTGAACGTCGTATATCGCCGGGATGACGGCAATATCGGCTGGATCGACCCGCGCAACAGCAAATAGCGCCTGCGAGGCGCGGAATAGACGGCGACCCTGATGGAAATTTCAAAGATTCTCAATCCTGAGTCCGTCAGGGTCGTCAGTCAGCTGACCAGCAAGAAGCGCCTGTTTCAGGAGCTGGGTGAAATGGCGGCACAGGCTTACAAGCTGAATGCCTCCATCGCCATTGATGGTTTGCAGGAACGCGAAAGCCTTGGTCCGACCGGCGTGGGCCATGGCATCGCCCTGCCACATGCGCGTCTGGAAGACCTGAACAGAATCGTCGGTGTGTTTGTGCGTCTGGAAAAGCCGCTGGACTATGACAGCGTCGATCGCCAGCCGGTCGATCTTGTGTTCGGCCTGTTCGCACCCAAGGATTCGGGGGTCGAGCATCTGAAGGCGCTGGCGCTGGTCAGCCGTACCATGCGCGATTCCGGCATCTGCACCAAGCTGCGTGCCAACACCGATCCGGCAAAGCTGTTCGCCATTCTGACCGAAAGCCGGGCGCCGCAGGCGGCCTGACGGTCAGTCGCGCCAGCGACCGAAACCATAGCCTATGTAATCCCGCTGATAGGCGTCGCGCGCGGCGTTTTCCAGTTCCGCATCATGGATGCGGAACAGCGCCTCGGCCAGGGTCAGATCACAGGACAGGTCCGGCATGACGACGCCCGTCTCATCACACAACCAGGTCAGCCCTTCTGCCAGACGATCCTCGCGCAGCACGGCATCCGGCCCCTGGAATTGCGCGAAGCCTTGCAAGACGGCGGTCTGCGAGGCAAAGCGCGGGTCGATCTTCTGCCCGGTCTGCCCCGAAAGATAGAGCTTGAGCCAGCGCAGCACCGCCAGAAAGGCCATGCGCTCTTCCTCTGCTGTCAGCGGTTGCCCCGGTACGGGCAGATCCAGCTTGTAGCTGCGGGTCAGCAGGCGATAGAGGTCGCCTCCCTCCATCACCACAGCCCGAAAGCCGGCATAGGCCCGCAACAGAGGGTGGCGCAGCACGGTGAAGCTGCGGTGCGGAGCGTTCTGCCGTTTCCACTGTCGCAGGGTTTTCTGCACGAAATCCGTGACGATCCCGCCGGTTCCCAGACGGCCCAGCCAGTCGCGTAACTCTGCCTCCGGCCCACCGCGCAGGGGCATGTAGAGCAGCGGCGCATCCGCAGCCGCGACGAAGCCCGGTATGCCGGGCGTGCGGCGCGGTTCAAAATTCGGGGTGCGCGCAAGGTTGAAACGATCCAGCCGGGCCAGAGACCGCTCCATCTCGGCCGGATTGCTGACCTTGTCTGCGATTTCCTCGGGGTTCTGCTTCTTGAGCTTCGGGTCCAGCGCCGTCAGCCGGGCCGGAACCCCCAGAAAGGCGGCAAGGCCGTTCAGGACATCCAGATCGTTCAGATCCTCGTAGTCGATGTAGAAGGCAGTTTGCCCCGTCACCTGCAAGCCGTGGAGCAGATGCACCTGAAACTCCTGCGCCGCGCGCAGATGGGCCTCAAACTCTGCCGGATCGAACCGCGCGCGCGCAGTTTTCAGCTTTGCCGCATTCTGCAACTTCCACTGGCCGGTATCCTGCGCGATCTTCAGGCTGACATAGCTTTCGACCGGATTGCGGGTGAGGATGATCTTTGCGCAGGCCGGATCGGCCAGAACCGCCCCGATCACGCGGGCATCATGGTCGTGGAAGCATCGAAATCCCGCCATGCCCTGCGTCGCCGCACGCATCGCGGCCAGCACCGGAAAAGGATCGGCATCGCGCTCGGCAATGTCGATACCCCAGAGCGACAGGTTGTCCTTCTTGCCCATGAAATGCGGGTTGAACACCTCGCCATGACAGGTCACCCCCTCAAGCGCGTTCAGGTTCGCCTCCAGAAAGTTGGAACCCGTCCGCATTTCGGCGAACATCACGAAAGAGGTGAATCCGGTCGGGGGCAAATCACTTCACCAGATAGGGGCGGCCGCGCCGCGTGGTCGAGGGGCGCGGGTCATCCCCGGCAGGAAAATCACCCATCAGGACAGGCTGCATACCCTGATTGCGCAGATTTTGCAGGAACTGGCCGAAACCGACCAGATCCGACATGCGCGGCGCCTCGGTCAGGCGGCGGCTGGAGCGTGGGCTGATCTCGTCGATGATGGTCTGCAACGGCTCCATCGGGTTCTCGATAAATTCGGCCAGCGTCCAGATCCGTACCCGTGCCTTAACGTGCAGGGACCGCAGTTGGGCCAGATGGTCGGCCTCGATCTTCTGAAGACGGGCCGCCTCTTTGCGGATGTCACCGAAATTGCGGTTGGAATGGAACAGCGGCACCGCCCAGGCGCCCGAGATGACCGAGACCTGCGCATTCGGATCACGGGCTAGGAAGGGGCCGATCTTCTGGTTATCCCGCGGGCCGAACTGGAAGCACTGCCTCTCGCCCCGCGTGTTCCACATCAGGTTCCCCATAAAGCCGCGCAGGTTATAATCGCGCAGTGCGGGACTATCGGACAGGGCGCCGTTATAGACCGTCTCGCCCCCCGCGAATTCCACACGGTCGGGCGCGAACAAATGGCCATGTACCCGCGATCCGGTGACCTTGCCCAGCCAGATGTCGAAATTCTCGAACAGATCGGAAAAGCCTTCGAACACAGAATAGGGCGCAGCGGTCATGCCGTTTTCCCAATCGAGGTTCGGGAAGCGGCTTTGCATGTACAGCCCGGCCCGGCCCTTGGTCCGTCGTTCCACCGCCTTGGCAAACAGCCGGTCGATCTTGCCCGGGTTCGGTTCTGCCGCTGGTTGGCGGGCCAGATCGTCGGACAGGAAGATGCGGTAAAGCTTGTCCGCATGCGGCCAGATCTTGCGCGCCACAAAGCAATCGGACCGGCGCAGCAATTGCAGGTGATCGTCGTAGAAGATGTGCGGCTTGCCCTGAAAATCGAACTTCGACAGCGTGAGCGAGCGGCTTTCGACATTGACCGAAACCTGCCGCACAAGCGTCTGGAAGTAGCTTTCATCAGGAATCCAGACCTTGCGGAAGTAGCGGTCATAGACCGGGCGTTCCGGGTCTTCCAGGATGGCAGACAGGGTTTGCCTGGTCAGACACCACCACTGGCTGCCAAGATGCGGCACAAGGGCAGGCGGAATGCGACGGCGATACCGGACCCGGCGTTGCAGCCGGACATAGCCATCGAACAGCCGGCGCTGCTTGCGCCACGAGAACGGGAAACGCAGCGTGAAACGCTCGATATTCAACCCGCCGATCGTCCAGCCAACATCCTCGGTCGTGACGCTTTCGATGAAATCGGTTTTCGGCCGCTCGTCGAGATAAGCCACCAGTTCCTCGACCGGGCGCAGGGGCAGGCACGACCCTGAGGCAAGATAGACATGCCGGACGCCCGGAAACTCGTGCAGCATCATGGTGGCGGCCGCCTGCGTGGCGGCAACCAGACCCCAGCTTCCCCATTCGCAGGCATGGCGCGGCGAAAAGCGGATGTCGGGCACGCCTTCCAGATCGCGCGTCATCCGGCGCAGCGCCGATTTCGACACGCGCTTGTCGACATGGATCACCACCGGGCAACCATGATCGGCCCAATAGCGCGCCACCTGTGCGGCACGGCCCAGCGCGGTGTGGCAAAGCATGACGAAGCCGACGCTCACCCCCGCCCCCTCACGCCCAGTTGCCCTTGGACATCAGCCCGAGAATCTCAAGCTGGCGCCAGTTGATGTATTTCTCGCTCCACTTGCACCAGAAATCCGGGCTGGCGGCCAAACCCTCCTGATAGGCGCGGTATTCGTGACTGTTGGCGTAGTGCTGCTTGCGCGCCATTTCTTCCGCCGCCTTGTGGGCGAAGGTATCGAGGAACTTGGCGTGCAGAAGGCAGCCCGAAGCCTTTTCGCCGCCCCATTCGTCATAAACGAGGTTCAGCCCGCGCGGCAGCAACATGTGGGTCGAACTGACATAGGCATAATCGCGGTGCCATTTCACCAACGGAATCTTGTTCAGCGCCGGCGCACGTTCCGGTGCATCGGTAAAGAAGGTGCGCGCACGGGGCCCGCCCTGAATCCACAGATTGCCGAACTTGCGGTTCTTCGACATCGTGTAATTGCCGCTGTCGAACCATTGCGCGGTTTCGAACGGATCAGTGCCCTCGCGATAGGCATGTTCGCCGAACGGACCCTTGGGATACATGTCCAGCAACATCGCCGAGAAGGATTTGATGGAACTGGCATCCAGCCAGTCGGTCAAGGCGCGCAGCGGCCTCGTATCACAGAACGGGTAGACGAAGAATTCATCCGAATCGACGACCAGCGACCAGTGGCCATGGCCATAGCGCATTTGCAGCCAGTTCAGCCAATCCACCCCGAACCGGGCCCGCTTGTAACTGGCCCGCGTGGTCCAGACCGAAACATCCGGCTGCGCCGCCAGATACTCGCGCGAGCCGTCCTCGCTGTCATTGTCCACGAAAAGGAAATGATCGATCCCCAGATCCCGGTAATACCGCAGGAAATAGGGCATCCGCACTTTCTCGTTCCGGAGGGTCGAGAACAGCAGAAGATCACCCGACCGGATGGCCCCGGTCCGGTCGGCAACGGGTTTCAGCTCACGTCGCTTGCGAAACGCGCGAATACGCCAGCGCTTGCGGGCAAGCCGAAGCTGATATGATGACAGTATGCCCACACACTCTCTCCGACCGGCATCAGCCAGCCCGGTTTACCAGTCATTGCTTAAGACGGTTTTGAAATGGGCATCCCAGTCGAAGGGCGCCATTGTCGATCCCGCCTCCCGGAGGGTTGCGGCTGCCGTGCGCTGGCGCGGACTGGCTGACAACGCCCGGAAAATTGTTTCCGTCCAAGAATAAACATCTGATGTCCCGAGGTAAATGCCTGTATCGCCAAGAAGTTCACGCAAAACCGGCAAGTCCGAAACATAAACCGGAACCCCGAGCGCAAGCGCCTCCAGCGGAGGCAAGCCAAAGCCTTCGGCCAGGCTGGGGAAAAGCAGCCCCTGCGCGCCGGTCAGCAGGCCGGAAAGGGCCGCATCATCCAATCCCGGCGCCTCAATCACATGGGCAGGTGCTGCGTTCAGCCGGGCGAAGACCTCTTCGTTCCGCCACCCCCGGCTGCCCGCGATCACCAGCTGCGGCATACGTTCCGGTGGCAGACGTTTGCCCAGCCGCTCCCAGACGTCCAGCAGCAACATATGGTTCTTTCGCGGCTCGATGGTGCCGACCGCTACAAAATATGGCCGTTCGGGATCAAGGCCGGGCAGATGAAACGGGCCGGGGGCGGGGGCGACGATGCCCAAAGGGGCGACCACCCCTTCCGGCAGGCGGCCAAAGCGGCGCAACTGCGCCTCGTTCGCCTGCCGAGTCACCTGCGCGGTGTGGATGACCCGGTCCGCCCCCGCCGCCACCGCAGCCATCTTGCGCGCAAAGACCTCGGGAATCCCGGCACGGGTATATTGCGGGTAATCAAGGGGAATCACATCGTGCAGCAAAACCGAACTGCGCAGGCCTTGCCGCCGAAGTGCTGCAAACAACGCGGGCGTCAGATGGCTGTGCCCCACGTTGTAGTAGCGGCAATCCACTGGCAACCGGCGCAGCAGCAAGTTCGGCAAGAGGGACGGCACCCGGCGACACGCCAGCCTGTAAACAGCGGTTTCCGCCTGCGCGCGCAAGGGGTTATCAGCAAACCTCAGCCGCGCCCAGCGACCGGCCGCGGGCAAGGGCAACCCGGCCCGCGCCATCTGCGCAAGCTGGTTCGAGCCGTCAGCACCCAGCAGCACCATAAAAGAAGACAGGCGGACCAGCGCATGAAGCGCCGGACCGCCTGCTTTGTGATCCGCCAGAAAGCGGTCAAGATAAGCGAGCTCTACCCGGTCGATTCCCGTCGCCACCGGACGACCCAGACGCGACATCAACCGCGTCAGATCCAGCAGGCGAGCGGTGGGCACGCGGGTTACTGCGCGGCTTTCTGTTGGGCCAGGGTGTCGTGGAGGTAGGCGGAGAATTCGTCGCGGAGGTCGTCGCGGGCCATGCCGAAGGCGACGGTGGCCTGCAGGAACCCGGCTTTCGAGCCGCAGTCGTAGCGCTGGCCGCGGAAGCGGTAGCCGTAGACGCCCGAGCCGCCCTCGCCAATCTCTTCGGCGATGGCATCGGTCAGCTGGATCTCGCCGCCCGCGCCCTGTTTCATCCGGTTCAGGTTGGTCAGCACCTTCGGCGACAGGATGTAGCGGCCGATGACCGCAAGGTTCGACGGCGCTTCTTCCGCCTTCGGCTTCTCGACCATGCCTTTGGCCCGGACGATGGTGCCCATGTCCTCGGCGATGTCGAGCACGCCATAGGCCGAGGCCTTGGGCGGCGGCACTTCCATCGCGGCGACCATGTTGCCGCCGGTCTGTTCGTAGGCCTCCACCATCTGCGCCAGGCAGGATTTCTCGGCCGCGATCACGTCATCGGGCAGCAGCACCGCGAAGGGCTCGTTGCCGATCAGGCGGCGGGCGCACCAGACGGCATGGCCCAGCCCCATCGGCCGGTTCTGCCGCACATAGGCGATGGCACCCGAATCCATGTTGGTGTCCTTCAGGACCTCCAGCAGGTCATCCTTGCCCTTCTTGCGCAGCGCGCTTTCCAGCTCCGGCGCATGGTCGAAGTAATCCTCCAGCGCCGACTTGCCGCGCGAGGTCACGAAGATGAACTCCTTGATCCCCGCTGCCCGCGCCTCGTCGATCGCGTACTGGATCAGCGGACGGTCCACCAGCGTCATGATCTCTTTCGGGATCGACTTCGTCGCAGGCAGAAAACGGGTCCCGAGACCCGCAACCGGAAATACCGCCTTGGTCACCTTTCTGGGCTTCATGATCTGGCTCGATTCCTCTTGCATTTGCATGCTTTCAAACAAAGGCTGGCACGCCATTTCCGGCGATCATACCGCATTTCATCCTGCATAACCAAATAAAGTGACAAAAGGGTGCCATTTTGGAAGTCAGGTGTGGGATTACGGCAAACTCCTGTGACGCCTAACGCAGGCCATGCGCGCACTCAAGACACCCGCTCGGGGTCTGCCACACATGGGCGCACTTCCGCCCATCTGCGACATTCACGCAGCACCCTGTCATCGAAACGCATCAGGCGGAAAGGCGGTTCCTCGCGGCGGGCCGCGCCGAACAGCCCTCCCCATTGCTGCCAGTAGCCATCGGGATGGAAATTCGCCCGATGGCGCAGCCCTGTCGGACTGAAGCGCAGGACCGTGGTCACCGCCCCCGCCGCCACCGCCGCACGCGCCCGGCGGGCAAGCTGCGCGCGTTGCCACACCCTGCCCGCCACAACAGCGCCCGGACGCGGCCCGGTGCCAGGAAGCGGAAGGAAGGACCCGGAGCTGTCGGGCAAGGATGGGAGTACCGGCAATGGACGGGCAGCCCCGTCCGCTATACCCGCATGTAACCCCCGCAGCAGAAGCTCGACCTCGCGTGGCTCGATCCGGCCGGTGACCATATGGCTGAGCAGCCGCCGCCGCTGGTCGGCATGCAGACGGTCCAGCGCGGGGGCCCATTCCCGCTCTGCGGCATGACGGCGCAGAAAAACCATGCTGGAGGCGCCGATCTCATGCAGATCCAGGGGCACGCGGTCGGCCCGGCGGCGGTTGCTGGCCTCGAAGCCGTGATGCACCTGCGCATCGGGCACAACGGCGGTCATACCAAGGGGGGCAAGACGCAGGGCAATATCGGCATCTTCAAGGTAGAACCGATAGGCCGGATCGAAACCACCCACGCCAAGCAGGGCCATGCGCCGAAAGGCGCAGTTCGTGCCCACGGGCTTCACCGCCTGTTGTGGCGTGCCGGAGTGCATGCTGATGCCAGACGGAAGGTGCAGCGCATGGTCCTGCCCCGTCGCATCGACCCCGGTCGCCGTCCACTGAAAGGAAATCCCGTTGCGACCACGCGTGAACCCGGTTGCCGCGACCACGCCTGGAGTCTTGAAGGCCGCGGCAAGGCGGCTCGCCCAGGTCGGCTCGGCCACCGCATCGTCGTCGATGAAGGCTACAGCCTCACCCGCAGCCAGAGCGAGCCCGGTGTTCCGCGACAACGAGAGGTTGGGAAGTGCCGCCACCGCCAGTTTGCAGACCAGCCCCGCCGCCTGCATCGGCGCGACCACCACCTCGCAGGCGGCCCTGTCGGCCACGACGCAAAGCTCCAGCTGCGGATGATCCTGCTGCCGCAACCCGGTCAGGCAGCGCCGCAAGGCTTCCGGCCGCTGCCAGCTTGCCACGATCACACTGATCGTGGGCAGATCGGTCACGCGCCGGCCATCTCGGCCATCATGGCCTCGATCCGGGGCACATCCTCGGGGTTGTTCAGCTCCCAGAACTGACGCCCCTTGGCTTCGACCTCGACGCAGAGCACGTTGCGGCCCTGCTCGAGGAAACGGAGCTGCTCCAGCCCCTCCAGCACCTCCAGCGGGCCAACCGGCCAGGATAGATAGGCGCGCAGCGCGCGCGGGCGATAGGCATAGACGCCAACATGGTGAAAGACCGGCGTCGCATCCTCGTCAGCAAAGGTCTTCCCGGTATAGGGGATCACCTCTTTCGAGAAATAGAGCGCCCGCCCGCCCACGCCGAACACGGCAGTGGTGCCGCCGACCCGACCCGCACGACGGTCGGCCAGAAAGCCGTTCAGCGCCCGGCCATCGCAGCGCAGCACCGGCGTCGCAATATCGGCCTGCGGATCCGAGCGCAGACCGGCAATCAGATCCTCGACAAACCATGCGGGTGTCAGCGGGGCGTCGCCCTGCAGGTTCACCACCATCTCATAGCCCGGCAGCTTCGCCGCCACCTCGGCGCAGCGTTCGGTGCCGTTCTGGCAGGCGGAGGAGGTCATCACCACCTCGGCACCAAAGCTTTCGGCATGGGTTTTGATGCGGTCGTCATCGGTGGCGACCACCACGCGATCAACACCCTTCACCCCCTGCGCCGCCTCCCATGAGCGGCGGATCAGGGTCTTTTCCCCATCCGGTCCTTTCAACGAAACCAGAGGCTTACCCGGATAGCGGGTCGAGGCATAGCGGGCGGGAATGGTCAGAAGGACGCTCACTTCTTCAGCTCCACACCCGGCGCATAGGCGATGAAGAACGGATTATCCCAGCCCGCCTTGCCATAGGCCAGCGGCGCGTGATCATCGAAGCGTACGACATGGCCGCCGGCACCGCGCAGCACGGCATCGCCGGCGGCGGTATCCCATTCCATCGTCCGGCCAAGGCGCGGATACAGGTCGGCCTCGCCTGTCGCCACCAGACAGAATTTCAGCGACGACCCGGCCGAGGTCATGTCTTTTACCCCGTATTTGCCGATGTAATCATCCGTCGCAGCATCGCGATGCGACTTGGAAGCAACGACCATCAGCGCATTATTGTCCGGCGTACTGACATGCAGCGGCGTGACCGGGCCACGCGCGGCCTTGTCGAAAGCGCCGGTTTCCTCGACCGCTGCGCCATCCTCCTGCGTGTAGAACAGCCGTCCCTTGGCCGGAGCATAGACCACCCCCCGCAGCGGCACCCCGTTTTCGACATAGGCAATGTTGACGGTAAAATCGCCACGGCGCTGCACGAACTCCTTGGTGCCATCCAGCGGATCGACGATCAGGAATGTCGACGCGCTGAGGCCATGGCTCGCCGCCTGCTCTTCGGTGATCAGCACCACATCCGGAAATGCCGCGCGCAGACCAGCCGCGATGATCGCATCCGCGGCCTCGTCCGCCTCGGTCACCGGGCTGGAATCACTTTTGGATTTCACCTCGAACTCGGGCGAGTTGTAGATCTCCATGATCCGGTCACCCGCTTCCAGAGCGAGACGTCGAATGGCGGGAACGAGGGTCGAGTGATCCATGTGCAGGCTCCGCGCGGCCCTTGGGGCCTTAATGTTGCTTCATTTTTCTGATCCCCTTATCATCCGTCGCTAAGGGATCGGCAAGATTTCCCGCGCAAGATGGGAACCAGGTCCGTAAGAGGTGCGGCAGAATGTTCGAGGCAGAACGCGCAAGGTCGTCGGCACAATCGGCCTTCGCCACGCTGGAACTGATTTTTCACGCCAGCGTACGGCATGTGCGTCAGGGGCATGGCAATGCTGTGCTGGGTCTGCTGCTGAACATGGTGCAGACCGTCGTGCTGGTGCTGGTGTTCTATACGATGATGACGCTGATGGGATCGAACCGGGCAGCAGCCGTGCGCGGGAATTTCGTGCTTTACGTCATGTCCGGCGTCTTCATGTTCATGACTCATTCCAAGGCTCTGGGTGCGGTGGCGGGTGCCGAAGGCCCGACCTCG
Source organism: Gemmobacter caeni (assembly GCF_003054195.1). Classification (GTDB taxonomy): domain Bacteria; phylum Pseudomonadota; class Alphaproteobacteria; order Rhodobacterales; family Rhodobacteraceae; genus Gemmobacter; species Gemmobacter caeni. Next base: position 182,506 of record NZ_QBKP01000005.1, read on the forward strand.
GCCATGATGAAACACGCGCCGATGAATACCATCGTGTCCATCGCCTCATCGGCGCTGAGTTCACTTTACCTGCAAATTCTGTCTGCTTCCTGCGTGCTTTATGGCTACCACGCCGCCTTCACGCCCATCACCATTCACGATCCCGTCGGTGCGATGGGGATGATGCTGCTGTCCTGGGCCTCGGGGGTGGCCATTGGCATGATCTTCCTCGCCGCTAAACCATGGGCACCGGATGTTTTTGGTGTTGTGACAATGGTTTACATGCGCGCAAACATGATCGCCAGCGGTAAGATGCTGATTGCCAACCAGGCCCCGCACAAGATCCGGCAATGGTTTGACTGGAACCCCCTGTTCCATACCATCGACCAGGGCCGGGGCTTCGTGTTCATGAATTACCATCCCCACTACACCAGCATCGGCTATGCCGTGAAGGTAACCTGCGTCTGTTTCGTCATCGGGATGATGGCGGAATTCTATACCCGTAAACATATCTCGGCCAGTTGGTTCTCTAAACGATGACGTCACGCTTTGCTGCCCTGATCGCCTGCTCTTGCCTTACCACCCCCGCCCTCGCGCAGGACATGCCTGCCCTTTTCGACGTTCGGGACGTGGCGCCGGATGATGTGCTGAACATCCGCACGCTGCCCGAAGCAAACGCACCACAGATCGGCAGCCTGCCGCACGATGCCCGCATGGTCGAGGTTGTCGCGCTGGCGCCCGGCGGCACCTGGGGCCGCGTCAGCCTGGGCGAGGCGTCGGGGTGGGTCTCGATGCGCTATCTGGCGCCCGTGGCTGGGCCGGGCTGGCAAAGCCTTGACCGGCCAATGACCTGCTTTGGCACCGAACCCTTCTGGTCGCTGGTCTACGACCCTGCCCGGCGCAATATGGCGCTGTCACAGATGGGGGATCAGGACGGGGCGCTTGGGCTTTGGATTGACTGGCACCTGTCCAGCACCAGCCGCGCAGGCCAGATCGGCTGGCAGATCGAGGGACCAGCGCGGAAGGGCTTTGCCACGCTGACCGCCGAGTCCTGCAACGACGGAATGAGCGACCGGGATTACGGCCTGTCGATCAGCCTGTTCGTCAATCCCGATCAGGAAAGCGGTGCCGAACCCATCGCCCTTTCGGGTTGCTGTTCGCTGGCCCCCTGATCGGGCGGAACAACAGGGGGCTTTCCCCCTGCCGTTCTGGAAATTCATCCGATTGTCACGCTTGCAGGGGCTTTTCGCCCTGCCTATATACGCCGGGAAGCCGGTTGGGGCGGGCCGCCCCGCCGCTTGAAATGGGATCGGGGACGGAAGCCTTTTCAGGGTCCGCCTCCACAACATCGCCGAAAGAAGAGGTAGCATATCATGGCCAAAGTCATCGGGATCGACCTCGGGACCACGAACTCCTGCGTCGCCATCATGGACGGGTCGCAGCCGCGCGTCATCGAGAACTCCGAAGGGGCTCGCACCACGCCCTCGATCGTGGGCTTTACGGAAAATGAACGTCTGGTCGGACAGGCCGCCAAACGGCAGGCCGTCACCAACCCCACCAATACCGTTTTCGCAGTCAAGCGCCTGATCGGGCGCCGCGTGACCGATGCGGAAGTGGAAAAGGACAAGAAACTGGTGCCCTATTCCATCGTGAACGGTGGGAACGGCGACGCCTGGGTCGAAGTCCGCGGCGAGAAATTCTCGCCCGCGCAAGTCAGCGCGATGATCCTTCAGAAGATGAAGGAAACCGCCGAAGCCTATCTGGGTGAAACCGTTACTCAGGCCGTCATCACGGTTCCGGCCTATTTCAACGACGCACAGCGGCAAGCCACCAAGGACGCGGGCAAGATCGCGGGCCTTGAAGTGCTGCGCATCATCAACGAACCGACCGCCGCCGCACTGGCCTATGGTCTGGACAAGAAAGACACCAAGACCATCGCCGTCTATGACCTTGGCGGCGGCACCTTCGACATCACCATTCTGGAAATCGACGACGGCCTGTTCGAAGTGAAATCTACCAACGGGGATACGTTCCTCGGCGGCGAAGACTTTGACATGCGTATCGTCAATTACCTGGCCGAAGAGTTCAGGAAAGAACATGGCGTCGACCTGACCCAGGACAAGATGGCGCTTCAGCGCCTGAAGGAAGCGGCCGAAAAAGCGAAGATCGAGCTGTCGTCCTCCAGCCAGACCGAGATCAACCAGCCGTTCATCTCGATGGACCGCAACTCGGGCACGCCGCTGCACATGGTGATGAAGCTGACCCGCGCCAAGCTGGAAAGCCTTGTCGACGACCTGATCAAACGCTCGATGAAGCCCTGCCAGGCCGCGCTGAAGGATGCAGGCCTGTCGATCAGCGACATCGACGAAGTGGTTCTGGTCGGCGGGATGACCCGGATGCCGAAAGTCATCGAAGAGGTGACCAAGTTCTTCGGGAAAGAACCGCACAAGGGTGTGAACCCCGATGAGGTGGTGGCGCTGGGTGCGGCCATTCAGGCCGGCGTGCTGCAAGGCGACGTGAAGGACGTGGTTCTGCTGGACGTGACCCCGCTCTCGCTGGGCATCGAAACGCTGGGCGGCGTGTTCACGCGCCTGATCGACCGCAACACCACGATCCCGACCAAGAAGAGCCAGGTCTTCTCGACTGCCGAGGATAACCAGAACGCCGTGACGATCCGGGTGTTCCAGGGTGAGCGTGAAATGGCGGCCGACAACAAGCTGCTGGGCCAGTTCAACCTGGAAGACATCCCGCCCGCGCCGCGCGGCATGCCGCAGATCGAGGTGACCTTCGACATCGACGCCAACGGCATTGTTTCGGTTTCGGCCAAGGACAAAGGCACCGGCAAGTCGCAGAACATCACGATCCAGGCGTCCGGCGGTCTGTCCGACGACGAGATCGAAAAGATGGTGCGCGATGCCGAGGCCAATGCCGAGGCCGACAAGAAGCGCAAGGAACTGGTGGAAGCCCGCAACCAGGGCGAAGGCCTGCTGCACTCGACCAAGAAGTCCCTGGCCGAACACAGCGACAAGGTCGATCCCTCGACCGTGGAAGCCATCGAACTGGCCATGGGGGCGCTGGAAGAAACGCTCAAGTCCGACGATGCGGGCAAGATCCGCGGCGGCATCCAGAACCTGACCGAAGCAGCGATGAAACTGGGCGAAGCCATCTACAAGGCGCAGAAGGCCGATGGCGACGGCGGCGCGGATGAAGATGGCCCCCGTTCGGTCGATGACGACATTGTCGACGCCGATTTCGAGGATCTCGGCGAAGACAAGCGGAAGTAAGACCGCGGAAATCCGAAGGGGGCGGTCCGGCAACGGGCCGCCCCTCTCCGGTTCCGAAGGGGGATAAGCCATGGCAAAACGTGACTATTACGAGGTGCTCGGCGTCTCGCGCGGGGCATCTGCGGATGAACTGAAGAAAGCCTACCGGGCCAAGGCCAAAGAGCTTCACCCCGACCGTAACTCCGACAATCCCAATGCCGAAGCCGAGTTCAAGGAAGTGAACGAGGCTTACGACGTGCTGAAGGATGCGGACAAGAAGGCGGCCTATGATCGGTTCGGTCACGCGGCTTTTGAAGGCGGCATGGGCGGTGGCGGCGGCCCGCGTGGCGGCGGCTTCAGTGGCAACGGTGATTTCGCCAGCGCGTTTTCGGACGTTTTCGAAGACCTGTTCGGCGACTTCATGGGCGGCGGCGGTCGCGCCGGTGCACGCTCGCGTGCGCAACGCGGCTCGGACCTGCGCTATAACCTGCGCATCAATCTGGAGGAAGCCTACAAGGGCGTTCAGAAGACCATCAATGTCCCGGCCTCGGTTGCCTGCGACGCCTGTCATGGCACCGGAGCCGAGGGCGGCGCCGAGCCTGTGACCTGTCCGACCTGCTCGGGCATGGGCAAGGTGCGGGCGCAACAGGGCTTCTTCACCGTCGAACGCACCTGTCCGACCTGCAATGGCATGGGGCAGATGGTGAAAAATCCCTGCAAGGTCTGTCAGGGTGCCGGGCGGGTCGAGAAGGACCGTGCGCTGTCGGTCAACATCCCGGCCGGGGTGGAGACGGGCACACGTATCCGGTTGGCCGGTGAGGGCGAGGCAGGTCTGCGCGGCGGGCCGACGGGTGACCTTTACATCTTCATCGAGGTGAAGGAACACCCGATCTTCCAGCGTGACGGCGTGCATCTGTTCTTCCGCGTGCCGGTGCCGATGGCCACCGCTGCGCTGGGGGGCGAGGTCGAGGTGCCGACCATTGACGGCGGCCGCAGTCGCGTGAAGGTGCCCGCGGGGAGCCAGACCGGCAAGCAGATGCGGCTGCGCGGCAAGGGTATGCCTGCGCTGCGCGGGGGCGGCACCGGCGATCTGCTGATCGAACTGGTGGTGGAAACCCCGGTGAACCTGACCGCCCGCCAGCGCGAATTGCTGCGCGAGTTCGAGAAACTGTCGGAAGAAAACAACCCAGAAGCCAGCTCTTTCTTCAAGAAGGTGCGCAGCTTCTGGGACGGGATGAAGAACTGAGAACGACCGGGGCGCCCGTGTGGCGCCCCTTTCGTTTCAGGCGCGGCGGATTGGATCGGCCAGAAGGCGCAGCCCGTTCAGCACCACCAGCACCGTACCACCCTCGTGCCCCAGCACCGCCAGAGGCAACGGCAGATCGAAGAACAGCCCGCCGATCACCAGCACCAGCATGGCGCCCAGCGCGAAGATCAGGTTCTGCCGGATGATGCGCGCCGTGCGCCGCGCCAGATGGCGGGCGGCGGCAAGCTGCCCCATCTCGTTCGACATCAGCGCCACATCGGCGGCCTGCAAGGCGACCTCGCTGCCCGCCGCGCCCATGGCGATACCGACATCGGCGCGGGCGAGGGCAGCCGCATCGTTCACCCCGTCGCCAACAAAGGCCACGCGGCCCTGCGCCGCCAGATCCCCCACCAGCGCCACCTTATCGGCGGGCAAAAGGTCGGCGTGGATTTCCGTTTCCTGAAAACCAAGATCGGCACCGATACGCCGGGCCACGGCATGACGGTCGCCAGTCATCAGTGCCAGGGTCAAACCTTCGGAACGCAGCCGGGTCACCGCCGCGCGCGAACTGTCGCGCGGCCGGTCCGCCACAGTCACCGCCCCCAGGATCTCGGCCTCGCGGCCCAGCCAGATCAGTGTTTCCGCCCCGTCGCTGACCCCATCCAGATGCGGCAGGTCAGCCCCCATGCGCGCCGCCATCCGCGCATTCCCGGCCCACAAGGGGCCATCGGGATGCTGCCCGGTGACGCCCTCGCTGGGATGGGCGTGGACCTCATGCACCCCCGCCGCATCAATACCGCGCTCGGCCGCCGCACGACGGATCGCATCGGCGATAGGATGTTCCGATTGCGCCTCGATCCCCGCCATCAGTGCAAGAAAGCGTGATTCATCCGTCGTATGCAGGCCTGTCACCTCGGCCCGGCCGGTGGTCAGCGTGCCGGTCTTGTCGAAGGCGAAGGCGCGGACTTCGGCCAATGCCTCCAGCGCGCCGCCGCCTTTGAACAGAACGCCGCCCCGCGCGGCGGCTGACAGCGCCGACAGGATCGCGGCAGGAACCGAGATCACGACCGCACAGGGGCTGGCCGCCACCAGCAGCGTCGCCGCCCGGTAAAGCGCGGTATCCATATCTGTGCCAGTGGCCAGAAAGCCCAAAAACGCGGCGACGGCCCCAAGCAACACGGCAATCGTATAACGCTGGCCGAACCAGTCCGAAAATCGCTCGGACGGCGCCTTTTGCGATTGCGCTTCCGTCACCAACGCGACCATCCGGGCTACGGTACTGTCAGCGGCGGCATGGCTGACCTCAACCTCCAGCACGCCATTCAGGTTCACCGTCGCCTCGAAAACCCGATCCCCCGGCCCCTTGTGTGCGGGCATCGATTCGCCCGTCACCGTCGACAAATCCATCGAGGCCTCGCCTTCGACGATCACCCCGTCCACCGGCACCCGCGCACCGGGGCGCACGACCACGATGTCGCCTGGCAGAAGCTCTGCCGAGGGCACCTCGACCACCGTTCCGCCCTGCCGCTTGAGCGCGGTATCGGGGCGCAGCGCCATCAACGCCTCGACCGCGCGCCGCGCCCGCCCCATCGCACGTGTTTCCAACGTTTCAGAGATGGCAAACAGGGTCAGCAGAACCGCCCCTTCGAGGGCAGAGCCGACAGCAGCCGCAGCAAGGGCTGCAAGCACCATCAGGAGGTCGATATCCAGCCGCCGTTCACGAAACAGTTCGGACAAGGCGGAAAGGGCGGTGGGAACGCCAGCGGCCAGATAAACCGCTATCAGGCCCGCCGGGCCCCACCAGCCAGGCAACAGAAAGGCGCTGAAGAGCGCGGCGCCCATCCCCAGAAGAACGACTGCAATCAGCAGGTTGTCATGGTTCCCGTGGCTGTGTTCCGGCATGGCTGTCCCCTTTCGGGGTGAGCTTATGCGATGAGCTGTTGGCCCGCAAATCCGGTAATCCGCGCCGTGACGATCTGCCCCTCCGGTTGATCGCTCTCAAACCGGACCTCGGCGAAATGTTCCGTCCGGCCCATGCGCGGCGTCTCTGTCAGGATCTGGCGCGTCTGGCCGGTCTGGCTGGCAAGATACCGGGCCAATGCCAACTCGCCTTCGGCCCGCAGCCGGGCAGCTCGCGCCTTTGCCACAGCCCCGTTGACTTGCGGCATGCGCGCTGCGGGTGTGCCTTTGCGCGGGCTGAACGGAAAGACATGCAGGAAGGTCAGCCCGCAGTCGCCTATCAGCTTCACCGAGTTTTCGAACATCTGTTCGGTTTCAGTCGGAAAGCCCGCGATGATATCCGCCCCCAAGACAATGTCTGGCCGCAGGCGCCGCGCCTCCTCGCAGAACCGGATGGCGTCATCGCGCAGATGGCGGCGCTTCATCCGTTTCAGGATCATGTCATCCCCGGCCTGAAGGCTCAGGTGCAGATGCGGCATCAGCCTCGGTTCGGTGGCAATAGCCTGCATGAGCATCTCATCCGCCTCGATCGAATCGATCGAACTGATGCGCAGGCGCGGCAGATCCGGCACCAGCCGCAGGATGCGCATGACAAGATCGCCCAGCCGGGGGGTTGCGGGCAGATCCGCCCCCCAGCTTGTCAGATCGACGCCAGTCAGGACGATTTCGTGAAACCCCTTGTCTACCAGCCGCTTGATCTGTTCGACCACGACCCCCGCAGGCACCGAGCGTGAATTGCCCCGGCCATAGGGAATGATGCAAAAGGTGCAGCGATGGTCACAGCCATTCTGCACCTGAACATAGGCGCGATGACGGCCAAACCCGTCGATCAGGTGCCCGGCGGTTTCGCGCACAGACATGATGTCATCCACCTGCACCTTTTCGGTCAGGCCAATCAGATCGGGCGCGCGCAAGCCAGACCATGTTTCGGGCTGCATCTTTTCGGTATTGCCGATGACCTTGGTCACTTCCGGCATTGCCGCGAAGGTTTCGGGTTCGGTCTGCGCCGCGCAGCCCGTCACGATCACGGGCGCCCCCGGATTTTCGCGGGCCAGGCGGCGGATTTCCTGCTTGGCCTTGCGCACGGCCTCTGCCGTGACCGCGCAGGTGTTCACAATCACGGCGTTATCGACACCCGCCGCCGCGGCCAGTTCTTTCATGGCTTCGGTTTCATAGGCGTTCAGCCGGCAGCCGAGCGTAGAGAAAACCGGGGCTGTCATTCCAGACCTGCCAGAAAATCCGGGCGCAGCACACCGTCGAAGACTCGCGCAACCGGCCCGGACATCCAGACGCCATCCTCGCGCCAGTCGATTTGCAGCAAGCCGCCATCGACCACGACATCGACCTTCCGACCCGTCAGGCCGCGCTCCGCAGCCGCGACGGCAGTGGCACAGGCGCCCGAGCCGCAGGCCAGGGTGATACCCGCCCCCCGCTCCCACACCCGCATACGCAGCCGGTCCGGCGCCAGAACACTTGCGAATTCGACATTCGTCCGCTGCGGGAACAGGTTGTGACGCTCATAGATCGCGCCCTGGCCCGACACATCCACTGCCTCGGCATCATCAACAAAGAAGACGCAATGCGGATTCCCCATCCCGACGGCAGCGGGGGTGCCCGGCAATGTCAGGCGCGTGGTATCCTGCGCTTCAGCCAGCGGAATATCGCGCCAGTCCCGTTGCGGATGCCCCATGTTGACGGCAACGCGGCCATCCGACAGGCGGCGTGCGGTGAGCCGACCGCGCTGGGTCGTCAGTTCCACCGCATCCTGCGCCAGTTGCTGCATCATATAGGCGCTGACGCAGCGGGTGGCGTTACCACAGGCACCTGCGCGGCTGCCATCCGCATTCCAGAAATCGAGTGCGAAATCGGCATCTGCCGCATCGCGAATCTCGGCAAGCTGATCAAAGCCGACACCGCGATTGCGGTCCCCTACCGCCTGCGCAAGCGCAGCCGTGACCACCGCCCCGCGCCCGCGCGAGTCGATCACCACAAAATCATTGCCTGCTCCATGCATCTTCATGAAGGGCAGGCCGTGGGGGAAAAGCTCTGTCATGCCAGCCTCCTACCCCAGCTTGAAGGATTCTGCCAGAGATGACGATTTTTAAGTGGATTGGCTCTTGACCGCCCCCCGCGAGTTCCGTAGTTAGCCGCTCACAGAAGGCGGGCCCGTAGCTCAGTTGGTAGAGCAACTGACTTTTAATCAGTGGGTCACAGGTTCGAATCCTGTCGGGCTCACCACTGTAATCCTGCGATAGGCGATTGTTATATATTGCACTTTGCAGTTGACGTATCCTTCATTACACAGATCTCATCGCTCTCGTTTATGCGGGTTCTGACCATGGTTTGACGACTGGCCACGGCCTGCAAAACAGGCTGCCCATAACCAACTTCCAGACACACCATGATCTTCGCAGTCGCTTTTGAACTGTGTAACGCGACAAAAACATGGGGGTTTTTAAGAGAGTGCGTTGCCCTATCCGTCGTCAGGTGTCGTTACCCGTCGCCATCCGTCTTTCCTCAATAAAATAAGGCGCTTGCCGAGGCTGTGAGGCTCTGGTGGCGTGTCTGGGCGGCTTCGGGGCGGTCATGTCGGTCGCGACGAAAATATTGCGCCAAACAGGTGGCCAGAGCGTGATCCGCGCCCTCGCTGGCGCCCGGACCCGAGCTGCTAATCGCCCGAAAACATCAATAAAACTTGGCTTTAACGGCTGTTTCAGGGCGATTCAGCCAATCCGGGGAAAGTGCGAAACTCGGAACTCGTGCGCGGATTTTTGAACTCAGTTCATAGTTACGTCTTTTCAATAGCTTACGGGGATTTCACCCGGTCTTTCAGCCCCGAAACCCCTGTTTTTAGGCCGGAAACTCGGAACTGGCGGCCTTCCAGTTCATAGTTACATGATTTCAATGCGTTATGAGAAATGGCGATGTGCGAGCTATGCGCCATCCGCATAGGTCAGCGGAGCCGCGCGCCGGTGCCTGCCCTTCGCACCCACACGCTTCAGCCGCCGGGGACCCGGCCTGCGATCTGGTGTGAAGCCTGATCTTGCGCATGTCGGTGGCTCCGGCTCGCAACATGCTTCCCTTGGCCATGGCCTGTTTTCGGTCTTGCCCGATGGGACGGTTGTAGACGGCTGCGGCACCAGCTACGCATCGCCGCTGGTTGCCAAGACCGCCGCGAAGCTGGTGCACGAGATCGAGGGCGAGGTCTCCAGAGAAACGCTTATTGGACTTCTTGTTCACAACGCTGAGACCCCAGAGCCATTGCGTCCGAAGGAACTCGGGCCTGTCGCACGCCACCTCGTCGGTTTCGGCTTGCCGCCTTCCGCTGACAGGATTTTGGAAACTGGAGATCACTCGATCACGCTGGTGTTTGCCTCTCGCATCCAAGAAGGCCAGCAGATCAATTTCCGATTTTCGTGGCCGCCTTCGCTGGTCGCCGGCGGAAAGTGTAGAGGCTACGCGAAGCTCACTCTGGTCTCCACTCCTCCCCTAGTTGTGCAGCCGCAACGAAAATTGGCCGGTTCGATGAAACCGCAGTGCAGCATCCTACTGGAACCGACCGGCGGCTTTGGGCCGTCTTCGACGCGGCGCGCAGCCTCGGCAAGGGGGGCGAAGGGAGCGTCGAGATATGCATTTTGCGCATAGCTCTGCCTTCAGTTGCTGCCCCCTAATTTTGTCGTTTTGGCCACCTATTTTTGTCGCGCTACAAACTGGCCGGCGAGGCCTGAGACACGCGATCAATAGGTGATGGTCACGATGATCGTGTCAGAATAGATTCCCGGCGGTGGAGTTGCCTGCGCGGGAACACGACCGTAGACGGTAAAGCTCTGCGCCGCACCGCTGCCAGTGCCGGGCTGAGCGGCGCCGTCGCCCAGTTCTCCCCAGGAAAGGCTGCGCGCCGCATCACGAAACAGGCCGTACCAGATCTGGTTTCCGCCTGTATCCTGCATTTTCCGGTCGCCCGGCCCGGTGCCGTAGAAGCCGTAACCCAACCCGATATCGAAAGCGGAATTGGCGGTGCAGGTCACGTCAATCTGGCTGGTCGCGTCGATGGCGCTGTTCAGCAGTCCGGTTGTGCTGAAATCCAGATCCTCCGCTGTCACAAGACAGTCCGGCACCACATCTGCCAACACGGAAAAGGAAAAGCTCGCGGTGCGGTTGGTGCAAAACAGAAGCAGGTTGCAGGTCGTGTAATCCACCCTCACATCAAGGGGATTGCGGTCGAAAACCGAACCATAGCTGCCCGGTATCACGCTGCCTTGACCTCCCGGTACACGGGCATAAACCGGCACATTCATCCCCGAGGTTGTCAGCAGGGTAAGCACAGAGGCGCCGGTCAGCCGGATCGGCTGTCCGCCATAGCTCCAGTAACTTCCGCCAAGCAGATCGCTGCGCGCCGCGTCACGATAAAGCTGGAAGTTCAGTGGCGTCGCCGTAGTGGTGCTGGTCATCCGCCGGGTCGCGCCATTCGCCCCGCCGCGCCCCTCCCCGACATGGATGCGAATGTCGATGGACGACAGCAAACCCAGAAACGCGCTGCAACTGACCGAGATCGTGCCAGTGGTATCGGTGGCGCCGGAGGAAAGTGTATCGACCTGGCCGAAAACGATGTCGCTCGCCGAAAAGCTGCAAGTCTGTGCCCGCGCCATGCCCGCAGTGGCGGTCAGGCAGAACAGGAACAGCAGCCAGATCAGCGCGGTTCGGATCATTGGCAAACTACCCCGGCGATTTCCGTAATCCTGCCGGGTTCATCGGCATAGGCAAAGCTGCCGCGACAGGACGGTTTCCCCGGATAGGTCACGCTGACGGTGTTATTTGCGTGCAGGCCAAGTGCATAGACCTGCCCGTCTAGCCCACCAGCAGACCATCGTCGCGGCCATTGATCTGTACGCCGCCGCCCACATCCAGCGGCAGCCCACCGGCATCGACCAGTACGATCATCGCGCCTGCCGGATTGGCCTCGACCCCAAAATCGACGCGGGCACCGCTGTGATAGGCCGGACGCACGGTCTGGCGGGTGCTGCCGATGGCTGCGTCAAGGGGCAGGGTCGAGGGGTCGATCGACAGGACATTCCGTTCGTATCCGCGCAGGTCGGGCACAAGCAGCCTGCCCGAGCGCCCGGTCCGGCCCACGAGGCGGTTTTCCGATTTGACCTCCACGCCCGCAGCACCTGCATCGACCACGGCAAAGGAATCCTGAATGCGACGGGTCAGAAAAACCCCGCCCCCTGCCACCGCAACAGATCCATCAAGCCTCAGGCCCAGACTGCGCGACCTGTCAGAAAATTGCGCGCCCAGCTCGGCCCGGCCATAGCGCCCATTCAGCCCGAGATTGGCGCGCAGGCTGGTCGCCTCCTCCCGGCTGGCCTGCACCCGCCAATCATAGCCGCGTTGCCGGTCGCGGTTGCCCCCCGAAGCCGTCGCCGCCAACCGGAAACCATCATTCCGTCGTTCAAGCGTGCTGCCTGCATAGCCACGTTTTCCCAATGGCACATGCAGGCCAAGGCCGAGCACCGTATCCGATGTTTGCCCGCGCACGGTCAACGCGCTGAGGCTCAGCGTGCCGCCGTCCAGCACAGGGCGGCTGTAGGCAAGGCCAAGGCTGGTGTCCGCACTGCCGTCGGCGCGCCGGGTATCGGCGGCGAACAGGCTCGCGGCGGCCCCGCCCGGCCCCGACAGTGGCATGGTCAGAGAAATCTGACCCAGCCGGGTCAGCGGCGAGGCCGGATCACCCGCCAAGCCAGGTTCCGCCGTCACCGCGGCAATGTCCGAAAAATCGCCCCAGCTCCGCATCAGCCGACCGGAGGCCTGCAACCGGCCGAAACTCAGTTTGCCCGAAAGTTCGGCCAGTTGGCCGTCCCCCTGATCAGACCGGCTGCGTGCATAGCTGAAAGTCGATGTGCCCAGTGTGCCAAGCCGGAAGGTCGCGCCCAGCCCGCCCATCCGCAGATCCGGGCCCGCCTCGACATGGCCATGCAGTGTCAGCGCCTCGGACACGCCGATCCGGAAGGTCGCGGCGCCGAACAGATCGTCGGCGTAATGGTCATCATCCGTACCCATGCCCAGCCGGGGGGCGCCCAGCGCAAAAGCATAATCCGCCACCCCCGGCCGCAGCAGATCGGAGGAAACGAGGAAAGGCAGATCAACGCGCGTTTCCCGCCCGGTGATATCGCGCACGATCACCTGCGCCTCGCCCGAACCACTGGCAAGCGGCAGGTCGGTCAGCGTGAAAGGACCAGCGGGAACCTCGGTCGCATAAGTGCGGATCGAGTTGGAATAGACCTCAACCGCCGAAGGCACTGCCGCACTGCCCGCAAAACTGGGCAGAGGGATCGTCACCAGATCGGGACGCAGACTGAAATTGCGCTCCACCAGCAGGCCGCCAAGCCGCACCGGGCGGGTCCAGGACGGTCCGCGCGTGGTGAAATCACCGATCTGCACCTGTACGGCCCTGCCGGGGAAGGCACTGCGCCAGTAGGTCTCCAGCCGACGATGGCGCAGCCCTGCAACCTCGTCCTCGGTCAGGGCGAAACCATAGGTCATTGCGCCCAGCGGCAGAAACAGCCGGGCCTCGAAGGCCCCCGCCGCAGTTGTATCTGTTGCTGACCCGTCAGCTGTCACCGCTTCGAAATCCAGCGCATAGTTCAGCACCAGCCCGAAGCCGCTATCAACCGCGCCCTCCTCCCCCTCATACGGTCTCGGAGCCGGGCGGGCACTGACCACATGCGGTGCCAGCGCTGTGTCGGTCGCCTCGAACGAGATCGTCTGCGCCGCCTCGTCCAGATCCCAGCGCAATCCGGGCAACTGATCCAGCCGCACCTCGCCGCGCCGCGCTGCTGCATCCGGCAGGATACCGCTGTTGCGCAACTCATCTGCATCAGCCACCAGCAGCCCGTTGCCGTGGTCGGTGAACCGGGTCACAAGGTTCATCGCCCGTCCGTTTACAAAAACCTCCAGATAGAGTTCACGCGGTGCCGGGCTGTCAGGCTGGCCTGCCCCTGCAATCGGAAAGGCCAGCAGGGCCACCGAACAGACAATACGGCGCAACACCCGCCGGACAGCTGAACGGCCATCACTGCCGCGCGACAACAGCATTGGAAGTGCCGGTATTGGTGGCCGCACTCAGCCGGTTGATGCCCCGCGCTGCACCGCTGAGGTGCCATTGCATCACCGAATTGCCCAGCACATAGCCCAACAGCCCGTTGCGACGCAGCACGACCCGACTGTCACGCCCAAGCCGCAGATCGGCGATGCGCAGCCGCCTGTCGCCTGTATTCTGCGCCTGAAGAACGATGCCCCCTGCGGTTTCGCGCAAAGACCAGCGGACAGATGGCGCTTTCGCACCGGAAGCGGTGAAAAACAGCGGAATGCGCAGTTCGGTGGCAAAGGCGACGGTGCCGTTGGGCGCATTGCGGTCAGGCACTTCGTCCACGATGATGCGGTAGGCTTCCTCGCCCTGCACCGGCGACTTGCCGGGACGCACCACACGGATGGTCTGCGCCGTGCCCGGAGCCAGCCGGGTCATGGGCGGGCTCACCACAACCTCCCGCGTGGGGATCAGGCTTTCCTGGCCATTGCGTTGCTGCCAGCGAAAGACACGGGTCTGCACGGTGATCGGCGCCCGCCCTTCGTTGCGCAGGGTCAGCACCGTCGCAGCCCCCGGCGCCGTCACGTCCAGCGTGACCGGCGAGACACGCAGACCCTCTGCCAGAACAAAACCGGGCGAAAGTAAAGCGATGCAGGCCGCCAGAAGGCTGCGGCGCAACAGGCCGGACAGGGCAGTCATGCTTGCTCTCCGGCTCAGTAGGTCACGGAAACGGTGATGGTATCGGTGTAAGTGCCGGTTGCGGGGGTGCTTTGCGGCGCTACCCGGCCATAGACGGTAAAGCTTTGCGCCGCACCCGTTCCGGTCGACGCCCGCGTATCCGTGCCGATCACGTCGCCCCAGTTCGTGCTGTGCGAGGCATCCTGATAGATCCCGTAGCCGACCGTCGCAGAAGCACCCGAAGTCATCAGCCGGGCGGCGGTGGTCGCGCCGGAACCAAGCCCTTCGTTGAGGCCGATATCATAGGCCGTGCCGGGTGTGCAGGTCACCTGAAGGGTTGCCGTGGCATCGGTATTGGCCGTCAGCACGCCCACGCTGCCAAAATCGAGATCCTGGGTCGAGGTGATCTGGCATTCCTCTGCAATGGTGATTGTCACGTCGAAGCTGTCTGTGACCGTCTGGGCAGAGGAGGTGCCCGCCAGCAGGCCAGCGGCCAGGAATGCGGATATGCCGATCTTGATGCTGAACTTCATGTGAAACCTTTCTGCTCTGCCTGTGGGGGCCGGTTAGCCGGTTTGTTGAAATCGCAGGTATGACCTGAAAAACATTACAGGTTGTATTTACTGAATATAACTCTCTCTAAAATGCATGTTCCGCCAAGGAGGCGTTTGGGTCAAGAGCTTTCAAATTCCTGTCGGAACCGGCGGGCGCGAGGGATCAGGGTCAGACAGCGGACGCGCGCCTGTTGCCAGTCTTCCGGTCCGGGTGTGCCGATGATGGGCAAGCTGTTGTGCTGACAGATGTGCGGAGAGCGACAGAGCGATGGACCAGCACCTGTCTGCGGGCGCGCTCTGAACTCTGGCACCTGCTTTTCCCTTAATGGAAATCCCGGCTGGGAAACAATCTTTTGGCCTGTTCGCGCGGATGTCTGGCGCGCGGGGCGGGATGGGTGCGGGGCGCATTGTCTGTCTTGGGGGTGGTCTGCCCGACAGCATCTTCCATCGGGTGCCCCAAACCGGACAGATAATGAGAGACATCCTCGATCTGCTGCGCAATCACATGCACCACGATCCCTTCCCGCTGCAGCGGGCCGGTGACACGCAACAGGCGCCCCCCCATGACCGCGCGGCGATGGGCCTCAAAGACCTTGCGCCAGACCACGATATTGGAGACGCCTGTTTCATCCTCCAGCGTCAGGAAGATCACGCCCGAGGCAGTGCCTGGCCGCTGACGCGTGATGACCAGTCCGCAGACCGTGGTACGCTGCAACGGCGCAGCAAGAAGCGCATCGTGACGCAGCAGGCCGGGCATCACCGGGCGCAGCAATTCCATAGGATGCGCGCGCAACGTCAGCCGTGTGGAGACATAATCCTCGACCACTTCCTCGCCCAGATGCATCTGCGGCAGCATGACAGCGGGTTCGCGGATCGCCTCGCCGTCAAGCGGATCGTTGAACAGCGGCAGTTGTGAGGGTGCCCGGATCGCGCGGACCTGCCAAAGCGCAGCGCGTCGGGTCAGCCCCATGCCGGAAAAGGCATCCGCCTCTGCCAGCCTCTCAAGTGCTGCTGGCGCGACACCGGCGCGCAGCCAGACGCTTTCGGGATCGCGATACCCATTCTTGCGCGCCGTCGTGATCCAGAGTGCATCTTCCTGCCGAAACCCCTTGATCTGACGAAACCCGAGCCGCAACGCCAGCGCCCCGTCCGCACGGCGTTCCAGTGTATTGTCCCAGCCACTGTGGTTGATGCAGATGGGGCGGATCTCGACCTGATGTTCGCGCGCGTCACGCACGATCTGGGCCGGAGCATAAAACCCCATGGGCTGAGAGTTCAGCAAGGCACAGGCAAAGATCGCCGGATGGTGCCGTTTCAGCCAGGCAGAGACATAAACCAACAGCGCAAAGGCCGCAGCGTGGCTTTCGGGAAAGCCGTAATCGGCGAAGCCCTCAATCTGACCAAAGCAGCGGGAGGCGACCTCGGCATCGTACCCATTGGCCAGCATGCCGGCGATGAACTTGTCGCGGTGTTCGCCAATGGTGCCCATGCGGCGAAAGCTGGCCAGTGAACGACGCAGATGATCTGCCTCTTCGGCGCTGTAGCCTGCACCGACCACGGCAATCTGCAAGGCCTGTTCCTGAAACAGGGGCACGCCCAGAGTGCGGTGCGTGACCTCCTCCAGTGCGGGGCCGAAAGGTTCGGGCGCTTCCAGCCCCTGACGGCGGCGGATATAGGGCTGCACCATACCCCCCTGGATAGGCCCCGGACGCACGATGGCGACCTCGATCACCAGATCATAGAATTGCTCCGGCCTCATCCGGGGCAGGAAATTCATCTGTGCCCGGCTTTCCACCTGAAACACACCCACGGCATCGGCGACCTGCAACATCCTATAGGTCGCCGCATCCTCGGGCGGTACGCTGTCCAGTGTCAGGGTCCGTTTTTCGTGACGTTTCAGCAGGTCAAAGGCCTTGCGGATGCAGGTCAGCATCCCCAGACCCAGCACATCGACCTTGAGGATGCCCAGCGTGTCGATATCATCCTTGTCCCACTCGATCAGCGTGCGATCCTCCATCGCGGCATTCTCGATCGGGACCAGCTCGTCCAGCCTGCCCCGCGTGATCACGAAACCGCCGACATGCTGGGACAGATGCCGCGGAAAGCCGATGATCTCGCCGATCAGGCGCAACGTCTGCGACAGCCGAAGGTCACGCGGGTCAAGCCCCAGTTCACGGATACGTTCGGGCTTGGGGCCTTCGTTTGACGATCCCCAGATCTGGCCCGAGAGGCTGGCCGTCACATCCTGACTGAGGCCCATCACCTTGCCCACCTCGCGGATTGCCGCGCGCGAGCGGAAATGGATCACCGTCGCACAAAGCCCGGCGCGGTGACGGCCATATTTAGCATAAATCCACTGGATGACCTCCTCACGACGCTCATGCTCGAAATCGACGTCGATATCCGGTGGCTCGCCCCGGTGACGAGAGATGAAGCGTTCAAACACCATGCCGATCATATCCGGCGAAACATCGGTGATGCCCAACAGATAGCACAGAATCGAATTGGCCGCCGACCCGCGCCCCTGACACAGGATGCCTTGCGAGCGGGCGTATTGCACGATGTCATGCACGGTCAGGAAATAGGCCGGATAGTTCAGCTCTGCCACCACGGCCAGTTCCTTGGCCAGCAAGGCTCCGGCCTTCGCGGTTGCACCAGCGGGATAACGGCGGTTCAGTCCTTCTTGGGCCAGCCGGGTCAGGCGCGCCATCGGGGTTTCGCCGCTCTCCGCAATTTCATCCGGATACTGATAGCTGAGTTCCGACAGATCGAAGCTGCAACGCGTTGCAATTTCCAGCGTTCGGCGTAAGGCGGCGGGGTGATCGCGAAACAGCCGCTGCATGTCCTGCGCCCCTTTCAGGCGCCGCTCGGCATTGGCAAGCGCGCGGGTACCGATTGTGTCAATCGTGCAGCCTTCGCGCATGCAGGTCAGCACATCGGCCAGTTGCCGCCGCGCGGCGCGATGCATCAGCACATCTCCAACCGCCACCATGGGCGTGGCGCAACCCTGCGCAAGCCGCGCGCAGGCGGCAAGCCAGGCCTGATCCGATCCATCGTAGCGCGGCGCGGCTCCCAGATAGACATGACCGGGAAAGCGGTTGCGAACCTTCTGGATATATGAGGCCACCGCCCCGAGATCGCCCGGCAGGGCAATCAGGATCATGCCTTTGCAGCCTTCCAGCAGATCTGCACAGTCCAGATGACATTCGCCCTTTTCCGCCCGCCGCTTGCCCAGCGTCAGCAGCCGCGCCAACCGCTGGTAAGCGGCAAGATCGACGGGAAGGGCAATCCATTCAACAGGGCTGTCACGCAACACCAGCCGCGCTCCGACAATGAGCCTTGGCAGGCGTGGCACCTCCGGACAGGGAATATCCTCCGGGGTGCCAATTTCCTGGCGTGAGCAACTGTCGACGCGATGCTGTGACCGGATCTGCACAGATTCGCCTGTTCCCTTCCCGAGGATCTGCAACGCGCGATAGGCCCGCACCACCCCGGCCAGGGAATTGCGGTCCGTGATGGCAATGGCTTCAAGGCCCAGTTCGGCAGCCCGGGTCACAAGTTCCTCGGGATGGGACGCACCCCGCAGAAAGGTGAAATTCGAGGTGACGCACAGCTCTGCATAGTTCATGCAAATTCCCCCTGCACAAACCAGCCCGGATTTTGCGGGGTGTGAAACATCCACAGCCGCCGCCCCTGATGCGTTTCGACCCGCCAGTAATCGCGCAGGCCCCGGCGCCAGTTATCATCCTGAAGCCACCATTCCGGGGCAATCCGTTCCGGCCCCGTCGCGCGGCCGACTGTCAGGGACATACCCCGCCAGCGGAAGCGCGCCGGCGGTTCGTGGCCGGTCGCCACGACTGGTTCGGGCGGAAACAGGATCAGCGGACGCGGACGCGGCGCAACCCAGCCCCGTTCCGGCCGGGAATAGGCTGCAGGGACAAGGATGAAACTGCGTTCAGGAATGTGACTGTCGGCGGGCAGGAAGCGCTGCACATTCTCCAGCCCGATCCGGGTGCCGATCCGGGTGATCAGATCGTCAAGCCGCCCGGGATCGCGCGGACCGATATGTGTCACCTGCTCAGGTGGCAGAGGTTCGACCTGCACAGCCTCCAGCCGCATCTGGTCGATTCCAAACCCCGCATCCACCTCGGCGACGCCCCGTTCGAACAACGGCAGTATCCGTGCCGGATCGCGCATGGGACGTGCCAGCCGCAGCTCGACATCGCTTGCGGCGCGATCTACGCGGCGCAGGGACAGACACAGAATCCTTGCCCCCGCCTGATGGTCTTTCAGCTTGGCGCACAAACGCTCCAGCAGACGCGCCGTCCCGGCCATGACATCGCTGACCAGCCCGATGGGTTCGGGCAAGGTCATGCGCACGGCGTAATGGGGCGGATCGACCTCTGGCCCGATCTGCTCCGCCTGCCGCCCAAGCGCCTGATCGAGCCGCAGCAACAGTTCCGCTCCGAAACGGCGGGCCAGAGGCGCGCGCGGGCTGTCGGCCAACTGACCGATGCTGCGCAGGCCCATTCGCTGCAAGCTGGTTACCGTTTCAGGATCAAGCCGCAGGGCCGCGACAGGCAAGTCCTCAAGCGCGGCATCCTCACCATGATGCGCCCGCGCCCAGGCCGCCCCGCGCGTATCGCCGGTGCCGATCTGCACCGATAAACCGGCACGGCAAAGCCGTGCGCGCAGCGCGGCAATCATCACCTCTTCACCGCCAAAGATATGCGACGATCCGGTGATATCCAGAACCAGCCCATCCGGCGTTTCGATCCCAACCCAAGGGCACCAGCGTGTCGCCCAACGGCGCAACAAGCCCAGAAAGCGCCGGTCCGCCTGCGGGTCTGCCTGCAGGCTGGACAGGTCCGGGCAATAAGCCCGCGCATCGGAAAACGGCATCCCGCGATAGAGCCCGCGGGCCTCGGCCGCCTCGTTCAGGCAATGAACCCGGTTGGCACTGCCCTGCCGCAGCGTCAGAACGAAGGGCCCATTCTGCGCATGCATGCGCAGAGCCCGGTCACTCGCGAGCCGGGGAAACCACAGTGACACGATGCGCCTTTGAGTCCCATCGAACATGCCAGGCCCCAATTGTTCCTGATTTGTTCTTGATAAGACTCCACTGCTGACGAGTCGAGTCCTGCGGATCGAACACCGGCCTGCAATGCCATCGCGTTTCCGCTGCGTTCGAACCCATGCCCTCTGCGATCAGGCACAGCCCGGTCGTTCCTCCGGCCCTGGCCGCCAGTTGCAACCGCCGCCCGGCAGTCAGGTCAATTCTGGCGGTAAGTTCCAGAACAACCAGAGGCACCGCACCATCGCGCAATGCCTCTTCCGCCACGGCGAGTGTAGCGGTCTGGTCCTTCGTCTGTATCAGGATAAGCCGTGAGGGATCGAACCCTTCGAACCCCAACGGATTAAGCTGTTCAGACCGCCAGCCTTCCCGAATCCAGAGCAGGTCCGCGCCGACCTGAGCAGCTGTCCAGAGCGCAAAACTCGCGGCAAGCGGCCCGCTGGCCTCGTGCACACGCGAGCGTCTGGGGGGATAGGCGGTCAGTTCGGGCAATTGCGTGGATGCTCCGGCAAGATTGACTACACCCAGCATACTACATCCTGAACCGCAAGGTTGATGGCAGAATGTTGAAAGGGCGCGGCTACACGGGGTAGCCGGGCCGGAAGGCCGGATTACCAGCTTGAACGCATCCCTGCCGGATCAAGAGGACTCCCGCTGTCGCGGCGGGCACTCTGACCTGCATGATTGCCTAGAACCTGGTGATAACCGTCGTGCCAGTGCCCTGAAACCTGTCCATCGAGATCAGGGCATCAATCGATTCCTCCAGACTGATCGTCCTGCCGACCAGCAGTTCGGGTTTCAGCTTGCCGGACAGGATCATCGGCATCATCACGTCATAGCGATGCGCCTGCATTCCGTGGCTGCCAAGGATTTCAAGCTCATGTGCCACGATCCGGCTCATCGGCACGACGGGCGTGCTGTGGTCACCCAGCATGAGCCCGACCTGCACATGCTTGCCACGGCGGCGCAGGTTCAGGATCGAATTGAAGCAGGTCTGCGGATTTCCAAGCGCATCCAGCGAGACATGTGCGCCGCCGCCGGTGATCTCCATCACAGCTTCAACCACATTGGCCGTTGACCTGGCGTTGACCGTGGCGGCCGCACCCAGGGCACGGGCCAGTTCCAGCTTGTCTTCCGCAATGTCGATCGCGACGACATTGGCACCAAGCGCGCTGGCGATCATGATGGCAGAAAGGCCGACACCGCCGCAGCCATGCACGGCGACCCATTGGCCCGCCGCGACCTTGCCCTGATCGACAACCGCGCGGAACGACGTCACGAAACGGCATCCGAGGCTGGCCGCCGTGGCGAATTCAACGGCGTCAGGCAGGGCCACCAGATTCAAGTCGGCATTATGGATCGAGACGAACTCGGCGAACGATCCCCAATGGGTAAAGCCCGGCTGAAACTGGTTGTGACAGACCTGCTGGTGTCCGGCATGGCATTCGGGGCAATGGCCACAGCCCCCGACGAAGGGGACGGTGACGCGGTCCCCAGCTTTCCATCTGGTCACATCCTTGCCCGTTGCGACGATGACCCCCGCCAGTTCGTGCCCCGGTACATGCGGCAACACGATATCGGCATCGTGCCCCACCCAGCCATGCCAGTCGCTGCGGCAGACCCCGGTCGCTTCGACCTTCAGCACTACCCCATGCCGCTCCGGCGCAGGCTCGGGCAGGCTAACCAGCTTCGGCCGCTGGTTGAAGGCTTCGTATATCACGGCTTTCATCAGGATTCCTCGCTCAGACGGATTTGGCATGACCGCCTCCGGACACTACACCCTGATCCGGGAAAGGCTTTTGCCAAAATCCCTATATATGCGTCACTTTCAGACGTATTCTGCCCCGACTGGCGTCACATGAGGAGGAGTCTTCCAGAATGCATCAGATTGACAGGATAGATGCCGAAATCCTCAACCGGCTCCAGCGGGACGGGCGTCTTTCCAACACCCGGCTGGCAGCTCAGCTTTCCCTGAGCGAGACGCCCTGCTGGCGCCGTCTGAAACGGCTGGAAGACAGCGGTATCATTGAAGGGTATCAGGCGGTCCTCAATCGCCGTGCGCTCGGGCTCGGCGTCATGGCCTTCGTCCAGCTTGGCTGCGCGCAGCACGACGAGAAGGTGACCCGAGAGTTCAATCTTGCTGTTCAGAACAGCCCGAATGTCCTGTCCTGCCACAACACGACCGGCGAGTCCGACTATCTGCTGGTCGTCGTGGCCAGAGACCTTGATGATTACAGCCGCTTCGTCGAAACGGTCCTGAGGCGCCTGCCCGGCGTCACGAGCATTCGTTCAAACCTGTCCTTGCGAGAGTTGAAGTCGTCGAACCAGTTACCCGTCCTCAATCTTCCCCTCCGCACGGGCGCTGGCGACTGACAGAGGTATCCGAAGGCAATCACTCGGGTAAGCTGCGGGAGCGCAGTTCAGGTCAGCCCTGGGGGCGAGTTCTGCGGACAGATCGCCCGATCAATTATACCTGTGTGATGTAACTTTTTGAACAGACATAAGGCCGATTGCAAGTCACCCCATGCCAGATTGCCTCCCGCAAGGTTCGGCAACCCGCTTCAATAGCGGGTCGTCATCCGATGGTCGCGGCGATAGATCAGGCTGACATAAGTGACCACCTGGTCCTGCCATGTGGTCTGCCGCTCCACCCGGAACAGGGCATCGCCCGCGCGGCAGTTGAGCAGCATGGCCTGCTCGGGATCGGCAGTCGTCGCAGAAAAGCTGATCTCCACATCTGAGAACGGCACCTGCTGCACCAGCCATTCATTGGGGCCGACGGTCGAGAAGTCGAAATCGCGGCCCTGCGGGGTGGCGGCAAGGTTGATCCAGCGGTCCTCCAGCTGAAAGGGCCTGCCATCCGCGAAATGCATGCAAACCAGATGCAGCACCTCGGTCCCCTGTTTCAGGTTCAGCCTCGCACGCAGCCAGTCGGGCGCCAGCATCACCTCGGACCGGATCAGCGCATAGCGATAGGTCGCCCCCTGCTCCTCGATCTCCTTGCGGATCATCGGGATCTCGAAGCGCACCTGACGCACCGGGCTCAGACGCACGCGGGTGCCTGCCTTGCGCTTCCTTTCAACGAAACCCTCATCCACCAGCTCGCGCATGGCGCGGTTCACGGTCGCACGGGCGGCGCCATATTCCACCGCCAGCTCCTGCTCGTTTGGCACGGCACTGCCCGGCGGCCATGTCCCGTTCAGGATCCGCTCCAGAATATCCGCCTTGATGTCTCGATACGTCATTTCACCACTTCATCCGCTCACGGCACGCACAGTCTGCCCGGTTGGCAGGCAGAAGCCGAAGCATTTCAACCTCTATCTCGCAAATCCTGCCGATTTTTCTGGACTGGAGTATATTCTTCGTCATTATGAATATCCATAACAGGTTCAAAGTCTATACAAATGGCATCCAAGCTATCACCGATCCCGAAACTTGTCCTCAGAAGACTTGCCATCGGGGCGCTCACGCTCATCGTGGTTTCGGCCGTCATCTTCTGGGCGGTCGAACTGCTGCCCGGCAGCATCGCGACCGAAATTCTGGGCCAGTCGGCCACGCCGGAAACCATCGCCGCCTTCAACGCGCAATTCGGGCTGAACGATCCGCCGCTCTGGCGTTATGTCGCCTGGCTGGGCAACGCAGTGCAAGGCGATTTCGGCCAGTCACTCGCCACGAGGCGCCCGATCACCGACCTGATCGGCGACCGCGCTTTCAACACCTTCTTCCTGGCCGCCTATGCAGCCGTGATCGCGGTGCCCGTGTCGATCCTGCTCGGGCTGATCGCCGCGCTTGATCGCGGATCGCTGCTGGACCGCTGGATCTCCAGTTCCACCCTGGCGGTAATTTCCTTCCCGGAATTCTTTGTCGCCTATATCCTGATCCTGATCTTCGCGGTGCAACTGGGCTGGTTCCCCAGCCTCGCCGGGGTCACCCCCACAATGGGGCTGGCCGAACGGCTTACCGTCAGCTTCCTGCCCGCGCTGACCATGGTGCTGATCGTGACCGCGCACATGATGCGGATGACACGGGCGGCAATCGTGAACCTGCTGGCCCTGCCCTATATCGAGATGGCCGAACTGAAGGGGATGAAGCGCTGGCGCATCATCGCCATTCATGCGCTGCCCAATGCGGTGGCCCCCATCGTGACTGTTGTGGCACTGAACCTCGCCTATCTGATCGTCGGCGTGGTGCTGGTCGAAGTGGTTTTTGTCTATCCGGGCCTCGGGCAATTGCTGGTCGACAGCGTAGCCAAACGCGACATGCCCGTGGTGCAGGCCGCCTGCCTGATCTTTGCCGCAACCTACATCCTGCTGAACCTTGTGGCGGATGTAATCGGCATCCTGTCGAACCCCCGCCTGCTGCACCCGAGGTGACGTTGTGACCCACTGGCTTTTCCACCTCCCCAGCGCACCGCTGTCGGCCCGGATCGGGCTGGCGCTGATCGGGATCTATGCCATCCTTGCGCTTTTTGCGCCGCTGATCGCCCCCTACGGCGAAGCCGAAGTGGCCGGCGCCGCCTATCAGCCCTGGGTCGCCCCCTTCTATCTGGGAACGGACGCACTGGGCCGCGATGTGATGTCACGGTTGATCTATGGTGCGCGCAATACGGTGGGCATTGCACTGATCACCACCTGCCTTGCGTTTCTGATCGGGACGGCACTTGGCCTGCTGGCCGCGACGGTCGGCGGCTGGGTCGACACCGTGTTGTCGCGGCTGATCGACGTGCTGATGGCGATTCCATCGCTGATCTTCGCGTTGCTGATCCTGACAATTACCGGCGCCTCGGCGGCGGCACTGGTCCTTGTCATCGCGGTGCTGGACAGCACGCGGGTCTTCCGTCTGTCGCGTGCCGTGGCGCAGGGCATCCTGACCATGGATTACATCGAGGTTGCCCGGATGCGCGGTGAGGGGCTGGGCTGGATCATCCGCCGCGAGATCCTGCCCAATGCCTCGGCCCCGTTGATCGCCGAATTCGGGCTGCGGTTCTGCTTCGTCTTCCTGTTCATCTCAGCGCTCAGCTTTCTGGGGCTTGGCCTCCAGCCACCGACAGCGGACTGGGGTTCCATGGTGCGGGAAAGCGCGCGGCTGATTTCCTTTGCCAATTTCGCAACCTGGCAAACCGCCACCTTTGGTCTGGCCCCTCTGCTTCCGGCCACGGCAATCGCCATCCTGACCGTTGCGGTCAATCTGGTGGTGGACTGGGTGTTGCACCTGTCCAGCGGCTTGAAGGACTGAGCCATGACCAAACTTCTGGAAATTCGCGATCTGTGGATCGAAGGCCGTTCCGGGGACGACTGGCACAAGATCGTCAAGGGCGTCAGCCTGGATCTGGCGCGGGGCGAAGTCCTGGGCCTGATCGGTGAAAGCGGCGCGGGCAAATCGACCCTCGGCCTGACCGCCATGGGGCATGTCCGCCCCGGATGCCGGATCGCAGGTGGATCGATCCGCTTTGACGGGCAGGAACTGGTTGGGGCCAGCGCGCAAACGCTACGCGACCTGCGCGGACGGCGTATCGCCTATGTCGCCCAATCCTCTGCCGCAGCCTTCAACCCGGCCTGGCGTCTGATCCGGCAGCATTGCGAAGCGCCCGTGTGCCATGGCGTGATGCCCCGCGCGCAGGCCGAGGCCGAAGCCGTGCGGCTTTATGGCGAGATGCGGCTGCCGGACCCGGATCAGATCGGGTTCCGCTTTCCGCATCAGGTATCCGGCGGGCAGTTGCAACGCGCCATGACGGCGATGGCCATGGCCTGCAAGCCTGACCTCATCATCTTTGACGAACCCACGACCGCGCTGGATGTCACAACGCAGATCGAAGTGCTGGCCGCGATCCGCGATATCGTGCGCAACCACGGCGCCGCGGCGATCTATATCACGCATGATCTTGCCGTGGTCGCGCAGATGGCCGACCGGGTGAAAGTGCTGCTGAAGGGCGAAGAGGTCGAAGACGCCCCGGTGCGCGAGATGCTGGCCAACCCGCGCGAGGCTTATACCCGTTCCCTCTGGGCTGTGCGGGAGTTTCAGCCCGCACCGCGCGATCCGGCTCCTGCAAGCCCGCCGTTGCTGAAGATCGACGGGGTGGATGCCTCCTATGGCACGCATAAGGTGCTGGAAAACGTATCACTGACCGTGCCGCGCGGGCGAACCGTGGCTGTGGTGGGCGAAAGCGGCTCCGGCAAATCCACCACGGCGCGGGTGGTGATGGGGCTTCTGTTCCCAGGCGCGGGCAAGGTGACATTCGACGGCGCGGCCCTGCCCACGACCATCGGCGCCCGGTCGCGCAGGCTTTTGCAGCGGATGCAGATGATTCACCAGATGGCCGATACCGCGCTGAATCCGCGCCACCGCATCCGCGAAGTGCTGGGCCGTCCGCTGGAGTTCTATCTTGGCCTGAAAGGGCGGGAAAAAGAGGCCCGCATCCGCGAGTTGCTGACCGAGATCGAGTTGCCCCCGGATCGTTTTATAGACCGGCTGCCGGGTGAGCTTTCAGGCGGTCAGAAACAGCGTGTCTGTATCGCCCGCGCTTTGGCCGCCGAGCCGGAGCTGATCATCTGCGATGAAGTGACCAGCGCGCTGGACCAACTGGTCGCCGAGGGTATCCTGCGCCTGCTGGACCGCATCCAGCGTGAGCGCGGCATAAGCTATTTGTTCATTACCCATGATCTCGCGACGGTGCGGGCGATCGCCGATCATGTCGTGGTGATGCAGCACGGCCGGGTGGTGGAACAGGGCGACAAGGACAGGATTTTTTCGCCGGAGCACGAACCCTATACTGATCTGTTGCTGTCATCGGTGCCCGAGATGGACCCGGACTGGCTGAGCAGGGTGCTGGATCAGCGGCGGGCTGCGGCAAGTTGATCATCTGCCCTGCCGACAGGAAAAAGGCGGCCCTTTGCGGGGCCGCCTTTTAATTTCCAGTCTGCCGGGAACTTACAGATCCAGCACCACACGCCCGTTGGGGCGGGAGCAGCAGATCAAAGCCTGACCGGGGCCCGGAGGGTCCAGCGGCTCGCTGAAATACTCCACCTGCCCGTCCTTCAACCCGCAGCGACAGGAATTGCAGATACCCGAGCGACAGACAAAGGCCGGGTCCAGCCCCGCACTTTCGGCAAGTTCCAGAATCGAGTTCACACCGCTGTTCCACGCGACGGTCACGCCCGACCGGGCAAAGACCACCTCGTTTCCGGTTTCTGCATCAGCCATCGTCAGGGCCGCAGGCAGCGCCTTTCTGGCAGCCGGTTCCGCGATCTTGCGCACATCCGGATCGGTCAGAAAATCCAGCTTATCCAGGGATTTCGGGGCATTCACCGGAATGCGTGGAATGGCAGGCGGGGCCGGTGCGACCTGATCGGCGGCCAGTTTGGGCAACGAGCCGCCGGGGCCGAAGAATTCATAGGCGATCCGCTCCGGGGCAATGCCGAGGCCGGTCAACAGCCGCCACATCGCCACCATGAAGGGCACCGGCCCGCAGAGATAGACCTGATAATCGTCCAGCGGCAGCAAGGATTGCAGCAGTGCCGCATCCACCACCCCGGTCGCATCCGCGTGATCCCCCGGCGCGGGATTTCGCAGCACATTGCAGACGGAGATCCGCCCGGCAGATGCAGCAGCCAGCGCTGCCACCTCGGCGCGCAGCGGCTGCACCCCGCCGTTTTCCACCGCATGTACCAGCCAGACCTTGCGGTTGCTTTGGGCCAGACGATGCAGCATCGACAGAAGCGGCGTCAGCCCGACCCCGCCCGCCAGCAACAGAACCGGGCGCGTGCTGTCTTCGTCCAGAAAGAAGGCGCCGCGCGGAGCCGCGACCTCGATCTCGGCGCCCTCAGCCAGATGATCATGCAGCCAGACCGACCCGATGCCGTCGGGCCTGCCGTTCAGCCCCGCCTCGCGCTTGACCGAAATCCGGTGGCAATCCGCAGCATCAACCGCATTCGACAGCGAATAGGTACGCAGCACCGGGCCTTCCGGGCCGGGAATGCGCAGGGTCAGATATTGCCCCGGCCGCGCGGGCCAAAGCGCACCGCCGTCAGACGGCACCAGATGGAACGAGGTGATGACGCTGCTTTCCGGGTGCTTGCGCATCACCCGGAACCGCCGGAATGTCTCTGCCATGGTTCAGGCCTGCATCTTGGCGTCGACGGCCTGCTCTTCGGCAATCATCGCCTCAAGCTGGCGGCGGAAACGCAGCTGACCTGCATCAATTGACAGGTCGATATGCGGCGAAGTCTTTTCGCGCAGCCCGATCTGCACCGCGTTCAGCACCGCGCGATCCTCCTCAAAGGCGTGACGGACATCCTCGCTCATCATCGCCGACAGCTCGGCATCGTCAGGCCGGATATTCCGCAGCTGGAACCAGTAATAGCGGGTTTCCGTCTCGGTCGTCGGCGTCATGAAGTTATAGCTGTCCATGACAAAGGTCTTCTCGTGCAGCGTGCCTTCCGGCCCGCCGGTGCCCGCTGGTGTGAAGATCGCGCGGATCAGCGCGCTGCACGGATAGCGCACCTCGTAATGCTGCAAGCGGTCGCAGTTGCCTTCAAACTCCACAATCTTTGCATAGAACGGTGCCGGGGCCACATCCATCATCCAGCGGTGGACGATCACGCCATCATCGGTGCGCGTGACCTTCAGCGGCGTGTCCTTGGTAGCAGCCTGGGCAAAGCTGGTCTCGTGCACCCAGGCGACATGGGTCGGGTCCAGCAGATTGTCGGTCATCAGCAGATAGTTGCACTGCAACTCCATCGCCGCACCACGATTGATACCCCAGTCGGGGCTGTCGAAATTCGGGATGTCGATGATGTCATCGACATCGGCGATGGCGGCGTTGCCCATCCAGATCCAGACCAGGCCATATTTTTCATGTACCGGATAGGCGCGCACCTTGGCCGCCGAAGGAATACGGCCCCCGCCGGGCGCCCAGACGCATTGCCCTGCACAATCGAAAGTCAGGCCATGATAGCCACATTCGACGGTATCGCCCTTGATCCGGCCCTTGGACAGTGGCAGCTTGCGATGCGGGCAGGCATCTTCCAGCGCAATAACCTCGCCCTGCGCAGTACGGAAGACGCAGATCTTCTCCCCCAGGACCAGAATCTGCCGAAGGCTGTTTTCGATCTCGCTGCTCCAGGCGGCGACATACCAGGCATTTTTGAGAAACATGGCTACATCCCTATTTGGCGGTGTTTTCAGGGATTATGCGCAGACAAAAAATTGCTGGCCAGCCAAGAACGTCTGGTTGATTGTTTAGCTGTGCTTACTTCTCGTGTCGCGATTCACCTTGGTTTCCGACAGAACCCAGTTGAGAAAATCACGCGCAGGCTTGTGAGTCATGGTCGTCAGTCCCCAGCAGATGAAATAGGCTTCGGGCATCGGCAGAACCTCATCCGACAGCCGCACCAGCCGCCCGGAATCAAGGTCCGGTCCGGCAAAGGATGCCTGGGCCAGCACCACCCCCTGCCCGGCTGCCGCTGCCTCCAGCGCAAGGCTGGACAACGAATACACCGCGACCGTCCGCATCGGGCCCGCCACCGGAGTGTTTTGCGCGGCGAACCAGTTGGCCCAGTCCGGGGCCGCCGTTTCATCCATGCCCCAGTCAATCCCGATCAGCGGCAGACGGGCCAGCCCCTTGTTGGTTCTCGCCTCGGGATGGCGGGCCAGAAACTCGGGCGAGCAGGCGGGAAAGCAGGTATCGGTGAACAGCGCCCGTGAATGCGGATAGCGCGAAGCGGCCATCCCATAGGTCAGGCGAAAGGTCAGATCCATCAACTGCGGTTCGGTCTCGCGATGTGTGGCAACGATTCGCAAGGTGGTGTCAGGCGCATTCGCCTGAAAACGATGGATCATCGGATTCAGCCACTTTTGCAGCAGCGTCGGCAGCCCGCTCACGGTCAGGTCTTCCGACACGCGCTGCGCCGAAATGAACTCCTGCGCGCGGGCCAGCCGGTCAAAACCCTGCGCAATCATCTCGTGATAGATATGCGCGGCCGGAGTCATCGTGATCCGCCGCCCTTCCCGCAACAGCAACGGCAGCCCTGCATGATCTTCAAGCAGCCGCAATTGCTGGCTGATTGCGCCGGGCGTGACGCCAAGGCTGCGGGCGGCTGCATGAACAGTGCCTGTCCGGCCATATGCATCGAACGCCTGCAGGGCGCGCAGCGGCGGAAGGCTTGTGCTCATTTTTAAGATCCATCCTGGATGACTGTTTAGGCAGGCTTAACAAGTATACAGCGGTAATGATTTGCGGGCCAGCGATACAGGTCTTAGGCTATTAAGATCATACATAATAGCAATCCCCCGAACCAGACTGCCGACCATCCACAGATCCGGCGCCTCCACAGAAGGGGCGCCGTCAACAGGGAGAAAGCCAGATGGCTCTATACACCACCCGTCGCTCCGCTCTGCTCGGCATGGGGGCGATGTCCGTCGCCGCCACACTTGGCCTGAACGCCCGTCCGGCCTTCGCACAGGACACGCCCCGGTCCGGCGGCACGTTCCGGCTCGGGATCTCGGATTTCAGCACGGCCGACACGCTGGACCCGCAGGTCAACGAATACCGCTTCATGATGCACCTGCAATATCAGCTGCGGAACTGCCTGGTTGAAATGGGCCCCGGCGGCGTGCTGGTGCCGGAACTGGCGACCGAATGGGGGCCGAATGCCGATATGTCGGCCTGGATCTTCAAGATCCGCTCCGGCGTCACCTTCAGCAACGGCAAGCCACTGACCGCCGAGGATGTGGTCTGGTCGCTGAACCTGCACCGCGGACCGGATACCATCTCGGGCGCGAAGGCACTGATGCTGGCGGTCAAGGATGTGGCCGTCACCGCCCCGATGGAGGTCACGGTCACTCTGGACGGTCCGAATGCGGGTTTCCCTGCCATTCTGTCGATGATCAACATGCTGATCGTGCCAGCCGAAGACCGCGAGTTCGACAAGGGCATCGGCACCGGCGGCTATATTCTGGAAACCTACGAGCCGGGCCTGCGCAGCGTCGTGCGCAAGAACCCAAACTACTGGAAAGAGGGCCGCGCCCATTTCGACGCGATCGAACTGCATTGCATCGCCGATATCAATGCCCGCACCACCGCCTTGCAAACCGGCCAGATCGACGCCATGGGCTTTGTCGATACCGTCACCGCGCCGCTTCTTCAGGCCATGCCGGGCATCAACCTGATCCAGACCCAGGGCAAGCTGCACCACGGCTTTGCCATGAACGTCACCGATCCGCTGTTCAAGGACCGTGATGTGCGTCTGGCGATGAAGCTTGCCATCGACCGGGAGGAGGTTCTGGCCAAGATTCAGGGGGGCTATGGCTCGATCGCCAATGACCAGCCGCTGTCGAAGGCCTATGCCTATCACAACTCCAGTCTCCCGCAGCATTCCTATGACCCGGATCAGGCCAGGGCGCTGCTGGAAAAGGCCGGGGCCACCGGGCTGACCGTGCCGCTGCACGTCGCCGAACTGCCCTTCACCGGGGCCACCAACATGGCGCAGCTTTACGCCGAACAGGCCGCCCGCGCCGGGATCACCATTGAGGTCAAGCGGGAGCCGGATGACGGCTACTGGTCCAACATCTGGGGTAAACGTCCGATGTTCGCGACACGGTGGTCGGGCCGCGTGAACGAAGACGCGATGCTGACGCTGGTCTATTCGCGTCAAAGCATCGGCAGCTACAATGAAAGCAGCTGGGACAATGACACATTCAACAAGACGCTGGTTGCAGCCCGCAGCGAAGCCGACGAGACCCGCCGCAAGGAGCTTTATTGGGAATGCCAGAGCCTGATCTGGGAAGATGCCGGGCTGGTGGCTCCGATCTGGGCCGATTTCCTGGATGCTACCAGTGACAAGATCGGTCATGGCGAAATCGCCAATGACTGGGAACTGGATGGCGCGCGCTGCGGCGAGCGCTGGTGGTTCAAGGCCTGATATTGCGCAATTCTCTCCGGTCCGGTGCGATACCGGGCCGGAGATGTGGCGCGATGGCAGGTCCGTCCCATCGTCGCTTTCCCAACCCCGGAAAAGATCATGACCCAAACCGACCCATGCGCTGGTGTGCAGGCTGCGATTCTTGCGCTGGAGGCCCGTTTCGGCAGCCGCCTCAGCCGCGCCGAGGCTGTCCGGGCCCAGCACGGCTCTGTCGAAAGCTGGTTGCCAGAGGCCCTGCCCGATGCGGTTCTGTTCCTCCAGACAACCGAAGAAGTTTCCGAAGCGGTTACGCTGTGCCACCACCATGGCGCGCCGGTCATTCCCTTCGGCGCAGGCTCCTCGATAGAGGGGCAGGTGCTGGCGCCGCATGGCGGCATAAGCTTTGATCTGTCGGGCATGGACCGGGTGCTGGCAGTGAACGCCGAAGACATGGACTGTGTCGTGCAATGCGGGGTGATCCACCAGAACCTGAACGAGCATCTGCGCGCCACCGGGCTGTTTTTCCCGGTCGATCTGGGCGCGCATGCCACGCTGGGCGGCATGGCCTCCACCCGGGCCTCGGGCACGACCACGGTGCGCTACGGCTCGATGCGCGAACTGGTGCTGGGCCTGACCGTGGTGATGCCCGACGGGCGGGTGATCCGCACCGGCGGGCGGGCGCGCAAATCAGCATCAGGTTACGACCTGACGCATCTGTTCGTCGGGGCAGAAGGCACGCTGGGTATCATCACCGAAGTGACATTGCGGCTGTTCGGCAGGCCCGAGGCCTCGCGCTCGCTCCTCTGCGCATTCGAGGATCTGGAAGCGGCCACCAGCTGTGTGGTGGCGGCGCTGCAATCCAGCCTGGGCCTGACCCGGATCGAACTTGCCGATACCCTGCAAATGCAGGCCATCAACGCCCATGCCGGGTCCACCCTGCCGGAACGGCCGACCCTGTGGGTGGAAATCACCGGCTCGGCGCCCGCGGTGGCCCATGACGCCACTCTGTTCGCCGAACTGTCGGAAGGCAGCGGGGCGCTGCATGTCGAGACCGCCGACAACCATGAGGCCGCCAACCGTATCTGGCGGCTGCGCCACAATGCCCTTTACGCGACGCGGGCGCTGCGACCGGGGATCAAGGGCATCTCGACCGATGTCTGCGTGCCGATCTCGCGCCTGCCTGACTGTATCGCCGAAATCCGCGCGGAAATCGACAAGACCGCGCTGATCGCACCGCTGATCGGCCATGCGGGCGACGGCAACTTTCATCTGGTGCTGATGTTCGACCCGGAAGATGCGCAGGAAACTGCGGTGGCGCGACAGATCAATGCCAGGCTCATCTCCATCGCGCTGACCATGGGGGGCACCGCCACCGGCGAGCACGGCGTGGGCCTCGGCAAGATGGGCTACATGCAGGCCGAACACGGCGCCGCACTGGATGTCATGCGCCAGATCAAGCGGGCGCTCGACCCGTCGGGGATCATGAACCCCGGCAAGATCTTCACTCCCTGACAAGGTGTTTCCCATGACCTCCCCTTCCTCGGCAGCGCTGATCCGCACCGAAATCGCCGCATTGCCCGATTACAATGCCGGGCTTGCGCTGGATCAGTTCCGCGCCCGTTATGGCCGTGATGCGCTGGCCAAAGTGGACAGCAACGAAAACCCCTTCGGCCCGTCGCCCGCAGCGATCGAGCAGATCCGCGCCGCAGCCGCAGGTGTCGGTCGTTACCCCGATGCCGGTGACACCGCCCTGCGTCAGGCAATTGCCGCCCGCACGGGCCGCGACGCTGAAACCATCATCCTTGGCAATGGGTCAGAGGATCTCATCGGCGCCATCTACCGCGCCACCCTGCGGCCCGGCGACCGCGTGGTCACCATCTGCCCGAGCTTTGGCCTGCATGAATTCGGCGCGCTGAGCCTTGGGGCCGTGGTGGAGAAGGTGCCCTTCCCCGCCGATTGGCGGTTCCCGGTGGACGGGCTCATCCAGGCGATGGCACAGCCCGTGCGCATCCTGATCTTCTCGTCCCCCTCGAACCCGGCGGGTCCGGCCATCTCGCAAGGCGAGTTGACCCGCCTGCTGGCGGCTGTGCCCGAGGGGACGCTGATCGTTTTTGACGAGGCTTATCGCGAGTATCTTGAAGGCGATCTGGCCTTTGAGGCAACCGGATTGCTTGACCGCGCAGGCCACGCCTGGATCAGCCTGCGGACCTTTTCCAAAGCCTACGGGCTGGCGGGCGCACGGGTGGGCTACGGCCTCTGCTCGGACAGCGGGATGGCGCGGGCGTTGCGCAAAACGCGCAACCCTTTCGCGGTCAACGCGCTGGCCGGTGTCGCCGCGCTGGCCGCTCTGGCCGATGACGCGCATCTTGACCGCACCACAACCCATATCCGGGCCGAGCGGAAACGGATCGCCGCAGCGTTGACCGCTATGGGGATCGAAGTCGCCCCGTCACAGGGCAACTTTCTGTTCTTCAGGACCCGGCTGCCGGGCACCCAACTGGCCGAAGCGCTGCGGCATCAGGGCGTGCTGATCAAAGGTTGGCAGGAAAGCCCGTTTCTTGACTGGGCACGCGTCACCGTCGCGCTTGCGGAAGAAAATGACAGCTTTCTCAAGGCCCTGCCAATGGTGCTTTGAAGGTCTGCCTACCTGACCCTCTGCCAAAGCGGAAGCCGCCGGACAGCGGCGATATCCCCTTGCTGCCAGGACATATCCTGGCAGCAAGCCCCTCGCAGAAGACCCAGCGTCACAGGGTCTGAGGCAATTCAGACCCGCAACCCATTCCACAAAAGCCCGGAGTTATTTCAGATCAGCGGCGACGCAATTTGATCCGGATCGACCGGGAATTCTATATGATCCGCCAGCACTACACGGCATTTCTCAGCATGGGGAATTGCCCTATAGTGCCGCCTGCCTTACCAATAGGGCAAAGGAAGGGGATCCTTATGACTGAAATCAACCTGGACGCGTTTTCACTTAGTGAGCTCAAGCAACTCGAAAAGTCGGTTGCAAAGGCAATTGCCTCATTCGAGGATAGAAGAAAGGCCGAAGCCCGCGCAAAGGTCGATGAACTGGCCCGCGAACTCGGCTATTCTTTCGAAGCTCTTGCCGAAGCGGCAACCGCCCGCAAACGCGCGCCTGCGGCTGCAAAATACCGCCACCCGGAAAATGCTGACCTCACCTGGTCAGGCCGGGGCCGCAAACCCCGCTGGATTAACGAAGCGCTTGAGGCGGGCAAGTCACTCGACTCGATGCTGGCCTAAGGGGCTCCGGTTCAACGGGCTTCGGCGGTGGATTGGCGCAATGATTTGCGGCGCCCGGCGACAACCGGGCCGCAAAACCTTCTCTGATATCGGGGGCGCATATGGCGCCCGTTTCGCGAGTTCCACCGCCGTTTTCAATAAGCCCGCACCAAGGGGCCAAACAATCCAGATGACCATTTTCATCTGTGCATGATCTGAAAGCGAGCCATCTGGTGACAAGTATCTTGGCGCGTCTCTAAGCGTATCTGCTCAGCTGGAAGCTGAATTCCGCGCTATAAGATTCGGATCATAGAACAAGCGAAAGCCTGTGACCGGATATATGTGCAACTCCTGCGGCACGCCTTACGCTGGCGGGTGCAGGCGACGCGTGGCATCCGGCGTCAGCACGGTTGCCACGATCCGGTCCCGGAACAGCGCAACATGGCGCGCGGCAACCAGTTCTGCGCCCGTGGTATCCTGATCGCGAATCAGCCGGACCATCTCACGGTGATCGGCGATCGTCAGATCCAGGTGGTTTTGCAGCCGCGCCGCAGCGCCATCATGTTCGATGAAGCTGACGTGCCCGACCCGCATCCCCTCGATCAGCGCACGTTCATAAGCGTGATGCAGGTGCATCGAATGCGCCGCCTCGCTGATCGCCAGATGAAACCGAAAATTCATCTCGTTCAGCGCATCGACATCGCGGCGTGGCGCGGCCTGTTCGAAGCCCAGCGCCGCAGCCTCGATCGCCTGCATCTGCGCTTCGGTCCGGCGAACGGCGGCCAGCGTGGTCTGCGCACGCTGCAAGAGATCGAGAGATTCGAAGAAATCACGCAAATCGAACAGGTTCATCGCGGCCACGCGCGACCCGCGACCGCGCACCGCCTGTACCAGACCCTCGGCCGTCAGCCGGATCAGCGCTTCGCGCACGGGCGTGCGTGACACCTCATAGCGCGCAGAGATCTCCACCTCGTCCAGATCGGAGCCAGGCCGCAGTTCCATGCGCAGAATCGCCTGGCGCAGCATGCGGTAGACATGTTCGGCCCCGCGCTCCGCGGGCGGTTTCGCCGCCGCCGGTTTTTTCACCATCTTACCGCCTCCGCTGCATGGATGCCACGCGCCGTATACAGCCGCGCATACCTGTTTTCCAACTCGGAATGATCCTGACAAGAAACTGTTGACAGACGCATATTATACATTGTGTATTTTTATGGAATACAGAGAGGATTCATGACATGGCCGAAACCTGGACGATAGGCGTCGATGTCGGGGGCACGTTCACCGATCTTTGCGCCATCGAAAGCGCCAGCGGGCGTATCGCCCTGAACAAGGTCTCCAGCACGCCCGCGAACCCCGCCGAGGCAATCATCGCCGGGCTCGACGCGCTGGCCGAGAAGGCAGGCTTTGATCTGGGCGATGTACGCGCCATCGGGCACGGCACCACCGTTGCCACGAATGCGCTGATCCAGCGCACTGGTGCCAAGGTGGCGATGGTAACAACGCGCAATTTCCGCGACCTCGTCGAAATCGGCCGCCAGATCCGCCCGAAGATGTATGACCTGAAGGCAGATTTCCCGCCGCCGCTGGCCCCGCGACATCTGCGGTTTGAAGTTGATGAGCGGATCGGGGCCGATGGTGCCGTGGTCGAGCCTCTCGACATGGCCAGCGTCGATGCGGTCATTGAGTCCCTGCGCGCTGAACAGGTCGAGGCGGTCGCAATTGCCTTCCTTTTTGCCTATCTCAACCCGGCGCATGAACAGGCGGTCAAGGCACGGCTGGTCGCCGCGCTGCCCGGAGTGGCGGTGTCGGCCTCGTCGGATGTGATGCCCGAATTCCGGGAATATGAACGCTCTTCGACCACCTTGCTCAATGCCTATCTGCAACCGGCCTTCGCGCAGTACATGCATACCCTCCAGGCCGAGGTGGCGACGCGCTCGCCGAAATCGAGCCTTGGCGTCAACCAGTCGAGCGGCGGGCTGATGTCGGTCGGGACGGCGCGAGAATTCCCGATCCGCACGGCCATGTCGGGCCCGGCAGCGGGCGCCAACGGCGCGATCCATACCGCGATGCAATCGGGCGTTGCCAATGTCATCACCTTTGATGTCGGCGGCACCAGCGCGGATGTGGCATTGATCCGGAACCGTTCGATCGGTCTCGCCTTCGACCGCGATGTGGCGGATTTTCCGGTGCGCATGCCGATGGTCGACATCAACACGGTCGGCGCGGGTGGAGGCTCGCTGGCATGGTTCGACCGTGACGGGCTGATGAAGGTCGGCCCCGCCAGCGCAGGCGCCCGTCCGGGGCCTGCCTGCTATGGCCGGGGCGGCGATCAGGCGACGGTTACAGATGCCAATGTGGTGCTGGGCCGGCTTTCTACCAGCGGCCTGCTGGGTGGCGACATGTCACTGGATGTCGAGGCATCGTTCCGGGTGGTTGGCCGCGTCGCCGGGCAGCTGGGCTGCACGGTCGAGACCGCCGCGCGCGGCATCCTTGACGTGATGGCCGCGAATATGGTGCGCGCAATCCGTGCAATCTCGGTCGAACGGGGGCACGATCCGCGCGATTTCGTGCTGATGCCCTTTGGCGGCGCGGGGCCGCTGCATGCCGAGGCCTGCGCGCGGGCGCTGGGGATCGCGCAGATCCTCGTGCCACTGTCACCCGGCATCCTTTGTGCGCAGGGGCTGCTGGTCGCGGGCCGGTCGGAAAGCCTGGTGCGCTCGCAGCGCATCGCGCTGACACCCGCCGCAGGGCCAACGCTGGAGGCTCTGGCGGAAGAGATGCGGCGCGAGGCCGATCAGTGGTTCGAGGCCGAAGCGATACCTGCGAACGAGCGGAGCGCCACTCTGGTCGCAGACATGCGTTACATCAGTCAGAATTATGAGCTGCAAATCCCGGTAACCGGCGCGCTGACTGATCTCGAAACGCTCAGGCAGTCGTTTTTCGAGGCCCATGCCAGGGCCTACGGATTCTTCAATGCAGACGACCCGGTCGAGGTGATGGCTCTGCGCCTGACGCCTCAGGGCGCACGCCCTGAAATCGGCAGCCCGCCAGGCCGCGCCACCGCCTCGCGTGTGCCGCAGCCGAAAAGCCGACGCCCGGTCTGGTTCAGCGGGTCGCAGGCGCTCGACACGCCGGTTTACGACCGGGATGATCTGGCAGCCGGCACCGAACTGACCGGCCCCGCAGTGATCGACCAGTTCGACTCGACCCTGCTGCTGTTCCCCGGCGACCTCGTCCGCGTCGACGGCGCCCGTAACATCCTGATCACCCGCGGGGAGACCGAGCTTTGACCCTCCATGATACCCTGACCGCCGCCACCGCAACTGCAAGCGATGGCCCCGATGCGATCACTGTCGAAATCGTCGCCTCGGCCTTCCGTTCAGTCGTGGACGAGACCTTCATCGCGCTGATGAAAAGCGCCTATTCCACCAACATCAAGGAACGTCACGATCATTCCACCGCGATCTGTGACCGCGCCGGACGGCTGATCGTACAGGCGGAAATGTCGCTGCCGATCCATCTGGCCTCGATGACCGGGCTGATGCAGGCAGTGCTCACGCGCTACGCCCCGGAGGACATCCGCGAAGGCGATATCTTCGTGGCAAACGACCCGCATGTCGCGGGTGGCAC
The DNA here is from genome assembly GCF_003054195.1 of Gemmobacter caeni. Classification (GTDB taxonomy): domain Bacteria; phylum Pseudomonadota; class Alphaproteobacteria; order Rhodobacterales; family Rhodobacteraceae; genus Gemmobacter; species Gemmobacter caeni. The sequence goes on from NZ_QBKP01000005.1 coordinate 221,113, forward strand.
CCACCTGCCTGACATCAACTATGCGGCGCCGATCTTTGTCGACGGGCGGCTTCTGGGCTTTGTATGCAACATCGCCCACCATGCTGACATCGGTGGCATGGTGCCGGGATCAATGGCGGGCGGCATGTCCGAAATCTATCAGGAGGGGCTGCGGATTCCTGTCGTGCGGCTGTTCCGCGCCGGAGAACTGCAACAGGATATTCTGGACCTCCTGCTGCTGAATGCGCGGATTCCACAGGAACGCCGGGGGGATCATTTCGCGCAGATCGCGGCCTGCCGTCTGGGCCTGCGCCGGGTGGGCGAGATCGCCGAGCGGTATGGCGCCGCGCTGATCGAACAGGTGTGGGACTCGCTTCTGACGCGGACGCATGCACGGATGCGCGCAGCCATCGCAGGCCTGCCCGACGGGGTCTATCGCTTCGAAGATGTGATGGACGATGATGGCTGCGGCACCAGCGACATTCCGATCCGACTGGAAATCACGGTCACCGGGGACCGGGCGGTGTTCGACCTGCGTGGCTCGGCACCACAGGTCAAGGGCAATATCAACCTGACGCGCAATGCTGCCAAGGCGGCGGTCGCCTATGCGCTGCGAACGCTGCTCGACCCCGAGATTGCCAACAACGAGGGTATCCTGGATTGCTGCGAACTGCTGACCGAGCCTGGCAGCATCGTCGATTGCATCGCCCCCGCGCCGGTGGCGCAACGGCTCAATACCTCGCAGCGACTGGTGGATGTGATCATCGGCGCGCTGGCGCCCGCCCTTCCCGATGCGGCAGTCGGGGCCTCCAACGGGGCCAATACCACCGCAGTTTTCTCGGGGATCGACCCGCGCAATGGCAGGCCGTACCTCTATCTTGAGACCCTGGGCGGCGGTGCAGGCGGGCGCAGCGACCGGGACGGCAAAGATGGCGTTCAGGTGCATATCACCAATACGTCGAACCTGCCCATTGAAGCCATCGAGACCGAATATCCGCTGCGGGTCGTCAGCTATGGCTTCGTCGAGGATTCAGGCGGTGCCGGGCGTTATCGCGGCGGCGCGGGCCTGCGCCGGGTGATCGCGCCGGTGGAACACGATTGCACCTTCAATGGCGCGGGCGAACGGTTCGCCCATGCGCCATGGGGAATCTTCGGCGGGACGGAAGGCCGCCCCGGACGCTTCGTGCTGACCGGACCCGAGGGTGAGACCGTGCTGGTTGCCAAACCATCCGCCGTGCCGCTGCGCCGCGATCAGGCAGTGATCGTGGAAACCCCCGGTTCGGGCGGTTACGGCACCCCTGCCGAACGCAGCGCCGGGGCCGTGGCCGAAGATGCCCTTTCGGGCAAGTACACTGCGGCCTTCCTTGACAGAAACTATCCCGCGCAACGCCGCGGATGATACCGGCGGGGCGGCCCGTGCTGCCCCGCTTCCACGCAAAGACAAAGAACAGCAACAGGGAAAAGACATCATGAAAACGCTGACGAAATCGCTTCTGCTCGGGGCCTTTCTCACCTCTGCGCTGCCCGTCTGGGCGCAAACCGTCACCTGGGATCTGGCGAATGAATATCCGCCGAACTCGGTCCATGCGCGTTCGGCCGACACGTTCATCGCGACGCTCAAGGAAGTCTCCGGCGGTGACATCGTGGTGACGGCCCATCACGGTGCCGCGCTTGGTTACAAGTCGCTTGACCAGTACGACGCGGTCGGTGACGGCGCGCTGGACATCGCCTCGTCGTTTGCAACGCCGTGGTCAGGGATTAACCCGGTGTTCATCCTGTCCTCGATCCCCTTCCTTGTCGCCACCCCCGCCGAAGAGCGCATGCTTTACGAGATCGCCAGGCCCTACTACGAGGCGGTACTGGCCGACGACAATCAGGTGCTGCTGTTTGCGACTCCCTGGCCGCCGAGCGGGCTTTGGGGCAAGAAGCCGCTCGACTCACTTGAGGCATTGTCGGGCGTCAAGCTGCGCACCTATGACGCCAATGGCACAATCACCTTTGGCAACACCCCCGCCACCCCGGTTCAGCTGAGCTGGGCAGACACCGTGCCGCAGCTTTCGACGGGCGCGATTGATGCCGTGCTGACCTCCGCCGATGGCGGTTCGGCCTCGCAGCTTTGGGAACAGCAATCGCATTTCACCGAGGTGAACTATGCGATGCCACTACAATTCGTGCATATGAACCGCGACGCCTATGAGGCGCTGAGCGACGAGCAGAAAGCCTGGGTGGCCGAGGCCGCGAAAGCCGCCGAGGATTTTGGCTGGAACCTGCTTGAGGACCGTGTCGCGCAGAATTATGCCGAAATGCAGGGCCATGGCATGACCGTAGTGACCGGCGTTGATCCGGCCTATATCGCCGCGCTGACCGAGGCCGCGAAACCCGCGCTTGAGGAATGGAAGGGCAAGATGGGCGCCGATGCCGACGCCATCCTGAGCGCCTTCGACGCGAAACGCGCGCAATGACGAGCGCCGCTGACACCCGAGACATCGCCGGCTGGCTCCGGCCGGCGATGCTTTTTCAGCGCGGGGTCTTTGCCCTGTCACAAGCCGCTGCGGTTCTGGCCGCTCTGCTGGTGGTGGGGATGACACTGCATATCCTTCTGGAGATCGTGCTGCGCCTGCTGGACCGATCAACCTTCATCCTGGACGAGATGGTCGGCTACGGCATTGCCGGGGCGACATTCCTGTCGCTGGGCTACGCTTTCGAGCATTCGGCGCTGGTGCGGGTCGGCCTGCTGGTCGACCGACTGCGGGGCCGGGCGCGCCGCATGGTCGAAACCTTCTGCGGGATCACCACACTGGCGGTAACATCGCAGATCGCCTGGGTGATCGCACGATCGGCACTGCGCAGCTTCGAGCGCGGCCGCACATCAAGCTCGATTGCCGAAATCCCGCTCTGGATTCCCGAGGCGGTCTGCGCCGCGGGGCTCATGATCTTCGGCCTCCAGGTTTTCGCCTGGACGCTGCGCCAGATCTTCGACCTGCCGGGGCCGGTGGCACCGGGAGACGAAGGCCCGCTCCAGAACGACCTGTAGGCACAGGCAGAAAGGGAATACATGGACCCGCTCGTTTCCGGCCTGGCGCTGATCGCGATGCTTGTCGTGACCCTCGGCAGCGGGGTCTGGATTTTTGTCGGCTTGCTTCTCGTCTCGGTCGCCGGGCTGCATTTCCTGGTCGGGATGCCGCTTGACCGCGTTTTCACAATTGCCGGCACGATCACCTACCGCAGCGCCTCCACCTGGGAAATGGCTGCTGTTCCGCTGTTCATCTGGGTCGCCGAACTGATCTTCCGGTCGTCGGTTTCGGCCCGGCTGTTCCGGGGGCTCACCCCCTTCGTGGATCGGATTCCGGGGCGCCTGCTGCACACCAACGTCCTGGGCTGCACGCTTTTTGCCGCTGTCAGCGGCTCCTCTGCCGCGACCACGGCGACGGTCGGCAAGATCACGTCCTCCGAACTGCTCAATCGCGGCTACAACCAGAACATCGCGGTGGGCTCGCTTGCCGGGGCGGGCAGCCTGGGGCTCTTGCTGCCCCCGTCCATCGCGATGATCATTTACGGCATCCTCGCCGAAGTCTCGGTCAGCCGGCTCTTTGCGGCAGGGGTTTTGCCGGGGCTGATGGTGTCGGGGCTTTATTCCGGCTTCATCATGCTGATGGCATTGATCCGCCCCGGCATTGCCCCGGCCGGCCATCAGGATTTTGGACTGCGCGACTATCTGCGGGGGGCCTTGGATCTGCTGCCCGTGGTGGCCCTGATGGGGATTGTGCTGGGCGCGATTTATTCGGGTATCGCGACACCGTCCGAGGCGGCGGCAGTAGGGGTCTTCGCAGCCTTCGGTCTGCTGATTCTGCTTGGCGAACTGAACTGGGGACTGATCCGGGCCAGCCTGATGGGCACCGTGCGCACCAGCACGATGGTCTGCATCATCCTGGTCTCGGCCTCGCTGTTGTCGACCACGCTCGGTTATCTGCACCTGCCGCAGGAACTGGGTGCGGCAATCGGTGCGATGAACCTTGATCCGCTCGCGCTGATCGCGCTGCTGGCGCTGTTCTACCTGCTTCTGGGGGTCTTCGTTGACGGGGTGGCGATCATCGTGATGACGCTGCCGATGACCTTGCCGCTGGTGACGGCAGCCGGATACGACCCGGTCTGGTTCGGCGTTTTCCTGGTGCTGATGGTCGAGATCGGCCTGCTGACACCGCCGGTAGGGATCAACCTTTTCGTTCTTCAAGGGCTGACCAACTGGCCGCTGGGAAGGGTCGCGCGGGCTTCGGTGCCGTTCTTCCTGCTCTTCGGTCTGGCTGTGATCCTGCTGGTGATCTTCCCGCAACTGGCGCTGTGGCTGCCGGATCAGCTTTACGGCAAATAAAGACGGCGCCGGGGTTCGACAAGAGCCCCGACGCCGCGTGTGCTATCGAACTGTCCGGCGCTGACCAGATCACCCGGCGCCTTGACCGACAGGCAAGTCACCGCCGCGATCACAGCGTCATGATGTCTGCCGCCAGCCTCGGCGATCAGAGCCTCGCGCGGCAAGATGCAGCATGGAGAAGAAATGCGGGTGGCAGAAGGATCGGGATCAGGGCGAAACCGATCAGGACGACAATCAGGATCTTCGGGGCCGCGCATGGCACGCACTTTGCCCGGAGAGGAAAACCCGCATCGGTTACCGGCCTGTGCCGCAGCGCACTGGACCGGTGGCGTATGATGCACTAGGAATCGGCTCTGTCCTGCCCCGCGCAAGCCCGATTTGCCCGGCGCCAGACGGTGAGCCTGCCGCGCCACCTTTCCACCACCCCCCGGAGAGAGCTCGAAATGACCGCCGATTGCCCCGAGCACCTGCTGCTGCGCCAGCTTTTTGACCGCGCGGTGGAGGTTGCAGACCCGATCCGTTCGCTTGCCGCACATCTGCCACCAAAGCCTGCGGGGCGAGTCGTGGTGATCGGAGCGGGCAAGGCCAGCGCCCGCATGGCCGAGGCGGCAGAGGCGGCCTGGGGTCCCTGCGAAGGGCTTGTCATTACCCGCTACGGCTATGCCCGCCCCTGTCGCGGCATCGAGATCGTGGAAGCCGCGCATCCGGTGCCCGATGCCGCCGGGGTGGCCGCCACCGCGCGGATGCTTGATCTGGTCGCGGGGCTGAATGCAGATGACTTCGTGCTCGCGCTGATCTCGGGCGGGGCTTCGGCCCTGCTCTGTGCGCCTGCGGGCGGAATGACCCTTGAGGAAAAGCAGGCGGTCAATCAGGCACTGCTGTCCTCGGGTGCGCCCATCGGGCAAATGAACATCCTGCGCAAGCATCTCAGCCGGGTGAAGGGCGGGCAGCTTGCCGCCGCCGCCTATCCTGCCCGGATGCTCACCTTGCTGATTTCCGATGTGCCCGGCGATGCACCGGGGCTGATCGGCTCTGGCCCCACGGTGGGCGAGGCGGCAACGGCGGCGGATGCTGCGCAGATCGCGGCGGAATGGCAGATCCCGCTGCCCGCATCTGCACAAGCGGCGCTGTCGCAAAGCGGCGTGCTGGCCCCCGAAGATCCGCGCCTTTCAAAGGTTCAGAACCTGATTTACGCCGCGCCTTCGCAATCACTGGCGGCTGCCAGCGCGCTGGCCGAAGCGGCGGGGCTGAAGGTCATCAGCCTTGGCAATGATCTGGAGGGCGAGGCCCGCGAGGTCGCAAACACCCATGCAGCCGAGGCCCTGCGCCTGCAGGCCGCGCGCAAGCCAGGCGATGCGCCGCTTTTGCTGATCTCCGGCGGCGAGTTGACAGTCACCCGTCGCGGCAAGGGCGTCGGCGGGCCAAATGCGGAATATTGCCTTGCCCTCGCCATTGCCTTGCAGGGCGCGGCAGGTATCCATGCCATTGCCTGCGATACCGACGGCATTGACGGCGCCGCCGAAGTCGCGGGCGCGGTGATCGGCCCTGATACGCTGGCCAGAGCAAAGGCGGCCGGGGTCGCCCCTGCCGATGCGTTGGCCGCCAATGATGCCCACAACTTCTTTGCAAGCATCGGCGGGCAGGTGGTGACCGGGCCGACACTGACAAATGTCAACGATTTCAGGGCGATTCTGATCGGCTGACACCGGCGGCAGATCAAGGGGCCATCCCCGAAAACAGGCCGCAATCTCGTCGCGCGGCCTGCGGTTTGGGGGCGAGGACTGGTATTCGGCGAACCCACTCCTGCTGGTGAATTGCTTCTGCCCCAGAAAAGACTGGCCCCGTAGCTGCCATGTGTCCATGCGCCGCCCCGTTGGCCCGACAAGGCGGAGCGCACCCTGACGGGAACATCGGCCGGGTCTGTCAGGTCGCAACGGCGGGTCACGGGCAGCGCCTCTGCTTTCGACATGAGCGTACCGGACCGCCTTGCGGCTCAGCTTTCCGGCTGACATGCGCGGAATGATATGAAGATCGACGCCGGTCTTCGGCTGTCGGATATCACGTTCGATGGCGCAAAGCCGGATGATATCTGCCCCTGTCCGGCTCGGCTGGCACCTCTGCGGCACGGGAAGCTGCGTGCGCATACCGTCATGTTCTGGTTATGATGCCAGAGCGAAGAAACCATCTCCCCGCGATGGGAAAAAGAAGCCCACGTCTCCTCGTTGAGCTTCACGACCAGAGCGCCCAGCCTCCTGGCCTTTTCGGCGAAGTTCTTCTGGATGCCAGTGCCCGGGAAGACAGGGATATCTCGTCGGCCAATGCGGCCGTATCACCCATCGGGAAGTTCAGGCCCGGACCCGGAAAGTTCGCGCAGAAAGGACCGGATCAATCTGCTGTCCTTGCGATCAGAACGAGCAATTGCACAAAAGCGAATATGGTAGCTGAACACCTCGGGCATCAATTCTTGTAGCTGGCCTTGCTGAACCCAATGCAGTGCGAGGTGATCTGGCAGAAACCCCAGATAGCTCCCCGTCATGACAAGGATGCCGATACCTTCAATCGAGTTTGTCCGACTGACGATCCGTAACTTGTCACCATGCACGCCGAGCCTGTCGCTCAACAGATAGTCTGGCGATGCAATCTCGGCGGCACAGATATCTTCCATGTTACAGATGCGCCCGAATAGCGGATGGCCCTGACTGCAATAAAGCGACATCCGTTCTCTGTGCAGCTCGTGATAATCCAGATCGTCAGCACGGGAGTGCGCAGGTAAAAAACCGACATGTGCCCTGCCGTCGCGAATTGATGCACGCACACCCGAGGGAGGCAGGACGATCAACTCGATCCGCACATCTGGCGCGCGGGCTTTGAAGCGCGCGATATGTTCCGAAACGCGGTTCTTGTGATCGGAAAGTGTGCTTTCGGTGATGGCAAGACGCAGCTCGCCCTTCATGCCCAGCCTGTAGCCCCTCAACTGGTCTGAAACATCATCCATGGCGTTCATGAGCCGTTGGGCAGCCTGAAGCACGAACTCGCCATCCGGCTCCAGCATGAAACCGCCGCGGCCGCGTGTGCAGAGCCGAAGCCCTATGCGGGCCTCAAGATCTGACATCGCCCGGCTGACTGCTGCTTCGCTGAGGCCAAGCCTGGCTGCCGCGGGCGCAAACCCCTTCTCGGCTGCGACGCAATGGAAGACTTTCAGAAGGCGGATATCGCTGATGGCCAAGCTGAACATTACTTACCTGAATCGCAAGTATAGATACATAAACTTGCATATATTTCAGCCTTATGCCTCTGACAAGGTTTCTCGCGGAAAGCGAGGAAAGCCTATGACCAAACCCAAATCAGAAATCTATCAGCCGCTATCGTCGGATGTGGTGCCGCGCTATGCGGGCATTGCCACCTTCATGCGGCTGCCCCAGGTATCACTGGAGCAAGCCACCGACCTCGACATCGGGATCATTGGGGTTCCGTGGGACGGCGGCACCACAAATCGGGCTGGCGCCCGCCACGGCCCGCGTCAGGTGCGCGAGATGTCGGCCCTGATGCGGCGCTATCATCCGGTGCTGAACATCAGTCCCTACGAGATTGCAAACTGCGCTGATCTGGGAGATGCGCCGGTCAACCCGCTGGAAATTGTGGGCACTCTGGACGGTCTGAAAGCCCATTATCAGCAGCTTGTCGGACGCGGCATCACCCCTTTGTCCGTCGGCGGTGATCATCTGGTGACGCTGCCGATTCTGCGTGCCCTGGCAGAACGTCATGGCCCCCTGGGCATGATCCAGTTCGACGCGCATTCGGACCTGTGGGATGTTTATTTTGGCGGCAGCAAATACGCTCATGGCACGCCATTCCGCCGCGCGATCGAAGAAGGAATCCTCGATCCGAACCGACTGGTGCAAATCGGCCTGCGCGGCGGTCTGTACAGCGCCGAGGACAACGACTGGGCCGTTGAACAGGGCGTTCATCAGTTCCCGATCGAGGCCGTGGAAGAACAGGGCTGCGACGCCGTTCTGGCCGAAGCCCTCCGCCTTGTCGGCGCCGGGCCTGCCTATGTGACATTCGACATCGACTGCCTGGACCCGGCCCATGCCCCGGGCACCGGAACCCCAGAGGTCGGCGGCTTCACAACATTACAGGCCCAAAGGATGCTGCGCCGCCTGCGTGGCGTGAACTTCGTTGGCGCGGATGTTGTCGAGGTCTCGCCCCCCTTCGATCCGGGCGGAGCAACCGCGTTGGCGGGCGCGACGATGCTGTTTGAACTGATCTGCCTTCTGGCAGAGCGCCGGGCGCTCGCCACCGGCTGAGGGGTCGAAGCCGGCCGGGCCGGTTCCGCGGGGAGGCGGGCGGCCCGGCAATAAATCACACAAGAAACGGGGTTCATCCGGCCGATCCGCCAGGGTCGCCCGATACATGGCCCCTCCATATGGGAGGAGAATGAAATGATGCTCGATGTTGTCATCGTCATCGCCTATTTCGCGATGATGATCATGTGTGGGGTCGTGGCGATGCGCCGGCTCAAAAGCACATCGGATTATCTGCTGGCGGATCGCAACCTGCCATTCTGGGTGTTTTTTCCCTGCCTGTCGGCCGTTATTCTCGGCGGCGGCTCGACCTTTGGTTCGGCCTCTCAGAGCTATCAGTTTGGCCTTTCGGGCGCATGGATCACCTTCATGTTCGGCCTCGGCGTGGTTTTTGTCGGGCTGTTCTTCGCGGGCAGAATCGCCAAACTGGATGTCTTCACACTGAGCGAATTGCTGGAGCGCCGATATGGCCATGGCAGCGGCTATGTCAGTGCGATGGTCTCGACGATCTATACCGTGCTGATCGCGGTGGTGCAGATCATTGCCCTGGGAACGATCCTGAAAGAACTCTTGGGCTGGAGTCTGAATGCCGGCATTCTGGCGGGCGGCATGGTGACGGTGATCTACACCATGATCGGCGGGATGATCGCCATCACGATCACGGATTTCCTGCAATTCGTGCTGATGTCCATCGGCGTTGTCCTTCTGTTGATCTTCGGGATCGACGCTGTCGGCGGGGTTCAGGCCGTGACCGAAGCGGTCCCTCCCGATTTTCTGACACTGACCAATATCAGCGGTCAGCGCCTGATGGGATTGTTCCTGTCCCTGTTCCTGGGGATCATGATTGGTCAGGATATCTGGCAGCGCATTCTGACGGCCCGGAACCAGCGCGTCGCCAAGGTCGGATCGATCTTTGCGGGCCTTTATTCCGTTGGCTGGGGTGCTGCGATGGGGATCTGCGGCCTGCTGGCCTATATCCTTCTGCCCGGCCTTGAATCTCCGCAATCCGCCCTGCCGGCCCTGGTCATCAAAGTCCTGCCTGCGGGACTGAGCGGCATCGTGCTTGCCGCCCTGATGTCAGCCCTGATGTCGACCGTCAGTGCAACTGTCCTGGCCTCCGCCACGCTGGTGACGAATGACATCCTCAAACCGTTGCTGAAACTGAGCGAAGCGGACGAATTCAACGTCTCTCGCATTCTCACAGCGGTGACGGGCGTCGTGGTTATCCTGCTGTCGATCTATGTCGGTGATGTGTTCGTCGCCCTGGATACGGCATACTCCTACCTCTCGGGTTGCCTGTTCGTCCCGATTGTGGCTGCACTGTTCTGGCCAAGGGCAATCTGGCAAGGGGCGATCGCCTCAATGATCATCAGCGCGGTTGCTGTCACGGCCAGCCTGGCGATTTACGGGCCATCCAGCACTGTACCGATCGTATCCGGAATAGGCTCAAGCGCTGTCGTGATGATCCTTGTGAGCCTGCTCTTTAAGCGCATGCCTGCTGCAAAGAGCTGACTGCAAGAGGGGGTGCGATATCACGAGCGCTGCTCGAGAGATCGGGGTTGATGGTGAAAACCGTTGCGGTGGATGGGTTCCGTGGCCGTCCTGGTGGCGACGTGATCCGGGAAATCAGCGTCAGCCCCCCTGATTGCCTCCCGCCCAAGAGTGCTCGATCTGCCTGAACAGTTGCAGAAAGATAAACGTCAGACTTCGGTTCTGCTGCGCCGGTGCCCGGTGGCCAAAACGCTATCACGTCAAACTGCCGGGCAAATCCTCAAGGTGCAGCAGAAACATCCTGAACTTGGCTCCCTTGTCGGTGTCTGGTCCGCAACTCTCGGGTGCAATGATGCCTGCCGATTCCCCTCAGGTCATCCAGGAAAGCTTGCTCATCATAGCTCCCGCCGGTCTGGAAGACTGAATCAAACAGGCTAGGCAGCCCCAGGCCGATCAATGGTTTTTGCTGTAAATGCATGACTATATGAAAAAATTTTCCCAACCGGGGAGGCGGTATACTCCTGTCATGACAGCAATGCCTGCAATTTGCGTTGGAAAACTCTTTGTATATTGACGCATGATTTGATCCTATGATCAAATGATTCACGGACAAGAGGTGAACCAGCACCCAACCGCAACCCAACAGGAGCTTTCATGAAAAGTCGGATTCCGCTTCTGCTAGCGAGCGTTCTCGCCAGCTCAGCTTTCGTGCTTCCAGCCTCGGCACAAGAGGTCGCCTGCCCTGTCAAGATCGGCGGCGTCCTGTCTTTGACCGGCCCCATCGGGTCGGTCGGGCAGAACATCGCAAAAAGCGCCCAACTCGCCATCGCGACCATCAACAAAGGCGGTGGGGTCAAGGGATGCCCGGTCGAGATGGTCCTGCGTGATGATCAGGGGCAGCCCAATGTCGGCGTGGACGCTGCAAAGTTTCTGATCGAGGTCGAGGGCGTCAAGGCAATCACCGCCGCGATTTCGTCAGGCGTGACCGTGCCGGTTCTGACCTCGGTGACCGCCGACGCGCAGATTCCACAGATTTCGTGCTGCTCCTCGGCAAACATCCTGACCGAGTTGGGCAAACAAGGCAAAACCGGCGGTTTCTTCTTCCGCACCTTCCCGACGAACCAGAACCTTGCCTATCCACCGGCGATGATCGCCGCGGAAAAGGGTCTCAAACGTGTTGCGATCATCTATGTGAACAACGATTACGGCAGTGCCCTGTCGGAAAACTTCAAGAAGGCGTTCGAAGCTCATGGCGGCGAAGTCGTCAAAGCCGTGGCCTTCAACGAAAACCAGGCTTCCTATCGGGCCGAGGTCAGCACGGCTTTGGCTGCGGATGCAGATGCGTTGCTGTTGGTCGCATTCCCGGTTGACGGTGCGAGCATCGCGCGCGAATGGTTGTCACTGGGCGGCGCCAGGTCGATGATCCTGAACAACGCGTTGCGCAGCCCCGATTTTGTCGAGGCCGTGGGCGCACAGTATCTCACCGAATCGTGGGGGACCGACAATGCCGCGGCAAAAGGGCCCGAGCTTGATAGCTTCCGCGAGGCATTCAGCGCGGCAAATCCGGGCATCGCACCCGAAGGCCCTGGCATTTACAATATCTATGACGCGATCATGGCGCTCGGACTGGCAATGAATATCGCGCCCGACCTCAGCGGGCCTTCGATCCGTGATGCGATGTGGCAGATCCAGACCGAAGACGGCACGCCCATCGGAACCGGTGCCGATGATTTCGCCAAAGCCATCGAGGTGATCAAGGCAGGCCAGGGCATTTCCTATGTCGGCGCGACGGGTGCCGTGAACTTCGACCAGTATGGCGACGTCAAAGGCCCCGCTCTGGTCTGGAGCGTCGCCGAAGACGGCACCCTGACAATTGACCGGGAAATCGACCTTCGGGAGATGGACGACCTGTTCCGTAAAGTTGACGGGTAAAGGTCGCAGATAGGGATGAGCAAACGCTACACGCTGTCGCACTGGGGGCTGTACGAGGTCGAAAGGGATGCCGCCGGTGTCCCCGATCTCGCCCCATTTTCTCGTGATCCGGACCCGAGTCCGATCGGACAAGGCCAGCTTTCTCCGCAAATGGCCGCACTCCGGATCACCCGCCCGGCTGTTCGTCGCAGCTGGCTCGACAACGCCGGACGCGCGCCGGAACGCCGCGGGCTGGACCCGTTTGTTGAACTCGAATGGGACGAAGCGCTGGATCTGGCAGCGTCTGAAATTGCGCGGGTCCGTGAGCAGTTCGGCAATCGGTCAATCTTCGGCGGGTCTTATGGCTGGTCGAGTGCCGGACGTTTTCATCATGCCCAAAGTCAGGTGCATCGTTTCCTGAATGCTGCGGGGGGTTATGTGCGGCATGTGGACAGCTATTCCCTTGGCGCCGCGAATGTGATTTTGCCCCATGTGGTGGCCCCTATGGACCAGCTCATGGCAGAGCATTCGTCATGGGACACACTGGCCGCGCATACCCGCCTTTTCGTCAGCTTCGGCGGCATTCCGGTGAAGAACTCCCAGATGAATGCGGGCGGGGTCGGCATACACCACACGCCAGCTGCGCTGCGCACTCTGGTCGATGCGGGGGTGCGCATCGTCAATATCGGGCCGGTTGGTGACAATGTCGGAGCGATCTCGGGGCAGGTCGAATGGATACCCTGTCGCCCGAACACCGATACCGCCGTCATGCTGGCGATGGCGCAGGTTCTTTTAAGCGAGAACCTGCATGATCGGGCGTTTCTGGAACGGTGCTGCACCGGGTTCGACCGGTTCGCGCCCTACCTGACCGGAGAAAGCGACGGCCAGCCCAAGACGCCAGCCTGGGCCGAGCAAATCAGCGGCGTGCCGGCCGCCACAATCGCCCGACTGGCGCGGGACATGGCCGCGACGCGCAGCATGCTGAACGTCTCATGGGCGATGCAGCGCGCAGAGCACGGCGAACAGCCGTTCTGGATGGTGGTCGTCCTGGCCGCGATGATGGGCCAGATCGGCCAGCCGGGAGGTGGATTCGGCGTCGGTTATGGCGCCGCGAACCTGCTTGGCAGCCCGCATATACGATCCAAAGGACCAACTCTGCCGCAGGGTCGCAACGGCGTGACCGACTTCATCCCCGTCGCGCGACTGGCGGATATGCTGCTGGGTCCGGGCGCAAGTTTTACCTATAATGGGGAAACCTATCAGTATCCGGACATCCGGCTGGTTTACTGGGCGGGGGGCAACCCGTTCCACCACCATCAGGACCTGAACCGTTTACGCCGAGCCTGGGCACGCCCTGAAACAATCATCGTGAACGACCCGTGGTGGTCGCCTGCGGCGCGGCGCGCTGATATCGTCTTTCCTGCCACGACCACTCTGGAACGCAACGACATCGGCAGTTCGACGCTGGAGGCTTTCATCGTGGCGATGCGTGCGGTGGAAAGCCCGGCTGGGTCGGCGCGCGACGATTACGATATCTTTGCCGGTCTTGCTCGTCGGCTCGGTTGCGAGGCCGACTATACAGAAGGGCTGGACACCATGGGCTGGCTGCAACGGCTTTATGCCGAGGCCCGCCAGATAAATAAGGGCCTTGGCATAGAACTGCCGGAGTTCGACGAATTCTGGCAATCTGGTCTGGTCGACATGACCGCGCATGATCGACCCGCCACCATGTTGCACGATTTCGTCGCGCAACCCGCCCAGCGTCCCTTGAATACCCCATCGGGGCGGATCGAAATATGGTCAGACCGCATCGCCGAGATGGCACTGGCTGATTGCCCGCCGCATCCGGTCTGGCTGGAGAAGCGCGAATGGCTGGGCTCTGCGGGTGCCGCGCAATATCCGCTGCACCTGCTGACGGACCAACCGGCCCGAAAACTGCACAGTCAGCTTGATGCCTCACCTCATAGCATGAGCGGCAAGGTCGAGGGGCGCGAGCAGGTGCATATGCACCCTTCCGAGGTTGAACAACGCGGCCTGCACGATGGGCAGATTGTCGAAATTTTTAACGGCCGGGGCCGTTGCCTGGCCGCCGTCTGCGCGAATTCACAGATCATGCCCCGCGTTGCACGCCTGAATACCGGCGCGTGGTATGATCCATGCCCCGATACCGCGCTTGATCGCCATGGCAATCCCAACGTGCTGACCCGGGACATTGCCGCTTCGTCCCTGTCGCAGGGTTGCGCCGCGCAAAGCTGCCTCGTCGAAATCCGTGCATGGGAAGGGCCGCTGCCCGATATTGAGGCCTTTCAACTGCCGCAAAGGCAATCCAGATGAGCAGATCCCGTTCCGATATCGACAAGAGCATCTGGGCCTCGCCTGCGACCTTGTCGTTGCCGCCCGTCCCCACCCGAAGCGATACCGATATAGCCATCATCGGCGGGGGGTTTACCGGGCTGACCGCAGCGCTGCATCTTGCACAACGCGGGCACAGCGTCACGGTGCTGGAAGCCGGTGAACCCGGCATGGGCGCATCGGGTGTCAATGCGGGCTTTGTCGTGCCGAATTTCGCCAAGGCCGACCCGGCCGCCGTGCGAGCCCGGCTGGGCAGGCAAAAGGCCGACCGGCTTTTGCGCATGATCGGCGCCGGGGCCGAGCGGGTTTTCGAGACCATTCGAAATCAGGGGATCGATTGCGCCGCAGAACAGACTGGCTGGATGCATGTCGCCCATAGTCCCGACACCCTGCCGATGCTGGCCCAGCGCGTCGCTGACTGGAACGAACTGGGCCGTCCGCTGAAACTGCTGTCGGCGGAAGAGGCCCGCGCGCGTACTGCGGCGCGTCATTGTCACGGCGCGTTGTTCGATCCCTCGGGCGGGATGCTGAACCCGCTGTCCTATGCGCGCGGTCTGTCCATAGCCGCAATTCGGGCCGGTGTGACGCTGCATGGCAATGCCCCGGTGACGGCACGCCACCGCGAGGGCGCGGGCTGGGTGCTGTCTGGTCCCGGTTTTCAGGTGAAAGCACGGCTGGTCCTGCTTTGCACGAATGCCTATCGCACGGGCGTCGCGCGGGAACTGGGGAAATTCACCGTGCCCCTGCGGGTTTATCAGATCGCGACCGCGCCGCTTTCCGCCGACGAGGCGGCACGCCTGTCGCCGGCACGCATCCCCTTCGCCGATACCCGGGCGAACCTGTTCACCGCCAGACTGACCCATGACAACCGGCTGATCAGCGGGGGCATGGCCGTATTGCCGTTCCGGGCTCAACACCGCCTTGCCGGGCGCATCGCCACCAGGCTGGCATCCGAGTTCGGACTGTCGCATACGCCTGAAATAGCGAGTATCTGGCAGGGCACAGCAGCGATAACGCTGGATTTCCTGCCGCATCTTTATAATCTCGGCCCCGGATTCTGGGGCGGGATCGGCTGCAACGGACGCGGTATCGCGCTGACCGCCATGCTGGGCGAGGTTATGGCCGATCTCGCCTCGGGTGTGCCGGTCGACGAGTTGCCAGTGCCGCTGGCGCAATCGAAACTGCCGCTTCCCCGGCTCGCCACCAGCCTGGCGACCTCGGCCACGGTGGCGCAGGTCCGCTGGAGCGACTGGCGGAAAGGGCTTTAGGATGCTGGTTCTGACAGCAGCAGA
The DNA here is from genome assembly GCF_003054195.1 of Gemmobacter caeni. GTDB lineage: Bacteria > Pseudomonadota > Alphaproteobacteria > Rhodobacterales > Rhodobacteraceae > Gemmobacter > Gemmobacter caeni. Next base: position 236,811 of record NZ_QBKP01000005.1, read on the forward strand.
TGTGAAGCGCTGCGTGGGAATGGCCGAGTGCATTTCGGCCGTCCGTGCAGAGTTGATCGAGGAGGCCAAAGGCGCACATAAACAGTTTTCGCGCCACCAGCTTTCGGGTGGCGAAGGGCAGGCTCTGATGGGGCTGATGCCGATCGCGCAAGTTGCGGGCGATCCGACATGGGCGCTCAAAGCGGTCACTGTCGCAAGGTCCAATCGCGCCCGCGGACTGGATACGCATCAGGGCGTGATGCTATTGTTCGAAGGCTGCACCGGACTTCCGCTGGCTGTCATCGATGCCAGCGCGATCACGGCGCTGCGCACGGCGGCGACCTCGGCCATCGCGACTCTGGCGCTTGCGCGGCCTGATGTTTCCCGCGTCGCGTTTCTTGGCGCAGGCACTCAGGCGCGCGCGCATCTTGAAGCGTTGCGCCTTGTGCTGCCACATGCAGAATTTACGCTGTGGTCGCGTTCTGGTGCGGCTTCATTGGCCGAAGAGATGGGAGCCAAGGCCTGTCAGGATATCGCGGCTGCCCTGAGGGATGCCGACGTGATCTGCACCGCCACTGCTGCGGACAAGCCGCTGATTGATCCCAGGTGGGTCATGCCGGGTGCGCATATCAACGCGATCGGGGCGAGCAGACCGGATGCGCGTGAATTGGGCAGCGACCTGATCGCCGACGCGGAGTTGTTCACGGATTCCCGCCTGCAAGCCCATACCGAATGCGGCGAATACCTTTTGCCGCTTGCCGAAAGACGCATCACTGCCAATCACATTCTTGCAGAGCTGGGCGAAGTGCTTGCGGGCTTCCATCCCGGGCGCAGCGGCAGTGATGCCCTGACCATATTCAAGTCATTGGGAACCGCGACCCAGGATCTGGCTGCCGCCAAATTGGTATTGCGCAAGGCTCACAGCCTTGGGGAAGGTCAATCGATAAACTGGACGGACGACGCAATTCCGCAAGGCGCATGATCTTCGGGAATGCTGCCGGTCGTGACCGATGGTCTTGACCGATAGCAGATTTCCCGCGCCACCTGATGTGCACAGGCCCTTGATCAGCGTTCGGGAGTTGAGTGAGCTTGGATAAGATTTCACCATTGGCCTGCTCACAGATAGTCATCGCAACGCCTACACCACGGCGCCCCATCAGACAAAGAGACCACGGCCTAAGAGACTTGCGCTCGTAGCGCCGAGCGCATATGTGGAAAGATGTCATTTGATCAAGGACAGCTTGGATGAACGTCGACTTTTTGGAGCCGGTATCATCGCGGTCTACCGTGCAGGATCGTGTCTATCATCAGTTGCGAGCCGCGCTGATGTCGGGCCATTTCGATCCCGGTCAGGTTTTGACTATCGGGTCGCTGGCCGACCGCTTTCGAACCAGCCACATGCCGGTGCGTGAGGCTCTGCGTCGTCTGACCGCAGAGAACGCCCTTGTGGTTGTCAACAACGGATCAGCTCAGGTGCCGGTCGTGTCGCTCGAGGGGCTTGACGATCTGTGTCTGACCCGCACCGCGCTGGAGACGCTGGCCGTCAAACTGTCCACTGATCGCTGTTCGCCAGCTGATCGGGCGAAGTTTCGTGCTCTGGTCGAGGGGCACGCCGCTGCTGCAGCGAACCGCGATCTGCAAGGAATGCTTCAACTTAATCAAGAGTTGCATTTCGCGATCTACAACGCTTGCGGATCAGCAGTGGTCGTGCAGTTCATCCAGTCGCTGTGGTTGCGCTTTGGTCCCTACATGCGGATGCTGTCTTCCCACATCGGACCGGCAATCGAAAGCGGTGAATATGAGCCATCGCGCCATCATGCCGATCTGGTTGATGCCATGGACGCGCATGACGGGCATTCGGCTGCGGAAGCGCTTAGGGGTGATATCGAAACGACCCAGACATTGCTGCGCGAATTGTGCAAGCGAGAGATCCAGTCGTGATCTCTCGCTGATACGTTTACTTAACGGCTGGTCCGCGAGGTCGTCGGCGCTTCACCGACAAGGCCGCGCGGCCGAAACAACAGCACGAGCACAAGCACGATCCCGATAAACATCGCCTGCACTGCTCCGGCCTGCGCCTGAAGGCCGACGGGCATAAAGCGTGCGATGGCGGCGCCCAACATGCTCCAGATACCCCAGACCAGAATGGCACCCAACAAAGCGCCAAGAGCATTGCCGCTGCCGCCCACGATCAGCATGGTCCAGACCAGGAAAGTCACAATGGGCAGGAAGTCCGCCGGGCTGACAAAGCCGGTGAAGCTGGCATAAAGCGCCCCACCCAACCCCATCAGCGTCGAACCGATGACAAAGCATTGCAGGCGGAACGCCACGGTGTTTTTGCCAAGTGTGCGAGCCGCCGGCTCATCCTCGCGCATCGCGCGCAGCACCCGACCCCAGGGCGAACGGGTCATGCGTGCCAAAGCGTAGCAGACCAGGGCAAGCACCGTCGCGACCAGTCCCAGATATGCAATACCGTTCCACAACCGGACTTCGAACAGACCCCGGGTGGGGTTGGGCAATTGCCCGATGCCCATGGTGCCGCCGGTCATTGGCTGCCAGTTGGTTACGATCAGCTGAATGGTTATTGCGATCCCGAATGACGCGACCGATAGATAGTCGTCTCGCAGCCTTATGGTCGCCAACCCGACCAACAAAGCCGCGAACGCTGATATCAGCATCGCGCCGAAAATCCCGACCGCCCAGGGCAGGCCGAAATTTCCCAGAAATGCGGGGCTGGCCGGTGCCGTCAGAATGGCAAATCCATAGGCACCGATGGCGTAAAAGCCGACCACACCTGCATTGAAAATGCCAGTCTTGCCCCATTGCAGATCAAGCCCGAGCGTAACGATACCGAAGATCAGTGCCACCGTCAGAAAGAAGGCAAAATAGGAGATAAGTCCGATCATGGTGCCCTCACAGCCGGGAAGATTTTGAAAAAAGCCCCTGCGGACGTAGGGACAATACCAGCAGCAGCAGAACAAACGGCACCGCACCTTTGTAGCCGGTCGGCAACATAAGCGTGGACAGGCTTTCCGCCAATCCTACGATGAGGCCACCAAGGACTGCACCGAAGAGATTTCCGCTGCCCCCCAGAATTGCCGCGGCAAAAATTGCAAGTAGCATGTTGAAGCCAAGTTCGGGCCGAAGCTGAACGGTCAGGCCGGCGAATATCCCCGCCAATGCGGCCAGGGCACCCGACAACATCCACGTCCAGCGAATGACCGCCGCAACATCAATGCCCGAAGCCCGCGAAAGGGCCGGGTTATCCGCCATGGCGCGCATGGCGATGCCACTGCGGCTGCGGCTGAGGAAGAGATGCAGGACCACCACCAACACTACGGTCAGACCCAGCACGAAAATCTGATCCGGCAGCATCCGGACGCCTGGCAGGATTTCGACCGCCATCGTCAGGTTGCGGCTGTAATACTGCGCGTTGCCGCCCCAGAAGAACAAGACTGCGTGGCGAAGCGTCAGGGCCACGCCGAAGCTTGCGAAAACCAGCGTCAGGCGCGCGGCTCCGTTCGCTCGCAACCGCCGGAAGACAAGCGCATCCACCCCGATCGCCAGGAAGCCGGTGCAAATGCACGCAACCAGAACGGCCACGAGGAACGGCCATCCGAACGAGAATGGCGCCAGCGGCGTGCCCAAAGGCAGGCTGCCCACCACCATCAGGGCGATATAGGCGCCCCATGTCAGAAGTTCTGAATGTGCGAAATTGGAAAATCGCAAGATCTGCGAGCAAAGAGAATATCCGATAGCCCCCAGGGAAAGGATGCCCCCTGTCAGTAGTCCATCGACCAGCGCCTGTCCGATCATGTCGTTTTCCCTATGCCAAGAAATGCTCTTGCTATTCCGTCGTCGGCCATCAGCGCTTCCGGCGTTCCTTCAGAATGGTTGCGGCCCTCGACCAAAATGCAGGCGCGATCACAGACCGCGAGCGCAGCTTTCACGTTCTGCTCGACCATAAGGACCGCGATGCCCGAGCCTGCCAACGTCTTCAGGCTTTCCAGAACCTCTGTGACGACAAGCGGGGCAAGCCCGGCTGTCGGTTCGTCCAGCAGGATCAGACGGGGCCGCGTCATCAGGGCCCGCGCAATCGCAAGCATCTGACGCTGCCCCCCCGACAGGGCGTTGGCCGCCTGGTTGCGCCGTTCAGCCAGCGCCGGAAAGCGCTCATAGGCTTCGTCCAGCCGCTCGTTCATCACCGCGCGCGGCAGGGTATGCGCCCCGGCCTTAAGGTTATGTTCGATGCTGAGCTGTGCAAAAACGTTTTCGGTCTGCGGCACGAAACCGATACCCGCCGCGACGATCCGATGCGTCGGTACGCCCGTCAGATCCTGGCCATCGAAACAGATCCCCCCCTCTCCAACCGGGACAAGCCCCGCCAGTGCTTTCAGAAAGGTGGATTTCCCTGCCCCGTTCGGACCGAGCAGGGTCACGAACTCGCCTGCATCCACCTTCACCGAGGCGTCAAAAACAATCGGCATTCCCGGGATGTAGAAGGCCTCGAGATTCTGGACCTTAAGCAATGGCAGCGTCATGCCGGTACCTCGCCAAGATAAGCGTCGATCACCTTCCGGTCGACGGTCACTTCGGCGGGCGTGCCCTCGGCAATGCGGCGCCCCTGCGCCATGACGACGATGCGTGCACAGATCCGCATCACCAGATCCATATTATGCTCGACGATCAGAAAGCTGACCCCCCGCGCATTCAGTTCGACGACGCGGTCGATAAGATGCTCGATCAGCGAGGGGTTCACGCCGGCCGTGGGTTCGTCGAGCAGGATCAGACGCGGTTCCGCCATCATGACCCGCGCCAGTTCCAAAAGCTTTTGCTGGCCGCCCGACAGCGATCCTGCCATTTCCTGCGTCATGTGCGTCAGATTGCAGAATGCAAGCACATCCTCGGCACGGGCACGGTTCTCGCGCTCCTGCTGCGCCACGACACCCGGCTGAATCCAATTGCTCCAGAAGCGTTCCCCGCTCTGGTTGGGGGCAGCGCACATGACATTTTCCAGTACTGTCATCTTGCGGAATGGTCGCGGTATCTGAAAGGTTCTGGCAAGTCCGTGACGAAAGACCTGCTCGGGCTTCATCCCTGTGATGTCATGGCCCTGAAACAGAACCTGCCCGCTGCTGGGCCGTGTTTCGCCTGCGATAAGGCCGAACAGTGTGCTTTTGCCCGCCCCGTTCGGCCCGATGAGACCCGTGATATCGCCCTTGCGCAGATCGAGGTTCACGCCATCGACGGCCTGTAAAGCACCAAAGCTCTTGCGCAGTCCTCGGGCCTGCAGGATCAGTTCCGCGTTCATGATTTACCCTCTTGCCACAGGGCGTTGAAAAAGGACTGCAACCGATCCATACCTTCGGAAATCCTTTCGATCCCCTCGGAGCCAAAGCAGACGCGCAAGTGGCCCTCGCCCGATGCGCCATAGAATGTGCCGGCCTCGACGACCACGCCTGCCTCTTCCAGAATACGGTCTGCCATCTCCTGCGCACCGATCCCGAAGGCAGAGATATCGGGGAAGGCATAGATTGATCCGTGCGGCAGCGCACAGCGCACCCCTGGCATCTGGTTCAGCCGCGACACGACCAGATCGCGGCGGGCTTTGTCATCGGCGATAAGTCTGTCGAGTATTTCACGATCACCGTTGATGGCAGCCAGGGCGCCGTATTGGATGAACGTATTAACGTGGGTGACATCGTTTGCGGTGATTTTCAACAGCCCGGCCATCACCCAGTCGGGTGCATGCAGATAGCCCAGCCGCCAGCCATCCATCGCGTAGGATTTGGTAAAGGCGAAAGCGCTGATCGTACGCTCGGCCATACCCGGCAGGGCGGCAATGCTGTGATGGGTCACACCGTCATAAACGATGTCCTCATAAACCTCGTCAGAAAAGACCAGAAGATCGTGGCGGATCGCCAGATCGGCCAGGCCCTGCAGCTCTGCCTTGGTATAGACGCGCCCCGTTGGATTGACCGGATTGACCAGCACGATCATGCGCGTCCGCGCAGTCAGATGAGGTTCGATCAAGTCCGGACGCAGAGTGAAATCATCACTCGCATCCAAGGGGGCGAACACCGCCTTCGCACCGGCAAGCTCGATCTTGCCGAGATGCTGGGGATAATACGGCTCCAGCAGGATAACCTCGTCATCCGGATCAAGCACGGCCATGAACGCCGCAAAAGATGCGTGCGTCAGCCCACATGTTACGAGGACGCCGTCCGGGGTGGCCGGAATACCGTTTCGTTGCGACAGCTTGGCCGCCAATGCGTCGCGCAGCACCGGCAGCCCGCGAAGGTCACTGTAATGCACCTCACCACGCCGCAAGGCCTCGATGGTGGCCTCCTTGATCGGGGCCGGGGTGTCGGCATGAGGACGACCAAGCTCGAGATGCACCAGATCACGCCCGGCATGGCGAGCCGCCGATGCCTTTTGATACATGCCGAATGATTTTTCCGATGTTCCGGAAATCCGGGCGGCTACGCGCTTCATGCCATGCTCCTCCGGGCGGTCATCTCAAACTCGACCTTGATATTGGAGTCGGGGAAGCCGCAGGTTATTGTTGTGTTGGCGGGGCGCGGGTCGTCGAAGATCTCGCCAAGCAGCTTGCAGATCTCGACGGTGTCAGCGGCATCCGAAAGATAACACCGAACGCGCACAACATCGGCAAAGCTTGCGCCTGCCTGTTCCAGAGCCGCCCCGATCACCTCAAGCGCCTTGCGCGCCTGCGCGACTGCCGTGCTGGCGAAACCCTTTATCTCGGCGTCAAACCCCGAGGTCGCCGAGACAAACACCCACTCTCCGTCGACCAACGCGCGCGAATAGCCCGCGAGTTCTTCAAAGGGCGATCCGGAATATATTGCTCGTCTGGACATGCTCACTCCCCAAGTGTTTGCGCATTTGATCAATGGATCGTAAAAAAGCCCAAGTCAAACGGTTTGTGCGAGCAAACAGCCAAGCTCCAGACCCATTGATTTCGGTTCTTTGGCGTAATTCAGGCACTGCAAGGAGATCTGACCGATGAGCAATCTTACCGGCTGACCGACGCGCAGATAGAGCGGCTGAAGCCGTCCCTCCCCAAGAGCCATGGCAAGCCCAGCGTTGATGACCTCCATGCCTTCAACGGCATAATTTCTATCAATCGCAATGGGTTCAGCGTTGCGGCTCGCCGAAGGAATACGGTCCGGCGAAGACCCTCTGCAACCGCCGGAAGTGCTGGGGCGACAAGGGGGTCTTCGTCCGGATCATGGTGGGCCTTGTTGCCGAAAGCGCCGAACACAAGACGATCATGATCGACGCGACCTGTCTCAAGGCATACGGCACGGCATCAAGCCTGCGGGTCAAAAAAGGGGGGCGAACGCACCAGATCGGACGAACCAAAGGTGCCATGAACACCAAGTTGCACACTGTCGCGGATGCGAAGGGGCGGCCGATCCGGTTCTTCATGTCCTCCGGGCACTTTCTCGGCTATCCAGGCATCGCCTGTCAGGTAACGGGTCAGCTCACGCTCACTCATCACAATCCATTCCATGCTCGATCTTCTGAGGTATTTCATCGGGATCGTCGATGCAGGCTCAATGACCCGCGCGGCCGATCTGCTCGGCGTGGCGCAGCCCTCGCTGTCGGCGCATATCGCACGGATGGAAGAGAATCTCGAGGTGGCGCTGTTCGAGCGCCTGCCGCGCGGCATCCGGCCGACCGAAGCGGGCATGATCCTCTATGACAGGGCGCAGACGATATTGGCCAGCGTCGATCAGGCACTGGCCGATGTGCGCAGCCTGTCGCGCAGCGTCTCGGGCAAGGTGCATCTGGGCCTCACGGGCACGATCAACGGGGCGCTGGCCGTGCCGCTGATCACGGCGGCACGGCTGCGGTTCCCGGCCTTGCAGATCGTGATTTCCGAGGCGATGAGCGGCTTCCTGCAGGATTGGGCGGCGGCGGGCAAGATCGACCTCGGGATCATCTACGGCGAGCGAGAGCTTGCGGGCCTGAGCTGTGCGCCGCTGTTCATAGAAGAGCTGGTGGCGCTGACCCTGCCCGGCGATGCGGCGCAAAGCTTCGCCGAGCTCGCCGCGCGGCTCCCCTTCATCCTGCCGGGCCCGGCCCATGGCCTGCGCCAGACCATCGACGACGGCCTGAAGCGGCTCGGGATCGCGGTCGAGGTGGGGTTCGAAGTGGCCTCCTATCAGAACATCGTCGATTTCACGACTGCGGGCTTTGGTGCCTCGATCCTGCCCCGCCATGCGGTCGCCCGCGATCTGGCCGAGGGCCGGTTGCGGGCGCTGTCGCTCGGCACGCCGCCGATGACCCGGGTCGCGAGCATCGTGGCCCCGACGACCCGCGCCCGGAGCGGCCCGGCCGTCGCGCTTGAAAGCCTGCTGCGCGAGGTCGTCGCCGATCTGATCGCAGCCGGGCGCTGGCAGGGGGCGCACCCGCACTGAGCCACCGCCCCAGTCGCGATGAAACCGGGCGAACTCGTGACCGGCTCGTGATTGGCGTGCGGGCGTTGATCCTTGCCGCAGGGTCGGGATAGCCGCGCGCCGTCTGGTTGCAACCCGCGCGCGCAGCCGTTTGATACCCCGCCAAAGCAGCAAAAGGTCGCGATGCCTTTTGCGACGCACGACCGATCCGTCGTGACCGGCACCATGCAGGTGGAAAATGCGCTTTGCCAGATCGATCCCGATAATCGTAACCTCGGACATGGATGCTACCTCCTTCTGTGATGGCTTCAACACGCATCACATTGGCACATTGCGATGCGATCAGGCGGGAGCGCCCACGCCGTCGACATGACCTAAGTCGCAGCCGTGGTGGCAAGCGCGTTGATTTGATCGGTGTCGCGTAGGGCTGCCTCGGCCTACATCCTCCAGAAGTAATTGATTTTCATAAATTTTATTCTAGTACGGTCGCGCCGCGCACACTCCAGGACCCGATCCCCCAGCCTCAACTCTTGCTGCCGCCGATTTGGCCGTCGCAACCAGGTGCCGCCGGTGCAATCCGCGTCATTGGCAGACTGCGGGGCGGCATGGCCTAGCGTCTGCGCATCGCCAGAGAAGATGGCGCGAAGGAACTGATATATCGTTATATCTATACACTTTCCACAAAGAAAATCCTGATCATTTTTTCGAATATTTCCATGTTTTCATCAGAAATATCGAATCAAAAAAGTGATATAACACTATTGACAGAATCCTGATTCGATCTGAATGATGGCTTTGTCCGAAGGGGAAATCAGCTATGACGAAGCCGGTTATCGCAGTCATCGGGGCAGGTCTGATCGGGCGGTCCTGGTCGGTTCTGTTCGGCGCTGCAGGTCATGAGGTTCGGCTTTGCGACATGTCGCAAGCGGCGCTGGATCAGTCGCGGCAATGGCTGGCCGAGCGGCTGCCTGCGGCGGCGATGCAGCGGATCCGCTTCTATCTGGAACTGGAGCGGGCGCTGGATGGCGCCGCCTATGTGCAAGAGGCTGCGCTGGAAGATCTGCCGATGAAACTGGCACTGTTCCAGTCGATCGAAGACCTGGTCGATGACGATTGCGTGCTGGCCTCATCCACCTCTGCCCTGCTGCCCGACGATATTTTTGCCGCGATGCGCCGACCGGAGCGCTGCCTGGTCGCGCATCCCGCCAACCCGCCGCATCTCTTGCCGGTGGTGGAACTGGTGCCCAGCGCCGCGACCGATCCTGCCGTGATCGACCGGGTCGCCGCGATGATGACGGATCTGGGGCAGGACGTGATCCGCGTGCAGCAAAGCGCGCCGGGTTTCGTGCTGAACCGGCTGCAATCGGCACTGGTGGAAGAAGCGCTGCGGCTGGTCGCCAGCGGTGTGGCCAGCCCCGACGATGTCGACCGTGCCGTGCGCTCGGGCCTTGGGATGCGATGGGCCTTTGCCGGCCCGTTCGAAGTGATGGACCTTAACGCCAGCGGCGGCTTCGCCGATTACGCGGCCCGGCTTGGCCCGGCCCTGGCAGCCTCGGCGCCGGGGGGCAGCGAAACCAGCGCCTGGCATGGCACCGCCCCGGCTCTGATCACCCAGGCCCGGAGAGAAAGCCTTGATATAAAAGAGATTCCGGCCCGCCAACGCTGGTTGGCCGACAAATTGCAAGACCTGCGCCGACTGAAGCAGCCGCTGCGGGAAACGTCTTCTGAAGGAGCATTGTCGTGAGCGAGAAGAAACCGAAATCCGGCAGCAAGGTGATCATCACCTGTGCGGTCACTGGCTCGATCCACACGCCGACCATGTCGGATCACCTGCCGCTGACCCCGGATCAGATCCGCGACGAAGCGATCGGTGCGGCGCAGGCCGGGGCGGCCATCTTGCACCTGCATGCCCGCAATCCGGTCGATGGCAGCCCGACGCCCTCGCCCGATGTGTTCCGCGCATTCCTGCCGCAGATCGCCGAGGCGACCGACGCAGTGCTGAACATCACCACTGGCGGCGGCCATAACATGACGGTGCAGGAGCGCCTGGCCGCGCCGCTGGAATTCAAGCCCGAGATGTGTTCGCTCAACATGGGCTCGATGAATTTCGGCCTGTTCCCGATGCTGGAGCGCTACCCGAACTGGAAGCATGACTGGGAGCCGAAATATCTTGAGAACTCCCGCGACTTCATCTTCCGCAACACCTTCAAGGATATTGAATATATCCTGAAGCATCTGGGCGATGACTGCGGCACCCGCTTTGAATTCGAGTGCTACGATATCGGCCATCTGTATACGCTGGCGCATTTCCTGGAACGCGGGCTGGTGAAGCCGCCGCTGTTCGTGCAGTCGATCTTCGGCATTCTGGGCGGCATTTCGGCCGATCCGTCCAATGTGATGCATATGCGCGAAACCGCCGAAAAGCTGTTCGGCGCGGATTACCAATGGTCGATCCTGGCCGCCGGACGCCATCAGATGGGGCTTTGCACCATGGGCGCGATCCTGGGCGGCAACGTGCGGGTGGGGCTGGAGGATTCGCTTTATCTGGGCAAGGGCCAGATGGCCAAAAGCAATGCCGATCAGGTGTCGAAGATCCGCCGCATCCTGGAGGAGCTTTCGCTGGAAATCGCCACGCCAGCCGAAGCGCGGCAGATGCTTGACCTGAAAGGGGCTGCGGCCACCGCGATCTAGGGGGCGGGCCGTCGGCCCGCTTCCTCCCGACAAATGAGAGCCACGCCAAAGTGGTCTTCAGCAACAGGAGAGACTATGCGCTTTGCAACCGATACCGGGGGCACGTTCACCGATCTTGTCGTCGAGGATGACGACGGTTTCGTGCGGATGTTCAAGGCCTCGACCACGCCCGACGATCCGATCCGGGGCGTGCTGGATGTGCTTCAGGTCGCCGCCGACGATTACGGGATCAGCCGGGCCGAGATGCTGGCCAAGGGCGATCTGTTCATCCATGGCACCACGCGGGCGATCAATGCCATCGTGACCGGCACGGCGGCGAAGACGGCGCTTCTATGTACCTGGGGCAATCCCGAAGTGCTGGTGCTGCGCGAAGGCGGGCGGATCGAGCCGTTCAACTTCACCGTGCCCTATCCCAAGCCCTATATTCCGCGCGCCTTGACCTTCGAAGTGCCCGAGCGCATCTTGCATGATGGCAGCGTGGACCAGCCGCTGGACGAAGCGGCACTGCTGGCGATCATCGCCGAGATGAAGGCGCAGGGCGTCGAGGCGGTGGCGGTCAGCCTGCTGTGGTCGGTCGTGAACCCGGTGCATGAACTCAGGATCGGCGCGCTTCTGACCGAACATCTGCCCGGCGTGCCGGTGACGCTCTCGCATGAGGTGAACCCGATCCTGCGCGAATATCGCCGCACCTCGGCCACCGCGATTGACGCCTCGCTGAAGCCCCTGATGACCACCTATATGGAAACGCTTGAGGCGCGACTGCGCGAGGCGGGTTTCAGCGGGCGGGTGCTGGTGCTGACCTCGCAAGGCGGGGTGCTGGATGCCGTCGATGTCGCCCGCCAGCCGATCCATTCGATCAATTCCGGCCCCTCGATGGCCCCGGTCGCCGGTCGCTATTTCGCCGAGGCCGATTGCGCGGCGAAAGACGCCATCGTCGCCGATACCGGCGGCACCACCTATGACGTAAGCCTGATCCGCGGCGGCACGATCCCCTGGGCGCGCGAGACCTGGATCGGCCAACCCTTCCGTGGCCACATGACGGGCTTTCCCTCGATCGACGTGAAAAGCGTCGGCGCGGGCGGCGGCTCCATTGCCTCGGTCGATGAGGGCGGGCTGTTGTCGGTAGGCCCGCGCAGCGCGGGGTCGGTGCCCGGCCCGGTCTGCTATGGCAAGGGCGGGTTCGAGCCGACGGTGACCGATGCGGCGCTGGTTCTGGGCTATCTGGACCCGGATAATTTCCTGGGCGGCGCCATCTCGCTCGACCTGATCGCGGCAGAACGCGCGATTGAAGAGCGCATCGCGAAACCGCTGGGCCTGTCGGTCTATGAGGCGGCCTCGGCCATCCTTGATGTCGTGACGGAGAATATGGTCCAGGCGATTGACGATATCACCGTGGCGCAGGGGTTCGATCCGGCCAATGCGGTGCTGATCGGCGGCGGCGGCGCGGCCGGGTTCAACTCGGTGCTGATCGCGCGCAGACTGGGCTGCAAGACGCTGGTGATGCCGCAGGTCGGCGCGGCGCTTTCGGCGGGCGGTGGTCTGATTTCGGAGCTGACCAACAATTTCCGTGTCATCGCCGCCACCCGCACCGATGCCTTCGACGCGGACCTCGTGGCCAAGACGCTGAAAGACCTCCGCGAAAAGGCCGAGGCCTTCCTGGCCGCCACCGGCGATCAGGCGATTGAAAGCCGCATCACCTTCAGCTTCGAAGGACATTACCCCTCGCAGGTCTGGGATATCGAAGTCACGCTGCCCTCGGACCGGATCGGCGATGTGAAAGCACTGGAAACCGCGTTCCATGACACGCATGAGGCGCTGTTTGCCGTGCGCGACGAAGGCGCCCCGGTCGAAATCGTCAGCTGGCGCGTCGATGTGGCGGTGAAAATCCGCTCGGGCAGCATCGGCCAGATGCAGAATATCGGAATTGGCGGCAAATCCACCCGGCGGAACTGCTATTTCCGCGAAACAGGTCTGGGCGAAGTCCGTCTGGCCAGCTTCTCCGAAATGACCGAGGACGACCGCGTGCGCGGCCCGGCCATCGTGGAAAGCCCCTTCACCACGGTTGTGGTCTTCCCCGGATCGGAAGCGCGCAAGGTTGCCTCCGGCTCGGTTGTCATCGAACTGCTGGGAGAAAACGCATGAACCGGCCGCTGAACCATGGCGCAGAGACGCGCAAGACCGGCGCGATCGACGGTGTGAAGCTGGCGATCCTGAACAACCGCTGGGAGGCGGTGGCGCGCAAGATGGCGAATACGCTTTTGCGCACCGGGCGCTCGGGCGTTCTGGCGACGGCGCGGGATTTTTCCTGCTGCATCGTCACCGCCGACAACCGGCTTCTGGCCACGGCGGAAAGCATTCCGATCCATGTTCTGGTCGGCCCCGACATGATGGCGCGCTCGATGTGCGAGTTGCACCCCGGTCTGAAGCCGGGCGATGCCTTCCTGCACAACTCGCCCTATCACGGCTGTTCCCATGCCGCCGATCTGTCGATCCTGGTGCCGGTGTTCGACGATGACGGCCGCCACCGCTATACCGCCATCGTCAAGGCGCATCAGGCCGATATCGGCAACTCGATCCCGACCACCTATTTCGGCCATGCGAAAGACGTCTATAACGAAGGCGCGCTGATCTTCCCGGCGGTGCAGGTGCAGCGCGATTACAAGGATATCGAGGATATCATCCGCATGTGCCGGATGCGTATCCGGGTGCCCGATCAGTGGTGGGGTGATTACCTTGGCATGATCGGCGCTGGCCGGATCGCCGAACGCGAGATCCGCGCCGTGGGCGCCGAATTCGGCTGGGACGAACTGGCGGAACTGGGCGAGCAATGGTTCAGCTACAGCGCCGACCGGATGAAGGCGGCGATTGCAAAACTGCCGGCGAAGACCGCCACCTCCAGCTCTACCCATGACCCGCTGCCGGGCACGCCTGCGGAAGGGGTACGGATCAACACCACCGTCTCGGTCGATCCGGCAGAGGGGTTCATCGACATCGACCTGACTGACAATATCGATGCGCTGGACCTGGGCATCAACGTTTCCGAGGCCTGCACGCGGACCGCGGCGCTGATTGGGGTGTTCAACTCGATCGACCATACCGTGCCGCGCAATGCGGGATCGTTCGGGCGGGTGCGGCTGAAGCTGCGCGAAGGCGCAGTCGTGGGCGTCCCGAAACATCCAACCAGCTGCTCGGTCGCGACGACCAATGTCGCCGACCGGATTTCCAATGCGGTGCAGACGGCGATTGCCGCGATGGACAGCCGCTTCGGCCAGGCAGAGACCGGCGCGCTCAGCCCGGCGACGATGGCGGTGATTTCGGGCAAAGACCCCCGCAAGGGCAAGCCCTTCGTCAACCAGATCTTCCTGGGGGCCACCGCCGGGGCGGGGACGCCCACGGAAGACAGCTGGATCACCATCGCTCATGCCGGCAATGCCGGGATGCTGTATATCGACAGTATCGAAATCCTTGAGATGGCCTATCCGATCCGCTGCTATCAGCGCCGGCTGGTCACCGATACCGAAGGGGCGGGGGAATTCACCGGCGCGCCCAGTCTGATGGGCGAATATGGCCCCGATGGCTGCGAGATGGTGGTGAATGCGGTCAGCGACGGCACCCTCAACGCCGCCAAAGGGGCGGCAGGTGGGGCCAGTGCGGGCGGAGCGCGGCAATATCGCAAGCGGGCCGATGGCAGCCTTGAGGAACTGCCGGTCGTGGTCTCGGTGACCGTGGCCCCCGACGAGCGCATCCTTTCCTATTCCTGTGGCGGTGGCGGCTTCGGAGATCCGCGCCAGCGCCAGCCCGAGCGCGTCCTTCACGACCTGCGCGAGGGCCTTGTGACCCGGGAACGGGCGCAAGAGGTCTATGGCGTCTCGGTCACCGAGACGCTCGAGATCGACCGCGAGGCCACTGCCCGGCTTCGCGCGAAATAAAACAATAAAAACAATATATAATCGTCCAACAGCCAGGAGAAACTGACATGAAGCACATGCTTCTTACCGCCTGCTCGGCCGCCTTGTCCCTTTGTCTTGCCCTGCCGGTTCAGGCCGATGACACCCCGATTGTGATCGGCGTCGCCAGCGGCCAGACCGGCACGCTGGAACCCTGGGACAAGGGGGCCGCACGGGGGGCCGAACTTGCGGTTGATGACATCAACGCGGCGGGGGGGCTGTTGGGGCGCCCGGTCGAGCTGGTGATCCGCGACACCAAATCCGACCCCTCGCTTGGGCCGACCGCCGCGCTGGAAGTGCTGGACGCCGGCTCCGAGATGGTGCTGGTCGCCTGCGACTATGACTTCGGTGCCCCCGCCGCGCTGACGGCGATTTCCCAGGGCAAGATCGCCATGTCCAGTTGCGCGGCCGATGCCAAGTTCGGCGTGCAGGGCGTTGGCCCGCTGGCCTATACTCAGGCGCTGGCCACCAATGGCCAGGGCGCTTTGCTGGCCGAATTCGCGGCCGAACAGCCCGGCTGGGACAAGGTCTACATCATGCAGGATACGGCGATTGAATATACCAAATCGCTCTGCGCCAATTTCCGCAAACGCTGGGTCGATCTGAAGGGCGAGGACAGCATCCTTGGCGAAGACACCTGGAATGGGTTGAATGACAATGCAATCGCGGGCCAGATCTCGCGGATCAAATCCGACGGGGCGGATGCGAATTTCATTGTCTGGTGTGGCTTCACCAACAATGGCGCGATGATGCGGCAACTGCGCTCGGCCGGGGTCGATCTGCCGGTTCTGGCATCGGAATCGATGGATGGCAGCCACTGGATCGAGGCGGTGCCGGATCTGAGCGATTTCTATATCGCGGTCTATGCCTCGATCTGGGGCAATGATCCCGATCCCAAGATCGCCGCCTTCATGACCCGCTTTCAGGAGAAATTCGGCGAACCGGCACGGATGGGCCATGTGGTGACCGGCTATACTGCAGTCGAGGCCTGGGCGCGGGCGGTGGAAAAGGTGGGCAGTCTGGATACGACGGCGATCCAGACCGCGCTTGATGGCTTTACCGGAGAGCCGCTGCTGACCGGGCCTTCGACCTATACGCCCGATCTGCACATCAACCTGACCAGCCCGATGCTGATGATGAAGGTCACGAATGGCAAATACGAGCCTATCGGGCGGCGCGCGGCAGAAAAGGTCTCTCCGCCGGAATTCTGAGCTGTGGCGCGGGCGGCATCAGTGCCGCCCGTTCGCCCGTCCCGTGGCCTCACCCCCCGGGGCGGTTTCCCCACTCTCGAAAGGTACGCCATGACCCATATCCTGACCGCGACGGGCGTGACCGTCCGATTCGGGGGGCTGACGGTGATCGACGATGTCGACCTGGAGCTGCGCCCCTCGGAAATCCTTGGTCTGATCGGCCCCAACGGGGCGGGGAAGACCACCTTCGTCAATGTTCTTTCCGGCTTTCAGAAGCCGCAGACCGGCACGATCCGCATCGGCGATACTGACATCTCGGCCACGCTGCCGGATGAGCGGGTGCGGCGGGGCCTCGTGCGCACCTTTCAGGCGGTGCGGCTTTTTCCGGCGCTGACGGTTGCCGAGAACCTGCTGGCGGCGGGCTTCGCGATGGGGCAAAGCCGCCGCGCGGCGAAGGCCGAGATCGCCACACTGGCCGCGCTTCTGGATCTGGACGGCTGGCTGAACACCGAAGCCCGCGCGCTTCCCTACGGGGTCGAGCGGCGCGCCGGGATCGCGCGCGCGATGATGGCGGGACCTGCCTTCATCATGCTGGACGAACCGGCGGCGGGGATGAACCACGAAGAGGCCATGGCCTTCCTGTCTGTGATGGATGCGATCCGGGCGCGCGGCTGCGGTATCCTGCTGATTGAACACAATATGGATATCGTGTTCCGCCTTTGCGACCGGGTGCAGGTTCTGCGCAGCGGCAAGGTTCTGGCGGCGGGAACGCCCGATGAAATTCGCAATCACGCCCTGGTGCGCGAAGCCTATCTGGGGAGTGCTGCGGCATGACCCCGCATCTGCAAATCGAAGACGTGTCGGTGACCTATGGCGCGGTGCGCGCGCTGAACCGCCTGTCGATCCATGCCGCCAAGGGCGAGACGGTCGCGCTGATCGGCCCGAATGGTGCCGGAAAATCCTCGCTTCTGCTGGCCATCGCGGGGGTGGTGCCGCTGCGGTCCGGCGCGGTGCGGCTGGAGGGGCGCGATCTGGCAGGACAGGAGCCCGAGCAGCGCGTCGGTCTTGGCATCTCGCTGGTGCCCGAGACGCGCGATGTGTTCAAGAAGCTGTCCACCCATGAAAACCTGCTGATCGGCGCCAGTCGGCGCCGACTGACCCGGGCGCAGATGCAGGCCGATGCCGACCGGATCTATGCGCTTTTCCCCCGTCTTGCTGAAAGGCACAACCATATGGCGGGCTTCCTGTCGGGGGGCGAGCAGCAGATGCTGGCGATTGGCCGCGCGCTGATGGCCGAACCCGGGCTATTGATGCTGGACGAGCCATCGCTTGGTCTTGCGCCAGTGGTGACCGATGCGGTCTATGCCGCGATTGCCACGTTGCGCGATCAAGGCACCACCATTCTTCTGGTCGAGCAGAACGCCGCCCGCGCCTTTTCGGTTTGCGATCGCGCCTATCTGATGCAGGCCGGCCAGGTGATCGAGGAAGGCAGCGCCGAAACCCTCAGCGCGCGTGGTTCGGTCGAATCCGTGCTTTTCGGCCGTTCGGCCCCGGCGAAGGAGCTGCGCCCATGACGCTGTTGCAGATGCTGATCGACGCGGCCAGCGTCGGCGGGCTTTACGCCCTGACCGCCATTGGAATCGGGCTGATCTTCGGGGTGATCGGCCTCGTGAACTTCGCCTATGGCGAATACATCATGGTCGGCGCCTATGTGCTGTTGCTGAGCGCCGGTCTTTACTGGCCCTTTGCCATTGGCGCAGTGCTGGTCTTTGTGGTGCTTTTCGCACTGGCCAGTGATTTTCTGGTGTTTCGTCAGGTGCGCCGCGCGCCACCCGAGACTTTGATGATCGTGTCTTTCGGGCTGAGCTTCATGATCCAGCATATCTGGGTGGTGATGTTCGGATCGCTGACCAAGACCGTCAACTTCCTGCCCGCGATCAATCGCAGCGTCGAAATTGCCGGGCTTCGGATCGCCGGGGTCAGCCTGTTGCAGATCGCGGCGACGGTGGTGCTGACCACTGTGCTGGCGCTGTTCATCAAATATACCCGCATCGGCTATCAGATGCGGGCGGTGTCGGAAAACCCGCGCATGGCGCGGCTGGTCGGCGTCAACAGTAATTGGGTGATCGCGGTGGCTTTCGCGATTTCTGCGGTGCTGGCGGTGACAGTTACGGTGCTGTTCGTGGCGCAGACCGGCTCGATGACGCCCTTCTTCGGCGTTTCGCTGACGATGATCGGCTTTGTCGCCACGGTGATCGGCGGCATGGGCAGCCTGCCGGGCTGCGCGCTTGGCGGCTTTCTGGTCGGCGCGGTGACCACGATCCTGCAAATGGTGCTGCCGCCACATCTGCAACCTTTCCGCGAAGCCTTCGTCTTCACCTCGGTGATCCTGATGCTGCTGGTCCGCCCGCAGGGTCTGATCGCCGTCCGGTCCGCATGGGAGCGTGTCTGATGCCTGACCAACAAAATCCGCTGCGCGACATGGCGGCCTGGCTTTGGCCCTGGGCGGTCTGGGCGGTGCTTCTGCTGGTGCTGACGCTGATCTTTTCGCAGATCAGCCCGGCCATGGCGCGGATCACCACCGATACGCTGATCAGGCTGGTGATCGTGACCGGGCTTTACATCTTCGTCGGCAATTCCGGCATCCTGTCCTTTGGCCATGGCGCTTTCCTGATCGTCGCGGCCTATGCCTCGGCTTGGGTGACAATTCCGGTGGCGATGAAAGGGGTGATCCTGCCCGGCCTGCCCGAGATGCTGCGCGGCATCCAGATTTCACCCTTGGGCGGGCTGGTGGCGGGGGTGGTGCTGGCGGCGGTTCTGGGCCTCTTGGCCGGTATCCCGCTGATGCGGCTCAGCGGCATTGCCGCCTCGATCGCGACCTTTGCCTTTTTCATCGTGATTTCTGTGATTTACAACAACTGGACCGATTGGACGAAAGGCACCGCCTCGCTGGTCGGGCTGCCGACCTGGGTTGGGCCATGGGCGGCGCTGGCGGCGGCGCTGACAGCGCTTCTGATCGCCTGGGCTTTCCAGAATTCGCGCGCCGGGCTGTTGCTGCGGGCCAGTCGCGAAGATCTGGTCGCGGCGCATGGCGCAGGCATCCGGGTGATGCGCCTGCGGCTGCTGGCCTTTGTCCTCAGCGCCGCCGTCGCGGGGGCCGGAGGCGTTTTGCTGGGCCATAACAACGGCGCGCTGACCACGGCAAACAATGTCTATCTGAACCTGTCCTTCATCGTGATCGCGATGCTGGTGGTGGGTGGCATTCGCAGCATGTCGGGCGTGGTGGTCGGAACGCTTGTCCTGTCAGTTCTGGCCGAGATCTTCCGGCGCTTCGAGACCGGCGTGGATATCGGTGGGGTGATGCTGCAGATCCCCGGCGGCACGCGCGAAGTGCTTCTGGGCCTGTGCATGTTGCTGGCACTGATCCTGCGGCCCGATGGGCTGAGCCGGGGGCGGGAAATACGGGTGCCGGGCATTCTGCGCGGCACCAGGCCTGGGGCCAAAACCAAGAAGGAAGAGGCATTGCCATGAAACTGGATCTGACCGGCCGCCGCGTGGTGGTCACGGCGGGCTGCGGCGGCATTGGCCGCGCCATCGCCGATGCCTTTGCCAGCGCCGGGGCGCGGGTCGCGGTCTGCGACATCGACCCCGCCCTTGTCACGGCCTCGCCGCATCTGGCGCGGCTGTGCGATGTTTCGGACGAGGCGGCGGTCACCGCATTCTTTGCCGAGGTGATGGCAGAGTTCGGCAGCATCGACGTGCTGGTGAACAATGCAGGCATCGCCGGACCGACCCGGGCGGTGGAAGAGATCAGCCTGGCCGAGTGGCGCCAGACCCTGGCGGTGAACCTGGACGGGCAATTCCTGGCCGCCCGCGCGGTCATTCCGGCGATGAAAGCGCAGCGCAGCGGGGCGATCATCAACCTGTCCTCGACCGCCGGGCGAATGGGCATGCCGCTGCGCGCACCCTATTCCGCCTCGAAATACGGAGTGCGCGGCCTGACCGATGTGCTGGCAATCGAACTCGGAGAATACGGGATCCGCGTCAACGCCCTGATGCCGGGGATGGTCGCCGGGCCGCGCCTGGACAAGGTCGTAGCCGAACAGGCCTCGGCGCGCGGCATGACTGGTGCGGCCTATCTGCCCTTGATGCTGCACAATATCTCGATGCATCAGACGGTGACACCGGAAGACGTGGCGGCGATGGCGGTTTTCCTGGCTTCGGATGCCGGGCAACATATTTCCGGGCAATCCATCGGAATCTGTGCAAATTTCGAAAGCTACCGGGCCCCGCTGGCCCGCATACCGGAGGAAGCCGATGGCGACTGAGCGACTGGCTGAAATTGACGCGCTGTTCTCGCTGGCCGGGCGCACGGCGCTGATCACCGGCGCATCGGGCGGGATCGGGGCCGCGACGGCGCGGGTTCTGGCGGCTGCGGGCGCGCGGGTGATCCTGATCGCGCGCAATCTGGACCGGCTGGAAGAAGAAGCGGCGCATCTGCGCGCCTCAGGGGCGGAGGCCCTGGCGCTGCGGGCTGATCTGGGCACGGAGCAGGGGCTTGAGGCTTTGGTCGCGGCGCTGGCCGCGGCTGGCGAGGCACCGGATATACTGGTCAACAATGCCGGCATGATTGATCGCGCGGCCTTTGACGATGTGAGCCGGCCCGGCTGGGACGAGGTCATTGGCCTGAACCTGACCGCGCCGATGTTCCTGACCCAGGCGCTGATCCCGGCGATGCGGGCACGCGGCTGGGGGCGGGTGGTCAATATCGCCTCGATCCTGGCGCTTCAGGGCAAGAAGAACGCGCATTCCTACACCGCCAGCAAGCATGCGATTGCCGGGCTGACCCGGTCGATGGCGGCCGAGCTTGGTCAGGATGGGGTCTGCGTCAATGCGCTGTGCCCGGGCTATATCCGAACCGAGATCAACACCGTGCTGCAACAAGATGCTGGCTTCGGCGCGATGATCGCGGCAAGGGTGCCGCTGCAGCGCTGGGGCGAGACGGCGGATCTGGCCGGCCCGCTGCTTCTGCTGTGTTCGCCCGCGGCATCCTATCTCAACGGCCATATGCTGGTGGTTGATGGTGGCATGACGGCGGTTCATTAAATGGTGGTTTCGAAGAAAGGACAGTCCTCAGTGATCAGGCGCTCGAAACGGGCAGAGGGACACAGCGATCAGGCGCTGTTGGCGCTGGACACCTCTTTGATGGAGGATGTGAACCTGCATGATCGGGTCTATCAGATCCTGCGCAACGCGCTGATCCGTGGCCATTTCGCGCCGGGGGCGCAACTGACGATCCGCAGCCTGGCGAAGGTGCTGGGCACGTCGATGATCCCGGTTCGCGATGCGCTGCAACGTCTGGTGGCCGAACGCGCGCTGGAATTGACCGAGAACCGCTCGGCCCGTGTGCCCGAAATGCGGCCGGAAAGCTTCCGCGAGCTGGTCGAGATCCGGCTGATGCTGGAAGGCGCAGCCATCCGGCGGTTGGACCTGCCGCTGACACCCGAGCAGATGGACGAATTGCGGCTGGTCAATCACAAGGTGGAACTGGCCGTGCGGCGCGGCGATGCCGAGGCGGTGACCGTCGCCAATATGGAGTTTCACTTCCTGTTGTACCGGCTTGCAGGCGGGGAATTGCTGTATCGGATGATCGAGACGCTTTGGGTGCGCGCGGGACCGCTGCTGCGGCTGCCCTTCCGGGCTGAGACCTATGCGCCGGATGTGTTCAGCCGCGGGGTCGAGCGGCATAACGAAATCCTGGAGGCGCTGGAGCGGGGGGATCACGAAACCGCCAGCCGCTCGTTGATCGCAGATATCGGCGATACGGCGCGGTGGTATGAAACCTGCTTCAGCGCCTTTGCCCATCCGGCAGCGGAGCCGGAACAGGTGAAGAGCTGACCGCGACCCACGCTGTGACTAAAGCGGCGCCAGCATCGCGGCAACGGCACCGGACAGGGCGGAATCGGTCGCACCGGCCTGCCGCCAGGCCGGACGGTCGTCGCGATCGATCAGCATTGCCCGCACCCCTTCGATGAAATCGCCGCTTTCGGCGGCGCGGGCGGTGAAGCGGAATTCGCGTTCCAGCGCCTCGGGCACGCTGTGGGTGGTCTCGGCCGCCGCAATCAGTTGCAGCGTCGCGGCCATGGCCAGCGGATCATGGTGCGCCAAAGCGGTGCGAATTGCCTCGGGGATCGGCCCGGTTTCTTGCGCGGCCGCCGCGCTGATCGCCCTCAGCCCGGGGCGGGCGAAGATCCGGTCAATCTGCGGGCGGGCGCCCGCCAGATCCGAGTCCGGCGCTCTGCCCTTAGGCAACACCGCCGGATCGCCGCTTTCCGCAAGCCACTCGATCAGGCCGGGCCAGTCGGCCTGCGGCAGCAGAAGATCGGCAAAGCCGCAATAGATCGCATCGCCGGGCGTCATGCGCGCGCCGGTCAGGCCCAGATACAGACCCGTCCGCCCCGGCGACCGGGCCAGAAGCGCGCTGGCGCCGACATCGGGCACCAGGCCGATCCGGGTTTCAGGCATTGCCATCTGCGTGGTCTCGCCCAGAATCCGGTGGCTGGCATGGCCGCCGATCCCGATCCCGCCGCCCATCGTATAGCCCTGCATAAAGGCGATGATCGGTTTCGGATACAGAGCGATCAGCGCATTCATCCGGTATTCGTCGCTGAAGAAATCGCGGCCAAAGGTGAAATCGCCCGCCTGCGCTGCCCTGACCACCGCGACCACATCCCCGCCAGCGGAAAAGGCACGATCACCCGCCGCATCGAAGATCACCAGCGCCACCGCCGGATCCGCCCGCCACGCGTCAAGCGCGGCCAGGATCGCCAGGCACATCTCACGCGTCAGCGCGTTCAGCCGCGCCGGTCGGTTCAGCGTGATGCGCCCGGCACGGCCTTCGCGGCGGATCAGAACGGCGGGTTGGAACGGATCAGGCACGGGCATCTTCCAGCATCATCCTTGCGGCCTTTTCGGCGATCATGATGGTCGGGGAGTTGGTGTTGCCGCTGGTGATTGTCGGCATGACCGAGGCATCGGAGATCCGCAGCCGCCCCAGCGCACGCATCTTCAGCCGCGGATCGACGACCGAGCCGCCATCGCTGCCCATCCGGCAGGTGCCGGTCGGGTGGAAGATCGTGGTGCCGATATCGCCTGCCGCGCGGACCAGATCGTCGCGGCTGTCATAGGCCGGGCCGGGGCGAAACTCTTCCGGGCGGAAGCGGGCAAAGGCCGGTTGCGCGGCGATCTGCCGGGTCAGCCGGATCGAGCGCGCCGCCACCTCGCGGTCGCCCTCGGTCGACAGGTAATTCGGGCGGATCGCGGGTGCGCTGCGGAAATCGCCGCTTTTCACATGCACCGAACCGCGGCTTTCGGGCCGCAGATTGCAGACGCTGGCGGTGATCGCCGGGAAAGGATGCACCGGGTCGCCGAATTTATCCAGGCTGACCGGCTGCACATGCCATTCCAGATCGGCACTGGCCTTTTCCGGGCCCGAGCGGGTGAAGATCCCCAACTGGCTCGGCGCCATCGCCATCGGGCCCGAGCGTTTCAGCAGATATTCCAGCCCGATCGCGGCCTTGCCGAACAGGCTTGAAGCTTTTTCGTTCAGTGTCGGCACGCCATGCACCTTGTAGACCAGGCGCAGTTGCAGATGATCCTGCAGGTTCTCGCCGATCCCGGCCACCTCTTTGACCGGCGCGATCCCCGCTGCGGCCAGCACCTCACCCCGGCCGATGCCCGACAGTTCCAGCAGCTGCGGCGAGCCGATGGCACCGGCCGACAGCACCGTTTCACGCAGCGCCCGCGCCTCCTTGCGGCTGCCCTGATGGTGGAAGACAACGCCCCTCACCTCGCCTTCCTCGATGATCAGCCGTTCCGCCTGGGCGCCGGTCAGCACCCGCAGATTGGGCCGCCCCGCTGCCGGGCGCAGGAAGGCTTTCGTGGTGTTCCAGCGGACGCCGCGACGCTGGTTGACCTCGAAATATCCCGCGCCCTCATTGTCGCCGCCGTTGAAATCGTCATTGCGCGGGATGCCGAATTCCAGCGCCGCATCGCGAAACGCATCCAGCACCTCCCAGTGCAGCCGCGCCTTCTCCACCCGCCATTCGCCGCCCGCGCCATGCAGCGCGCTGGCGCCAAGATGGTAATCCTCCTGCGCGCGGAACAGCGGCAGCACATCCTCCCAGCCCCAGCCGGTGCAGCCCGCCTGCGCCCAGCCGTCATAGTCCTGCGCCTGGCCCCGCATATAGATCATGCCATTGATCGACGAACAGCCGCCCAGCACCCGCCCGCGCGGGTACAGCAGCGACCGGCCGTTCAGCCCCGGTTCTTCCTCGGTGCGGAAACGCCAATCGGTGCGCGGGTTGTTGATGCAGTAGAGATACCCCACCGGAATATGGATCCAGGCGTAATTGTCACGGCCGCCCGCTTCCAGCAGCAGAACCCGGGTTTTCGGATCGGCCGAAAGCCGGTTCGCCAGCACGCAGCCCGCGCTGCCCGCCCCGATCACGATGTAATCATAGCTTTCCACTGACACCCCCTTCTCGCTGCCCAGCCCCAGCGCGGCCTGCATCGGGTCGCATCCCTGCAAGGGACGCGGCCGCAGCCGACGCTTCGATATGTTCATAATTGTTCAGGCCCTCCTCCGGACCGTCTTGGGAAAATGCGTCAGTATTTCTTTTCAGACAAGCCATTCAGGCTGATTGATTTCTCACAGAATATGTACGAAAACGAACAGCATGACGCAGTTCAACTGGGACGACATGCAGTTCTTCCTGGCCCTGGCCCGGGATGGCCAGCTCAGCGGGGCCGCGCGCCAGCTTGGGTCATCGCATGTCACGGTGGCGCGACGGATAGACCGGCTGGAGGCCGCGCTGCGCCAGCGCCTGTTCGAACGCTCGGCCCGAGGGTATGAGTTGACGGCCAGCGGCCGGCGTCTGGTCGAAACGGCTGAGCGGATGGAAGAAGCCTCGGGCGGGGTCATTCCCGGCGCGGGGCCGGGCCAGGGCCTGACCGGCAATCTGCGCCTTGCCGTGCCCGAAGGCTTTTCCAACTTCTTCAGCGAACATATGCTGGCGGCCTTCACTGCGCGCTTTCCCGATCTGTCGCTGGAACTGATCACTCTGACCCAGGTGATCTCGCTGTCGCGGCGCGAGGCAGATTTGACCGTGACATTGGACCCGGTGACGCGCGGGGGCTATCGCTCCGAGCGGCTGGCCGATTATCAGCTAAGGATTTATGCGGCCAAATCCTATATGGCCGCGCAAGAGCCGATCCGTTCGCGGGCCGATCTGCTGAAGCATCGCTTCCTGGGCTATATCGAGGAAATGCTCTTCGCCACCGGCCTCGACTATCTGGGCGAGGTGCATCCCGGCCTGCGACCCGCCTTCAAGAGCTCCAGCATCTACAGCCAGATGATCGCTGTGCGGCAGGGCAATGGCCTGAGTGTCCTGCCCTGCTACATGGCCAAAGCCTGCCCCGATCTGGTGCCGGTTCTGCCCGACGAGATTGCGCTGACGCGCACCTACTGGCTGACCTGCCATCGCGACACGCGGCAGATGCGGCGCGAACGGGCGGTGATCAGCTTCCTCACGGAAGAAATCCTCCGCCACACCGATCTCTTGCTGGACCCCGCAGTCTGAACGCTCAAAACGCCGCGCGATACAGCGCCAGCGCGTCGGATTCGGTCACCGGAACCGGGTTGTTGCCCAGAAGTCGGGTCTGCAGCATGGCATCCGCAGCAAGAACAGGCAGACTTTCGGCACTGACGCCCACATCGCGCAGCCGGCGCGGCGCGCCGGAGCGGTCCATCAACGCCTCCATGCCGGCAATGAAATCCGTGGCCGCAGCGCCAAAGCCCAGAAGCGCACCCAGTTCGGCATAAAGCGGTGCTGCGGCGGGCAGGTTGTGACGCAGGACCGGCCCCAGCATGAGCGCATTGGTCAGCCCATGCGGCAGGTGATAGCGGCCCCCCAAGGGATAGGCCAGCGCATGCACCGCGCCGACCGGGCTGTTGGCAAAGGCCTTGCCGGCGAGGCAGGCACCATACAGCATCGCCTCGCGCGCAGGGCGGTTCTGCCCATCGGTGCAGGCGGTCACAAGGTTCGCGGCCAGCAGCCGCAGGGCCTCGCGCGCATAAAGATCGGAGAGCGGGTTCTTCTTGTGCCGCGAAGTATAAGCCTCGATCGCGTGGACCATCGCGTCGATGCCGGTAGCGGCGGTCTGGCCCGGCGGCAGGCCCAGAGTCAGCGCGGCATCCAGCAGCACCAGATCGGCATAAAGCTGCGGGGCAACGACGCCCATCTTGGTGGTCTCACCCGTAGTCAGGATGGTGATATTGGTCACTTCCGACCCGGTTCCGGCGGTGGTGGGCACCTGAACCAGCGGAAGACGACCGCCCTGCACCTTGTCGATGCCGTAAAGCCCCGCCAGCGGCTGGTCACTGTGCAGCAGCACCGCGGCCAGCTTGGCGATATCGAGCGACGAGCCGCCGCCAAAGCCGATCACCAGATCGGCCCCTGCGGTTCGGCCCAGCGCCACACAATCGAGGGCCACCGACTCCGGCGGATCGGCCACCGTGCCGTCGAAGACGCTGACCCGGAACCCCGCCTCTTCCAGCGTGGCCAGGGCTGGCGCGATCACCCCCAAACGCACCAGCGGTGCATCGGTGACCAGCAACGCCCGGCGCGCCGAAAAGCGCGCGGCCAGCAGGCCGCCCAATCGCCGGGCGCCGTCCCATTCGATCTTCAGGGCGCCGGGCGCGTCAAAGGTGAAATCCTGCATCATGGCCCTCGCCCGGTTCAGATCGTCATATGGCGGTCGACCACCGCGTCGGTCAGGCCCGAAATATCGCCGCCTTCCACCACCGCGCCCTTTTCCAGCATCGCAAAGCGCGAGGCGGCACGGCGCAGGAAGCCGATATTCTGCTCGACCAGGATCACCGTCAGGCCAAAGTCGCGGCTCATCCGCAGGATCACCTTCTCGATATCCTCGACGATCGAGGGCTGGATGCCTTCGTTCGGCTCGTCCAGAAGCACCACATCCGGCTCGGCCGCAAGCGCCCGGGCGATGGCCAGCTGCTGCTGCTGCCCGCCCGACAGAAGCCCGCCGCGCCGGTCCATGTTTTCCGCCAGATAGGGGAACAGTTCGGGCACGATCTCGGGCACGGCGCGCTTGCCCGCACGGTTGGCAAAGCCCCCCATCACGATGTTTTCGCGCACGGTGAAATCAGGGATGATGCCGCGCCCCTGCGGCACATAGGCAATTCCAGCGCGGGCGCGCATATGGGTGGGCGCCGCCGAGATGTCGCGCCCGCCCAGCCGCACCACGCCCTTGGCGCTGTCGGTCAGGCCCATGATGGTCTT
Source organism: Gemmobacter caeni (assembly GCF_003054195.1). GTDB lineage: Bacteria > Pseudomonadota > Alphaproteobacteria > Rhodobacterales > Rhodobacteraceae > Gemmobacter > Gemmobacter caeni. The sequence continues at coordinate 264,404 of NZ_QBKP01000005.1, forward strand.
CAGCAGCGTCGTCTTGCCGGTGCCGTTGCGCCCCGCAATGCCGGTGATCTTGCCCTCGGGCACCTCGAGGCTGATGCCATTCAGCGCCCGCGACCGTCCATACCAGCTTTCCAGATTGGTCAGGCTCAGCATGCGGAAATCTCCTGTGACCCCAGATAGGCGGCGCGCACGGCCGCATCGCTTTCGATCTCGGCCACGGTGCCTTCGGCCAGAACGCGCCCCAGATGCAGAACCGTGATCTTCTCGGCAATGTCGCGCACGAAAGCCATGTCATGCTCGACCACCAGCATGGTCTGATTGCCCTTCAGCCGATTGATGATCGCCGCAGTCTTGCCGGTTTCGGCCTGGGTCATTCCAGCTGTCGGCTCGTCCAGCAAAATGACATCGGGGCTCTGGATCATCAGCATGCCCAGTTCCAGCCACTGGATCTGGCCATGGCTCAGCGTGCCAGCTTCGGTCTTCATCTGATCGGACAGGCCGACCAGGTCGATCACCTCCTCCACACGCGCCCGATCCGCCGCGCTGCGCCCGATTCGCAGGTTGGAGAAGACGCCGGGATGGTGCGATTGCGCGACTTCGATATTCTGCCGCACCGTCAGCCCGGTGAAGATCGAGGGGATCTGAAACTTGCGCCCGATCCCGGCCCGCGCGATGCGGTATTCGCGCAGGTTGGTGACATCGCGCCCGTTCAGCAGCACCCGCCCGGATGTTGACCGGGTCCGGCCGCTGATCAGATCCATCAGCGTGGTCTTGCCGGCACCGTTCGCGCCCAAGAGCACCCGCAATTCGCCCTTCGCCACCTTCAGCGACACGCCATCAACGGCGCGGAATCTTCCGAAGCTGACGCCCAGAGCTTCGGTCTCCAATGCGTAAACGCTCATTGCCGCACCTCTTGCTTCAGGGCTTCGGGACGCCACCGCCCGGTCAGCCGACGCATCATGTCATGGGCAAATCCGCCAAGCCCCTGCGGCAGCCAGATCACCACCAGCACGAAGACCAGTCCGACAATCGCCTTCCAGGCCTCGACCAAGGCTTCAGTTTCCGAAGCCCGCGCCTCCAGCACATTGATCAGGATCGCGCCGATACAGGCTCCCAGGATCGAGCCGCGCCCGCCCACCGCCGCCCAGACCACCATCGAGACCGAGAAGGTCAGATCCAGGAACGAGGGCGAGGCGAACTCCGCCACCACCACATAGAGCATGCCAGCCAGACCCGAGATCGCCGCCGAGACCGCGAAGAAGAAGGTCTGATAGGCTGGCACGTCATAGCCCAGATACAGCGCCCGGGTCTGGCTGTCGCGGGTGGCCTGCAGCACGGTGCCGGCGCGGGTCGCGACCAGAAGCCGTGCCAGAACCAGCACCACGATCAGCGCAATTGTAATGACGTAATAGGTCGTCACCGCATAGGGATCCAGCTCGGTGCCGAACAGGTTGAAATAGCCCAGGTCGGTCAGCCCGTTGAACCCGTTGGTCAGCGGTTGGGCATCAACCAGCAAGAGCCGCGCCAGCAAGACCAGCGCCAGGGTGATGATCGACACGAAGACGCCGGAAATCCGCTGGCCGAAGATCAGCCTGCCCAGCAGCGTGGCCACGATCACCGGCGCGATAATCGCCATCGCCACCCCGAACCATTGCGACTGGAACGGGATCCACAGCCAGGATCCGGGCGTGATGCAGCACAGATCGGTCGAGGCGCCGGGCTGCGCATTCCACAGCATGAAATCCGGCACCGGCTGGTCGGACCCCTGTTGCAGGCTGGTATAGCTCGCGAGCTTCAGCGGCATCGCCATCGCATAGGCGCCGAGGCCGAAGAACAGGCCCTGCCCCAGGTTCAACACCCCGGCATAGCCCCATGTCAGCGCGATGGCGGCGCCCAGCATGCCGAAGCACAGATATTTCGCCACCCGGTTCAGCCAGAAGTCATCGCCGGTCAACGGCAGCGCCAGCAGGACGGCGAAGAACAGCAGATAGGCCCAGATGCGGTAATTGGTCAGAAGGGAAGTCATGCCTCAGCGCCCCTTGAAGCTGAACAGCCCGGCGGGCCGGAGAAGGATCACAAGGATCACCACCAGCAGGACCGAGGCCCGCCCGGCAATCTCGTTGAAGAAGATGGCGACCAGCGCGTTGATCTCGCCCAGGATGCCAGCGGCGGCCATCGTGCCCAACAGGCTGCCCACGCCCCCGGTCACGACGACCATGAAGCCGTCGACCACCATCGTCGCCCCCATGTCGGGCGAGACCGAGCGGAAGCCCGCCATCAGCACCCCCGCCACCCCGGCGAGGCCCGAGCCAAGCGCGAAGGTGATCGCATTGGTGGCCTTGACATCGATGCCGCAGGCGGCGGCCATTTGCGGATTGCGGATGATCGCGCGCACCTTCATCCCAAGCGGCGTGCGATAGAGGGTGAACCAGGTCAGCCCCGCCAGAACCAGCGTCACCAGCACGATGAAGACGCGATAGCTGTTCAGTTGCAGCCCGAACAGGCCCAGTGTGCCTTGCAGGAACTGCGGCACCGGCACGTTCTGCAGGCCCGAGCCCAGACCCTCGACATGGATGCCGAAAAAGCTCAGGCCGAATTCCAGCCGGATCGCCTGTTGCAACAGGATCGCGATGCCCCAGGTGGCCAGAAGCGTATCCAGAAGCCGCCCGTAAAGCCGCCGCACCACCAGGCGCTCCAGCCCATAACCAAGCGCGGCGGTGACAAGGAAGGCCAGCGGTATCGTCAGCAGCAGGTTGGTGCCCAGCCAGATATTGGACAGAACCGCGACATAGGCGCCGATCATGACCATCTCGCCATGGGCCATATTGATGATGCCCATGGCGCCATAGGTGACCGCAAGGCCCAGCGCCACGAGCAGAAGGATCGAGCTGAGGCTCAATCCGATGAACAGAGTATCGAACACAGGCGACCGGCCTTTCGAGGAGGGTGGCGGCCCGGGCAGGCATGACCCGCCCGGGCACGGCAGATCAGAGTTTCGAGCTGTCGAGACCGGCGGCGGTGCAGAACAGGTTTTCTGCCGTCTCGCCATAGCCGGAATACGGCAGCGGCTTGATCGGCTTGCCATAGCTGTCGACGATCTTGCTCTGGCCGTCGTCCTGCCACTGACCAATATTCGGGGTCACCCAGGTGTGGAGGTTGTCGGGATCGACCTTCACCGGGCCACCGGGCGCATCATATTCCTGCCCGCGGATATTCTCGCGGATACCGTCCGCCGAGAAGTCCCCTGCCTTCTCAACGGCCTGTTTCCACAAGAACAGCTGGAAATAGGCCGCTTCCAGCGAGTGATAGGTGATCGCTTTGGGATCATTCACGAAGGCGCGGTAGCGCTCGATGAAACTGCGGTTTTCCGGCCGGTCGATCGACATGAAATAGGGGAAGGAGGTGTAGCTGCCCGCCGCATATTCCGGCCCCATCGCGGCGATCTCGATCTCCGAGGTCACCGTGGCGCAGATCGGCAGCTCGGCATGGCTGAGGCCCTGATTGCGGAATTCGCGGTAGAAGGAAATGATCGAATCGCCCACCACATGCGACAGGACCACATCGGCGCCGGACTCCTTGATCTTGTTGACCATCACGGCCCATTCGGAATGGCCAAGCTCCAGATATTCATCAGCCACCCATTCGGCACCGCCCGCCTCGATCAGGCTTTTCGAGACCTTGGCCATCTCGCGCGGATAAACATAGTTCGAGCCGACGATGAAGAATTTCTTCTTGCCCAGCGTGTTGATGATCCAGGGAATGTAGTTCGAGAGCTGCTGGTTCGGCACTGCGCCAAGGTAAACGACATTGCGCGAGCATTCGAAGCCCTCGTAATGGGTCTGGTAGAACAGCATCGCATTGCGGCGTTCAAAGATCGGCAGCACCGCCTTGCGGCTGGCCGAGGTGTGGCAGCCAAACACGGTCTGCACCTTGTCTTTGATCACAAGCTTCTGCGCTTTTTCGGCGAAAGTTTTCGGGTCAGAGGCACCGTCTTCGACGATTACCTCGATCTGCTTGCCCAGCACGCCGCCGGAGGCATTGATCTCGGAGGCCGCAAGCTGCACGGCGCTGGCCAGCATCTTCTCGACCACGGAAAGCCCGCCGGTCTGCGAGTAAAGCGCGCCGACCTGAATAGTCTCAGCGGCGCGGGCGCTGCGGATATATCCCGGCATGGCCAGAGCGCCCGCCGAAACCGCAGCAGTGGTCAGAAACTGACGACGTTTCAGTGTCATTGTTTTTCCCTGTTGTTGGTGGCCATGCACAGGCAAAGGCCATGCCTGCGATGGGGTTTCTTATGCTGGAATTACGACCGACAGCGCTGTCGAAACAAAAAAGCCCGCCTCGCTCCTGCAGAACGATTGCGGGCTGCATTGCCTATGGAACGGCCAGCCTGAGGCGGGCCGTGCGGAGGTGGCCGGACAAGCCGGGGACCATCCTGAAGCGAAGTTAATCCGATTCTTTCGGATCGGACAAGAAAATTTCTTCCCCCACAGAGGCAATACCTGCAATTTGGGTGTGAGCACCGGCGATGATGTCCTGAGCCACCGCTTCAATCGCGATACGGCGGCTCATGGCTTCGGCACGCAGCTCACGATGGGCCTGGTCCTCGTCGATATTGCGGGTGGCCATCAGGATGGTCTTGGCACGGCTGACCGCCTGTTCACCCTTGACCTTGCGCTTGTAGCGGCGTGCATCGCGGGCAAGGTTCTGGGTCTGGGTCCAGATATTACGGGCAATCGCCAGATTGGTCAGCAGACCGAAGGGCTTGATCGGTCGCCCGATCACCGCCATCGCGCCGCTTTCCAGCACCAGCTGCAGCGTGGCGGGGTTTTCATAGCTGACAATTGCCAGAAGCGTGGGCGCTGGATTTTCCATGGTGCGAAACAGACGCCGCAGCGCCTCGCGCTGGTCATCGACAATCGCCACCAGCACAATATTCGTGCCCTTGGGCAGCTTTTCCGGCACCGGCCAGACCAGCTGCGGCATGCAGCCGATCCGCCGCAGATGGTCGGTCAGGGCCATGCCCTCCTCGTCCATCGGATGCAGGACGACGACCGAGAGATTGCGCAATTCCTTAAGGAAGGCGTAGCTCATCATGAACCTCAGAAGCGCGCGGCGCTGAACGGAAAAGCGATGGGGTCGGTGTCTTCGGGCAGGCCCGAGATCCGCACCAGATAGGGGTCGGGCGCCACACGCTCGGTGGGCTGGCTGACGATGTCATAGGGGCCCTGCTCGCGGATCCGGGCGACGCGCGGCCAGAGATGGGTGTGATTGGTCAGCCGGTCCACCCGCACCGCCCCCTGCGGCGCATCGACCTCGACCTCGTACAGCGCCGGCAGCAGCGCCTCGATCCCGTCTTCGCCCGCCAGAGCCAAAGCCGCGGCGTAGAGATGAACCGAGAAATAGGCGGCCTCGGCGGGGGCTGTGGCCGGGATCGGCCCGCCCGCTGCCAGCCGGAAGGCGCGGGCGAAGGCCAGCGCGGCAGGGATGCGCAGCGAATCGAAGAACGGCGCTGCGATCACATGGCCGTCAGCCACGCCGGGCGGCATCCGCGCCACATCCACTTCGCTGGTCGACTGGCTGGCGATCGGGCAGGTCTGCGGATCGAATCCCGCCTCGCGATAAGCGGTGTAGAAGGGGATGATCCCGTCGCCCACCACGGTGGAATAGATCATATCCGGCTTATGGTCGCGAATACGGTCGATGATCTGGGTCACATGTTTATGCTTCAGATCCAGCGGTACATAGATCTCGTCCACAACCTCCCCCCCACGCGAGCGCAGCAGGTCCGAGACAATGCGGTTCGATTCGTAGGGATAGACGTAATCCGAGCCGACGAGGAACAGCCGGCGCCCGAAGCTGCGATGCAGATAATCGACCAGCGGCACCGAATTCTGGTTCGGCGCGGCGCCGGTATAGACGCAATGGCGCGAATATTCGAAGCCCTCATACAGGGTCGGATAGAACAGCAGCGCGTTGTAGGCCTCGATCTCGGGCAGCATCGCCTTGCGCGTGCTCGACATATGGCCGCCGAAAATCACCTGGATACGCTCGTCGCGGCACAGCTCCTGAGCATGGCTGCGATAGAGCGCGGGCGTCGATTTCGGATCGCGGAAGACCGCGTGCAGCTTGCGCCCCAGCACGCCGCCCATCGCGTTGATCTCGGCGATGGCAAGCCGCGTCGCCGCCAGCTGATTGCGTTCGATCGCACCTGTCACGCCGCTTTGCGACATGATCACGCCGATCCTCCAGGGGTCGTCTGTCATGCACCCGTCCGAAACCCGGCCCGGCTCCTCCGGCCCGTAAAAAAACAAAAAAGCTCTCGCCCGAAATCAATCGGAAGAGAGCTGCCCTGCTCAAGGATAGGATCATCAAGACTGAAGCCGTGCCGCTTGTCAAACCCCATTGCAGCAGATTCCGGCGCTGGCGCGAGATGGTGACAAATTGCGGCAAATTCTGCCTTGACGACAGGCAGAAACGAGGATCACATCGGATTGATCGTTCGCCTGCGGCTTCTGTGGTCCCTTGGTTCCGCCCGCCGCCAGCGGCCACGATCCCGGCATGGTAATAGCGCCAGGCCGTCGGGCAAGGCTTTGCCACGCCCCGCCTGACAAGGATGTCAGAGTTTCACCCGCATCGACCGGAAGACGGTCTCGGCCAGGGCCATTGGGCCTGGCGGCCGATATCGCTCTGATCCTGCGCTTTCCCTTCACCGTCCCGCTCTGCCCCCGGCAGAGCGTCAGCTGCGCTTTTTCGCGCGGAAAGGCCCGAAATGTCTACCAAAGCTGAGACCCCGCAGATCGATCTTGGCGCTTTGACGATCACCCAAGCGCAGGCCGCCTTCGCCGATGGCAGCCTGACCTCCGAGGCGCTGACCCGTGCGTCGATCGCGCAGATGAAGGCGCTGAACGGCAAGTATAATGCGGTGATCTTCGAATGCGACGACGCGCTGGACGTCGCGCGCGACATCGACCGCCGCCGCGCCGCGGGGGAAAAGCTTGGCCCGATGGCGGGGATTCCGGTGGTGATCAAGGACACGGTCGATATGGTCGGCTATCCATCGACCGCAGGCTGGCGGCTTCTGTATTCCGGCACCGGCGGCGTCGATCTGATGCCCGAACGCGATGCGCCGGTGGCGGCGCGGATGAAGGCGGCGGGAGCGGTGATTCTGGGCAAGACCAATGTGCCGATCCTCAGCTGGACCGGCACCCATGCCAATGACAGTTGGGCCGGCCCGACGCTGAACGTGGTGCGGGAAGATCGCGCCCCCGGCGGCTCCAGCGCCGGCACCGCCAGCGCCGTTGCCGCGCATTTCTGCCTGACCGGCCTCGCCGAAGAAACCGGCGGCTCGATCCAGAACCCTGCCTCGGCCCAGGGGCTGGTGGGGATCAAGGCGACGATTGGCATGGTACCGAATGCTGGCGTCGTGCCGCTGTCGGGCAATCGCGATATGGTGGGCCCAATCGCGCGCACGGTGGAAGATGCGGCGATCTGCCTGGACGCGATTGCGGGCTTCACCACCGAAGACCCCAAGACACTGGCTTCGGTTGGCCATATCCCGCAGGGCGGTTTCGCGGCCAACCTGTCGAAGGACGGGCTGAAGGGCAAGCGCATCGGTCTCTATGGCCCGGGCTGGCGCAAGGATGCGCTCTCGCCCGAGACGGCGGCGCTGTATGAGCGTGCGAAAGCCGAACTGGCGGCCGCGGGGGCGGTTCTGGTCGAAGACCCGTTCTCGGGCACCGATTTCAACACGCATCGCCAGATCACCCCCGGTACGCCCTTCTTCGACGGGCGCGGGCTGGAATCGCTTCCCTACGATATCAGCTGCTATCTGAAGCGTCTGGGTCCCGATGCCGCACTGAAGACCTGGGAAGACTTCGTCGAGGCGACCAAGGCCGAAGATCCCTTCGCCAAGGGCGCGATCCTGGGCTATCTGCACGAGCTGCCCGATTTCGCCGCAGTGCTGAAATCGCCCGCGACGCCGCCCGCGATGCCGCAATTCACTGCGTTGAAAGACACCTATCTGCGGCTGCTGCGCGAGGTCTTCGCCCGTCACGACCTGGACGCGCTGGCCTATCCGCAGATGCTTGAGGAACTGCCGGGCCTGCATTCCGGCGATGCGATCCGCGAAACGACGGTGGGCGAGTTGAACATCGCCGGCATCCCCGGAATCACGGTTCCGGCGGGCTACTACGCCTCGGGTGCGCCGTTCGAGTTGATCTTTCTGGCTCAGCAATGGGACGATGCGGCGATTATCAATATGGCCTATGCCTACGAACAGGCGACGCTGCATCGCAAACCGGCGGTCTGACGCAGGCCATCTGTGAAAACGTATATCGGCCGCTCCTGATGACAGTTTCAGGAGCGGCCTTCGGCACAACGCGACGGGACAGGATCAGGCCATGAGGGCGGCGGCGGATTTGCGCAGCAGCGCCTGATCCGATCCGCAGACAAACAGAGTCACGCCCCTGGCGTGCCAAACCGGGATCTGCGCCGGGTCGCCCACGAAAAGCCCCACGGCGCGGCCCGCCGTGCGACATGCGGCGACCACCCGGTCGATGGCCGCGTCAAGCTCGGGCGACGGGAAGGCTACCCCCATCGACTGCGACAGATCCGCCGGCCCCACAAAGAGCAGGTCCACGTCCTCGATGGCGGCAATGGCGTCGAGATGCTCAAGCGCGCTCTCGTCCTCGATCTGCACCATCGCGACGCTGGTCCGGTCGCTGGCCTCGCGGTAGGCGGGGATGCTCATGCCGCCATAGTTTCCTGCCCGCGGCGAGGGCGAGAGCCCGCGCTTGTTGCGCGCGAAGCGGACCGCATCGCAAACCGCCTCGGCGCCCGCGGCGTCCAGAACGTGCGGGACCATGACGCCGGTCAGTCCGAGGTCGAGCAGCGGCGCGATCCAGTCGGTGCCTTTGCCCCAGCGACGTGACAGCAACGGCAGGCCCACGGCGCGCCCGGCGAGCGAGAGCATATCCATTTGCCCCAGCTCGATCGGCGCGTGTTCCTGGTCGATCACCGCGAAGTCGAGCCCGGCATGGCCGAGGATCTCGACCACATGCGGCGAAGGTGTCTTGACGAAGGTGCCAACGAGCAGCTCGCGCGCCCTCACCCGGTCCCTGAAGGTGGTGGTCATGGTGGTGTTCCTCCCTGCTCTGTGACCTCAGGCGCCGAACGCCTCGATGACCAGCGCGATACCCTGACCGCCGCCGATGCACATGGTGACCAGCGCGTGGCGACCGCCGATGCGCTGCAATTCGTGGATCGCCTTGACCGCGAGGATCGCCCCGGTGGCCCCCAGCGGATGGCCAAGCGCGATGGCGCCGCCGTTGGGGTTCACCTTCTCCGGATCGAGCCCGAGCAGCCGATTCACCGCGATCGCCTGTGCCGCGAAGGCCTCGTTCGATTCGATGACGTCCATGTCGGCAATCGTCAGCCCCGCCCGCGACAGCGCCAGCGGCACCGCCTCAACAGGGCCGAGCCCCATGACCTCGGGCGGCACACCCGCCACGCCCCAGGACAGGAGTCGCGCCATGGGCGACAGGCCGCGGGCGGTGACCTCGTCCTCACCCGCCAGAACCAGCGCCGCGGCACCGTCATTGATACCGCTGGCGTTGCCCGCAGTCACACTGCCGTCCTTACGAAACACCGGACGCAGCCCGGCAAGCTGGGCGGCGGTGGTGCCGGGGCGCGGGTATTCGTCAACGGCCACGAGGGTCTCGCCACTGCGCGAGCGCACCGGCACCGGCACAATCTGCGCGGCGAAGCGCCCCTCGGCCAGCGCCACCCCGGCACGGCGCTGGCTTTCGGCGGCGAAGGCATCCTGATCGACGCGCGAGATGTTATGACGCTCGGCCACGTTCTCGGCAGTGATGCCCATGGCGCCGCAGCCGAACGGATCGGTGAGCGCGCCCATCATCCAGTCGGTGGCGCCCGCATCCCCCATCTTGATGCCATGGCGCATGCCGTCGACCGAGAACGGCGCACGGCTCATGGCCTCGGCGCCGCAGGCCAGCGACAGGCGGCTTTCACCCGCACGGATCATCCCCGCCGCGGTCGCGATGGCCTGCGCACCGGACCCGCAAAGCCGGTTGAGCGTCAGCCCCTGCGAGCTGTCCGGCAACCCCGCCCCGATGCCGATGGCACGGCCAAGATAAAGGTCGCGGGGCCTGGTCGGGATGACGTTGCCCACAACGGCGTTGTCGATCTGCTGAGCCTCGACACCGGCCCGGCGGATCGCCTCGGTGGCGGCGAGGATGCCGAGCGCGTCGGGCCCGAGCGACGACAACGCGCCGCCGAAACTGCCGATTGGCGTGCGTGCGGCACCGAGAATGAAAACATCCTGCATGACATATCCTTGTCTGCGCGCGACGAGGCACCCTGCCCCGTGGCGCGGTTCGCTTGTCCGGTGCGCGAGCGTCCTGACGCGCGGCGTCAGCCGTCGAGGCCGATCACCTGCGCCGCGTTCGTCGAGACCATCGGCTTGATCTGCGCGTCGGTATACCCCAGCTCCAGACAGGTCCGGACCGCAGTGCGAAAGCCCTGCAACGGCGAGATCGTCCCCACCTGCCCCAGATCCGAGCACAGGATCGTCCGCTCGGGGCCGACGAGGTCGATATAGGCCTTGAGCTCTTCATTGGAGCGGTTGCGAAACTTCGAGCCCTCGACGAAGAAAGCCAGCGAATGCTCGACCTGCGCGCCCATGTTCGCGATCTCGAGCGTGTCCTCCATCGAGGCGCCGACGATATCCTCGGGATGGGTGAAGATCAGCCGCTCGACCCCCCGCTTCTTCGCCTCGGCGAAGACCCTCTTCGTCTCGCTGACGTGGATGTGGCCGCTGGCCAGCGCCAGCCCCGTGGCGGCGCAGACATCCAGGATATCGAGCAACTCGGGCAGCATGGCACCGTCGGCATCAAACAGCGGCACGGCACGCGCCGGGCGGATCTTCTGCGTCGAGGCCGGGTGCGACCAGTCGGACGAGGCCTCCCATGTGAGGTGGTTCTCGGCGGCGAGGGTCGGAAGCCAGACCACCTTGCCGCCCATCGCAGCGGTGTGCTCCACCGCATAGGGGTTGAGCCCGCCCACCACGTTGTTCAGCACGATCCCCGAGAACACCCGCGTGCTCAGTTCAGGGTGGTGCGCCTTGATCAGTGCGGCACACATCACGCCGGAATAGTCGTGGTCCTTGGTGACCATCGCCGAGAAGCCCGCGCCCGACAGATCGCGGGCCAGATCGAGATGATCCACCGCGCGGGGCGCGATCGACGGACCGCTGTGGACATGGGGGTCCACTGCCCCCTGGAGGATCTCGGAAATGCGCGCCTCTTGGTCCAGCGCCAGCCCGTCCGCGGATGTCATCGTAGTGCCTCCCATGTGCTCTGCCCGGGGCAACTGCCCCGCGTTCGGTCATCGGCCTTTGACAGGCGTCGGCCAGATATGACTTTCAGCTTGTCCCGCTGAGCGAAACTATGTTCTATTATTTTTCAGATGGCGCCCGTGTCAAGCGGCGAAGTTTCAAGCGCCGGTTCCGGCGCGCCCCGGCGCAGTCGGTTGCAGCCTTGCGCAGGGCGGTTGTAGAACCTCTTGGCGCGGCCAGAACCAGAAGGAGGCAGGGATGCCGGAAGACGACAAGAAAATGGCCGAGGGGCTTCAGTCCGTCATTCTGACGATGCAGATCGTTGACCAAGTGGCGCGGACCGGCAAGGGCGTCGGGGTCACCAGCCTCGCCACCGCGCTCGGCACTTCCAAGAGCCGCATCCACCGGCACCTGCAGACGCTGGTGCAGCAGGGCTATGTGTTCCAGCACGAGGATTCCGAGCGCTACGAGATCGGCCACCAACTGGTGTCTCTGGGACAGGCGGTGCTCGACAACAGTGGGCTCATCAGCTCGACCCGCGACTCACTTCTGGCGCTGCGCGACCGGCTCGGGCATTCCGCCGTGGCCTCGCAACTGACGCCGGACGGGATGCTGGTGATCGCAACCGTCCCCGGCCGCTCGCCCATCGAGATCGGCGTCCGCGTGGGCTCGCTTTTGTCCTTCCATGGCTCGGCGCAGGGCAAGGTGGCGACGGCGTTTTCCTCCGAGGCTTTCCAGCGGCGCGTGCTGACCGGCGCGTTGACCGCCTTCACCGAACACACGCTCACCGACCCTGCCCTGCTGGCGGCCGAGTTCGAGGTGATCCGCCGCCGGGGCTGGGCCACCGCGCCCAACCAGGCGGCACTTGGGCTCAACACCCTGGCGAGCCCGATTCTCGACGGCTCCGGCGCGGTCTGCGGCTCCGTGGGGATCGTCGACCTCACCCAGTCGCTGGCCGCCGATCCCGGCACTGAACATGCGGCCGCCGTGCTGGAGACCGCGCGGCAGATCTCGGTCCTTATGGGCCATTCCGGCCCGCTTCCCTTCGGCTGACACCCGCTATCCCCCGAAAGCAAGAGCGAGATTTGCCATCCGGTCGCCCCTGAGGCGCCGGAAAAGACGGGATTTCGCCTGCCCGAAATGGGCCAGCCGGCACCGCATCAGCCGCATGGGCACTCCCCGAACGCGAGGACTTGACAGCCCCGAGTGAGCATCCGTATGTTCCGTTTGCGAGAACGATGTTCTGCTAAAAGAAACACGAGCCGCTCCGACCATGGCAAGAACGTCCCCGAGCCGGGGCCGCGGGACCGCCACCGGAACGCGAGGATAGCCCCCTGAAGGGGCTTTGCCCGACGGGCATGACGCTTTCACGGCACTGTCCGGAGAACGCGGAAGATACGAGAGACGGGCGGTCGGAGGGGGCCGCCGGGAAAGGAAGAAGATGTACGACAAGTCCGATCCGCGCGCGTCGCTGGCCGCTTCGAAATCGGCGAGCATGCTGAACCAGACCGGCCTCGTGGCAGTCGAACAGGGCGCAACCTTCTACGACAGCGCGCCGCAGCTCTCCGACGCGTCGGGCCGCACCTGGTTGCACAGGGGACACAACTTCCTCGTGGCCTATAGCCTTGCCGAGCCGGGCGCCGTGTTCGCCCGTGACGCACAGGAAGACGAGTACTGTGTGCTGCTGCCGCAGAACGGTGCCGAGATCGAATGGAACGGCGAGACCGTGCAGGTCCCGGGCAACTCCATTGCCTTCGTGCCTGCCGGTGCCAGCCGTCTCACCAGCCGCGAGGGCGGCGAGCTCGTGCGGCTCTTCACCACGCGCAGCGCCGACCTCGTCGCGCTCTGCGGCAATGCGCAGGGCTATGACGTGCCGCGCCACCACATCCCGCCGCTGCAGGACTGGCCAGCCCCGCCGGGCGGCTGGAAAGTCCGGCACTATTCGCTCGACGTGGCCCCCGAAGCAGGCCGGTTCGGGCGTATCTTCCGGTGCACCACGCTGATGGTGAACGTGCTCGACCCGTTCGACGGGCCGCGCGATCCGTCGAAGATGTCGCCGCACCACCACGACGATTTCGAACAGGGCTCGCTGGCGCTGACGGGTTCCTTCACCCATTACCTGCGCTGGACCTGGACCAGCGATATGGCAGACTGGAAGGAGGACAAGGCGCTGGAGATGGGCGCGCCATCGCTGCTGGTGATCCCGCCGCCGGTGATCCATACCACGCGCGCCACTGGGGCGGGCAGCAACCTGCTCGTTGATATCTTCAGCCCCCCGCGTGAGGATTTCTCGGCCAAACCTGGATGGGTGCTGAACGCAGGGGATTACCCGAAGCCGGCCTGACCGGCCACGATTTGCGCCGGCTGGACCGGCCCTGCGACCGGCGCAGGCGAGGAAGAGGGCCGCGCCGGGCCGCCTAAAACGTCACCGAGGGAGGAAACCACAATGACCATTCACAGAAGAACCCTGCTGACCGGCGCCGCTGCTATGGGCATGGCGCTGGCCGCGCCCCATGTCGCCCGTGCGGCCGGGCGCCGCATGCGCTTTGCCCATGCCGCCAACGAGGTACATCCGGGTCACCGCCTGGCCACCAGCTTTGCCGAGGCTCTGGAAGAGCTGATGCCCGGCGGTTTCGAGGTGCAGATCTTCCCGAACCGCCAGCTGGGCGATGACAAGCAATTGCTGGAGGGGGGCGTCGCCGGGCTGATGGATGTGGTCGCCGTCTCTGGGGTGCTGATCCCGCTGGTCACGGGACGTCAGGCGATGAACGCCTGGCAGATGCCCTTCCTCATCCGCGACTACGACCATTTCGGCGAGCTGGCGCTCGGCGACGTCGGGCAGAAGATCCTCGACGATCTGCGCCCGGCCGGGCTAGTGGGCCTCGCGGTCGCCGACACCGGCCAGCGCAACTTCCTGTCGATCAACAAGGCTGTCACCACGCTCGCGGATTTCTCGGGGCTCAAGACCCGCATCGTGCCGGTGCCGCTGCACCAGCAGATCTGGGAGACGGTGGGCACCGCGCCCGTCGGCCTGCCCTATGGCGAGGTCTATGGCGCGCTGGAAACCGGGGTAATCGACGCTGTCGAGATCAACGTCTCCTCGATGCTGGGCGAAAACCTCTGGGAGGTCGGCAAGCACTTCACGCTGACCGGCCACTACCCGTGGCACATGTCGACGGTGATGTCCGAACGCTTCTTCGAAGGGCTCAACGACGAGGAGAAGGCCGCCGTGATCGAGGCCGGCCGGCGTTCGGTCACCGCGACGCTCGACTATGCCAAGACGCAGGATCTCGAGGGCCGCGAGGAGCTCAAATCCAAGGGCGTCGAGATCGTCGAGCTGAGCGAGCTCGACCAGATGCGTGATCGCGTGTCTGACCTGACGGCGGAGTGGTCCGGCAAGGATCCTCTCATCGCCGAGCTGGTCGCGGCCGCCGGCACGCCTTCCTGACACAGCCATCCCGCGAGGGCCTGAGCGCCACCGCGGGACACCCTCACAGGGAGGATGAAACCGATGCAGGACAGAACCGGGCCCCTTACCCGCTTCGTCACAAGCTACATATGGCTCGTGCGCACCCTCGCCGGGGTCAGCATGCTGCTGATCGTCGTGATCATGCTGGCGCAGGTATTCTGGCGCTACATTCTGGGAGGCAGCCTGATCTGGGCCGAGGAGCTTTGCCGCTACCTGCTGATCTGGCAGACCTTTCTCGTGCTGGGCCTTGCCTTCTCCAAGGGCGAGTTCGTGGTGCTGGAGTTCGTGCCCTCGCTGCTCAGCCCGCGTCTGCGCTGGCTGCTGAAAGCGGTGATGGCGGTGCCGATCGTGGTCTTTCTCGGGCTCATGGCCTGGTACGGCTGGGATTTCGCCTCGCGCTTCGATCGCCAGACCATCCCCGCACTCGATTTCATCTGGACCGCGCTTTCGGGCGAGGCGCTGGGGCTCTCGATCCGCTGGGTCTATGTGAGCGTGACCGTGGGTCTCGCGCTGCTGGCGCTGCATGTGCTCGGAGACCTGGCGGTCAGCTTCCGCCGCCAGGTCATCAACAATCTCGAAGACACGGCGCCTGACGCCGACTGTACAGCGGCCGAAACCACATGAGCAGCTTCTTCCTCCTTTTCGCAGGCTTCCTCGCCACTGGCGTGCCCATTGCGCTGGCGCTCGGCATCGCGGGCACCGCCTATCTCTACCTCTCGGGCAACGGCATGATGGCGCTGATGCTGCCGCAGCGGATGATCGCGGGGGTCGACCAGTTCGTCCTGCTGACGATCCCGCTGTTCCTGCTGGCAGGCACGCTGATGAATGTGGGCGGCGTCACCGAACGCATCGTGACCTTCGCCCGCGCCATGGTCGGCCACCGCCGGGGCGGCATGTCCTCGGTGTCGATCCTGTCTTCGGGTTTCTTCGCAGGGATCTCGGGCAGCGCCACCGCCGAAGCCTCGGCGCTTGGCTCGATCCTGATCCCGTCGATGGCCAAGCAGGGCATGCCACCGGCCTATGCCGCGGCGCTGATCGCAGTAAGCTCGGTGATGGGGCCGATCATTCCGCCGTCGATCACCATGATCATCTACGGTGTGTTGTCGGGCGCCTCGATCGGGCAGCTCTTCCTAGCGGGCATCATGCCGGGCATCGGCATCGCCGTGGGGCTGCTGATCTACGCGAGCTGGCGCGCGCGCCGCGACGGCTTCCCGGTCACGCCCCGGATGACAGCGCGCGAGCGCCTCGCCGCAACCCGCCGCACCCTGCCTGCGCTGCTGCTGCCGCTGATCATCCTTGTGGGCATCAAGGCGGGGATCTTTACCCCGACCGAGGCCGCCGCCGTGGCGGTTGGCTATGCGCTCATCATCGGGTTCGTCTACCGCGACCTGACGATCGCGCGGGTCTGGGAGGCGCTGATCGCCGCCGCGCTGGTGTCGACATCCATCCTCTTCATCACCTCGATGGCCAGCATCGTCTCCTTCGTCTTCACGCTGGAACAGGTGCCGCAGCTGATCGCCGATGCCATGCTGTCGCTGACCGAAAACCCGTGGATGATCCTGCTGCTGCTCAACATCTTCCTGCTGGTGCTGGGCATGTTCCTCGAGCCGATCTCGATCCTCATCCTGACGATGCCGATCCTGATGAAGTTCCAGGCGCTGATCGGCATGGACCCGGTGCATTTCGGCATCATGGTGGTGCTGAACGTGGTTATCGGCATGGCGACGCCGCCGGTGGGCATCCTGCTGTTCATCGCTTCGGCGATCTCGGGCGAGCCGGTGGGCAAAGTGATCCGCGAGGCGATGCCGATGGTGGGGGTCTGCCTGCTGGTGCTCACGGTGATCGCGCTGGTGCCGCAGGTGTCACTGTTCTTCCCGAGTTTCCTGAACTGAGGACTGACATGATCGCTCGCAACATCCTCATCGTCGTGGCCCACCCCGACCCGGCCTCGTTCAACCACGCGCTGGCCCGGGGCACCGCTGCGGCGCTGCGACAGGCCGGGCACCGGGTCACGGTCTCCGACCTCGCGGCCGAGGGCTTTCGCGCCGACGTGGGGGCCCATGACGTGACCGAGCGCGCCGACGCCGGGCGTTTTCATGTTCAGGCCGAGCAGGCCAATGCCGCCCGCCACGGCACCTACGCCGAGGACATCCGCCGCGAGCAGGCACGCGTGGCCGAAGCTGACAACGTGATCCTGCAGTTCCCGGTCTGGTGGGGTGGCCCGCCGGCACTGATGAAGGGCTGGATCGACCGGGTGCTGAGCTACGGCTTTGCCTATGTGGACGGACGACGCTTCGAAACCGGCCTGTTCCGGGGCCGCCGCGCGATGATCAGCGTCACCACCGGCGGCACACCCGAACGGTTCTCTGAGAACGGCGTCTACGGCCCGATTGATCCGCTGCTGATGCCGGTCCGCAAGCTGGCGCTGGAATACATGGGCTTCGAGGTGGCCCCCCTGCAGGTGGCCTACGGCGTGCCCCGCACCTCGCCCGAGGCCCGCGCCGCCCATCTGGCGGCCGTGGCGGAGGCGGCGCTGCAACTGGCGGCGCTGCCGGTCGAACGCACCGACGCCTGGCGCACCGCACTCGACGACGTTCCGGAAGGGGCCTGGGCGCGCAAAGCCTAGATTCCTGCGGATTTGTCCCCGCGTATGCGGGGGAGCCAAGACCAGCCGAAGCGACGCGACTGGAATGCGGGGTCTATCCCCGCGTATGCGGGGGAGCCCCAGCCCATGCGTCTGTCGGCCAGAATTTCGCGGGTCTATCCCCGCGTATGCGGGGGAGCCTGCTGTTCGGGGAGCAAGTCGCAAGCTCGGCAGGGTCTATCCCCGCGTATGCGGGGGAGCCCTCTGCGCCTGGCGACATACTGCGGGATGCGTGGGTCTATCCCCGCGTATGCGGGGGAGCCGATTTGAAGGGCCGCGCACATTTTCATGCGATGGGTCTATCCCCGCGTATGCGGGGGAGCCAAGGCATGCCCGGGCTACACGTTCCCACCTGGGGTCTATCCCCGCGTATGCGGGGGAGCCTGCAGGGCCATATCAAGGTCACGCTGCTGCCGGGGTCTATCCCCGCGTATGCGGGGGAGCCGCTGGGCGATCTGGCTCATGCTGGCCGCGACGGGGTCTATCCCCGCGTATGCGGGGGAGCCTGACAGTCAAGGACACCAAGCCGAAAGCTATGGGGTCTATCCCCGCGTATGCGGGGGAGCCACCGCCAGCCATAATCGTCGGGCAAGGGGTCTATCCCCGCGTATGCGGGGGAGCCTCGACCGAGCCGAGCCAGCTGACCAGCGCCCGGGGTCTATCCCCGCGTATGCGGGGGAGCCAAATCGGTGATCGAGAACGCGCCCGCACCGGGGGGTCTATCCCCGCGTATGCGGGGGAGCCGTCGTCAAGCGTCGGGTCCTCGATCAAATCGCGGGTCTATCCCCGCGTATGCGGGGGAGCCATTGCCAGACGGCTTGTCCTTACAGGTCTCGACGGTCTATCCCCGCGTATGCGGGGGAGCCTCTTTGAGCTATATCTCTGTATTTCCACGAATGTCAAAGAGCATGAAGGCGAGTTGGCGTGATATTACTTTCGTTTTACGAGCAAGATGCCATCCGCATCCACAATGGTCTTGGCGGGCTCGCCCACCGGACAGCAATTCAGGCTGCTCACCATCGGCCGCTGGTTCTGAGGAGACCCATCATGAAAATCTCGTTCTCGCCCTTCCGCTCCGATGCCGCCCTCACCCTGTCCCGGCAGGGCGATGTCCTGACCATCGACGGTGCGGATCTCGACTTCGGCCCCTTGCCCGAGGGCGCCGTCCTGCCGTGTGAAGCGGTGAACTGCGACTGGCTGGCCTCGGAGGTCACCCGGATCGACGGGGTGATCCATCTGACCCT
>NZ_QBKP01000006.1 GCF_003054195.1 Gemmobacter caeni
TCGACAATATTCTCGGTATCCAGCAGGTCGCGCAGGCTTTCAAGCCCAAAGGCGGCCAGGAATGTCTCGGTGGTGACGAAGGTATAGGGCGCGCCACGGCGGGGCTCGCGCGGGCCGGTGGCGATCAGGTCGCGCTCGGCCAGCCGGCCGATCAGGTCGCGGCTGATCTCTTTCCCGAAGATCTCTTTCAGGCCGTCGCGGCTGATCGGCTGATGAAACGCGATCGCCGCCAGCACGGCGAGGTCGAATTCATAGGCGCGCACCGCATCAGGGATCAGGCAGGACAAAGCCATGGCGCCCTGCGGCAGGATCATCAGACCCAGAACGGCCGCCAGCCTCGCAATACGCATCTTTTGCTCCTTCCATTTCCCCACAGGACGCAGATCATTGAGCGTTCCTTGGCCTCAGCCCGCCGTTTCCAGCACCTCGGCCAGTGACAGGCCCAGATCGGCGAAGCGCTCCATCTCCCCCACGGACCACAGATCGGAGCGCAACCGCAGGCGCAGGCCGCCGGGGCCAAGGATCACGATGGGGAATCGCCGCTCTGCCGGGTGATCGCGCCGCCAGGCCGCCAGCAGCGGGTGCAGCCGGGTCGCATCCGGCAGGGGCACGCTTTCACTGGAACTGAACACCGTGCCCCCGAAGCCGGTTGCCTCCGGGCGTGGCACCAATGGCCCCATTTCACCTGCGGTCAACAGGGACATGGCGACGGTCCCGCCCGTCAGCCGCGCGGCCAGCGCCGCCTCTGCGCCGTCCAGCGTCGGGCCGATGACCACATGCCCCGGCCATGGCACACCCGGCGCCTCGAACTCGGTCGCAAAGACCGATGTGCCGGTTTCACCCTGAACATAGCGCCGGGTCTCTGCCCGCCAGCCGGGACCGGACAGCCGCAGCTTACGTGCCTTTCCGCCGGTTTCCTCGACCAGCGCCGCCTGCCAGCCACGCCGCGCGGCCAGCGCCGCCGCCCCCTTGCGCAGCCTCGCACTTCCCCGCCCAGCCGTCAGCAGCAGGATCGTACCAAAGGCGACAATGATCAGCGCCAGCGCCACCAGCCCGAGGGCATTCATGCCCGGTTCCGCTTCCATGATGCCCCCCGGCGCCGGGACAGGCGCCTGATCCCCATTCAGTAACCGGATCAGCGTAGGCCGCCCCTTGCCTGGGGTGCAAGCGCGACGCGCTGGCCCGGGCGCGGCGGTCGTGCTAACCACAGGCAAAGCGCGAAGGAACAGCCCATGTCCGACAGGTCTTACCGTTTCACCCATGCGATCACCCGCAAGCCTGCCGCCTCGATCATCGCGGGTCTGCGCGCGGTGGATACCGGCACGCCCGACCTTGCCACGATGCAGGCTCATCACGCCGATTACATCGCGACCCTGCGCGAAACCGGCGCCACGGTGATCGAACTGGAGGCGCTGGATGCCTATCCCGACAGCGTGTTCGTGGAAGATACCGCGCTTTGCCTGCCTTCCGGCGCCGTCGTGATGCGCCCCGGCGCCCCCTCGCGCCTGGGCGAAGCCGCCGAGATGGCGCCGCATCTGGCCGCCCTTTACGGCGACATCCGCCGCATCGAGGGCGCGGACAGCTTCATCGAAGGCGGCGACATCCTGATGACCGAGACGGAAATCCTCGTCGGGCGGTCGGCCCGCACCAATGCGGCAGGCATCGCCGAACTGGCCCGCCTGACCGCCGATTGGGGCGAGGTGGTGCGCGAGGTCCATACGCCTCCCGGCGTACTGCATTTCAAGACCGACTGTTCGCTGCTGGATGCTGAAACCATCCTGTCGACCACGCGCCTTTCGGCCTCCGGCTGCTTCCAGGGCTATCGTCTGATCGACGTGGCCGAGGGCGAGGAAGCGGCCGCCAACACCATCCGCTTCAACGATCTGGTGCTGATGCCCGCAGGCTTCCCCCGCACCCGCGACCGGCTGGTGCAGGCGGGTTACGATGTGCGCGAGATCGGCAACAGCGAATGCGCCAAACTCGACGGCGGCATGTCCTGCCTCAGCCTGCGTTTCACGCCGAAGCCCTAAGGCATCAGCACCGCCGCACGTTCATAAGTGGCACTGTCGGCGGTGCCGTCGTCATAAACGACCATCACATCCACCCGCTGCACCGATCCTGCCGGCAGCACCGCATAGGGCAGCCGGTCGGCCCCGATGGCATTGGGCTGCGCCGTGCCCTCGCGGCAGGGCTCCATCGCCCAGTCGGTCAGCGGGCCGCCGTTGATGGCATAAACCACCCGGTCCAGCCCGCAGCGCCAGCTTTCCAGATGGGTGAAATACAGAAGATCCTGCCCATCGTAATCACGCAGGGCAATCCAGTTGCCCCTGGTGGCCTGTAGGATCGGCCGTACCTCGGCCGCCGTGGTCATCTGCTGGGCGAACACCGGGGTGGCCGCCAGAAAAACAAACGGAAGAACGATCCGCAACATGATGAAAACCCTTTCAAAACGAAGATTTTGACGCCCGCGCGCCTGTTCTGTAGGGTGGCCGGGCAAAACCAGACGAGTATCCGCATCATGGCAAAGGTTCCCGGCGCGGGGCAATCCTTCAATATTCTCGCCATCATGCAGGCGGGACGCCTGCAACATGAGGCCGTGTTGCTTGCGGCCTCCTTGCGCCATTGCAACCCCGGCTTCCGGGGCCAGCTGTTTCTGGCAGAGCCGCAGCCCGGCCCGCGCTGGCAGGAGGATCCGCGCGTGACCAACAGCGCCGTGCGCGAGCTTCTGGCCGAACTGGGCGCAGTGTTCCTGCCCTTTGAAAACAAGGTGTTCGGCCAGTCCTACCCCTATGGCAACAAGATCGAGGCGCTGACCGCGCTGCCGGACGAACCATTCCTGTTTCTGGATACCGACACGCTGATCACCGGCAGCTTCGACACCGTTGGGTTCGATTTCACCCGCCCTTCGGCCTCGATGCGTCGGGAGGGCACATGGCCCGAGCTGGAGCTTTACGGTCCCGGTTATGCCGCCACCTGGAAATCGTTGTATGACCGTTTCGGGCTGGAGTTCGACAGCACGCTGGACCTGAGCCAGCCTGACGAATACTGGCAGCGCTACCTCTATTTCAACGCGGGCTGGTTCTTCCATCAAAGCCCGCAGGCTTTCGGGCAGCGTTTTCTGGATTACGCACGCGAAATCCGCGACAACCGTCCCGATGCGCTGGTCTGTCAGACGCTGGACCCTTGGCTGGACCAGATCGCGCTGCCGCTGGTCATCCATTCCTTCGGGGGGGGCCGTCCGGGGCCGGAGCTGGCGGGGCTGGATGGCGATGTGACCTGCCACTATCGCACCCTGCCCCTGCTCTATGCCCGCGAAAGTGACCACGCCGTCGCGGTGCTGGAGGAGGTGTGCAACCAGAAGCCGGTGAAAAAGGTCTTGCGGGAATATGAAGCCTTCCGGCGCATGGTGTTCCAGCCCAAAGGCCGCAAGGCACGCGCGCTGTTTGACCGCAGCGACCTGCCTCACCGCGAGCATGTGATCCGCAACACCCTGAAGCGGAACGGCTTCTGGTATCGCTGACACAGCAGATGGCACCGCCTCTCACCCCTGCCCTGCTGTCGCCGCTTGCGGCCTTTGCAACCGCGCATCTTGCGGGGGAACCTGCGCCGCTGCCCGATCTGCCGGCAGAGATCCGGGATCAGCGGCTGGTCCATCTGACCCTGCGCCGCAAGGGCAGCTTGCAAATGGCCTTCTGGGCGCAGGGCGCCGGGCTGGCTGACGCCCTTGCGCATAGTCTTGCGCAGGCCCGTGCCGCGCTGGCGGCGGGGCGCCGCTCGCCCCCCGACATGCTGCTGCTGGATATCACCGGGGCACCCGAGCCCCTGGACCCCGATGACCTGCGCCGGGGGCGTTGCAATGCGTTTCGCGGGATCTTTGGGATGGAATTGCGCGCGGCGGGGCGGCTGGCGCGGATCGCACCATCCCTGATGATCGCGCGCAATCTGACACCTGCGCGCGCGCTGGAACTTTTACAAGCGGACCTGTCCCAACCGCCTGAGGCGCCGGTTGAGGCGCTGCGCCTTCCCGCCGTCCAGATTCTGCTGGAACTGCCGCAGGGCCGGGCGCGGCCACTGATGCGCGGGCAGCCGGTGGTGCCACAAACGGCGATCACCCGTACCAGGGTGGCGGAAATGGCCGCCTTGATGACCGGCTGGATGCAGCGCGGCGTCTCACCTTCGGGCCGGGCGACCTACAAATACTGGCCCTCCTCGGGGCAGTATGCGCTGTCCAACAACATGATCCGACAGTTCATGGGCAGCGCCTGCCTTGCCCGCGCCGCCGCACGCCCCGAGGCACCTCAGGGGCTGGCCGAGGCGCGCGACCGCAACTTTGCCCATAACTTCCATCATTGGTATCGCGACGAGGGCGCCTTTGGCGTGATTGTCGAGGGTCCGAAGGTCAAGCTGGGGGCCGCTGCCGTCGCGCTGGGGGCCATCCTCGATCTGCCCGCCCCTGCGGCCTATGCCACCGAGCTGCGGGGGCTCGCCGCCTTTCTGAAGGCGATGCAGCACCCGGAGGGCCGGTTCACCTGCTTTCTGCGCCCGCCGGGGCGTGAGGATGATTGTCAGAATTTCTACCCCGGCGAGGCGTTGCTGGCGCTGATGCGGCTATACCGTCATACCGGCGATCCTGCCCTGCTGGATCAGGTTGCGCGTGGCTTCGCCCATTATCGCGACTGGCATCGCGCGCAGCCGAACCCGGCTTTCGTGCCCTGGCACAGCATGGCGCTGGCGCTTTATCACGCCGAAACCGGCGACGCCGCCGCCGCTGCTTTCGTGTTCGAGATGAACGACTGGCTTCTGGGCATGCAGCAGGGCGATGAGGCCCCCACCGATGTGCAGGGCGAGTTCTTCGACCCTGCCCGGCCGGAGTTCGGCCCCCCCCATGCCTCTGCCACAGGCGTGTATCTGGAAGGGCTGGTCGAGGCCTTCGCGCTGGCACGCGCCCTGGGTGACCGCGACCGGGAAAGCCGCTATCGCCGCGCCATCCTGCGCGGGTTGCGATCACTGCGCCAGCTACAGTTCCGCCATGCCAGCGACATGGGCTATATCACCCGCCGCAGCGCAGTTCTGGGCGGACTGCGGTCCTCGGCCTTCGACAATACGCTGCGCATCGACAATGTGCAGCATGGGTTGATGGCGATTTTCCGCATTCTCGACCTGTTTTCGGATGCGGATTATCGAATGTGACCCCGCCGGCCCGATCCTCCGTTGCCTGCCGCGCGGCTGTCCCCTAACCTCCGCCGCGACTGCATTCCGGGGAGGAGACCCATGACCGACAAACCGCTCGGCTTCGATACGCTTGCCATTCATGCCGGCGCCAAGCCCGATCCCGCCACCGGGGCGCGGCAGGTGCCGATCTATCAGACCACCGCCTATGTGTTCAAAGACGCCGACCATGCTGCACGGCTCTTCAACCTTCAGGAAGTGGGTTACATCTATTCCCGCCTGACCAACCCGACCGTGATGGCGCTGGCCGAACGCGTGGCGGCGCTGGAAGGCGGCGCGGGCGCGATCTGCTGCTCCTCCGGCCATGCGGCGCAGATCATGGCGCTGTTCCCGCTGATGGGGCCGGGACGCAACATCATCGCCTCCACCCGGCTTTACGGCGGCACGATCACCCAGTTCAGCCAGACCATCAAGCGTTTCGGCTGGTCCTGCAAATTCGTCGATTTCGACGATCTGGCGGCGCTGCGTGCGGCAGTTGACGACGACACCCGCGCCATCTTCTGCGAAACCATCGCCAACCCCGGTGGCTATATCACCGATCTGGACGCCATCGCGGGTATCGCCAACGAGGTCGGCCTGCCGCTGATCGTCGACAACACCACCGCAACGCCCTGGCTGTGCAACCCGATCAAGCATGGCGCTACGCTGGTCGTGCATTCGGCCACCAAATACCTGACCGGCAATGGCACCGTCACCGGCGGCGTGGTGGTGGATTCGGGCAAGTTCGACTGGTCGGCCAGCGGCAAGTTCCCCTCGCTGTCGGAACCGGAGCCCGCCTATCACGGGCTTGCCTTCCACCCGGCGCTGGGGCCGATGGCCTTCACCTTCCACTCCATCGCCGTCGGCCTGCGCGATCTGGGCATGACGATGAACCCGCAGGGCGCGCATTACACGCTGATGGGGATCGAGACGCTGGGCCTGCGCATGCAGCGCCATGTCGAAAACGCCCGCACCGTCGCCGAATGGCTGGAGGCCGATCCGCGGGTCGAGGCCGTGACCTGGGCCGGGCTGAAATCCTCGCCCTGGCATGACCGCGTGGCGCGGATCGTGCCCAAAGGGGCCGGGGCATTGTTCACCGTCGCGGTGAAGGGTGGTTATGAAGCCTGCGTGAAGCTGGTGGATAACCTCAGGCTGTTCAGCCACGTCGCCAACCTTGGCGACACCCGTTCGCTGATCATCCACCCGGCCTCGACCACGCACCGCCAGCTGGACGAGGCGGCGCAGGTTCGTGCCGGGGCGGCACCGAATGTGGTGCGCATTTCCATCGGGATCGAGGATGCCGCCGATCTGATTGCCGATCTGGATCAGGCGCTGAGCGCCGCAACTGCCTGAAACAAAAAGGGGCGCCACCGGGCGCCCCTTTCAATTTTACTGGCCGATTTCCCAGACGATCGTCACCTGCATCGCGGTTTCGACCTCACCTCCCGCCATCGGCACCGGGGCCGCCTCGGCCGCCATGCGGAACATCGGCGCCGGGTAATTGCCGCCGCCACCGCCTTCGGTGATCGTCACGATGGGACCAAGCGTCACACCCGCAGCCTCGGCCAGAACAGCAGCCCGCGCCTTTGCGTCGGCGACCGCACGCTTGCGCGCCTCGGCCTCGACCGGGGAGGGATCGGCCAGACCGAAATTCACCCCGTTCAGTGTATTGGCGCCGTCCTTCACGGCCGCATCCAGCACATTGCCAAGACCATCCAGCGCGCGCACCCGCACGGTCAGCATGTTGGAGGCGATATAGCCGGAAATCCGCGACCCGCCGGTCGAACTGTCATTCTGCCAGTTCGGGTTCAGCGACAGCCCCGAGGTCTGAAGATCGCCGGGGGCGATTCCCGCCTGGGTCAGCCGCGCCATGACCGCCGCCAGCGCGGTCGAATTTGCCGCCAGCGCCTCGGCTGCGGTCTTGCCTTCGGTGGTTACACCGAGGCTGACGCTGGCCATGTCAGGCGCCTGCGCCACACGCCCTTCGCCGGTAACGGTCAGCGTCGCCGGGGCAGCCGCGGCAAAGCCGGCAAAACCGGCCACCATGGCAGCCGCCAGAAGGGTCGAACGGAAAGCTTGCATCGTGATCTCCTTGTCCTGATGCGACATTCGCCTGTTATGACGTCCGGCAAAAGCCGATCCTTGGCGTTCACGGGGGTGTTTTTCTTTCATTCGGCGGAAAGCTGCTATAGTGACTTCGGCGGGCGGCGGCTGCGACTCCCCGCATCCTGCCAAGAGTGCTAGACCTCGTGCAATGAAACCAAATTTCGCCCTGAACTTCTCTGACGACGGCATCAGCCTGCTGCATCGCACCGCGCGCGGCTGGCTGGAAGTGGGCTCCACCGCGCTGGACGCGCCCGATCTCGGCGAAGCACTGAATTACCTGCGCCGTTCGGCGCTGGGGCTTGCCCCGCATGGCGTGACCTCCAAGCTGGTCATTCCCAATTCGCAGATCCTCTATACCGAGGTGGATGCTCCCGGCCCGGATGATGCGCACCGGCTGCAACAGATCCGCCGCGCGCTGGAAGGGGTGACGCCCTATGCCGTCGACGATCTGGCCTTTGACTGGTCGGGGGACGGCCCGCGCGTTCAGGTCGCCGTGATCGCGCGCGAAACGCTGCAAGAGGCGGAAGGCTTCGCCGCTGAATACAGGTTCAACCCGGTGTCCTTTGTCGCCATCCCCGACGAAGGCCGCTTTACCGGCGAGCCGTGGTTCGGCCCCTCGTCCATCGCCCCCGAGGTCTTGCCACAGGGCGAAAGCGTGGAACGCGACGCCGAGCCGGTGCTGATGATCAGCCGGGAAACCCGCACGGCCGAAGCCCGGCATGAGGCTACCAGTCCGCCGGAGCCCACGGTTTCGGCAGCGCCCGAGCCCGCCCCTGTGCCGGAGCCCGAGGTTGAGCCCGTGCCAGAACCGGCCCCGGTCGAACCAGCTGCGCCTGTGCCCGCACCTGTCGAGGAGCCTGCCCCCGCGCCGGAGCCGGAAATCCCCGAGCCGGAACCCACTCCTGCGGAGCCGGAGCAGCCGGAACCCGAGGCCCCGCAGCCGGACCTGCCGGAACCCGCCCCGGACCTGCCTCCCGAACTGCCGGAACCGGAGCCGGAACCCGATCTGCCGTCCGCAGAGCCGGAACTGCCCGAACCTGCCGAGCCGGAAATCCCGCTGCCGGAATGGGAACCGGAGGTCGAACTGACAGCGGTTCAGGAGGTCGTGGCTGCGGCATACGAGGCCGCGCAGCACGAAGCTGCGCCTCCGCCCGCCGAGGTTGCGCAACAGCCCGAGCTGGATTTTTCGCCAGTCGCCGCTGCGCCCGCCCCGCCACCGCCGCAGGTGGCGGCGGAAAGCGTGCCCGAAGCGCCCTTCATCAGCATCGACATGGAGGAAGCCGAGGAACTGCCGGCCCGCCGCCGTGCCGTGCCGCCACTCGCGCGCAGCCCTGAGGTGATTCCGCCGGTTGCGCCGGGCAAGCGGAGCACTGGGCGCCGCGTGGCCGATCCGGGTCTGCCGGAAGAACCCCCGGCCTTCGCCTCGCGCCGCGCCGCCGGGCAAGAGCCGCCCGTGTCTGCCGAAGCCCCCAAGCTTTCCGTGACCAACGTCACAGCCCGGCGCAAGGCGCCTGCCGCACCGCTCAGCCCGCCGCCGCTGGCCAGCACGGCCGCCGAGGCCCGGAGCTATGCGCCGCCCGCCGAGGACACCGCAACCGAGGATGATGTGCCGCCGCCGCTGGCCCCCGCGCTTCAGGCGCGTCTGGCAGCGCAACGCGCCGCGCCCGTCGCAAGCCGTCCGACCCGGACTGAGGCCGCCAAGCCTGCCGTCGCCAGGGATGCCGCGGCCAAGGCAGCAAAATCTCTTGGCGGGATGGTGACGGCCCCTGGCATTCCTGGCCTGGCAGCCGGACGCAAGGCAAAGCCCGCGCGCCAGATGTCGCCGCAGGCTGCGGCAGAAACGCTGGTCGCCCCGCCGCCGGGTGCGGTGGGAGAGCCGCCTTTCGGCATGGGCCGCCCGGCACGGCGTGGCAAGCCGCGGTTCCTCGGGCTGATCCTGACGGCGGCGCTCCTGCTGCTGTTGGGTCTGATCGCCGCATGGTCCAGTTTCTATCTGGCGCGTGGCGATGATACGGCCCCCGCCGAGGTTGCCGGCACGGATGGCACTCCGACGCTGGCCGCGCCCGACAGCGGGGCCGATCCGGCTTTCGCCGATGCCGCGCCGGAAGACACTCCGACGACCGAGGACGAGGCCGCCGCAGATGGTGTGCCCCTGCCCGAGGATGAGGCGGCTGCCGACGGGCAGGCGCTTGCCCCCGAAGCGGCACCGGTCGCCGAGCCTGCGCCCGAAGCCGCCTCGGGCACCGGCGCCGCCCCGGTGCCCCTGCCGGGCAGCCAGGATGAAATCATCCTGTCCACCATGGATAACCCGCCCGAGGCACTGGATGCGCTGGCACTTGAGGCGCCGCAAACCACCGCTGATGCCGGGCCGGTTGCCCCTGCGCCGCCACCGCCCTTTGGCACGCAATATGAATTTGGAGCCGACGGGCTGATCAAGCCCACGGCGGAAGGCATCGTGACGCCGGATGGCGTGCGGCTTGTCGCCGGGTCGCCCCCGCGTGTGCCACCAACCCGCCCCGAGAGCATCGCGACGCAGGCCGCTGCGGCTCAGGCAGCGGCCGCACCTGCGGCAGAAGCAACGCCCGCCGAACCGGCACCCGAAGCCGCAACGGCGACGACAGCCGAACCGCCGCCCGCCGCCGACCCGGCGCTGGAGGGGTTCCGCCCGAAACCGCGCCCGGAAGGGCTGGCCACTGCCGCGCCTGCGCAGGATGACGCCGCGCTGGATATTCCGGCGGACCAGCGCATGACCAGCCGCCGCCCGCGCGAACGCCCTGCAAGCATTGCCGCACAGGTGGAACAGCGGCGGCTTGATGAGGAAGCCCGTCGCGTAGCCGAAGCCGCCTCGCTTTCCGCCGCTGCCGCAGCCGAAGCGCTTGCTGCGACCGCGACGCAAACCGAGACGCCCGCTGTTGCGGATCGTGGCCCGGTCAGCCCGCTGGCCGTTGCCATCTCGCGCCGTCCCGCTGCCCGCCCGAAAGACCTGAGCCGCGCCGTCGAGGCCGCAGTGGCCGCAGCCGCCCGCCCGGTCAAGGAAGCCCCGGCCAAGGAAGTGGAGCCCGAGCCGAAACGTGTGGCCCGCAGCGCCATTCCGGGTGAGGATGAAGAACCTGACAACGTTCCCGCCGCGCGCGCACCGAAGATCCCGACCAAAGCCTCGGTCGCCAAGAGCGCGACGTTCGTCAATGCGATCGACCTGCGCAAAACCAACCTGATCGGCGTCTATGGCACACCCGCCAAACGCTACGCACTGGTGCGCACCGGCTCCGGCAGCTACAAGAAGGTCCGCGTGGGAGATCGTGTGGACGGCGGCACCGTGGCCGCCATCACCGACAACGAACTGCGCTACAAAAAGGGCAGCCGGATGATCGCCCTGAAAATGCCGAAGGGCTAAGCTCTATTCTGCCGCTAGGACCCCGCGTTCGATCTGGTCCCGTTCGATGCTTTCGAACAGGGCCTTGAAATTGCCCTCGCCAAAACCCTCATCCCCCTTGCGCTGGATGAACTCAAAGAAGATCGGCCCGACCACGGTTTTCGAGAAAACCTGAAGCAGTATCTTGGTCCGGCCGCCATCCACCACGCCCTCGCCGTCAATCAGGATACCGTGACGAGCCATGCGGTCTATCGGTTCGCAATGGCCCGAAACCCGCGCGTGGCTGTCCTCATAATAGGCCATCGGCGGCCTTGGCATGAAGCGCAGGCCGCGCGCGTGAATCTCGTCCGCCGCGTCATAGATCGCTTCGGTGCCGATGGCGATGTGCTGGATGCCCTCACCGTTGTAGCGGCGCAGATATTCGACGATCTGCCCGGTCTCGCCCTTGTCCTCGTTGATCGGAATGCGGATGCGGCCGCAGGGCGATTGCATCGCCCGGCTGTAAAAGCCGGTCAGCTTGCCCTCGATGTCGAAAAAGCTGATCTGCCGGAAATTGAAATGCCGCCGGTAGAACGCGACCCAGGTTTCCGAATTTCCCTTGTGGACGTTGTGGGTCAGGTGATCGAGATAATAAAAGCCCACGCCTGCCGGACTGGCCTCGGCAATCCAGTCGAAATCCGCATAGGCGCCGCGATCATCGACGAAATAGATCAGCGAGCCCCCGATCCCCACGATGGCAGGAAGATCCAGAGCACGGTCACCGGCGGTATAGGCGACGGCCCCCTGAGCAACCGCATGGGCCAGCGCCTGTGCCGCATCCACGACCCGCCACGCCATAGAAGGCGCGCAGGGTCCGTGTTCCCCGACAAAGCGGCGGGCATGGCTGCCTGGTTCGTCATTCAGCACATAGGTCACATCACCCTGCTGCCAGAGTTCGATGGCCTTGTGCCGATGACGGGCGACGCAGGCAAAACCCATGCGCGAAAACACCACACGCAACTCATCCGGTGCCGGATGGGCAAATTCGATGAACTCTATGCCATTGGTTCCGGCGGGGTTTTCGGCAGTGATTTGCCCTGCCGGGGCTGAATGGGGGAACGGACCCAAGGGGCACCTCACACATTGACGCAAGGATGCCAGAATAAGGCCAGAATGTGTCTAAAAGGTGCCTCAAATGAGATCGCGGCGAGGAAAGACCGTTTCCCTCGCCGCAACATTTTCCAACAAGTTCAAAATGTTACCGTTGCAAATGCAACCTGGTTATTCCGCCGCCGACAGAACCCCACGCTCGATCTGATCGCGTTCGATGCTTTCGAACAGCGCCTTGAAATTGCCCTCGCCAAAGCCGTCATCGCCCTTGCGCTGGATGAATTCAAAGAAGATCGGACCGATCACGGTTTTCGAGAAAATCTGAAGCAGGATGCGGGTTTCGCCGCCATCCACCACGCCTTCACCGTCGATCAGGATGCCGTGCTTCGCCATCTCCTCCAGCGGCTCTTCATGGCCGATCACGCGGTCGCGCGACATATCGTAATAGGACATCGGGGGCTTCGGCATGAATTTCAGCCCGCGATCCGCGATGGCATCGGTGGCGGCATAGATATCATCGGTACCAACGGCGATGTGCTGGATGCCCTCGCCGTTATAGCGCTTCAGATATTCGACGATCTGCCCCTTTTCGCCCCGGTCCTCGTTGATCGGGATACGGATGCGACCACAGGCCGAGGTCAGCGCGCGGCTGTAGAGGCCGGTGAACTTGCCTTCGATGTCAAAGAAACGGATCTGCTTGAAGCCAAAGATGCGGCCGTAGAAATCGAACCAGACATCCATATTGCCCTTGTGGACGTTGTGGGTCAGGTGATCGAGGTAGTAGAAGCCCACGCCTTTCGCCTGTTCAGGCGTCAGGAAATCGAACTCCGCCCAGGCGCTGCCTTTGCGGTGGCCGTCGATAAAGTAGATCAGCGACCCGCCGATGCCGACAATCGCGGGCACATCCAGCGCCTTGTCGTCGGAGTCATGCGGCCTGGCGCCGCTTTTCACCGCATGGTCATAAGCGTGCTGCGCATCCACCACGCGCCAGCCCATTGAGGGGGCGCAGGGGCCGTGTTCCTCGACAAAGCGGCGGGCGTGACTTCCGGGTTCGTCATTCAGGATATAGGTGATATCGCCCTGCTGCCACAGCTCGATCGCCTTCTGGCGATGGCGGGCGGTCAGAGTATAGCCCATGCGGCTGAACAGCGCGCGCAATTCCTCGGGTTGTGGATGGGCAAACTCGACGAAGGCAAAGCCCTCGGTTCCGGCCGGGTTTTCAGCCGAAATCACCGCCGGCGGGGCATTGTGCGGAAACGGACCCATCTTATCCTCCTGTTCGTTCGCGTTCCCGCATTATAGCGCGGAGGCTCCGCCGAATTTGCGCGAACTGGAGCGCATGTCTGGACATAAATGCGTAATTCACGCACGTTTAAAGAAAAACATACGGAAAACCCGCCATGCTGGATGAAACCGATTCCCGCCTTCTGGCCGCGCTGCAACGCGACGCCCATCTGACGGCCGAGGCATTGGGCCAGATGCTCAACCTCTCTCCCAGTCAGGCCGGGCGAAGACGGCAGCGGCTGGAGGCCGAGGGCTATATCACCGGCTATACCGCGCGGCTGGACCCGGCCCGCGTCGGCCTGGCGGTGCAGGCTTTCGTACAGGTGCAGATGGCTGCGCATTCACCCGAGGCCGCGCGCGGCTTCGCAACGCTGATCGCCACCCTGCCCGAGGTGATCTCTGCCTGGACCCTGACCGGAGAGGCGGATTACCTGCTGCGGATCTGGTGCGCCGATCTGCCCGCGCTCAATGACCTGATCCACCATCGTCTGCTGCCGCATCCCGCCGTGGCGCGCGTGCAAAGCCAGATCGTCATGGATCAGTTCAAGGCCGATGCACCGTTGCCCGTGCGCACCTGAGACACGGCATGTTACAAGTGCCTCGCAAAAGGTGAGCCAGCGCCCGTTGCCTCTGCCCCGCTGCCACCGGATAGTCGCGCCATGGAAAATCTGCTGCTACAAGCCACCTTCTATCTGGGCGCCGCCGTCCTGATCGTTCCGATTTCGGTACGGCTCGGGCTGGGGTCGGTTCTGGGCTATCTTGCGGCAGGCCTGCTGCTTGGCCCTGCCCTTGGTCTTGCCGGGTCCGAAACCCATGACCTGCAACATTTCACCGAATTCGGTGTGGTGCTGATGCTGTTCCTGATCGGGCTGGAACTGGAGCCGCGCACGCTGTGGGACATGCGGCACAAGTTGCTGGGCCTCGGTGGGCTTCAGGTCACGCTGACCTCGGCTCTGGTCGCGGCCCTGCTGCTGGCGATGGGAGAGCCATGGCAGATCGCGGCAACGCTGGGCATGTTGTTTTCTTTGTCCTCGACGGCCATCGTGCTGCAATCCATGACCGAAAAGAACCTGCTGCGTACGGCGGGCGGACGCTCCACCTTCGCAGTGCTGCTGTCACAGGACATCGCGGTGGTGCCGATGCTGGCGCTGATCCCGCTGATGGCCCTGCGCAGCCCCGCGCACACGCCCGAGGAGGGCGCCGCGCAGCCCATCATGTCGCTGGTCGAGGCGCTGCCCGGCTGGGCGGTCACCGGGCTGACGCTGGGCATCGTTGCGACCATCGTTCTCGTCGGGCATTTCCTGTCGCGCCCGGTTTTCCGCTTCATCCATGCCTCGCACCTGCCCGAGATGGGCACCTTCATCTCGTTGCTCATGGTCATCGGAATTGCCTTCCTGATGATGCTGGTCGGTCTGTCGCCTGCTTTGGGAAGCTTCATCGCCGGTGTCGTGCTGGCCAACTCGGAATTCCGGCACCAGATCGAGGCCGATATCAAACCCTTCAAGGGTATCCTGATGGGCCTGTTCTTCACCACTGTGGGCGTGAACATCGACACCGGCCTCCTGGCGGATCAGCCCTTGCGCATTCTGGCGCTGACCCTGCTTCTGATGCTGGCCAAGACGGCCGTGCTGTTCCTGCTGGCCACATTGTTCCGTCTGCGCGGCCGCGACCGCGTGCTGTTCACGCTGGCGCTGGCGCAAGCGGGCGAGTTCGGCTTTCTGATCGTCAGCTTCGCCTCGACCCAGGCGATCCTGCCGGAAATGGTGGCACAGCGCGCCCTGCTGGTCATCAGCCTGTCGATGTTGCTGACCCCGCTGCTGTTCATCCTGCATGACCGGCTGGCGCGCCGCCCCCAGCGCGGTGGCGACCAGCCCGCCGACGAGATCGAGGAGAAAGGCACGATCATCATCGCCGGGATCGGGCGCTTCGGGCAGGTGGTCAACCGCATGGCCCGCTCCGCAGGGCTGAGCACGGTGGTGCTGGATTCCGATGCAGCGGCCATCGAGCGGCTGCGCCGTTTCGGCATCAAGGGCTATTTCGGTGATCCTTCGCGCCCGGACCTGCTGCAAGCCGCCGGTCTGGCAGAGGCCGAGGTTCTGGTGGTCGCAGTCGACAGCCCGGAAAACGCCACAAGGATCGTGGAGTTCGCTCGTCGGCAAAGGCCCGACCTGCATATCGTTGCCCGCGCCTATGACCGGGTGCATGTCTACGAGCTGTTCCGTGCCGGGGCGAATGACATCCTGCGCGAAACCTTTGACAGTTCGGTCCGCGCAGGGCGCTATGTGCTGGAAAACATGGGCTTCACCGAATACGAGGCCGCGAAGCTGAGCCAGACCTATTACAAGGTTGACCGCGCGGCCCTGCGCGATCTGGCCGAGCTCTGGGTGCCGGGCCAGCCCATCCACCAGAACGAGGCCTATGTCGCCCGCGCCCGGCGGCTGGACGAGGATCTGCGCACGGCGCTGCTGGACGATCAGGACGACATCGCCGCCGACCGCGCCGCGCAATAGGGCGTTCGGGGCAAAGCGACGCCCCGAACCACCGCAGGCTCAGGCGTCGGACACACCGGCTTCGGCGAAGGTCGCCATGCCGGAATGGCAGGCAACTGCACCTTTCAGCACGCCGATGGCCAGCGCCGCCCCAGAACCTTCGCCCAGACGCAGGCCCAGTTCCAGCAGCGGCTGCTTGCCCAGCTTCGACAGCAAGGCGCGATGCGCCGCCTCGGCACTCGCATGGCCCGCGATGCAGTGATCCAGCGCGCCTTCCGCCGCCAGCGCCAGCACGGCGGCAGCAGCGGTACAGATGAAGCCGTCAAGGATGACCGGAATACGCGCGTGATGCGCGCGCGCGATGGCCCCCGCCATGGCGGCAATCTCGCGCCCGCCAAGGCAGCGCAGCACCTCCAGCGGCTCGCGGTCCGGATTCGTCACCAAGCCCTCGGCCACGACCTGCGTCTTGACCGACAGCCCCTTGTCATCGACGCCGGTGCCCCGCCCGGTCCATTCGCCGGGCGTTCCCCCGAACAGCGCGCAGGCAATGGCGGCGGCCGGGGTTGTATTGCCGATTCCCATCTCGCCCACCACCAGCAGATCGGCAGCCGCATCCACCGCCAGCCAGCCCGCCGCAAGGGCAGAGATCACCTCGGCTTCGGTCATCGCGGCGGTTTGCGTGAAATCGGCGGTCGGGCGATCCAGTTCCAGCGCCAGAACATCCATTGTGGCGCCGAAAGCCTTGGCAAGCTGGTTAATCGCCGCCCCGCCCGCCCGGAAATTCGCCACCATCTGCACCGTCACCTCGGCCGGAAAGGCCGAAACTCCGCGGGCAGCCACGCCATGATTACCTGCAAAGACAATGACCTGCGGGTGTTCCAGCCGGGGCCGGGCATCGCCGCGCCAGCCCGCATACCAGATCGCCAGTTCCTCCAGCCGCCCCAGGGCGCCGGGCGGTTTGGTCAATTGCCCGTTGCGGGCCTGCGCTGCCGCGACCGCCGCCGCATCGGTGGCCGGAAGCGCCTGCAACAGGGCGCGAAACTCGGACAGGCTGGAAAACGGCGCAGTCATGGCGCACTCCTCGATTGAACCTCGGCTGCGCCTTGGCTAGCGAGGATCACGGGTGAAAACCATCCCGGAAAGGGCATTGCAATGTATCAGAGCGACCCCGAGACCCTTGCGGCGCGCCTGTGGACCGAGGCGCGCGCCGGGCTGAGCCTGCTCAGCCGCCTGCCCCTGCCCGCCCCCACCCGTTTTCCCAACCCGCCTGCCGTCTGGGCCTGGCCTGTGGCCGGGCTGGTGCTGGGCGGTCTGGCAAGCCTTGGCGCGGCGCTGGGTGGCTGGTTCGGTCTGCCCGCCAGCCTTGCAGCAGCGCTTTTCCTCGGGCTGGGCACGCTGATGACGGGCGCGCTGCACGAGGACGGGCTGGCCGACAGTTGTGACGGGCTCTGGGGCGGCTGGACGCGCGAACGGCGGCTGGAAATCATGAAGGACAGCCATATCGGCAGTTATGGCGTCATGGGGCTGGTACTGGTGACGCTGGCCCGGTGGAGCGCAGTCACCGCGCTGATCAGCACCGGGGCCTGGGGCGCGATGATCGCCGCCGCCATCCTGTCACGGGCGCCGATGGTGGCCCTGATCAGCTTTTTGCCCAATGCGCGTGGCAGCGGGTTGAGCCAGTCCGTCGGTCGCCCCGATGCCACGGCGGCCCTGCTGGCCATGCTCGTCGCATTCGTTCTGGCGCTGGG
Organism: Gemmobacter caeni; assembly: GCF_003054195.1. GTDB lineage: Bacteria > Pseudomonadota > Alphaproteobacteria > Rhodobacterales > Rhodobacteraceae > Gemmobacter > Gemmobacter caeni. The sequence goes on from NZ_QBKP01000006.1 coordinate 17,298, forward strand.
GGTGGCCGGGGGCCAGGCCCTGATCATGGCACTTTGGGTCGCGGCCATGACACTCGCGCTGGCCGTTCTGGCCCGGCGCAAGATCGGCGGGCAAACCGGCGATATTCTGGGGGCCAGTCAGCAACTGGGGGAGCTGGCCGCGCTGGCCGCCGCCTGCACACTGCAGTAACGCAAAAGGCCGCGCATCAGCGCGGCCTTTCAACGGATTTCAGGCAGGTCAGGCCGCGCGCGAAGTCAGCACCTGATCAACGGTCTTTTGCGCCTGCGCTTCGTCAACACCGGAAACGGCGGCGACTTCGCGGGTCAGACGCTCCAGCGCGGCTTCATAAAGCTGACGCTCGGAATAGCTTTGTTCGCGCTGGTCATCATTGCGGTGCAGGTCGCGCACCACTTCAGCAATCGACAGCAGATCGCCCGAGTTGATCTTCTGGTCATATTCCTGCGCCCGGCGCGACCACATGGCGCGCTTCACCCGCGCCTTGCCCTTCAGCGTGTCCAGCGCCTTGTTCACCACATCCGGCGTCGAAAGCTGACGCATCCCGATTTCGGTCGCTTTGTGCGTCGGCACACGCAGCGTCATCTTGTCCTTCTCGAACGAGATCACGAAGAGTTCGAGATGGATACCGGCGATTTCCTGCTCTTCGATCGAGATGATCTTGCCGACACCATGGGCCGGGTACACAACAAACTCGTTCGGGCGGAACTCAGGCTTCTTGGTCTTGGTCATTCCAGCGGCTTCCTCATGCGCAGGGCCAACCCGGGCGCAACAAATTCCCCCGCCGGATGCCAGAGCATCGGCAAAATGGGGGAATGTCACATGGATAACCGTCTCAGGCGAGCAGTCCCGAGGCGGAAAGCGGGCAACCGTGCTTTGTTTGTTTCAGAGATATAACACAAAAACGACCTGATTCCAACTGCGACCATACACGCAGCAGGTTCGCCGACGCGCCCAAACGCACAAAAAGGCGCGACCTTACGCCGCGTCACCCCTTCCGTTCGCGAATCGGGGGCCGTCGCCGGATCAGGAGCCTTCGCCCGGATTCGGCGAGAAGTATTTCTCCAGCTTGCCGCTTTCGCCGTCGCGCGCCTCGGCCTCGGGCAGCGGATCGCGCTTCTGGGTGATCACCGGCCAGAGTTCGGCATATTTGCGGTTGAACTCGACCCATTTGTCCATATCCGGCTCGGTATCCGGGCGGATGGCATCCGCCGGGCACTCCGGTTCGCAGACACCGCAGTCGATGCACTCATCGGGGTGGATCACCAGCGTGTTCTCACCCTCGTAGAAGCAATCTACCGGGCAGACCTCGACACAGTCGGTGTATTTGCAGGCGATGCAGTTGTCAGTCACCACATAGGTCATGACTCAAACCCCGGTCAGTCGTTTCTGGGCTGTTGCTCTAGTCCAACGCGCCCGCTCATTCAAGCGACGAAGTGTCATCCCCGGCAGAAGCGTCCTCCGCTCCGGCGGGCTGCGGGTCAAGATCGAGGTAAAGCGTCTGCGCCTCGGTCGCAGGTCCGCGCCGCTGGCCGGAGGCAAGTACCCGGATCAGACGGATGCGGCGGCCCTGCGGGAAGGTGAGCGTGTCGCCCTCCCCCACCTGCTGCCCGGGTTTGAGACAGCGATTGCCATTCAGCCGCAGGTGCCCTTCGGCGATCACGGCACAGGCAAGCGGGCGCGATTTGAAGAATCGCGCCTGCCAGAGCCACTTGTCCAGCCGGATGGTCACACGCGGCGGTGCCGCATCGGCCTTCCGGGCCGCTTCGGAACGGTGCTTGGCCAATCAGACCTTGCCCTTCAGCGCCAGCAATGCCGCAAACGGATTGTCGGGGTCGATGGGCTTTTCAGCCCGGGGCGGACGCGCCTCGTAGGATTTGGGCTTGTGGCCCTGGTCCTTGCCGGGTTTGCCGCCCTTGCGATGCTCGTCACGGCGGCCTTCGGGCTTACCGCCCGGCTTGCCTTCGCGACGCGGCGCATCACCACGCGGACGATCCTCGCGCTTGCCGCCCTCGCGGGCTTCCCGCGGCGCACGTTCAGGACGGTTGCCCTGCGTCTCGCCCGCCTCGCGGCGCGGACCGCGATTGCCCTGCCCCTCGCGGCGCGGACCACGGTTTTCATTCCGCTGACGCGGTGCCCAGGTGAACGTGTAAAACACTTCCATCTCGGGAGCAGCTTCGCCTTCCGCCGCCTCGGGGGCTGCGGTGTCCTCGGCAGGGGCCAGAACCGAAACTTCTTCGGGAATCGGCGCCACGCTGCCTTCGGTCACCTGAGCCGGAGCTTCGGCGCGGCGCTGCTTGGCGCGTTCGCCCTTTTCGCCCTTGTAGCCCAGACCGCCCATCAGATCCGCGAACTGTTCCAGCGTCATGCCGGTGATCGACAGCATGTCGGGCGTGGCCTCAAACCCCGCACGGCTGTCCTTGGCGCGCAGCAGATCTGCCAGACGCTCCAGCATGTCGATGCGAATGGCACGGGTGCCCGCCGGACGATAGCCGGCCAGCGTATAATGCTCTTTCGGCACATCCGGGATGTTCGGAATGGTCACAAGGCCCGGCGGCGGGCTTTCAGGAAACTCCTGAAGCCCCTTGGCCAGCGACCACAGAACCAGACGCAGCCGGGTCGGCGCGGGTTTCAGCAGCAGCGGCAGGAAGATCGTATATTGCCCGAAGCGCACGCCATGCTTGCGCAGCGACGACCGCGCCTCCTGGTCCAGCGCCTTCACATCATCGGCCACGCTTTCGCGGCTGACGATGCCCAGCCCTTCGACCAGACGGAAGGCAAAGCCGCGCGCCAGCCCTTGCAGGCTTTCGTCGCGGTTGAGGTTCGTGAGCGGTTCGAACAGCGCAGCAACCTTGCGGTCGATGAAATGCTGAAGACGACGCTTGACCTTCTCGGTCACCTCCGGCCCGGCCTCTTCGTCAACGAAGGCCTCGACCTGCGGTTTCATCGCATCCGAACCCGCCACCAGCTTGCCGACGGCAGCGCTGCCCCACATGAGGCCACCCTGTTCGGTGAAATCCATCTCGGTATCGGGGGAGTTGTAGAAGCGATCCGCCCGCAGATGGAACTCGGGGCGCAGCGCCTCGTAGGCGGCCTGCCGCATCACCCGCGCCTCTTCACCCGAAGCCGAGGCATCCTGACCGAAGCGGAAACCCTCCAGACGGCCGACGAATTCGCCCTCCACCGTCACTTCACCCTTGTCATTCACCTCAGCCACAAGGCTCTCCTTCTGTTTCAACCGCCGCATCAGGACCGATGTGCGGCGGTCGACAAATCTCTGCGTCAGCCGCGCGTGCAGCGCATCCGACAGGCGGTCTTCTACAGCGCGCGTTTCGTCGCGCCAATGGGATTCATCCTCGACCCACCCTTTGCGCTGCGCAACGTAAGTCCAGGTGCGGATATAGGCCAGACGTTTTGACAGCGCGTCAATATCGCCGTCGCTGCGATCAATGCGCGCAACAGCTTTTTTCAGCCAGTCAGCCGGGATACGCCCATCCTGAAGGAAGCCGAACAGCCGGTGCAGCAGCCCCACATGATCGGAGCCGGTGGTCGAGCGGAAATCGGGGATGCGGCAGACATCCCACAACAATTTCACCGCACGCGGCCCGGCGCGCAGCCGGTCGGCCATGTCGGGCATCTGCGTCAACGCCTTCAGCGCCATCAGATCGTCGGCCTCGCGCGTGCGCATCAGCCATTCATTGCCGGTCGGCGCCTCCAGCGAGGCGATCAGCCGCTCGGCCGAGCCGAAGTCCAGCGCGTCGTTTCGCCACATCAGCTTGCGGACAGGCGCGAAGCGGTGCTCCTCGATGGCGGCGACCAGATCCTCGTCCAGCGGGCTGGCCTCGCCCGTCACGCCGAAGGTGCCTGCCTCCATATGCCGCCCGGCACGACCGGCGATCTGCCCCATCTCGTGCGGGAACAGATGCCGCATCCGGCGGCCATCGAACTTGTGGGTGGCCGAAAAGGCGACATGCTTGATGTCGAGGTTCAGCCCCATGCCGATGGCATCGGTGGCGACCAGGTAATCGACCTCGCCATTCTGATAAAGCGCGACCTGCGCGTTCCGGGTGCGCGGCGAAAGCGCGCCCATCACCACTGCACAGCCCCCCTTCTGGCGGCGGATCAGCTCGGCGATGGCATAGACATCATCAACAGAAAACCCGACGATGGCCGAGCGTGGCGGCATCCGGCTTATCTTTTTCGAACCTGTATAGCTGAGCGTCGACAAACGGTCACGCCGCACGAACTGTGTCTGCGGGATCAGCGCGGCAATCGCCGGGCGCATCGAATCGGACCCGAGGAACATCGTCTCCACCAGCCCGCGCGCATTCATCAGCCGGTCTGTGAAGACATGGCCGCGCTCGGGGTCGCCGCAAAGCTGGATCTCGTCGATGGCCAGGAAATCAGCGCCGATGTCCGTCGGCATCGCCTCGACCGTGCAGACCCAGTATTGGGTCCGTTCCGGCACGATGCGTTCCTCGCCGGTGACCAGCGCCACCACCGAAGGCCCGCGCGCCTTGACGATACGGTCATAGACCTCGCGCGCCAGCAGGCGCAGCGGGAAGCCGATGACCCCCGTCCGATGCCCCAGCATCCTTTCAATGGCGTAATGCGTCTTGCCGGTGTTCGTCGGTCCCAGGACCGCCGTGACCCGTCGCTGAAGGACCATAGGTTCGTTGTCTCAGATGCTTTGCCCGGAGGTTTCAGTTTCCAGGCGTTTCACTGCTTCCAATACCGCCTGCATATGCGGATGTATAGCAAGAGCCGCCCGATAGACTTCCAGCGCCTGAGGTTTTCGGTCAAGCTGCTCAAGAATCATCCCAAACCCGGCCAGCGCGCCGAAATGGCGCGGGTTCAGCGCCAGGACATGCCGGATGTCACTGACCGACTGCCCGTAGCGACCGGCCAGAAAATAGGCCGTGGCCCGTGCGTTCCAGCCTTCGGCGAAATCGGGCGCATGATCGGTCAGCGCGGTCAGATGGTCGATGGCAGTTTCCGCATCGCCCTGGTCGATGGCCTTGCGCCCGCGTTCCAGCAGCAGATCCATCGAAGCCGAACCGGAACGCGACCAGATCCGCTGGATATCGCTTTCGATGGCACGCGCCCCGGCATCATCCGTCGTCTTCAGATCGGCAAACAGCCGGTCCAGCGTCGCTGCATCCTCGGCAGGGCCCGCCTGCGCCGCAGCGTCACCAAGCGCCAGCGCGAAAACTGCCGCCACGGCAAGATTGAGAAGCGTCAACAGGACTTTCATATCTACACTCTATCCAAGGCACGGGGAAATGCCATAACCCTCGGGTCACATTCCGGGGATGGCACAGCGAGGAGGCAAGAATATGAGCGACGTGATCAATGCAGCGGTCGAGGCCCTGTCAGCCAAAGTATCGGGCTTCGACGGTGTGGCGAAGTTCGTCATTCCGGGGGAAGGCGCCATCATGATCGACGCGACGGGCGTCCACGCGGGCGATGAAGAGGCCGATGTTACCCTGACCGCGAATACCGAGGTATTTCGCGCCATTCTGGACGGCGAGATGAACCCGACCACCGCCTTCATGACCGGCAAGCTGAAGGTCGACGGCAGCATGGGAATGGCCATGAAACTCGGCTCCGTGCTGAGCTGACCATGACCGCCGCGCCGTTTTACGCCGATATCGCGCAGGGCCCTGAAAGCGGCCGTGCGGTCTGGCTCGCGGCGGGCGATGGCACAAAACTGCGCGTCGCCCATTGGGCACCCTTCGGGGCGGCGCGCGGCACGGTCCTGCTGTTTCAGGGCCGGTCGGAATATGCCGAGAAATATGGGCCTGCTGCCGTCGCACTGACGGGTGCGGGCTGGCATGTGCTGGCGCCCGACTGGCGCGGCCAGGGCCTGTCGCAGCGCCGCCACCCCGATCCGATGCTGGGCCATGTCGAGGATTTCGACGAATACCAGCAGGATGTCACGGCGGTGCTGGATTTTGCTCGGGCCGAAGGACTGCCTGAACCCTGGCATCTCCTCAGTCATTCCATGGGTGGCTGCATCGCGTTGCGGGCGCTGTTACGCGGTTTGCCGGTGAAAAGCGCCGTGTTTTCCGCCCCGATGTGGGGCATCCGGCTGTTTCCGACGGTGGAACCCGTTGCCGTCACCCTGTCGCGTGTGCTGCATGAACGCGGGCATGGCCATCTGTTGACCCCCACGACCACGCGGCAGACCTATGTTTTGCACGCGAAATTCCGCGGCAACATGCTGACCCGCGATCCCGCGATCTGGAGCTGGATGCGCCAGCAGGCCACGGCCCATCCCGATCTGGCACTTGGCGGCCCGTCGCTGACCTGGCTGCATGCCGCCTTCCGCGAGATGCAGGCGCTGCAAGCCCTGCCCGCCCCCGCCACACCCGCGCTCACCGCGCTTGGCACCTCGGAACGCATCATCAGCCCCCGCGCCGTACGCCGTCGCATGGCCGCCTGGCCGCAGGGCCGGCTGGAGCTTTTCGCGAAGGCGGAACATGAGGTTATGATGGAGCTTCCAGCCCATCGCGGCCGCTTCCTGGCCGAGACCAGCGCCTTCTTCGCCGCGCAATCCTAGACGGCCGGCGCCTCGGCCAGTTGCACCAGCACCGTCATGGCCGCATTCAGCGGAACCGGAATGCCCAGAAGCCCGGCGCGCCGGACGATCTCGCCATTCAGAAACCCGATCTCCGTCGCACGCCCGCGCGCCATATCCTGCGCGGTCGAGGACATTTGCCCCGCCATCGTCTCGGCAATGCGACGCACATCGTCCTCCAGCCCTTCGGGCAGGGTGATCCCGCTGGCGGCCGCCACCGCCCGGCATTCTGCAACGAGGCCAGAAACCACCCCCTCGGCCCCCGGTGCGGCGAGGATGCGGCCATAGGGCTGCCGGGTCAGCGCAGAAATGGCGTTCCAGGCACAGTTGATGGTCAGCTTGACCCAAAGCGCGGTTTCGGCACCTGCGGAGACTTCGGTCGGAATGCCCGCCGCCGCGAACCGCGTGGCCAGTGCCGCACTTTGCGGCGCATCGCCCAGCACCAGATCACCACGTCCGTGGTGGCGCAGATGCCCCGCCGCCGTCATCCCGACCGCGACATAGACCACCGCCGGAATCACAGGCCGCCCCAGAATCGCCGCCAGCCTCTCTGCATTTCCCACGCCGTTCTGAAGGCTCAGCACCACCGCATCGGGCGCCAGATGCGGCGCGATCTGCCGTCCCGCCGCCTCGGTATCCTGAGATTTCACGCAAAAGAGCACAAGCTCAGCCCCGGCTATCGCCCCCGGATCGGTCGCCACCGGCAGGTGCACCACCTCGCGGCCCGTCGCCCGGTCGATGATCAGCCCCTGACCTGCAACAGCGCTGGCCAGCGCGGGACGGCCGATCAGCACAACCTCCTCGCCCGCCTGCGCCAGCATTGCGCCATAATAGCAGCCGACAGCCCCCGCCCCCATCACCGCGATCCGGCCCATTCCTGCCTCCCTGTCCGCAGAAACGAAAACCCCGGCACCTTGGCCGGGGTCTCACGATCAGTTGTCGTCTTCTTCTTCGTCGTCATCGCCATGTGGCAGATTGAAGAAACTGTCCGCATCCGAGTAATCGGCGGGGTTTTCCTCTTTCTCCACCTGCGTGAAGGCCTCCAGACCGGCCAGCGACCCCGGCATCTTCGGCTCGGGCGCCATGCCCAGCGACTGTTCGGTCGACACGAGCTTGCGACGCTCGTCGTCGCTCATCACGCCACCCTCGGCCGCTTTCTTGCGCACGGCGGCCTGCACGGCGGCATCCAGTTCAGACTGACGGCAAAGCCCCAGCGCGACCGGGTCGATCGCCTGCATATTCTGGATGTTCCAGTGCGTCCGCTCGCGGATCGACTGGATGGTAGGCTTGGTCGTACCGACCAGCTTGCCGATGGCGCCATCCGAAAGCTCGGGATGGAACTTCACCAGCCACAGGATCGCATTCGGACGGTCCTGGCGCTTCGACAGCGGGGTGTAGCGCGGCCCGCGACGCTTGTCCTCGCCCACGGCAGCAGCGTTGAACTTCAGCTTCAGCTTGTAGAAGGGATCTTTCTGCCCCTTCTCGATCTCGATCGGGTCCAGCTGGTTGTTCGCCACCGGATCGAACCCCTTCACGCCGGTCGCCACATCGCCATCGGCAATGCCCTGCACTTCCAGCTCGTGCATGCCGCAGAAATCGGCGACCTGCCTGAAGGTCAGCGTCGTATTGTCGACCAGCCAGACCGCGGTCGCCTTGGCCATAAGGGGTTTCGACATGAGGATCACTCCTTTACAAATCTTTCCCGCGCCGGGAAAACGGCTGCGGGCGAGGCCCGCGATTTCCACGTTTTCGGGGAAGTCTGGCGCGCCTTATAGTGCGATTTTACTGCGGGGGAAAGAGAAAATGCGCATCTTGCTCCGGGCCACTCTCGCTTCCCTGATCTCCACCGCCGCGTTTGCCGGGGGCGAGAAAGCCGGCGACTTCGACTACTACGTCATGTCTCTCAGCTGGTCGCCCAACTGGTGCGCGCTGGAGGGGGACGCCCGTGGCGCCCCGGAATGCCACAAGGGCGCGGGACGCGCCTTCACCCTGCACGGGCTCTGGCCGCAATATGAGGAAGGCTGGCCCAGCTACTGCCGCACCACCGAACGCGATCCTTCCCGCGCGGAAAGCGAGACGATGGCCGACATCATGGGCGCCTCGGGACTTGCATGGTATCAGTGGAAGAAACATGGCCGCTGTTCCGGCCTGTCTGCGCGCAGCTATTACGACAGCCTGCGCCGCGCTTTCGCCACGGTGAAGATTCCAAAGGTCTTCCCGATGATCGACAAACGCCTGAAAGTCCCCGCCGATGTGGTGGAAGGCGCATTTCTGGAGGCCAACCCCGGCCTTTCCCCTGACCAGATCACCGTCACCTGCGACAGCGGCATGATTCAGGAAATCCGCATCTGCCTGACCAAGGATCTGCGCCCCCGTCGCTGCGGCGCTGACGCGATCCGTGACTGCCGACTGAAGGATGCGGTGCTGGAACCCATCCGCTGACCACCCCACCTGCGCAGCTTCGACCGGGCAAAACGAGTATTTCTGCAAGAAGCAAGGCAGGGCGGACAAGGGGATGCCAAAACGGCTCTCTGCGGCCTGTATTGCTTCTTGATCAAATACTCAAACTCCTCCCGCGCCGTCGCTGAAACGCTGTATCGAAAGCACCAGCGGCACCACCGCCCATGGCAATGCCGCATGACGATGGCCCCGCCGGGGCCTGAGGAGGGCGGCACTTGTGTTCAGATCAGCCCGTGGCTGCGGAACATTTCCTTCAGGTCAGCCTCGGGACGTGCGCCGATGTGGCTGATGACCTCGGAGGCGGCAAGGCAACCCATGCGGCCCGCCATTTCATAGCCATGGCCGTTGGTCAGCCCCCAGAGGAAGGCCCCGGCAAACAGGTCGCCCGCGCCGGTCGCGTCGACAATCCGCGTCGGGTAAGCTGGCGCGTGCCAGCGCTGGCCCTCGGCGAGGATATGGGCGCCCTTCTCGCTTTCCGTACAGGCCACGATGGCGACATCGGCAGCAGCGGCTTGCAGGGCAGTCTCGAAATCGTCGGTTTGATACATCGACATGATCTCGGCCCGGTTGGCAAACAGCAGGTCAACGTCATCGTGGATCATCTTGCGGAAGGCATCGCGATGGCGTTCGACGCAGAACGGGTCCGACAGCGTGACCGAGACGCGGCCCCCTGCCCCCTTGCAGGCGCGGATCGCCTTGGCGAAGGCCGCGTGGCTTTCCGGGCCATCGAAGCGATAGCCTTCCAGATAGATCCAGTCCGCCTCGGCCATCTGGGCCTCGTCGATGTCGGCGGGGGTCAGGAACTCGGACCAGCCAAGATAGGTATTCATCGAGCGTTCCCCGTCCGGCGTCACCAGAACGATGCAGCGGCCGGTTTCCTGTTCGCTGTCCGCCGGGGCCAGCGCGGTTTCATAGACCGCGCCCTGCGCCCGCAGGTCGTGGGCGAAGATGCGGCCAAGCTGGTCGTCCTTCACCTTGCCGACATAGGCCGTCCGCCCGCCCAGTGCGGCGATGCCCGCAATGGTATTGGCCGCCGATCCGCCCGAAATTTCCTTGGCCGGGCCGATCCGGTCGTAAAGCGTCACGGCACGCTCCATGTCTATAAGCTGCATAATGCCCTTGCCGATACCGTTCGTTTCAAGAAACGCCTCTTCGGCATGGGACAGCACATCGACCATGGCATTGCCGATGCCGACGACCTGAAACTTCTTCATGCAGTTTTTTCCTCGTAGGGGCACAGATCGCGGATCAGGCAATCGGCGCAGCGCGGTTTGCGTGCGGTGCAGATGTAGCGGCCGTGCAGGATCAGCCAGTGATGGGCGTGTTGCTGGAACTCAGCCGGAATATTATCTTCGATGGCACGTTCGACCTGATCGACATCCTTGCCGGGACAGATCCCGGTGCGATTGCCGACGCGGAAGATATGGGTATCGACCGCCTGAGCGGGCACATGCCACCACATGTTCAAGACGACATTGGCGGTCTTGCGCCCCACGCCCGGCAGCGATTGCAGCGCTGCGCGGGACGAGGGCACTTCGCCACCGTAATCATTCACCAAAATCTCCGACAGGCGGATCACGTTCTTCGCCTTCTGGCGAAAGAGGCCGATGGTCTTGATCGCCTCGGTCAGCCCCTCAAGCCCCAGATCCAGCATCTTCTGCGGCGTATCCACGGTGGCGAACAGGGGCCGTGTGGCCTTGTTCACCCCGGCATCAGTGGCCTGGGCGGAAAGCGCGACCGCCACCAGCAGGGTATAGGCATTGACGTGATGCAGCTCGCCCTGCGGTTCGGCCTCGGCGGCCTGAAACCGGGTAAAGATCGTGCGGATCGTATGGTAATCAAGTTGCTTCGCCATGCCGACCTCCTAGCGCGCCCTTGGTCTGCTGCCAAGCGAAGCCGCATATTCCGGGTCGAAGGGTGTTGCATTGCCGCCTAAAGTGGCAATGTGACCTGCCGGAGTTTACCATGAACGACCAAAGCCAGAGCTATCATTACCGTGTCATCGCGCGCGCCCTGGCCGAGATCGACGCGATGCAGGCGGGTGGGCAGGCACCGACGCTGGACGGGCTGGCGGCGCGGATGGGGATGAGCCCGGCGCATTTCCAGCGCACCTTTTCGCAATGGGTGGGCGTCAGCCCGAAACGCTATCAACAATATCTGACGCTGGATCATGCGCGGCACCTGCTTGCAGAACGACATTCCGTGCTGGAGGCGTCACTGGCCAGCGGGCTGTCCGGCACCGGGCGGCTGCATGACCTGTTCATCAAATGGGAGGCGATGACGCCGGGTGAATTCGCCCGTGGTGGCGAGGGGTTGACCATCTACTGGGGCTGGTTCGAAAGCCCGTTTGGCCCCGCGCTTGTCATGGGGACGGATCGGGGCATCTGCGGCATGGGCTTCGCCGCCGAACAGGACGAGGCCGAGGTGATGGCCGATCTGATCCGCCGCTGGCCTAGGGCCGATTTCGTGGAAGACCCGATAATGTTGCGCCCCTGGGTGCTGGATGCCTTCAGCGCTACCGGCACCGCGCCACTGTATCTGATCGGGGCGCCATTCCAGATCAAGGTATGGGAGGCTCTGCTCGCGGTGCCCTCGGGCCATGTCACAACTTATTCCGACATCGCCCGCGTCATCGGCCATCCGGCGGCGGTGCGGGCCGTAGGCACGGCGGTCGGGCGCAACCCGGTCAGCTTCCTCATCCCCTGCCACCGCGCGCTCCGCAAATCAGGGGCGCTTGGCGGCTATCACTGGGGCCTGCGCGTGAAGCGGGCCATGCTCGCATGGGAGGCCGCCCGCGCGGATGCAGGCGGTGCCGCGCCGGTTCCGGTGCCGCAAACGTGATGCGCGGAATACTGCGCATGCGCACGCAACCAATTCCGGCCTCATGCGTTGCTGCGATATGGTGGAGCGAGGCTGGCCCGGTGCCGGCAAAGAGAGAGGCGAGAAAATGACCTTCAGAACCCCGGTTATCCTTGGCATCGCGGGTATTGCCCTGCTGGCAGGCTGTGTGCAGGACCCCTATCGCTATGAAGACCCGAATGCCCGCACCAAGGGCGGCGCGGTTACCGGCGCGGCTATCGGTGCGCTGATCGGCGCCAAGTCGGGTGGCGATGACAAGCTGGCGAAAGCCGTGGTCGGCGCGGCTGTCGGCGGCGCCCTCGGCGGGGCCATCGGCAATGCGATGGACCGTCAGGCCGCCGAACTGCGCGCGCAGATGAGCCCCAACACCACCATCACCAACACCGGCAACGCGCTGGTTGTGACCATGCCGCAGGACATCCTGTTCGCGACCGACAGCGCGAACTTGCGTCCCGATCTGCAAGGCGACATCCGCGCCGTGGCCGCCAACCTCGTGCGCTATCCCAACAGCCGCGTCGAAGTCGTTGGCCATACCGACAACACCGGCTCGGCAGCCTACAACCAGGACCTGTCAGAGCGCCGCGCGCGTTCGGTCGCGGGTGTCCTGATGTCCGGCGGTGTGCCCGGCTCGCGGATTTCGGCCTATGGCCGGGGCGAGGATCAGCCCATCGCCTCGAACCTCACCGAGGCGGGCAAGGCGCAGAACCGCCGGGTCGAGATCATCATTCGCCCGAACTGAGCGGCACTTATGTCGGAAAGGGCGGCCTGCTGGCCGCCCTTTTTCATTGCTGAAACCGACAGTTGGTCATATTTTCTGACCAGTCGGGGGAAGCCATGCCATTCGAAAAGATCGTGTCCGAGAAACTGTCGCAAAGCGTTGCCCGCCAGATCGAACTCCTGGTCCTGCGGGGCATCCTGCGGCCGGGCGAGCGTTTGCCTGCCGAACGCGATCTGGCAGAACGCATGGGCGTGTCACGCCCCTCGCTACGCGAAGCGCTGGAGGCGCTGGAACTGAAGGGGCTGGTAATCAGCCGCCCCGGCTCGGGCGTGTTTGTTGCCGATGTGCTGGGCTCGGCCTTCTCGCCCGCGCTGATCGAGCTGTTTTCCAGCCATGACGAGGCCGTGTTCGACTACCTCGACTTTCGCCGCGATCTGGAAGGACTGGCCGCCGAACGCGCCGCCCGGCTGGGATCGGATACCGACCTTGCGGTGATCGCCACGATCTTCGGCAAGATGGAGGCCGCGCATCAGAAGCGCGACCCGACCGACGAGGCGCAGCTGGATGCCGAATTCCACATGGCTATCATCGAGGCCAGCCACAACGTCGTCATGCTGCACATGATGCGATCCATGTTCGATCTGCTGAAACAGGGCGTGTTCTTCAACCGCATGATGATGTTCCGTGACCGCATGACCCGTGACCGGCTGCTGGACCAGCACCGCGCCATCAATACGGCGATCCAGTCCCGCAATCCGTCCGCCGCGCGGGCGTCGATCTGTCATCACATGGATTACGTCGAACAGGCCCTGAAAGAACAGCAGCGCGCCGCCCGGAACGAGGCAGTGGCCCGCCAGCGTATCGAACACGAACGTCAGCGCTGAAACGCAAAAACCCCGGCAGCGCCGGGGTTCCGCGTCACCGATCCGGGATCGGATCAGTGAAGTTTGGCTTCGACCTGCGCAATCGCCTCGTCGATGGAGGCTGCGGTGGTTTCGGCCGACATCTGCTTGGTCAGCACGTCACCGGCCGCCGCAATCGCCACATCCACCGCGCGCTCGCGCACTTCACGCACCGCCGCAGCTTCAGCCGAGGCAATCCGCTCTTCCGCCGCAGCCAGACGGCGTGCGATGGAGGTCTTGAGATCCGCCTTGGCCTGTTGGGCCGCCGACAGCGCCTCTTCCTTGGCCGCCGCCACGATCCGCTCCGACTGCTCCATCATCTCCTTCTGCTTGCGCTCGTAGGAGGCGAGGATGGTCTTGGCTTCTTCGCGCAGCAAACGCGCTTCTTCCAGTTCCGCCTTGATCAGCGCGGCCCGGTTGTCGAGCATCGCCCCAAGCTTGGCCGGAACCTTCAGATACAGAAGGATCAGGACGAAAACGACGAAGGCCAGCAGGACGATGAAGTTCGAGTTGCGCAGCGAGACGAACGGGCCGTCCGCCGCCAGCGCGGGGCTGGCCGCCAGGGCTGCAACGATCAGGATCAGCTTTTGCATGATCTTATCCTTTCAGCCGGGCGTTGATTGCCGCCGTCACGCTGCGCGCGTCGGCCTTGCCGCCAAGCGCCGCAACCAGTTCCTTCGCCGTATCCTTGGCCACTTCGGTCACGCTTTCCAGCGCGCCCGCACGGATCTCGCCGATCCGGGCTTCGGATTCCGCCGTCTTGGCCGCGATTTCGGCATCGGCCTTCGCCGTCGCCTTGTCGAGATCAGCCTGAATTTCGGCCTTCGCCTCGGCCACGATCCGGCCGGCTTCAACCCGTGCCTTCTCGAGCGCCTCGTTGTAAGCCTTTTCGGCGGCCAGCGCCTTCTGCTTCAGCTCTTCGGCTGCCGCGAGGTCGTTGGTAATGGTGCCGCTGCGTTCGGCCAGAACCGCCCCGATCCGGGGAAGGGCCACGCGCCACAGCACGAGAAAAATCACGACAAGCGCGACCACGAGCCAGAAGATCTGGTTGCCCCAGGTCGAGACGTCGAGTTGCGGCATACCGGCGGAATGACCCGCCGCGCCAGCCGCTTCATGCGCTTCGGTCGCCATGTGATGTCCTCACGTCGTCAAAAACCTGGCCGGGGGACGAAGCGCCCTCCCGGCCGAGAAGATGCGAAGCGTCAGGATCAGACGGCGAACATCAGCAGCAGGGCGATCAGGAACGAGAAGATGCCCAGAGCTTCGGCAAACGCGATGCCGACGAAGAGGTTCGCGGTTTGCGAAGCAGCAGCCGAGGGGTTGCGCAGCGCGCCGGCGAGGAAGTTGCCGGCGATGTTGCCCACGCCGATGCCGGCGCCGCCCAGACCGATGGCCGCCAGGCCAGCACCGATGTATTTGCCCATGAGCGCGAGTTCGACCATTTGAGTTCTCCTTGGTGGAAAGTCAGATTGAAGGGTTGAGGTCCGGACCTTAGTGGTGGGCGCCGCCCACCGCGTCTTTCAGATAGACGCAGGTCAGAATGGTGAAAACATAGGCCTGCACGACCGCGACGAGCAGTTCCAGACCGTAGATCGCGGTCACGGCACCCACCGCCACCGGCGAGATGACAGCCATTGAGGCAAAGCCCGCGAACACTTTCATCACAGCGTGGCCCGCCATCAGGTTGCCCGCAAGACGAATGGAATGGCTGACCGGACGCACGAAGTAGGAAATCACCTCGATCACCGCCAGCACCGGGCGCAGCGCCAGCGGCGCCGACGAGACCCAGAACATGCCGAGGAAGCCGATGCCGTTCCTCACGAGACCCAGGATGGTCACGAACAGGAACACGAGCAGCGCCAGCGTCACGGTCACCGCGACATGGCTGGTGGTGGTGAAGCTCATCGGGATCAGACCGAGCAGGTTCGAGAACAGCACGAACAGGAACAGCGTCATCACGAAGGGGAAGTATTTCACCCCGTCATGGCCCGTCACATCCTCGACCATCTTGTAGATGAAGCCGTAGATCATCTCGCCGACCGACTGGATGCGCGAAGGGATGATCGCCCGACCGCGCGAACCGAACACCATCAGCGCGATGATCACCAGAACCGTCGCAGCCATCCAGACCGTGACATTGGTGATTTCGAACGCACCGATGTTCGAGGTGCAGTCCGCATGCGCGGGATCACAGAAAAACCGTTTCACGATGAACTGATCCATCGGGTGGATCGCAAATCCGGTCTCGGCCACGTCTGTTATCCTTCGGTTCCGGCGGAACGTTCCGCCTGTGTCTCGGTCGCCTGTGCCCGCAACTGGCGCTCCTGCATGTCACGGGCGGTGCCGATGACGGTGCGGATACCAGCCGCAAAGCCGAGCAGGAGGAAGACGATCAGCAGGATGGGCTTGGTGCCGGACAGATAGTCCAGCCCGTAACCGATGCTGCCCCCGATCATGATCCCCGAGGTCAGCTCCAGCACCATCCGCCAGGCCACTTCCGCCTGCGAAAAATCCTTGCCTGCCGCAGCGGGCTTCGCCTTGCTCCCCTTCGCCTCGGCCAGACGCGCTTCCAGCGCGCGAAGCCGTTCCGGATCGGGTTCCTGAGCCATGCGGTACGCCCCCTGAACAGTCGGCGCGAACCTACGCAGAGGCGGGCATTGAGTCAAGCAACACCGCACCCATCAACTCATTGATAAAGAATGATTTTGCAAAATCATTCAGGCCCCGCCGAGGCCGTTTGCGCTCTCACGGCGGCGTGAGACATATTCAACCCCGCAGTTGACGATCACGCGCCCCTCCGCCAAGGATGCGCCATGACCGACCCTCTGTCGCCCATCTTCTCGGCCCTCGCCGACCCGACGCGCCGCGCCATTCTCGGCATGCTGCTGGAGGATGACATGGCCGTCACCGACGTGGCGGAACCCTTCGCCATGTCGCTGGCCGCCATCTCGAAACATCTTCAGGTGCTGGCGGATGCCGGGCTGATCAGCCGCGAGAAACGCGGCCGCGTGATCTGGTGCAAGCTGGAACCCGACGCCATGCGCACTGCCTCGGTCTGGATGCAGGGCTTCGGCCAGTTCGAACCCGTGGATCTGGATGCGCTGGAACGCTTTCTGGAAACCGAGCTGCGTGATGTGGCCCCTGCCCCGCCGGATCAAGGGACGTCCGAAGTTGATTGAGTATTTTTACAAGAAGCAGGACACATCGGTCTGCTCTTGCTTCTTGCCCAAATACTCAAAAGCCTCAAGCGATGCCGCGCGAAGACCGAAGGGTGGCGAAACCTGTCAGCCTCCCATGGCAATGCCGAATGACGATGGCCCCAAAGGGGCCTGAGGAGGGCGGCGCACGTTTGCGGGTCAGGCTGTGAACCAGCCGCTATACTGGTCGCGCAGCAGGTTCTTCTGCACCTTGCCCATGGTGTTGCGCGGCAGGGCCTCGACCACGACAGCGGCTTTCGGCTGCTTGAAGCGCGCCAGACGGTCGCGGATGGCCGCAAGTGCGGTCTCGACCTCCAGCACCGCCCCCTTCTGCAGCACAAGGACCGCAAAGACCGCCTCGCCGAAATCCGGGTGCGGCAGGCCGATCACCGCGCTTTCCAGCACACCCGGCACCTCGTCGAGCAGCAACTCCACCTCTTTCGGATAGATGTTGAACCCGCCCGAGATCACCAGATCCTTGGCGCGGCCGACGATGGTGACATAGCCGTCCGCGCCCTGCACGCCCAGATCGCCAGTGATGAACCAGCCATCCTCACGCAATTCCTCGCGGGTTTTCTCGGGCATCTGCCAATAGCCCTTGAAGACGTTGGGGCCGCGCACCTCAAGCGTGCCGACCTCGCCGCGCGGCACTTCAACTCCGTCCGCCATCACCCGCAGTTCCACCCCCGGCAGTGGCAGGCCGACGGTGCCGGCGCGGCGCTCGCCCTCATAGGGGTTCGAGGTGTTCATGTTGGTCTCGGTCATGCCATAGCGTTCAAGGATCCGATGGCCGGTGCGGGCTTCGAAGTCGCGGTGCGTTTCCGCCAGCAGCGGGGCGGAGCCCGAGATGAACAGGCGGAAATGCCCGACGAGATCGCGGGTGAAGCGCGGATCATCCAGCAGGCGGGTGTAGAAAGTCGGCACCCCCATCATGGTGGTTGCTTGTGGAAGCAGACGGATCACGGCCTCCTGATCGAAACCGGGCAGGAAGATCATCTTGCCGCCAGTCAGCAGGACAAGGTTAGAAGCCACGAACAGCCCGTGCGTGTGGAAGATCGGCAGCGCATGCAGCAGCACATCCTCAGCCGTGAAACGCCAGAGGTCGCGCAGCACTTTGGCGTTGGACAGCAGGTTGAGATGCGTCAGCATCGCGCCTTTCGATCGGCCTGTGGTGCCCGAGGTATAAAGGAAGGCGGCCAGATCCTCGGGACCACGATCCACGGGGGCGATGGTTTGGGGCTGTCCGGCCGCGTGGTCCGTCAGGCTACCGCTGCCATCCGCGTTGAGGGTCAGCACCGTCGCGCCGTGGCGCGCCGCGACCGGCGCAAGCGCTGCCTCTTTCGTGCCGTCACACAGAAAGACCGCAGGCGTCGCATTGCCAAGGAAATAATCAACTTCATCAGGGGTATAGGCTGTATTCAGCGGGAGGAACACCGCCCCCAGCGCCACTGCCGCGCCATAGACCGCCAAAGCCTCGGGGCTTTTGGCAATCTGCACTGCAATCCTGTCACCAGTTCCCAGACCGGCCGCACGCAGGGCATGGGCCTGCTGCGCCACCATTGCCAGAAACGCGTGACCTGTGATCTGGCGCCCGTCCGGCAAGATCAGAAAAGCGTCGTAACGATCCGCAAGCGGCGCGAAAAGGGCATCGAACAGCGTGTTTGGCATGGGCACCTCCGTCACCTTCCTGCCATGCGGCAGGCGCTGCCTCAAGGCTGTGGAGCGGATTGGGTCCGGTTCGGAAACGGTCCGTTTAACCCAATCTTGTGATTTTGCCGGGGCGGAGCGGCTTGCTGCCGCAATTTTGCCGCGAGTGCCCCTGAGGCTCAGGGCAACCAGAAAGGAGGATCACATGAGCTTCGTCACCCGCATGATCCAGATGTTCCGCAAGACGCCCGCGACGCAAGAGGCCACGATGGATGACCTTTTCGATATCCGCATCCGCAAGATGCAGGGCCGCCAGCGCCTTGCGCCGCGCGCCACCCCGTTCAGAAATTCACGGCTACATTCGGCAGCCTGAGTTCGGCCACCAGATCGCGCAATTCCTGCCGGGCCGCGATGTTCGACAGGTTCAACTGCTCGACCCCGGTATCCTTGAGGTCCAGCAGGGTCAGCCCGCGCGGAAAAAGTTCGCGGAAGATCACGCGTTCGGTAAAGCCAGGCGCCACGCGAAAGCCGATACGGCGCGAAAGATCGGTCAGCGCCGCACCAACCTTCTTCTTGTTGTGCATCTGTTGCGCGCCCAGACGGTTGCGCAGCACGATCCAGTCGATCGGCTTCAACCCGGCCTGCGCCCGAAGCTGACGTGCGTTCCACACCATCTCGGCATAGATTGACGGCCCCTTCACCTTGTTGGTTTCCGGGTCGATCCGCGCCAGCAGGTCGAAATCCACGAAGGAATCGTTCAGCGGCGTGATGAGCGTATCGGCCAGGCTGTGCGCGACCTGGCTCAGCCGGGTATGCGAGCCGGGACAGTCAATGATGATGAAATCACTGATCGGTTCCAGCGCCGAAACCGCGACAGACAGCCGGTGGTCATAGGTATTCTCGCCCGGCGCAAGGGTTTCGGCATCGGCCTCGGGCAGTTCGCGGTAATCCGGTGTGGGCAGGTCCACCCCGTTCGCCGCCATCCAGGCGCGGCGGTTCTCGACATATCGGCCAAAGCTGCGCTGCCGCAGATCAAGATCCAGCGCGCCGACGCGATGACCCATCCGCGCAAGGGCCGTGGCGATATGCATGCAGGTGGTCGATTTGCCCGAGCCACCCTTTTCATTGCCCACAACGATAATATGCGCCATGGCCCGCTACCCTTCCGCTGGTCTGTGTGGCGGCCTTCATAAGGCCTGTCCCCGCCAGAGGGAAGCGGGAAGCCGCCGATGTGACACGCTGCGCGCGAATCCTGCAAGACAGACACCATGTCACCGGGCGAGTTGCCCGATGACGGGGCACTCTGATGACCGGCAAAGAAAAAGGCG
Organism: Gemmobacter caeni; assembly: GCF_003054195.1. GTDB lineage: Bacteria > Pseudomonadota > Alphaproteobacteria > Rhodobacterales > Rhodobacteraceae > Gemmobacter > Gemmobacter caeni. Next base: position 36,984 of record NZ_QBKP01000006.1, read on the forward strand.
CATCCGAAGATGCGCCTTTTCCGAAATTCGCAGAGACGTGGATCAGAAACCCAGGCCCGCGTATTTGTTCTTGAACTTCGACACACGGCCGCCGGTGTCCATCAGCTTGGCGGTCTGGCCGGTCCAGGCCGGGTGCGAAAGCGGGTCGATGTCCAGCGCCATCGTGTCGCCTTCCTTGCCCCAGGTGGTGCGGGTGCGGAAGGTGGTGCCGTCGGTCATCTTCACTTCGATGAAGTGATAGTCGGGGTGGATGCCCTGTTTCATGGCGCCAATCCTCACTCAGCTTTTTCTTTGTAGTTGGTGACTTCGGCGATACGGGCCGATTTGCCGCGACGCGAACGCAGGTAGTAGAGCTTCGCACGGCGCACACGGCCACGACGCACCACCTCGATCGAGTCGATGTTCGTCGAATAGAGCGGGAACACACGTTCCACGCCTTCACCGAACGAGATCTTGCGAACGGTGAACGAGGCCGAGATGGTCATGCCGCCCTTGCGGCCGATGCAGACGCCTTCATAGTTCTGCACACGCGACCGGGTGCCTTCGGTCACTTTGTAGCCGACGCGGATGGTGTCGCCGGCTTTGAAATCCGGGATCTTCTTACCGAGGGCAGCAATCTGCTCGGCTTCAAGCTGCGCGATCAGGTTCATGCGCAAGTCCTTTCGTTGCTTGCGGTTGTTCCGCAAAGGTGATGCCGTGTCAGAGCTCCTGGCCTTCGATCGGGTCCCCGCGCATCCGCGCAAGCCCGCCGGAGATGAACCGACGCATTTTGTGCCGCCCCTGTAGCCGAAACCCGGTGAAGAAGCCGGGCCTGTGGCAAAGGGAATCGGGTCCGGCGGGCATTTCGCCCCCGGACTGCGCGCGTATAGGGGGAAGGCGTGATCCGGTCAAGGGCAGCGGGGGGCTCAGCCGCCCTTCTTCGCCTGATGTGCGGCCCACAGATCGGGGCGGCGCGCGGCGGTCAGTTTCTCGGCCTCGGCCCGGCGCCATTTCGCAATCTCGCCATGATGGCCGGATTGCAGCACCGCCGGGATTTCGTGCCCTTCCCAGACCGTCGGGCGCGTGTATTGCGGGTGTTCCAGCAGCCCGTCGGCAAAACTTTCCTCCTCGGTGGAGGCCATGTTGCCCAGAACACCGGGAATCAGCCGGACGGTGGCGTCGATCATCGCCTGCGCAGCGATCTCGCCCCCGGTCATCACGAAATCGCCAAGGCTGATTTCCTCGATGCCATAGGCGTCAATCACGCGCTGGTCCACGCCCTCGAACCGACCACAAAGCAGGGTCAGCCCCTCGGTCGCGGCCCATTCATGCGCCTTGGCCTGGGTGAACGGTCGCCCGCGCGGGCTCAGGAAGACGATGGGCCAGCGGGCACGGTCGCGCGGTGCGCCCTGCATCGCCTGATCGAGCGCCCGCGCCACCACATCGGCGCGCAGCACCATGCCCGCCCCGCCCCCGGCCGGGGTGTCATCGACGTTGCGGTGCCTGCCCTCGCCAAACGGCCGCAGGTCGATTGTTTCCAGCGACCACAGCCCCATATCCAGCGCCTTGCCTGTCAGCGACAGGCCCAGCGTGCCGGGGAAGGCATCGGGGAACAGCGTCACGATCTTTGCGCACCATGCCCCTTTCACCCGCTGCGGCGCCATCAGGTCGCGCGGTTGCAGGCTGGCCGAGATGCTCAGCCGGCCATGGCTTTTCGGCTTCGGGGGGATGGTCGGTTCGCTCATGCCCCCGCTTTTAGGGCAAAGCCTGTGCGGCGCAAAGGGGCGTTACAGCGGCAGGCCCGCGCGAAACTGCGCCAGAAGCGCATCTTTCGCCGCCTGCCGGTCCGCCCGCGGCATCGTCTGCCGGTTCAGCGCGACGAAGGCCGCCACCAGTTGGGCCGGGGCGCCGCGATTGGCGGCAGGCACGGGCGCAAGATGCGCGCGCAGATCCGCTCCCAGCCCCGCCGCATCATAGATTGCCTCCACCGGGCCAAGGCGCCGCTGTGCCTGCTCTTCCAGCGGGGCTGCATGGACGGGTGCGCCAGTCGCACGGGCCACGGCCTCCAGCACCGGGCCTGTGCGCACCGCGCCCGCCATGCGATCCGCGAAAGCGGTGGCATCCTCCAGCATCGTGTGCCGCTTGGCCTGCTGCCAGTGGAGCGAGGCCAGCCAGGCCCCCGGCGCGCGCGTCCCCAGCACGACGCGCAGATCGGCGCCGGGAAAGGCTGCGCGCAGACCCCGCGCAAGCTCGGCCAGCAGGCGGGGCGCGGCCCCGTAATCCGTGATACCGAAATCGCCGGGCATATGCCCCGCCAGATCCTCGCTCGACACGATCAGCCCCTGCCCCGCCGCCAGATCGAGGCCGCCGAGCCATTGCGCCAGCGCCTGACGGTAAAGCCGCATCGCCATCGGGCGCCGCTCCGCCGACCACAGACGCGCTGCCCGGGTCAGCGTTCGGAAGGCCGGGCCGCGCGGCAGTTGAAGCGCGAAGACGGGGGCCAGCGCCTCCCGATGCGCAGCCAGCGCGGCCTGAACCGATGTCGTGCCGGTCTTGTGAAATCCGGCATGGATCACCACCACCCGGTTGCCCGCAGGATCAGCCTGCCCGGACGACACCGCGACCATCGCCGTTCAGCGGCGCGAGCCGCAGGTTGAGCGCGGCAAGCGCGCGCAGGGTCCGGGCCGCCTCGGGACCGGACCGCGCCGCGACGGCCTCAAGCGCCGCTGCATTGGGGCAATCGCCCCAGACATCGACATTCTGCTGCAACAGCGCGGAACAGCGGGTGGCGAACAGTATCAGCAACGCGTCATCGCCTGCCGCGATCTGCAAAGCCCTGACCGGCGCCGCCTGCCCGGCGCAAAGCTCTGCCCCATGGGCATCGGTGGCCTGAAGGATGAAGGCCTGCCGCAGATGGCGCGGGGCCTCCGGGGCCTGGCCCCGCTCCCACAGGGCGCGCAGCAGAAGATCCGGCGGCAGATGCGGCGCCAGCGCGGCCAGATGCGCCTCGATCTGGCCAAGGGCGGTTTCCGCCGGAAGATCGGCCAGGGGTTGCGTCATGCGAAAGGCCAGATCCGGGTCGCACGGCAGGGAGGCACCGCTGTCGCCCGCTGTCGGCCAAGCGTCAGGCGAGGCGCTGCGCGGCCCGGGCGTCCAGATCAGCCGCGCCAGCGGTATCGCAAGGAAGGACAGACCCACCGGCAACATCACGGGGATCTGCGGGGTGCTGCCCATGACACCGCCGATGCCCCGGCCCAGCCCGAACAGCAGGGCAACCAGCAGCACCTGCACCACCAGACGCCCACCCGCGTTCAGCAGGCTGTCCGGCGCCCGCCATTCCGCGCCACCGCGCGGCCAGTCCGCCGGGTTCATCACAAACAGCCAAAGCGCGAAGATCAGGGTGAATGCGGGCACGACCCGCCAGCCAAACCCGCCCAGACCTGCCAGCAGCGGCCCGAAATACATCAGCCCGTTGGCAAACTGCAAAAACCGCAGGCGGTTGGTCATTCCGGTGCCCCCTGACGTGGCTTCATGCCCTTCTTGACGCACAGATTGCGCCGACTTCCCCTGCACGTCCAGCCTGATACGAGGGGCCTCAGCCCCTTACGCCTGCTCCTCCGGCGGATCGACCACCAGAATCCCGGCGGCAAGATCCACGGTCGGCACATTCGCCTGCGTGAACGGCAGCAAGAGACCCTGTTTCAGACCCGGCCCGGAGATTTCCAGAAAATCGCCCGCGCCATGGTTATGCACCGCCCGCACCCGGCCCAACACCGCGCCGCCGGTATCCTGCACCGTCAGCCCGACCAGATCGGCATAATAGAACTCGTCATCCGGCAGCTTCGGAAGGCAGGATTTGTCGGCGTAAAGATGTACACCCTTCAGCGCGTCGGCCTCTTCCTTGGTGGCCACGCCTGACAGCCGCGCGCCCAGCCCGCCCGCCAGGGGCCGGGTCAGGCGCAGCTTGAAGCTGCGGCTGCCATCCTCGGTATAGAGCGGGCCATAATCGGCGATGGCGGCGGGTGCGGCGCAGAAACTTTTCAGCCGCACCTCGCCCTGCACCCCGAACGCGCCCGCGATGGCGCCCACACAGATCCGGTCAGCAGCGTCGGACATCTCAGCGTCTCTCCATGATCAGCGCGGGCGCGCGGGCTTCCCAGCCTGCCCGTTCCAGCTCGGGGGTGTCGTCGGTCTTTTCGGGCCAGCCGAGGCAGAGATAGGCGATGAAGCGCCAGCCCGCCGGCACGGCCAGATCGCGGGTCAGCCGGTCGGGATCGAGAATCGAGACCCAGCCGAGGCCAAGCCCCTCGGCCCGGGCCACCAGCCAGAACAGGCTGATCGCCCCCACCACCGACCAGGCACGGGTTTCAGCCATGGTTCCGGCCCCGAGACCCGCGCCCTTGGCGGTTTCCTCGTCGCAGAATACGGCCAGATGCACCGGCGCCTCGCGCATGCCCGACAGTTTCAGCCGGGCATAAAGCGCCGCCTTGTCGCCATCGTAGGCTGACAGCGCATCCGCATTGGTGCATTCGAAATTGTCAATCGCCGCCGCGCGCGCGGCCTCGCTTTCCACCCGGATCAGGCGCCAGGGTTCGGAAAGTCCAACCGAGGGGGCAAGCGCAAAAGCGCGAAGGCAGCGGTCAAGCACCGCTGCCTCCACAGGATCGGTGCGAAAACGGCGCACATCGCGCCGCCAGCGCATCAGATCCAGAAGCTCTGCCCGGAACTCCGGGCCATAGCTGCCCTGCATGGGCGGCCGATCACTCTTCCGCCGGGGCGGCGTTGCGGGCGGCTTTCTTCGCGGCGCGTTCCTGCGCGGCCTTGCCAGGCACGGCTGCCTTCGGGTTGTTGCGCACGGTTTTCGCCTTCAGGCCAGCGGCTTCGAGGAAACGCGCCACGCGGTCGGTCGGCTGCGCGCCCTGACCCAGCCAGTATTGCACGCGCTCGACATCCATCTTCACGCGGTCTTCGCTGTCCTTGGCCAGCAGCGGGTTGTAGGTGCCCAGCTTCTCGATGAAGCGGCCATCGCGCGGCATGCGCGAGTCCGACGCGACGATGGCGTAGTGCGGACGTTTTTTCGAGCCGCCACGGGCCAGACGGATTTTCATGGACATAGGTTTTCTCCTTCAAGTCCGGTTTGACGGGCGCATCAGCCCCCGCCGGGATGGGTGTTACTTTTGCAGTTGCTCGTGATGCCTGATGACTTCGGAAATGATGAAGTTCAGGAATTTCCGGGCGAATTCCGGGTCGAGATCCGCCTCTTGCGACAGCCGTTCCAGCCGCTCGATCTGCCGCGCCTCGCGCGTGGGGTCCGAAGGCGGCAGCGCATGCTCGGCCTTCAGACGTCCCACCGCCTGAGTATGTTTGAACCGCTCGGCCAGCGTATAGACCAGGATCGCGTCCAGCCGGTCGATCGATTCACGATGTTCCTTCAGCACGGCGGCGGCCCGGGTCGCTGCGTCGGTCGTCATGCGTAAGCCTCCATTCCGCCATCGCTCAGCGTATCGGGCGCCGGGTGACGCCAGATGCCGCTTTCGCCGAATTGTTCATGCACGAATGTGCCGTCGGGCTCGCAGCCCATGCGCCGCGCCAGCGCCTGCGACCGCGTGTTGTTCGCGGCAATCAGGCTGATGACCGTGGGCCAGCCCAGAACGCCATAGACATATCCACGCGCGGCCAGTGCCGCCTCATATGCCAGGCCCTTGCCCTCTGCCTCCGTCGCCCAGACCGACCAGCCGATCTCCGGCTCGGGCCAACCCTCGGGGAACCATGGCCCACACATGCCCAGCGGTGCACCGCTGGCGCGGTCGGTGAAGATGAACATGCCGTAACCGCGATGGACCCAATGCCCGGTCATATGACCAAAGGCCCGCCAGGCCAGCGCCCGGCTGATCGGCCCGCCGATATGGACAGAGCGGTCAGAGGCCATGAACTCCGCAAGAGCCTCGAAATCCGAGGTGACCGGCGCGCGCAGGATCAGCCGTTCGGTTTCCAGCACCGGGGTGGGGCCATAGCTCAGCACGGCAGCCCCCTGCCCCAACGGGTCGCCCTAATGATATGGACGCGACTCCGGCTCATTTCTTCTTCATCAGCCCCGACAGGCCCGAAGGCAGGCCCATGCCACGCGGCAAGCCCGGCATACCACCCCCAAGGCCCGGCATGCCCGATTTCATCGCCCGCGCCGCTTCCTCAAGCTGCGCCGGGTCCATGTTCTTCAGGTCCGGCATGCCGCCGCCCTTGCCCATCATGGCCTTGGCGACCTGCTTCATCATGCCGCCCTTACCCATTTTCTTCATCATATCAGCCATCTGCTTGTGCTGCTTCAGCAGACGGTTCAGCTCAGCCACTTCAAGCCCCGCCCCTTGGGCGATGCGCTTCTTGCGGCTGGCCTGAAGAAGGTCCGGGTTTGCCCGTTCCCTCTTGGTCATCGAATTGATCAGCGCGATCTGGCGGCGCAGCATGCGGTCGTCGAAGCCCGCATCCTCGGCCATCTTGGCGGCCTTGCCCATGCCGGGCAGCATACCCATGACGCCCTGCATCCCGCCCATCTTGAGCATCTGATCCAGCTGCATCTTCAGGTCGTTCATATTGAACAGACCCTTGGCAAAGCGCTTGGCCATGCGTTCGGCCTGCTCGGCCTCGAAGGTCTCGCGCGCTTTCTCGACCAGCGCCACGATGTCGCCCATGCCGAGAATACGACCAGCCACACGCTCAGGCTCAAAGGCGTCCAGCGCGTCCATCTTCTCGCCCAGACCGACAAAGCGGATGGGCTTGCCGGTCACCGCGCGCATCGACAGCGCGGCACCGCCACGGCCATCGCCATCCATCCGGGTCAGCACGACACCGGAGATGCCGACCTTGCCGTCAAACTCGGTCGCCACATTCACCGCGTCCTGCCCGGTCAGACCATCGACCACCAACAGGGTTTCGCGGGGTTGGGCGATGTCGCGCACCGCCTGAACCTCGTCCATCAGCACTTCGTCGATGTGCAGACGGCCCGCGGTATCAAGGAACAGCACATCATAGCCGCCCAGATTGGCCTGGGTCTTCGCCCGTTTGGCGATCTGCACCGCCGACTCGCCCTTGACGATCGGCAGGCTGTCGACGCCGATCTGCCCGGCGAGGATCTGAAGCTGCTCCATCGCGGCGGGGCGCTGCGTGTCGAGCGAGGCCAGCAGAACCTTCTTGCCGTTCTTTTCCTTCAGCCGCTTGGCCAGCTTCGCGGTCGTCGTGGTCTTGCCCGAGCCTTGCAGACCCACCATCAGGATGGTCGCGGGCGGGTTGTCGATCTTCAGCGCATCGGCGGCGCCATCACCCGACAGCACGCGCACCAGCTCGTCATGGACGATCTTCACCACCTGCTGACCCGGCGTCACCGATTTGGTAACCGACTGCCCGGTGGCCTTGGCCTTGACCGCCTTCACGAAGTCGCGGGCGACCGGCAACGAGACGTCGGCCTCCAGCAGCGCCACCCGCACCTCGCGCAGCGCGGTTTCCACATCCGCCTCGGACAGCGCGCCCTGACGGGTCAGCCGCTCGAACACACCTCCAAGGCGTTCCGACAGGTTCTCGAACATCGCGCGCCCTCCTTGGCCGTTGCGGTTCTGCCGGATATGGGTCCGGCGGCGGATGAAGCAAAGCCCAAGGGCACCCGTGGGCGCAACGCGCTGACGGATGGCGATCCCGGCTCATGCCATGGGACCGGAAGCGACGAGCCTCCGGGGAATTGGACCTGCCTCTAGGCCAAACCACACCCTGAGTCAACACAGAGCCCCCTTTTACCCTGGTCCCAATATCCCCGCCGGAGGCACGCCGCGCCGGACCGGTGCAGCCGGACGGCAAGACAAAGCCGTGCGGCCGCCAGGCCGCGCCGCCTGAAAACCGCCCGGAGCCGCTCTCATGCCGGTGCCCCTTGCCGCCGCGGCCCCAGCCGCTAATCTCGCACCGAACAGCAGGAGCCCGCGCATGGAAAACTGGGATGAGGTCCGCACCGCCTTTCAGGTCGCCCGGCTGGGCACCGTCTCGGGCGCGGCCGAGGTGCTGGGCGTGCACCATGCGACCGTGATCCGCCATATCGACGCACTGGAAAAGCGGCTGGGAACCCGGCTGTTCCAGCGCCACGCGCGCGGCTACACCCCGACCGAAGCCGGGCGCGACCTGCTTTCGGTTGCGCAGGCCACTGAGGAACAGTTCAGCCAGCTCGCCTCACGCATCAAGGGTCAGGGCGAAACCGTGACCGGAGAGCTGGTGGTCACCTCGATCACCGGCCTCGCCTCGCTGCTGACGCCGGTCATGGTGTCGTTCCAGAAGACGCATCCGGGGCTGATCGTGCGCTACCTCACCGACATGCGGCTGTTCCGGCTGGACTACGGCGAGGCGCATGTTGCGATCCGCGCGGGCGCCATCCCGGAAGAGCCCGACAATGTGGTGCAACCCCTGCTGCGGATGCGCACCGGGCTTTACGCGGCGCGCAGCTATGTCGAGCAGCATGGCCACCCCCGAAGCCCGGATGAATTTGCCGGACATCTGTTCATCGGGGCTGACAGCAATCTCAGCCGCGCGCCCTTCCACCGCTGGCTGCACGATACGGTGCAACCCGAACAGATCAGCTATCGTGCAACGGACAGCGCCGCACTGGAAGCAGCACTGCGCGAGGGCGCGGGCATCGGCTTCCTGTCGCATTACATTGCCGCCCGTGACCCCGGTCTGGTCGAGATCATGGCGCCGCGCGATGAATGGGCCGCCCCGCTGTGGCTGGTGACCCATGTGGATCTGCATCGCACCGTGAAAGTACAAAGCTTCCTGTCACATCTGAAAGCCGCTGCCGCAAGCTGGGCCGACGTATGACATCGGCGGGGTTGAGCGCATTGAGCCCGGGCCAGCGCGGACATCTGGCGATGCTGGGATTTTCAGCGCTGGTTGCCGGGTCGTTTTCGCTGGGCGCGATGGCAGCCCCCCATATCGCCCCCGCCGCGCTGACCGTGCCGCGGTTCGCGCTGGCTGGCGCGCTGGTGGGGATTGCGGCACATCTGACCACCGGCATTCCGCGCCGCGCCTTCGTGGCCCCCTGGCGCTACCTGATTCTCGGTGCGCTTCTGGCCGCCTATTTCGTGCTGATGTTCGAAGGGCTGCGCACGGCCGCCGCCGTTCCGGCCGCTGCCGTCTTTACCCTGACACCGCTGATGGCGGCAGGCTTTGGCTGGATGTTGCTGCGCCAGCGCACGACCCCACGCATGGCGCTGGCGCTGGCCATCGGGGCCGCCGGGGCTGTCTGGGTGATTTTCCGGGGCGATCCGGCCGCCCTGATGCAGATGCATGTCGGGCGCGGCGAGGCCATCTATTTCATCGGCTGCATCGCCCATGCGCTTTATGCCCCGATGATCCGCCGCCTGAACCGGGGCGAACCCGCCGTGGTCTTTACCTTCGGCATGATGCTGGCGGGCTTCGGCTTGCTATGCCTTTACGGCTGGCGTGACGTACTGGACACAGACTGGGCCGCGCTGCCCGCGATAGTGTGGATCTGCCTTGTCTATGTCGCGGTCGCCGCCAGCGCCGCCACCTTCGTTCTGCTCCAATACGCAACCCTGCGCCTGCCATCCGCCAAGGTCATGGCCTATACCTATCTTGTGCCAAGCTGGGTGCTGATCTGGGAGATCGCGCTGGGGCACGAGGTGCCGCCCGCCATCGTGCTGGGGGGCGTGGCGCTGACGATCATCGCGCTTCTTCTGCTGCTGAAGGACGAGGAAGGCTGAACCTTCTGTGCAAAGCAAGCGGCTGACTGTGCCCCCATGCAGGGCGACATTGACCGCCCGGCTGCTTACCTTGGCGGCAACGTGAAGGAACAGGAGGCAGACCATGGAATTCGGTCTCGATACTTTCGGTGACGTGACCCGTCGCCCCGATGGCAGCCTGAAGGCGCAGGACGAGGTGCTGCGCGATGTGGTGGCCGAGGCGGTCCTTGCCGATCAGGCGGGCGTTGATGTCATCGCCCTGGGGGAACATCACCGCGACGATTTCGCCATTTCCGCGCCCGAGATCCTGCTGGCCAATATCGCCGCCCGGACAAGCCGCATCCGGCTGGCAACCGGGGTCACGGTTCTGTCGACCGACGATCCGATCCGGCTTTACCAGCGCTTCTCGACGCTCAATGCCCTGTCCGGCGGTCGGGGCGAGGTCATCCTCGGCCGGGGATCGTTCACCGAAAGCTATCCGCTGTTCGGCCAGGACCTGCATGATTACGAGATGCTGTTCGAGGAAAAGCTGGACCTGTTCGCCGCCGTCAACAAGGGCGGCCCGGTGAACTGGAAAGGTCGTCACCGTGCGCCGGTGAAAGTTGGCGCGGTCTATCCTCCGGCCGGGCCGCAGGGCATCGCGGCCTGGATCGGCGTGGGCGGCAGCCCGGAATCGGTCGTCCGGGCGGTCCGCTATGACATGCCGATGATGCTGGCCATCATTGGGGGTGACGCGCGCCGCTTCCGCCCCTTCGTCGACCTTTACCATGACGCCTATGCGCAGATCGGCGGCACGGCAAAACCTCTGGGCGTGCATTCGCCCGGCCTGATCGCCGATACCGACGAGGCCGCCCGCGAGATCGCCTATATCGGCTACAAGGCGCTGCATGACCGGCTGGGCCGCGAACGTGGCTGGTCGCCGATCACAAAGGCTGCCTTCCTGCACGAGGTCGAACAGGGCAGCCAGTATGTCGGCAGCCCGGAAACCGTGGCGCGCAAGATCGCCGGGACGGTGAAGGCGCTGGGGCTGAACCGCTTCAGTCTGAAGTATTCGGCAGGCACGACCCCGCACGAAGACCTGATGCGCTCGGTCGAGCTTTACGGCACCCGCGTCATCCCTCTGGTGCGCGGGATGCTGGCGGAAGGCTGATCGGGAAAAGCGGGAAAGCCGGTGCGATCCCGGCTTTCCTTTTGTCCGGCGTTCAGCCGCAATAGGCCAGCCGCAGTTCCGCCATCAGCGCCTCCACCGCTTCGCCGCGCGCGGTCGGAGCGGCATAGAGGCAGACCGAAAGACTCCCCAGATCCGGCAACCCCTGCCCCGAAACCTCGACCGTGCCATCCGGCCAGCGGCCGCGAAGCCGGGCACTGACCGCCAGATCGGCAGCAACCAGCGCCTCAGCCGCCTGCTCGCTGTCGCCCTCGAAGGCAAGCTCCCACGGGATACCTGCCGCATCCAGCGCCGCCTGCGCAGTCGGGCGGAAGATGCAGGTATCCTTGAACCCCAGCCGCAACGGGCGCTGGCTGGCCGCCGTGCCGCCGTCGGCACCGATCCAGACCAGTTCCTGCCGCGACAGAACCTCGCCCCCCGGCCCGGGCCGATCCTCGGTCGTCAGCATCACATCCACCTCGCCCTTGTCGAAGGCAGTGCGCAGCAGCGTGGTGAAAGACGAGGAGAGGTTGATCCGCAGCCGGGGATATTGCCCCGACAGCCGCTTAAGAATGCCGGGGATCGCGGGATAGACGATGTCATGCGGGACACCCAGCCGGATCTGGCCCTCGAACGCATCCGAGGCCAGGCGTGCCGTCGCCTCGTCATTCAGATCCAGCATCCGGCGCGCAAAGCCCAGCAGCTGCATCCCTTCGGGCGTAAGGCTCAGCTTGCGGGCGGCACGCTGGAACAGCGATATGCCCAGGCTTTCCTCCAGCCGCTTGATCTGCATGGAAACCGCGCTTTGCGTCAGGTTCAGCAGGCCCGCCGCCCGCGTCACACCGCCCGCATCTGAAACAGCAACGAAAGCACGCAGCGCCGTAAGGTCGAGATTTCGCGGCATATCACGATCCTTGATATGATTCCCAACGATCATTCGTTTCCATGAAGATGCCAGATCCCGCATGATCCATCAAGAGATCTGATTCATCTTGCCACTTGCATCAGGAAGGAAACTGAAAATGGCACAATCACAAAGCCTCCGCCGCGCCCGGCCCGCCCCGCGCCAACCCTTGCTGCGCCGTCTGTTCGCGCTTGCCCTGCTGTCGCGCCAGCGCCGGGCGCTGGCCCGTCTGGATGCCGCATTGCTGAAGGATATCGGCCTGACGCAGGACGAGGCGGCGGAAGAGGCCCGGCGGGCCATCTGGGACGTTCCGGCGCACTGGCGGCATCCGCTGTGAAACCGGCATGGTTTTCACTGCGAAGCGCTTGAAATCATGTGTGACACTTCCGATATTTGCGGCATAAGGCGCGGCTGGCAGCAATCGGCCGTGCCCCGATGTAACAACCGGAGGCACTCATGGCTGAATACGATACCATCCGAACCGTCGGCGCAGGCGCAAGCGCCGCGCGGATCGACCAAGGGCTTCGCGCCCATATGAACAAGGTCTATGGCCTGATGTCGGTGGCAATGCTGATCACCGGCGCGGCTGCCTGGGCCATTGCGGGTCTTGCTGTCACCACCGATCCCGCTGCGGGTGTCGCGCAGATCGGCGCCGGCGAGTATCTGACCAATTTCGGCGCTCTGCTTTACACCTCGCCGCTGAAATGGGTGGTGATGTTCCTGCCGCTCGTCATGGTCTTTGCCTTCAGCGCCCTGATCAATCGCCTGTCGGCCCCGGCCGCGCAGCTGTTCTTCTACGTCTACGCCGTGGCGATGGGCGTCTCGCTCAGCTCGATCTTCCTCGTGTTCACGGGCACGTCGATCGCGACCACCTTCCTGATCACCGCGATCGCTTTCGCGAGCCTCAGCATCTACGGCTATGTGACCAAGCGCGACCTGAGCGGCATGGGCACCTTCCTGATGATGGGTCTGATCGGGCTGTTTGTCGCGATGATCGTCAACATGTTCGTGGGTTCCGACGCGCTGCAATTCGCCATTTCGGTGATTGGCGTGCTGATCTTCGCGGGCCTGACGGCATACGACACGCAGAACATCAAGAACACCTACATCCAGCACGCCCAGTATGGCGATCAGGAATGGCTGGCGAAATCGGCGATCATGGGGGCACTGAACCTCTACCTCGACTTCATCAACCTGTTCATGTTCCTGCTGCAATTCCTCGGCAACCGCGAATAAGCGGCCCGACGGCACGGCAATCAGGGCCGGGGGAAACCCCGGCCCTTTTCATTGGCGACCTCTTGCAGAAACGCCGTGACGGCCCGGCGGCCTTGCAGATGACGGACTCGTTTGCCCGCCGGAGCCGAAGCAACCAGCCGCGCCATAGCCGCGCGGGAACTGCGACGGGTGCGCCAGATGAAGCCCAGGAACTCCGGCAGGTTCGCAAGCCGTTCAGGGCATCCTTCGGGCAGGTCGGGGCGGTTGCGCCCCAGACCCATCAGCGTGCGGCGCAGGACACGCCAAAGCCGCAGCCACAGCGGCATATCAATCCAGATCAGCGTATCCGCCCGGTCCAGCCTGTTGGCCCATGTTGCCGAATGCCCGCCTTCGAAGATCCAGCGCGGCTGCGCCTCGACCTCTTGGCACAAGCGGGTCTTTTCCTCGCGTGTCCGCTCCTGCCAGCCGGAGCACCAGTGAATCAGGTCGATATGCACTACAGGCAACCCGGTCAGCCCACCAAGCTGGCGCGCCAGAACGGATTTCCCGGCGCCGGGCTGGCCGACAATCATCACGCGCTGCATCACACCCACCCCGCAAAAGCAAAAACCGCGCCGAAAGGCGCGGTTTCGATCCAGAAAGGAGCGGCAGATCTTACTTGATCTTGCCTTCCTTGTATTCGACGTGCTTGCGCACCACCGGGTCATACTTGTTGACCGTCATCTTCTCGGTCATGGTGCGGGCATTCTTCTTGGTCACATAGAAGTGCCCGGTGCCCGCCGTCGAGTTCAGACGGATCTTGATCGTCGTCGGCTTCGCCATAGTCGTCTCTCCTGCATCAGGCGAAACAGCGTCGCCCGCTCAATCCTTTGAAGCCTGCCTTTTAAGGATGCGGGCGGCAGAGTCAACAGCGAAAAGCCGGATTCCCTGCCGCTTTTGCAGGGTCAGACCAGCGGTTTGCCTGCGCCGGTGTGAATCGCCGTCACGGTTGCCGCATCCAGCCCCAAAGCGGTGGCCAGACCGCGCAGATAGGTGCGTTCGGCATCCGTATCCACGGTAATCGCCATCAAAGCCGCGGCATAGACCTGGCTGCGCGCAGCCTCGCCCACATCTGCGGCCAGCCCGGCATAATCGACCGGCGCATCAAGCTGAGCCTGAACGAAGGCAATCTCCTCGTCGCTGGCATCCGACAGATGCGAGAGAATCGCCGCCCGCTCCGCCGGATCAATCTCGCCATCGGACTTGGCGGCCTGAATCATCGCGCGGATCATCAGGCGGGCATTTTCCTCGGCCATCGGGCCAGCCGGGGTGGCGCCGGTCAGTGCCCCCATCATTTCGCCCATGTTCTTGGCGCCCGCCGTCGCGGCGCCGGTCATGGCGCCCATCAGGCTGCCAAGGCCCGCCTCGGCCTGCTCGGTCGCCTGTGCGGCGCCGGCGCCCCATTTGCCCATCATCTCGCGCATGGCAGCGCTGCCGCCGGGGATGCCCAGCTTGTCGGCCATGGCCCCCATCTGGTCAGCCATGCCGCCGGGCTGCCCCGCACCGCGCAGCGCGTCCTTCATGCCGGTCAGACCGCCGTTCTGCTGGAACTTCTGCACGCCTTTTGCGGCGGCGAAGCCCACGGCCAGCGTGGCGAGGGTGCGGATGAAACTCATGATGCGACTCCCTTCTGTTTCCCGCAGCATAGCGCGATTCGTTGAAAGGGAAGCATCGGATTGCCGCGAGGCGGGTCAAAGGGCAGAAAATTGCGCGGATAGCCTGTAAGCCGGATTCTGTCCAAGGCGTTGCCGCCTCTGGATGACCATTCCTCTGCGCGCCGCGTTGCCACGGCGCTCTAGCTGCCAACCCGGGCGCTCTTGGGCTGAAGCGTCCCTTGCGGAGGTCTCCGACAGCCTTGCGGCTGAACGTCGGACCTTTCCGCGCGAGGCCCCTATTCGGCATTGCTCCGGGTGGGGCTTGCCATGCCGGTCCTGTTGCCAGTCCCGCGGTGGGCTCTTACCCCACCGTTTCACCCTTACCCTGCAAGCAGGGCGGTTTGTTTTCTGTGGCGCTTTCCCTGGGGTTGCCCCCGCCGGGCGTTACCCGGCACCCTTACTTCATGGAGTCCGGACTTTCCTCGCACGTCTTACGACGCACGCGGTCATCCAGCCATCCGCGCGACAGGCGGCTTACGCCTGCGCCACGGGGGCGTCAACGGGAAAACGGGTAGCAAGGTCCATGACCATGGCCAGATCGGTGGCATCCACCGGACCGGAGGCATTGGGCCGGAACCGCGCACGGAAGGCTGCCAACAGCACATCCTCGGCCGCATCCGGGTAGCCAAAGCCCCGCGCCGCCGCCACGAAGGCGCCCGGTTCGGGGTCCGGTCCCGCCGTGGTTGCGGGCCAGACCGACAGACCGCGCGCAGCAAAGCGCTGCCAGTCGAAGTCCGGACCCGGGTCGGATTTGCGCGCGGGCGCCATGTCGCTGTGGCCGATGACCCGCTCAGGCGGAATCTGCCAGCGATGCATCAGATCGGCCAGCAACACCTCAAGAGCCGCCATCTGCGCCTCGGGGAATGGCCCCGTGCCGGGATGATCCAGCTCGATCCCTATGGACCGCGAGTTCACATCGCTGGCGCCCCCCCAGGCCCCTGCCCCGGCATGCCAGGCGCGCAGCTCCTCGGGCACCAGCGCGATGACCTTACCCTGTTCCGAGATCAGGTAATGCGCCGAAACCTCGGCACCGGGGTCGCAAAGCCGGGCCTGCGCCTCGGCGCAACTGGCCATTGCGGTATAGTGCAGCACGATCAGATCGGGCTGTGCCCCGTTGCGGCGCGGGCCGCAATTCGGCGAGGGATGATCGCCAAAGGCCAGCATCAGATCAGTTCACCGCCGCGCGGAACGGCGCAGGGTTCCACGAACAGGCATAGCCATCGCCATCGGGATCAAGCCCCTTGCGGTCCTTCTCGGGTCCGCCCGCCTGAAGGAAAGCGATCTGCGCCTGATCCGAGGAGGAGAAGGCGGCACAGGCGCGGTCGGCGTTCTTCAGTTGCAGTGAGGATCGCGGATACATCGGCGTGCCGACCGCATGCGAGGTGGACAGCGCGAACTGCACGATGTTCGGCCCGCTGGAACTTTTCTGCACCGGCAACGGCATGGTCACCGCCGGGGTCACGGGTTGCGGTGCGGGCGCCGGGGCAGCCACCGGAGCCGCGCCAATCATCGCGCCCTGCATCGGCTCGCTTCCGCCCGAGGCTCGGTCGATGGCCGCCCCCACACGCTCGGCCGAGAAGCCGGGCGAGGTTGCGGTGGTGGTGCCTCCCAAAGGCTGCCCCGCCGTCACGCCGCCCGGCATGATCGGCTGCGCGCCAGTCGCCACCATGGGGGTGCCGTTGTTCAGCGCCGCTTCGCGCCGCGCGGCATAGCTGCCGTAATCCTCAAATCCCACTCCGGCGCCGGAATCCGGCACGGAAGGCCCACCGCAGGCCGAAAGAATCAGGACAGGGGCACAGAGGATCAGGGCAGGCAGCGAGCGGCGCATGGCATCCTTCCAGAAAGACAGGACCGGCCCGAGGGGCCGGTCGCAAAGATTTCGCGGTGGATTACCACCATTTCCGGGGTTTTTCCACAAATCCCGCCGCACGTTCCAGCACATAGGCGTGATTGAGCAGATCGCCCTCTTCCCAGGGCCGCCCGATCAGTTGCAGACCCAGCGGCAAACCTTCGCGGTCCAGCCCCATCGGGACCGACACGCCCGGAAGGCCGGCAAGGTTCAGCGTCACGGTAAAGACGTCATTCAGATACATCTCCACCGGATTGGCGCTTTGCATCTCGCCCAGACCGAAGGCCGGGCTGGGCGTAGTGGGCGCGAGGATCGCATCCACCCCGGCGGCAAACGCCTGTTCGAAGTCGCGCTTGATCAGCGCACGCACCTTGCGGGCACGATTGTAGTAGGCGTCGTAGAAACCGGCTGACAGCACATAGGTGCCGATCATGATGCGGCGCTGCACCTCGGCGCCGAAGCCTTCGGCGCGGGTCTTTTCATACATCTCGGTGATGCCGTCGCCCGCCCCCAGCTTGGCACGGTGGCCATAGCGCACCCCGTCATAGCGGGCGAGGTTCGACGATGCCTCGGCCGGGGCGATGACGTAATAGGCGGGCAGCGCGTATTTTGCATGGGGCAGCGAGATGTCGACCACCTCGGCGCCCGCGTCGCGCAGCATGTCGGCACCCTTCTGCCACAGCGCCTCGATCTCCGGGCGCAGGCCCGGCAGGCGGTATTCGCGCGGAATGCCGATCTTCTTGCCGCGGATATCGCCGGTCAGCGCCGCCTCGAAATCCGGCACAGCCAGATCGGCACTGGTCGAATCCTTCGGGTCGTGCCCCGACATCGCGCCCAGCAGGATCGCGGCGTCACGCACCGATTTGGTCATCGGCCCAGCCTGATCCAGCGACGAGGCATAAGCGATGATGCCCCAGCGGCTGACACGGCCATAGGTCGGCTTGATGCCGACGATACCACAGAAAGCGGCGGGCTGACGGATCGAGCCGCCGGTATCCGTGCCGGTGGCCGCGATGCACAGATCGGCCGCGACGGCGCTGGCCGAACCACCGGACGAGCCGCCCGGCGAAAGCTCGCGGTCATCAACCCGCCATGGGTTCACCGCAGGCCCATAGCAGGAGGATTCGTTGGACGAGCCCATGGCGAATTCGTCCATGTTCAGCTTGCCCAGCATCACCGCACCCGCATCGAACAGCTTGGTGGTGACGGTGGATTCGTATTCCGGCCTGAAGCCTTTCAGGATGTTCGACGCAGCCTGTGAAGGCACGCCCTTGGTGCAGAACAGATCCTTGATGCCCAGCGGGATGCCGCACAGATCGGGCGCCCCGCCCGCCTTCAGCCGCGCGTCCGCAGCACGCGCCTGATCCAGCGCCATTTCCGGCGTCTTGTGGACATAGGCGCCCAGCGCATCGCCCGCATCCATCGCGGTCAGACAGGCCATCGTCAGGTCGGTCGCAGACAGATCCCCCTTGCGCAGCGCATCGCGCGCATCGGCAAGCGTCAGTTCGTTGGCGTTCGTCATTCCACCACCTTCGGCACGGCAAAGAAACCCTCACGGGCATCGGGGGCGTTCTTCAGAACCAGCTCCTGGATATTGCCATCCGTCACCACATCGGCGCGGCGCTTCAGGCGCATCGGCGTGACCGAGGTCATCGGCTCCACCCCAGTCACGTCGACCTCGTTGAGCTGCTCCATGAAGCCGAGGATATTCGAAAGCTCCCCGGCCAGTGCCGGCAGGTCGCTTTCATCCACCTGGATACGGGCGAGTTTCGCCACCCGCCGCGCGGTTTCAACGTCGATCGACATTGCCCGATCTCCCTTCGCATCTTTGCCCACCGTTTAACGGGGCCGGGGCAGGCGCGCAAGGCGCAGGGGTCAGACCAGGATGGTATCCTCGCTGGCCAGCAGGTCGGCCAGATCAATCCCCCGCAGAAGGATGCTGGCCTGCCGGATCGTCAACAGCGTGCCATTGTCCACCTGCTCCGGCCGGAGTTGCGCATTGCCGATCATGTCGATCACATCGACCCCGATCACGAAATCCATGACGACATCACGACCACCCCCCGCACGCAGCACGAAAGTATCGGCCCCGGCCCCGCCTTTCAGCACGTCATTGCCGGAGCCCCCTTCCAGCCGGTCGCGCCCGGCGCCGCCCTCCAGCCGGTCCCTGCCACTGCCACCGATCAGCGTATCATGCCCGCTCCCGCCAAAAACCGTATCCCGGCCCGCGCCAGCCCGTGCCACATCATTGCCGGCGCCCAGGCTGATGCGGTTGTCGCCCGAAAGATCCAGCTGCGCGAAAGCCGAAAACAGGGAACGGTCGAAACGATCATTGGCCCGCGTCCCGTCGATCCGCAGGTCATCCTGCCCCAGCAGAAGCCGCGCCAGCCCGGCGCCGTCCTCGCTGTTGACAATGGACAACACCACATCCGCCGGATCAACCGACAGGCCATCAAAGCTGATGATACTCCGCCCGCTGAGCGCCGAAACCAGTTCGATGGCCTTGACCGAACCGGGGGCCTGGTTCGACAGGGCCTGCAAACCGCCCTTGTCGGCATCAAACCGGGTTGCCGTGCTGAACCGGCCGGTAATCTTCAGGTCGAACAGGCCGTCGCGGTCATAGGTCCATTCCCGCAAGCCGCCCTCCAGCACCTGCTCCGACGGCGCGGGCACATTCGGCCGCTCGCCCGTGCGTTCCAGGATGAATTGCATATCGTCGAAAAGACCCGCGAGCTTGCGGCCAAAAGACGCCGCGAAGGAAAGTCTGGGCATGAAATCTCTCCATCAGCTTCAAAATTGCTTGGCCCCGAAAAGTTAAACCCAAACACAGCTTCGGGCAACGAAACTTGCCAGCGCGGCCGCAAACGCCCACATTCGGACAGATAGAAGAAAGGACCATCCCCATGAAGATCATCTGGCTCGGCCATTCCGGTTTCCGCATCGAGATCGAGGACGCGGTGCTCCTGATCGACCCCTGGCTGACCGGCAATCCGGTCTTTCCCGCCGACCGCCGGGCCGAGGCGCTGGCAGGGGCCACCCATATCCTGCTGACCCATGCCCATGGCGACCATGCCGCTGATACCGCTACGCTGGGAGCCGAGCTTGGCATCCCGGTCGCCTGTATCCACGAAGTTTCCGAATGGCTGAATGCCGATGGCAAGGTGCAGACCATCGGCTTCGGCAAGGGTGGCACCATCCGCCTCAGCGGCGCAGCGGTGACCATGGTCAACGCCACCCATTCCGCCTCCATCGACTTCAAGACCGGCGGTTTGCAGCCCGCAGGCTCCGCCGCCGGTTTCATGATCGCGGGCGAGGGCCATACGATCTATGTCTCGGGCGATACCGACATCATGGCCGACATGGACTGGATGGGCGACTACCACAAACCCGACATCGGGATCCTGTCCTGCGGCGGCCATTATACGATGGACATGGCCCGCGCGGCCTATGCGGCCCGGCGCTATTTCAACTTCACGACCGTGATCCCCTGCCATTACAAGACCTTCCCGATCCTTGCGCAGGATGCGGCACCGCTGATCGAAGGGCTGCCCGGCGTGCAGGTGATCGAGCCGCAGGTGATGACGCCCATCATCCTCTGACCCCGGCGGCGCCCCGACGGGGCGCCCCGTTTCAGGGCTTCAGATAGGCATAGCCCTCGTATTGCAACTCCATCAGCCGCACCGCCCCGGAGGGCACCACCTGCGCATCCTCCAGCAGGGGCACGTCCTTGTTGGTCCTCTGCCTGATGGATTCCACCGTGTTCAGACAGGCGGAAAAGGTCAGGTTCTCGTGCTGCAAGGCCAGATCCCCCACGCGTGAGGCGACCGGCGAAATATCCGACCGCAGCATGGTCAGCCCCGGCCCGTAGGTCACGATCTCGACTACAGCCTCTTTGCCAAGCGCCTGATAATGCGCGATGATATTGACGGCATTGTTCAGCGCCATGTTCATCACAGCCGGATCGTCCTGATCGACATGGATCGCCACTTTCGGCACTTCGGGAACCTCCGCCTTCGCGCCGTGCGCCACAGGTGTAAACGCCAGAACCGCCGCCACGGCCAGACCGCGCAGCCCTTGCATGAAACGCATCCCATCCTCCCTTATGAGATTTTTCATATATATGAATATTGCGTTCATCCAGGCCGCGAGACAAGCCATTTACGCATTGCCTCGCCGCTGCGCGAAGAATGTCCGCAACAACCCCTCCGCCTCGGCCCCGGCAATCCCGTCATAAACCTCGGGCACATGGTGGCATTGCGGATGCGCAAAGACCCGCGCACCCACCGCCACGCCCCCGCTTTTCGGATCAGCGGCGCCATAATACAGCCGCGCGATACGTGCCGCCGAAATCGCAGCAGCACACATCGGACAAGGCTCCAGCGTGACGTAGAGGTCATACCCCGTCAGCCGCTCCTGCTCCAGGGCGGCACAGGCAGCGCGGATCGCCAGAATCTCGGCATGGGCGGTCGGGTCACACAGTTCGCGCGTCCGGTTCCCTGCCCGCGCCACCACCCTCCCCGAAGGCGCAACGACAACGGCCCCCACCGGCACTTCGCCCCGGTCACCCGCCGCGCGCGCCTCTGCCAGCGCCAGATCCATATACGACCGGAATCCGCTCACCGTTGCCCTTTCCCCTGCAAACCCGTAATTTGCACCTTGCAGAAATACTCTCGGGGGTCCGGGGGCAGACAGCCCCCGGGGCCGCCGCCCCTCGCCTCCTCCTACATGCCGGGAAACCCATGTCAGAACAAGCCAGGCCCAAAGCGCCGAAATCCGCGGCCCAGAAACCGGCGTCCGGGAAACCGGCCCCCGAAGGCGAGCGTATCGCCAAGGTGCTGTCGCGCGCAGGCGTCGCCTCGCGGCGCGAGGCGGAACGGATGATCGAGGCTGGCGAGGTCAAGGTGAACGGCAAGGTCATCACCTCGCCCGCCCTGAACGTGACCGCGAAGGACCGCATCACCGTGCGGGGTGAGCCGCTGGCCGAAAAACAACCCGCCCGGCTCTGGCTTTACTACAAGCCCGAGGGGCTGGTCACCTCGGCCGCGGATGAAAAGGGCCGCGACACGGTGTTCGACCATCTGCCGGAAGAAATGCCGCGCGTCATGTCTGTCGGGCGGCTCGACCTCAATTCCGAGGGGCTCTTGCTGCTGACCAACGATGGCGGGCTGAAGCGGCAGCTGGAACTGCCTTCAACCGGCTGGCTGCGCAAATACCGGGTCCGGGTCCATGGCAACCCGACCGACGCGGATTTTGAACCGCTCCGCAAGGGGATCGAGGTCGAGGGTGAACGCTTTCAGCCCATGCAGGTGACGCTTGACCGCGTTCAGGGGGCGAATGCCTGGGCCACCGTCGGCCTGCGCGAGGGCAAGAACCGCGAGATCCGCCGTGCCATGTCGGCCATCGGGCTGACGGTGAACCGGCTGATCCGGGTTTCTTATGGCCCGTTCCGCCTGAACGAGCTGCAACCCGGCGAGGTCGCCGAGGTGAAAGGCCGCATCCTGCGCGATCAGCTGGGCTTTGATCCCGACGGCGGCGAGGATCTCGCGATGCCCGAAAGGCCCCGCGCGAAACCCGCGCCCCGCCGCGAAGGGGCGGCGAAGGCCCCGGCAAAACCCACGCCACGATCCGCCGCCAAACCCGGCACCGCCGCCGCACGGCTGGCGCGATCCGCCGATCAGTGGCTGGATGGAGCAGAGGTGCGGGCGATCCGCGCCGGGAAGGCCGCGCCCGGCAAATCAGCAGCAGGCAAACCCCGTGCCACACGCCCCGAAGCCGGTGCCTCTGCCGAAGGTGGCGCCGCGCGCAAACCCGGCCCCACCCGCAGCGGCCCGCCGTCAGGCAAACCCCGCCCCCCGCGCAGCCGGGGCTGACCGGCAGGGGATCAAGGGGGAATTTCGTGCAGCCGCAGCACTGGAATGCAGGCCCAGCCTTCCCTATAATCAGTAGCGTGGCGCCCGCCACGCTGGCTTGACCCTGCCCCCGGAGGCCCGATGCCCGCATCCGCCATCCAAAGCTTCAGCTTCATCCTGTTGATGGCGCTTGTGCTTTATGTCGCATTTGCCGGAGGCGCCTGAGATGGCGCTGCGTTTCGGTGGCAAATATTCCCCGACCGGCGAGGTGCAGCGCGATCACGCCGCCGCCCCGCCGCAACAGCCCGCCAATCCGTTCGACAGCCGCCGCCCGGTGCGGGCCGGCGCGCGCTCGAACCTTCTGTTCGCGGTGCCGGTGATCTTTGCCTTCCAGGCTTTCCGCGCCGATCCGGCCGGGCTGGTGTTCGGCCTTGCCGCGACCGGGTTCAGCCTCGGCGCGGCCTGGCTGACGCGGGAAGGCATCCGCGCGCAGGAGGCCTATGACCAGCGCCGCGTCGCCAAACGCCCCGCCTTCCCGCGCAAGATCGCAGGCGCCGTGCTGACCGGGCTTGGCCTTGCCGCCGCAGGTATGATGACCACCGGCGCACCGCTGCTGGCAGTCGTGTTCGGCGTCATCGGCACTGCGCTGCATCTGGGCGCCTTCGGGCTTGACCCGCTGCGGGATAAAGGCGCCGAGGGGATCGATGCCTTCCAGACAGAACGCGTCGCCCGCGCCGTGGACGAGGCCGAGGCCTATCTGGCAGCCATGAAAGACGCGATCCTGCGCGCCCGCGACCGCGCACTGGAAGCGCGGGTGGATCGTTTCACAGCCGCTGCGCGCCAGTTGTTCCGCATGGTCGAAAACGATCCCGGTGACCTGTCCGCCGCGCGCAAATACATGACCGTCTATCTGATGGGCGCGCGCGATGCGACGGTGCGCTTTGCCGATCTTTACGCGCAGAACCGCGACCCGAAGGCGCGCGGCGATTACGAGGCGCTTCTGGCGGATCTTGAAACCAATTTCGCGGGCCGCACCAAGGCTTTGCTGGCAAATGACGCAAACGCACTGGATGTCGAGATTCAGGTGCTGCGCGAGAGGCTGGAGTACGAGACGCCCAAAGCGGACCGCGCCTGACGCAAGACCGTTGAGAAGCCGCGGCACCCTCCGTATAACCGCCACAGTAGCCCGTATCACCGTTTCAAACCCCGTGAGGCCAGAATGACCGAGACCGTTCGCACCGAAGCCGCCGCCGCCCTGGCGGAAGTGGAGAAAGTCACCGCTGTCGTCCTGCCCGAGCCAGGCACCGAGGTCGTTCCGCTGCAGGCCGCCCCCCCGGCCGAGGCCGCCGAAATCCGCAGACGGATGGACGAGCTGGACATGACCAATACCCAGTCCATCATCTCGTTCGGCTCGTCCGCGCAGGCCGAGCTTCAGGTCATCAGCCAGCAGATGCTGGCCGATGTGAAAAACAAGGATGTCGGCCCGGCGGGCGACGGGCTGCGCTCCATGGTTTCGACGTTGCGCGGCTTTTCGGTATCGGAACTGGACGTGCGCCGTGAGCGCAGCTGGTGGGAGAAACTGCTGGGCCGCACCGCACCCTTCGCCAAATTCGTGGCGAAATACGAAGAGGTGCAGAGCCAGATTGACCGTGTGACCACCGACCTGCTGGAGCATGAGCACAAGCTGCTGAAGGACATCAAGTCGCTTGACCTGCTCTATGCCCGCACGCTCGACTTCTACAACGAACTCGCGCTTTACATCGCGGCGGGCGAGGCCAAGCTGGCCGAACTGGATGCGACTGTGATCCCCGCGAAAGAGGCCGAGGTTGCCGCCGCGCCCGAAAACGATCAGGTTCTGAAAGCGCAGGAACTGCGCGACCTGCGCGGCGCCCGTGACGATCTGGAACGCCGCGTGCATGACCTGAAGCTGACCCGTCAGGTGACGATGCAATCGCTGCCGTCGATCCGACTGGTGCAGGAAAATGACAAGTCGCTGGTCACCAAGATCAACTCGACGCTGGTGAACACCGTGCCGCTGTGGGAAACCCAGCTGGCGCAGGCAGTCACCATCCAGCGCTCGCGCGAGGCGGCGGGGTCGATCAAGGCGGCAAATGACCTGACGAACGAGCTTCTGACCTCGAACGCCAAGAACCTGCAGGAAACCAACCGCATCGTCCGCACCGAGATGGAGCGCGGCGTCTTCGACATCGAGGCGGTGAAACAGGCCAATGCCACGCTGATCGCCACGATCAACGAAAGCCTCGCCATTGCCGACGAGGGCAAGGCCAAGCGCGCGGCGGCCGAGGCCGATCTGCACAAGATGGAGGCGGAGCTGCGCGACACGCTGGCTTCGGCCAAGGCCCGGCGCGACGGGCTGGGCACCGCCACCGGCACTTCGGTCTGAGTTCACATTGTGGCAAAGGGGCTGCGCCGTTTTCTTCTGAACCGTTCCGGCCTCGCCGCGCTGGCGCTGGCGGTCCTGTCGGCTTGCGTGCAGGCTCCTGTCACGCCCGCCCCGCCTGCGACCGGCCCGGCGCCCCGCCCCGCCCAGCCCCCTGCCCGCCCAGAGGTTTCGGCGGAAAGCCGGGCGCTGGAACATTACTATGCCCAGGTGCAGGCCGATCTTCTGTCGCAGCATCTGCTGCGCACCGATGGCGGCGGGGTGGATACGCCCTTCACCGATACGATGCTGACGGAAAACTTCATCCGCATTGCCCTGTTCGATGAATACCGGCGAGGGCCGGGCGGGTTGGTTGCGCAGGAAACCGCCAGCCGGTTGCGCCGGTGGGATGCGCCGGTACGGATGAAGCTGGTGTTCGGCGCCTCCGTCGCGCCGGACCGCCGTGCCACCGACCGGGCGCGCATCGCCTCCTATCTGTCGCGGCTGTCCGCGATCACGGGCCACCCGATCGGGCTGGCAGACAGCAACCCGAATTTCTTCGTCTACATGGTGAACGAAGATGAACGCCGCGCACTTGGCCCCGTCATCAGCGCCACCCTGCCGGATCTGTCCGGCCCGGAGGTTGCGGGGCTGACCAATCTGCCGCGTTCGACCTATTGCATTGTCTATGCGCTGTCAGAGGGGCATTCCTCGACCTACTGGAGGGCTTTTGCGGTCATCCGGGCCGAACATCCCGATCTGCTGCGGCTGTCCTGCATCCACGAGGAAATCGCGCAGGGGTTGGGGCTTGCCAATGACAGCCCGTTGGCACGCCCGTCGATCTTCAATGACGACGAGGAATTTGCCCTGCTGACCCGGCAGGACGAGCTGATGCTGAAAATGCTCTACAACCCTGCCCTGCGGCCGGGGATGAGCGCGGCAGAGGCCCGGCCCATCGTGCGCGAGCTGGCGATGCGGCTGGTCGGCGGCCCAAGCTGAACCAGCAGGGCTGCGGGTGCGACGCAATTCCCCCGCAAACCCCCTTCAAACCTCTGTCGCCTCGGCTATGTTACCCTCATGCAGGACGGGCCCCGTGGCCCGCCCCGGCGCGGCTCTTGCGCCCGGTAACGGAAAGGTTTCGTCATGGTCTTCGATTTTCTGAAGGGCGAATTCATCGACGTCATCGCCTGGCTTGATGACAGCCGCGATACGATGGTCTGGCGGTTCGAGCGGCGCGGTCAGGCGATCAAATACGGTGCCAAGCTGACGGTCCGCGAGGGGCAGGCGGCGGTTTTCGTGCACGAGGGGCAGTTGGCCGACGTGTTTGGTCCCGGCCTTTACATGCTCGAAACCAACAACATGCCGATCATGACCACGCTCCAGCACTGGGACCACGGGTTCCAGTCGCCGTTCAAGAGCGAGGTCTATTTCGTCAACACGACCCGTTTCAACGATCTGAAATGGGGCACCAAGAACCCGATCATGTGCCGCGATCCCGAATTCGGGCCGGTGCGGCTGCGCGCCTTCGGCACCTATTCGATGCGCGTGTCCGACCCGGCGGTGTTCCTCAAGGAAATCGTGGGCACCGATGGCGAGTTCACCGCCGACGAGATCAGCTTCCAGATCCGTAACGTCATCGTGCAGGAGATGAGCCGGGTTCTGGCCTCCTCGGGTATTCCGGTGCTCGACATGGCGGCGAATACCGCCGATCTGGCCAAACTGATCGCCACCGCAATCGCCCCCAAGATCGCCGAATACGGGCTGGTGCTGCCGGAGTTCTATATCGAGAACGTCAGCCTCCCCGAAGAGGTCGAAAAGGTGCTGGACAAGCGCACCTCGATGGGGATTGCGGGCGATCTGAACAAATACATGCAGTTCAACGCCGCCGAGGCAATGAATGCGCCGGGTGGTGCCATGGGCAGCGCGATGGGCGCCGGGATGGGCGCGGCTCTTGGCATGGGCATGGCGGGCCAGATGCAACCCGGCCCCTGGGGCGCCGCCCCGCAGGGTGCGGCGGCGGCCCCGCCCCCGCCTCCCCCGCCGCCGACCGCGAAACAGTGGCATGTCGCCGAGAATGGCGCGACGAAAGGTCCGTTCACCGAAGCAGAGCTGCAAGCCATGGCGCTGTCGGGCGGGCTGTCGCGCGACAGCATGGTCTGGACCGCCGGTCAGGACGGCTGGAAAACCGCCGCCGACACCGAACTCAGCCGCCTTTTCGCGCAGGTGCCCCCACCCCCGCCGCCCGGAGCCTGAGCCTTGGACGGAACCGAACGGCATTTCCCGTGCAAATCCTGCGGGGCGGATCTGCGATTCGCCCCCGGACAGACGCAATTGCGCTGCGATCATTGCGGCCATGTACAGTCCATCCCCGAGGCCGCGCCGGAAGGCCGGACGCGGGCCCTGGGAGAACATGACCTGACCGCTGCGCTGCGTGACGCCCTGCCCCCCGGCGCGATGGAGGAGGTGCGCACCACCCCCTGCCCCTCCTGCGGCGCGCTGGTCGAGTTTCGTGGCGCCGAACATGCCACCGAATGCCCGTTCTGTGCCACGCCCGTGGTCATCGGCACCGGCACCAACCGGCAGATCAAGCCGCAGGCGCTGATCCCGTTCCAACTGGATGAACGTACGGCCCGTTCGGCCATGGGCAAATGGCTGGGCAGCCTGTGGTTCGCCCCGAACGGTCTTGTGGAATATGCCCGTAAGGGCCGGGCGCTGAACGGGCTTTATGTGCCCTACTGGACCTTCGACGCCGAAACCCGCAGCGCCTATACCGGGCAGCGCGGCGAATATTACTATGAAACCCGCACTGTGACCGTCGATGGCAAAAGCCGTCAGGAACAGGTGCGCAAGACACGCTGGTATCACGCAAGCGGCCGGGTACGGCGGTTCTTTGACGATGTGCTGGTGCTGGCTTCGGCCTCGCTGCCCCGCCGCTATACCGATGCGCTCGCCCCTTGGGATCTGGGTCGTCTGGAACCCTACCGCGAGGATTACCTCGCCGGGTTCACCGCCGAAGGCTACACCGTCGGGCTGGAGGAAGGCTGGGCCCGCGCGCGTGAGGAGATGGCGCAGGTCATCGCGCAGGACGTGCGCCGCGACATCGGCGGTGACGAACAGCGCATCACCTCGGTCGACACCGATTATTCGGCGGAAACCTTCAAACATGTGCTGCTGCCGATCTGGATGGCCGCCTACAAGTATAACGGCAAAAGCTATCGCTTCGTCGTGAACGGCCAGACCGGCAAGGTGCAGGGCGAACGGCCCTACAGCGCCTGGAAGATCGCCTTTGCCATCCTGCTGGCGCTGATCGTGGCCGGGGTCTTCGCCTGGGCCAACCAGAAAGGCTATCTGGGATGAGGGGGCACAAGGTTGACAGCCCCCCGCCCGCGCGCGATAGGCAGCCAACCCGCGACCGGAGGCCCCCATGCGTGTTCTGACCGAAGCCCGTATCCCGGAACTGCCCAGCCCCTATTTCGGCAAGGTCCGCGATTGCTATGACCTGCCGCCGACGCCCGACTTCCCCGAGGGCCGCCGCATCCTGATCTCGTCTGACCGGATCTCGGCCTTCGACCGGATTCTGGCGGCGATCCCCTATAAGGGGCAGGTGCTGACGCAGGTCGCGCGCTGGTGGTTCGACCGCACCGCCGATATCTGCGGCAATCACGTTGTGGCCTACCCGGACGCCAATGTGGTGATCGGCAAGCGGCTGACCATCCTGCCGGTGGAGATCGTGGTGCGCGGCTATCTGGCGGGCACCACCGGCACCTCGGTGCTGACGCTTTACAAGAAGGGGCAGCGGCAGATGTATGGCCATACCCTGCCCGACGGGCTGCGCGACAACGAGGCGTTGCCGCAGGCAATCATCACGCCGACGTCGAAAGCCTTTGACGGTGGCCATGACGAGCCGCTGACGGCCACAGAGATCGTGGAACAGGGCCTGCTGAGCCAGGCACAATGGGACGAGGTTTCCACCAAGGCGCTGGCGCTGTTCGCGCGCGGACAGCAGATGGCGGCCGAACGCGGGCTGATCCTCGTCGATACGAAATACGAATTCGGTGTGGATCTGGACGGCAATATCCTGATCGCGGACGAGATCCATACCCCGGACAGCAGCCGCTATTGGCTGGCCAACGGCTATGAAACCGCCCTGCGTGACGGGACGCGGCCGCCGAGCTTTGACAAGGATGTTATCCGCGCCTGGGTCGCGGCGCGCTGTGACCCCTACAAGGATGCCATCCCCGAGATCCCCGCAGAGATGATCGAGGCGACGAGCGCCGTCTATATTCAGGCTTTCGAGGCGATCACCGGCGAGACTTTCGTGCCCGATCTGGAAGGCGCCACCGTGCTGGACCGGGTGCGCGCCCATCTCTCGCCGTATTTCGGGGCGTGAGGCGCCGAGGGGAGGCTGCCTGCCTCCCCGCCCGTTCCGGGCGTCCCCTCCGGGAGTATTTTTGCAAGGAGCAAAGGCGATGTTTGCGCTAACATCGCCTTTTCGGATATAAGCTCCGAAACTTCGGGAGGTTGCGATGATTCTGAGCTGTGGCGAGGCGCTGATCGATATGTTGCCGCGCGAAAGCACGGCGGGCGAGCCCTGTTTCGCACCCTATGCCGGGGGGGCGGTGTTCAATACCGCCATCGCGCTGGGGCGGCTGGGCGCGGCCTCAGCCTTCTTTTCAGGCGTCTCGACCGACATGCTGGGCGAGATTCTGGCCGAGACGCTGGAAGCCTCGAAAGTGGATACGCGATTTCTGGCGCGGTCAGGACGGCCGACGACGGTGGCTTTTGTCAAGCTGGTGAACGGTCAGGCGACCTATGCCTTCTATGACGAGGGTACGGCGGGGCGCATGCTGTCGGTCGATCAACTGCCCGAATTGCCGACCGACGCGGCCGCGTTGTTCTTTGGCGGTATCAGCCTGGTAAACGACCCTGCCGCAAGCACCTATGAGGCATTGCAGGCGCGCGAGGCCCGCGTGCGGGTGACGATGATCGACCCCAATATCCGGCCCGGTTTCATTGCCGGCAAAGAGGCGGAATATCGCGCGCGGATCGAGCGGATGATCGCGCGGGCCGATATCGTGAAACTGTCGGACGAGGATCTGCACTGGCTGCTGGGTCCGGGCGAGGTTTCGGCGCTCGCGCGGGGGATTGTCGCGCAGGGGCCGAAGCTGGTGTTCATCACCGAGGGCGCGGCGGGTGCGCGGGCGGTGACGGCAACGCAGGATCGCTTCGTTGCGGCAACCAAGGTGACTGTGGCTGATACGGTAGGCGCGGGCGATACGTTCAACGCGGGCGTTCTGGCGGCGCTGGACGAGGCGGGTGTGCTGACGAAGCAGGCTCTGGTCACCCTGCCCGATACGGTGCTGGATGCGGCGCTGAGCCTAGGCACGCGTGCGGCGGCCGTGACCGTTTCGCGCGCGGGCGCCAATCCGCCCTGGCGGTCCGAGTTGTGAGGGCCATCGTCCAGCGCGTTTCGCGCGCGAAGGTCACTGTGGACGGCAGTGTGACAGGGGAGATCGGTGCCGGGCTGATGATCCTCATCTGTGCCATGCAGGGCGATACCGAAGCCGATGCGGATAAGCTGGCGACGAAGATCGCCAGGCTGCGCATTTTCCGCGATGACAAGGACAAGATGAACCTGTCGGTGCGCGACATCGGCGGCGCCTGTCTGATCGTCAGCCAGTTCACGCTGGCCGCCGATCTGCGCGGCAACCGCCCCGGATTTTCGACCGCCGCACCCCCGTCTGAAGGGAAGCGGCTTTATGAGTACTTCACTGCGCGGATGCAGGCGGAGGGTCTACCCACCTCCAATGGCATCTTCGGCGCCGATATGGATGTGGAACTGGTCAATCATGGGCCGGTGACGATCTGGATCGACACCGACAATTGACAGACCTCAGCCCTGCCAGTCCCAAGCGGTTGCGAAATTGCCCAGCACCTGCGCCACGCGATCCGCCTCGGCCTTCGGCGCGAGTTTCGCGGTGAGGCCACGCTTCTTGTCCTCGACCACCTCGACCACGCGCGCTTCCAGACCTTCGGCTGCGAGCGCGGCATCCAGAACCCGCCGGATTGCCATACGGCGCAGATCGGGTTTGAACACCTTGCCCACGGCAGTCTTGGGCAGTTCGGGCAGGATTTCGACGTGTTTCGGCACGGCGGCGCGTTCGGGGATATGCTCCCTGGCAAAAGCCGCAAGCTCCGCTTCGGTCACGCTTGCCCCCTTTACCAACTCGACATAGGCGCAGGGCAGTTCACCCGCATGGGCATCGGGCTGACCGATGGCACCCACAAAGGCCACCGCCTCGTGCCGCATCAGGGTTTCCTCGATCAGCGCCGGGTCGATGTTATGGCCGCCCCGGATGATCAGATCCTTCGCCCGCCCGGTGATGAACAGATAGCCCTCGGCATCCAGCCGCCCCAGATCGCCGGTACGCAGATAGCGGCCTTCGGCAAACAGTGAGCGGTTCTTGTCGACCTCGGTATAGGTTGACCCCTCGAAGACACCGGGATTGGCCACGCAGATCTCGCCAACCTCATCGACACCGCATTCGCGGAAGCCGCCATTGCCGTCGGCATGCAGGATGCGGACATGGGTATAGGGGAACGGGATGCCGACAGAGCCGGTCTTCTTGGCCCCCGAAGGCGGGTTGCAGGACACAAGGCAGGTGCATTCCGTCAGGCCGTAACCTTCGATGATCTGCACGCCGGTCGCTTTTTCGAAGCGGTTGAACAGCTCAATGGGCAAGGGCGCCGAACCGGAGAAGGCGCCGCGCAGCGTGCTGACATCGGCATCAAGCGGGCGCTGCATCAGCGCGGCCAGCGCGGTGGGCACGGTGATCAGATATGTCACCTTCCAGCGCGCGATCAGCTTCCACAGATTGTCAAACACGCCCTCGCCGCGATAACCGGCAGGCGTCGGAAAGATCACATGTGCGCCTGAGGCGATCATGGACATCAGGATCGGATAGACCGCGAAGACATGGAACAGCGGCAGCGGGCACATCACCGTATCGGTTTCGCGGAACAGCAGCCGGTGCCCCAGCCAGCCGTTATAGACCATGCCGGAGACTTTGTGCTGCGCCACCTTCGGCATGCCGGTCGTGCCGCCGGTGTGGAAATAGGCGGCCACACGATCCTCGCGCGTATCGGCAAAGGTCAGGCGGTCAGCCGGATGTTTGCGTATCTCGGCATGGAAACTTTTGACATTTGCATGATGTCCGACCGGCGATCTGGGGCGCAGGAAATGCGCGATCCATTTCTTCGGCGGCTTCAGATAGCGCAGCAGGTCGACCTCCAGCACCGTCTTGACCGAAGGCGCGTATTTCACCGCCTCGGCCACCTTGGCTGACAGGTCGGTCTTGGGGAAGGCGCGCAAAGTGACGACAACCCTGGCATTGGTCTCGCGCAGGATCGCGCTGATCTGTTCGGGTTCCAGCAGCGGATTGATCGGGTTGACGATCCCCGCGACCATTCCGCCCAGCAGCACCTGCACGGTTTCCGAGCTGTTGGGGAGCACGAAGGCCACGACATCCTTTTCGCCAACGCCCAGACTGCGGAACAGGTTGGCGGCCTGGGTGACCTTGCCGAAAAGTTCGGACCACGTCAGGGTTTCCGAAGGATCGGCAGGACCGGAAGTCAGCATGTAGGTCACAGCGGGGCGGGCTCCATGAGCCTTGGCCGCGCGGCCGATGAAGTCGTGAATGCTACGGGCCATGTCACGTTCGGCCCAGCCCATTTCGGCCTCGATCGCCTTGATGTCGGCGACATTGGCAAAGCTTCCCATCCGTCAATTCCTCCCCTGCCGCCGGTTCCGCGCGTGATGCGACGACCGGGCGGTCTCCTCTCTGCCAGAATGCGGATTTCCGGGCCTTGCCGCAAGCAAAGCGGTCTGGAGGCTACGCTACGTCCCGCCCTGACCGACGCAGCGTCAGAAACAGCGGGCGGCGGAGGGGCCGCCCGCGCGGCATCACTTCTGCGGGATACGCAGCATCTGGCCCGGATAGATCTTGTCGGGGTGGCTCAGCATCGGCTTGTTGGCCTCGAAGATTTCCATATAGCGGTTGCCGTTACCCAGCGTCGCCCTGGCGATGGCCGACAGCGTATCGCCCTTCCTGACGGTGTGGAACACCGGCGCGGGGGCATCGGGGTGATCTTCGGCCTCGACCTCGGCCACACCATCGACATTGCCCACGGCGAGGATGATCTTTTCCTGCGCTTCCGGCGTTGCGGCCTTGCCGGTCAGCTTGACCTTGTCGCCCTCGACCCTGATCTGCACATCCCTGGCATCAAGGCCCAGCTTCTCGACCTCTTTCTTCAGCGCCTCTTCCTTGGCGGCAGCCGCGTCCGGTGCCTCGGCAGCCTCAGCTTTCGAGCCAAACAGCGACGACCCGGCATCCTTCACGAACGACCACAGACCCATGACATTCTCCCACCTGTACCGGCCGCAGCGACATGCGCGGCCCCTTCAGGAAAAGCATGCCCCGCATCGGCACCGGGTTCCAGTGAACATTCTGCGGCAATTTTCCCCCTTGAGCGGGATCAGGCCGTACCATCGGTAAATTGCAGCCGTGCGAGACGGGCATAAAGCCCGCCTTCGGCCACCAGCGCGTCATGGCTGCCCTGCGCGACGATCTTGCCGCCCTCGAACACCACGATACGGTCGGCGCGTTTCACGGTGGCCAGACGGTGCGCCACCACAAGCGTGGTGCGCCCTTCGGCCAGACGATCCACCGCCGCCTGCACCGCACGTTCGCTTTCCGCATCCAGCGCCGAGGTCGCCTCGTCCAGCAGCAGCACCGGCGCGTCGCGCAGGATGGCGCGGGCGATGGCTACACGCTGTTTCTGCCCGCCCGACAGCATCACCCCGCGCTCGCCCAGGAAGGTGTCATAGCCTTCGGGAAGCGCGGTCAGGAAATCATGCGCGGCGGCGGCGCGGGCGGCAGCCTCCACCTCGGCATCACTCGCCTCGGGGCGGCCGAAGCGGATATTGTCGCGTGCGGAGGTGGCGAAGATCACCGGGTCTTGCGGCACCAGCGCCATGGCCTGCCGGAAATCGCCGCGCGCCATGTCGCGCAGGTCGATCCCGTCCAGCGTGATGCGCCCCTCCTGCGGGTCGTAGAACCGTTGCAGCAGTTGCAGGATCGTGGTCTTGCCCGCGCCGGAAGGGCCGACCAGCGCCACTGTCTCGCCCGCCCGCACATGCAGGTCCACCCCGTTCAGGGCAGAGCTTTCGGGCCGCGTCGGATAATGGAAACGCACGCCCTCAAAGGCGATTTCACCCCGCACCGGGCGCGGCAGCACCCTGGGCT
Organism: Gemmobacter caeni; assembly: GCF_003054195.1. Lineage (GTDB taxonomy): Bacteria > Pseudomonadota > Alphaproteobacteria > Rhodobacterales > Rhodobacteraceae > Gemmobacter > Gemmobacter caeni. The sequence continues at coordinate 71,037 of NZ_QBKP01000006.1, forward strand.
CGGGCGGGTCTTGCACCGTGTCCTCGGCATGCAGCAGTTCCACCAGTCGCTCGGTCGCGCCCGCCGCGCGCTGTAACTCGCCCCAGATTTCCGACAGCGCGCCCACGGCGCCCGCCACCATCACGGCATAGATGACGAACTGCACCAGCTCACCCGCCGTCATCGCGCCCTCGCGCACGTCGCGCGCACCGATCCACAGCACACCGACGATCCCGGCAAAGACGAGGAAGATCACGATGACCGTCATCACCGCCCGCGTGCCGATCCGCGCCTGCGCCGAAGCATAGGATTTCTCGGTCACATCGGCGAAAGCGGCGCGGGTGCGGCCCTCATGCGTATAGGCCTGCACGGTCTGAACCGCCTGCAACGCTTCAGAGGCCGATCCCGACGAAGCGGCGATCCAGTCCTGATTGTCGCGGCTGAGCCTGCGCAGCTTGCGCCCCATCACCACGATTGGCACCACCACCACCGGCACCACCAGCAGAACAAGGCCGGTCAGTTTCGGCGAGGTCCAGAACAGGAAGCCGAGCCCCCCCAGCAGCAGCAGCACATTTCGCAGCGCGACCGAGACGGAAGAGCCGATCACCGACAGGATCAGCGTCGTGTCGGTGGTCAGCCGCGACAGAACCTCGCCGGTCAGGATACGTTCGAAGAAGGCGGGCGACAGGCTCGAAACGCGGTTGAACAACGCGCTGCGGATATCGGCCACAACCCGCTCGCCCAGCCGGGTGACAAGGTAATAGCGTGCCCCGGTGCCCAGCGCCAAAGCGGCAGCGATCAGCAGCGCCGCCCCGAAATACTGATCCAGCAGCCCGGCGGCAGAGTTGAAATTGTCGACGACACGCCGCACCGCCAGCGGCAGGATCAGGCTGACCGTGGCGGTCAGCGTCAGCGCGGCAAGCGCGCCGATCACCATGAACCGATAGGGCGCAAGGAAGGGTTTCAGCCCGGCCAGCGCGCCCACACGTTTCGATGCGGCGCGGTCGGGAAGGGGTTCAGTGCCACGGGCCATCGCGCTTCTCCTGTCTCGCGCCGACGGGTTTAGGGGCTGGATCGGCGCGGGGCAAGCGTGACGAACCGCCGCTGCCCCCCTTTCGTCTGCCCTGCCCCTGTGCCAGTTTGGCGCCCGGAGGTGCGTGATGCAGGTTTCAGTGGTGGTTTTCGATGCCTACGGCACGCTGTTCGACGTGGCGGGTGCGGCACGCGCGGCGGCGGCCAGCGATACCCGGCTGGCCGGGCTCTGGCCCCGGTTGGCCGATGACTGGCGGCGTAAACAGCTTGAATACACCTGGCTCCGCAGCCTGATGCGCGATCATGCCGATTTTGCCTCGGTCACAGCCGAGGCGCTGGACTGGGCGATGGAGGCGGCAGGGCTGGAAGATGCGGCGCTGCGCGCCCGTCTGCTGGCGCTTTACGACGAACTGCCCGCCTATCCGGAGGTGCCCGCGATGCTGAAGGCGGTGCAGACGCGCGGCCTGCCCCGCGCGATCCTGTCGAACGGCACGCCCGCCATGCTGTCCTCTGCCACCCGTGCCGCCGGTGTCGCGCCCCTGTTGGACGCCGTGCTTTCGGTCGAGGATCTGGGCATCTACAAGCCGGACCCGTCGGTCTATGCGCTGGTGACCGCACACTTTGACGTACCCCCGCCCGAGGTGCTCTTCGTTTCCTCGAACGGCTGGGACGTGGCAGGCGCCAGTGCCTTCGGCTTCCGCACGCTCTGGGTCAACCGCATGGGCGCGCCGGTCGACCGCCTGCCCGGACGGCCCGACCATATCGCCCGCGACCTTTCCTCATTGACGGATCTTCTGCCATGACCGCCTTCTTCACCGCCACAGACGGCGCCCGCCTTGCCTACAAGGACGAAGGCGCGGGGCTTCCGGTTCTTTGCCTGCCCGGCCTTACCCGCACCATGGGCGATTTCGCCTATATGATCCCGCATCTGCCGCCCGTCCGGCTGATCCGCATGGATTATCGCGGACGCGGAGAAAGCCAGTGGACCGGCGCCGAGACCTACACCGTGCCGCAGGAGGCGCAGGATGCGCTGCGCCTGCTGGATCATCTGGAAATCGACAAAGCCGCTGTTCTGGGCACTTCGCGCGGCGGGCTCATTGCCATGTTCCTTGCCGCCACCGCAAAGGATCGTCTGCGCGGCGTCGCGCTGAACGACATCGGCCCGGTGATCGAACGTCCGGGGCTGGAGCGGATCTTCGACTACATCGGCCATAATCCCCGCGCCAAAAGTTACGAAGCGCTGGCCGAGGCCCTGCCCCGCAACATGCCGGGCTTCGCCAATGTGCCCGCAACCCGCTGGCTGGAGGAAGCACGACTGCATTATCAGCCCACTGAGCGCGGGCTTGGCATCACCTATGACCCGGCGCTGCGCGACGCTTTCCTTGCCGCCTTCAAGGGCGATCTGCCGGAAGCCTGGCCGCTGTTCGACGCGCTGGCAGACCTGCCGGTTGCGCTGATCCGGGGCGCCAATTCCGATCTGTTGTCCGAGGCCACCGCGACAGAGATGCGCCGCCGCCGCCCCGACATGATCTTTGCCGATGTGCCGGACCGCGCCCATATCCCCTTCCTCGACGAAACCGAAGCCGTCGATGCCCTGCATCGCTGGATCAGGAGCATGGCATGATCGACATCACCAATATCGAGGCCGCGGCCGCCCGGCTGTCCGGGCATGCGCTGCGCACGCCGCTGTTGGGATCTGCCTTCCTGAACGACATCGCCGGGCGCCAGGTCTGGGTAAAGGCCGAATGCCTGCAACATACCGGCTCTTTCAAGTTTCGCGGCGGCTGGTCAGCGGTCTCTGCCCTGTCCGCCGAACAGCGCGAGGCCGGTGTCATCGCCTATTCCTCGGGCAATCACGCGCAGGGGGTGGCGCTGGCCGCTCAGCGCCATCACGCGCCCTGTGTGATCGTCATGCCCGGCGACGCGCCGCGCCTGAAGATCGACAACACCCGCGCCCTCGGGGCTGAAGTTGTGCTGTATGATCGTGAACGGGAAAACCGTGATGCCATCGGCGCCCGGATCGCGTCAGAGCGCGGGCTGACCCTGATCAAGCCCTATGACGAGCCCGAGGTCATCGCCGGGCAAGGCACCTGCGGCCTTGAAATCGCCGAACAGGCGACGGAACACCGTATCCGGCAGGCCGATGTCATCATCCCCTGCGGCGGCGGCGGATTGACTGCCGGTGTGGGTCTTGCACTGGAAAGCCGGATGCCGGGCCTGCGCCCCCGCCCGGCCGAACCCGAAGGCTTTGACGATACGGCCCGCAGCCTTGCCAGCGGTGAGGTTTGTCGTAACGCCCGGCTGGCCGGGTCGCTCTGCGATGCCATCGTTACCCCGGCCCCCGGCGCGCTGACCTTCCCGATCAACCGCCGGCTCTGCGGCCCCGGCTTTGCCGTAACGGATGACGAGGCCTTGCACGCCGTCGCTTTGGCCTTCACGCGGTTGAAGATTGTGCTGGAGCCGGGCGGCGCGGTGGCCCTTGCCGCCGCCCTGTTCCGCCCCGACGAGATCGAGGGGGATGACGTTATCGTCATCGCCTCTGGCGGCAATATCGACGCGGGCCTGTTCACTTCGGCCCTGTCCCGCTTCGGGGGCTGAGCCATGCCGCTGGCCTTCCTGCCCGATCTGCGCCTGAACTACCGCGACGAGGGCACCGGCGCGCCGGTGGTCTTTTCCCATGCGCTTGGACTTGACCTGACGATGTGGGACGCGGTGCTGCCGCTGCTGCCGCCTGGCCTGCGCCTCATCCGCTATGACCATCGTGGTCACGGCGGGTCAGACGTGCCTGCCCCACCCTATACGATGGGTGCACTGGTGCGCGATGCAGAGCGTCTGCTGGATCATCTGGGGGTAAAGGACTGCGTATTCGTCGGCCTGTCGATGGGGGGGCTGGTGGCACAGGGGCTGGCCGTGAAGCGCCTGGATCTGGTGCGCGGTATGGTACTGTCGAACACCGCCGCGCGTATCGGGATCGAAAGCCAGTGGCAGGCCCGCGCCCAATCGGTATCAGATCAGGGCATGGAGGCCGTGGCCGACACCACGATGGAACGCTGGTTCAGCCGCCGCTTCCGAGCCGGGGGCCACCATCTTCCGTGGCGCGAACGGCTGCTGGCCTGTGCGCCCGAGGGTTATATCGGCGCCTGTGCCGCGATTGGCGGGACGGATTTCTATACGCCGACCGCCAGCCTCACGCTGCCGACACTGACCCTTGCGGGCAGCGAGGACGGCTCGACTCCGCCCGATCTGGTGCGCGAAACCGCCGAATTGATCGCAGGGGCAGAGTTCCGCCTGCTGCGCGGTTCCGGCCATCTGCCGCCCGTCGATGCGCCTGAGGCATTTTCCGAGGCGCTATCCGGCTTCCTGCGCCGTATCGGCCATGTATAAATCGAACAATCCGGCCAAAAAGGCCCGGATGAAGGAAGCCCGCTGACTCACTGCTCTGTGAGGGATATTCCTGATGTCCTGTTGCTTTGTCCTGCAAATGTCTTGACCTTTCCCGACTTTCGGGCCGGTTTGCCGGCACAGAACTTCGTCCGGTCGCACGCCTGACATTTACGACGAAAATTGTCGCGCCTGAGCCATCCTTGTCGCACAATCACTGGTCTCACGCGCGTTGCGGGCTTAGCCTTTCCCAGTGAAACAGGGGCAACCGGCGACGGGAAGCGCAGGCCCGCGCCCTCTGCGACAGGGATACAGCGCATGAAGCTGAAGGATCTGGAACTCTTCATCGTCGCGCCTCCGGCGCCCGGCTGGGGTGGGCGCTACTGGATTTTCCCGAAGCTGACGACCGATGACGGCATTACCGGCTATGGCGAATGCTACGCCTCGACCGTGGGGCCAAAGGCCATGCAGGCGGTGATCGAGGATGTGTTCGAACGCCACATGCAGGGCGAAAACCCGGAAAACACCGAGCTGATGTTCCGCCGCGCCTATTCCTCGGGCTTCACACAACGGCCCGATCCCACCGTGATGGGGGCCTTTTCAGGGCTGGAAATCGCCTGCTGGGATATCCTCGGCAAGGCGCGCAACAGACCCGTCTGGGCGCTGCTGGGTGGGCGCATCAATGACCGCATCCGGTCTTACACCTATCTTTATCCGGAACCGGGCCGCGAAAGCGCTGAATTCTGGGTCTCGCCCGAGATGGCAGCCGAAGCAGCGGTGCGCTTCATGAATCTGGGCTTCACGGCGGTGAAGTTCGACCCCGCCGGCCCCTACACGATCCGGGGCGGACACGAACCCGCCATGTCCGATATCACCCGTTCGGTCGCCTTCTGCCGCGCCATCCGCGAGGCGGTGGGGGACCGGGTCGACCTGCTGTTCGGTACGCATGGCCAGTTCAGCACGCCCGGCGCGATCCGTCTGGGACGCGAGCTGGAGCCCTACAACCCGCTGTGGTATGAAGAGCCGATCCCCCCGGACAATCTGCTGGAATTTGCCGAAGTCGCCAAGTCGGTCCGCGTGCCGCTGGCCACGGGCGAGCGGATGACGACCAAGGCCGAATTCGGCACCCTGCTGCGCGCGGGTGGGGTGAAGATCCTGCAACCTGCGCTGGGACGGGTCGGCGGTATCTGGGAAGCAAAGAAAATCGCCGCCATGGCCGAGGTGTTCAATGCCCAGATGGCCCCGCATCTTTATGCCGGGCCGGTGGAATGGGCGGCGAACGTGCACCTTGCGGCTTCGATCCCCAATCTGCTGATTGCCGAGACCATCGAGACGGGTGGCGCTTTCCACCAGAAGCTGATCCGCAATTCGATCCGCTGGGAAGATGGCTATATCCTGCCGCCAGAGGCGCCGGGCCTCGGGATCGACTTTGACGAGACGGTAGCCCGCGCCCATCCCTATACCGGCACGCAATTGCACCTCCAGATGCAGGAAGCGCCTTGTGATTACAGCCGCCCCAATCATTTTGAGGGGGGCGCCCCTTCCACCCCGACCTGAGTTGGCGCGTCAGGGCGCCTGACCGGCGCCCTGCCCCATGCCTTGCGGCAGGTGCATCCGTGCGCATCCCCTGCCCGCATGTTTCGCAGCATAAAGCGCCAAATCGGAATCCTGCATCAGCACAGCCGCTTCGGGGGTCTGGTAGAACCCCGACATGGTGATGCCCACAGATGCAGCAATCCGGCAAACCTCCCCCTCGTAGATCATCGGTTCGGACACGCGGTCGATGATCCGTTGCGCAATATCGGTCAGCCGCGCCGGATCGGCCGCGCCGGGCAGAAGCAGCATGAACTCATCCCCCCCGATTCGCGCCAGGGTGTCGCCGCGACGGGTTTCGACCGTAAGGATGCGCGCAACCTCGCGCAGTACATGATCGCCCGCCGCATGGCCCAGGCTGTCATTCACCTGTTTGAAGAAATCCAGATCCAGATGCATGAGACCGAAGGGCTGCGCCGCATCTATCATCCGGGACAAGGCCAGCTCGAACGCGCGGCGGTTGCGCAATCCTGTCAGCATGTCAGTTGCGGCCTGCTCTTCTGCCACCGATTTGGCGCCCTGAAGCCGCAGCGTCAGGCCGCGCAGCTCATCCGTGACAGCCGATTTCGCCTCGACCACATACAGAAGTTCCATCGCCAGCTCGGTCGGTGCGAAATCGGCGCTGGTCAGGGCGTGACGGCGCACCGCCTCAATGATGTCGATGCCGAAGGACAGGTTGACCAGCATGTCGCCCTCCCCCGCCAGCGGCACGGCAATTGCGCGGAACTGGGTCTGCGGCAGATGCCGGGCGGCGAGGAACAGCCTTTGCCCGGCGACTTGCTGCAAGAGGCCCATGCTGGTCAGGCCCGAAGGCCGCCGTATTTCGAACAGGCTGAAGAAATCCGCCGCGCCGGATGCCGCGCCCAACAGCCTGAATGCCGTCGGGCCGCAGGATCGGAGCCTGCCATCAGGGCCAAGATGCAAGTGCAGCGGCAAGAGCAGACCCAAGGCCCTTGCATCGAAACAGGCGACCGTCATCGGGTGACCCCGGGCGTCGCGCGGGCAAGCTCGAACTGACGACCCGCGCTGAATCCGGCCTGGGCCAGCGTAATGGAAATCCGCTCTCCCTCCGGGCCAGAGCCGCAGTGATCAACCAGACACAATGCCCCGTAATCATCCGCCATGGCCCGCAACAGCCCCACCACGACATGCCCCGCCCCATGAATTGCAGACCGGCAGATCAGGGTGAATTCGGTGGCGGAATGATCCTGCAATTCCAGCGTCGGAAGATCGATATCGGGCACGGCAAGACGGGCGCGGCCGGGCAGTTCCTCCAGCGATTGCAGGAAATCCACGAAGGTGGCGCCGCCAAAACGCAGCAGGCGCCGCAAGCCCTGCACGTTGGGATGCGACACCAGATAGATGCCCAGATCCTCCAGCACCGTATCGCGTGGCCGTGCCAGCAGCCGCGCGGCGGCGTCAATCACCCGGTCGGTCAGGCCCGGTTCATAAAGCAGCATCGGCTCAAACCCTTCAAGACCGGGTTGAGCCGCCTGCGCCACCGCCGACCACAGCGGGTGCCCATAGGTATCGCGCAGAAAGCACTGGATTGCCCTGTTGATCAGCCCGTGCATCGAAAACCCCTCAGATTTCCGACGAGGCTAGGGCATGGGCCTTAACAAAGCCCTTAGGGCAACAGGGGCAGCTCAACCTCGCCAAGGCGCAGGGCATTCAGCGGCACCGGCACAAACTCGGGTGTGCCTTTCGCCAGTTGCCGCATCAATGCCACCGCTGCCGCCCCTTCCGGCAGGACACCGCGCAGTGGAGTGACATAGCGCCGTTCCGAAAGGCCATCAGGCCAGCCGAAGCCGGTGACATCCAGCAGCCTGCCATCGCGCAACAGCAGGACCATCGCCTCGTCCCCCGCGATATGCGGCCAGAAATCCCCGGCGATCATCAGACAGGCGGTGCCTCCCTCCCCCGGCAGGTTCTGAAGGCAGGTCTGGCGCCAGTCTGCCAGCTCGGGCGCCGCCAGCTCAGACAGCACCCGGTCGCGCAGCGCCGTGGCCGTAGCGGGCCGCACCGGCAGCAGGGTCGCGAGTTCCTCACGCAGTGCAGCGGCATCCTCGGGCAGTGCGGGGACTGTCGCAGGCTTGCGGCGGAACAGCTCTGCCAGCGCCTCCTGCCCCGGCTCCGCCGCGCGCAGTCTCAGCATTTCGACCGCATCGCGTCCTGGCCGGCCCCAGTCTCGCAGCGCGTCGAGATCGAAACGTGCAACCGGAACCCGACCATTCTCCAGCCGGGCAAGCTGGCTCCGCGTCGCGATCCTTTCGGGGTTCAGAAGCGGGGTCAGCAGGGCGGCGGAAACTGCGATGATCAGCAGCGCCATCACGATATTGGCCTGCCGCAGACGCGCCATCCAGCCACCCAGACGCAGCGCGGCAATGGCATAGAGCACACCATAGCCCAGCCCGAATCCGGCGATCACGGCGCCCAGCACGCGCTCGGGCGTCCAGCCGTATTGCGCCACGCGCAACCAGACCGCCCAGGCTCCGAGCGCCGCGGGGGCGATGATCAGCACCGCCATCGCCCGCGCGGCCCAGCGCACCAGCCTGGCGCGCGCCGCCTCTTCATCCGACTGGTCGACAGCCGATGTGACCAGCGTCGCTCCGGTGGCCGCAATAGTCAGCAGCGTCGCCGCCGCCGACAGCGCGCCGAACAGACCATCCAGCCCCTGCACCGGCAGCACCACGAGGAACAGCACCACCACAAGCAGCAACACCGGCAGCAGAAGTCGCAGCAGCCGCAGGATCAGATAGGGCGACATCACATCGGCCATCTCGTCCACCACGGCAATGCCAAGGCCCAGCGCGATGCCGGTGATGACAGGGCTGATGAACGGCGTGCTGATCAGATCACCCAGAAAGCCGATGCCCACGGTTTTCAGCAGAGCATCCGACAGGAACAAGACCGCCCAGACAATACCGACGAACAGCCAGGCCGCCGCGTAGCGGATGACGATGGTCCAGGCTTCGATGAAAAGCAGCCGGTAATCCCGCCAATGGCTGAGTTGCGCTGCGACCAGAAAGGGTTGCGGCAGGAAGGTCAGGGCCAGAGCGGCAAGGATCACCGCCGGGGTGTCAAACATCTGATCAGCAGAGACATAGCCAAGGCTGGCCCAGGCCAGCCCCAGCCCGACCACCAGCGCCAGCGGCAGGGCCGTCAGCACCGACCGGCGCAGCGACAGCGGTCCCGCCATGCCCAGAACCGCAACAAAGAACACCAGGGTGAAGCCGGTCAGCGCGAGTGCGGCGCGTTCGGGCAGCAGATTATAGTCATGAATCTGACCCAGCCCGAAGAAGGCCAGCCCCGCCAGCCCCCCGGTCGCCGCCATGGCGATACGTTGCGAAATCTGCCGGTCCATGCCTGCCTCCTGCCATTCCGGCGCAGGTTATCCCGCGCCGGGGGCAAGGAAAAGGCGGTCAGAAATCGGTGGGGGCGCCGCCCTCCTGCTTGCGCTGCGCAACGAACCGGGTCAGCGCCTCCAGCCGGTCACCCTCGATGGGGGGCGGAGTGAAATCGGCGAGGATCTGTTTATACATCCGGTGCGCGCGCTCTGCCGTCCAGACCGCGCCATCCTGATGCCAGGCCTCGTAATTGCGCCAGTCGGCCAGGAATGGCGAATAAAAGGCGGTCTGGTAGCGGTCCTGCGTATGCTGGCAACCAAAATAGTGGCCCCCCGCCCCCACCTCGCGGATCGCGTCGAAGGCCAGATCGTCGTCGGTGGTGCCAAAGGTCTCTGGTTCGCAATAGCGCTGAATCATTTGCAGCACCTCGCAATCCATCACGAATTTTTCGGGGCTGGCGATCAGCCCGCCCTCCAGCCAGCCAGCCGCATGATAGACCATGTTGGACCCGGCCTGCACGGCGGCCCAGAGCGAATTGCAGGTCTCCCACATGCTCTGACCATCCGGCACGTTGGCTGCGCAGACACCGGAAGACCGCTGCGGCACGCCGTAGAAGCGTACAAGCTGCCCGGTCATCTGTGTCGCCCGCATGTATTCCGGCGTGCCAAAGGCCGGGGCGCCGGATTTCATATCGACGTTGGAGGTGAAAGTGCCGATGGCAACCGGGCAACCGGGGCTGATGTATTGCAGCAGTGCAATGGCCGACAGCGCCTCGGCCAGCGACAGGGCGACTGCGCCTGACATGGTGACCGGGGCCATGGCGCCCGCAAGGGTAAAGGGCGTTACCACCACCGGCTGCCGCCGCCGCGCCAGCCGCATCGCGCCATCCAGCATCGGATAGTCGTGTTTCAGGGGCGAAACCGAGTTGATGTTGGTATACATCCGCGGCTTCGCCTCGAACTCGTCATGGCTGAGCCCGCCCGCCAGACGCACCATCTCCATCACATCCTCGACCCGCTCGGCGCCAAGGCTGTAGGCGTGGCACACCTTGTCGGTGAGCGTCAGCTTCTCGAACAGGCAATCGAGATGGCGCACCGAAGGATGAATGTCGATCGGCTCTACCGGATAGCCGCCCGCGATATGGATGCAGTTGAAATACTGCGTCAGTTTCAGGAATTCCCTGAACGTTTCGAAATCGCCCGAACGTTTGCCGCGTTCCAGATCCCAGGCATTCGGCGGGGACGAGACATTGACGAAGACCATATGACGCCCGCCCAGAATGATCTCGCGTTCCGGGTTGCGCGGCGTGATGGTGAATTGCGACGGTGCCTTGCGCACCATCTCCATCACGAAATCCTCGTCCATCTTCACATTGGTGCCCGAAACCTTGCAACCCGCCTGCTTCAGGATCTCGCAGGCTTCGGGATTCAGCATTTCGATGCCGATTTCCCTCAGGATGCGCATGGCGGTGCGGTGGACGCGCTGCACGCCTTCGGCATCCAGCGGCTCGACCGGGGCGTCGGGCAGCACGGGGATGCGCCAGGGCATCTGGTCGATCACGGCGGTTCCGGCGCGGGCCTGATTACCCGCCCGGCCACCGGCGCGGCTGCGTTTGCGGCCCTGATCGTCGCTCATGCCCGTTCTCCATCCTGGGATTCCGCTTTCCGCCAGAATGGCCGAAAGGAACCGCCAAGGCGGACAACAAGCGCGACAGGTTTGTGTCGTTTTTGATCTAGGCGGTCAGGGCCGCGCCAGAGAGCGAGTCCAGCCAGCCCGGCAACGCACCAATGTGATCCAGCACCAGATCGGCATGCGGCGCAAGTTCGTCCTGCAAGGCGATGCCAGTCAGCACGGCAACACAGGTCATCCCGGCCGCGCGGCCGGCCTCCATGTCGTGCCGGCTGTCACCAACCATCGCAATGCGCGACGGGTCCAGCCCCATCTGCCCCGCAAAGGCCAGAAGCTGTCCCGGCGCGGGCTTGCCGCCATAGCCCGAGTCGTAACCGGCCACAAAATCGAACAGCTCCAGCACCCCATGCTTACGCAGATGCGTGCGGGCGGGGATTTCGGTATCATTGGTCGCAAGCCCGATTTTCAGCCCGCGTGCCTTCAGCGCGGTGAACAGCGGCACCAGCGGCACAGCCTCCACCGTGGGCGCCTCAGCGGCCAGCAGGTTCATGCGGTCCACAAGGCTGCTCGCGGCTTCGGGCGCCAGATGCGGCAGCATCGCTTCGGCAATTTCCGGGGCGGTGGCGGCGATCACCGGGCTGTCGGGGGCAAAATCCATCCGCGCCGCATCGAACCCGATGGACTGCGCCAGCACAGCGCGCCGGTCGGCATCCGGTTCCAGCTCGGCCAGCAGTCGCGCGGCCCAGCCGCCCCAGCTTTGCCGGAAGTCGAACAGCGTACCGTCCTTGTCGAAGATGAGCCCGTCGATCATTTCATCCCTATCCCGCGCGCTGCGCGTGGTTATGTCCAGTGTGGCAGCTCGCCGCCCGGCAGACCGGCCCGCGCCTGCATCGGCGCCTCGTAAGGCAGACCAGCCGCATCGCAGAAAGCCATGACCAGCGCATCCTCGGCCAGCAGAAAATCCATCACCGCCGCCAGAAACTCCGGCTCAGTTGCGCGGGCGGGAAGATCGGCGGGCGCGCTGCCGGTCGCCGCCAGAAAACCCGGCAACAGTTCCTCCTGGGTCACCAGCCAGCCCAGCGCACGAAGGGCCAGAGTTTCGGCAGATTCCCGCGCAGTCACCGGGAAAACTCTGATCTGGGATGCGACATTTCGGCTTTGATCCGCAAAGTGTGAACAGGTGGCAATGATTTCTTAACCATCTCGCGAAACACTGTCGATCAGGGAACGGTGACGGAGCTGGATATGGTCGGCAAGATCCTCATTGCGGATGATGTGGCCACCAATCGCATCGTCTTCAAGGTAAAATTGGCGGCGGCCTGCTATCATCCGCTGCTGGCGGGCGATGCGCAAACCTGTCTCGCCATGGCGCGGGCGGAAAAGCCTGATGCGATCCTGCTGGACGCAGATCTGGGAAACCGCAGGGGCCTTGCGGTGCTGGAACAATTGCGCGCCGATGCCGCCACGGCTGATATCCCGGTACTGATGCTGGCGGCATCACCGGATGCCGGGCTGCGGCTTGCCGCATTGCGGGCCGGTGCGGAGGATTGCCTGGCCAAGCCGCTGGACGACCAGTTGCTCATGGCCCGGCTGCGCAATCTGTTGCGGCTGCACGAAACCGCCGACGAACTGGGTCACCGCGAACAGGCCCTGCAGGTGCTGGGCCTGGCCGAGGCGCCTGCGGGGTTTGAGCGGCAGGGGCTGGTCGTCGTCGTCGCGGAGCGACCGGAGCAGGCATTGCTGTTGCGTCGCCAGCTTGCGGGGCGCGCGGGGATCGAGGTGCGGACCATGGGCCGGGACGAGGCGCTGAACGCCACCGCCGCCGGGCTGGCCCCTGATATCTTTGTGCTGGATGCCGAAATCAGCGGGCCGGGCGGCGGGTTGCGGCTGATGTCCGACCTGCGCGCGCGCCGCACCGCACGGCACAGCGCCATGGTGTTGATCGGTCAGGGGCAAGTGCCCGCCGATCTTGCCATGGCCTATGATATGGGAGTCAGCGCCGCCCTGCCCGACGATCTGCCGGCCGAGGAAATGGCCTTCCGGCTTCAGGCATTGCTGCGGCGCAAACGCACCGGCGACCGTCTGCGCCATTCGGTGCAGGACGGGCTGCGCCTTGCTGTGACCGATCCGCTGACCGGGCTTTACAACCGCCGCTATGCCCAGCCCCGACTGGCCGCGATTGCCGAGCGCGCCCATGCCTGCGGCAGCGCTTTCGCGGTCATGGTAATCGACCTCGACCGTTTCAAACAGGTGAACGACCGCTGGGGCCACGCGGCAGGGGATGCGGTTCTGGTCGAGGTCGCGCAGCGGTTAAGCCTGAACCTGCGTCCGGCGGATCTGGTTGCGCGCATCGGCGGCGAGGAATTTCTGGTGATCCTGCCCGAATCCGGCGCCTCCGAGGCCCGTCACATTGCCGAACGGCTGCGCCATGCCATCGAAAAGCCCCCGGTTGCCCTGCCGGGGGGGGAAACCTTGCAGATTACCGTGTCCATAGGCCTCGCCGTGCAGGACAGCGCACAAGCCGCAATTCCGGCGGCTGATCTGGTCGACATGGCCGATCAGGCCTTGCTTTGCGCGAAATCGCGCGGCCGCAATCAGGTGATCCAAAGCCGCAGCGCTGCCTGAGGCGCCTTACCTGTCGCCCTTGCGGTCCTCGGGCGGCGGGCTCTTGCGCGTGATGCGCTGTTCCAGCCGGTCGGCAAAGGCGTGGCGTTCGGCATCGCTCATCCCGGCCAGCCGCTCGCGCAGCAGATCCTGCCCGAGTTTCAAGTGATCGGCCAGACGCGCCTGCTGGGTGTCGAAAGCCCGAGAAAGCCGCCCGGCATCAAAAGGATCGGCCCGCAGGGCAGACAGCATCTCGCCCATATCCGCCCGCATTTGTGCCCGCGCCGCGCGGAAATCGGGGCGACGGTCGCGAAAGGATTTGCGCAGGGCGTCACGATCCGCCTCGCTCAGCGCCTCGGTGAAGGGACCGAAACCAAGATCCCGCACTTCGCGCCCACGGTCATGGGGGTCTTTCAGCAGGGCACCGCCCACGATACCGGCAACCATCAGGTTGACCGCCAGCGAGGCGAAGAAGGCGATCTTCCAGCGCCGCAGGCTGCGGTGACTGGCCGGGCGTGGTTCAGGGGTCGTCGTCATGGCTTCATCCCTCCGCCAGCCAGATTTCAAGATCGGGGATCAGTTCGACCACATCCACCGCAGCGGGTTCAAGGGCCTGCGATACATCGGCGACCGGCGCGGGTTGCACGAAGCCGATCCAGACCCCTGCCAGTGTCGCAGCCACCAGGCCCGCCGCCGCGCGGTTGTTCGCGGGTGAAAACAACCCCGCCAGCCAGCCCCGGCGCGCGGCAGGCCGGCGCTGAGCCGTATGCTGCGGCAGGGCATCCTGCGCGGCATAGGCATCTGCCAGCACCCGCGCCATCAGCCCCGAAGCCTCGGGCGGCGCAGCGGCGCGCGCCTCATCAAACAGGCTGTCCAGCGCCTCGGCCGTCAGTCCCACATCATCCCGAAGCCTGACACTCATGTCCCGGTCTCCTCATCCTCATAGCCCAGCGCCGCGCGCTGGCCCGACAAGACCGCAGCAAGGGCGCGTTTGCCCCGTGCGGTCAGGCTTTCCACAGCCTCTACCCCGATGCCCATGATCCCGGCGATCTCGGGGTTCGCAAGTCCCTCAAGGTGGCGCAACACCACCGCCTGACGCTGCCGCTCCGGCAGGGCAGTCAGGGCGGTGTCGAGTGCGGCCATCCTGTCGCGTTGCATCATCGCCGCCGCCGCGCCAGGCGCATCATCCGCCACCTCAGGTGCCGTCTCCGGCAGATCCAGGGGACGCCTCGCCCGCGCGCGCTGCCGGTCGGTCACCAGATTGGTGACCACACGATACAGCCATGTGCTGACCTGCGCCTCTTCCGCGCGCCAGTCCGGCGCAATCCGCCAGAGCCGCAACATGGCTTCCTGGGCCACATCCTCGGCCTCGGCACGGTCGCCCAGCAGACGGGTGGCATATCCCAGAACGCGCGGCGTGAACCGCAAGGTCAGAACCCGCGCAGCCGCCCGGTCGCCCGCCGCATACCGGGCAAGCAGAACCGCGTCGGGCAGGTCTGAGGAAACGTCAAGGGGCATGGACATCCTGCAAGGGTGTTATCCGCGAAACGGGGGCGCGACAATCGCCGCGCCCCCGGCACTCGTCAATTCCCTGCGCCGTCTTCCGCCGCACCCTCTTCGGGCTGCGGCATCACCGGCTTGCCGCCCTGCCCCTTGGCCCCGCGACCGTCCTTGCCATGCCAGCCCTTGCCATGCCCGCCCTTGCCGTGCTCGCCATGACCCCGGCGCTCCATGCGTGACATCATCTTCTCGCGCGCGGCATCCGCCTCGGCCTTGCTGATCGCACCATCGCCGTCCGTATCGACGCGGGCCAGCATCTTCGGCCCCGGTCCGGGCATCGCCAGAACCTCGGCCGCCGTCAGCATCCCGTCGCCATCCGCATCCAGACGCTGCATCATCTGATCGACCTGCGCGCGGATACGCTCTTCCGCACCCCGCATCCGCATCGCCACCAGTTCGTCGGCGCTGATCTTGCCATCCTTGTCGGCATCAAGTTCAGCCACCCGTGCTGCACGGGCCGCCGCGAATTCCTCGGGCGTGATCTTGCCGTCCTTGTCGGCATCCAACTTGTCAAAATCGAACATCGGGCCGTCCTGCATCATCATGCCCATCGGCCCCATACCGCCATGATCGCGCATCCGGTCTGCAAGCGCGGCAGATCCCAGACCACCGGCCAGGATCGAGGCCAGCGCTGCGGTGTAAACGAGGGTGCGTTTCTGCATCTTCAATCTCCTGTCTGTCGGGTGGGCCGCCTCTGCATGGCGCCACCGTCATGCCAGACAAACGCCCGGCGGCTGGGTTTCCGTCGCAATCACCGCTCACTTTCGGTCACGGCCCCGTGAGCACCTAAATGCGACTTTCCAGCGCATGTTTTCCGCGCCCCTTGCTCCTGCCCTGTCGCCATGACTATGCTGCGCCGATCCAGACCGCTATGCCCCCCTGATCCGAGGTTGACCGATGACCGCACTGGCGCAGACCGAAGACGACCGCCCGCTGTGGCCCGCTATCGTGCGCGGCTGGCGGCGGCGCTGCCCGAACTGCGGGGCGGGGCCGGTGCTGCGCGGCTATCTGACGGTGCGCGAAAGCTGCCCCGTCTGTCATGAGGCACTGCACCACCAGCGCGCAGATGATGGCCCGGCCTATATCACCATTCTGATCGTCGGGCACATCATGGGACCGGCGCTGCTGTGGGCCTTTGTGAAATGGCGGCCCGATCCGCTGATTCTGGTGTCGATCTTTTCGGTGATCGCGGTTGCGATGACCCTCTGGCTTCTGCCGCGCGTGAAAGGCGCCTTCGTGGCGCTGCAATGGTCACGGCGCATGCATGGATTCGGCTCAAGTGACTGAGCGGCCAGCCGATACGCCGGTACGGCCTGCTGCAACCGTGGTGCTGACCCGCGCGCGGGCCGGTGGCCCCGAGGTACTGATGGGCCAGCGCGGCGCCGGTGCGGCCTTCATGCCTTCGAAATA
This sequence comes from Gemmobacter caeni, assembly GCF_003054195.1. Lineage (GTDB taxonomy): Bacteria > Pseudomonadota > Alphaproteobacteria > Rhodobacterales > Rhodobacteraceae > Gemmobacter > Gemmobacter caeni. Next base: position 87,572 of record NZ_QBKP01000006.1, read on the forward strand.
CGTCTTTCCAGGCGGTGCGGTGGACCGCGCCGATGCTGCCGTTCCGCTAGTCGCGCCGCTGGGTGAGCCTTGTCGCAGTCGGCTGGCCGGAACGGACATCGCACCCGACACGCTGGCCGCCGCCGCAATCCGCGAATTGTTCGAGGAAACCGGCCTGGCTTTGGGCCAGCCCGCCACCTGGGCCGATCCGCCCGCAGACTGGCAGAGCTTCGCCGCGCGCGGTCTGCGCCCCGATGCCTCGGGTTTCCGCTTCATCTTTCGCGCCATAACCCCGCCCGGCCGCCCCCGCCGCTTTGACGCGCGCTTCTTCCTTGCCGATGCAGACGCCGTTCAGGGCGACGTCGAGGATTTCTCGGCCGCCTGTGACGAGCTTTCGCATCTGCACTGGATCTCTCTGGCCGAGGTGCGGCGGCTGGACCTGCCCTTCATCACCGAGGTCGTCCTGTCTGAAGTCGCCCTTCTGATGCGCGGCGGCCAGCAACCCGGTGTGCCGTTCTTCGACAATTCCGGCACCCGGCCCACCTTCCGGCGGATCACCTAACGCCGGAACGGCCAGAGCGGGTGCGGCACCGGATCTTTTGCCGTCACCAGATAGCGGCGAAACACCTCGGCATAGCTGCGGTAGACATAGCCATCGTTGCGTCGCTGATAATGATCCCGATGCGCGTGATAAAGCGCAGGCAGGGCATACCAGGGCACATTCGGGTGCATGTGATGCACCACATGCAGGTTGTTGTTCAGAAACAGCAGCGCCAGCGGGCCGCGATCTTCAATGATCACGGTGCGCGCGCGCGCAGCCTCATGGGCGCGGTGTTCCAGAAAGGTGCGGATCTTCAGCAGTGCATGGCCGATATAGGCCGCCATCAGATAGGCCCAGCCGCTCATCGGGGCGACCCAGATCCACCAGATCACCGGCACCAGCCCCGCCAGATGCAGCAGCCAGTCGCGGATCACCGCCCGGTCGCCACGCAATGCCAGCCCGGCCTCGGTGCGCAGCCACAGCAGATTGCCGATCAGCGGCCCCAGCAGCACCCGCCCCGCGAGGGTGTTGTTCACCTCCAGCAGCCAGCGTGCAGGGCGCGACAGCCGCGCCCAGACCGCCGGATCGAAATAGTTCGATTCCGGGTCGTCGTAGGGGTCGGTCAGGACCGGGTCGTGGTGGTGCGCCAGATGGGTGTCGCGAAAGCGGCCATAGGGCACGGTCAGGTTCAGCGCCGGGAAGGCCAGCGCCTCGTTGGCCATCCGCGAATGGAAGGGATGACCATGCAGCATCTCGTGTTGCAGCGAAGAAAACTGAGCGATGGCAACTCCGGTCAGCGCCACTCCCAGCACAGGCGACAGATCATAGGCCCAGGTCGTGCCCAGCGCCCAAAGCGCATAGGTCATCAGCAGCAGCGACAGGGTGATCCATTCAACGGTGCGGGGGGGGTGGCGCATAGCGGCTCCGGCATTTTTCAAGGGCTTAGCACCGGGCACGACCTGCGAGAATGCGGAAGATGCGCATGACAAAGTCATCAGAATTGATTATAGTCATCAATGATGGAAAAGATCGACAAACGTGACCGCGCCACCCTGTTTCGCGTCCGACTGGCCGAGGCGATGGCCGCGCGTCAGATGACACAGGCCGCGCTGGCGCGCGCGACCGGGGCAGACCGTTCCACCATTTCGCAGCTTCTGGCCGATGGGGTGCGGCTACCCAATGCCCAACTGGCCGCCGATTGCGCGCAGGCGCTGGGGATCAGCGCAGACTGGCTTCTGGGCCTGACCGAACGGCCCGAGCCGGTGGCCGACCTGCTGGCCACGCAACTGACGATGCGGGAAGCGCCGCGCGCCCTGTTTGACGAGGCGATCTTCGGCTGGCACCGCGAGGCGGCGGGCTACAAGATCCGGCATGTCCCGGCGACGCTGCCCGACATGCTGAAAACCCGCGCTCTGGTGGAATGGGAATATCGCCCGCAACTGGGCCGCACCGCCGAACAGGCGATCGGCGCCTTCGAGGATCAGCTGGCCTGGCTGCGCACCGCGCAATCGGATTACGAAATCGCCCTGCCGCTGCACGAGATGGAGGCGTTTGCCACCGGCACCGGCTATTACGCCGGGCTTCCGGTCGAGGTACGGCTGGGTCAGATCGAGCGGTTCGAGACGCTGGCGGATCAGCTTTACCCCTCGCTGAGGCTGTATCTCTTTGATGCGCGGCGGGTGTTTTCAGCGCCCGTGACGGTGTTCGGCCCGCTGCTGGCGGTGGTGTATCTCGGTCGCCATTACATCGCCTTCCGGGACCGTGCGCGGGTCGAGACCATCAGCGCGCATTTCGACTGGCTGGTGCGCGAGGCAACCCTGGGCGCCCGCGATTTTGCCGCGCATATGCGCGATCTGCGGACGCGCGTTCAGAACATCTGAAGCCCGGCAAGGCTATAGCCGTTCCAGTCGAGGATTTCGCGCGCGGCCTTCAGCCGGTCAGGCGAGGTTACGCCACCGCGTTCCAGCACAAAGCCCATGCGCCCCGACGGCGTGCCGATGACCAGCGTGCGGCTGTCGGCATCGGCCCACAGCACCCACCACGGTTCGGCCAGCGCACCTTCCGCAGCCTCGAGCTGCAAACGACCGGGCGCAACCAGCCGGGCGTTACCGCGATAGCGCGCGCGCTGCCCGTCAAGGCAAAGATCGGCTTCCACCTGCAGACCCTGCGCGCCCGACGGGCCGAAACTGACCATCCCGCCCCGGCAGCCCCCCGCCTCTGCCGCGAAGGTGCCGACCTGCTGCCAGCGACCGGCAAGACTTGCCGCATCCAGCACAGCGCTGGAATAGATCGGCACCGCCGTGTTGCGAAAGGCGCGTTCCGGCTCCGGTGTTTTGGCACAGGCGGACAGCGCCAGCAGCAGTGCAAACATTAGTCGAGACACAGTGTCACCTCGCGCCCGTCGGCCTGAAGGATGGGGTTGCAGCCGAAAAGCGGCGTGACCGGCGCGCAACTGCGCGAGCGGGCAAGACAGAATCCCTCGCAATCGCTTTCGCGGCTGCATTGCTTGCCCGCGTCCCGCGTGCGCCGCACGCAGGTCCGGGCCTGCGACAGCCCGGCAGCGGACCAGGTGCCCCCCGCCTTTTCGCAACTGATCTGCGCGGCGGTCTTCGCGGCAGGCTCAGGTTGAGGCGCCGTTACAGGCCTGGGCGGTGCGGCGGTGGGAGGCACCCCGGGTTGGGCCTCTGGCGCAGCCTTCGGCGCTGGGTCAGGCGCGGCGGCCGGTTTGACATCGGACGCCGCGGTTGCCGGGGCCAATGTCGTGGTCGTCACCGGACCGCCGGTGATCGCCCCCGGCGCGGCAGTTACCCCAGCTTCAGGCGGCGGCGCAGTCTTGCCGCCCCCAAGCCCCGCAGGCAACTGGCAGGCCGCCAGCAGGCCAATCGTCAACAGCGCTGCAATACGGCGCATCCCGTCCCCCACTCATCCCGCCTCAATAGGCCCGAAGCCCGGCACGGGCGCAACCCGTTCAGTAAGGCGCAGGGTAAAGACGGTGCAAGGCGTCAATATCGGCCAGAACCTCGTCCGACAGCGTCAGATCTGCCGCACCGATATTGCTTTCAAGCTGCGCAAGTGTCGTGGCGCCGATGATCGGAATGCAGGCAAACGGCCTCTGACGGGTGAAGGCAATCGCCATCTGGCAAGGATCAAGCCCATGATCGCGCGCAAGGCCAAGATAGGCCGAAACGGCAGGAAACACCTGCGCGGTGACACGTCCGCCCAGATCGGGGGTGCGTTCACGCCGCGTGCCTTCGGGCACCACATCCCCGGCGTACTTGCCCGACAGCAGCCCCGTTGCCAGCGGCGAATAGGCCAGCAACGGCATGTCCTCCAGCACCGAAAACTCGGCCCAGTCGGTATCGAACTGGCGGCAGAGCAGCGAATATTCGTTCTGCACGCTGGCCATGCGCGGCAGGTTTTCCATCCCGGCCAGCCGCAGCCATTCGGCCGCGCCCCAGACGCTTTCGTTCGACAGGCCAAGCGCGCGGATCTTGCCTTCAGCCACCAGATCGCCCGCAGCGCGCAGCACTTCGGCCATGTTGTCGCGGATCGCTGCGGGGTCGTCGAAACGCGGCGCATAGCGCCACATCTGGCGGAAGTGATAGCTGCCGCGATTGGGCCAGTGCAGTTGGTAAAGGTCGATGTAATCGGTCTGCAACCGCCGCAACGAACCTTCGACCGCCGTGCGCAAGGTGGCGGCGCTAATCGGCTGATCGGCGCGCACCGTCTTGCCCTTGCCGGTGATCTTGGTCGCCAGAACCACACGCTCACGCCCGCCGCGCGCGGCGAACCAGTTGCCGATGATCGCTTCGGTCCCGCCGACGGTTTCGGCGCTGACCGGGTTGGTCGGATACATTTCGGCGGTGTCCCAGAAGGTCACGCCGCGCTCTGTCGCCATATCCATCTGGGCAAAGGCCTCGGCCTCGGTGTTCTGGGTGCCCCAGGTCATCGTGCCGAGGCAGAGTTCCGAAACCATGAGCCCGCTGCGGCCCAGTGCAACCTGTTTCATCACGTTTCTCCTTGTCGGGCATCAGCTTAGAGCGGAACGCCGCAGTGGCAAGACCTGCGCCACCTCACGCGCTGTTACAAACTGTGATCATTTCGCCCTGTCATCCGGGCGCAATCCGGGCCAACCTGCCCCTCAAGCCCTGCCGGAATGACGAGCCGATGCGACTGCTGATCTCTTTTGCCGCCCTGTTCCTCGCTGTCGTGCTGCTGCAACTCGGTTCGGGTGGGGTCGCGCCGCTGGACGCGATTTCGGGCGCGAGCCTCGGTTTTTCCACCGAACAGCTTGGTCTGCTGGGCTCGGCCCATTTCTTCGGCTTCTTCATTGGCTGTTGGTGGGCGCCGCGGCTTATGGGGTCTGTCGGACATTCCCGCGCCTTCGCGGCCTTCACGGCGGCGGGGACCATCGGCATTCTGGCGCATATGCTGATCGTCGATCCGCTGGCCTGGTCGGTGATGCGGATGGCTTCGGGCCTTTGTGTTGCAGGCTGTTACACGATCATCGAGGCATGGTTGCAGGACAAGGTGACGAACGCGACCCGCGCCCGCGCCATGGGGGTTTACCGGGTTGTGGACATCGCGGGCAGCCTTGGCGCGCAGCTGATGATCGGCGTGCTGGAGCCTGCCTCCTACGTTTCCTACAACCTGCTGGCGCTGCTGTGCTGCTGTGCCATCTTCCCGCTGACCCTGACCCGCAGCGAGGCGCCCCCTACCCCGCTGGCCCCCCGCCTGCGCCCCGGTCTCGCATGGCGCAAATCACCATTGGCCAGCATGGGGGTGGTGGTATCGGGCGTGACCGGCGCAGCGTTTCGCATGGTCGGCCCGGTCTACGGGCTGGAGGTCGGTCTGGGCGCCGATCTGATCGCGCTGTTTCTGGCCGCCTATGTGCTGGGCGGGGCAGTGGCGCAAATTCCGGTCGGCTGGCTCGCCGACCGCTATGACCGCCGGTCCGTGCTGATCTGGATATCGGTCGCGGGCATCTTCGCCTGTGGCGCCACCATCGCTCTGGCGGCCTCCGGCATTTCCGGCGTCTTTGCTGCCGCCGCGCTGTTCGGATTTGCCACCTTGCCCGTCTATTCCATCTCGACCGCGCATGCCCATGACTACGCCGAGCCGCAGGAAAGGGTGGAGCTTTCGGCGGCGCTGATGTTCCTATATGCTGTCGGCGCCATCGCCAGCCCCTATGTCGCCTCGCTGGTGATTGAACATTTCGGGCCGGAAGCGATGTTCGTGATGATCGGGATTGCGCATGCCGGACTGATCGTCTTCGGCTTCGCCCGGATGCGGGTGCGCCCGTCGCAGACCCGCACCGCCTATACCTATGAACCGCGCACGTCATTCCTGATCGGGCGCCTTCTGAAGCGCGACCGCACGGGAGAGTGATCGGCCATTTGCGCCGGATCAACGCGATCACCCGCCGCCTGTGCCATACTGCCCCCACAAACAGCGACAGGAGGCAGAAATGCAGATTTCCTTTAGTGGCAAGACGGCCCTTGTAACCGGAGCGGGCTCCGGCATTGGCGAGGCCATCGCGCTGGAACTGGGTCGTGCCGGGGCGCGGGTCATTGTGGCCGACCTGCACCCCGATACGGCTGCCGCCGTCGCCGACCGGATCGTCGCGGCGGGTGGACAGGCCCAGCCCGGCGCGGGCGATATCTCGGACCCGGCGGTGGTGGAGCGCCTGGTGGCCGAGGCGGTGGCGGCGGGCGGCAGGATCGACCTGCTGGTGAACAACGCCGGAATCGGCGGACCGACAGCGCCTTTGGGCGAGTATCCGCTGGAGGGCTGGCGACAGGTGATGGGCGTGAACCTTGACGCCGTGTTCTACGGGTTGCGCTTCGCCATTCCCGAGATGCTGAAATCCGGTGGCGGCGCCATCGTCAACATGGCCTCGATTCTCGGCTCGGTCGGCTTTGCCAATGCGGGCGCCTATGTGGCGGCGAAACACGCGCTGCTGGGGCTGACCCGCACCGCCGCGCTGGAATATGCGGCGAAAGGCATCCGGGTAAATGCCGTGGGCCCCGCCTTCATCGACACGCCCCTGCTGGCCAACCTGCCCGAGGGCGCGAAAGAGGCGCTGGTGGCGGTGCATCCGGTGGGGCGGCTGGGACAACCGGCGGAGGTCGCGGCGCTGACGCTGTTCCTCTTGTCGGATCAGGCGAAATTCATCAACGGATCGTATCACCTGATCGACGGCGGATACTGCGCGCAATAGGCCGAAAGCCCTTTTCCCGCCTCGTCTGCGGCGCTAAACAGCGCCGGAACGGAAAGGCCTGTGGCGCTTGGCGGCGCAGCAATGGAAAGGCCCGCGGCGCAGGATGGTGCCGCAATGGAAAAGGGGACGCGGCATGGCTCGGATTCTCATCACTTCGGCTATTCCCTATATCAACGGGATCAAGCATCTGGGCAATCTGGTGGGCAGCCAGCTGCCCGCCGACCTGTTCGCCCGCTACATGCGCGCGCGCGGCAACGAGGTCATGTTCATCTGCGCGACCGATGAACATGGCACCCCGGCCGAGCTGGCCGCCGCGAAGGCGGGCAAGCCGGTCGCAGAATATTGCGCCGAGATGCACGAGGTTCAGGCCGATCTTGCGCGCGGCTTCCGGCTGTCCTTCGACCATTTCGGGCGATCCTCCAGCCAGCGGAACCACAGGCTGACCCAGCATTTCGCGGGGCAGCTGGCTGATCACGGGCTGATCCGCGAAGTTTCGGAAAAGATGATCTTTTCCATCGACGACAACCGCTTCCTGCCCGACCGCTATATCGAGGGCACCTGCCCGAACTGCGGCTATGACAGCGCGCGGGGCGACCAGTGCGACAACTGCACCAAGCAGCTTGACCCGACCGACCTGATCAACCCGCATTCCACGATTTCCGGCTCCACCAATCTGGAAGTGCGGGAAACCAAACACCTCTATCTGATGCAGCGCGCCCTGCGCGACAAGCTGGAAGCCTGGATCGACAGCAAGGCCGACTGGCCGGTGCTGACCACTTCCATCGCGAAGAAATGGCTGAATGACGGCGACGGCTTGCAGGATCGTGGCATCACCCGCGACCTGCATTGGGGTATCCCTGTGATGAAGGGCGATCAGCCCTGGCCGGGGATGGAGGGCAAGGTCTTCTACGTCTGGTTCGATGCCCCCATCGAGTATATCGCGGGCACCGCCGAATGGGCCGATGCCAATGGCAAGCAGGACGCCGATTGGGAACGCTGGTGGCGCACCGACAAGGGCGCCGAAGACGTGACCTATTACCAGTTCATGGGCAAGGACAACGTGCCCTTTCACACCCTGTCCTTCCCCGCCACGATCCTGGGGTCGGGCGAGCCGTGGAAGCTGGTCGATTACCTCAAGTCCTTCAACTACCTGAACTATGATGGCGGCCAGTTCTCCACCTCGCGCGGGCGCGGGGTGTTCATGGATCAGGCGCTGTCGATCCTGCCTTCGGATTACTGGCGCTGGTGGCTGCTCAGCCACGCCCCTGAAAGCGCCGACAGCGAGTTTACATGGGAGAATTTCCAGGCTTCCGTGAACAAGGATCTGGCCGACGTTCTGGGCAATTTCGTCAGCCGCGTGACCAAGTTCGCCAAGTCCAAGCTGGGCGAAACGGTGCCGGAGGGCGGCGAATTCGGCCCGCAGGAAACCGCGCTGATCGCGGAACTGGGGGTGCGCATCCGCGATTACGAAGGCTATATGAACGCGATTGAGGTCCGCAAGGCGGCGGCCGAGTTGCGGGCGATCTGGGTGATCGGGAACGAATACCTGCAAGCGGCGGCACCGTGGAGCGCGATCAAGACCGATCCGGCTCGGGCCGAGGCGATGATCCGCCTCAGCCTGAACCTGATCCGGGTCTATGCGATCCTGTCGCAGCCCTTCATCCCCGATGCAGCGCAGGCCATGATGGCCGCGATGGGATCAGACGACTGGACCTGGCCCAGCGACGTTCCGGAGGCCATTCGCGCCCTGCCCGCCGGGCACGCGTTCACCGTGCCGGAGAACCTGTTCCGCAAGATCACTGATGAGGAACGCGCCGACTGGCAACAGCGCTTTGCGGGCAAGCGCGAGTGATCGGGACATCATCATCGCCGTCGCAGAAAGCTGGTCACCATCGCTAATGCGTGGTGCAGGGACCGTCAGAAATGGGCGGCCCCGATGTGCTGAGAGCTACAGTTGCCAGAGCCGCTGACCGGAGAGCCTGTTGGGACGGGCAGCAATCGGATTTCGGCGACAGACCGCAGATCAATGGCCCCCAACGTGGGGGCCATGATGGCGGCGCGAACTGGGTCAGATCACCGCGCGCAGTTTTTCCTGGGCCTCTTTCGAGAAGGGGGCAAGGTGGACCGTGGCGCGGATCGTCGTTTGGTCGTGCCGTTCGACATGGGGTTTGCGCGAGCCGCCGCCCACTTCGCCCCAGGTCAGCACGACCTCGGTGCCTGGTTCGGCAAAGGCTTCGTCGACACAGGCCAGTGACAGGAATTCGCGTTCGTTGATGTTGTAACCGCAATATTGCGACATGCCGATCAGCGCGCCATCGGCGCTGCGCAGTTCATCTGCCTGGGGCCAGCCGTAATAGGAGGTGGGCATGTCGATCGCCTTGTAGATCGGCCCGTCGCCGGTCTGAGAGGCGAAGATCCTGGCCACATCGTCATGATGCCAGCGCAGCACGCGCTTGACGCGGCGCGGGGCCTGCATCTGCGCCTCAAGCGCGGCGCGACCGATGAAATCATGGTCGAACTTGACGAATTTCTCATATCCCAGCGCCGAGGGCGTCCAGTAATAATCCTCGATATCCCGGCTGTAGAGGCTGCCGCCCAACTGCATGTTCGCCTCCCAGCTGTCGGCCGGCAGCCATTCGCGATAGGCGCGCAGCTCGTCGCCGGTATAGATGCCGGGCAGCGGATAGGGAATCCAGCCGTCTTCAAGCGGGGTGGAGTAATAGGTCCGGGTGCCTGCCTGGCGCAGGCCGCGCTTTTCGCCCGCAGCAAGGATCGCATCGCGCACCCGGTCGAGTTCGGCGAAGGGGCCCGAGAGTTCCGCCCCGGCATGTCCGGCCATGCCATGCCGCAGCACATGCACCCGGCAGCCCGCGATGGTGACATACGCGGTGTGGAAGAACCTGATCTCGGGCCAGCCGCCCTCGCAGATCTCGTCCAGAATGTCCCGGGCATTGGGGCCTTCAAGCTGAAAGCGGAACTTCTCGCGCTGGCCGTCCCTGGCGTAGGGTGTGCTCGGATCGAAGCGCATCTGCACGTCATAGCCGCCGGTCTCGCCGTGGAAGCGGACCCAGTTCAGAACCGGCATGCCAGAGATGAGTTCGAAGCCCTCTGCCTCGCCATAGTAGTTCAGCACGCAGTCGCCGACATGATGGCCGCGCGGGGTGACGCAGAAATACTGCTTCGCCCGGTCGGTCGAGAGGTTCGAGAAGGTGCAGGGGCTGAGATATTCCAGAAGCTTGCGGGCATCGCGGCCTTTGACGAACAGGACCGGCATGTGATGCGACTGGTTGAACAGCACCGCCGTTTCGCGCCAGGCGCGCTGTTCTTCGCGCCAGGTCGTGTATTCGGGGGCGATCAGCGTGGCGAGGAGGCCGGTGCGCGACTTGTGATACTGCGAGATCGTGTCGTTGTAGAGGTGATCAACCAGATCGGGCGTCTGGTCGATCAGGTCCTGAAGCGTTTTCATCTTTCCGCTCCGCATGTCGGGTATGGACGGCTTTTGGGGTGAATTCGGGCATGCATCTTCGATCGCACAGCGCCCTTTGGCTGCGCGGTTCGGACCCTGCGCTGCTCCTCCTCTGATCGCGCGGGTGCGGGGTTATCGTGCGGGCAGGATAAGGCAAGACGGGCGAAAACGCAACTTACAAGGAGTATTCCTTGTTTTTTAAGTAGCTGAGAACTTGGGCAGAATCAGCACTGCAACCATTTGTTTTTGAAAACTTAAAGCCCGGACGCCAGCAAGGCGCGCGAGGCGTCACGCCATTGTGCGATGATCTTTTCGCGTTCGTCTCCCTGGGGCAGCCAGGTCTCGGCAAGATAGAGACCGCGCATCAGCACATGCGACAGGTCGACATAGCGCCGGGCGACGGCGGCCTCCTGACCCAGGCGGATCAGGACCTCGGTCCAGACATCGTCGAGCCGCCGCCTCGCATCAAGGACGATCGGGTGGATCACCCCGGCCAGCGCCCTGTCGGCACGGGCGGCGATGAGAAGCTCGATCTGGGCGGCATAGGCAGGGGCGAAGAAGAAGCGTTCCGAAGCGGAAAGGAAGGTGCCGACCGGATCGCCCGCCATGTCCGGGCTTGCGGCCGCTTCGCGCGCTTCGGCCACGGAACGCTCAATGGCATGGTGGCAGGCGGCGGCGATGAGGTCGATCTTCCTGGGATAATAATGCTCAAGTGCCCCGCGCGAAATACCGGCCCGCGCAGCGACCCCGCTTGAGGCGAAGGCGACGTAGCCCTCGGTCGCCAGGATTTCGAGCGCCGTGTCGAGGACCGCGGCCTGCGTCGCCTCGCGCCGTTCGCTTTGGGTACGCCGCCGGCGCGCCGGTTGTTCCGCCATCTTCCCGCCCTTCGCCGAAGCCACCTGCCCCTGCCTAGCGGGACAGGAAGCCGCCGTCGACGGGCAAGTTATGGCCGGTGATCATCGCCGCTGCATCAGAGGCAAGGAACAGGATCGCCGCCGCGACCTCCTCCGTCTCGGCCATGCGGCCAAGCGGCATCGCGGCCTGCATACGCTGCATAAGCGCCGGATCGCTTTCAAGCTTGCCGATAAAGCCGGTGCGCACCCAGGTGGGGGCGACGGCATTGACGCGGATCAGCGGCGCCCATTCATTCGCCATGGCACGGGCCATGCTGGCAACCGCGCCCTTGGTCGCGTGGTAGGACAGGTTCGGGTAGAGCCCGCCGCCCGAGAAGGCGAGGATCGAGGACAGATGCACCATGGCCGCCGGGCGGCCGCGCGCCAGCATGCCGCGTGCGACCGCGCGGGAGACCAGAAAAAGCCCGGTCTGGTTGACGGCGACCACCCGGTCCCAATCGGCCTGCGGCATCTCGGTCGCGGCCATGCGCAGCGCGATGCCAGCCGAATTGACCAGAATGTCGATGCCGTCCAAAGCCGTTTCGGCCTGCGCCAGGGCAGCCTCGACCTCGTCGGCCCGGGTGACATCGGCGGCAAGCGCCAAAGTCAGCCCCTCGGCCGAGCAAACGGCCCGGACCGCCGCTGCGTCGCGATCCAGGATCGCCACCCGCGCGCCGGCCCGGTGAAACAGCCGCGCCGTGGCAAGGCCAATGCCACTCGCCCCGCCTGTGATCAGGGCCGCCCGACCCTCCAGCCGGAACAGGTCCATCACGCCTCGCGCAGCGCGTCGCGCACAGACCTTGCGGCGGCGACCAGCAGGCCAAGATCGACGCTGCCCGCGACGAAGGCATAGCCCCAGGACAGGTAGCGCCGCGCATCAGCCGGATTGGTGGCCAGGATGCCGCCGGGCTTGCCCAGCTTGTGCAGCCGCGCGATGGCGTCTTGCAGCGCGGCCTGCACATCGGGATGCGCCGGATTGCCCAGATGCCCCATCGAAGCCGCAAGGTCCGAGGGGCCGATGAACACGCCATCGACGCCCGGAACCGAGGCGATCTCTTCCAGACGCGCCAGCGCCTCGCCGGTCTCGATCTGCACCAGCAGGCAGATCTCGGCATTGGCGACGCTGAAATAATCCGCGGTCTGGCCATAGCGGCTGGCCCGCGTGCCACCGGCCACGCCGCGGATGCCGTGCGGAGGGTAACGGCAGGCGGCGACAGCGGCCGCCGCCTCCCCGGCTGTCTGGACGAAGGGCACCAGCAGGGTCTGCGCCCCCATATCAAGCGCGCGCTTGATCAGCACCTTGTCGTTCCAGGCCGGACGCAGCACATGGGCCGAGGGCCCCGCAGAAGCCGCCTGCAGCAAGGGTTGCAGATCGGCCAGATCGACGGCCGCATGTTCGGTGTCGAACAGCAGCCAGTCGAAGCCCAGGAGGCTCAGCGCCTCGGCCGTCACCGCATTGGGGATCGACAGCCAAAGCCCGTGCAAAGCCTCGCCCGCCGCAAGCCGCGCCTTGAAGGCGTTGCGCGGGGCGGAAATCGGGCCGGTGGTCAGCGGGTGATGCGGCAGGCCGGTCATGTGAACTGCACCGAAACCGAGCCGAGCGGGCCGAAATCGGCATGCAGCGTATCGCCCTTTTTCGCATGGACGGGCCGGGTGAAGCTGCCTGACAGCATCATATGGCCGGGTTCCAGCACCGTGCCATATTGCCCGACCTTGTTCGCCAGCCAGGCAATCGCCATCGCCGGATGGCCCAGCACGCCCGCCGCAAGACCGGTCTCTTCGATTTCCGAATTGCGGTAGAAGATCGCGCCGACCCAGCGCAGGTCCACATCGGTGGGCCGCACCGGGCGGCCGCCCAGGATGATCCCCGCCGCCGCGCCATTATCGGCCACCGTGTCGAAGATCCGGCGCGGTTCGGTCACGCGGGCATCGATGATCTCGATCGAGGGCACGACCCATTCGGTGGCGCGCATCACGTCGATCAGCCCGATGCCCGGGCCTTTCAGCGGTTCTTTCAGGATGAAGGTCAGCTCGGGCTCGACCCGCGGCACGCAGAAACTGTCGAAGGGCACCTTGGCGCCGTCGTTCAGGATCAGGTCGTCGAACATATAGCCGAAATCCGGCTCGTCGATCTTCGAGGCCGCCTGCATCGCCTTCGAGGTCAGGCCGATCTTATGGCCGATGATGCGGGCGCCGGCCTTGACCTTGGCGTCGGCCACGGCCGAGGAGATCGCATAGCTGTCTTCCAGCTCGATCTGCGGAAAGCGTTCCGAGGGGCGCAGGCCCTGCACCTTGGTGCGGTGGCTTTCCAGAAGCGAGGCGACGCATTCCGCCCGCTGGTCTTCGGTCAACATGGGGCTTTCCTTAAAGCTTGATGCAGATGTTGCGAAGTTCGGTATAGAACTCCATCGAATGGACCCCGCCCTCGCGCCCGATGCCCGAGGCCTTGGCGCCCCCGAACGGCGTGCGCAGGTCGCGCAGGAACCAGCAGTTCACCCAGGAAATCCCCACCTCGACCTGACGGGCGACGCGATGGGCGCGGCCCAGGCTTTCGGTCCAGATCGTGGTGGCAAGCCCGTAGGGTGAGTTGTTGGCCAGGGCGATCGCCTCGTCCTCGGTGTCGAAGGGTTGCAGATGGGTGCAGGGCCCGAAGATTTCCTCGCGGATCACCGGACTGTCTTCCGCAAGGCCGGTCCAGACCGTGGGTTCCACCCAATAGCCACCTTCATAGCCCTGGATCGACGGCACGCCGCCACCGGCCAGGATCTGCGCCCCGCCCCTGGCCGCGCGGTCGTAATAGGACAAGACCTTGGCGCGATGTTCGGCCGAGATCACCGGACCCATGGTCGTCGCGGGATCGAAAGGGTCGCCGAAGCGATAGGCCCGCGCCTTGGCGGCCAGACCCTCGGCCACGCGGTCGAAAATGCCGCGCTGCACATAGATGCGTTCGGTGCCCAAGCAGACCTGCCCGGTATTCGCGAAACAGGCGCGCCCGATCCCTTCCATCGTCTTGTCGAAATCGGCATCATCAAAGATGATCCCGGCATTCTTGCCGCCCAGTTCCAGCGAAACCGGCCGCACGCCCCTGGAAGAGGCGGCCATGATCGCCTCGCCGGTCGAGGTTTCGCCGGTGAAGGTGATGCCGTTCACGCCGGGATGGCGGGTCAGGAATTCGCCGGCCGAGCCGGGGCCGTGGCCATGCACCACGTTATAGACGCCGGGCGGGATGCCTGCGGCGTTCATCACCTCGCCCAGAAGCGTGGCGGTGGCCGGGGTTTCCTCGGACGGCTTCACCACCACCGTATTGCCGCAGGCCAGCGCGGGCGCGACTTTCCAGGTCATCAGCAAGAGCGGCAGGTTCCAGGGGCAAACAACCGCGATCACCCCGCGCGGTCCGCGCACGGCATAGTTCAGCGCGCCGCCGCCATCAGGCGTCGCCATCTCGAAGCTTTCATTCGACAGCGTCATCACCTGATCGGCGAAGACGTTGAAATTGGCGGCCCCGCGCGGGATGTCGATATGGCTGGCAATCGAGCGCGGCTTGCCGGTGTCGCGAATCTCGGCGGCCAGGAATTCGTCGAAGCGGGCGTTGATCCCGTCGGCCACCTTGCGCAGCAGCGCCACCCGTTCGGCCAGGGCCATCCGGCCCCATGGGCCTTTCAGCGCTCGCTGCGCCGCGCCCACCGCCTCGTCGACCTGATCGCGGTCTGCGGCGCGCACCTCGCCCAGCACTTCGCCGGTCGAGGGGAAGTGGTTGGCGAAGGCCTCGGCCCGACCGGGAACGAAACGCCCATCAATGAAATTCAGAAACTCAGTCATCACGCTCTCCTTGCGGACCCGTGGCCGCGGCGCCTTCAGGGTCGCCTTCGGTCAGGTAGTCCCACATCCGTTCAAAAATCCGTCCGGCCTTGGTCGCCCGTTCGGCTGCGGCCTCAGGTCCGATCACCGGCGCATCGGCGAGGCCCGAGGCCAGCGCCGCCAGTTCGATCCGGCAGGCATCTTCCAGGTAGAAGGCCAGGCCCAACGCCTCGGTCAGGCTGTCGCCCGCCACCACCGCGCCATTGCCACGCATCAGCAGGCCCCGGCTGTCGCCCATGGCGGCGATCGCGCCCTTGGCCTTGGCATCATCGCGCACCAGTTGCGGATCATCCCACAACCCGACGCGTGGGGCAAAATAAGTGCCGAAGCCATGGCGCATTGCAGGCACGCGGCCCAGCGCCGCCAGGGCCATCGCCTGAGGCGACATGAAGCGGATCACGCCGCCCGCCTCGGGCCGCAGCGCATAGATCCGCTGATGCAGCCGCACCTCGCCCAGCACGCCCTCGGGCAGAGGGCCATTCACGGGCACCACGGTGCAGGCCTCGCCCGGGCGGACATGGGCCAGGGGTTTCGACGGCGCGACCAGAAAGTGATCGGCGTCGATCCGGGCCGAGCAATGGCCATAGGCATGGACCAGCCCTGCCCGCCCCAAGGCCCGCGCCGCGATCCGCACCGTGCGGGCCAGCGTTTCAATCTGCGCCGTCATCATTTCTTGAACGCCGCAATCTGTGGAGCAGAGCCCCAGTGGCAGAAGCCCTTCGGCTCGAAATGGAACTGGCGGTCGCGCCACGCCGGTTCGTCATGGATTTCGCGCACGCCGGTCGAATATTCGAAGGTCATGCCCTCGGGCCCGGTGAAATACAGGAATTCCGCCGAAGAGGTCGGATGCGCGCCGGGGCCGAAGGTGATGTTCACCTGGTTCTCGCGCACGAAATGGAACGAGCGCTGGATGTCGTCAGTCGATCCGACCTGGTGGTTGATGTGCTGGATGCCCGCGCGGTGAAAAGGGAACAGCGCAATGGAATGGTGGATCGTGCCCAGCCGCATCAAAGGCGCATCGCCGATCCGGTCCGACACCCGGGCATTGCAGACAGAGGTCCAGAAATGTTCGTCCCGCGCCAGATCGGACGAACACAGGCCGACATGAGAGAAGCCGGTGATCCCGGCATTGCGGCTGCCGTGATAGTCAAGCCCGGTGGTTTCCGGCCGCAGCACGAATTCGATCACATTGCCGGTCGGGTCGCGGAAGCGGATGAATTCGCGCACCATCCGTGCTTCGCATTCCGCGCGGGTGCCGTAATAGACATCATGGCCCAGCGCTTCCAGCGTGGCGCCGGCTGTGTGCAGATCCTGCGCCGTGCCGATCTCGAAGGCCGTCATCTGATCGGTCGGGTCGCCCTCGAAATAGCACAGCGTATGGGCGCGGGCGTCGGATTTGAAATAGACCGCGCCCTTGCGCCGCTCGGCCACTTCAAGCCCCAGGATATTGACCGCATACCATTCGGCGCCCGCCAGATCGGTTGTGCCCAGGCGGCAATAGACGACATCGCGAAGTTCGATCATCCTTCGGTCCTTCCCTGAAATTCCGGCTGCGTGCTGGGCGAGCCCCAGGCGCAATGCGACCGGGCGGCATCGGCGAATTGGCGCGGGCCGCGGGTTGCGATCTGCGGGCCCTTCTCCATGCCGTGGATATAGGAGAACAGAAGCCCCCCCGGCCCGCGCGTGGTGACGAAACTGGCGCCCGAAGTGGGCTGGCGGCCGGGCCCGGCCACGACGGGCAATTGCAGCTTCTGGAAATGATACCAGTTGCGCATGATGTGATCGCGGGTCGCGACCTCCCAGCTTGCGCCCAGGATGCCGTCCCGCTCCGACGGATAAAGCGCGATGCGGTGATGCGCCTCGTCCAGCGCGAGGAAAACCGCGTCACCGGCATAGTCGCTGACGCGAAGGCCCAGGCCCCTGACCCAGAACTCCTCGCTCGCCGCGATGTCGCGGCAGCACAGCGAGACGGCGGCGAAATCGCTGATCCCGGCATCACGCCCGCCATGATAGGGCCAGCCCGAGGTCAGCGGCCGCCACACCAGCTCCACCGTCACGCCATTCGGCGCGGCGACCGCCAGCCCCTGTTTGACCTGCCGCACCGCGCAGGCCTCGGCCGAGAGCCGGGCCGATGGATGGCCCGCTGCCGCCAACCGATCGGCCAGGGCATCCAGATCCTCGGGTCGCGCCACGGTCAGCGCCACGGCATTACCGTCGCCCCGCGCGCAGCACAGCGCATAGTTGCGCGCGTCCGAGCGGAACAGGGCACGGTTGTCGTCGCGGTCCATCGGCATCAGCGCAAAGACATCGGCGGCGAAGGCGCTCGCCGCCTCAAGGTCTTCGACATCGACGCGCAGATAGCGCAGGTCACGATAGGTCATCTTCGTCTCCGCAGGGCTTGGCGGAGGCCGGGCAGGCTGGCGCCCGGCCCCCTAAAGGTCAGTTTGACGCCAATTCGGCTTCCAGTTCGACAAGAAGCGGGGCTTTCACGCGCCAGTCTTCATACCATTTGTCGACCGCCGGGCCGAACCAGGCGCGGTCCACCGTCACGACCGGGACCGGGGTCGTCTTGAGGTCTTCCATGTATTTGTTATCGAGTGCGCCATAGGCGTCGATGATGTCGGTGAAGTTCGCGGTCATGATTTCCTGGATCGCGGCGCGATCTTCTTCGGAGATCGCCTGCCATTTGCGGCCCGAGGCCACGGCGACCATGGGGAACATCATGTGGCGCGAGTCGATGATCGTGCCGGCATGATCGTAATATTTGGTGTTCCAGGTGCCTTCATGGTCCAGCTGCGCGCCATCGACCTGGCCATTGGCCAGCGCATCATAGAGCGCGGGCAGCGGCATCGGCGTAGGGGTCGCGCCCAGAAGCGTCCAGAAATCCAGTTCCGGCGCGTTCGGCACGGTGCGAATCTTCTTGCCTGCCAGATCGCCCACATTGGCGATGGTGCCGCGCATGACGACGGTGCGCATCCCGGCCGAGCTCCAGCCCAGACCGACGAGCCCGAACTTGTTCATGTCGGCCAGAAGCTTGCCCGCCGTGGCCCCGCCGAGAACCGTCTTGGCACCCTCGATGTCGCTGACCAGATAGGGGGCAAGAAAGATGCCGTAATTCGGATCGCGGTTGGCGAATTCGCCGACGGTCAGAAAGGCGAAATCCAGCGCGCCGGTCTGCAGCTGCTGCAGCATCTGCGCCTCGGAGCCAAGCTGGCCCGAGGGGAAAAGGCTGATCTCAACCCGGCCATCCGTCTTTTCCTTGATCGCATCCGCCGCCTTCTGGGCATGGACACTCCATTGATGCGAAGGCGGGGTGATCAGGCCCAGCCGGTATTGTTCCGCCGCGGCCATGCCACCGGACAGCAGAAGCGCCAGCCCCGCCGCCCATCCGATCGTCTTAAACTTCATCTTGTCTTCCTCCCTTGGACCCGTCAGCGCGGGCCATCTCCTCCAGAAACGTCAAGACTTGCGGCAGGCGCCGGTCGCGCGCGGCGCCGATCTCAGCCACGCTGCGCGGATCGGCCTCCGCCATACCCTGGACCAGTGCGGCGCGGGTTTCGGCATCGAAGCGGGGCGCGCCCAGCGTGTCCCACCAGCGTTCGAATTCCGGGCCCAGCGCGTCGAAAAAACCTTCAAAGCCGCGCGGCCCGCCCGAGACATGGAACACCGCCGAAGGCCCCATCAGGCACCAGCGCGGCGCCAGACCCAGCGTCACCGCATCTTCCACATCGGCAAGTGAGGCCACGCCTTCGCGCACCAGATGCACCGCCTCGCGCCACAGCGCCGCCTGCAGGCGATTGACCAGATGGCCCGGCATCGGCCTGGCCAGGGTCAAGATACGCTTGCCCAGCCCTTCATAGAAAGCGCGGGCCCGCGTCAGCACCTCGGGTGCGGTCGCCGCCCCGCCCGACAGTTCCACCACCGGCATCAGCCAGGGCGGATTGCAGGGATGGGCGATGAACAGGCGCTCTGCGCCCTCCAGCCCTTGTTGCAGGTCCTCGGGCGACAGGCCCGAGGAGGACGAGGCGATCAGCGTCTGCGGATTCAGAAGCGGCAGGATTTCCGTCAGGGCGGCGCGTTTCAGCGCCAGCCGCTCGGGCAGGCATTCCTGCACCAAAGCCGGGGCCGGACCTTGCGGAGCCACCGTGACGTGCGGCAGCGCCGCCCCTTTGTCGCCCATCGCCGCCGTGGCACGGGCCCAGACCTCGTCCAGCCGCGCCTGTACCGCCGCCATGTCGGGATCGATCACCTGCACGGCATGACCCGCCAGCCCGAAGGCCGCGGCCCATCCCGCCCCGATCAGCCCGCCGCCCAGAACCCAGACCGTCGCCATCACAGCACACCGGGCAGGAAGGTGACGGTCTGCGGGAAACACACCATCAGCAGAATCACCGCCAGCACCGCCACGAAGAAGGGCAGCAGCAGCACCGCCAGCCGTTCGGCCCTGACGCCGCCCATCAGCGCGGCGGTGAACAGGCCCGTGCCGACCGGCGGCGTCAACAGTCCCAGGGTCAGGTTGACGCAGACGACGACGCCGAAGAATACCGGGTCGATGCCATAGACCCCGGTCGCCACCGGCAGCATCACCGGCACGATCAGGATGATCGCGGGGATCGGGTCGGTGACCATACCGATCATCAGCAGCAGGACGTTCAGCATCAGCATGAACACCAGGGGCGAGGCCGTCATCGCCTGCATCGCCGCAGCGACCTGTGCCGGGATGTTCTCGAAGGTGATGACCCAGGAAAACACCGTAGCGGTGGCGATCAGGAACAGCACGATTGCCGAGGACCGCGCGGCATTGCCGAAGGCCACCAGAATGTCGCGCCATTTCAGCTCGCGATAGATGAAGGCGCCGACGATGATCGTGGCGATGCTGCCCAGGGCGGCGCTTTCGGTCGGATGGGCGATGCCGCCCAGGATCGTGCCGATGATCGTCGCCGGGATCAGCGCCGCAGGCAGTGCCTCGGCGATGGCGCGCAGGCGGGCGGGCAGCGGCAGCGACTCGCTGCGGGGAAAATCGTGCTTATGACCAAGCCAGCCGATCACCGCCAGGAAGGCGAGAAAGATCAGAATGCCCGGCACGATACCCGCAATGAACAGATCGCCGATGGGCAGCTGCGCGATGACGCCATAGATGATGAACAGCATCGAGGGCGGAACAATCGGCGCCAGCAGCCCGCCCGCCGCGGTGATCGCCACCGAGACATCGCGCGGATAGCCCTGCTTTTCCATCTCGGGCACCGCCAGGCGGGACATGATGGTGATCTGCGCCACGGTCGAGCCCAGAATCGCCGCCATCATCATGTTCGCGCCGAGGTTTACATAGGCCAGCCCCCCCTTGACGGAGCCAAGGATCGCCACGGCCAGCGCCATCAGCCGCCGGCCGATGCCGCCCACATTCATGAATTCGCCCAGCAGGATGAAAAGCGGCAGCGACAACAGGCCGTAATTTTCAAGCCCGCCGAACAATTGCTGCGGGAAGGATTGCAGAAGGACGGTGTTGCCGCTGACGAAAATGTAGATCAGCGCACAGATCGCCAGGACGAAGGCGATGGGGACCGACAGGATGACAAGTCCGATGAAGCTGCCGCCGACGATCATCGCCCCGCCCCTTTCAGCAGCCGCAGATCAGCCTCGATCTGGGCGAGGCAGTGGATGGTCGCGGTGACGGCAAAGACCGGAAGGATCAGCCAGAACCAGACCTTGCGGACGCCAAGCGTCACGGTCGGTTCCTGATAGATGAAGTTGAAGCTTTGCGCCGCGAAGGCATCCAGCGTTTCGGCAGCGGCAGCGGTCAGCGGATCGAACCAGATCCAGACCATCCACGCCAGTGCCAGAAGGAAGGCCAGCAGGATCAGGTCGGCCAGAAGCCGGAGCAGGCCAGCGGCGCGGGGCGACATCATGTCGGACAAAAGCGTGACCGCGATATGCTGTCGCGCGTCCAGCGCGGCGGCGGCGGCCAGGAAGGCCACGATCACCATCAGGTAGACCGCAAGCTCATCAACCCAGATCAGCGGCACCCCGAGGAAACGGCCGGTCACATTGGCCAGAAGCAGCACGAACAGGAGGAACATCAGCACCCCCGCCAACAGGATTTCGGCCTGCGCCAGCCCGGTGCTGAATCGGGCCAGGGCCGAAGGCGGCCTGACCTGCCCGGCAAGCCCTGCCGATGATTGAACGGTGTTTTCCATATTTTCCTCCCCGTCAGCAGAAAATATTGATATTATGACCATGTCAAACTAAAATTTGATTTTATTGCGATGCGCTCTATGATCGGGTTCACCGCAAGCCCACACTTCAACCCCGGCAGCCCGCATGCAGCAGACGATTGTCCTTCCCCAAGATGCCTTTGAGTCCAGCGACAAGACCCTTGCGGAAAAGGCCTATCGCCTTTTGCGCGAAGATATCGTGGCGGGGCGGCTTGCACCGGGACTGAAGCTGAAGATCGAAATGCTGCGCGACCGTTATGGCCTGGGCGCGGGCCCGCTGCGCGAGGCATTGGCGCGGCTCTCGGGTGACCATCTCGTCACGCTTCTGGGCCAGCGGGGCTGCATTGTGGCGCCGCTTTCGGCGCAGGACGCGCGCGAAATCGGCGAGCTCCGCAAGCAGCTGGAGGCCGAAGCCATCGCGCAGTCGCTGCCGCGCGGCGACCGCGCCTGGGAAGAGCGTCTGATCTCGGCCTGGTATCGGCTGGAACGGCTGGAACGCAGCGCCGAGCCGCGCGACCTGACCGAGTGGGAGGGGCTGAACACCGAATTCCACGAGGCGCTGGTCGGCGCGGCAAGTTCAGTCTGGCTTCTGCGGATGCGCAGCATGATGTACAAGCATCACGAACGCTATCGCCAGTTGTCACGCAGCCGCCCTGCACTGTCGCGAGACGTGCATGAAGAACACCGCGCCCTGTTCGAAAGCGCGATGGACCGCGACGTGCCCCGCGCGATCGAGGTCACCCTCGCCCACATCCAGCGCACGACCGACCGCGTCGTCGCAGCACTTGAAGCCGGAGGGACGGCGCCCACCACGCCGTAACGGGCGACGGGGTGTTGTCAGAGGAAATGCGCTTGCCGACGTGCTGGACGTCCGCTGACCTCGTCGGAAGTCCAGGCGTTCTCCGTTCCAATATTGCAAGAAAAGCCCGTCGATCATCCGCCTTGCATTGATGCTCTGCTGGCAGCGTTCCAGCGCAGAAAGCAGCCTGCCCACAACGTATCGCCGGGCTTCAGGGGCAACCCGAACCAGGCAAGCGCACCGGCTTCCGGCACGCGGACCTGCCGTGCCGGGTCCGGGCGAACCGTGGTGAGCTGATCTGGGCGTTGCCAGTGCTGATCCAGAACCGGATCGAAAGGGCAAGCCCGCGCCAGTGAACACAATCCGATGGGGCTCCTACGACGCCCACCACGCCGCGCGGGATCTGCTGCTGGAAGCGGCCAGCGAGATGGGCGAGGCGGGCAGCGCTGCGCGTCAGGGCAACCCCATGCTCGCACGCGCAATCGCCTTCGGGGCGGAAGCTGACCTACTCAAAGCGTAGATCTTGTCAAGGCAATCGGGGCGCTGCAACGGCTTGGGTATCAGACAGAACTCCTGTGGTCGCCCGGAAGGGCCGAGAGTCGGCCCTCGCTGCAGTGTTAGCCAAGGTCAGCTATTCCGGACAAAGCGGACGTTGCGCAGCTATTTGCTCTCCTCTGTTAGCTCAAGCTTTGTCCTCAATGCGTCGCTATCCCTAAACCAGAACGTGGTTCCACAGTTGTAAGATGTTACACGGAACTGTTCCGAGGCTTGAGAAAACTCTGCGCCGCGCGAAGCACTGTCAAGATCAAGGGCGGTGATCGCAACCAAGTAGGGTATCTGATAGCCGTCCTCATCTTGTAGCAAACGCAAGTAACGAAGGTCGATGTGATCCGCCCGCACACCTATGCGGTCATCTATAACTGCAACTGACAGAACGGGTTGAACAGCCTCTCCCTTCAGCACCTCATCCACTTGGATGTCAAAACGGGCCAGCCTTCTGGAGACGTCCAGTATTTGATAATCGGAGATTCGACCCACCACGACAAGCTCGACGCCCTCCAAGTCTCTAGGAAGTGGCGGCATGTGAGTTCTGCAAGCCGTGGCCATGCCCGAAGTCGCCGCCATCAAGATACTGGCGAAAAGAACCGAGAGTATGGGCTGTCTCATTCGCGTCTTCCCGAAAGCTGGGTATCACTAATGTTTACCCAAGAGGCTCATGGCCGCAATGGGCTTAGGCTGTGTGGAAACTCTTCGCCGAAGACCAGTTAGCTGCTGCGAGGGCAAGGATAGCGCGCCACGCGACGGATTTCGGCAGAGCATGGTTTTGTGCTCTCTTTCAGCCCTTCACCGCTGCCATTAGCCCTCGGATACCAATCAGCGCCACCATCCGCTTGATGTTGTAGGCGAGGACGTTCAGCGCCATCTCGGTTCTCACATTTCTCAGCCGTCGGGTCAGGAAGTGGGTTGCGCCCATCCAGGCTTTGATGGTGCCGAAGGGATGTTCAACCGTGCCACGGCGGACCGTCATCGGCTCTGTCGGTCCGATCAGTCTGGCCCGCGCCGCTTCGATCAGGTGCTCGCGTGCCCATCGCGTGATCCTGCGTTCCTTGTCAGTCGTGCAGCGCGCTTTAATCGGGCAGCCACCGCATTCGCCGGTCCAGTAGCGGCGCAGTTCCAGCCCGTCTTCCTCAGTGGTGTAGCGGTAGGTCAGCGCTTCGCCGGCCGGGCAGCGGTAAAAGTCTGCATCAGCCTCGTAGGCGAAGTCGGCCTTCACATACAGGCCCTTGGCCCGGTTGCCCGACGTCTCGGGGCGCGGAATCGTGGTGGTGATTCCTGCCTCGTAGCAGGTCAGGATCTGCCGCCCGCTGAAGTAGCCCTTGTCAGCCAGCACGTGTATCTCGTCGCGGTGAAGCGCCTCTTTCGCAGCGGCGGCCATCGGCACCAAAAGGTCGCGATCATGGCCTTGGTTGGTGACATCGTATGCGACGATCAGATGCGTCTCGGCATCGACGGCAGTCTGGACTTTGTAACCGACCATGCCGCTGTTGCGGGCACAGGTCGCCATGGCACGGGCATCGGGATCGGTCAGGGATATCTGTCCGTCCGGCGCATCGGCCAGCGCCCGATCCATCGCTTGCAGATGCTGGATGTGCTGCCGGACCCGCCCGTAACGCTTGGCCAGGTGCGCGACTTTCTCGGCTCGGACCTCGCCTTCTTCTTGTCGATCAACGCGGACCATCTCGGCGATGTAGCGCCCGGCGTCCGCCTCCAGATCGGCGATGCGGTTCGCGATCTTGCCCTTGGTGAAGATTCGGTCACGGGAGTTCACCGCCCGGAACTTGCTACCGTCGATGGCAATGCACGCGCCCTTAAGCACACCGATGCGGCGGCACAGTTCCACAAACTGGGCGCAGGTGCGGCGGATGCCGGGCCCATTGTCGCGGCGGAAGTCGGCGATGGTCTTGTGATCGGGAGCGAGGCGGCCGGTCAGCCACATCAGCTCGACATTCCGCCCCGCCTCCCGTTCCAACCCGCAGCTCGACGGGATGCGGTTCAAATAGCCGTAAATGAACAGCTTGAGCATAACAGCAGGATGGTAGCCGGGGCGGCCCGTGCGTGCCGCTGCCGAGCGCACGAAACCAAGGCCCGCCAGATCAAGCTCATCTACGAAGAAATCAACCACCGGACCAGATGATCCTCATGAATCCAGTCATCGAGCCGATCAGGGAAAAGGACCGTCTGTCCACGCGCAACGCCTTCGATGAAACCCGACATGCCGATCCCCCGCAGCTATGCAGAAGCTTAACACAGGCCGGAGTTTGCACACAGCCTCGGCTCTAAGCTGCCATTCGATGCATCGACCATGAAAATCAACTCTGGGCTGTCTTGGCTGTGTTGCACAAATCGGGTGATGGCCGGGCCTCCCCTTCCCCGGACAGACCTATCCTGCGACCTCTGTGATGGGTGTGCCGAGGGCGGTGAACCCGTTCAGGACGGCGACACGGACCTGGAACTCTGCAACCTGACGGTCGAAGTCCCGCGCGGACAGGCGCTGCCCGAGAAGCTTGATGCAGTGCATCTTAGTTTCAGCGCGGCTTCGGCGGTGGTAACCGCTCCATCGACGCCAGGTCGTCCGGCCAACCCGCTTCGATGTCCGCAGGATTTCGTTCCGGGCCATGGCTCCCGCAGTGTCGGGTTTCCAGGGTTTGGCGTTCTCGCGGGGCGGGATGATCGCGGCCGCGCGACGGGTGGCGATGGCGTCGTGGCACTTGCGGGTATCGAAGGCACCATCGGCGCTGACGGAGGCGATCTCTTGCTCCGACGGGATCTGGTCGAGCAGTTCGGGCAGCATGGGCGCATCGCCCACGTCGCTGGTGGTGAACTCCGCAGCCCGGATTTCCAGCGTTTGCTCGTCGATCCCGATGTGGATCTTCCGCCAGACGCATCGCTTGCCACCGCCATGCTTGCGGGCGTTCCACTCCCCTTCACCCTCGACCTTGATGCCGGTGCTGTCGACCAGCAGGTGCAGCGGGCCATTCGAACCAGGATAGGGGATGTTGACCTTCAGCATCTTCTGGCGTCGCGACAGCGTGCCGAAGTCGGGCACCGTCCAGTCCAGGCCGATCAGCCGCAACAGGCACTCGACGAACCCGGTCGTTTGCCTGGGCGCCATGCCAAAGAGGACCTTCATCGTCAGGCAGGTCTGGATCGCGGCATCGCCGCAGTCGCGCTGTCGACCACGCTTGCCGGTCGGCGCCGCTTCCCAAGTCATGGCGGGATCAAACCAGATCGTCAGCGAGCCGCGGCGCTTCAGCGCTTCGTTATAAGCTGGCCAGTTCCTGGTCTTGTAGGTCGGGGGCGTTGGTCTGCTCATGCAGTCCAGCTACCACGCCGGATTCACGAGATGAATCCCTCGCGCGATTTGTGCAACAGAGTCGTTTCCGGTCCAAAAACAGGGGTTTCGGGGGCGAAAGACCGGGTGAAATCCCCGTAAGCCATGAAAAGACGTAACTATGAACCGAGTTGAAAAATCCGCGCACGAGTTCCGAGTTTCGCACTTTCCCCGGATTGGCTGAATCGCCCTAAAACAGCCGTTAAGGCCAAGTTTTATTGATGTTTTCGGGTGATTAGCAGCTCGGGTGCAGCCGCCAGCGAGGGGGCGGATCACGCTCTGGCCACCTGTTTGGCGCAATATTTTCGTCACGACCGACATGGACGCCCCGAAGCCGCCCAGACACGCCACCAGAACCTATCAACCTCGGCAAGCGCCTATTTTATTGAGGAGAGACGGATGGCGACGGGTAACGACACCTAGCGACGGATGGCGGCGCCCAGTCCCCCGAAAACACCCTTATTTTGTCGGGTTACAGTAAGGCGCTCCACGCGGAGCCACACGCATCCTATACGCCAATGGATCAGAAACCGCCGTCGCCAATTTCGCTTTGGGATGAGATTTCTTTCAGAACGGTTCAGACAACCCAGGTAGTCCATCACGCGCAACCAGATGCGTAATGTAGCCCGGATGTAGCCCAGCGGACCAGCCGCACGAAAAGCAACGAGAAAAGTAATTGCTACTTTCTCTTATTTTAAGGGAGATTTAAGTGGTGCCCAGAGCCGGAATCGAACCAGCGACACGCGGATTTTCAATCCGCTGCTCTACCAACTGAGCTATCTGGGCACTGTCAGCCTGTGGCTGCTTGGTGGGGCGGTATTAAGCGAGGGCGCAGGGGCTGTCCAGAGGGTTTTGCGAAAAAAGTTCAGTGCTTCGGCGGTTCTTCGGATGGGACAGCCTCGTCCTCTTCCTGCGCGGTAGCGGGGATCACATAGCCGCCTTTCAGCCAGCGACCGAGATCGATATCGGCACAGCGCTTGCTGCAGAAGGGGCGGTACTTTTCTTCCGCAGCCTTGCCGCAGATCGGGCAGCTCATGCCCGATCCTCCAGCAGGGTGGCCAGCGGCGCGCGGTCGCGTTTGCGCACCAGTTCGAACAGACCCAGCGTGGTCCATCCGGAGAGACTGGTCTCGGCCGCCTCACCCTTGAATGCCGCGCGCAACACCTGTTCCAGAACGGCACGGTCCTTCTTCGGCATCGGCGCGAAATCGACCACGACCTGCCCGCCAAAGCCGCGCAGACGCAACTGGCGCGGCAAATCACGCGCGGCGGCCACATTGGCCTTCAGCGCAGCTGCGGGCGAGGTATCGGGGCCGGTGTTCACATCCACCGCCACCAGCGCACGGGTCGGCTCGATATACATATGCGCGCCAGCAGGCAGCGCAACGCGGGGGGTCAGCGCGCGGTCCAGCATCTCCGCCACGCCATGCGACCCGAAACTGCCTGCGTTGTCGTCAAAATCATCCGGAACCGGATCGCACCAGTCGCGCCACGCGGTTTCATGCGCGGTCGCGCCCTCGACCAGAAGCTCGGGCTGGCCGTCAACATCAGACAGCACCGCAACGGCAAGCTCGCGCATCGCGAGAATGTCCTCGGCGATCTCGGCCTCGTCAGCGCCTTCGCAGGCGGAGCGCAGGATCAGCCCGAGGTCACGGGGGGCGCCCTCCATCCCCGCCTGCGCCAGCGCGTCGAGGTCGGCACGCAGATCCTCGTCGCGGATGCGACGGCTGATGTTCAGCCCCGGTGCGCCGGGGGTAATGATCGCGTAGCGGCTTTTAAAGAGCAGGCGCGCCGCTACGGGCACCGCCTTGCCCGGCTCCGCCGTGCCCGACACCTGCACCAGCAGCGGCTGGCCAGGCGCGAGACCCGACACCTGCCGCAGGAACCCCGAACGGCCATCCGGCAGGCGCAGGAACACCCCGCCCTGCCCTTTCACCGGCCGGTCGACGATGCCACGATAGATGGCACCGGGCAGCGGTGTATCATCTGCCGGGTCGATAAGGAAATCCTCAAGCTGACCATCGACGATCAGCGCCGCCGCCTCGCGGTCGCCAATCCGGTCCAGCGCGATCGTGCGGCCTTTCATGCCGTCTCTCCATAAAGGGGGTAGCCCGCAGCGGCCAGCAGCGCGGCGGTTTCCGCGACTGGCAGGCCGACCACGCCAGTGAACGAGCCGGAAATCCACGGGATGAAGGCACCGGCGAGGCCCTGAATGGCATACCCCCCCGCCTTGCCCTGCCATTCACCCGAGGCGAGATAGCTGTTCAGTTCGACATCCGAGAGGCGCTTCATCTTCACATCGGTCACGACCTCGCGCGACCAGAGCCGCGCCCCGCGCCGCACCGCGACAGCGGTGATCACCTGATGACGACGCCCGCCCAGAAGGGTCAGGAAAGCCGCCGCCTCACCCGCATCCGCAGGCTTGCCGAGGATACGGCGCCCCAAAGCCACGGTCGTATCAGCGCAAAGCACGATGTCATCGGGGTCTGCCGCCACCGCAGCCGCCTTTTCGCGGGCCAGACGCGCGCAATAGGGGCGCGGTAGTTCGCGGGGTTTCGGGTCTTCGTCGATGTCAGGGGGCAGAATCGCGTCAGGCACGACACCAAGCTGCGCCAGAAGATCCTTCCGGCGCGGGCTGGCAGAACCGAGGATCAGCTTCACTTGAAGCGATAGTTGATGCGGCCCTTCGACAGGTCGTAAGGGGTCATTTCCACCTGCACCTTGTCGCCTGCCAGAACACGGATGCGGTTCTTGCGCATCTTGCCTGCCATCGTCGCGATCAGTTCATGGCCGTTTTCCAGCTCGACCTTGAACGTCGCATTGGGCAGGAGTTCCTTCACGACGCCGGGGAATTCGAGCAGTTCTTCCTTGGCCATGGTCACTCCAAATAGGTATCGCCCGCGATCCATGCGCAGGCATGGGCGCTAGATGCGCCTCTTTCCCCTGATTTTCAAGGGGGAATTGGAGTTGTCCTGAAACTAGGTGCGAATGACGCCCCGTTCAACCCGTGCGCCCTGCTCATGCCAGTGCAGGTTGTTCAGCACGCCGCCATTACGGCGGACCTCGGCCACCGCCTCCAGTGAGACATCGGCGAAGGCCCAGCCGGGCTGGTTGAGCGGGGTCTGCGCGAAGATCCCGTCATCGGGAAATCCGATATCCGGCGGGCCATAGATGGCGGCGGCGCCGACGTTCTCGTCCACCGCCGGGCAGAAATCACACAGGCCCACGGTGGGGGAATGGACGACAATACACTGGTTCTCCAGCGCCCGCGCCATGGCACCGACCTTGACGCGGGTGAAGCCCCGGAACGTGTCGGTGCAGGAGGGCGCCAGCAAGATTTCCGCCCCTGCCTCAACCAGAGCACGCGACAGCAGGGGAAATTCGCTGTCATAACAGATGACCACACCGATGCGGCCCAGCGGCGTATCAAACAGAGCCAGCCCCTGCCCCGGATCGACGAACCATGTTTCACGCTCGAAGCGCGTCATGATCTGTTTGTCCTGATGGCCGAGGATGCCCGAAGGCCCATAGAAAGTGGCACGGTTCACCGGGCGCGGCTGGCCAGGCAGGAACACCGGGCCGGAAGCGCCGAGGATATGCAGCCCGTGCTGCGCCGCCAGATCGGCATGCAGCGCATCGACCTGCGGCTTCCAGCGGGCGACCTCGTGCAGGCAGGCCTCCAGATCCGCAGCGACGTCGCGGCCGCCAAGGCTGCCCAGTTCCATCGCCCCATATTCAGGAAAGACCAGAAGCTGCGCTCCTTCAGCGGCGGCCCGCGCCACCCATTCCGTGACCTTGGCGGCATAGGCATCAAAGCTGGCAAAGAAATCCAGCGGATAAGCGGCAGCGGCGATCTTCATGGTCTCTCTTTCCTGTCGGAGGAAGGCGTCAGAGCGCCCGCATCCAGAATTGCAGCGGCTTGCGGCTTTCTTCGGTATCACCGACATCCTTCCACGAAAATGCGGCAAGGGCACCCGGCAACGGCGCATAGCCGCGCTTCGTCCAGAAGGCGTCATTGGTACGGAAGGCAACCGGCCGCATCGGATGATCGTCCGGCCGCTTTACCGAACAGAAGGCCACATGGCTGCGGCCAAGCTGGCGGGCATGGGCCTCGCGTGCATCGAAGAAGGCATGTCCCAGCCCCTGCCCGCGCCAGGCGGGCAACAGCACCGATTCCGCGCAATAGAAAATCTGCTCCAGCGGCACGCCCGCCCCGGCCAGCGCCGCGCCGAAATCCCCGGCGTGATCCTCCATCGGCGTGCCGGTCGAGGCGCCGACCAGCCGCGCACCATCGAAGGCCCCCACCAGAATGGCACCAGGGCTGTCGCGATAGGTTTGCAGGTAATCGCGCTCATACTCCAGCGAGCCATCATACAGATACGGCCAGTCGCGGAACACGGTGATCCGCAACCGCGCCACATCGTCCAGCGCCGCATCCAGTGCGGCGCCGGTCAGAACGCGAACCTCGGTCATGCCGAAACCTGTGCGATCCAGTCGTTCAGGTTGTAGAAGGTGGTCACCCGCGAAATCTTGCCATCCCGCAGGTCGAAGAAGGCACCTGCGGGCAGGATGTATTTCTGGCCTTTGGCCTCGGGCAGGCCCGGATCGGTTTGCAGATATTCGCCATGCACCGTGAACTCGGCCGCGCCACGGGTGCCTGCCTCGTTCACGAAGATTTCCATGTCCTTCAGCTCTTCCCGGTAGCTGACACCCATATGCGAGCAGAACTCGGCGAATTTTTCCATACCGCGGCGGATACCGCCCTCATTCACGCGGTGTTCGATGTCATCGGTCAGGCAGGCCATCATGCCTTCGGGGTTCGCTGCATTGAAGGCGGCGTAATAGGCTTTGATCGTGGCGCGGCTCATCTTGGCTCTCCGGTTGGTCCTGTGATTTTCGGCGCAGCCTGCACCGAAACTCCGGCCGCGCCAATGCCCAGCCGGACCTCCCACAGCGCTTTTGCGACACCGCGCCACGCATGTTCACAGCAGCGTGAGATGAAAGTGAACGTTCACTCACGTCGAATAATGAGCGCGAAAAATGTGGCCTAATCGCCGCCGCTCAATCCGCCTATCTCCACTGCATGAGAGGCGACGCCGCTCAGACAAACACTCAACCAACGGAGATCGTTATGAAAACCCTCGCAACTGCCCTGACTGCCGCCCTTGTTCTGGGTGGTGCCGCCTATGCCGCCGACAGCAACGAACGTGGTGCTTCGCTGTCCGTTTCGACCAAGAACGTGACCAAGGTCGAAACCACCGCCGGCGAACTTTACTCGACCCGCGATCTGATCGGCTACCGCGTTTCCGCCGACACCCCGGTCAGCGTGACGCTGATCCCGTCGAGCGGCCAGGTTGATCGCCCCAGCCGGAACGACTGATCCGATGCGGCGGGAAACAGGGCGCCTGTGGTAACACGGGCGCCCTTGCCTATTCCAACAGCCGCCACCGTCAATCTGGCATTTTGTGCATACGCGCACAGAAGCACGCCGCCAGCCGCGTCACATTCCTGTTTCAATTTCCCCGGCCAGTCCCCATCTCTCCGTCCATTGAAGGCCGCTGCTGCGGCACACACTGGATCGGACCCCCGATGGATACCGCTGTACTGCAAACTTACCTTCATATCGTGGATGAGGGCAGTTTCGCCGCCGCCGCCCGCCGCATGGGAATATCGAAAAGCCTGTGCAGCAAGTATATTTCCGATCTGGAAGACAGCCTTGGCACACGGTTGCTGACCCGCTCCACCCGGTCGGTGCGACCCACCCCCGTCGGGCGCGAATATTACCAGAAAATCCGCGATGTCATGGGCCAGCTTCAGGCTGCCAATGAAAGCGTCAAACGGCTGTCCGCCCATCCCAGCGGCCCTCTGCGCATCGGATCGCCGGTGTCTTACACACTCAAGGTGCTTGGCCCGCATATCATGCGCTTTATCGAGGCGCATCCCGACATCCAACTGGAAGCGGTGCTGGACGACCGCCACAGCGATGTGATCAGCGAGGGCTTCGATGCCGTCATCCGCATCGGTGAACTGGGCGATTCCAGCCTCTATGCCCGCCGCCTGCATTCGGCGCGCATCCTTGTCGTGGCCTCACCCGACTATCTGACCGAACACGGCACACCCGAACGGCCGGAGGATCTTCTGGCCCATCGCTGCCTGCATTATTCCAACCTGCGCGGCGCCGGAACCTGGCCCTTCCGCGATGGCTCCGAGACACTTTATCAGAAGATCCAGCCCGCCTTTTCCACCAACAGCGCCGAGATGATGCGCGCGGCGGTGCTGGAAGGGCGCGGCGTGGCCCTGCTGCCCGAGTTCATGATCGAGGAGGAACTGCGCAGCGGCACACTGGTGCCGGTGCTGGCCCGCTTCGCCCTGCCCGACCTGCCGGTCAATCTGGTCTATCCCTCGCGCAAGAACATGACGGCAGCGCTGAAAGCGTTTCTGGATTTCACCGCCGGGCTGAAGCTGGAGGGGTGAAATCCTGCGCGCCCGGCTCGCTTGGCGGACCGAACCGCGCCACCATGCGGTCGCGGATCATGTCCCGCGCCTGACGATAGGCGGCCAGCTTTGCCTCGCGTGTATCGCCGATGGCGGTCGGGTCCACGATGGGCCAGAACTCGACATCCAGATGAAAGAACCGCGTCAGCGTCAGCGCCATACGCTGACTGGCCGGGGAAAGTGCGACGATCAGGTCGAACTGCGACAGGTCATCCCCCCATTCCTGCATTTCCTCGAAGGAGCGCGAACGGTGGCGACTGAGTTCAATCCCCATCTCCTTGCAGACCGCAACGGAAAAGCCGTCGATCTCCATATCATTGCGCACCCCGGCGGATTGCACATAGGCGCGCTGCCCATAGAGCTTTTTCATCAGCCCCTCGGCCATGGGCGAGCGCACGGCATTATGATCGCAGCAGAACAGAACCGAAGAGGGAAAGCTGCCGCTCAAGATTACCCCCAGTGCAGGACGCAGATCAGGGTGAACAGGCGGCGGGCCGTCGCGGTATCGACATCGGCCTTGCCTTCCAGGCGTTCCTGCAACACGCGGGCGCCCTCGTTGTGGATGCCGCGGCGCGCCATGTCGATCGCCTCGATCTGGCTCGGCGGCAGGCGCTTCACCGCGTCGAAATAGCTTTCGCAGATCTGGAAGTAATCCTTCACCACCTGCCGGAACGGCCCGAGGCTCAGGTGAAACTCACCGATCTTCGCTTCGTTCTCGGTGGCGATGTCGAACACCAGACGGCCATCGCGGATCGCCAGCGCCAGCCGGTAGGGACCGGGCGGCACATCGCGCCCGTCCCGCACCGGCAGGCCGAAGCTGTTTTCCTCCAGAAGATCGAACACCGCGACACGGCGTTCCTGCTCGATGGCGGGGGTGGCGGCTTTCAGGCCGCTTTCGTCGATCTCGATATGGCAGATGCGGTTCGTCATGGTCGGTCCTGAGAAGGCTTGGACCGTGATGCCCGAGACGGCCCTTCGGTTCAAGGTTGAACTGCCCGGGCCCGGCCCGGTACCGCCCGGATCAGCCGTTCAGCCGGTCCAGACGTGCCCGCACCGACAGGCCATGAGCCTGAAGGCTTTCGGATTGCGCCAGCCGCTCCGCCGCCGGACCGATGGCCGCCAGCGCCTCGGGTGTCATGCGGGCAATGGTCGTGCGTTTGACGAAATCCAGCACCGACAGGCCCGACGAAAACCGCGCCGACCGGGCGGTGGGCAGAACGTGATTCGGGCCTCCGACGTAATCGCCGATGGCCTCGGGCGTCCAGTGGCCAAGAAAGATGGCTCCGGCGTGAGTGATTTTCCGGCTCAGCGCCTCCGCGTCCGCCACGCAAAGCTCAAGATGCTCCGGCGCCACGCGATTGGACAGCGCTGCCGCCTCGTCCAGATCGCGGGTTACGATGACCGCGCCGAAGTCGCGCCAGCTTGCACCCGCGATCTCGCGCCGCTCCAGCACCTGAAGCTGCCGCTCAACCGCTTCGGTCACAGCGCGGGCAAGACCCGCATCCGGCGTCACCAGAATGGCCTGTGCGGATTGATCATGCTCCGCCTGGCTGAGCAGATCGAGCGCGATCCAGTCGGGATCGCCGCCCGCATCCGCAATCACCAGAATCTCGGACGGCCCGGCGATCATGTCGATGCCAACCTTGCCGAACACCCGGCGCTTTGCAGCGGCCACGAAGGCATTGCCAGGGCCGGTGATCTTGTCGACCGGCTGAATCGTCGCCGTGCCATAGGCCAGCGCGGCAATCGCCTGCGCGCCGCCGATGCGATACACCTTATCCACCCCGGCCAGCTGCGCCGCCAGAAGGACCAGCGGGTTGACCGCCCCGCCCGGTGTCGGGCAGGCGATGACCAGCCGTTCAACGCCCGCGACCTTGGCCGGAATCGCATTCATCAGCACCGACGAGGGATAGGAGGCAAGCCCGCCCGGTACATAAAGGCCCGCCGCCGAAACCGGCGTCCAGCGCCAGCCCAAAGTCGCCCCGCTGGCATCCTGCCATTCCGCATCCTCGGGCATCTGGCGGCTGTGATAGGCGCGGATACGGTCCGCCGCCAATTCCAGCGCCGCACGATCCTCGGGCGAAACCCTGGTGATTTCAGCAGCCATTTCCTCTGCCGAGAAGGCGAGCGTTTCGGGTGTCAGCTCCAGCCGGTCGAATTTCGTGGTAAGGTCGATCACCGCCGCATCCCCGCGCGCGCGCACATCCGCGATGATACCCGCGACCGTTGCATCGACATCCGGGCTGTCCTCGCGCTTCATGCCCAGGAGGGCGGTGAAGGCGGTTTCGAAACCGGCATCGGCGGTATTGAGGAACTGAGGCATGGGGCGGCTCCGCGTGAATCTGACGAAGCCTTAGCCTGCACCGCGCGACGCCTCAAGCCGGGGGCAGGAAAATGGCGGCTCTGCCCCCGCTGTTGTATTTCCTTACACCTGATACACGGTTTCAAAATATCTGATACCAGGTGAGACCAGCCGAAATTTGCCGGGATCAGGTTTCTTTTGCCGTCGTTAGCTGTCGTCAGGTGTCGCTGTCTGTCGCGGGTTTCTGGTGAAGGTGGCGGTTTTTCTGCCACCAGTCGCTCAGGCTGGACCGGCTGACCCAGAGGTCGGGCGGGAAGTTGAGGGTGATGAGGGCGCTGATTGCGCTGAGCGAATGGCGTTCGATGTGGTCCAGCACAAAGGCGCGCAAGGCTGCATTCCGGTCGATCCTTGAGGCACGCGCGCTCATACGAGTCGCCCCTCCTTGAGCCATTTCCTGACCGACTGGTCGGTAACGCGCAACTGTCGCGCGATATTGGCGGCGGACTGCCCCTTCCAAGACAGATAGGCGGCCAGCCATCGCTTCGCGAGAGGCACACGCCTCTGCAACCGATGGGCATTTGCCCCAAGCATCCGCGCCTTTTCGGGGCCGACCAGCGCTTCAAGCTGGGAGCGGCCCTTGGGATCAACCGAAAGGGCCAGTTTGGCGCCACCGAAAGTCAACAGGAACTCGACGGCGAGGTCTATTCCAGAATATTGACATAGGGTGCGACCTGCGCGGTGGGGCGCGGCGAAGGGGGACCAAGCGGGTTCATCTGTCACTCTTCCGGTGGGGGATAGCATCCCTCTGGCCGGGATACATTCCGGCCAGAGGAGAGGCCGTGCGGGCCGTCATCCGCACGGCTTCCGATACGGTCCCTGCACGGCCCGTATCGGAATGGCTCAGTCCGCGAGCGATCCGGGCTTGAGGCCGAGTTGCGCGCAGATTGCCGCTTCTTCGCCGATCACGGCGCTGCCCCGCGGCGTGATTTCGATATGCGGGATGGGGCGTGTCAGATGCGCCCAAGGTGCGGGCGATTTGGCAAGGAAGGTGTCGAAGCTCGCCGGGTCTTCCATGCAGAGCGCCGTGGCCCATTCTCGCATGGCCGGGGTGATATAGCCCTCTCTGAAGGCCCACTCCACCTTCCGCGAGGCCTCCTCTTCGCGCATTGTGGCAATCCGGCCATTCCGGTCCGCAAGCAGATCCTGCACCGCCCCGATGGGAACGAAACGGGCGGGGTTCGGGCGGTCGGAATTCAGGCGCTTCGGGGCCTTAACCTTGCCCGAGGTCAGCGCGGCCAAAAGCGTGGTCAGAATCGCCGCCGCATCGCTTTCAGGGGACATCCCCAGTGCCTCGGCCAGCTTGGGCAGAAGTTCTGCAGGCGCTTCCTTTGCGGAGCTCTTCGGCGCTGTGTCATTCTTGTCGGGGGCAGCCATATCGAGTTCCTCACTCGCAAATGCTGTCAGGTAGAGATTGGGGTTGTGAACAAGGCCAGCCCCCTTGAGTCGAGAAACCTGCCTTGTGAGCCGGTTGAACAGAAAGGACGGGCTGAGATAGCGGTATTCGCGCCGCGCGATCATCTCGCGCGCCGTGGCCGTCCATTCGACACGCCCCCAGAGGCCACTTTCCTCCGCCCGCAACTCCTTGATCCATCCCGCAGCCGGAACAGGGCCATTCGTGACCGGCCGGTCGTTCTGATGTTCGTAGTCGATGGGCAGATCGACGCCCCGCGACTGGAAATCACGCATCAGCGCTTGCGGGTCGGGCAGTTCGAACTGGCGGCCGTCACGGGTCATCATGCGGCCAGCCGGGAAGAGGTGAACCCATTCACCGCAAGGGCAACGGCCAGGGCTACCGGCTGCACCGATTTGCCCGGCGTGGCCCCCGGCGCATGGCCTGCATGGGCGCCCAGAAACTCTGGCCGGTCGTCGATCACGCGGGAAAGAGTGGCAAAAGTGCGCTCTGCGATCTTGGCTTTCGCGTTCTTCGGGATTGCGAACTTTGTCTCGATACCAAGGTGATAGCAGACGCCAAGCGGCTTTACGCCCGGCTTCGCAGCACCTTTGCCGCGCCATTTGAAATCCGCGCCGCCCGCGACCAGATGCCCGGCAAAGGCCGAACCGTTGTCAGTATACAGCCTGTCAAAGATGCTGTGTTCACGGCAAACGTTGCGGATCAACCTCGCCGTCGCCACCGCGTTTTCGGATGCGGCCAACTCATAGCCAAGCACATAGTTCGACGCCACGTCGATCAAGGCCAGCATCACCGGCCGGACCGGCTTGCCATCCCCGAAATCCACCCAGAAATCTTGCGTCCGGCCATCCAGAGAAACCCATTCCAGTGACCGTATCGTCGTCTTGTCGCGCCGGATCGGCTGGGCCAGACGCTTGATAGCCTCTTCGGTGCCATGACGCGCGGCCAGCTTTTCGGCCTCGGGCATGGCATCCCAGCGCCGCCAGACCGTGATATACTTCGGCCATGCCCAACCGCGCCTTGCTGCCACGTCGCGCACATCGCGCCATGCCTGCTTGAGCGGAAAATGCGGCCCGGCATCCCGGATCGTCGTCAGGAAATACGCCCAAGCCTCGGCCGAAAATTCGGCGGGCGGTTTGCCCATGCGGCTATGAGACGGAAGCAGCGCAGGCGCGAAATTCACCGGATCGACCCCGGCAACAGTGCGCAAGATGCGTCGCAGTGTCATCTTGTCGGTCCCATCCACACCGAATTTGGCACGCGCCTGATCGGCCAGTTCCGAGGTCAGGCCCCGCCCTTCGGACGCCCCGCCAGCAGTCAGATACCGGGCAATCTCGGCCTTGCGCAGCGCCGTTGCCTGCATCACAGGCGTTACCGCAGCAAAACGATCATGGGCCGCGTCGTCATATTCCCCGGCAGGCAGGCCCGCCGCTTCGATTTGGCGAGCCTCCCATGAGCGGCGCTCGGGCTCTGGAAGATGCAGAATGTTCACAAGCTCTGGCTTGCGGCCATCCGACTCGCGAATCGTAGTCGGAACATTCAATTTGCTCATCCATCGGGATGCGGCGCTTCGGTCCTGCGGAATTCTACCTAGTCCAAGAATGCTGACGATTCCGACAACCGGACCAACGCTTGCGGGAGCGATTAATGAGGAGCGATCAGGGTTGGCTGACCTTATCATTCACGCGGCACCCCCCGTGAACCGGGCTTTGATCGGACGAGCCTTCAGACCGAGATCGACAGCGATTCGATGACTGACTCCATGGCGGCAAGCAAGCTGTCCTTGCAAAACAGCGTAGACAGTGCGGGGCTTGTAGCCCCGGCTTTCCGCCCATGCTCTGATCGAAATGCCCTCAGCGATGAACTGTTTGCGGACAACCTCAATATCCATGAGGATCTGATGGCATTCAGATCTCTGTCCCATGGGCGCATCCTGTGTTACACGTTAGCGAAACACTGATAGAGGTATGTCACGATAGCGAAACAATGAGAGCTATCGGTGAGCGCCTGCGAGAGGTCCGAGGTGAGCGGACCCTCGCTGAATTCACACAACGCCTTGGCCTCGCCCGGACAACGTGGTCCAACTACGAAGCGGGCCGTCGTCTTCCCAGCCATGAGGTCATGCAACTCCTGGAACGGGTCGAAGACGTGCCTCCCGACCGCATCCTGCCTTCCGCAGAACTCACCCGGACCGTTCTCTCCAGAGGAAGCGATGACTGGTGGAGCTACATCCCTGTGTTGTGGCTTTTCTCAAGACTTAAGGGCGCGCGCCCTTTTGCCTCTGATTCCGATGAACTGACATGGTGGGCGGAGCATCTGCCAGCCCTTGCTGACGAGTTTGCTCACAGGACATTTGAGTTGGCAGAGAAGCGCGACCTGTCTCTAGATGATGCCGCCCACCAAGTCTGCGCATACTTGCAAGCAAGGACGCCTGACGAACTATTTCAATTCGTCGACAGCAAAGAATAGATCGTGGATCGTGGGCAAAATTGCCCACGACTTCGAAATAGGCCCCATTGATTTCATTGAATATTTTCTGCGCCAGCAGAACGCGATACCGTCCACCTCCGCCCAAACGGCCCCGATAGTATCAAACCTATTGAAAACAAAGGGCCGAAAAATCGGCCGGTATCAAACCTTTTGAAAGCCGTCACCCGCGTCTGCGGCGCTCCCCCGGGATATTTGGGCCAAGATAAATCAGGCGCCGTGATCGGGCATCTTGCCCGAGGGCGCGGTGTAGGGCCGGGTCACATCCCGCAGCGCGACATCCAGCGTTTCGACCTCCAGCGCGATGGCGCCATCGCCGGCCAGCGTCAGGATCAGCCGGCCTGTGCCGTCCACGCCCGGCTCGAAGGTGATGTCGAGCAAGGACAGAATTGTGTCACGGTCGCTGCGGTCAATGCCCTGTGATCGAACCGCCTGCACGTCGCGCACCAGCAGCATGGCACGCACCCGTTCGTAAGGCCGCCCCGCCGCCTCGGCCGCCGCGCGGTCTTCCCAGCGGAAGCGGTTGAGCAGGATGGCAAATTCACGCCGCGACCGCGCGAAGGTCATGTCGGTGATCGGAAAGACCGCATCCTGCACCAGCGAGGCCAGAACCTTCAGATCCTCGCCATCCGCCGCCCCGAGCCACAGCGGACCTTCATCGGCATCTTCAAACCGCGCGTCAGCCATCAGCCTGCAATCCGTTCGATCTGTGCCCCGCAGGCACCGAGTTTTTCTTCGACATGCTCATAGCCGCGGTCGAGGTGATAGACCCGGCTGACCACGGTTTCGCCCTCGGCTGCAAGCCCCGCAAGGATCAGCGAGACGCTGGCGCGCAGGTCGGTGGCCATGACCGGGGCGCCGCGCAGTTTTTCGACGCCGGTGACGGTCGCATGGCCCCCGTGCACGTCGATGCGTGCCCCCATGCGGATCAGTTCGGGTGCGTGCATGAAGCGATTCTCGAAGATTTTTTCTTCCAGAACCGAGGTCCCCTCGGCCGTGCACAGAAGCGCCATCATCTGCGCCTGAAGATCGGTGGGGAAACCGGGGAAAGGCTCGGTCGTCACATTGACCGCCTTCACCCGGCCATTCTTGCGCGCGACCTTCAGGCCGGTTTCGGTTTCGGTCACCGAAATCCCCGCCTCATCCAGCTTTTCAGCAAAGGCGCCAACCAGATCCAGCCGCCCGCCCAGGCATTCGACCTCGCCACCGCAGATCGCGGGGGCGAGCATATAGGTGCCGAGTTCGATGCGGTCTGTCACCACCGGATGCGTGGCGCCGCCCAGCCGATCAACGCCCTGGATCGTAATGGTTTCGGTGCCTTCGCCCTCGATCTGCGCGCCCATGCGGCGCAGGCAATGCACGAGATCCACGATTTCCGGCTCGCGCGCGGCATTCTTCAGCACGGTTGTGCCCTTGGCCAGCGAAGCCGCCAGCAGGGCGTTTTCGGTCGCGCCCACGGAAACGAAGGGAAACTCGACCACGGCGCCCCTGAGCCGCCCGCCTGGCGCCCTTGCGTGGACATAGCCGTCGCGGAGGTCCAGTTCAGCCCCCATCGCCTCCAGCGCCTTCAGGTGCAGGTCCACCGGCCGCGCCCCGATCGCACAGCCTCCCGGCAGCGACACGACGGCATGGCCATCCCGCGCCAGCATTGGCCCGAGGACAAGGATCGAGGCGCGCATCTTGCGCACGATGTCATAATCCGCAGTGTGATTGTCGATACGCCACGAGGACATGGACAGCACCTTGCCGCCCTGAAGGCTCGCGACTTCGGCCCCCAGCGATTGCAGAAGTTGCGTCATGGTGCGGATGTCCGACAGGCGCGGCGCATTGGTCAGCGTCAGCGGCTCTTCCGTCAGCAGGGTCGCGGGCATCAGCGTGAGACAGGCGTTCTTCGCCCCCGCGATCGGGATCGTCCCGCGCAGTTCACCCCCGCCCCTGACCAGAATCGAATCCATCGCGCTGCCTCACTCTTTCTCGTTATCATCTTGCGCCGCCCGCGCCCGGGCCTGCGCCTTGCGCCGCGCCATGTTCGCTTTCAAAGCCGCTTTCAGCCGATCCTCGCGCGAAAGCTCGGCCGTCCGGGCTTTCGCCGCAGGCTTCACAACACGGGAAGACGGGAGAACGGGATCGTCAGGCTGGCTCATAAGCTCTCTGTTAGCGCAGGCATAAAAAAGGGTCCAGATTGCGCTTGCACATGTCCGCGAATACGTCTATCTCCCCGCCACGCCCGGCAGGAAGACGCCGAAGCGAAGGCAAAAGCCCCGGTTGGCTGCGGTAGCTCAGTGGTAGAGCACTCCCTTGGTAAGGGAGAGGTCGAGAGTTCAATCCTCTCTCGCAGCACCATTTATCAGTTTAAAATCAAATACCTGCAAGCAGACGGTGTTTTGATCTGCCCGTTCGGCGGTTCGATTTCCGGCACTCCGTTCATTGCCGCATGTTCGGCTCTGATTACTCTCTGCTTCGAATGTGCGAAGCGTCAGACGCTCCCCTATCAGGCACGGATACCCAGCGCGACGGGGTCGCATCCTGCCGCACGGATGCGCCCGATCAGCTTCGGCAGGAAGGGGCGGCGCGCGTCGATATTGCGGCGGCGCAGGAACCACAGCAGGAATCGCGCAAAGGGCCAGCGGGTCGTCATCGCGGTGTCCAGCGCCGCGGGCCAGTCCCCGGCGCGCTTCACCGTCACCGCGCAGTGATGCAGGTCACTTTGCCCGAAAAACACCGCCGGCACGCCATGCAGCATCCCCTCCAGCCCGACGGAGGAGGAGATAGAGACCGAAACCGCCGCCCCCGCCAGAATATCATGCAGATTGGCCCCGGTGATCTGCACACCCGTAACGCCGGTCAGTCGGCGCAGAATCGCCTCGGTCTCGGGCCCGCTGTTGCGGGGATGCGGTTTCACAACCAGCATCCGCCCGTTCCGATGCGCCAGCACGGCATCGACCATTTCCGCCGCCGTCATGTGGCGCGCACGTTCCACCGGATCGGACAGGTCTTGTAGGAACAGCGAGATATGCCCGCCGGGGAAGGTCGCCTGCGCCTCCGGCTGGACATGCCGCGACCGGCGCGGCCTCACATATTGCGCGCGCAAATCGGCCAGAAAATCGGCCGCGCGATCCTCGGGCACCATATCGGGCCGGAACCTTGCCCGCATCGTGCTGCTTTCAAAGAAGATCCCCTCGGGATCGGCATAGAAGAAGCGGTCCAGATAGGCGGTGCCCAGAGTCAGCGCCTGCCCCCGCCCCACCGCCGCCGCATGAACCAGATCCAGATGCCCGCCCTCCGGCCCCGCGCGCAGACGGTCAATATCGCGGTGACAAAGCTCGACGCGCGCGCCAAGCCCCGCCAGCCCCTCCAGCGCACGGCGATAGAATTGCGGCATCCGCGCGGCCCCGTTGTCGAGCATATGGGCAGGCAGGTGCAGGCGGATGCGGGCGTCGGTCATGGTCCTTTTCTAGCGCGACGGTCCCGCCCCGCAAAGCGGCAAAGGCTTGACATTCGCGCCGCCCTGCCCCATCTGCGCCTTGTCCGACACCCGGCCGCGTGAGCCTGAACGGGGTGCGGCAATGGTTCCCACAAGTCACGCAGGGGCACCGCGGTTCGACGGTGAACGGGGGTTCCCCCGGCACGAGGCGACCCGCCACCCCTCGCGGATGCCCGTTGCGGCATCCCGACGACTATTGGAACGACTTATGACGACTTTCGCTGATCTCGGCCTTTCGCCGAAGCTCCTCAAGGCGCTGGAAGGCACCAGCTTCACCACGCCGACGCCGATTCAGGCGCAGGCCATTCCGCAGGTGATGAAGGGGCGCGACCTGATGGGTCTGGCGCAGACCGGCACCGGCAAGACCGCCGCTTTCGGCCTGCCGCTGCTGCACCGCCTGCTTGACATCACCCACCCACCGGGGCCGCGCAATGTGCGCGCGCTGATCCTGGCCCCCACGCGCGAACTTGTGCAGCAGATCTATGACCACATCTTCGCCTTCACCAAGGGCACGCCGGTCAAGCTGACCATGGTGGTCGGCGGCGCCTCGATCAACAAGCAGTCCGAACGGCTGGCCAAGGGCACCGATGTGCTGATCGCCACCCCCGGCCGGCTGATCGACCTCTTGGAGCGCGGCGACGTGCGGCTGGACAGCTGCGGCTATCTGGTGCTGGACGAGGCCGATCACATGCTGGACATGGGTTTCATCCATTCGCTGCGCCAGATCGCCAAATTCCTGCCGCTGCGCCGCCAGACCCTGCTGTTCAGCGCCACCATGCCGAAGGACATCGAGGAAATCGCCGATACCTATCTGCGCGATCCGGTCCGCGTGCAGGTCTCGCCCCCCGGCAAACCGGCGGAAAAGATTGTGCAGGGCGTGCATTTCACCCCGCAGGGTGACAAGGCAAAGCTCTTGGAAAGCTATCTGCAAAAGCATCCGGGAGAGGCAGCCATCGTCTTTGCCCGCACCAAGCATGGTGCCGACAAGCTGGCGAAGCTGCTGGTGACCTGGGGCTTCAATGCGGTAGCGATCCACGGCAACCGCAGCCAGAACCAGCGCGAGCGCGCGCTGGCCGATTTCCGCGAGGGCACGATGGATGTGCTGGTCGCCACCGATGTGGCGGCGCGCGGCATCGACATCCCCACCGTGCGGCACGTCTATAACTACGACATGCCGAACGTGCCGGAAAA
This sequence comes from Gemmobacter caeni, assembly GCF_003054195.1. Lineage (GTDB taxonomy): Bacteria > Pseudomonadota > Alphaproteobacteria > Rhodobacterales > Rhodobacteraceae > Gemmobacter > Gemmobacter caeni. The sequence continues at coordinate 130,861 of NZ_QBKP01000006.1, forward strand.
CTATGTTCACCGCATCGGCCGCACTGCGCGGGCGGGTGCCGGTGGCAGCTCGGTCAGCTTCTGCGCGCCGGCCGAAATGGACGAACTGAAACAGGTCGAGACGCTGCTGAAAAAGACCGTGCCTGTCATCGGCGGCGCGCCCTGGGCGATGGATGCGGTGAAAGAAGCCAATGCACTGAAGGTCGCGCGGGCGCAGCAGAACCAGCAGCGGCGCGGCGGCGGCGGGCGTCCGCAAGGGCAGAAACAGGGCCAGAAACCGCAGGGGCAGAAACCTTCGGGCGGCAAACCGGCGGCCAAGCCCGGCGGGGCCCGTCCGCAGGGGCAGAAACCGGCCCGCAAGGCGGCGGGCGGCTCTGCCCCGCCCCGTCGGCCCGCACGCGGCTGACAGATGCAAAAGGCCGGGCATGCAGCCCGGCCTTTTCTTATTTCGTGCGGCCAAGGGCTCAGTGTCCGGCTTCTTCCTCAAGATTGAGCTTCATTTCCAGCAACACCTGCTGGATTGCCAGTGTTTCGCGCAGCAGGCGCTTGGCCTCGTTCACCGAAATACGACCGTCGGCGATGGCCGTGTTGTATTCCGCCATCAGCATCCCGAACCTTTGCGCCAGCGCCACCACATCCGAATTGATGCCGCCCGACTGCGCATTGCGGCGTTCCGCGTCATAGCTGAAGGTGATGCCGCGCAGTTCCGCCAGCGCCGAGGTCACATGCGGGTAGCGCGCCGCCGCCTCCAACTGGGCCACGACGTCAATGGGCATGAAACGGTCGCTGTGTTCGTCCTGTTCGGAATAGTAGCGCCCGATGGTGGCCTTGGACTTGCCGGTGAGGTCGCAGGCCGCTTCGATTCCCACGTCCTTCACCAAGGCTTCGGTGTGTTTTTTCAGATAGGACTCGATAGACATGAAACCCGCTAATCCTTCCACATCCCCCATTTGGGGGAAATCACTGTTTCTTTTCCCATTAATCGGACGGCAGGGGTTTGTCATTCATAATCCAGTTCCGGCGAGCCCGGAACCTTGATGAGTGAGCTTCCGGCGTCCCCAGCGCCGGAGCGGGTGGGGGTCCGCCGTGCCAAGGTCTCACGGGGAAACCGGCCGGGAAACCGGAAGGTTGTGCGGCGGACCCGTCAGTTCCGAGTGTTGTCGCCCTTCCCTCGTGGGCGCGACGTAACGAGTATGGCGGTCCGCCGCATGTGCCTTCTGTTCGTCCGGGTGGGCGCTGGCCACGTCAAATCCACCTCCCGGCGTGCCCCCACCCCCTCTGTTTCTGGGGAGGTCTTGTTGTCCGGTGCGGGTGCCGTCACGGCACCCGGGTACGAGTATCAACAGTGACCCTGTATCAGTGCGACGGCCCCGCTTGTGACAGGCGGGGCTTTTCGCTATCGGGCGGCATGGCCAAGCTTTACTTCCACTACTCGACGATGAACGCGGGCAAATCCACCGCGCTTCTGCAAGCCTCTCACAACTACCGAGAAGGGGGCATGCAGACTTATCTGCTGACCGCGCGGCTCGACGACCGCGCCGGAACCGGCCGCATCGCCAGCCGTATCGGCATTGGCGAAAGCGCCGACATGTTTGGCGCCGCTGATGACATGTGTGCTCTGATCGCGACCCGGCTGGGGCGCGGCCCGGTGGCCTGTGTCTTCATCGACGAAGCACAGTTCCTGACCAAGGCCCAGGTCTGGCAACTGGCGCAGGCGGTGGACGATCTGGGCGTGCCGGTGATGTGCTACGGCCTACGGGTGGATTTTCAGGGCAACCTGTTCCCCGGATCGGCAGCACTTCTGGCCTGGGCCGATGAAATGCGCGAGGTGCGCACGATTTGCCATTGCGGCAAGAAGGCCACCATGGTGGTGCGCCGTGCCCCGGATGGCAGCGCGCTGCGCGATGGCGACCAGGTGCAGATCGGCGGTAACGAGACCTATCAGAGCCTGTGCCGCCGTCACTGGCGCGCCGCCATGGGGGATACCGACGCCTAGCGCCGCGCCCGCAGGGCAATCATCACCCCCGCGGCCGCGATCAGTGCCATACCCGCCAGCGCCAGCAGGCTTTGCGTCTCGCCCCAGATCAGCCAGCTCCACCCCGCCGAGGCGGGCAGGATCACATATTCAAAGACCGATACGCGGCTCGCTTCGGCCAGTTGATAGGCCTTGATCATCATGCCCACCCCCAGCAGCGAACCTGCGGCCTGAACCAGCGTCCAGAACAGGAAATCCGCCGAAGGCCAGACCGGGCCGCGCAGCACGAAGCCCGCGGTGCCCTCGGGCACCTCCACCGGCACCAGTGCCAGAACTGCCATGCCGATCAGGCCGAAAATCCCCAGCGCGGCAAAGAAGCCACCCAGCAGAGTTTCCGCCGTTTCCCCGTCGCACCACTCCCGCGTGGCGATATTGCCCAGCGCGTAAAGCGCGCCAGCCAGCACCGGAAGGAAAGCGGCCACGCTGGCGCCACGCATCGCCTCCGGGCCCAGCACCATGACCACCCCGGCAAAGCCCACGGCCACCGCCAGCACCCGCACCGGACCGATGGGGTGGCCATAGATGAAGCGCGAGATCAGCAGGACGAAGATAGGTGCGGTGAATAATCCTGCCGCTACCTGTGCCACAGACAGGAAAGCCAGTGCGCCGAAATAGATTACCATGCCACTGCCATGAATGGCCGACCTCGCCACCACCGCCCGCAGGTTGCGGGGCCGCAGCCGCAACCGCAGCGGCACCATCAGCGCCAGCAGGATCGCCCAGGCCATGACCGAGCGCGTCGCATGAAACTGCCACAGCCCGCCATCCGCCGCGATCAGGCGCACGAAATTATCGGTGAAGCCGATCAGCATGGCATAGACCAGCACCATCCCGGCGGCAGCCAGGGTGCGGTCCGGGCTGCGGTCGGTTGCCGCAGCCATGTTAGCGGTAGTCATCGCGCAATTCCTTTCTTCCCCTCTTTTCAATGCCCTGAACCCGCCGCAAACTGCGCGCCGGAAAACGACATGTTCCGCCAGTTCAGGAGGAGAGCGCGCTATGGGTTGGCTGGTTGACGAGACCGGACTGGAAAAGAATGCCGCGAACCATGTGGCGCTGACGCCGCTGTCGCATCTGAAGCGCGCCGCCGACGTGCATGCCGGACGCACCGCTCTGGTCTGGAAATCGACGCGGCGCAGCTATGCCGAATATCTCGACCGCACGACCCGCCTCGCCTCTGCCCTGGCCCGTCGGGGAGTGGCACCGGGCGATGTGGTGGCGACGCTGCTGCCGAACATCCCGCAGCAGGCCGAGGCGCATTTTGGCGTGCCCGCCTGCGGCGCGATCATCAATACGATCAACACCCGGCTGGATGCCGATACGGTGGGCTATATCTTCGGCCATGCCGGCGCGAAAATCGTACTGGTCGATACCGCGCTGCTGCCGCTGGCCGAGGCCGCTATCAAGAAGATGGAGGGCTCCGCGCCGCAGATCATCGAAGTCTGCGACCGCGAGGCGGGTTTCACCCCCGGCGGGCATTATCTGGAATACGAGGATCTGCTGGCCGAAGGCGACCCGGAGTTCGACTGGGTTTTGCCCGAGGATGAATGGGAAAGCCTTGCCATCAACTATACCTCCGGCACCACGGGACGGCCGAAGGGTGTGGTCTATCATCATCGCGGCGCTTACCTCGCGACCATGGCCAATGTCATCGCCTGGCGGATGCAGCTTTTTCCCAAGGTGCTGACCATCGTGCCGCTGTTTCATTGCAACGCATGGGTGCAGCCCTGGCTGGTGCCGATGATGGGCGGCACGCTGGTCTGTTGCCGCGACGTGACCGCGAAAGCGATCTATGACGCCATTGCCGATGAAGGCGTCACCCATTTCGGCGGCGCCCCCATCGTGCTGAACACCATCATCAACGCGAAAGACGCAGACCGCCGCGCCTTTGATCATGTGGTCGAGGTCTTCACCGCTGGCGCCCCGCCGCCTGCAGCCACACTTGCCGCCATCGAACCGCTGGGTTTCAATGTCACGCAGGTTTACGGGCTGACCGAAACCTATGGCCCCGCCACCGAATGCCTGTGGCAACCGGAATGGGACGACAAGACGGGCGAAGACCGCGCTGCCTTCAAGGCCCGCACCGGCGTGCCGATGGCCATGCTGGAGGCCGCCGAGGTGCATGATACCCACGGTGTGCCGGTGCCGCGCGACTCGGCCCATCTGGGCGAGATCGCCATGCGTGGCAACATGGTGATGAAGGGCTATTACAAGAACCCGCAGGCCACGGCCGAGGCGTTCAAGGGCGGGTGGTTCCGCTCGGGCGACATCGCGCTTCAGCATCCCGACGGCTATATCAAGATCACCGACCGCGCGAAGGACATCATCATCTCGGGCGGCGAGAATGTCAGCTCGGTCGAGGTCGAGGGCGCGCTGATGCACCACCCGGCGGTCAGCCTGTGTGCTGTGGTCGCCAAGCCGGATGCGAAATGGGGCGAGGTGCCCTGCGCCTTTGTCGAGCTGAAATCCGGCGCCGAAGCGACAGAGGAAGAGCTGATCAAGTTCTGCCGCGCACGTCTGGCAGGTTTCGCCACCCCCAAGGCGGTGGTGTTCTGCGAGTTGCCGAAAACCTCGACCGGCAAGATCCAGAAGTTCGAACTGCGCGCCGTGGCCAAGCTGATGGCACAGCAACAGGGCGTAACGGTGTGACGCCACGCCCCGAAGGTGCGGACGAGGCGGCGGTGATCGGCCGGTTGATCACCGATGCCTTCGCCACCGCCGCCCATTCCGATGGCAATGAGGCCGAAATCGTGGCCGCATTGCGGGCTTCGGGTGATCTGCTGCTGTCGCTGGTCTGCGAGGATGGCCATGGCCTGACCGGCCATATCGCAGCCTCGCCGTCACCATCGGCGGCACGCCGGGCTGGGCCTGTATCGCGCCAGTCTCCGTCGCACCGCGTTGCCAGCGGCAGGGTGTCGGCCATGCTTTGATGCAGGGCGCGCTGGCAACCTTGCAGGCGCAGGGGCATGGTGGCGTCGTGATCCTTGGCGATCCGGCCTATTACGGGCGCTTTGGCCTTGTGGCTGACGCGGCCCGTCACATTCCGGGCGTGCCTGCGGAATATGTGCTGTCGCGGCCCTTCAGCAGCCCGGCCCCGACCGGCGAAATCCGCTTTGCCCCGGCCTTCGGACCCGTCTGAACCGAGGCGGTTGTGACCACGGGACAATCCCGATAAGCTGGGCTGAATAGCGGCAAGAAGGCCATCAATGCGCACGACGGCGCTGAAGCAGTATCAGAAGCTTGAAAGCCCGGGGCTATGGCGTGAAGCGCCGGAAATGCAACGGCGCGAGGTGATCGTGGCCTTCGGTGAGGCCTCGCTGACGCTGTCCGATCCGCGCACCGAAGCCGCCCTGTCGCACTGGTCACTGCCCGCAGTGGAGCGGCTGAACCCCGGCGAGGTCCCCGCCCTGTTCGCCCCCGGTCAGGACGCGCTGGAAACGCTTGAACTGGACGACCCGACCATGATCGCCGCACTGGAGAAGGTGCGGCACACCCTTGCCACCGCCCGCCCCCGGCCGGGACGGCTGCGGGGGTCGCTTCTGCTGGCAGGGACTGCGCTGGTCTTGCTGGCGGGGGCGGTTTTCGTGCCCGGAGCGATGATCGACCACACCGCCGCCATGGTGCCGCCGACGATGCGGAAATCCATTGGCCGCACCGCTCTGGCGGATCTGTCCCAGGTCGCCGGGGCGCCCTGTTCCGATGTGTCGGGCCTGTCGGCGCTGGAAAAGCTGTCGGCGCGCCTGTTCGGGGAAAACCCGCCGCAGCTTGTCGTGCTGCGGGACGGCACCGCCCTGTCGCTGCATTTGCCGGGCCGGATCATCGCATTGCACCGCTCGCTGATCGAAAACCAGAACAGCCCGGATGTGGCCGCAGGCTTCGCGCTGGCCGAGGCTGAGCGTATCAGCGAAACCGATCCCATGCTGCCCCTGCTGGAATATGCCGGGGTGCGGGCAACCTTTGGCCTACTGACCACGGGCCGCCTCGCACCCGGATCGGTGCAGGGCTACGGGCGGCTGGTCCTGACCGAGCCGCCCTCGGAAGTGGATACCGAGCATTTGCTTACTCGCTTTGCCGAGGCGGGCGTGGCCAGCACCCCCTATGCCCGCGCAGTGGACCCCAGCGGTGAGAGCGTGCTTCGGCTGATCGAGGCCGATCCTTTCGCGCAGGAGGCAGCCCCTCCTCTGCTGAAGGATGGCGACTGGATCAGCCTTCAGGCGATCTGCGCCGAATAGCCCCGGACAGCGAATAGCCGCGGACAGAAAGACGCCCCCGACCGGAACGGCGGGGGCGCAGGGTTATTCTGCCCGTTTTTTGCCTGCTCAGAATTACCGGATGAACGCGTCGCCGAAGCCCGCGCGACGAACCGCCCCGAGGGCGGCCTGCGCCGAGGCCGCATCCCCGAAGGGCCCGGCCAGAACGATCTGAAGCGGTTTGCCGCTCTTGTTGATGCGCGAGGTGCCGACCGGCAGGCCCGCTGCCCGCAGACGCGCCTTGGCACCCTCGGCATTGGCAGGCTCGCCAAAGGTGCCGATCTGCACGAACATCCGCCCCGCGCGCGCCTGAACCGGCGCCTTGGCCGTGCCCATGCTGGAAACCTGAACCTTACGGACAGGTTGCACCTTGTTCTTGGACGAAACGACGACAAGGCGACGGGTCTGGCGCGGCGCCTGATCGGCAACCAGTTCAGCCGGCACATCGCGGGTCCAGATCTGATCCTGCGCCGCCTGACCGGACGCCGTCCCGACACCACGATAGGGATTCAGACGGTCATCCTTCCACGCGGATTTATAGCCCTTCGGAACCGGAAACTCATCCGTGACCTCTGCCGAGCGCAGGATCACCGTGGCGCGGTCGGAGCTGCCGATGTCATTCACGCTCAGCGTGCCGCGGCTGACAACCGTCCCCGCCGGCTCGGTCAGCCCCGCACCCAGACGCGGCCCGTTCCCCAGCGCAACTTTGGAATAGATCGGCGCATGAGCGCCATTCAGTGTCCCGTCCCCACGGGTACACAGCACGGCCGTGCCGCCATTGGACAGCGCGTAAAGCTTCGGCACCGGGGCCGAGGCATAGCAGGCAATCTTGCGGCCACCCGGCGCGGCGGCGAGGCTTGGCACGGTCGTTGGCGCAGCTGCGGCGCGCGCGACTGGCGCCTGCGCCACCATGACCGAGGCCGGGGGCGTCGGATGTGCCATCACCACAGGCGCGGGCACACCACGCATCAGCGCCGGATCGACCGGACGTGCCGCAGTGGTGCGGATGCGCGGCGGCGTTGTCACCGTCGCGACCGTCGCCATGGGCGCCCCCACGGCGCGAGGCGTCGGAGCGGCGGCCACACGCGGCGCGGGCTCCTCCGCCGGTGCGACCGGAACAGGCTTGCCAAGGGTGGCCAGAGTCGGCGGATACCCACAGAGCGCCCGGCGGTCCCGGCTGACGCGCGGCACCCAGCTGGTGACACCGTTCAGGCCCGCCCGCAGGAACACGCAGCCCCGGCTGTCGACATACATTTGCCCCTTGAAACCCGGAGGAGGCAGCTCGCGCGGCTCGCCGATCTGAGACACTGTTTGCGCCTGGGCGACAGTTGTACCGGACAACACGGCAAGAACCGCAGCGGCAACAAACCTGCGAAGCATGAAGACCCCCTCATCGAGTAAGCGAATCATGCAACAGGATTGTTCTCGGGTAAAGGGGTAATGGCTTATTTTGTGCCGAACATACGGTCGCCCGCATCCCCTAGGCCAGGGACAATATATCCATGGTCGTTGAGGTGGCTGTCCAACGAGGCCGTGACGATCGGCACATCGGGATGCGCCTCTTTCATGCGCTGCACGCCTTCCGGCGCCGCCAGAAGGCAGAGGAAGCGGATGTTCTTCGCCCCCGATTGTTTCAGCAGGTCAATGGCCGCCACGCTGGAATTGCCTGTCGCCAGCATCGGATCGACCACGATGCAGATGCGTTCGTCCAGCCTGTCCGGCACCTTGCAGTAATACTGCACGGGTTGCAGCGTTTCCGGGTCACGATACAATCCGACAAAGCCCACGCGCGCTGCCGGGATCAGCTCCAGAATGCCGTCCAGCAGCCCGTTGCCCGCCCGCAGAATGGAAATCAGCGCCAGTTTCTTGCCATCCAGCGTCGGCGCATCCATTGGCTGCAACGGCGTCTCGATGCGGGTGGTGGTCATGTCCAGTTCGCGCGTCACCTCATAGGCCAGCAGCAGGCTGATCTCTTTCAGCAGGCGGCGAAACCCGGCAGTCGATGTATCCTTGTTGCGCATGATGGTCAGCTTGTGCTGCACCAGCGGGTGATTCACGACGGTCAGATGTTCGGTCATGCGCGGGGCTCCAGTCTCTTGGCAAGTTTCTCTTTGGTGTCGCGGTCGCAGAAGGCAGCGTCAAGCGCGGTGCGGTTGAGCGTGTCGAACACGCCCTGATCCCAGTCGAAAGCATCGGCCAGCCGGTCCCATTCGCGGGTCATCGTGGTGTGGAAGAAGGGCGGATCGTCGGTGGAGACCGTGACCTTCACACCCCGGTCGTAAAGCTGCCCGATGGGATGTTTGCGCCAGTCAGGATAAAGCCCCAATGCGATGTTGGAGCCTGGGCAAACCTCCAGCACCGTGCCGCGTTCTGCGAGTTCGTCGACCAGCGCCAGATCCTCGATTGCACGGACACCATGGCCGATGCGGCTTGGCGCCAGCGCCGCCAGCGTGTCACGGATATGCTGTGGCCCGCGCCATTCCCCCGCATGCGCCGTCAGACCCAGCCCGGCCTCGCGGGCACAGTCGAAGGCCCAGGCGAAATCTTTGGGCTCACAGACCGCCTCATCCCCCGCGATGCCAAAGCCGGTGACAAACCGCCCGGCGGTTTCGGCGGCACAGATCGCCACATCACGCGATTCTTCCGGCCCGAAATGACGGATCGGCGTGATGATGGCGCGCAGCGTGATGCCCATTTTCGCTTCGGCCTCCGCCGCCGCATCCTCGATGGCGGCCAGATAGTCGCGCCAGGCCGCCACATCCCGACCACCGCAGAAATCGGGGCTGAGGAAGGTTTCGCTGTAAATCACGCCATGTGCGGCGCTTTCCTCCAGCACAGCCAGCGCAAGGCGGCGATAGTCCTCGGGGCTGCGCAGGACCGAGGTCGCAGCCTCGTAAACCCGCAGGAAGTGCCGGAAGTCGCGCCAAGCATAACCGCCGCCTTCGTTGAAAATGCCCGAGATATCTTCGTGCTTTTCCGCCGCCAGCCCCCTTATGAAAGCGGGCGGGGCCGCACCTTCCAGATGCAGGTGCAGTTCGATCTTGGACTGGTCTTTCAGGGTCACAGGAAGCTCCGCCCCGGCCCTTGCGCCGGGATGTTCAGATGGGTGGCAAGGCTTGCGGCCACATCGGCAAAAGCGCACAGGCCGAAGCTGCCCGCGTCGCTTCCGGCAATCAGCACCGGCACGCGTTCGCGGGTGTGTTCAGTGCCGCGCCAGGTGGGATCATTGCCGTGGTCAGCCGTGAACAGCGCCAGGTCCCCGGGCCGGAGACGCGCCAGAAATTCCCCTGCGCGTGTGTCGAACCATTCCAGCGCACGGGCATAACCCGAGACGTCACGGCGGTGGCCATAAAGGCTGTCGAACTCAACAAAGTTCGCAAAGGTCAAGCTTCCCGGCTCGGCTTCCGTCGCAAGCCGGTCCAGATGATCGAAAAGTGCAGCGTCATCCTTGCCTTTGTGCAGTTTGCCAATTCCGCGATGCGAGAAGATGTCGCCGATCTTGCCGATGGCATGGGTCGGGCGCCCTGCCTCCTGCACCCAGTCCAGCAGCGTAGGTGCAGGCGGTGCGATGGCAAAGTCCCGGCGATTGGCGGTGCGGCTGAAGCTGCCGGGCTGACCGACGAAGGGCCGTGCAATCACGCGCCCCACACGCCGGGCATGCAGCACAGGTGCCAGCCCCTCGCACAGCGCGATCAGCCGGTCGAGGCCAAAGCTTTCCTCATGCGCGGCAATCTGGAACACGCTGTCCGCCGAGGTATAGCAGATGGGCCAGCCGCTGCGCATATGCTCCGGCCCCAGCCGGTCAATGATCTCGGTGCCCGAGGCGTGACAATTGCCAAGGATGCCCGCTGTCCCGGCCAGACAGCAGACCTCGGCCACGATCTCGGGCGGGAAGGCAGGGGCGGTATCGGGGAAATAGCTCCAGTCCCAAGGCACCGGCACCCCTGCCAGTTCCCAATGGCCCGAGGGCGTGTCCTTGCCGCGTGACACTTCGGTCGCGGCCCCCCAAAGGCCGGTCGGCACCGCCCCCAATCCGGGCACCCGCGCGCCCGACGCCAGATGCAGTGCCGCACCGAGCCCGAGCGCATCCAGCACGGGCATCCGCAACAGGCCACTCCGCCCCTGTTCGGCCTGCCCCGCGGCACAGGCTTCGGCGATATGGGCCATGGTATTCGCCCCTTCATCGCCAAAGGTCGCAGCATCCGGCGCACCGCCGATGCCCACGCTGTCCATCACGATCAGAAAGGCCCGGTTCATACGGCGATCCTTTTCAAGACAAGGGGCGGCAGTTCCGGCCGCCCGGGCGTGATGCGACAGGCGGCCAGCACCGCCGCAGCCGCCGCCTCCGCCGCCGTTTCGGATTGCGCATGCACCACCGCCAGCGGCAGCCCCCGAAAGATCTCGGTCCCGATTTCGGGGAGCCCGGCGAGACCAACGGCCGGGTTCACCCGGTCGCCATCGCGCAAGCGGCCGCCACCCAGATGCACGACCGCCTCACCCAGCCGGAAACCATCCACCGCAGCCAGAAACCCTGCTTCCGGCGCCGGAACCGGGCGCATGACGGGTGCCGAGGACAGCCGGTCGGGCCAGCGATCCACAAAATCGGCAGGCCCGCCCTGCGCGGCGACCATCCGGCCGAAACATTCGGCAGCAGCCCCGCTTTCCAGCGCCTCGGTCACCAGTCCCTCGCCCTCCGCCGCATCGGTGGCAAGGCCCGCCAGCGCCAGCACCTCGCCGCCCAGGGCCGCAGTCAGCGCACCAAGCCGCGTGCGCAGCGCACCGCCGGTCATCACCTCCATCACCTCGATCACCTCCAGCGCATTGCCCGCTGAAGGCGCCAGCGGCTGCGTCATGTCGGTAATCAGGGCCGAGGTCTTGCACCCCGCCCCATTCGCCGTGCTGACCAGCGCCTGAGCCAGAGCCTCCGCCTCGGTTTCGGTCTTCATGAAGGCGCCGGAACCAGCTTTCACATCCAGAACCAGCGCCTGCAGCCCCGCCGCAAGCTTCTTGGACAGGATCGAGGCGGTGATGAGGTCGATGCTTTCCACCGTCGATGTCACATCACGGATCGCGTAAAGCCGCCGATCCGCCGGCGCGATATCGGCGCTGGCCGCCACGATGGCGCAGCGCACCTGGCCAAGTTGCCGCCGCAGTGCCGCTTCATCCAGCCCGGTACGGAACCCCGGGATCGATTCCAGCTTGTCCAGCGTACCGCCGGTATGGCCCAGCCCGCGACCCGAGATCATGGGCACACAGGCCCCACAGGCCGCCAGCGCGGGCGCCAGCAGAAGCGAGACGCAATCACCGATGCCGCCGGTCGAATGTTTGTCGATCACCGGCCCCGGCAGATCCCAGCGCAGCACCTTGCCGCTGTCACGCATGGCCTCTGTCAGCGCCACGCGGCCCGTCTCGCCCAGCCCGCGCAGAACCACCGCCATGGCAAAGGCCCCGGCCTGCGCATCCGTCACCTCGCCCGAGGCAAGGCCGCGCGCGAACCAGCGCAGGTCTTCGCGCCCCGGATGCCCGCCGTCGCGCAACGTGGCGATGATCGCGCGGGCGTCGGTCATGTGCGGTCCATATGCGCGGCGCTGAACCGGCCAGGCAGTAGTTCGGCCACGCTGGTCCGCATCTGCGCGCCTTGGGTGGTGCAGAGCGTGACGGGCGCATCGCCTGCCGCAAACTCGGCCAGTTTCTGACGGCAGCCTCCGCAGGGCGGCACCGGGTCGGGGCTGTCGGCGATGACCAGCGCCTCGGTGAACCGGGTTTCTCCCGCCGCGACCATGGCGGCAATGGCGCCCGCCTCGGCACAGGTGCCCTCGGGGTAGGCTACGTTTTCCACATTGCAGCCGGAATAGACCACGCCCGAGGCCCCCCGCAGCGCCGCCCCCACCCTGAAGCGCGAATAGGGCGCATAGGCATTCTCGCGCACCGCCGTCGCGGCATGCAGCAGGGCAGGATCGGGGGTGGACATGGGTGCCTCGCGAATTTGACCAACAGGTCGGATTGTGCGGCAGCCCCGCGTCCGGCGCAAGCCGCCGCCCCTGCCCCGCCCGGCGCGACTTGCGGTTTTCCGCGATTGCGGCGAGGCAAGCTTGTCGGCACAGTGAAGGCGGAACAGATGCGGCATCCGGCGCATAGGCGCCATGCAGCGCGCAAAGCCGCTTTTTATTGAGTGGAGAATCTGGTTTAACCCTAAACCAGATTTCGGGAGGACGGAATGGACGAGACCCGCCAGGACAGCGCGCGTCAGGCCGCGCTGGATTATCACGAATACCCCAAACCGGGAAAGCTGGAGATCCGGGCAACCAAGCCGCTGGCCAACGGTCGCGACCTGTCGCGCGCCTATTCGCCTGGCGTGGCCGAGGCCTGCCTTGAGATCAAGGCAGATCCATCCACTGCAAGCCGTTATACAACAAGAGGAAATCTGGTTGCCGTGGTGACGAACGGCACCGCTGTACTTGGCCTTGGCAATATCGGTGCGCTGGCCTCCAAGCCAGTGATGGAGGGCAAGGCCGTCCTGTTCAAGAAGTTCGCAAACATAGATTGTTTTGACATTGAACTAAATGAACCCGACCCGGTGAAGCTGGCCGATATCGTCTGCGCGCTGGAGCCGACCTTCGGCGCGATCAACCTTGAGGACATCAAGGCGCCCGACTGTTTCGTGGTCGAAAAGCTGTGCCGCGAACGGATGAACATTCCGGTTTTCCATGATGATCAGCACGGAACCGCCATCGTGGTGGGCGCCGCGGCGACCAATGCGCTGCATGTGGCGGGCAAAAGGTTCGAGAATATCAAGATCGTCAGCACCGGCGGCGGGGCAGCTGGCATCGCCTGCCTGAACATGCTGCTGAAGCTGGGTGTGAAGCGCGAAAACGTCTGGCTTTGCGACATTCACGGTCTGGTCCATGAGGGCCGCGAGATTGACATGAACCCCCAGAAGGCTGCCTATGCCCAGGCCAGCGACAAGCGAACGCTGGACGAGGTGATCGACGGTGCCGACATGTTCCTCGGCCTCTCCGGCCCCGGCGTGCTGAAACCTGAAATGGTGGCGCGGATGGCGGAGAACCCGATCATCTTCGCGCTGGCCAACCCGACGCCGGAAATTCTGCCGGACGAGGTGCGCGCCGTCGCCCCCGGCGCGATCATCGCCACCGGCCGCAGCGACTTTCCCAATCAGGTCAATAACGTGCTGTGCTTCCCCTTCATCTTCAGGGGCGCGCTGGACGTGGGGGCGACGCAGATCAACGATGCAATGCAACTGGCCTGCATCGACGGAATCGCAGCCCTGGCCCGTGCCACCACCAGCGCCGAAGCCGCCGCCGCCTATCGCGGCGAAAAACTCAGCTTCGGGCCGGATTATCTGATCCCGAAACCCTTCGACCCCCGGCTGATCGGCGTCGTCGCCAGCGCGGTGGCGAAGGCCGCGATGGAGTCGGGCGTCGCCACCCGCCCCATCGTCGACCTCGCCGCCTATCGCGAGCGGCTGAACGGCTCGGTCTTCAAATCCGCGCTGATCATGCGCCCGGTGTTCGAGGCCGCGCGCAATGCCGAACGCCGCATCATCTTTGCCGAGGGCGAGGATGAGCGCGTGCTGCGGGCGACCAACGCGATGCTGGAGGAAATGACCGACAAGCCGATCCTCATCGGCCGCCCCGAGGTCATGGCCCGGCGCTGCGAACGCGCGGGCCTGCCGATCCGCCCGGACCGGGATTTCGAGGTCATCAACCCCGAAAGTGACGCCCGTTACCGCGATTACTGGGGCAGCTATCACGAGCTGATGGCCCGGCGCGGCGTTACACCCGATCTGGCCCGCGCCATCCTGCGCACCAATACCACCGCCATCGGCGCCATCGCGGTGCATCGTGGCGATGCTGACAGCCTGATCTGCGGCACCTTCGGACAATATCTCTGGCATCTGAACTACATTTCGCAGGTTCTGGGCCGGGGCAGCCTGTCGGCGCATGGCGCGCTCAGCCTGATGATCCTTGAGGACGGGCCGTTGTTCATCGCCGATACCCAGGTGAGCCCGATCCCCACGCCGGAACAGATCGCCCTCACCACGCTGGGCGCCGTCCGCCATGCCAAACGTTTCGGCGTAACACCCAAGGTCGCGCTCTGCTCGCATTCCAATTTCGGCAACCTCGACAGCGATTCCGGCCGCCGGATGCGCGAGGCGCTGGCGCTCCTGGATGCGGAGAGCCGCAGTTTCGTCTATGAAGGCGAAATGAGCATCGACGCCGCGCTGGACGCCGACCTGCGCGCCCGCATCTTCCCCGGCTGCCGGCTGGAGGGTGCCGCCAATATCCTGATCTTCGCTTATTCCGATGCGGCCAACGCGGCCCGCAACATGCTGCGGATGAAGGCGGGCGGGCTGGAAGTCGGGCCTATCCTGATGGGCATGGGCAACAAGGCGCATATCGTGACCCCCTCAATTACGCCGCGCGGGCTTTTGAACATCTCGGCCCTCGCCGGAACACCCGTGGCGCATTACGGCTAAGACATTCGGCGGCCGGAAATCCGGCCGCCGACTCACTTTCAGGCAGCAGGCAAACTGCAAATCCTGAAAAATTTGCAAACTCCCCGGCTATTCCAACAAAATTTGGCATAACGTGCGACTTTGCATAAATTTGCCGTCCGCAAACAGCATAATTCTGCAAATTTTCTGCCCCTGCGCCCCGACGTGATCGGTAACACCGTTGCGGCAATACCCGGTCGTCGCGTAACAATCCGTCAAACCGGAGGAGGGTGCATACCATGGCATACAGGGAAATCTACCAAAGCTGGAAGGCAGACCCGGAAGGCTTCTGGATGAAGGCCGCCGGGGCGATCGACTGGGTGAAACCGCCGTCGCGCGCCCTGAATGCCGACCGCGCCCCCCTCTACGAATGGTTCACCGATGCGCAGGTCAACACCTGCTGGAATGCGGTGGACCGCCACGTCCTCGCCGGTCGCGGCAACCAGCTGGCCATCATCCATGACAGCCCCGTCACCCACCTGCGCAAGGGTATCACCTACAAGGAGCTGCAAACCCGCGTCGCCAGCCTCGCTGGCGCCCTGCGCGCCAAGGGCGTGGAAAAGGGCGACCGTGTCATCATTTACATGCCGATGATCCCCGAGGCGCTGGAGGCGATGCTGGCCTGTGCCCGTCTCGGCGCCATCCATTCGGTCGTGTTCGGCGGGTTTGCCGCCAATGAGCTTGCCGTGCGGATCGACGATTGCAAGCCCAGGGCGATCATCGCGGCAAGCTGCGGGATCGAGCCGAACCGCATCGTGCATTACAAGCCGTTGCTCGACGGCGCCATCGAACTGGCCACGCACAAGCCGGATTTCTGCGTGATCTTCCAGCGCGAGCAAGAGGTCGCCAAACTGGTCGAAGGCCGCGATGTCGCCTGGCACACCTTCCAGTTCGGCGTCGAACCCGCCGAATGCGTGCCGGTCGAGGGCGATCACCCGGCCTATATCCTTTACACCTCCGGCACGACCGGCCAGCCCAAGGGTGTGGTGCGCCCCACCGCAGGCCATCTAGTCGCGCTGAACTGGACGATGCGCGCCGTCTATGACGTGGGCGTGGGCGACGTGTTCTGGGCCGCCTCGGATGTGGGCTGGGTCGTGGGGCACAGCTATATCTGTTACGGCCCGCTGATCGCCGGTTGCACCACCATCGTGTTCGAGGGCAAGCCCGTGGGCACCCCCGACGCGGGCACCTTCTGGCGCGTCATCAGCGAAAACAAGGTGAAAAGCTTCTTCACCGCCCCCACCGCGCTCCGCGCGATCCGCCGCGATGACCCCGAAGGAGAATTCATCGGCGAATATAACCTCAAGCACCTCAAGGCCCTCTACCTTGCCGGTGAACGCGCCGACCCCGACACGATCCAATGGGCGCAAAAGCACCTCGGCGTGCCGGTGATCGACCACTGGTGGCAAACCGAAACCGGCTGGGCCATCGCCGCCAACCCGCTGGGGATCGAGGAACTTCCCGTCAAGCTTGGCTCGCCCTCGGTGCCGATGCCGGGCTATGACGTGCAGGTACTGGACGAGGGCGGCCACCCGGTCTCCGCAGGCACGCTCGGCGCCATCGCGGTGAAATTGCCGCTGCCCCCCGGCACCCTGCCGACGCTGTGGAACGCTGAAGACCGCTTCAAGAAAAGCTATCTCAGCCATTTCCCCGGCTATTATGAAACCGGCGATGCGGGCTATATCGACGAGGACGGCTATCTCTACATCATGGCGCGCACCGATGACGTGATCAACGTCGCGGGCCACCGCCTCTCGACCGGCGCCATGGAAGAGGTGCTCGCCTCGCATCCGGATGTCGCCGAATGCGCGGTGATCGGGGTCAGCGACACGTTGAAAGGCCAGTCGCCGCTCGGCTTCCTCTGCCTCAAGAAAGGCGCCAACACCCCGCATGACGAGGTGGTGAAAGGCTGCATCAAACTGATGCGCGACCGTATCGGCCCGGTGGCCGATTTCAAACGCGCCGTCGTGGTGGATCGCCTGCCCAAGACCCGCTCGGGCAAGATCCTGCGCGGCACCATGGTCAAGATCGCGGATAATGAAGATTACAAGATGCCCGCGACCATCGACGACCCGGCCATCCTGGACGAGATCAGGCTCGCCCTGCAAAGCCTCGGCCTCGCCAAAGGCTGACCCATAGCCGCGTCCCTGCCACGGGGCGCGTCATCTGCCTTTTGCTTCTTGCAAAAATACTCATGCAACGGCGGCCAGAAGTGCCGCCGTTTCACATGAACTGCTCATGCGTCAGCCGCTCTTCCAGCCCGTGCCCCGGATCGAACAGCAGCCGGTGACAGACGCTCGGCTCTGACCGGATC
Organism: Gemmobacter caeni; assembly: GCF_003054195.1. Lineage (GTDB taxonomy): Bacteria > Pseudomonadota > Alphaproteobacteria > Rhodobacterales > Rhodobacteraceae > Gemmobacter > Gemmobacter caeni. The sequence continues at coordinate 147,951 of NZ_QBKP01000006.1, forward strand.
TCCACACTCAGCACATCGCGGAACGACCGGCTGTCGGCATCGGCCATGACCGGCCGCTTCGCCGCCTCCAGCACGTCGAACCGCACCACGGCCGTCTTCGGCAGCAACGCCCCGCGCCAGCGGCGGGGCCGGAAGGCTGCCATCGCGGTCAGCGCCAGAACATCGGCGCCGATCGGCAGGATCGGTCCATGTGCCGAGTAATTATAGGCGGTCGATCCCGCGGGTGTGCAGACCAACGCCCCGTCGCAGACCAGTTCGGCCATCCGCTCGCGCCCATCCACGCTGATCCTCAGCTTGGCGGCCTGCGGCCCCGCGCGCAGCAGGCTCACCTCATTGATCGCCAGCGCATGATGCTCCCGCCCCGAGGCGGTGACGGCATGCATGGCCAGCGGATTGATCACCGTCTCTTCCGCCGCGTGCAAACGCTCTTCCAGCGCCTCTTCGGAATAAGAATTCATCAGAAAGCCGATGGTGCCGCAATTCATGCCATAGACCGGCAGGCCAAGGCTCTGCGTCTCGTGCAGGGTCTGCAACATGAAGCCGTCGCCCCCCAATGCCACGATGACATCTGCCGACCGGATCGGCGCATCGTCATAGCGGTCGCTCAGCGCTGTATAGGCGGACAGCGCCGAAGCGCTTGTGCTGGCCCGGAAATTGATCCGCATGGCATCCTTCCTCGATCCCTGCCGTCAGTCTTGCGGGGCGGCGGGAGCAAACTCAAGTCTCTGCGGCGCAGCGCGACGGAAAAGTTTCCGATAGGCGACATTCTGTTCGTTTGAATTCGGGTCCATGTCGGTTTCTACCCTTCCCTGTCGCTTGGGGCATGGTCTAAATGACCGCGAATCCGCCCTTCCTTGACAGGAGACGCCCATGACCGACATCCGCGATCCCGGTTTCTTCACCGAAACCCTCGCCTCCCGCGACCCCGAGCTGTTCGGCTCGATCACTGACGAACTCGGCCGCCAGCGGGACGAGATCGAGCTGATCGCGTCGGAAAACATCGTCAGCCGCGCCGTGATGGAGGCGCAGGGCTCGGTGATGACCAACAAATATGCCGAAGGCTATCCGGGCAAGCGCTACTACGGCGGCTGCCAGTTCGTCGACGTGGCGGAAAACCTCGCCATCGAGCGCGCCTGCAAGCTGTTCGGCTGCACCTTCGCCAACGTCCAGCCCAATTCCGGCTCGCAGGCCAATCAGGGCGTGTTCAACGCGCTGCTGAAACCGGGCGACACCATTCTGGGCATGAACCTGGCCTCGGGCGGTCACCTGACCCACGGCGCCGCGCCGAACCAGTCGGGCAAATGGTTTAACGCCGTGCAATATGGCGTGCGCCAGCAGGACAGCCGCATCGACTATGACGAGGTCGAGCGTCTGGCCGACGAGCATCAGCCGAAGCTGATCATCGCCGGCGGTTCGGCCGTGCCGCGGCAGATCGACTTCGCCCGTTTCCGCGCCATCGCCGACAAGGTTGGCGCCTTCCTGATGGTCGACATGGCGCATTTCGCGGGCCTCGTGGCTGGCGGTCAGCACCCCTCGCCCTTCCCCTATGCCGATGTGGCGACCACCACCACGCACAAGACCCTGCGCGGCCCGCGTGGCGGCATGATCCTGACGAACAACGAGGATATCGCCAAGAAGGTCAATTCGGCCATCTTCCCGGGCATCCAGGGCGGCCCGCTGATGCATGTCATCGCCGCCAAGGCGGTGGCCTTCGGCGAGGCGCTGCGGCCCGAGTTCAAGGCCTATGCCGCACAGGTGGTGGTCAATGCGCAGGCGCTGGCCGACCAGCTGATGAAGGGCGGGCTGGACATCGTGACCGGCGGCACCGACACCCACGTCATGCTGGTGGACCTGCGCCCGAAAGGCGTGAAGGGCAATGCGACCGAAAAAGCGCTGGGTCGTGCCCATATCACCTGCAACAAGAACGGCATCCCCTTCGACCCTGAAAAGCCGACGGTGACCTCAGGCGTGCGTCTGGGCACCCCGGCAGGCACCACCCGCGGCTTCGGCGAGGCCGAATTCCGCCTGATCGCCGACTGGATCGTCGAAGTGGTCGATGGCCTGGCCGCCAATGGCGAGGATGGCAATGGCGAGGTCGAAGCCGCCGTGCGCGCCAAGGTCGCCGGCCTCTGTGCCCGCTTCCCGCTCTACCCCGGTCTCTGACCGGCACGGGGCCCCGGCACTCCGGGGCCCCAAATTTCCTGCAAAGACATTTGCAAAAGTTTTCTGAACGCTTTTGCCTCTGCGCCCACGTCCTCAGAGCAATTCCTATGCCCCATGCCCCGCACAGCACCCGGCTGGAACGCCGTCTTGGCGACTGGGCGCGGGCGCGTCTGCCCTATGGTCTCGCCGAACTGGTGATGTTCATACTGAAGCAGGGCTGGGCCTGCCTGTTTGGCGGCCTGCTGCTGATCGCCATTCTCGCCACCCGCCTGATCTGGTCACCGGAATGGCCTGTGCATCGCTACGATGCGCTGTTCCTGTTTGCCATCGCCACGCAGGTCGTCTTTCTGTGGAAAGGGCTGGAGACATGGGAAGAAGCCCGTGTCATCCTGATGTTCCACCTGACAGGCACCGCGATGGAATGGTTCAAGGTCGGCGCCGGATCATGGTCCTACCCGGAACCGGGCCTGTTCAAGCTCTGGGGCGTGCCGCTGTTTTCCGGCTTCATGTATGCCAGTGTCGGCAGCTACATGGCGCGGGTCATCCGGCTGTTCGACATGCGCTTTGCACCCTACCCGCCGTTCTGGCTGACCATGGTGTTCGCGCTGGCCATCTATGTGAATTTCTTCGCCCATCACTTCCTGCCGGACATCCGGGTCGCACTTTTCGCAGGATCAGTGCTGCTGTTCTCCCGCACGCGGATCTGGTTCCGCATCTCTGACCGGGACTGGTGGATGCCGCTGCCGGTTGCGGCATTCCTCTCCAGCTTCGCGCTCTGGCTGGCCGAGAATATCGGCACGGCAACGGGAACCTGGCTCTACTCCGGTCAGGTCGCCGGACAGGTCGTCAGTTTCGCCAAGCTGGGGTCGTGGTATCTGCTGCTTTACGTCTCGTTCGTCACCGTCACACTGGTCAGCCGCGCGGCGCTGCATCGGCAGCCCCTGCCCGTCACATCAGCCCGCGCAGCTTCAGCACAAGTACGGCCAGCCCGGCCACGACGATAAGGCCGAAGACCACCTGCGCCACGACCGAAATCAGCAGGCCTTTGCGCCGACCGGCGGAGCCCAGAGGTGACAGGTGACGCAGACAGATGTCATAGGCTTCGGCCACCTCGCCCTCATCCACCTGCAACAGAAGCTTCGGGTTTTGCGACATATGCGCCGCCTCGGCCAGCCGCTCTGCCGCGGCCCGCACTTTGCGCGGCAACCGCCGACCGCCACGCGACAGCTTTTCGGCCAGCCCCGCACCCTTGATGCGCAGCCGTTCCTCCATCAGCCCCGCAACCCGGTCCGCCATCTGCTGAATGGTAATCGCGCCCATCTTCGTGTCCTGCCCGCCGCTGTCCGGCGGTCTGCCACCGCCCTTGCGCGGCAGACTACGCTTGCACGCGGAAGGCATCAACCGCTCTGGCAGTCGCGGAAAGGCTCGGTTACTTCTGTGCCATGCTGAACACGATCCATTATCCCGCCACCACCGCATCGGACCTGCCCCCCATCCTGATCGTGCACGGGCTCTACGGCTCGGCACGGAACTGGAACGTCATCGCCCGCCGCCTGTCAGAGCGGCGCGATGTGTTGGCGGTCGACATGCGCAATCACGGCGAAAGCCCCCGCTTTACGACCCACAGCTATCCCGACATGGCTGCCGATCTGGCCGAGGTGATCGGCGCCCATGGCGGGCAGGCCGATGTGATCGGGCATTCGATGGGGGGCAAGGCGTCGATGATGCTGGCGCTGAATCATCCCGGCCTTGTGCGGCGGCTGGTCGTCGCCGATGTGGCGCCGGTGCCCTATGCCCATGACCAGACGCAATACATCACCGCGATGCGCGGGCTCGATCTGGCGGGCCTGACCACGCGCGGTGAGGCCGACCGCAGGCTTGCGGAAACCGTACCCGAGGCCCCCCTGCGCGCCTTCTTCCTGCAATCGCTGGACCTGAAAGCGGAGGGCGGGCCGCGCTGGCGGCTGAACCTTGACGTGCTGGAGGCTGAAATGCCCAAGATCGTCGGCTGGCCCGATCCGGCCGGGCAATTCGACGGGCCGACCCTGTTCCTGACCGGCGGCGACAGCCATTATGTGAAGCCGGAATACCGCCCGGCGATCCGCGCACTGTTTCCCAATGCGCATTTCGCCAAACTGCCAAGCGCCGGACACTGGCTTCATGCCGACAAACCGCGCGAGTTCGAGCAGACACTGAAAGTGTTCCTCGACGCCTGAATGCGCCTAGTCCGCCGGACGGGCCATACGCCGCATCAGCCCGTCCCGCAGCACGAATTGATGCCAGAGCGCACCGGCCACATGCAGGCCGATCAGCGCCAGAAGCACCGCCTTCAGCACCTCATGCGCTTCGGCCGCTACCGAAATGCCACCGAACCACGCCATACCCCCCGTCACGGCGAGGGCAATCATCGCCAGATAAAGACCTGCATGGGCCAGCTTCGAAAGCGGGCGCAGAATGGCGGGGCTGCCCTCTGCCGGCGCAGGCGCCCCGCGGCGGCCTTGCAGGCCGATCCGCCACAAAGCCAGCACCAGGACGGCAATCCCTCCCGCCACATGGCCCGCGACCAGCGGATCAAAGGCCGGGCTTCCCCCCTGACGCAGGCTGCGCCATGCGGCGGAAATCGCGTCATTGCCGATGAACTGCCAGGCGACAAGAACCACCGTCAACCAATGCAGCACAATCTGGCTGCGGGAATAGCCCTTGGGCATGTGAAGCTCCCGTTGCTGGCCACGCACCGGCGTGGTCTTCGTTGACTTCTACGCGACGATACAAGACTTCCGTCGCCCGTCAGCCCGTGATCTGGCGAGCGACGAACCAACTCACCGGAATGGCCGCGACAAAGCCCACTGCGGCGGCCACCAGAATGGCTTTCAACGTCACCATGCCCATGGTCAGGGCGGCGACGATCCCGACCCCCATGAGCGAGGTCGACGCCATGGAGAAGATAATCATCATCAGACGGTTCATTGCTGGCCTCTTGTCATCCGGCGCGTTCGGCCTCACCCGATCACACCGACGCGAGGTGCACCTTGATCCGCATCAACCGCCGTCTCTGCGGCCGCGCAGAAAAGGGTGGCAAAGCGTCGCGGTGCTTGACGACCCGACCCGCCAGCCCGAAGACTGCACACGTCCGGAACCCGAGTGCGCCAAAGCCTATGCCCCTCCATCGTGCCGCATTGCGCGCTGTAACAGCCGTCGCTCATTGCAAAAGCGTCATGGCCTGCAATACAAATTCCTGCTGTTGGCTGGCCGACAAGGCGCTGTTTTCACAGACCCGCGCCCTTGCGCTTGATCAGATCGAACAATTCTGCGCCGGAGGCGGCCCACACGACCTAATTGCAACCTTCGACGCGCCAGTTCACTGCGGCAGTGGGCTGGAGAACAACATTCTCAGCTCTGTCTCTGCCACCCCAGGGAGTTCCGCCCGTGACCATCGAATTGCGTGATCTCTCCGGCATGACCGAATTCCGCGCGGCGGAAGACCTGCAACGTCAGGTCTGGGGCGAAGGGGACAGAGAAGACCCGGCCGATCTGATGATGGTCATTCAGCACGAAGGCGGGCTGGTGGCTGGCGCCTTCGAGGATGACACGCTCCTCGGCTATGTCTTCGGCTTTCCGACCGTCACACCGGGGGTGCAGCATTCGCACCGGCTCGCCGTTCTGGCGCAGGCCCGCGGTCTGGGCCTCGGTCTGCGGTTGAAATGGTATCAGCGCGACTGGTGTCTGGCGCGCGGCATCACACATGTTCGCTGGACCTACGATCCGCTGCGGCTTGCCAATGCCGCGCTGAACATTCACCGGCTGGGCGCCTCATCGCAAACCTATCTGCCGGATTACTACGGCGAGATGGAGGGGATCAACAAGGGTGCCCCCTCCGACCGTCTGATGGCCGACTGGCACCTGCAAAGCCCCCGCGTGGTGGCCGCAGCGGCCGGGCAGCCACTGCCCCCGGACCGGGTGGCAGAGGAAATAGAGATCCCGGCCGATTTCGGTGACATGATGATCCACGCCCCCGAAATGGCTCAAGCGCTGCGACTGGAAAACCGCGCAGAGATGCAGGCCGCCTTTGCCGCAGGTCTGCGTATCACCGGCTTTGACAGCGCGAGGCGCCGTTATCTGCTGAGCAGGGCCTGATAGCGAAATCAGACATTTCAAAGGAAAAGGACCACCGGAAACCGGCAGCCCTTTTGATTTTCATACATTCCGGCGGAAGATCAGCCGTTGAACAGGAAGTGCAGCACGTCGCCGTCCTGAACCTCATAGGTCTTGCCTTCGACGCGGAACTTGCCCGCCTCCTTGGCCCCGGCTTCTCCCTTGCCCGCGATGTAATCGTCATAGGCCACGGTTTCGGCGCGGATGAAGCCCTTTTCGAAGTCACCATGGATCACACCCGCCGCCGCCGGGGCCAGAGTGCCCTTGGTGATCGTCCAGGCGCGGGCCTCCTTCGGGCCGACGGTGAAATAGGTTTGCAGGCCAAGCAGTTGATAACCCGCGCGGATCAGCCGATCCAGCCCCGCCTCGTGCAGGCCCATTTCCTCAAGGAACATCGCCGCCTCGTCCTCGGGCAACTGGCTGATCTCTTCCTCGATCTTCGCGGAAATCACCACCGAGGCGGCACCGATCTTCGCCGCCATCTCGGCCACCCGCGCCGACTGGCTGTTGCCCTCGGCCGCTTTCGATTCTTCGACGTTGCAGACGTAAAGCACCGGCTTCGCCGTCAGAAGTTGCAGCATCCGCCATTGCTTCAGATCATCCGCCGCGACCTGCACGCTGCGCGCGGGCTTGCCATCATTCAGCGCGACCTGTGCCAGCGCGAGCAGCCTGTCCTGATCGGCAGATTCCTTGTCGCCACCCTTCAGCTTGCGGGCAAGGTTGGCACGGCGGCGTTCGATGGATTCCAGATCGGCCAGCATCAGCTCGGTCTCGATGGTTTCGGCATCGGCCACCGGGTCGATCCGGCCTTCGACATGGGTGATGTCGCCGTCTTCAAAGCAGCGCAGCACATGGGCGATGGCGTCGCATTCACGGATATTGGCAAGAAACTGGTTGCCCAGCCCCTCGCCTTTCGACGCACCGCGCACCAGACCGGCAATATCAACGAAGGTCATCCGCGTCGGGATGATCTGCTTCGACCCGGCAATGGCAGCCAGCTTGTCCAGCCGCGGATCGGGCACCGCCACCTCGCCCACATTCGGCTCGATGGTGCAGAAGGGGAAGTTCGCGGCCTGCGCGGCAGCGGTGCGCGTCAGCGCGTTGAAGAGCGTGGACTTGCCCACATTCGGCAGCCCGACAATGCCCATCCTGAAGCCCATGGCGATCCCCTTTCGAAACTTCGCCCGCTCTTAGGGCCTGCACGGCGGAATCGCAAGCGCCGGCCCAAGCCCCATTGATTTCTGCCCCGCTTCGCGGCACATCGGACCAGAGTGCAGAAGAGGACCGCCATGACCCGGATCGACGCCAAGTTCGCCGCCCTGAAGGCCGAGGGCAAAAAGGCCTTCGTCGCCTATATCATGGGGGGTGATCCGAATGCGGAAACCTCGCTTGAGGTGATGAAGGGCCTGCCGGGCGCCGGGGTCGATGTGATCGAACTGGGGATGCCCTTCACCGATCCGATGGCGGACGGCCCGACGGTACAGCTTGCCGGGCAGCGTGCGCTGGATGGCGGCATGACGATGGACAAGGTTCTGGACATGGTGCGCGATTTCCGCGCGGGCGATCAGACGACGCCGATCGTGCTCATGGGCTACTACAACCCGATCTATTCGCGCGGCGTCGACCGTTTTCTGGCCGAGGCGAAAGAGGCGGGCATCGACGGGCTGATCGTGGTCGATCTGCCGCCGGAGGAAGACAGCGAGCTGTGCCTGCCCGCACAGGCCGCCGGGCTGAACTTCATCCGGCTGGCTACGCCCACCACCGATGACCGCCGCCTGCCGACAGTACTGCAAAACACCAGCGGTTTCGTCTATTATGTCTCGATCACCGGGATCACCGGCGCGGCCGCCGCTCAGGCCGCTGATGTGGCGCCCGAGGTCGCACGGATCAAGGCTGCGACCGATCTGCCGGTCATTGTGGGCTTCGGCATCTCGACCCCCGACAATGCGCAGGCCATCGCAGGCATCGCGGATGGCTGCGTCGTGGGATCGGCTATTGTGAAGGAGATCGGTGCAGGCAAGCCTGTGGCCGATATTCTGGGCACCGTTGCCGCGCTTGCAGCGGGCGCTCACGCCGCCTGAGGGGTGCTGCCTTCCGGAAACCAATCCTCTACCGGCGGGAAGGCCGCGTCGAAGGCGCGGCGCCCGGCGGGGGTGAAACGCAGGGCGCGGCTGCCCTCAACCCGGTGCAGCCAGGCCAGCCCCAGCATGTGATCCAGCATCGCACGGCCCAAGGCCCCGGCCAGATGGCTGCGCCGCTCGCTCCAGTCCAGACAATCGCGGCACAGCACCCGCCGGCGTCCGGCCCGCAGGGCTGCAAGGTCGATTCCGAAGCTGGTCACAAAGGTGGCGCCCGCGTCCGTCAGGGCCAGCCCCTCGGGCGCCGGGCCAAGGAAACCACGCGCCAGCAGGCTGTCGTAAAGCCGTATCCCCGCCTCGCCCGCCATATGATCGTAACATACCCGCGCTGCGCGCAGCGATGGATCGCGCGGGCCGGGTCGGCTGCGCAGATGGCCGCGCGCGGCGGCAAGGCCAAGCAGAGCCTCCAGCACCCGCGCCACTTCGACCCCGCGCAGGGCGAAATACTTGTGACGGCCCGACCGGCGGGGCACCACCAGCCCGCCTTCCTCCAGCCGCGCCAGATGGCCCGAGGCGGTCTGCACCGTCACACCGGCCTCGGCCGCAAGCTCGGTCACCGTCAGCGCGCGCCCCGCCATCAGTGCGGTCAGGATGTTGGCGCGCGCCGGTTCACCGATCAGCGCGGCAATGCGGGCAAGGTCCGGGCCTTCTTTCATCACGCTGTCCTCCACAGTTCGATCATGGCCGAAACATTACTTTCGCACAATCGGGCACAAGCGGATGTGAAAGGAGTCACCCATGCTGACCTGCATCATCCGCTATCACATCGACCCGACAAAGAAGGCCCAGTTCGAAACCTATTCCCGCAGCTGGGGACAGGCGATCCCACGTTGCGGGGCTGATCTGATCGGCTATTTCGCGCCGCATGAAGGGTCGTCCACACTGGCCTACGGCATCTACAACATCCCCTCTCTGGCTGAATACGAGGCGTACCGCACGCGGCTGGCGGCTGATCCCCTGGGGCGCGAGAATTACCAATTCGCCCAGAAAGAGCGGTTCATCCTGCGCGAGGATCGCACCTTCCTGCGGCTGGCCTCAGCCCCGCACGGGTGTGGCGCATGATCGCCGTCCTGTTCGAGGTCATCCCCGCCCCCGGCGCGCGGGACGCTTATATGGCTCGCGCCGCTGATCTGCGGCCGCTGCTGGACGGGATCGACGGATTTCTGGGGGTGGAGCGGTTTCAGAGCCTCTCCGACCCCGGCAAGCTTTTGTCTCTGTCCTTCTTTCGGGACGAGGCGGCAGTACAAGGCTGGCGCGAAACCGCAGAACACCGCCTTGCACAACAGGCCGGACGCAGCGGGCTGTTCACCACCTACAGGCTGCGCGTGGCCGAGGTGCGGCGCGACTACGGGTTGCATGATCGCACCGAAGCACCGGGCTCAGGGAAAGCAGTTGCGCGAAATCTCCGATATTGGTAAAGGAAACTAACCAATATCGGAGGTTCGCATGCCCGTCATCACCTGCATCGACGATCTGAAGCGCCTGCATGCCCGTCGCACCCCGCGCATGTTCTACGATTACGCGGAATCCGGCAGCTATACCGAACAGACCTTCCGCGAGAATGTGACGGATTTCGAAAAGATCCGGCTGCGGCAGAAGGTGGCGGTCGACATGTCGAACCGCAGCATCGCGGGCGAGATGATCGGCACGCCGGTGACCATGCCCGTGGCGCTTGCGCCTGTCGGGCTCACCGGCATGCAATCGGCGGATGGCGAGATCAAGGCGGCGCGGGCGGCTGAAAAGTTCGGCGTGCCCTTCACGTTGTCGACCATGTCTATCTGCTCGATCGAGGATGTGGCGGCGCAAACCACCGCACCGTTCTGGTTCCAGCTTTACGTCATGCGGGACGAGGATTTCGTCGACCGCGTGCTCGACCGCGCCAGGGCCGCAGGCTGTTCTGCGCTGGTTCTGACGCTGGATCTGCAAATTCTCGGCCAGCGGCACAAGGATCTGAAAAACGGATTGTCTGCGCCGCCAAAGCTGACGATCCCGAATATCCTCAACATGATGACGAAGCCGGAATGGTGCCTTGGTATGCTGGGCACCAGACGGCGCAGCTTTGGCAATATCGTTGGTCATGCGAAGGGCGTGGGCGACCTGTCCTCGCTGTCCAGCTGGACGGCGGAACAGTTCGATCCGCAGCTGGACTGGACCAAGATTGCGCGCATCCGTGACCGCTGGGGCGGCAAGCTGATCCTCAAGGGCGTTCTGGATGTCGAGGATGCGCAGCGCGCCGCCGATTTCGGGGCTGATGCCATCGTCGTCAGCAACCACGGCGGGCGGCAGCTGGATGGCGCGCTGTCGTCGATCCGCATGCTGCCCTCCATTGTGCGGGCGGTGAAGGGGAAGACCGAAATCTGGCTCGACAGCGGCATCCGCTCGGGTCAGGACGTATTGAAGGCCCTTGCCCTCGGGGCGGATGGCACGATGATCGGGCGCAGCTACATCTATGGTCTGGGCGCAATGGGCGAAGCCGGCGTGACAACAGCGCTGGAGGTCATCCGCAAGGAACTGGACACCACAATGGCGCTGTGTGGCGAGCGGGACATCAGGAACCTCGGGCCGCACAACCTCCTGGTGCCCAAGGATTTTGAAGGCGACTGGGCCTGACCCTCAGCCCCGCCGCATCAGCAGCGGGGTGAGCACCAGCACCGCCATCAGCATGGCAGCGGCAAAGACGAAGGCCGCGCGCAGCCCGAACAGGCCCGCCAGAAAGCCCAGCATGGGCGGGCCGAAGAAATAGCCGAAATAGCCGTAAAGCGTGGCCCTTGCGACAGCGCGGGCGCGGGCTTCCGGCGCCGCCATCCGACCCACCAGCGAAAAGGCGGTGGGGGCGATGACCGACGATCCGATCCCCATGACGATGAACCCGGCATAGGCCATCGTGGGGCTGGTGGCGAAGGCCGCCCCCAGCGCGCCGGTGGCGGAAACCACCGCCCCCGCGCGCAACAGCCGCCCCGCATTCAGCCGCGCCACCAGACCCTGCCCGGCGATCCGCGCAAATCCCATGGTCAGTGCCAGCGCGGCAGGCCCCATCGCACCCTCGGCGGGACTGCCGCCCAGGGTTTTCTCGATATGCAGGGCCGACCAGTTTTCGGCCGCGTTCTCGGTCAGAAAGGCGATCAGTACGATGCCACCGCCGATCAGCGGCACGAGGCCCAGCCCGCTGCCCTGCCCCTTTGGCGGGCGGGCAAGACCGTGGATGGTGCCGTCCCGTTCAAAGGCCAACACAGCAATCAGTGCAGCACAGATCCCCGCCACCGCCATCACCACGCCTGGCGGCAGCGCCGCATCGCGCATCACGCCTGTCGCCAGCGCCCCGCCAGCATAGCCGAAGGAATAGGCGGCGTGGCAAAGGTTCATCAGATGCAGCCCGCGCTCATTCTCCAGCGCGGCGACACGGGCGTTCATCAGCACATCGGTCAGGCCGGTTGCCGCACCGGCGCACATCATGGCAAGCGGGAAAAAGGCCGCCACATGAACCTGCCCCGGCAGGATGAAGGCCAGCCCCATCGCCAGTGCTGCCACCGGCAGCGCAATCCGGCCCAGTGCCACACCGACAAGCGGTGCCACCAGCATCGCGCTGACCGCCGCCAGCGGCGTCGGCAGCAACAACAGCCCCAGCCGCGCCTCGTTCACATCCAGCTGCGCCTTGAGGTCCGGCAGCGCGGCGGCGAAAGTGCCCCACAACACGCCCATGGCGGTAAAGGCCGCAAGCGGCGCATGCGCCGTGACGATCAAGCGGGGCGAAAGCATCGGGGGTTCCTTCTGTCCTGATGCCGTGCTAGCCCGACAGGACAACCCCGGCAAGCCCGGCGCCGACACCGACCCGCCCGTGCCCGACACGCGGCGCCAGAGGTGATTTTTCACGACTTTCGGCTTTCCTTGCAGGCGATTCCCCGCTATAGGCCCCCGATCCGTCATGCACCCTTGGAGGATGACGGACCAGTGCAACCAAAGGAGATACCTATGGCACGCGAGATCCCGGATCTTAACGCCGTGGTGCGGACGGGGACAGGCAAGGGGGCCGCCCGTCAAGCCCGTCGTGAGGGCAACGTTCCCGGCATCGTCTACGGCGACGGCAAAGAGCCGCAGCCGATCAGCATGAACTACAACGCCCTGCTGAAGCGCCTGAAAGCCGGCCGCTTCATGTCGACCCTCTTCAACCTGAAGGTCGAAGGCCAGCCGGACGTTCATGTCGTTTGCCGCGGCGTCCAGCGCGACGTCGTGAAAGACCTGCCGACGCATATTGACTTCATGCGCCTGCACGACGACAGCCGCATCAACCTGTTCATCCATGTGACCTTCATCAACCACGATCAGGCCCCCGGCCTGAAGCGTGGCGGCACGCTGACCGTGGTGCGCCCGGAAGTCGAACTGGAAGTTCTGGCCTCCGACATCCCGAACGAGATCGTTGTCGATCTGGCGGGCCGCACCTTCGGCGACGTGATCCACATCAATGATGTGGCGCTGCCGAAAGGCGCGAAGCCGACCATCGACCGCAACTTCGTGATCGCCAACATCACCGCCCCGTCGGGTCTGGTGGCAGAAGAGGAGTCGGCCGAAGGCTGATCCCCCCTACAGGGCAAACAGACGCGGCAGGGTCTCCCTGCCGCGTTTTTTTTGTGGCGGGAACTCGCGCATTGCCGGTGCAGGTCCGGTTTTACTTACCTTTCAATTGATTACCATTTTGGTAGGGTGCAGCCAGTTTCTACATTGGAGGTAACCGATGGCCACGATCAAAGGCTACGATGGCATCGACGACATTCTGGTCGGCAATCCCACGGAAAATGATTACCTGTACGGCGGCAGCGGCGACGACACTTATCGGTTCGACTCCCTGCCGGGTAATGATGTCGTCTATGACACCGAGGGCGCCGACAAGATCGAGTTCGACAGTTCGGTTACTGCCGGTATGCTGCGTATGAACATCAGCCCGTCGGATTATGATGACCTGCTGATCTCGATTGTCGACAGCAACGGCGCGGTGGTCGGAACGGTTTCCCTGAACGAACATTTCAACGGCGCCACCATCGAACAGCTGAAGCTGGCCGATGGGACGACGATGAACCTGACCGGCGGCCTGAAGATCCAAGGCACGATCTCGCAGACCACGCTGCGTGGCACCGGCAACAATGACACGCTGGTCGGCTCGGACCGGAACGAGACCCTTTATGGCGGCGCGGGCAACGATACCTACGTCATCTCGGCGGGTCAGGGTTCGAAACTTATTGAAGATTCGCAGGGCGCAGACACGCTCAGCCTCGACAGCTCGGTTCTCGCCCGCAATGTGCGCCTCAATACCAGCAGCAGCGATTATGATGATCTGGTCATCCGCCTGGTGGACGCGAACGAGAACATCATCGACACGATCTACCTGAACGAACATTTCAACGGCCGCCCGATTGAAACGCTGACCTATTCTGACGGTACCAGCGTGAACCTGCTGGCCGGGCTGACGATCCGCGGCGCGGTGAACGACACCACCCTGCGCGGCACCGATCTCAACGATTCGCTGATCATGTCCAGCCGCAATGAAACGCTTTATGGCGGCAATGGTGATGATACCTACATCTGGTCAAGCGCCGGTGGCAGCAAGCTCATCTATGACGGGCTTGGCAATGACGCGATCCAGATCAAGGGCGTCCCGGCTGCCCGCGTGCGGATGAGCGCGAGCACAAGCGACAGCGACGACCTGCGCATCTGGATCATCGACAAGAACGAGAATGTGCGCAGCACCCTGACGCTGGACGAGCATTTCAACGGTCACGGCATCTCGACCCTGCGGGTCGGCTCGGGCCAGGCCCTCGACCTGCTCGGCGGGCTGAAGATCCAAGGCGCTGTGGATCAGACGACGCTGATCGGCACCGCCCTGAACGACCGGCTGATCATGTCAAACCGCAACGAGACGCTGTATGGCGGCGGCGGCAATGACACCTATGTGCTGGGCAAGGGCGATGAAGCCAATTTCATCAGCGACAGCCAGGGGCGCGACCGCATTCTGGTCGAAAAATCCATCTCTGCTGCGAATGTACGGCTGAATGCCAATGGTTCTGACGATCTGCGGGTCATGGTGGTGGACCGGAACGGCAATGTCGTCAGCTCGATCACCATCGACAACCATTTCGACGGCCGCGCGATTGAAAGCCTTGTGTTCTCCGGCGGTGGCAGCATCGACCTGCGCGGCGGGCTGACCATCCAGGGCGCCGTGGATGTCACCAACCTTTACGGCACCGGCCAGTCCGATACGTTCATCGGCTCACAGCGCAATGAATACATGGCAGGTGGCAACGGGAACGACACCTACAAGTTCGAAGCCGGTTTCGGCGAGGATACCGTCTATGATATCGGCGGTCGCGACACGATCGAGATTACGGGCATCGACCCGGCGCGGGTCCGGCTGGTTCAGCCGTCGTTCAGCAATGACCTGCAAATCCAGGTGCTGAATGCCAAGGGGCTGGTGGCGGATCAGATCTCGCTGCGCAGCTATTACGCCAGCGGCTCGGCCAAGATCGAAAATCTGGTGATCGACGATCAGAGCTGGAATATCGCGCAACAGCTTGCCGGGCCGAAAACCAGCACCCGCGCCGATGTCGTGCAAAGCTTCTTCGGCGACACCACGATCAACGGCAAGGGCGGCAACGACAAGATCACCGATCTGTTCGGCAACAATACCGTCAATGGCGGCACGGGTCGGGATACGATCACAACTGGCGGCGGTCGGGACACGCTGGTCGGTGGCAGTGGGAACGATACCCTGTCGGGCGGCGGCGGCAATGACCGGCTCACCGGCGGCAGTGGCGCGGATCAGCTGACCGGCGGTGCCGGGCGCGACAGCTTTGTCTTCGCGCGGGGCATGGGCACCGATACCGTCACCGATTTTTCCAAGGGGATCGACAAGCTGGTGCTGAACGACAACCTCTGGGGCGGCGCAGACCTGACCAAGCGTCAGGTGGTGAACCAGTACGCCACAGATATCGGTGATGACATCGTTCTGGACTTCGGTGCGCGCGGCAAGATCGTGCTGGAGGATGTGGCCTCGCTCTACAAGCTGTGGAACAGCATCGAGATCATCTGATCCGACAGGGGGCCGGTCAGCCGGCCCCCTGCCCCGCCGCCGCCATGTGATGCTGCCAGCGGGGGTCTTGTTCCAGCGCATGTCCTGCTTTTTCGGCCAGCCGCCCCGCATAATCCGCACAGCACAGATGATGCAGCCGCGCGACGCCGGGCAGCGCCATGGCCCGCGCATGAAGGGCATCGAACTCGGCTTCATAGCGCAGGGCAGACAGGTCACGCCGCTCGTTCCGGTTGGTCGAACGATAATAGCTGTCGTTATAGCGATCAGCCCCCTGCACCGCTGACGGCGTGCCACGCTTCAGGCCCCAGCTTTCTTCGGATCGCAGCATGTAATGGTTCATCTGTGCCACTTCATGCGTCGTCAGCTCTGGCGGCAGGACACGCAGATACTGCGCCTCGTCCTGCCAGCCGGGAACCGGCACTCCTTCGGCATTCACCAGACGTGGTTCCGGCTCCGCCGCAGGATCGAGCCCGCGCGGCCCGTGTTCGGCCAGGGCGCGGAAGGCCTGCGGTTTGCGGTGGATCACCTTGATCCAGCGCGAGATCCAGTTGCGCGTCGGGCCTGCATTCAGGAAGGTGCGGTGGATCGGCGCATCCTCCCACCTTTCGATGCCAGAGGTGCCGAATACCCGCCAGTTGATCGCCATGGCGGTGAAATCGGGTGACGCCCCCAAAAGATCGGGCAGCTTGCCCGCGCCGCGATGGATGACCAGAAATTCATCGACATCGCAGACCAGCACCCAGTCAGCACGCCGCACCGCCCGGTGCCGCTTTGCCTGCCGCAGCTTCGCCGCCGTCACCTTGCCCCCGGCGGGCACCTCGGAGCGCAGATGGACCAGCCACCCCGCCGCCTGAAGCGCATCCAGCAGATCAGGCGATGGGTCGGTGCAGTCATTGGTGACGACAACAAGATCGGTAAAGCCGAGCATGCGATACCAGACCACCCATTCCACGATGAACGGGCCTTCGTTGCGCATCGAACAGACGACCGTGGCCCGCACCGCTTCTCCTTGTGTTTTCCGCAGGTTGGGCGGCGCGGGGCGCGCTGTCAACCGGCCATGGCGAGGCTTTGCACCGCGTCGAACACCTCAAGCTCGGGCGGTCCGGCATAGAGATCGCCATGCCCGCCCGCGCCGCGATGGGCCATGCGGAACGCCTCGGATTTCGTCCAGTCCTGAAAGGCCGTCTCGTTTTGCCACAGCGTATGCGAGGCATAAAGCGTATAGCCCTCACGCGCCGGGCCTTTCATCAGGTGAAAAGAGATAAAACCGGGAACGGACGGCAACTGGCTGTCGCGCGCCTTCCACACGGCCTCGAACGCCGCTTCCTGCCCGGGTTTGACCTTGAAACGGTTCATCGTCAGATACATCTGGCTGATCCTGTCCTGGGATTTCCGGCTGGAGGGCGGCAGGGAGAGAGCAAATCCACCGCGGCTGTCTGGCGTGGGGCACAGGATCGGGGTTAGAACGTCCGGGGTCAAGAGGCGGAGGGTGCGATGCAGCTTTGGGTGGGTCTGGGTAATCCGGGCGCGAAATATGCGGGCAACCGTCACAACATCGGCTTCATGGCGCTGGACCGTATCGCGGGGGATCATGGCTTTGGTCCCTGGCGCAAGGGGTTTCAGGGGCTGGTGTCCGAAGGCCGCTTCGGATCGGAAAAGGTGGTGCTGCTGAAGCCCGAAACCTTCATGAACCTTTCAGGTCAATCGGTCGGCGAGGCGCTGCGCTTTTACAAGCTGTCCCCGGGTGACGTGACCGTTTTTCACGACGAGCTGGACCTTGCCCCCGGCAAGCTGCGGCTGAAGACCGGCGGCGGGCATGCAGGCCACAACGGGTTGCGATCCATCCACGCGCATATCGGCGAGGCTTATCACCGCGTCCGGCTCGGCATCGGCCACCCCGGCCACAAGGATGCGGTGGCAAGCTATGTACTGCATGATTTCGCCAGGGCCGATCAGGACTGGCTGGATGATCTGCTGCGCGGTATCTCTGACGGCGCCCCGGCGCTCGCCGCCGGGGACGGGCCGCGCTTCCAGAATGCCGTGGCGCAACGCACGTCACCGCCCCGCCCCTCGACCGGGCGCGAGAAGGCGGGGCCAAAGCCTGCGCCTGACGCTACGGCACCGACAGAAGATACCCGTAACCCGCTGCAAAAACTGGCAGATCGTTTTCGCTGAACTATGATCGGCGCAACAGGGAGGAACCAATGCGCCGATTTCTGAAGATTCTGGGGGTCGTGACCCTGATCGTGGCCGCGCTTGCCGTGTGGAAGCGGGAAGAGATTATCCGGCTCCAGTCGGTCCTGACCCTGTTTGACGCGGATCGCATTACCGGCAATTTCAGCCATATGGACGCGGCCTTCCTGTCAACCCCGCTGCCCAAGGGGGACCGCCCCGCCCTGCCCCTGCCTCCCGGTCCGGCCTTCGATCTGCCGCCTGAAACCGAAGACTGGATCACCGACCGCCATGTCACCGCCCTGGTGATCCTGAAGGACGGCGCGCTGCGTCATGAGGGCTATTACCTTGTTACCGGCGCAATGGACCGTCGGATCAGCTGGTCGGTCGCCAAAAGCTTTCTCTCCGCGCTTCTTGGTACGGTGGTGACAGAGGGCGCCATCGACCTTGACGCGCCTGTGGATCAGTATGCCCCTGCGCTCCGCGGCTCTGCCTATGAAGGCGTGACGGTGCGGCAGGTCGCCAATATGACCTCGGGCGTGGCCTTCAACGAGGATTATCTGGATTTCTGGAGCGACATCAACAAGATGGGCCGGGTTCTGGCGCTTGGTGGTTCGATGGACAGCTTTGCCGCCGGGATCAAGACCCGGAGCGGGCCGCCCGGTGGAGCATGGCACTATGTGTCCATCGACACGCATATTCTGGGCATGGTGATCCGTGGCGCCACCGGACGCGGGATCGTGGATCTGATGTCGGAACGGATCGTCAAACCGCTCGGGCTGGAAGTGGAGCCCTATTATCTGACCGATGGTTATGGTCAGCCCTTCGTGCTGGGCGGACTGAATCTGATCACCCGCGACTATGCACGCATGGGCGAGCTGTTCCGCCGCGAGGGCCGGATCGACGGGCAGCAGATCGTGCCACAGGATTGGGTGGATGCCTCGACCCGCCCCCAGGCCGACACACCCGCAGACGGCATGGGCTACGGCTATCAGTGGTGGATTCCGCCGCAGGCCGAACCGGGTGAGTTCATGGCGCAGGGCATTTATGGCCAGTTCATCTATGTGAACCGGCGCGCAGGCGTTACCATTGCCTCCAATGCCGCTGACCGGGGCTTTACGGCGGCAGGCGTCGAGGACCAGAATGTAGCGATGTTCCGCGCTCTGGTGCGGGCACTGGAGGCAGCGGATGGATGAGCGCGAGGACAGTATCAACGTGTTGGGCGAGGCGCTGGAAAGCTGCTCGACACAGCCGCTGACCGGCTTCTGGCGGAATGGCTGCTGCGATACCGGCCCGGCAGATCGCGGGCGCCACACCGTCTGCGCGGTGATGACGGCAGAATTTCTGGCCCTGTCCAAATATCTGGGCAATGACCTGAGCACGCCGCGCCCGGAGTTCGGCTTTGCCGGACTGAAACCCGGCGACAACTGGTGTCTCTGTGCCGCGCGCTTTCTTCAGGCCCATGAGGAAGGCGCGGCACCGCAGCTCCGGTTGCGCGCCACCCACCGGCGCACGCTGGATATCGTACCGCTGGAGGTGCTGCGGCTTTACGCCGCCGACTGATCGCGCGACCGCACCCCCGGCTCGCGCGGTTTGGCCGCAGGGTTGCCGGGCGCACCAAGGCGCAGCGGATCGTCGTCGCGCATCAGCTCATCAATGAAGAGGCTCAGCAACTGCGGCCGCCCGCTGACCCCTGCCTTGCGATAGATCGCATTGGTCTGCGCCTTCACCGTACCCTCTGACGTTTCGCGCAAGCCTGCGATCTGGGCGGTGGACAGGCCCTTGATGGCGAACAGCGCCACATCGCGTTCTGCCGGCGTCAGCCCCCATTCACCAAACCGTTCCTCAAGAATTTCGGCGAAGGCCCCCGAAGCACGGCGCAACCGTTCCTCGGCCACATTACGCTCGGCCATGGCGAGCCGCAGTGCCCATGCCCCCAGTGCGATGCCGGTCACCAGACCCAGCGCCGCGCCCAGTTCCAGCAGTTCGCGGAATTGCCAGCTGAGCGGACCGGCGTTGAAGCCGATCACCGAAGACAGGATATCGGTGATAAAAACTGCCGCGCAGAGGATCTGGAACAGCAGCAAAACCGCAAGCCCGATCGGGCGGCGCGTCAGAAACCGGTGCAGGCCGTTGCGTCCCGGTCCCTTCATTCGGTGCCCGTTCCCACATCACCGACGGCGCCGCCGTCAGTCTGGCCATCATTTGAGATGCCGACATCGACCCCCTCGGAAATATTTGGCGTCTTGTCAGTCACGTCGCGCACGGTGGTGTTGCCGGGCGCGTTGGCCCGCTCGTCCCCGGCATACCGATGATCGGTGCGCAGCAGGTCGCGCAGAATTTCGCCGGTGATCGGGTTGACGACGATCTCGCGCTTACGGTCCCCACGCTCTGCCGTCACCCGCACCCGGCCCAGAAAGGTGCGGCTGACCACGATCCGGCCATAGCCCTGTTCTTCCAGCTGCGAAACGATCTGGCCCTGAACGGCATCGGCGGGGTCTATCTGCGCCGCGACGGGCGTTGCGGCCAGCAGGGCCGCAACCAGGATCGGCAGAACATTCGGTCGCATTTCATGCTCCAGCATTCACGACAAAGAAAGCGGTCGGGGCGCTCCGCGTCCCGACCCTTGCCCATCGCGCCAGGTCGCAGGGTGGCAGGCCCCGCGCCCGGCGTCAATCGCGGCTCAGCGGTCGCCGCAGCGATAGGCGACGCCCGCAAGTCCGCAACGATCCGTCGGGCGCTCGCCGCCCGGCGCACGGCCCGCCATCTGCGACCTGCCGCCGCGCTGCTGCTGGACGCCGGCGGTCATGGACATGACCTCTGCATCATCCACCACCACGCCGCCACAAGCCTCGCAGAAATCAGGATCACCGCCCGCCCACATGGTGTCGTCATCCACCGTGACGCTGTCATCCAGAGGGTCACCCAGCTCGACATCGACCGGCTCGGGGGTTTCACCCTCGTCCTCGACAACACCGCCGCAGGCCTCGCAGAAATCCGGGTTGCCGCCCGCCCAGACCGGGCCATCCTCGGCGTCATCTGCCGTCTCGTCAGAGGCAGGTTCGCCCTTGTCATCGCCGCGCCACATCTTGTCGCCTGGCGCACCGTCCTCGGCCGAAGCCAGCCAGATCCGTGCCTCCGAAGCAGCACCACCCTTG
The DNA here is from genome assembly GCF_003054195.1 of Gemmobacter caeni. GTDB lineage: Bacteria > Pseudomonadota > Alphaproteobacteria > Rhodobacterales > Rhodobacteraceae > Gemmobacter > Gemmobacter caeni. Next base: position 168,812 of record NZ_QBKP01000006.1, read on the forward strand.
GCCAGTTGCAGCACCGGCAGTACGGGCGCGGCCCATGCCACGCCGGACACCAGAACTGCGGCCGCCGCCCCCGCCAACAACCTGCCCGTCATTCCCGATTTCATTCTTGTCGCTCCATCGTTACCTCAACACCGCGCCGGATCGGCTGCGGTTGTGTCATGAGGCCACGGAGACGAGGGGCGCACCATTCGCCGGATGTTTAGCGCCCGTCCCACAGAGTTGAAACTGCCGCACTAAACCGGGGTTTAGGCGGCAATTCCCTAGATCTTCATGTCGAAGCCCAGATGTTTGGCGACAGTGAAGATGTCCTTGTCGCCACGGCCACACATGTTCATCACGATGATATGGTCGCGGGGCAGCGTCGGCGCCAGCTTGATCACATGGCCAAGGGCATGGCTGGGTTCGAGCGCCGGAATGATTCCCTCCAGCTTGCAGCACAGCTGGAACGCTTCCAGCGCCTCGGCATCGGTGATGGAAACATATTCGGCGCGGCCGGTATCGTGCAGCCAGGCGTGTTCCGGCCCGATTCCGGGGTAATCAAGGCCCGCGCTGATCGAGAAGCCTTCCAGAATCTGCCCATCCGGATCTTGCAGCAGATAGGTGCGGTTGCCATGCAGCACGCCGGGGCGTCCGCCGGTCAGACTGGCGCAATGCTGCATCCGGTCATCCACGCCCTTGCCGCCCGCCTCGACCCCGATGATGCGGACCGAAGGATCATCGAGGAAGGGGAAGAACAGACCCATGGCATTGGACCCGCCCCCGATGGCGGCGATGATCGTATCGGGCAGGCGGCCTTCGCCTTCCTGTTCCGCCAGCTGCCAGCGCACTTCTTTGCCGATGATCGACTGGAAGTCGCGCACCATGGCCGGATAAGGGTGCGGCCCCGCCACCGTGCCGATGCAGTAAAAAGTATCGCGCACATTGGTCACCCAGTCGCGCAGCGCATCATTCATCGCGTCTTTCAGCGTACCCCGGCCCGAAGTAACCGGGATGACCTCGGCGCCCAGCAGGCGCATGCGGAAGACGTTGGGCGCCTGGCGTTCGACATCATGCGCGCCCATATAGACCACGCATTTCAGCCCGAACTTGGCGCAGACCGTAGCCGTTGCCACGCCATGCTGGCCCGCGCCGGTTTCGGCGATGATGCGGGTCTTGCCCATGCGGCGGGCAAGGATGATCTGGCCCAGCACATTGTTGATCTTATGCGCGCCGGTATGGTTCAACTCGTCGCGCTTGAGATAGATTTTCGCGCCGCCCAGATGCTCGGTCAGGCGGGGCGCGAAATACAGCGGCGAAGGGCGGCCGACATAGTGTTTCCACAGGTCATCCATCTCGGCCCAGAAGGTCGCATCCGTCTTGGCGTGGTTGTAGCGCTCTTCCAGTTCCAGGATGAGCGGCATCAGCGTTTCCGACACGAAACGCCCACCGAAAAGGCCGAAACGGCCCTGTTCGTCCGGCCCCGTCATGAAGCTGTTGATCCCGTCCTCGGCCATGGCTTCCCCCTGCGATTACGCCTTCGATGTAGCGAGTTTGCGCCAGCGGGGAAAGGGGGCTTTCCGCCCCCTCTGCCCTGCGGGCATTCACCCCCGAGGATATTTTGGCCAGGATAAAGGGCGCCGGTCAGTCGAGCGACTTCTTGTAGCCCAGGTGACTGGCTTCATAGCCCAGCCGGTCATAGAAGGCATGGGCGCGGGTGCGGCTTTTGTCGGTGGTCAACTGGATGATCCGTGCACCGGCGGCATGGGCGCGGCTCTCGGCCTCTGCCATCAGGGCGGCGCCGATCCCCTTGCTGCGCAAATCGGGCGCGGTGCGGACGGATTCGACCAGAGCGCGGGTCATGCCCTGCCGCGAAAGGCCGTGCAGGATGGTGAGCTGGCAGGTGGCGACAATGCGGCCCTCGACCTCGCCCACGATGATCTCATGCATCGGATTGGCGGCGATGGCATCGAACCCGGTCAGATAAGGCGCAAGATCGCTGCTTTCGCGGGCGCGGCCCAGCGGATCGTCGGTCAGCAGCGCGACAATGGCGGGCACATCGGCACGGGTAGCGGTACGGAATCGGATCATTGCGCCGCCTTTGCGAAAGCCGCGATGCGGGCGTGATCCTTCACCCCCGGTGCGCTTTCGACGCCGGAAGACACATCGACCTGCCGCGCATTGGTCAGGCGGATCGCCTCGGCCACGTTTTCGGGCGTGAGGCCGCCCGCCAGCATCCAGGGTCGGAGCCAGCGGCGCTGCGCAACCAGCCGCCAGTCGAAACTAAGGCCGTTGCCGCCCGGCAGCGCCGTATTCTTCGGCGGCTTGGCGTCGATCAGCAACTGATCGGCCGTCGCGGAATAATCGAAAATCGCGGCCAGATCGCCTTCATCCGCCACGCCCACCGCCTTCATCACCGGCAGACCATAGCGCGCGCGCACCTCGGCCACACGGTCCGGGCTTTCGGCACCATGAAGTTGCAGCATGTCCAGCGGCACCGCCTCGATGATCGCGTCCAGCGCCGCATCATCGGCATTCACCGTCAGCGCCACCTTGGCCAGCCCCGGCGGCGCCGCAAGCGCCAGATCGCGCGCGGTGGCCAGATCAAGATGCCGCGGGCTTTTGGGGAAGAACACAAAGCCCGCATAGGCAGCACCAGCGGCAGCGACGGCGGTGACATCAGCTACGGTCCGCAGACCGCAGATCTTTACCCGGATGTCGGCCATGTCAGGCTTTCTTTTCCAGCAGCGCCATCACATCGTCCTGCGGCTGACCCTTGGCATCACGCATCGCGGCCAGTTCCCGTTCCAGCCGCTGCGCCTCGGCCGTCTTGGTGGAGGCGACACGACGGTGCCGGTGTTCGCGCAACCATTCCCAGACGAAGCCGATCAGCAAGCCCACCGCCACGCCGCCGAAGATGGCAACGAACAGCGGCACCTCGACCTGCGAGTTCCAGCCGACAACCTGCGCCACATCGCCGGGCAGCACGCTGAGCGTGACCAGGGTGCGATTGGCGAAAGCAATGGTCAGCAGGACAAGCCCGATGACCAGAAGAACGAGATACCTCAGATACCGCAGCATCGGCGCAAGCGCCCCCTTTCCTTGCGCGCGCCGTCAGGCCTTGCCGTTCAGCCGGTCGCGCAGCAGTTTGCCCGTCTTGAAGAAGGGCACCTTCTTGTCTTCCACCTCGACCGCCTCGCCGGTGCGGGGATTGCGGCCGGTGCGGGCATCCCGCGCCTTGACCGAAAACGCGCCGAAGCCACGCAACTCGACCCGGTCACCGCGCGCAAGCGCCTCGATGATCTCGTCGAATACAGTGTTTACGATTCGCTCGACATGGCGTTGCGTCAGATGCGGATTGGCGTCCGCGATTTTCTGGATCAGTTCCGACCGGATCATCGGCGATGTCCCCCCCGGGGCGTTGTGGCAGCAGCCCGTTTTTGTTGTGCTATGGACTATAAGCAAGAAATCCGGGGGGACAAACGAAAAGCCGTGCAATCGCCGTAGGTTGGCAGTGCAGCATGGCAAAAACCCGCCATCAAAGGCAAAGGCCCCGCCGGTTGGCGGGGCCTTCACGCGATTCATGGGCCGCGAAATCAGCCGCGGTCGGCGCCCTTGAGGGCCGCGCCGAGGATGTCACCCAGCGACGCCCCCGAATCAGACGAGCCGTATTGTTCCACGGCTTCCTTCTCTTCCGCGATTTCGCGGGCCTTGATCGACAGGCCCAGACGGCGGGTTTTCGAATCCACGTTGGTCACGCGGGCATCGACTTTGTCGCCAACCTGGAAACGCTCGGGGCGCTGGTCCTGACGGTCGCGGGCCAGATCCGAACGGCGGATGAAGGATTTCATGCCGTTGTAATCAACCTCGATGCCGCCTTCCTCGATCGCGGTGACCGCGACGGTGATGACCGAGCCACGCTTCACGCCGTCAACCGCTTCGGTGAAGGTGTCGTCGCCCAGCGCCTTGATCGACAGCGAGATACGTTCTTTCTCGATGTCCACCTCGGTGACGGCGGCTTTCACCACATCGCCCTTGCGATAGTTCTGGATGGCGTCCTCGCCGCGCTGGTCCCACGACAGGTCGGACAGGTGAACCATGCCGTCGATGTCGTTTTCCAAGCCGATGAACAGACCGAATTCGGTGATGTTCTTGACTTCACCCTCGATGGCGGTGCCGACCGGATGGGTTTCAGCAAAGACTTCCCACGGATTGCGCTGGGTCTGCTTGAGGCCGAGCGACACGCGGCGCTTGGCGCTGTCGATTTCCAGAACCATGACGTCCACCTCTTGCGAGGTCGAGACGATCTTGCCGGGGTGCACGTTCTTCTTGGTCCAGGACATTTCCGAGACGTGAACCAGACCTTCGACGCCGGCTTCCAGCTCCACGAAGGCGCCGTAATCGGTGATGTTGGTCACGCGGCCCTTGTGGACCGAACCGATCGGATAGGCACGTTCCACGGCATCCCACGGGTCGGACTGAAGCTGCTTCATGCCGAGGCTTATGCGGTGGGTTTCCTTGTTGATCTTGATGACCTGAACCTTGACGGTCTCGCCGATCGACAGGATTTCCGACGGGTGGTTCACACGGCGCCATGCCATGTCGGTGACGTGCAGCAGGCCGTCAACGCCGCCCAGATCCACGAAGGCACCGTATTCGGTGATGTTCTTGACAACACCCTCGACGGTCTGACCTTCGCTGAGGTTCGCGATGACTTCGGCGCGCTGTTCGGCACGCGATTCTTCCAAGATGGCGCGGCGCGAGACAACGATGTTGCCGCGGCGACGGTCCATTTTCAGGATCTGGAAGGGCTGCTTGATGCCCATCAGCGGGCCGGCATCGCGCACGGGGCGCACATCGACTTGCGAGCCGGGCAGGAAGGCCACGGCACCGCCCAGATCGACGGTGAAGCCACCCTTGACGCGACCGAAGATCGCGCCTTCGACGCGGGTCTCGTTGGCGTAGGCTTTTTCCAGACGGTCCCAGGCTTCTTCGCGACGGGCCTTGTCACGCGAGATGACGGCTTCGCCACGGGCGTTCTCGACGCGGTCCAGATAGACCTCGACCTCATCGCCGACATTGATCGACGGGGCTTCGCCGGGATTTGCGAATTCTTTCAGATCGACACGGCCTTCCATTTTGTAGCCGACGTCGATGATGGCCTGGCCCGCCTCGATGGCGATGACCTTGCCCTTGACGACCGAACCCTCTTCGGGGGTATCGATCTCGAAGCTTTCCTTCAGGAGGGCTTCGAATTCATCCATGGATGCTTTGGCGCACATATGCAGTTCAGTCCTTTTCATGGTTTTCTGGCCATGCGGTTGGCTCCGCCGGTCTTTGATGGCCCCGAACGGGAAAGGCCCGGAGAACCGGGCCGAGTCACCTTGGGATGGGCGCGCTATACCGGCTTTGGGCCAACGGGGCAAGGGAAAGGCACGCGGAAGGCCGGTCAGGCCATCTGCTCCAGCCGGGACAGGTAGGCGTCATCGGTCTCTCCCGGCATCCGCGCCTGCGGAAAGCCGGAGCCGAACCGCAGCGTATCTGCCGCCACACGCGCAAGGGCGAGGATGAGATCGCGCGCCTGCGCCACCGAAACCGGCGGAGGCGCGCCATCGCCTTTCAGTTCCAGCCCGTGCTCCATCTCGAAGAAATGGTCATAGCCCAGTGCCCAGCCCTCGAACGGGCTTTCCGCGCTGCCGTCCTCGTCCAGCAGCATGTCAAATCCACTGTGCCTTTCGTCCGCCGCAATCCGGGCCAGCAGGGCCTCCATCGCCGCCTGCGGCCCGTGCAGTGCCTGCAGGAACTGATCGGCCGTGCGAACCAGATAGCCGGTGATTCCGGAAGCCGCGTTGAACTGTAACGCCGTCCGCAGGATTGCGACGTCGCTGCGGTCGAAATCCGGGTGGCTGGGCAGGCTGCGGTACAGAATCTGCCGGTAGGGTGCGGACATGCGTGGAAACTCCAGAAGCCCCTGTATTAGCGGCAAAACCTGCCCGGCGGTCAAGACGGTTCTGTCACCCCGGCAACTGCGCCTGCACCAGGGCGATGGCCTGCGCAATCGCCTCTTCCGGCCCAAGGCCGGACGTATCCAGCAGCACGGCATCCGCCGCAGGTTTCAGCGGTGCATCTGCGCGGTTCATGTCGCGGTCATCACGTTCGCGCACCTCGGCCAGAACCCGTGCGGCATCTCCGCCGACCTCCAGCCAGCGGCGATGGGCCCGCACCTCGGCGCTGGCCGTCACGAACAGTTTCACCTCGGCCTCGGGGCAGATCACGGTGCCGATGTCGCGCCCGTCCAGCACGGCCCCGCCCTCGCGCCGCGCGAAGCGGCGCTGAAAGTCCAGAAGCGCGGCGCGAACCTCGGGGATGACCGCAACGCGGCTGGCGGCCAGACCGGCCTCCAGCGTGCGGAGATCGTCGCGCGCAAGATCCTCCGGCGTCAGGCCATTCGCTGCCGCGACCGGATCACCGCCCTTCACCCCGACGGCACGATAAAGCGCGCCGGTATCCAGATGCGCAAAGCCGAAACGCGCCGCGACCGCCCGGCTGATCGTGCCCTTGCCTGCCGCCGCAGGCCCGTCGATTGCCACCGTGAAGATCATCGCATTCTCTCCGCTTTGCTCTGGCGCGGTTTATGCCTCGGGGCGCGCAAGGTCAATTCTTGGCAAGCCCCGCCGCCCGTGGGAGGCTGTAATCGTATCTGTGCAGGAGCCGCATGAGAATCGCCCTTCTGAACCCGCCGCATCGCGCCATCGGCTCGCGTGTGCCGAAAGAGCAACTGCCGCCGCTGGGGCATCTGGCGATTGGCGGGCCGCTGATCGACGCGGGCCATGCAGTACGTCTGATCAATGCCGACCCCGGCCCGATGACGGATGCGGAAATCCTTTCCGCCCTGATGGAAAAACCGCCCGAGGCTGTGCTGATCGGGCACGCGGGGTCGACCTCGGCGCATCCGGTGGTGGCGCGGCTTGCGCCCCTGATCCGCGCAGCGCTGCCCGAGGCGCATATCGTCTATGGCGGGGTCTATCCCAGCTATCATTGGCAGGAGGTGCTGACTGACTGCCCCGAGATCGACGTGGTGGTGCGGGGAGAAGGCGAGGTCACCGCGCCCCGCCTGATCGCGGCGCTGGAGGCTGGCGCCGATCTTGCGACAGTCCCAGGCATCGCCTTCCGGCGCGACGGCCAGCCCCATGCCACGCCGCCTGCGCCGATGCTGCGCGACCTCGACAGCGCCCGCATCGGGTGGGAACTGGTGGACCTGTCGCGCCACAGCTATTGGGGCGGCAAGCGCGCGGTAATCCTGCAATTCTCGCGCGGGTGCCCGCATCTGTGCACCTATTGCGGCCAGCGCGGTTTCTGGACGCAATGGCGCCATCGCGACCCGGTGAAATTCGCGGCTGAGATCGCCTGGCTGGTGCGCGAACACGGCGTCGAGCTGGTAAACCTCGCGGACGAGAACCCGACCTCCTCGCGCAAGGCGTGGAAAGCGTTTCTGGAGGCGCTGGTGGCGACCGGGGTGAAGGTCACCCTCATCGGATCGACCCGCGCCGATGACATCGTGCGCGACGCGGACCTGCTGCCGCTTTACAAACGCGCCGGTTGCCTGCGCTTTCTGCTGGGGCTGGAGGGCACGGACGAGGCCACGCTCGCCACCGTCCGCAAGGGCGGCACGCGGGCAAAGGACCGTGAGGCCATAGGCCTTCTGCGCGCGCATGGCATGATCGGGCTATGCACCTTCGCCGTGGGGTTCGAGGAGGAAACCGACGCCGATTACGCGCGGCTTTTGCGGCATCTGCTAGTCTATGACCCCGATCAGATCATGTCGGTCTATGCCACACCGCACCGCTGGACATCGTTCTTCGGGCAAAGCGCACATCGGCGGGTGGTTCAGACCGATCTGAGCCTTTGGGATTACAAGCATCAGGTGCTGGAAACTCCGCGCGTGCCAGCCTGGCGGGTGTTCCTCTGGGTCAAGCTGATCGAGGCTGTGGTGCAACTGCGCCCGCGCGCGCTGGCGCGGATCTGGTTGCAGAAAGACCCCGAACTGCGTCATGCACAGCGTTGGTATACCGCCATGGGGCGTGGCGTCTGGCTGCGCGAGTTCCGCGATGCATTCCGCTTTCGCGCGCGGCCCGGCCCGACGGTCGAAACCTTCCTCGGGGCCGGGCAATTGCCGGAAAACGCGCTGGACCGCCGCCGCGACGCCGCGTGATCAGCGCGTCAGCGTCGCGCCAAGCCCGGTCATCAGCCCTTCAAAAATCGGGAAGGAGGTGACGATGGGCGAGGCGTCATCCACAGAAACCGGCTTCTGCGCCGCCATGCCGCAGACGAGGAAGCTCATGGCGATGCGGTGGTCGAGATGGGTCGCCGCCGTGGCGCCGCCGGGCACACCGCCCGCGCCCATGCCATGCACGATCAGCGTATCCTCGTCTTCCTCGATGGTCACGCCGCAGGCCTCAAGGCCCCGCGCCATGGCGTCGATGCGGTCGCTTTCCTTCACCCGCAACTCCTTGACGCCGCGCATCACCGTCTTGCCGGTCGCAAAGGCCGCCACGACCGACAGGATCGGGTATTCGTCGATCATGCTCGGCGCGCGTTCGGGGGGCACCTCGATGCCCTTCATATTGCCCGAGAAGCGGACGCGCAGGTCGGCCACAGGCTCGCCGCCTTCCTCGCGCAGGTTCTGGAACTCGATCTCCGCCCCCATCTCGACCAGCGTGATGTAAAGCCCGTTGCGGGTCAGGTTCTGGCTGACACCGGGCACGAGGATGTCAGAGCCTTCGACGATCAGCGCCGCACAGACCGGGAAGGCGGCAGAGGACGGATCGCGCGGCACCGCCACGGTCTGCGGGCGCAGCTCCGGCTGGCCCTTCAGGGTGATGATATGCCCCTCCGCCCCCTTTTCCACATGCAGCTCGGCGCCGAAACCCAAGAGCATGCGTTCGGAATGGTCGCGCGTCGGTTCCCGCTCGATCACCACGGTTTCGCCCGGCGCATTCAGACCGGCCAGCAGCACCGCCGATTTGACCTGCGCACTGGCGACAGGCAGCGCATAGCGCACCGGCACCGGGTTCGCGGCGCCCACGATGGTCATGGGCAGGCGCCCGCCCTGCCGCCCGTAGGCCCGCGCGCCGAACAGCGCCAACGGGTCGGTCACCCGGCCCATCGGGCGTTTGCGCAAGGACGCGTCGCCCGTGAAGGTCGCGGTCATGTCGGTGGTCGCCATGCAGCCCATGATGAGCCGCACGCCGGTACCGGAATTGCCGCAGTCGATCACATCGGCCGGCTCGCGGAATCCACCCACGCCCACACCATGCACCGACCAGGCGCCCGGCCCGTGCTGCGTCACCTCGGCCCCGAAGGCGCGCATCGCCTTGGCGGTATCCAGCACGTCCTGTCCTTCCAGAAGGCCGGTGATCTTCGTCTCGCCCACAGCCATGGCCCCGAAGATCAGCGCGCGATGGCTGATCGACTTGTCGCCCGGCACGGCGGCCGTCCCGCTCAGCGGGCCCGACTTGCGGGCGGTCATCGGTTGCGCGTCACCATGGCCGGACATTCTGGGGCTCCCTCTCATCCTTGCCCCCGCGTTAGCGCAAGCGGGGACGACGGTCCAGCCCCGCCGCTTCAGCGCAGGAAAAACACCACCGCCATCCCCAGCCCGATCACCACGATCAGGGCCCGCAACACCGCAACCGGCATCCGCCGCGCCAGCCCCGCGCCGATCCAGCCACCCAGCGTGCAGGCGGCAGCCATGATCAGCCCCTCATACCAGCCGATCAGCCCGGCAATGGCAAAAGCCGCACAGGACAGCACCGCCATCAGCCCCGAAAGCAGCACTTTCAGCCCGTTCATTGTGTTGAGATTGGTGAACCCGATCAGCCCGAACAGCGCCAGCAGCAAGATGCCCAGACCGCCGTTGAAATAGCCGCCGTAAACCGCCACCACAAAGACCAGCGCCGCGCTGAGGCCCGGCCCGGTCGCCCCCATGCCGCGCGCCCGCAGCGTCGCCAACAGGCGCGGACCAAAGGCGAACAGCCCCGTCGCCACCAGAAGCAGTACCGGCACCAGCCCGTCAAACACATCCGAAGGCGTAACCAACAGCAACAGCGCGCCTGTGACTGAACCCACCAGCGACAGCGCGATGATCTGCCACAGCTTCAGCGCCCCTTCCGACCGGATATCATGGCGAAAGCCCCAGGCGCCGCCCAAATAGCCGGGCAGCGCCGCAAAGGTTGCCGTGGCATTGGCGGCCACCGAGGGCAGACCGGCCCAGACCAGCGCCGGGAAGGTCAGGAAGGTGCCGCCTCCTGCCACTGAGTTCAGCACCCCGGCCACGAAGCCCGTCACCGCCAGAACCAGTATCTCGACCATTGCCCGCGCCCTCCCCGGCGATCCCTTGACCCGTCATGTGCCCCGGTCCAGATTGGTCTGCAAATTGGTCCGGGGAGCGATCATGGCCCGACACGATGACATCCTGCCCCGGCTGCGCGATCTGGCCGAAGGCCCGCCGCGCCGCCTGCCCCCTGAACGTCAGTTGGCCGCCGATCTGGGATGCAGCCGCCAGAGCCTGCGCGCGGCCCTCGCCATACTGGAAACCGAGGGCCGGATCTGGCGCCATGTCGGCCAGGGCACCTTCACCGGCCCGCGCCCCGGCCCGGCCCCGCTGCGGGAAAACCTGCTGATCGAGGCCGCTACGCCCGAGGCGCTGATGCACGCCCGTCTTTTGCTGGAACCCGCCATTGCCGGGGCCGCCGCCGAACGTGCAACACCCGCCACCTGTGCCCGGCTGTCGGCGCTGGTCGGCTCGGGGCGCAGCGCACGCGACCGGCAGGCCGCTGAAGCCGCGGACGAGGCTTTTCACGCCGCCCTCGCCGATGCGGCGCGCAATCCCGTTCTGATTGCCGTGATGCGCTTCCTGTCACGCGCACGGCGGCGTGTCGGCTGGCAACAACGATGGGAGACCGCTTATCGCCGCGCCGGGGTTGATGCCTTCACCGGCCTGCACAGCGACCAACATGCCGCCGTGGTCATGGCCGTCGCGGCAGGAAACGGCCCGCAGGCCGCCAGCGCCATGCGCGAACATCTGGAAACCATCGCCCGCATGATGGAGAGATAGGCCTCAGCCCTCACCCAGCCAGCGTGCCGGATTGACCTCGGCAATCTGGCGAAACAGCGTCTCGCCCAAACCAAAGCGCAACCGCACTGCAACGGCGCGCTCTGACAACGCCTCTTGCCGGGTCATGTAGAAATCCGATCCGAACAGCACGCGTTCGCGCAGGCGAGGATGCGCCATGAACAGCCGCAGGAAGGGCAGAAACGCCTCCGACTGGAACAACGTATAGGACACATCGGTCCACAGGTTCGGGAAATCACCGCTTTCGATCATCCCGCGCAGGGCGATCAGGAAGTTGCCGTCGCGCGCTGCCGGATCATAGGGGTCCAGCCCTTCGCCGATATACCGCTCCCAATCGCTTTGCCCGCCGAAATGCGCAAGATTCACCTGCATCTTCGGGAAGGCCCGCAGCACGGGCGTGAAAGCCATCGGATGCGACAGGCGATCCGCCTCGGCCCGGCTCAGCCGCCCCGTCACCCCGCCGCGCGAACAATGGCTGACCACCGCCAGCCCGCGCGCGTTCAGCAACGGATAAACCTCACGCATCAGCACCGGATGATCGGGGGCATAGCCGATGCGGGGGTAAAGCTTCAGCCCGCGAAAGCCCAGATCCTCGATGCAGCGCCGCACCTCCGCCGCAGCGCCGGGCAGACGCGGGTCGCAAGCCGCGACGGGGAGGATCAGCCCCGGCCAGGCACGGGCCAGTGCCGCCAGCTCGTCGTGCTGCGCCCGCAGATCGGCAGTGACCCGCCCCTGCCCCAGCCCGGCCATCTGCATCGGCAAGACGACAAAGCGCGTGCCCGCCGGGTATTGCGCGATGAGGCGGTCAAAGATTTCCGCCTGCCCGCCTGCCTGCGCTTCGGCCTGAAAGCGATGCAGCCGCCCCAGCGCCGCCGCCGCGCGCTCCTGCCCCAGCACGCCCGCCCCGAGGGCAAGAGCGCGCAGCAGCCACGGCAGCCGCTTGAACGGCATCAGCAGAACATGCGGATAGCGGGCGGGGATATGCCGCCCGGTGAAGGTGTGGACATGACAATTCGTGATGGCAAGGCGCGACATGCAGGCTCTCCGGTCGGATGACCGGCCAAGCCTGCCCACATGCCCGCAAAAACCCGGCTAAGGCAGCGCGCGTTGCGTCTTCAGCCCTGACGGCGGAAGGTCAGGTAATTCGGTGCGCGCCCTTCGCGCAGGGCCTTCTGCTCGTACCGGGTCGACAGCCAGTCCTCCCATGCCCCGCCCTCACCAGCCTGCCGGATCAGATCAAACCCGGCGGGCGGCACCTCCTCCAGTGTCTGACGGACATAATCGGGAATGTCGGTCGCCACCCGGAACTCGGCCCCCGGCTGCATCACACGCGCCAGCGCCGACAGATAGCCCGGCGTCACGAAGCGCCGCCGGTGGTGCCGCGCCTTGGGCCATGGATCAGGGTAGTTGAGGAAACATTTCTCGACACAACTATCCGGCAGCACGTCGAACAGATCGCGCACATCCCCCGGATGGATAACGAGATTATCCAGCCCCGCCTGCCGCACCTTGCCCAGCAGCATGGCGACACCGTTCACGAAAGGCTCGCAGCCGATAATGAACACGCCAGGATAGCGCGCGGCCATATGCACCAGATGCTCGCCGCCGCCAAAGCCGACCTCCAGCCAAAGCGGTCGCCCGCCGGTCAGTTTGGCAAGGTCCAGCGGGGTGCGGGCCGGATTGTCGGCCCGCGTCACCCCCGACAGGCTGATGCGGCCCAGATCCTCGGCCAGATATTGCTTCTGGCTGGCACGCAACGTCTTGCCATGGGTCCGGCCGTAGAAATTGCGCCGCTCTGTTTCTTCCGTCATCACCGGCCTCCTTCGGACGGCGGGGGCCTACCCCCCGGCACGGCGCCGGTCAAGCCGTTGCAGAGGGGCGTCTGCCATCTGCTTCAGGCCACACGCGACGGGATGCGCCCCTCGAACCAGCGGAAGCCCAGCACGATGATGCCGGTGATCGCCATATAGACCACCGCGAGCAAGAGCAGCGGTTCATAGGTGATGAAGGTGTCCTGCCGGACCCGGCTCGCGACGGCATAGATATCAACCACGGTGATGGTGGCAACCAGCGGTGTGGCCTTCAGTTGCAGCACCGTCTCGCCGCCGAGCGTCGGCAGCGCGCGGTGCAGCGCCTGCGGCAGCCAGATCCGGCGCAGGATGGTCAGGCGCGGCATACCCATGGCACGCGCGGCCTCCAGCTGCCCCTTCGGCACGCCCTTGAAGGCGCCGCGCATCACCTCGCCCTCATACCCTGCAAAGCTGAGCGTCAGGGCCAGCAGCCCGTAGGGCCAGGCCTGCCGCAGGATGGGCCAGAACTCGCTTTGCCGGATCCAGGGGATCGTCGGGAACAGCGACCCGAGGCCGTAATAAAGCAGCCAGAGTTGCAGCAGAAGCGGCGTGCCCCGGATCACCGTGCAGAAGGTGCGGGCAGGCCAGGCGAGGATGCGCGGCCCCACCGCCTGCGCCAGCCCCAGCGGGATGGCCAGCGCCATACCCAGCACGATGGAGGCCGCCAGCAGCCAGATCGTGCGCCAGATGCCCTGCGCCGCAAGGCCCAGATAATTTGGCACCCAGTCCCAGCGCAGGTTCAGCACCGACCAGACGACAATCACCAGCGCGATCAGCGCCATGACGATGCGATGCGGTTTCCAGAATGCCCTCATCCGTGCAGCTCCGGCTGGCCACGGCGGGCACGGCGTTCCAGCCGGGCGAACAGCCAGCCCGAGCCGATGGAGAGGATCAGGTACAGCACCCCCGCCGCCATGAAGAAGGTGAAATAGGCTTTCGTCGCACCGGCTGCCTGCCGGGTTTCCTGCGTCAGTTCGCCAAAGCCCACAACCGCCAGCAGCGCGGTGTCCTTGGTGGCCACCAGCCACAGGTTCGCCAGCCCCGGCAGCGCGTTCGAAAGCATCAGGGGCAGGGTCACGCGCCGGGCCAGCAGACCGGGTGGCATGCCCATGGCGCGGGCGGCCTCGATCTGTCCAGCGGGCACCGCCTGAATGGCGCCGCGCAGCACCTCGGTCGCATAGGCGCCCTGCACCACGCCCAGAACGGCAATCCCGGCAGCAAGGCCGGAAATCTGGATCCGGTCATAGCCAAAGGCGAGCAGCGTCTGGTTCACCGCATCGGTAACCGCATAGTAAAGTATGAGGATCAGCACCAGTTCCGGCACCGCCCGCACGACGGTCGTGTAGACCGCCAGCAGGTCGCGCAGCACCGGCCCGCCGTAAAGCTTGCCAAAGGCACCCAGCGTGCCGATCCCTATGCCAAGCCCGAAGGCCCCACAGGCGATAAGGATCGAATTCCACAAGCCACGCAGCAGGTTCGCCCCCCAACCGGGAGGCGAAAGTTGCAGAAGTTCAAACATGGAAGCCGCGCCTGCGGCCCCGACCAGCGCCGTCACGGCCATCAGCCGCCGTAGATCGACGAGCTGAAGTAGGGTTTGGAGATTTCCTCATAGGTGCCATCCTCCAGCACCTTGGCGATCCCGGCGTTGAACTTGGCCTTCAGCTCTTCGTCGCCCTTGCGCAGACCGACGCCGACGCCAAGGCCCAGAACATCCGGGTCATCCGCCACCGCGCCCTTGACCTCGCAGCAGGCCGCCCCTGCCTCGGATTTCAGGAAATCGTCCAGCGCAATGCTATCGGCCTGCGTGGCGTCGATCCGGCCCGCGACCAGATCCTGATTGGCCTCATCCTGGGTCTGGTACACCTTGATCTCGGCCACCGCGTCCTTGAAGTGTTTCTGCGCATACGCCTCGTGGATGGTCGAGACCTGCACGCCGAGGATCTTGCCTTTCAGCCCCTCGGCATCGGCGGTCATCGCATCGGCCTTCGGCCCGACGATCACGGTCGGGGTGTTGTAATACTTGTTCGAGAAGTCGATGGTCTTCATCCGTTCTTCGGTGATCGACATAGAGGCCATGATGGCGTCGATTTGACCGGCAGTCAGCGCGGGAATGATGCCGTCCCAGGCCACCGGCACGATCTCGCATTCCATTTCGGCCGCCTTGCAGACTGCACCGATCATATCGACCTCCCAGCCGACCCACTTGCCCGAGGCATCGGGCGAGGCGAACGGCGGATAGGGTTCGGCGGCGATGCCTACCTTCACCGGCGCGGCCATGGCAGCCCCGCCCATCATCAGCACCGCCGTCAGCGTCAGCGCGAGTTTTTTCATCTTGTTACCCCTTCTGTTGGATAATTTGGCGGCTCTTCAGGCCACGCTTTTCAGGAATTGCTGTAATCTTTCGGAACGCGGCGCGCCGAACAGCTGTTCAGGCGGGCCTTCCTCCTCGATCAGACCGTTGTGCAGGAAGACGACATGGCTGGCGACCTCCCGCGCGAATTTCATCTCATGCGTGACGAGGATCATGGTGCGCCCTTCGGCGGCCAGATCGCGGATCACTGCCAGAACCTCACCCACCAGTTCCGGGTCCAGCGCCGAAGTTGGTTCGTCAAACAGCATGGCACGCGGCTCCATGCACAGGGCGCGGGCGATTGCGGCGCGCTGCTGCTGTCCGCCCGACAGGAAAGCCGGATAGACGTCGGCCTTCGCCGAAAGCCCGACGCGCGCCAGCAGGCGTTCGGCGCGGGCAATCGCCTCGGCCTTCGGCACACCCAGCACATGTACCGGAACCTCGATCAGGTTTTCAAGAATCGTCCGGTGAGACCAAAGGTTGAATTGCTGGAACACCATGCCAAGGCTCTGGCGCAGCCGTTCGATCTGCTTTCGGTCAGCGGGGCTGCCATCTGGACGCATCGCCACAGCTTCATTGCCGATGATGATCTTGCCCGCGCTTGGCGTTTCCAGAAAGTTGATGCAGCGCAGCATGGTCGACTTCCCGGAACCGGAACCGCCGATCACCGCCACCACATCGCCTTCGCGCGCCGCCAGCGAGACCCCTTTCAGCACCTCAAGCTGGCCGAAGGATTTGTGCAATCCTTCGATGCGGATTGCCTCGGGCCGGGGGACATCGCCATCTGGTCGCGTCATCGGAACTCCGTCACTGGGTGATTGCAGTAAGCCCCGATCCCTGTAATTATGCAAGTGTATAATTGAGGTGCCCATGCAAGGCGAACGGCGCAAGTTCAGACGGGAGGGTGAGGAGCGGCGGCGCGATGCGCTGGTTTCCGCAGCCCTGGACCTGATATCCGAGGGCGGCCCTTCGGCCGCGACTGTCCGCGCCATTGCCGAACGGGCAGGCGTTACGCCCGGCCTGATTCGTCACTATTTCCAGACGAAAGAGGAACTGACCCGCGAAGCCTATCGCGCGCTGATGCACCGGATGAGCAGCGAAAATGCCGCGGTGCTGGAGGCCGCGCCAGCCGATCCCATGGCCCGGCTGGCCGCCTTCGTCGCCGCCGCGCTGCGCCCGCCGGTGGTCGATCCGCGCAGCATGGGCCTTTGGGCCGGGTTTCTGCATCAGGTGCGCTCCGATCCCGCGATGGCCGCGATTCACGCCGAAACCTATCTGGGCTATCGCGACCTGCTGCAGGAACTCATCGCCGCCCTGCCGGGGCACAACGATCCTGCCCGGCTGCGCACACTCGCCATCGCCTGCAACGGCGTGATCGACGGGCTGTGGCTGGAAGGCTGCGCCCTGCCGGAGGCTTTTGCGCCCGGCGAACTCGAACATATCGGGCTGGAAGCTGTCGGCGCCATTCTTGGTCTCGACCTTGCCGCCAGCCTGCCCCCCGCCATGCCAGAGGAAACGCCATGAAATACGCCTCCGTCACCGAACGCCTCGCCGATCTGGGCGGCGCGAAATGGGAAATCCACGCCCGCGCCCGCCGGATGAAAGCCGAAGGCACCGCCGTGCTGGAATTCACCATTGGCGAACCGGATGTGCCCTGCCCGCCCGAACTGATGGAAACCGCCGCGCGCGCCATGCTGTCGGGGCGCACCGGCTATTCCAATGGCCAGGGCGAGCCAGGGCTGCTGCGGGCGCTGGCCGCGCGCTATTCCATCCGGCGCGGGCGGCACATCGGCCCGGAACAGGTGATGTGCTTCCCGGGCACCCAGACCACGCTCTACGCCGTCTTCATGGCCATCGCCGAGGCAGGGGCTGAAGTCATCGTTGGCGACCCGATGTATGCGACCTACGAAGGGCTGATCCGCGCCACAGGCGCCACGCCGGTTCCGGTGACGCTGCGCCCCGAACGCGGCTTCCGGCTCGATCCGGCCGATGTCGCGGCCGCCGTTACCCCGGACACGCGCGCGATTTTCCTCAACACCCCGCACAACCCCACCGGCGCCGTGCTAACGCGCGAGGACATCGCTGCCATCAGCGAGGTTGCCCGCGCCCATGACCTGTGGATCGTGTCGGACGAGGTCTATGAGGATCTGGTGTTTGAAGGCGTTCACTTCACCTCGCCGCTCGATCTGGCCGAACTGGCAGACCGCAGCATCACCTGCGCCTCGATCTCCAAATCCCACGCGGCGCCCGGCTTCCGTTCGGGCTGGTGCGTCGGCCCTGCCGAGTTCTGCGCCCGCCTGCTGCCGCTGTCGGAAACCATGCTCTTCGGCAATCAGCCCTTCATTGCCGACATGACAACTCAGGCAGTCAGCCATCCCTCGCCGGTTGCCCCCGGCATGGCTGCGCGTTTCGCGGCCCGAGCCACCATGATCCACGACAAGCTGCATGGCACTGCGGGCCTGCGCGTCCATCGCCCCGATGCGGGCATGTTCGCCCTGGTCGACGTGCGCGCCACCGGCCTTTCAGGCGAGGCCTTCGCGCAAAGCCTGCTCGATGCCGAACATGTCGCCGTCATGCCGGGCGAAAGCTTCGGCGCCGCGCTTTCCGGCTGGCTGCGCCTCGCGCTCACCCAACCCGACGCCGCTATTGCCGAAGGCTGCACCCGCATCGCCCGCCATGCGGCGCGCTTCCGCGCCGACGCCGCCTGATTTCACCTTGGTCCAAATATCCCGGGGGTGAGCGCCGAAGGCGCGAGGGGCAGCGCCCCTCCCCGCAGCAAACGGAGCAGATCATGCCTCTTTCCACCGGACAGGCGCTTGTTCAGGGCCTGAAACAGCGCGGCGTCGATTTGGTCTTCGGCATCCCCGGCGTCCATACGATCGAGCTTTACCGTGGCCTTGCCGGTTCCGGCATCAGCCATGTCACGCCCCGCCACGAACAGGGCGCCGCCTTCATGGCGGATGGCTATGCCCGCGTCTCAGGCAAGCCCGGCGTGGCCTTCGTCATCACCGGCCCCGGACTGACCAATGCGCTGACCGCCATGGCACAGGCACGGGCCGATTCGGTGCCGATCCTTGTGATCTCCGGCGTGAACCGGCGCGCAAGCCTTGGTGGCGGCTATGGCCTACTGCACGAACTGCCAGATCAGGCCGGGATGGTGCGCACACTCTGCCCCAGCTTCCAGATCACTGCGCCCGAGATGGTGGAGCCCGTGCTCGACCGCGCCTTCGCCGCTCTGACCTCGGGCCGGCCCGGCCCGGTGCATATCGAAGTGCCAACCGATGTGATGCCACTGCCCGCCACAGCGCCGCGCCCGGCTCCTGCCGCGCGCCCGCTGTTACCGGAGCCCGAGGCGCTGGCCCTCGCCATCACCCGCCTTTCCGCCGCCACAACCCCGGTCATCCTTGCCGGTGGCGGCGCCCGGCGGGCCGAAGCGCCGTTGCGCGCGCTGGCCGAGGCGCTGGACGCTCCGGTGGTGCAGACCACCAATGCCCGCGGATTGATGCATGGCCATGCCCTGACCGTACCCGCCTCCCCCTCGCTCGACGCCACCCGAGCGCTGATCGCCGGGGCGGATCTGGTGCTGGCCGTCGGCACCGAGCTTGGTCCCACCGATTATGACATGTATGTGCGTGGCGGCCTGCCGGACCTTTCCGCCATGATCCGCATTGACCTCTGCCCCGACCAGCTCGCCCGGCACCCTGCCAGCCTGACCCTCGCCGCCGACGCCACCACAACGCTGGCCGAACTCGCCGCCGCCATCCCGCCGCGCAGGGGCGATGGCGCCGGGCGGGCCGGTGCCACCCGTGATGCGGCAAGAGCCGAACTGGCAAGGCTGCATCCCGACATGCCGCATCAGCTTGCCATGCTGGAAGCCCTGCGTGAAGCCGTGCCCGGTTCCATCGTGGTCGGCGACAGCACGCAGCCGGTCTATGCCGGGAACCTTTATTACGACCATGACCGCGCGGGTGGCTGGTTCAATGCCGCCACCGGCTATGGCGCCCTGGGCTTTGGCCCCGGCGCCGCCATCGGCGCCGCGCTTGCCGCCCCCGGTACGTCAGTCATCTGCCTGATCGGTGATGGCGGGTTGCAATTCTCGCCCGGTGAACTGCGCGCCGCCGTGGACGAAAAGCTGCCCGTCACCTTCCTCGTCTGGAACAATGCAGGTTTCCGCGAAATCGCCGAGGCGATAACCGGCGCCGGGGCAGAGGTCATCGGCTGCACCCCCTCCCCCCTGCGGATGGAGCCTTTCGCAGCCGCCTGCGACCTGCCGTTCCAGAGCGTCGCCAACACCCCGGCCGAACTCGCCAAAGCCTTGCAACAGCCTTGCACCGGACCGCGCCTGATCGAAATTCGCGTCGCCTGATCCCGGCGACCGGAGGCCGTCTTCCATGGCAATGCCTTGGCCGGGGGGTCGATGCCCCCGGCAAAGGCTCCCGGTTTCAGATCACCGTCACCACAGCCTGCGGCAGGCCATCTATCTGCACCACACAGGTTTCGCCCCGCGCAATCGCGCCAACCCCGGCAGGTGTGCCGGTCATGATGAGATCGCCCGGCTCCAGCCGAACCAGCCCCGACAGATGCGCAATGACATCCGCGACCGGCCAGATCATGTCCGCCAGCGCTGCCTCCTGCCGCACGCCCCCCGCAACAAGGCAGCGAATCGCGCCCTCCGGCACCGCCTGCCCCGGCACAATGGTGCCGACCACCGCCGAGGCATCAAAGCCCTTCGACATATCCCAGGGTCGCCGCGCCGCCTTGGCCGCGGCCTGCATGTCGCGGCGCGTCAGGTCATTGCCTGCCGCATAGCCGAACACATGATCGAGCGCCTGCGCCATGGCAATCCCCGCACCACCCTTGCGAATGGCAACCACCAGTTCCGCCTCGTGGTGCAGATCCGCCGTCGCGGGCGGATAAGCGATCTGCATCCCGTCCTGCACCAGCGCGTCGGCAGGCTTGGTAAAGAAGAACGGCGGTTCGCGGTCCGGGTCATGCCCCATTTCGCGCGCGTGTTCGGCATAGTTGCGCCCGACGCAGAAGATGCGGCGCACGGGGAAACGCGCAGCCATACCCTGAACGGGCAGGCTGGGCACAGGCGCGGGCGGGAAGACGTAGTCCATGAAACAAAACCTCCGGGTCAGGTGTCAAACCTGCCCGGAGGCGATCCGATCCGCAAGATCAGCCGCGGCCTTACGGCCCGAGGGTGAAGCACTGCGTGCCGCGCGCCTGAAGCCGAAGACAGGCAAGCTCCGCCTGTTTCTGGCTCAGGCCCATGAAATTGGCGTCAAAGCCTGTGGGTTTCTGCACGATCTTGCGCAGCCCCTCGTTCAGCGTGGCGCCCTCCGACAGCATGGTCTGCATCAGGGCGCGTTCTGCCGCGCCCCGGCTGGCAAAGCGACCGATGTTCACACCCCAGTGCCGCCCGCCCGAAGTCGAGATGCGGGTCACCACCTCGGTCGGTGTCGGCGTCACACGGGCGCTGGCCACCTGCTCTGCCGCTTCGCCCGCCATGGGCGTGGCGGTGTGAATCACGGTCGGCACATGCGCGGGCTTCGCCTTTGGCGCGGCCGCCTGCGGCACGGCAACCGCCGCCGCCAGAGTCATCACGCTGCCATCGGTGATTTCCGGCAGGCCGGTATCAGCCTCGGCAATGGCGACCTCCGTGGTTTCCGCCCCGGCCGCAGCCAGCGCATCGGCAATGCTGTCCTGCATGGCGGCCACGGCCACTTCGGCAGCGATCCGTTCCGCCACCGCATCCACTGCAGCCTCGACCGCCGGATCGGGCCGGGCCTCCGGCAGCGTTTCAACCTGTGCCACCATCGCGACCGGCGCAGCCCCCGGACGGGCCCGCGGCACCGGCGATTTCGCCAGCGTCGTGCTGACACGCACGGTCTTCGCCCCGACAACCCTTCCGCCCGAGGCATCGGCCACCAGCATATCCTCTGCCGGGGCCGCCGGCGCTTCGGGCTGCTGGTAGACCGGCGGCGCCGGCGGTTGCACCTTGGCCCCCGGACGCGCCTTGGCAAAGCCAAGGTCCAGCAGTTCCGACATCTTGGCATTACGCTGCGCAGTCGAAGTGCCGCCGAACACGGTTGCGATGATCCGCACGCCATTGCGCTCCGCCGAAGCGGTCAGGTTGAACCCTGCCGCATTGGTGAAGCCGGTCTTGATGCCATCGGCCCCCTTGTAGCTGTCAAGGAACCTGCGGTTGGTCGACAGCACGTCCCGCACACCAGCATCCGTCTCGCGCCGCGAGAAAATGTTGTAATATTGCGGGAAATCGTAGAACAGCCGCCGCCCCAGCACCGACATGTCATGTGCGGTCGACAAGTGGCCCGACCGCGTCAGGCCGTTGGCGTTCTGGAAGGTGGTGTTGGTCATGCCGATCGCCTTGGCGGTGCGGTTCATCCGCTTGGCGAAATTCGCCTCCGATCCGCCGACCGCCTCGCCAATGGCCGTAGCCGCGTCATTGGCCGATTTGATGGCGGCGGCGCGAATCAGATGGCGCAGGGCGATCTTCTGCCCCGGCTTCAGGCCAAGGCGCGAGGGCGGCTCGTTCGCCGCATGTTTCGAGATGGTGACCATGCTGTCGAGGCTGATTTCGCCGCGCTCCACCGCCTCGAAGGCGATGTACAGTGTCATCATCTTGGTCAGCGAAGCCGGATGCAGCCGCGTATCCGCGTTGGTCTGGTAAAGAGTCTCGCCGGTGCGCGCATCCATCACATAGGCGGCGTAGGGCGCCGCGCCAGACGGTGTCGGTCGGGTTGCGGAACAGGCCGCGACCACAATGAAAACCGCCATCAGGGTGAAGTTGCGAACGAACTGCCCAAGTCGTGAAGCCACGTCCCTGCCCCTCGCCTTATTGTTATCTGCCTCGGTATCGTCTGCCCCGTGTAGTCCGGGGCTTTTGACGAAGGCTAACACAGGGTATCGGCGCCGGAAACCCCGGAAATTCAACCACTTTTGCGGCGTTGTTCAGAAGCCATAGCGATATGTGGTGGGGGCCATGGAACGCCACCACCACATTATGACGAAAGCTGATCCAGGAGCCCCGGCAGTGCCGAAAGATCGGACAATTCGCGAAAACGCGCGTGGCCGGTCGGCGGATCGGCGCGCTCCAGCGCCCAGGTCAGGCCGTGGGGCACATGCACCCCCCAGCCGCCGGTTTCGATCACCGGCAGAACGTCGGATTTCAGCGAGTTTCCAACCATCATCGCCGCCTCGGGGCGCACGCCATGGCGGGCAAACAGCCGCGTATAGACCGATGCCGTCTTGTCCGACACGATCTCCACCGCGTCGAACAGATCCCCCAGCCCTGACTGCGCCAGCTTGCGCTCCTGATCCATCAGATCCCCCTTGGTGATCAGCATGACGCGGAACCCTGCCCCGGCCGCTGCCGTCACCGCCTCGCGCGCATGGGGCAGAAGCTCGATCGGATGGGACAGCATCTCGCGCCCCGCCGCGATCAGCTCGGCAATGACGGAGGCGGGCACCCGGCCCTCGGTCACCTCGATGGCGGTTTCGATCATCGAAAGCGTGAAGCCTTTCACCCCGAAACCATACTGGCCGACATTGCGCCGCTCTGCCGCCAGCAGCCGTTCGTGCAGATGATCGGCGGCGGCGTGATCCGCCAGCAAAGACTCGAACCTGTCCTGCGTCAGCCGGAAGAAGGTCTCGTTCTGCCAGAGCGTGTCGTCGGCATCGAAGCCGATAAGCGTCAGTTTTTCCATGGCCGCGAAAGTAGCGCCGGGTCACGGATTCGCCAGCCCCTTTTCGCGCCGCCGCTTTGCGCTATAATCTACCGATATCACGAATCCGCCGAACCTGCCGGAGCGACCCTTGACCCTGCGCCCCTTTTTCATGTCCGACAAAGACGACGGGCCCGGATCGGAAGCCTCGATCCTGACGAAGGCAAAGACCCGCACCCAGCGGCCACCCATGTACAAGGTGCTGCTGCTGAATGACGATTACACGCCGATGGAATTCGTGGTGCATATCCTTGAACGCTTCTTCGGCCTCAATCACGCGCAGGCGTTCGAGATCATGCTGACGGTTCACAAGAAGGGCCTCGCCGTGGTTGGCGTGTTCTCCTTCGAAGTGGCCGAAACCAAGGTTGCGCAAGTGATGGATTTCTCGCGTCGGCATCAGCATCCGCTGCAATGCACGATGGAGAAGGAATAAGAGAGGATAAGGCCCCAAGGGGCCGCCCATGCGTTCCACCCGTCTTGAGCTTGCGCTGGATACCGGCGCCATTGCCCTGCCGCCCGAGGGGCGCATCGCTGTCTTCCGCCCGCGCGCGGGCGACGACCTGTCGGCGCTGCCGAAGGCCCGCGTGCAGGTCATCACCGGCTTCCGCCCGGACCATGATCATTTCACCGGGCTGGGCCATGCCTGTGCCACCGCGCCGGAGGGCGATTATACAGCCGCGCTGATCTGCGTGCCGCGCGCACGGGCCGAAGCCCGCGCGCTGGTCGCCACTGCCTGCGCTCATCTGCCGCCCGGGGCCCTTGTCATTCTGGACGGGCAAAAGACCGATGGCATTGACACGCTGCTGAAAGACCTGCGCGCCCGCGTGGATCTGGGCCAAGCGCTCGCCAAGGCGCATGGCAAGATCGCCGCCTTCCCTTCCGGCCCGGATCTGTCCGACTGGTCCGCCCGCCCGCAGCAGGTTGACGGCTTCACCACCCTGCCCGGCGTGTTTTCCGCCGACGGGCCGGATCGTGGCTCGATCATGCTGGCCGGGGTGCTGCCCGCCAAATTTCCCTCGCGCGTGGTCGATCTGGGTGCTGGCTGGGGCTACCTGTCCCGCGCGGTCCTTACCCGCGACGGTGTAAAGGAACTGCATCTGGTCGAAGCCGATCACACCGCGCTCGACTGCGCACGTCTGAATATCCCCGACCCGCGCGCGCATTTCCACTGGGCCGATGCACGGCTCTGGCAGGTCCCGCATCTGGCGGGCGCCGTGGTCTGCAACCCGCCCTTCCATACCGGGCGCGAGGCCGATCCCGGTCTCGGCCTCGCCTTCCTCAAGGCCGCGGCAAAGATGCTTGCCCCCGATGGCACGCTCTGGCTGGTCGCCAACCGTCATCTCCCCTATGATCCCGCCCTGCGTGCGGCGTTCCGAGAGGTGGAGGAGATCGGCGGCGACGGCGCATTCCGGCTTGTCCGCGCCTCCTATCCCAGCCGCCGCTAGGCAGAAAGGGCTCCTCCTCATGTCGCTTTCCATTCAAGGCAAGACCGCCATCGTTACCGGCGCCGCCAACGGTATCGGCCGCGCCATCGCCCGCCACTTTGTTGACAAGGGCGCCAATGTGATCTTCGCCGACATGGACGAAGCCCGGCTGGAGGCCGAGGTCGGTGACGAAGCACGGGGCGAAGGCCCGGTACGCATGTTCGCGGGCGATCTACGGCAGAAGCTGGCCATCACCAACCTGCTGTCCGCCACCATGGATGCCTTCGAACGGGTGGACATCCTCGTGAATGCAAGCCGCCAGATCAGCCTGTCGGACCCGCTTTGCATCGACGACGACGCGGTCGAACCGATGCTGGAACAGAACCTGTTCCCCAGCCTGCGCCTGACGCAGCTGACTGCCAAGCGGATGATCCTTCAGGCCGAGCGCAATGGCGGCGGCCCGGCGGGGTCGATCATCAACATCTCGTCCATCGCCGCGCAGCATACCCGGCCCGAGCTTCTGGGCTATTCCGTCGCCTGCGCCGCGCTGGACCAGATGACCCGCTCGATGGCGGTCGCCCTTGCCCCCAAAGGTATCCGGGTGAATGCGGTCGCCTTCGGTTCGGTGATGAGCGCGAGCCTTCAGGCCGCCCTGAAAGATACCCCCGACTACCGGGAGGCGATCACCGCGGGCACGCCCATGGGCCGCATTGCCGCCGCCAGCGAACTGGCGGAAACGGTGCAGTACCTCGCCTCCGATGCCTCCGGCTTCATGACCGGGCAGGTGCTGACGGTGGATGGCGGGCGCAGCCTCGTCGATGCGGTAACGGCCCCCGCCCACTGATCCCTATTCGGGATACTGTGCCTTGCAGGCCGCGACCGAACTGCTGCTCTGCCTCGCCAGCGCATCCCGCTTCGTCCGAAGCTGCCGCAGCTTCACCGCCTCGGCATCCAGATCAATGGCTTTCGGCCGCGTGCGCGTCACGTCGATATCATCCAGACACATCTGCGGTGGTGCGGGCTTGCCCTTCTCGTCCACGCCACCCGGCCCACAGGGCCGCCAGCGCGTCACCGTCGTGACGTAGGTTTCAATGGCATAGCCACGGCGCAAATTCTCTTCGGTTTCGGTGATCAGCCGCTCCACCACGCGCTGATCGCGGGTGACCTGGCGGATGCATTGCTCTTGCGGCGTGCCACAAGCCGCCAGCAGCGGCAGCAGGATCAGCAGACGTTTCATCACGCACTCCACTCTTTGCGCCAGCCTAGCAGCGCCCGCCCGCACGGGAAATCCGATTCTGGCAGCCTGCGGACGAAGTTGATAGGAAGGGGCCGACCGCAGCGGAGAGCAGCCGATGACCGAGGATTTCGAAACCCGCAAGACACGCGCGGCAGACTGGTTCCGCAGCCTGCGCGACGAGATCGTGACCGCCTTCGAGGCGCTGGAAACCCGCTTTGGCGGCGATGCGGCGGGCCGGTTCGAGGTCACCCCCACCACCCGCGACAGCGGCGGCGGCGGGTTGATGAGCGTGATGCGCGGCGGCACGGTCTTTGAAAAGGTCGGCGTCAATATCTCCACCGTCCATGGCAGCCTTGGCGCGCGCGCGCAAAAGGCCATGGCGGCGCGTGGTGTGCCCGGCATGGCGGAAGATCCGCGCTTCTGGGCCAGCGGCATCAGCCTCGTGGCCCATATGCAGAACCCGCACACCCCGGCGGTCCACATGAACACCCGGATGTTCTGGACGCCCCATGCCTGGTGGTTTGGCGGTGGTGCCGATCTGAACCCCTGCATCGAATATGCCGAAGACACCGCGCATTTCCACGCCGCCCTGCAAGCCGCCTGCGATGCGCATGACGCGGGCTATTACCCGCGTTTCAGGGCCTGGGCCGACGAGTATTTCTTCATTCCCCACCGGGGCCGGGCGCGCGGGGTCGGCGGCATCTTCTATGACGATCTGAATACCGGCGACTGGGAGGCTGATTTCGCCTTCACCCGCGCAGTGGGTGCCACCTTCCTGCCCGCCTTCCTGCCGGTGACGGAACGCCGCCTCGGCACGCCTTCCAGCGCGGACGACCGCGAAACCCAACTCCGCCACCGCGGTCTCTATGTCGAATACAACCTCGTCTATGATCGCGGCACCAAATTCGGGCTGGAGACCGGACACAACGCCGATGCCGTTCTGATGAGCCTGCCCCCCGTCGCGAAGTGGTATTGAACATGACCGGCATTGTGGTGAAAGCGGCTTATGCGACCGTGGCGGAAGAGGACGGGCTGATCTTCGTGGGCTTCGTCGATGCGCGTGACGAAAGCTATGCGCTGTTCCGTCAGCCCAAGACCGGCGGCCCGCTCTGGTTCGAGGTGAATGACGAAGATTTCGGCGCCGAGGATGCCATCGAAACCGCCAGCCTTGGCCCGGACGGCCTGGCGCTGACCCTGCGCCCGACATCCGCCGGGCGCTTCGGCTTTGCCAGCGCAGTGACGATCCGTCTGAAGAATTGCGAAGACGCTGAACCGGCGCTGAACCGCCTGCGTGGCATGGGGGTTCCCGGCCTGTGAAGCAAAGGGGGCTGTCTGCCCCCCGCGCCCCGTCAGCCGCGCAAAAGACGGCCGAGGCGGGCGATGCCCTCGTCGATTTTCTCTTCCGTCGCACAAGAAAACGACAGCCGCAGCGTATTGCGGTTTGACCCGTCCGCGTGGAAAGCGCCGCCGGGCACGAAGGCCACACGCTCTTCCGCGATGGCACGGGCCAGCAGGTCGGCGCCGTCCATGCCTTCGGGCAGCGTCAGCCAGATGAACATGCCGCCTTCGGGCCGGGTGAAGCGCACGCCTTCCGGCATCTCGCGATCCAGCGCCGCCAGCATCCGGTCACGCCGTGCGCCATAGGTGGCGCGCAGTCTGGCGACATGACTGTCAAAGAGTTCGCGTGCCACGCGATCCGTGACGATCTGGCTCATCGTCGCTGAATGCAGGTCGGCCGCCTGTTTCATCAGTACCAGCCGCGAGATTACCTCGCGCGCGCCACAGACCCAGCCCACGCGCAGACCCGGCGCCAGCGTCTTGGAGAAAGAGCCGCAATAGATCGTGCGGGTATTTTCGATCCCGCCGGAGCGCTCGATATCCAGTGCAAGGATCGGCGGGATCGGTTCGCCATCGTAGCGCAGGAACTGATAGGCGCCGTCCTCGATCACCGCGACGCCCAGCGCTGCTGCCTGATCCAGCAGTGCCTCGCGCGCGGCGCGGGTCAGCGTCTCGCCGGTCGGGTTGCAGAAATCAGCGGAAAGATAGGCGAATTTCAGAGCCCCGCCAGCCTCGCGGGCCTCGGCCTTCTGCGCCTCGGGATCGGCGTTGGAGCCGGGGTCCAGCCGCACATACAGCGGCTCATAGGCGTTGAAAGCCCCCAGCGCGCCCAGATAGGTGGGCCAGGTAACCATTGCAGTGTCACCGGGTGACAGCATCAGTTTGCCCAGGTAATCCAGCGCCTGTTGCGAGCCCGAGGTGATGAGAATGTTCTCGGCCGTGCAGGGCACGCCGATCTTGCCCATTTCGGCCGCGATCCAGTCGCGCAGCGGCTTGTAGCCTTCCGATACCGAATATTGCAGCGCGGCTGCGGCCTGACTGTCGGCCATGACATCGGCAAAGGCGCGGGCGAAGGCATCAGCCGGGAACAGGGCCGGATCGGGAATCCCGCCGGCGAAGGAAATGATGTCGGGCTGGTCCAGCAACTTCAGCAGTTCCCGGATTTCCGACGCCTTCATTCTCGTGCTGCGGGTCGCCAGCACGTCGCTCCACTGCATGTCATCCTCCCTGACGCGATTCGGGGCGGAGGGTGCGCCTGACCGGCATACAAGTCAACAAGGCTGACCTGAATTGTGATCATGTTTCAGGGCGAGACCCGCATCAGCAAGGCAACCCCCAAAAGCAGCACGCCAATACCCGCCATCTGGCGCGGTGTGACGCGCTGGCGGAAGGCGAAGCGCGCGACAGCCAGGGCAAAGACCACTTCGGCCAGCGCAAGCGTCCGCACATTGGCAGCCGAAGTCAGCGAGAAGGCGATGAACCAGAAGGCCGAGGCCAGCGCGCCCAGAAATCCCGCCGCCAGCGAAGGCAGCCACTCGCGCAGGCTGCCCGCCAGCGCCGGGCGGTCGCGCAGCGCCAGCCACAGGCCCAGCATGCCGGTCTGGATCGCGAGTGACAGCACCAGCGTTGTCAGCGAGCGCACCAGAAAGCCGCCCTCTGGCAGCGCGGTGATCCCGCCACGAAAGCCGATGGCCGCCATACCGAAAGCCAGCCCCGCCAGCAGACCCATCGCGGCGGGACCAAGGCCCGTCAGCATGGCGCGGCCCGCGCCGGGCTTCAGCGTCAGGATCAACACCCCCACCACCGCGACGCCGATGGCGCCCAGCATCGGCGCGGTCAGCGGGTCGCCCAGCATCGCCCAGCCAACCAGCGCGACCAGAACGGGTTCAACCTTCAGCCAGGCGGTCGTAATGCCGAAGCCCTGGGTCCGCATCACCTGCAACATCAGCGCGGTTGCGGCGATCTGTGCCAGCGATCCCATGGCCGTAAAGCCGATGGTACGCAGGGTCAGTGCGGGCAACGGCTCGCCCGACCACATGAGCGCGAGCCACAGGAACAGCGCGGCAAAGGGCAGACCGAACAGGAAGCGGACATTGGTCGCGCCCAGAGTGCCCAGACGCGCGGTCAGCCCCGACTGCGCGGCATTGCGCCCGGTCTGTGCCAGCGCCGCCGCCAGACCGGCCCAGGCCCAAAGCGGCAGGGCCATCGCCTTATGCCCCGCGAATGGTGTCGATCATCAGCCGCACGTTCTCGGGGTCGGCATCAGGGGTGATGCCATGACCGAGGTTGAAGATATGCGGGCCATTGCGGAAGGCCTCGATCACATGGCGGGTTTCGCGCACCAGCGCCTCGCCACCCGTCACCATATGGCCGGGGGCGAGGTTGCCCTGCACACAGCCATCGACCTGCACATGCGCGGCCCCCCATTCCGGAGTGACAGAGTTGTCCAGCGCCACGCAATCGGCGCCGGTGGCGCGGGCGAAACCGATATAGCCCTCGCCCGCCTCGCGCGGGAAAGCGATGATCGGCAGGCCGGGGTGGCGCGATTTCAGTTCTGCGATGATCCGTGCGGCGGGCTTCACCGCGAAGTCGGTGAAATCGTCGCCCTTCAGGCTGCCCGCCCAGCTGTCGAACAGCTTCACCACTTCGGCCCCGGCCTTCACCTGTTCCGACAGATAGTCGATGGTCGCTTCGGTGATCAGGTCGATCAGGCCCTGAAAGGTCGCGCGATCCGCCGCCTTCAGCGCATGGGCCGGACCCTGATCCCTGGTGCCGCGCCCGGCAATCATGTAGGTCGCCACCGTCCAGGGGGCACCGGCGAAGCCGATCAGCGTGGTTTCGCGCGGCAGGTCGCGCGACAGACGCCGCACGGTTTCATAGACCGGCGACAGCCGGTCATGGATGGCCGATGCGGGTTTCAGCGCCGCAAGCTCCGCCCCCGTGGTGATGGTGGACAGGCGTGGCCCCTCGCCGGTTTCGAACCACAGATCGGCGCCCAGTGCCTGACAGATCAGCAGGATGTCGGCGAACAGGATCGCCGCGTCAAAGCCATAGCGGCGAATGGGTTGCAGCGTGACTTCGGCGGCGAGTTCCGGGTTATAGCACAGCGACAGGAAATCCCCCGCCTCAGCCCGTGTCGCACGATATTCCGGCAGATAGCGCCCGGCCTGCCGCATCATCCACACCGGCGGCACCGGCAGCACCTCGCCGCGCAGGGCCCGCAGGATCAGCTTGTCGGTCTTTGCTTCGGTCATCTCGGGCGTCCTTTCCAGTTGCCCCTGACTTGCCCGGCAGGCGGGCGAAGTCAAGCGCGGCAGGGTGCCGCCCCTTTCGGCCCGGCGAACCGTCAGACCGGGATATTGTCGATCAGCCGGACATCACCGATGGTCGCCGCCACCAGAAGCCGCGCGGGTTGCGCGACCGATGTCGCGGGCTCCAGCATCGCCGCCGTGCGCAGTTCCAGATAATCCACGTCCGAAAACCCGGCGAGCCGCAGATCAGCCACCGCCTGCGCCAGAACCGGCGCGACCTCGGCCCCGCCCCGCAGGGCCTGCGCGGTTTTCTGGAGGATACGATGCAGCGCAGGCGCCTGCGCCCGGCTGAGGGGATCCAGCCGCACATTGCGCGACGACATAGCCAGACCATCAGGCTCGCGGATGGTTTCGCAGCCCACCACCTCGACCGGAATGTTCAGGTCGGCAACCAGCCGCTTGACCACCTGCAACTGCTGCCAGTCCTTCTGGCCGAAATAGGCGCGGTCGGCCTGTGTCATGCCGAAGAGCTTGGTGACAACAGTCGCCACGCCCTCGAAATGGCCGGGGCGGCGTTCGCCTTCCAGCGGGGCGCTGACACCATTGACGATGACCTGCGAGGCAAAGCCCGCCGGATACACCTCATCCGGGCCGGGGGCGAACAGCACATCCACACCTTCCTCGGCCAGTAGAGCAGCATCCGCAGCCTCGGTCCGGGGGTATTTCGCCAGATCCTCGGGGTTGTTGAACTGGGTCGGGTTCACGAAAACCGTGACGATCACCCGATCACAGCCGCGTTTCGCCGCCCGCACGAGGCTCAGATGCCCTTCATGCAGCGCGCCCATCGTGGGCACCACGCCGACCTGACGGCCATCGGCCTTCCAGCCGCGCACCCGTGTCCGCAACTCGGCGACAGTCCTGAGAATTTGCATCAGCCTTGCGCCCCCTTGGCCGGCAGAACATCGGCGAAGGCGTGCTCCGGCCCCGGAAAGGCCCGGTCGCGCACTTCGGCGGCATAGGCGGCCACCGCCTCGTCGGCGGTTTCACCGAAATTGGCAAAACGCTTCACGAATTTCGGGCGGAAATCGGTGAACATGCCCAGCATGTCGTCGACCACCAGCACCTGCCCGTCACAGCGCACCCCAGCGCCGATGCCGATGGTCGGGATGGTCAGCCGCTGAGTGATGCGCGACGCAAGCCCCTCGGGCACCTTTTCCAGCACGACCGAGAAAGCACCGGCCTCCTGCACCGCCACCGCATCCGCCATGACCTTCTCGGCCTCGGCGTCCCGGCCCACCACCTTGTAGCCGCCCAGCGTGTTTACCGCCTGCGGTGTCAGCCCGATATGCGCCATCACCGGCACGCCGCGCGACGTCAGGAAGGCGATGGTTTCCGCCATGTGCTGCCCGCCCTCCAGCTTCACTGCCGGGGCGCCGGTTTCCGCGATCAGCCGCGCCGCATTGCGGAACGCCTGCTGCGGGCTTTCCTCATACGATCCGAAGGGCATGTCGATCACCGCCATGGCCTTGGTCAGGCCGCGCACCACTGCCCTGCCATGCAGGATCATCATGTCCATCGTGACACCGATGGTCGATGGCAGGCCATGCAGCACCATGCCGAGGGAATCCCCAACCAGCGCCACATCGCAGTGACGGTCGACGATTCGCGCCATGGGCGTCGTATAGGCGGTCAGCACCACGAGGGGCGTGCCCCCCTTGCGCGACTGGATGTCGGCAGGCAGTACCGGGCGCAGAGGGCTTGATGCGCTCATGTCTCTCTTGCTCTCCCTCAAGAGGAACGTTGACCCCCTGTATAGCCGCCGCCCCTGTGCCGCGCCAGCGAAACATGCCCGCCGCGCCGCAGCAGAAATCCGGCTTGACCAAAGCACATGACGCGAGGCCAATGACGGGGCCACCAATTGCGCAAAGACCCGTCAGAGGACATCCATGAACCACCTGTTCAAATTCGACCGCACCGACATCGCCCCCGAAACCGAGCGCCCGGACGCCGAAATCGTGCTGGCGGGCGATCCCGTCCACACGACCTGGAGTATGGAAGAGCGTGAGGACGAAGGCATCTACAGCGGCATGTGGCAGACCACGCCGGGCAAGTGGAAAGTGTCCTACGAGGAATGGGAATACGTTTATATCCACGAAGGCGTTTCGATCCTGACCGACACCGAAGGCAAGGCCACCACTCTGCGCGCAGGCGACCGCTGGCTGATCCGGCCGGGGTTCGAGGGCACCTGGGAATGCGTGGAAACCACACTGAAGGACTATGTGATCGTCATGCCGTAACAGGCGAAGGGCGGGCCGTAAGGCCCGTCCTTGTCACGGAAGGCCACTTGTTTCCGATGCGGAGGCAACGCCCACTTCGGCCGGTTGCACAAGGGATTTGAACCGCCCCGCAGGGCAGTGCCATGACATCCGCGGTTCCGGCGCCGGACCGGCGCATCTCAGGTCAGGTCTGCCGATACCGGAAACGCGTTGTGGTCCCGCAGACAGGCCGAACAAAGCACCCGCGCCTCGTCGATAAAACGGGTGTTTCGATCCGCGCCTCCGGGTTCCTGCATCCGTGGGACGATCCAGCCGACATAGGTTGCCGCCCTCAGCGCGATGAACAGGTCGATCAGCCCAAGATCCAGGGACTTTCGGGCAAGGTAACCTGCCAGCAACGCGTCTTTGAGCGCGGGATAATCGGGTTCGCCCAGCGTCTTGAGCAGCACCGTCGCCAGATCGAACTGGCGGAAACCATAGCCCCCGTCATCGAAGTCAATCATCCGCACGACCGGACCATCGAGAAGGACATTCTCGCGCACGAGATCGGCGTGGATCAGGCCAAATTCGGGCGCGGCCGCAGACAGGCGCTGCCGCGCAACTGCGCGGAAGGCATGAAAGATGGCCCGCGTCTGGTCATCCAGCGTCGGGTTCTCCCAGAACCTGCCCCAGACTGGCGCATCGCCCAGAAGCCCGTCGAAATCCCAGTGGCAGCGGCGAAAGCCCGGCGGCACCTGCCAGGCATCGCAGGCCAGATGGAGCCGGGCAATCTCGGCCCCGAGCGCGCGGAAGGTTCCGGGCCGGTCGGGCAGCTCCAGCGGAATGCGGCTTTTGCCCAAGGGGGTTCCCGGAAGCCAGGTCACCACATCCGCGAACCCTTCCCCGGCCCGTTCCAGCAGGCGACCGGACCGCGAGGGCAGCGGTGCGGGCACGCTGAGCCCTGCCCTGTCCATCGCGTTCAGCCAGTCAAGCTCTGACCGGAGTTCGACTTCATCGCGGTAGCCGGGGCGCTTGATCCGCAGTGCATACCGCGCTGCCGGTGTGGTGATGCGATACACCTGGTTTTCGCGCCCGGCGACAAAGACGCAATCCGCTTCCTGCAAGCCCCAAAGTGCGAGGGCCTCGCTGACGCGATCGGTCATGCTATCACCGGCGTTTCGGTCAGCACCTCGTCCAGCGTGGTCATCAGCAGATCCAGATGTTCCGCGCCGAAGGGCATGGGCGGCCGGATTTTCAGCGTGTTCTTGTGGCGACCGAGCTTCGACAGGATGATGCCCCGCTGACGCATCTTGTTCACAACAAGATCGGCATAAGCCGCCGCCGGGGTTCTTTCCTGCCGGTCCAGCACGAATTCCGCACCAAAGACCATGCCCGACTGACGCACATCGCCGATGACAGGATGCCTGCCCGCCAGCTCGACGAGCCTTTGCTGTGCAAGCTGGCCGATCCGCGCCGCATTGGCCTGAAGGTTACGCTCCTGCAATTCGTCCAGCACCGCCATGGCAGCCGCGCAGCTGACCGGATTTCCACCGAAAGTGTTGAAATAGCGGAAGGACTTGCGGAAACGCGCCATGATCTCGGCCGTCGTCACCAAACCCGCGACCGGATGGCCATTGCCCATCGGCTTGCCCATGGTCACCACATCGGGCGTCACCCCCTGGCGTTGATGCGCCCAGAAATGGCTGCCCGAGCGGCCAAAGCCGGATTGCACCTCGTCGCAGATCAGCAGGCCCCCGGCGCGGCGCACTGCCTCTGCCGCCGGGCGCAGCCAGCCCTCGGCCTGTGTCGGGAAACCTTCGTTCAGGAACAGCGGGCAGACGATCAGGGCTGCAAAGCCGATGCCCGACCGCTCCAGATCGTCGATCGCCTCCTGCACCTTCGCCGCGAAACGCTGCCCGTCCGGGTCGGCAATACGGTAACTGTCAGGCGCCTCGACATGGCGAAGATACTGACCAAGGCCAAAGCCCACCTCCGGCACATTGCTTTTCGACAGGTGGCTGACCAGCGTGGTGTTGCCGTGATAGGTGGCGTCGGTCGCGACGATTCCGCGCTTGCCCGTCATCGCCTCGGCCATACGCAGCGCGATATCATTCGCTTCGGACCCCGTGCAGGTCAGGATCGCTGTTTCGAGGGGGTCCTCACAGGTGGCGGTCAGCCGCTCGACATAATCGAGGATGCCTTCGTGCAGATAGCGGGTATGGGTATTCAGCGTGGCCGCCTGCTTGCAGATCGCCTCGACCACGCGCGGGTTGCAATGGCCGACATGGGGGACATTGTTATAGCAATCGAGGTATTTGCGCCCCCCGGCATCCCACATCCAGACGCCCTCGCCCCGGACGATATGCACCGGATCGTCATAGAAGGTCGAAACATTCGGCCCGAGAAGGGCACGGCGGCGGGCAACAAGGTCGGTCATGGCATGGGCTTTCGCAGACAGGTTCGGGCGCGCGGGCACTGACTGGATCAGGCGCCCGCGCATGAGGTCAGACCGGGGTGGCGTTGCGCTTCCTGCGCAGGCTGGTCCAGCCGAAGATCAGCAGGGCCCCGACGGCAAGGCCGATCAGTGTGGCCGAGATGGGGCGCTCGAAGAACACCATCATATCCCCGTTCGACAGGCTCAGCGACTGTGCAAAACGCCATTCGAACAGCGGCCCCAGCACCAGCCCGATCACCATGGGGAAGGCAGGGATGTCATTGCGGATCATGATGCGCCCGACGATAGCGAAGACAATCATGATCAGCGCATCGCTGACGCGATAATTCTGCGTGTATGACCCGATCAGGGCCAGGATCATCACACAGGCCCCGATGAAGCGCGGGTTAAAGTTGGCCAGTTTCGTGATGTATTTCGTTGCGAACAGAAGGATCACGAGGATCAGGATGTTCGCAAGGAAAAGCGAGGCATAAAGGCCGCTTACGAAATCGGGATGGTCAACGAACAGCCGCGGGCCGGGAACGATGTTGTGGATCATGAAGACGGTCAGAACCATCGCCATCAGCGGGTC
Organism: Gemmobacter caeni; assembly: GCF_003054195.1. Taxonomy (GTDB): domain Bacteria; phylum Pseudomonadota; class Alphaproteobacteria; order Rhodobacterales; family Rhodobacteraceae; genus Gemmobacter; species Gemmobacter caeni. The sequence continues at coordinate 204,401 of NZ_QBKP01000006.1, forward strand.
GGTCGGCATCCCCAGCGACAGCAGCGGGATCATCACGGTCGAAGTGCAGGCCGAGATGGAGCTTTCGGAAGCGATCAGCCCTTCCGGCGCGCCTTTCCCGAACGTCTCTGGCTTTTTCGAAAGGCGCTTCGTGATCGAATAGCTCAGGAACTGCGCCCCGAACTCGCCAACACCGGGCAGAAGGCCCATCGTCAGACCAAGGCCGACCGACCGGCCCAGAACCTTGGGATAGCGCAACGCCTCCAGCAGGCCGCGGAAACGGTTGGAATATTCCATGTTCACCGTCGGCCCCTTGCGGGAGGGCGAGGTCAGCAGGACAAAGCCCTGGCTCATGGCGAAAAGGCCGATGACGACCGGGACAAGCGGCACACCGCCCAGAAGCCAGCCCTGATCAAAGGTGTAGCGCTGCGTGCTGAACACGCTTTCCATACCCACCGTGCCAAGGAACATGCCGAAACCCAGTGACATGACCGCCCCACCAACCTGATTGTAGTGGGCAAGGATCACCGAAGCGATGGCCAGAACGGCGATGGCCACATATTCCGGCGGGCCGAAGCTGGCCGCGACACCTGCAAGATAAGGGGCCAGAAACACCAGCGCCATGACCGAACAGATACCGCCGATGAACGAGGATGAATAGGCCAGCGACAGCGCACGATGCGCCTCGCCCCGCCTGGTCATCGGATAGCCGTCATAGGTTGTCAGCACGTTGACGGGTGTGCCCGGCACCTTGATGAGGATGGCCGGAATGGCCCCGCCGTACCAGGCGCCGCCGTAACAGCCCAGCAAGAGCGTGATGCCCGCCAGCGGTTCCAGTTGCAGCGAGAAGGGCAGCAGGATTGCCATGGCACCTGCGGGTTCAAGCCCCGGAATCGCGCCGACGGCAATGCCGCAGATCGCGCCGAGAAACAGGGCCAGAATGATCTGGATGGTCAGAATATGTTCGAAGCCGGCGATGACACTGTCCACGGGGAACCTCAGAGGTAAATGGCGACGGACCGGACGAACCAGTCCGGGAAGAACGCCGGGTAAAGCGGAGCCATCGGGAACCACACGCCCATCAACACGCGGAAGACCAGCACAACAAGAACGACGAACAGCGCGGCCTTCAGCTTCCATGCCGTGCTGCGCAGCCCCGCCATCCAGATCACCACCTGCATGAAGATGAAGGACGGCAGCGCAAAGCCGCCCCAGCCGACAGCAAAAAGATAGACGATGAATGCGGCTGAATACTTCAGCGCTGGACCAAGCGCGCCAAAAGCCCAAAGCGACTTCTGCCGGAAATCGGCGCCGAACCTCGCAGCGCGGCCCGCACGGACCCAGCGCAGCGCCTCGAAGCCGCCCGCCGCGACGGTGATGGACAGCGCAAAGATCGGCCAGGTGGCAGGCTCGACCCACCACCCCTTGTGCATGGGGGCCGCGCGGGTCGCGACCGGCACCAGCAACAGCAGAATGCCCGCGAGGATGACGAAGACGAGCGCGATCAGCGATTGTGCTTCAGGATGGACGAATTCGGTGTGCTCCGGGTCGTCCGGCAAGGGCACACCATGCGGCACGGGCTCGAACCCCGATGCCCCTGGATCGGTGGACATGGCATCTCCATTGCGGCCAGCGGCCGCGCAGCCTGCTTTGCGGGTGGAAAAGGCGGGGCGTTTTCACGCCCGGCAACCTTCATATCTGCCGGGCCGCGCGAAGCGCCCGGCAGCATGTCACATTATTCCTGCATTTCCTTCACCAGCGCCTCTGCCGCGCTGTAGTCGGCATCAATGCGCGCCTTGGCATCGGCAGCACCCATCCAGTAGACACCTGCCCCGGTATTCTTCGCGACATCCTGCGCCTTTTCCGAAGCCATCGCCTTCTCGGCCACCGCCGCCAGCTTGTCGATGATGTCCTGCGGCGTTCCCTTCGGCACGAAGAGGCCGTTCCACAGCGTGATGTCGAGGCCCGGCACCTGTTCGGACAGCAGCTTGACATCAGGCGCCAGGGAAAGCGGCTGGTCGGTATAGGCGGCAACCACCTTGACCTGATCGAGGCAGGGCAGAACCAGCGCCATCGACGTCGCCATCACATCGACATCCCCCGATTGCAGCAGCGTACAATCCAGCAGGTCCGCCGGTGTATCAGCCGCAAACGAGAACCCCAACCGCTTGGCCGCGGCGAAAGTCGCCATGGTGGGCACCACGTCATAGCCAAAATGCCCCAGTTTGACCGGGTTGTCCTTCGCATAGGCGGCAAGGCTCGCCATGTCGCTGTAAGGCGCATCCCCACGCGCGACCAGCGCGAACGGATAGGTCAGGAAGATCCCCACGGGCTCAAACGTGTCCCGGTTATACGTCGCGACCTGCTTGATGACATGCACGGTGGGCACGTCGATCACGAAAGATCCCACGGTATAGCCGTCGGGCGTGGCCTGGGCCACGAAGGTCGCCCCCTCCACCGCGCCGCCACCGGGCCGGTTGACCACCTTGGCCGGAACGCCGGTTTCGGTGGTGAATTCATCCGCGATGATGCGGGTCAGCTGGTCCTCAAGATCACCCGGCGGCCAGGGCACGACCATCGTGACGGGGCGTTTCGGGTATTCAGCCAGCGCAGGCGCCGCAAAGGCGAAGGCCGCCAGACCTGCCAGAAACAGTTTCGTGGTGTACATCGTCGTCTCCCTGTGGTTTATTATTGACACCGACGGTTCAATGCTATTGATTGAGGTCTGGTCCGTCAACGTATTTGATGCCGTCCAGATGCCCGTTTTTGACGGGAAGGGAGCTCTCCATGTCCAGCACAGTTGCCAAAGCCCTGTCATTGCTCGATTTCTTTTCAGAATCCGAACCCGAGATCGGACTCTCGGAACTTGCCCGCCGGTCCGGCGTCGATAAGGCGACCGTGCATCGGATGCTGGTGGTGATGTGCGATTACGGGTTGCTGGAAAAACGTGGCGACGCACGGCTTTACCGCCTGGGCGCGGGCGTGCTGCGTCTGGCGCGGGTGCGAGAAACGGCTTTTCCCGTTTCCTCCGTCTTCCAGCATTCCCTTGATTCGCTCTCCGCGGCCCTTGGTGAAACGGCGCATGCCTCCCTTGTTTCCGGTCGCGCCCTTGCAACCATCGGGGTCAGCGAAAGCAATCGGGGCAGCCGCGTCTCACTGGTGGCGGGGGAGATTCTGCCGCTTCACAGCACGGCGTCAGGCCTTGTGGTTCTGGCCTTCGCGCGCCCTGACTTTGTTGATCGCGCCCTGTCGGAGGCTCTGCTGGCCAAGACCTCACGAACCATCACGGACTCCAGCATTCTCAAGGCCCGCCTGCAGGAAGTGCGGCTGACCGGCTATGCCGAGGCCGACCAGACCAACGAGGATGACGTCTACGGCATTGCCGTCCCCGTCTTCGACACGGATGGAACTCCGGCGGGCGCGGTCGCCGTTGCCGTGCCCGCGCACCGCATGACCAGCGACCTGCGCCGTCAGACCATCGCCGCCCTGTTTGGCGAGGCGGAGAAGCTGAACTACGGCATCGGCGGGCGTCCGTCAGCCGAGTTTCGCGCAGCCGCAGCGCGTTTTGCCCAGTCCTGACGCCCCGCAACGCAACGTGCTGTTGACCCGTCACGATGATCGGTGCATGATAAACACCATTGGTGTAAATAAAGAACCGATGAACCCTCATGACCTCGATTGAAAGCCTTCGCCGTTCGCCGCTCGCGCCGTTCCTGCACGTCATCAACGGCAAAAGGCAGCCCGCCTCGGATGGCGGCACGCGTATTGTCCGGTCGCCCATCGACGGCTCGGTCCTGACAACCTGCGCCAATGGCACCGCAGCGGATGCGGAAGCGGCCATCGCTGCGGCCCGCACAGCCTTTGACGACGGGCGCTGGTCGGATCTGTCTCCAGCCGCGCGAAAGCAGATCCTTCTTCGCTGGGCAGACCTTATCGAGGCGAGCGCGCTGGAAATCGCGGTTCTGGGTGTACGCGAGAACGGAACCGAGATCGGCATGGCGCTGAAGGCCGAGCCGCATTCGGCGGTGGCCACGATCCGCTATTATGCCGAGGCAATCGACAAGCTGACCGGCGAGGTCGCGCCGACCGACCCCGCCTTCCTTGGCCTTGTCCATCGGGCGCCCGTGGGCGTGGTGGGGGCCATCGTGCCATGGAACTTCCCGCTGATGATCGGCGCCTGGAAATTCGGCCCCGCGTTGGCGGCTGGCTGCACCATGGTCCTGAAACCTGCTGAAACCGCTTCGCTTTCATTGCTGCGTGTGGCCGAACTGGCGCTTGAGGCAGGCATGCCCGCCGGGGTCTTCAATGTCGTGACCGGCGAAGGGGCTATCGTCGGCGCCGCTCTCGCATCTTCCATGGATGTCGATGCACTGGTCTTCACCGGCTCCGGCCCGACAGGACGCAGGCTGATGGAGGCCTCGGCACGGTCGAACCTCAAGCGCGTCTACCTTGAACTGGGGGGCAAGTCGCCGAATATCGTCTTCGCCGATGCGCCCGATCTGGACGAGGCGGCGAAAGTCTCGGCCCAGGGTATCTTCCGCAATTCGGGACAGGTCTGCATTGCCGGGTCGCGCATCCTGGTCGAGCGCAGTATCCACACGGCCTTAGTCGAAAAACTGGCCGCCCATGCTGCCGCAATCAAGGTTGGCGATCCCCTGGACAATGCGACGCAGGCGGGGGCAGTGAACTCTGAACGGCAATTGCTTCAGAACCTGGCTTTCGTCGACGAGGCGAAGGCAAACGGACGGAATGTCATCGGCGGTGCGCGTCTCTTGCAGGAAACCGGCGGCTACTACATGGCGCCTGCCATCGTCGCGGATGCAAGACCCGAAGACCGCGTGTTTCGGGAAGAGGTTTTCGGCCCGGTGGTAACCGTGACGCCGTTCGACACAGAGGCCGAAGCCATCGCCCTGGCCAATGATTCGACCTATGGGCTGGCCGCGGCGGTCTGGACATCGAACCTGTCGCGCGCGCACCGGATGGTGCGCAAGATCCATGCTGGCCTTGTCCATGTGAACACCTATGGCGGCTCCGACCTGACGGTGCCGCTGGGCGGCGTGAAGCAATCCGGCAACGGCCATGACAAGTCACTGCATGCCTTCGACAAATATCTCGATCTGAAAACCGCATGGGTAAAGCTGTGAGCCGCGCACTGGTGCTCGATTTCGGCGGGGTCATCTCGAAGACCCTGTTCGAGACGCATGCGCTTTCGGAGGCGGCTCTCGGCCTCGCCCCCGGCACGCTGGTCTGGCGAGGGCCGTTCGATCCCGGTCAGGACGCTCCGTGGCGGGCGATGCAAGCCGGCGAAATCACCGAACGCGATTACTGGGCGCTTCGGATGCGCGAGACAGGCGCATTGGTGGGCGAGCACTGGACCGAATTTCCGCAATTCGTGGGCCGTTTGCGGGGGGCGGATCCTGCCGCCGTCATCCGGCCCGAAGCGCTGGAAACCATCCGGGCCGCACAGGCAGAAGGTTTCCGCCTTGCGATCCTGTCCAACGAGCTGGACCTGTTCTACGGCAGGGATTTCCGCACGAAGTTGCCGTTTCTCGCGGACTTCGACCTGATCGTGGATGCGACCTATACGGGCATCCTGAAACCTGACCCGCGCGCCTTCCACCTTGTGACCGAAGGGCTTGCCTTGCCCGCCGATGCCTGCGTCTTTGTCGATGATCAGGCCAGAAACCTGCGCGGCGCGGCAGAGGTGGGCATGCCCCATGTCCATTTCGATGTCACCAAACCGGGCGACAGCTATGCGCGCGCCCTTTCCCTGTTACGCCAAGGAGATTGACCCCATGAAAGACTCCAATTTCCTCAAGGAAAACAACGCACGCCGTCTCTGGCACCCGATGACGCATCCCGCCGACAGCCTGGCCAATCCGCCCGACATCATCGTCGAGGCAGAAGGGGTGGAGATCATCGACATCGACGGGCACCGGACAGTCGATGCGGTGGGCGGGTTGTGGAACGTCAACCTTGGCTATTCCTGCCAGCCGGTGAAGGACGCCATCACCGCGCAGCTGGGCCGCCTGCCCTATTATTCGATTTTCCGCGGCACGACGAATGACAATGTCATCGAACTGGCCGAGATGCTGGCCGAGTTTTTCGCGCCGGACGGCCTGTCCCGCGCTTTCTATACCTCGGGCGGTTCGGACGGGGTCGAGGTCGCGCTGAGGCTGGCCCGGCAGTATCATAAGATCCGGGGCGAGGCGGGGCGCGTGAAGTTCCTCAGCCTGAAGAAAGGCTATCACGGCACGCATACGCTTGGCGCTTCGGTGAACGGCAATGCCAACTTCCGCACTCAGTACGAGCCGCTGATGCCGGGCTGCTTCCATATTCCGGCGCCCTACACCTATCGCAACCCGTTCAACGAAACCGATCCCGCGCGGCTGGCGCAGTTTTGCCTTGCCGCCATCGAGGACGAGATCAAGTTTCAGGATGCCTCGACCATCGCCGCCTTCATCATGGAGCCGGTGCTGGGCGCGGGCGGCGTGATCCCGCCGCATGAAAGCTTCATGCCCGGTGTGCGGGCGCTGTGCTCGAAATACGGCATCCTGCTGATCGCGGACGAGGTGATCACCGCCTTCGGCCGGACGGGCAGCAAGACCGGGTCGCGCCACTGGGGGGTGCAACCCGATCTGCTGGTTTCCGCCAAGGCGATCACCAACGGCTATTTCCCTTTCGGCGCGGTGATGATCTCCGACGCGGTTGCCGAGGTTTTCGAGAAGGATACTACCGGCAAGGGCGCGATCGGGTCGGGCTATACCTACTCGGGCCATCCGGTCGGGGCGGCGGCAGCGGTCGCCTGCGTGCAGGAGATCGAGCGCCAGCAGATCCACCTGAATGCCGGAGCGCGGGGCACCCAGCTTTTCGCCGGGCTTCAGGCGCTGATGGCGCGGCACCAGATCATCGGTGATGTGCGCGGCGGGCACGGCCTGATGTGCGCGCTGGAACTGGTAGCCGACCGGGCAAGCAAGGCCCCGGTCGACAAGAAGATCATTGGCAAAGTGCACCGCGCCACTTACGAGGCCGGGGCGATGGTCCGTGTATCCGGCAACAACATCATCCTCTCGCCACCGCTCGTGGTGACCGAAGCAGATGTGGCCAAAATCCTGTCCGCGCTCGAAGCGGGCTTCTCGTCACTGTAATCGCGCCTCCGGGCCAGAACAAAGGCCCGCCCTGCAAAGGGCGGGCCTTTCGCGTTACCCGCGCATCCTCGCGCCCTGTGGATCGTAGAACGGCGCCAGCCCGACCGTCAGCGGATAGAAGGCACCGGCGATCTGGACGGTAAAGCCACCCGCGTCCAGCCAGGCCTTGTCCACCCCTTCATCGCGGTGCAGCGAAGCAAGGCCAACCATGGCCTCCAGCCGAAAGCCCCAGTCGCCCGAGGTGACATGACCGACGATCCGGCCATCGCGCCAGATCGGTTCGTTATGGATCAGATAAGGCCCGTTCACCGCGTCAACCCCCTCGACACGCACCGAAACGGTGCGATGTCTGGTGGCGGGGCCACCCGCCTTCTGCTGCGCCAGTGCCTCGCGTCCAAGGAAGGCTTCGGCCTTGTTCAGCGCTACGGCAAAACCGAGGCCGGTTTCATAGGGCGTATCGTCTTCGGCGATGTCATGGCCGAAGTGGCGGAAACCTTTCTCGATACGGCAGGCGTTCATGGCGAACATGCCCATGTGACGCAGCCCCAACGGCTGCCCGACATTCAGGATCTCGTCATAGATCCCCGCGGAAAATTCGGCTGGCAACAGCAGCTCGAACCCCAGTTCGCCCAGAAAAGACCGACGGATCGCCCAGCCACGGGCATAGGCAATGTCGATCTCTCGGGCCGCGCCAAAGGGAAAAGCCGCATTCGACAGGTCATCGTCGGACAGGGCCTGAAGAATTGCACGCGACTGCGGGCCATGCAGCGACAACAGGGCATAGGCCGAGGTGGCATCGAAAATCTCGAACCGCCACTCCGGGTCGGCGTGATCGCGAATCCATCCCTGATCGCGCATCTGGCTGGGATGGCCCGTGATGACCATGAAGCATTCCGGCGCGATGCGCGTAACGGTCACATCCGCCTCGATCCCGCCCCGCATGTTCAGGAACTGCGTATAGACCGAGGTGCCCACGGCAACATCCATCTCGGCGCCGCAAACGCGATTGAGCGCGCGCACCGCATCCGGCCCCTGAACCTGGATCTTTGCATACATCGACTGGTCAATCAGCACAGCGGCATCGCGCGCGGCCAGACATTCCTGTTGCACCAGCCCCGACCACGCCTTCCAGCGCAGGCGCGGGGTTTCATCCCAGCCGCGCTTTTCGGGGTCGTAATATTGCGGCATCTCCCAGCCAATCCGTTCGGCAAAGGTTGCCCCGGCCGCGGCCAGCCGGTCATGCAACGGTACGCGACGCACCCCACGGGCGGAATGGACCTGCCGCCCGGCCCAGCTGACCCCGTAATGGAACCCGACGGATTCCGCCGCGCGATCGCGGTTATAGCGCGTGTTGCGCTGGAACGGATGCGCGCGGCGTTGCAGAAGCGGCCCCATCCCGCGCGAGGGCTGGCCATCGATCAGCCATTCCGCCATGGTCAGCCCGACACCGCCTGAATTGAGAATACCGTTCGAATTCATGCCGGTGGCGACAAATAACCCCTTCACCTCGCTTGTCGGACCAAGATAGGGGCGGCCGTCAGGGGTAAAGCTTTCCGGTCCGTTGAAGAAGGTCTGGATGCCAAGGTCACCCAGGCCCGGCATTCGGGAAAACATCCGTTCCAGTTCCGGTTCGACATGGTCCATGTCAAAAGGAAGCTGGTCGAACTCGAAGTCTTCAGGGATACCGCTCTGCCCATAGGGCTTGCCGTGTGCCTCGAAACCGCCGATCAGCAGCTTGCCGGTATCCTCTTTCCAGTAGGTCCGTTCCTCGGCGATGTTCAGGATCGGCTGATCCTTCCGCAGGCCCGCCAGGGGTTCGGTCACGATATAGAAGTGTTCGGTGGCATGCAGCGGCACCGTGACACCATGCGCCTTGGCAAAAAGATGGCTCCACATGCCGCCCGCCAGCAGGACTTTCCCTGTCGCGATCACGCCACGGTCGGTGGCCACACCTGCGACCTTGCCATCACGGATCACGATTTCCGTGACCTTGGTCTGTTCAAACACCTGCGCGCCCTGCGCCCGTGCGCCCTTCGACAGGGCAACCGTCACGTCCAGCGGGTTCACCTGCCCGTTCGAGGGGACGAAGAAGGCAGAGCGCACATCCTCCACCACGATCCAGGGCCATTTCTCTGACAGTTCATCGCGCGTCAGAAGGTAGGTCGGAATCCCCATCCGCACCGCATGGTCATGGCTGCGCAGCAGCTGTTCATGCCGCACCTCCCCCAGCGCCAGATTGATTGTCCCGTTCGGCTTGTAGCCGGTCGCCTGCCCGGTTTCGATCTCAAGCTCCGCGAAAAGGCGGGCAGTGTATTTGCCGAGCTCCGTTTGCGCCGTGCTGTCGCGCAATTGCCCCACGATCCCGGCGGCATGCCAGGTCGTGCCCGAGGCAAGCTTTCTGCGCTCCAACAGCACCGCCGGCACTCCGCGTCTGGCAAGGTGATAAAGCGTAGAAACCCCGACAATTCCGCCACCGATGATGACGACCGGCGCGCTGGAGGGAAGGTCGGATGATGTTTTCCTGGCGATATCCATATCAGGGTCCTTGCTGGCTGTGGCAGACGGGCGGATCAGTCTCTGGGCGGGATTGGTTTAAAATAATCACCTATGGTGCATTATTTTTGATTCAGGCAGTCCCTGTCAAGCAACAATCTTCTGCCCGGCGGAGGCATCACATTGACTTTTCCTCAAGAAAAGCTATTATTGGTGATAATAATAAACCGACAAACTTGCTGCACCGGGAGAACGCTTCATGTCATCTGATGAAAGACCCGTCGCGCTGGTGACGGGTGGAGGAAGCGGGATCGGTGCTGCGATCGCGCGTCGCCTGGCTGCCGATTACCGCGTGGTGATCTGCGGCCGCAGACCCGAACCGATCACCCGGCTGGCCGACGCAATTGGCGGCGTCGCCCTGGTCTGTGACCTGAACAACCTTGCAGAGACGCGCGGCCTGCCCGACCGGATCATCGAACGTCTTGGCCGTCTGGATGCGCTGGTGCTCAATGCCGGGATTGTCGCACCCGCGCCCGTGGCGGAGATGTCGCTGGACGACTGGCAGGCACAGCTGACGGTCAACCTGACCTCCCCCTTCGTGCTCGCGCAGGCCGCCCTGCCCCATCTGCTGCATCGGCAGGGCAGGGTCGTCGGGATTGCCTCCGTTGCCGCCCATGCAACCGGGATGGGTCTTTCGGCCTATTCGGCCTCAAAAGCCGGTCTGATCCGCCTGATCCAGTCGCTTGCCTTCGAGAATGCACGCCACGGCCTGCGCGCCAACGCAGTGTCGCCCGGCTGGGTCAGGACCGAGATGGGTGACATGGAAATGGCTGAACTTGGGGGCAGCGCCGAGGAAGGCTATGCACAGGTAACAAAACACATCCCACAGCGCCGCGCGGCAGATGCCTCGGAGATCGCGGGTGTGGTGGCCTTCCTGCTGTCTGACGCCGCGAGTTTCATCAACGGAAGCGTCGTCACCGCAGACGGGGGCGGCCGGACCGTAGACGCAGGCATGCTGGCCTTCGACAGCTAGGCGCCGGATCTGCCGCCCAGCTGACGGGTCACCTGCTTGGCTGCGGCGCAGACCAGCGCGCCCGCCCGTGCAATCGCCTCGCCATCCATGCGCGAGCTGAGCCCCGCCACAGCCACGGCCCCGATCACGCGCCCGCTGGCATCGAAGAATGGCGCCGCAACCCCGACGGTATCGGCCTCCAGCGTGCCATGCGCCACGGCAAAGCCATTCTGCCGCGCGGCGTCGACCCGCTGGCGCAGGTCGCGCGCGTCAACCGGCGTCGTTTCGGTGAACTGCTCGAAACGGGTGGCCTGAAGAATCGCCTCGCCCTGTTCGGCATCGGCAAAGGCACAAAAGACCTGACCCGAGGCTGAGGCATGGAAAGGCAGGCTCGCGGAAGGATCGACAAAGACGCGGGTGGAGCGTTGGGGCTCACTGACCCCGATTGTCAGCATGCCTTCGCTGGCGCCCAGGCTCGCATGTGCAGTTTCCCCGCTGTCCGTCGAAAGCTGGGCCAGAACCGGCGCCAGAATGGCCGTGATTGGCACCGACGCCTCGCGCACCTGCGCAAGGCGCAGCGATTCCGGTCCAAGCCGGTATTTTCTGGTGGCGGGCATCTGTTCCAGCAGACCGTTCCGGGCCAGCGCGGTGAGGATGCGATGCACGGTCGCCTTGTCCAGACCGGATCGCCGTGTAACGTCGGCAAGCCCAAGCTCCGGCTCCGCGACGGTGAAATAGCGCAGCACGGCCAGGGCGCGATCAACGCTTTTCATCACCTTATTCGGGTTTACCTCTTCCCTGCTCTGCATCGCCACCGATCCCTGCTGCCTGCACTGGCGTATAGGATATTAAACCGGACCGGCGAATTCAAACCCCAGCTTTGGGCAAGGGGCGCAGCCCCGTCGCATCGAGACCCCGCCCCCGCCGGGATCAGGCGGCCATGCGGATCGTGCCATCCGCCACCCATTCATCAATGATCGCCAGCACTTCCTGCGCAAAAGCGGCGTCATTGATGTGGCAGTCAAGCTCGCGCAGATCGACCGGCGCCGCGACCGCCTTGCGCACCTCATCAGCCATCGCGGCCAGTCCGTCGGGATCATGCGCCGCCTGCCCCTCGCGATCCCATTCCTCGACCCCGTGCAGCGGCATCAGGAATTTCACGGGCGCTGTGGCCTTCGAAAGTCGTTCGGCAATGTCGCGGATCAGCGCCCGCCGTTCGTCGCCTGACAGAGCCGACGACACGATGAGCCGGTTATGCGCGTGGAAGGGCCGGTCGGCATAGGCGTCGGGAATGGCTTGCCATCCTGCGAAGTCAATCAGGTCGGTGCAGCCCGGCGCAACGATCTGCGGCACGCCGGCCAATCCGGCATTGGTCAGCCTGTCCTTGCCCGCATGGGCGACCGACCCCACCATCAGATTGCCGACCTCAGGCAGCGCGAGATCCAGCGCGACGGCGAAATAATCCTGCCGCGCCAGCGCCTCGAAGGCCATTCCCCCCATGCCGGTGGCATGAAACACCGCCACTTCAAATCCCCGTTCTTCCAGAGGTTCACGCAGGTATTTCATGTATTTAAGGCAGGATGATCCAAGGCTGGTCATCCCGACGACCGGCCGGTTACGTCGGGGCTGCTCCACCGCCATCGCGGCGCCCAGCACGGCCCCAGCGGCCTGCGAAAGCGACGACCGGCAGACCGAGTTCAGCCCGTAAAGCCCGCCGGCCCACAGGATCATCTGGATATCGGGCGACAGCCGGTCGGTGGGGATCAGGGGCGAGAATGACACCGTGGAGACCACATATTTCGGCACGCCCAACGGCAACGCCTGACAGCAATCCAGCACAAGATCGGTGCCCATCGTGCCACCCAGCCCGATCAGGCCGTCGATCTTGCGCTCGGCATAAAGCTGGGCGGTAATACGGCTGGCACCTGCCGCCATGATCTGCATGGCAAGATTCTCGTCGCCCGCATTGATCACATCCCCGATCGACTTACCCGCCGCTGCGGCGACCTGATGTTTCGAGACATCGGTGGGGTTGGACGGATCACCCAGCACGCTGACATCCATCGAAAGCACCTGCCCCCCCATGCGCCGGATGCTATCGGCGACATAGTGCAGTTCCTGATCCTTCGTGTCGTAGGTTCCGATCACCAGAATGGTTTTCGTCGCAGCCATAAATTCTCCTGTTGGTCCAAGCACCGGACTGCGGGTTGCCCCCGTCTCTGCCCCGGCACCACATCTGGCATTCCGGCACCGGCACGCCCGACCGATCCGGTCTGCCACGCCACCGCTGCCCTTGTGCTTCTCCGGGTCTCTCCTCACGCCCACCCGACTCGGGCGCTTCAATATCATCACCCGAGATGCACATTCGTTGCATTTGATACCGTTTTCTGTCAAGCCTCGCTTGGTTGAACAGTCGCAAACAGCAAGCAAAACGCGCCTTACGACGAAAGGCCCGCCCAGGGCTCCTGAAACGGCACAGCATAAGGCAGCAACCACTGGCCACGCTGGCCTTGGCCAGTATGCCCGCAGAATGCGGACCCTTCCCGGGCGGACAACCTGCCCTGCCGGGCCAAGCGCGTCAGCCAGACTCGTTTGAACATGCGCAGAACGCCTGACCTATGGCGGGCAGGTCACGGACGCGCGCTTGCGCCGTCTCGCGTCAGATCACGGTCAACACCCGCAACAAGACCTGTCGAAACACCCGCAAAGCCGGTTCGCTACCCCTGCCCCCGTCCACGGGCTGCCGCCTCATCCTTGTAGCGCCCCAGGCGCAAATCCTCGGCCACCGCTCCGGGGGCCCGCGTGGCGGGGTCGCCGTAGCCGCCACCGCCAGGGGTGCGGACACGGACGCGGTCACCCGGCTGCAACGGCACATCCTGCGCCTTGGACAGATGTGGCGGCACCCAGACCTCGGTGCCCCGGATCACCTCGACCCGGTTCACCCCGCCATCCTGCCCGCCCAGCACGCCCTGAGGCCCGCTGCGCCCATGATCCATCACAAAGCTCGCCCGGGCCGTGCCACGCCGGAGTTCGATCTCGTAATCCAGCCCGAAGCCACCCCGGTGCCGCCCCGCCCCGCCCGAGCCTTCGTGCAACGCGTAGCGGCGGTACAGCACAGGGAAGTTCTGCTCCATGATCTCGACCGGCGGCGCCTTGGAAATGCCGATGGTGGAACAGCCGTTTGACAGCCCGTCATGGTCGGCATTGCCGCCGTAACCGCCGCCGGAAATCTGATACATCACATAGTCACGGCCCTTTTCCGGGTCATGCCCGCCAAGGCCGAAATTGCCGCTGGTCCCGGCCGGTGCGGCGGTCACCTTCTCGGGCAGCGCCTGCACCATGGCGGCAAAGACGGCTTCGGCGATGCGCTGGCTGACCTCGGCGGCGCAGCCCGATACGGGGCGCGGGTAATGGGCATCAAGGAAGGTGCCTTTGATGCCCCTCACCTCCAGTGGTTCAAAAGCGCCGGCGCTGATCGGCACATCGGGAAAGATATGCCGCATCGCCAGATAGACCGAGGACAGCGTGGTGGCGCGGACCGAGTTCATCGGCCCGGCACAGGGCGCCGACGACCCTGTGAAATCGAAAACCAGCCCGTCTTCGGCCTTTGCCACCGAAAGCGCGATTTCCAGCGGTTCGTTCACCACACCGTCGCTGTCCACCCAGGCTTTCGCGGCATAAGTCCCGTCGGGCACCAGCGCGATATTCGCGCGCATCTGCCGTGCAGCCAGCGCCCGCATCTCGGCAATCGCCCCAGCCACGGTATCGTCCCCGTAACGGTCCATCAGCGCACCCAGCCGTTCGGCCCCGACCAGAAGCGCCGCCGCCTGTGCCTTCACATCCCCGATGCGCTGGCCGGACACGCGGATGTTGGAACAGATGATCTGCCAGATCTCGCGGTCCATTTCCCCCCGCTTGAACAGCTTCACCGGCGGCAGGCGCAGCCCCTCTTGCTCTGCCGCCGTGGCCGAGGCGGAAAAGCCACCGGGCACCGCGCCGCCGGTATCAGGCCAGTGGCCAGTGTTCGACAGCCAGCACCAAAGCCGCCCACCCCGATAGAAGGGCAGCGCGAAGCGCACATCCATCAGATGCGTGCCGCCAAGGTAGGGGTCATTGACGATATAGATGTCGCCGGGCTCAGGGGCCGCTGTCTCACCGCGGGCAATGCGCCCTATCAGGTGGCGGGTGGAAAATTGCATCGTGCCCACGAAAACCGGCAGCCCCCGCGCGCCTTGCGCGATCAGGCTGCCATCTTCCGCCGAATAGATACCATCGGAACGGTCATCCGCCTCGGCAATGACGGGCGAGAAGGCCGCGCGCGAAAAGGTCAGGTCCATCTCGTCGCAGACCTGCTGCAACCCCGCCTGAATGACGGCGAGTGTCACCGGATCAATCATGCGCAGCCTCCGATTTGCAGGATCAGATTGCCCATCGCATCCGTCGCCATCCGGTCACCGGGGGGCAGAAGCGTCGTCGTATCCATCTGTTCGATGATGGCGGGACCATCCAGCGCCGCATCGGCGGGCAGCCATTCGCGGCGGTAGACCGGCACATCCTGCCAGCCGCCGAACCAGACCTGCCGCCGCCCCGTCAGGGCGCCCGCCAGATCGCGCCGCCCCGTCGGGTCGATCAGGCGCGAGAGGTCCAGATCAGGGCGGCGGCCGATAACGCTGCAATTCAGATTCACCAGATTGGCACGAATCTCCGGCAGATCGACGCGGAACCGGGCGTGATAGGCGGCCTCGAACCGCGCCTGAAGATCGGCGCGCGAGGGGGCGCCATCAGGCAGCGGCACACGCAGAAGGTGGGTCTGCCCGACGAATTGCATATCTGCGGAAAACTCGGCCTCCACCCCGGTCAGCGCCACCTCCTCGGCCGCGATCAGCGCGCGGCCCTGTACCTCTTGTCCGGCCCAAAGGGCATGGACGGCATCCATATCCACCGTATCCAGCGGGCGGTTCACCGTGCGCACGAAATCGTGGCGCAGATCGGCCACCGTGCAACCCAGCGCATTGGTGATCCCCGGCCGCGCCGGGATCAGCACACGCGGAATGGCGAGTTCGCGCGCCAGTTCCGCCGCATGCAGCGGCCCCGCCCCGCCAAAGGCGAACAGCGCGAAATCGCGCGGGTCCGCCCCCATGGAGATCGAGACCATACGAATCGCCCCCGCCATATGGGTATTGGCGATGCGCAGCACCGCCTCGGCCGCCGCCTCGACCGACAGGCCCAGCGGGCGGGCGATCTGATCTTCCATCGCGGCGCGGGCGGCGTCTGCCGCCTGACCAAAGCGTACGGTAGGCAGGCGGCCAAGGATCAGGTTCGCATCCGAAATCGTGACCTGCGTGCCCCCCCGGCCATAGCAGACCGGGCCGGGCATCGCGCCCGCGCTTTCCGGCCCGACCCGCAGCATCCCCGCCGCATCGACCCGCGCGATGGAGCCACCACCGGCGCCGACGGTGCGCACATCCACCATCGGCACATGGATCGGCATGGCATATTCCACCTCGATCTCGTTCGAGACCGGCGGGCGCGCATCGCGGATCAGCGCCACATCGGTGGAAGTGCCGCCCATGTCATAGGTGATCAGGTTCACCATCCCGGCGCGCTGCCCGGTATAGCAGGCCGCCATGACGCCAGATGCAGGGCCGGACATCACGGTCTTCACCGCTTCACGCGAGACATGGGCTGCGCTGACCATGCCGCCATTGCCGTTCATCACCAGAAGCTCAGCACGGTAGCCCCTGCCCTTCAGTTCCGCCGCGAGGCGCGAGACGTAACGCTCCAGCAAGGGCTGCACCGCCGCGTTCACCGCCGCCGTCACGCCGCGTTCGAACTCGCGGCTTTCCGACAGCAGTTGATGCCCGGCGGTGATGTAGGGCGTGGGCCAGAGGCCTGCCGCGATCTCCAGCGCGCGCAGCTCGTGCGCGGGGTTGGAATAGCTGTGCAGGAAGTGGATGACCAGACTTTCGCAACCCGCCGCCACCAGCGCGGTAATGGCGTCGCGCAACGCAGCCTCGTCCAGCGGGGTGATCACGCGGCCCTCGGCATCCATCCGCTCAGGCACTTCCAGCCGCAGGTCGCGCGGGATCACCGGCACGAAGCGGCCGGTCATGCCATAGGGCTGCGGCCGGGTGCGGCGACCCAGTTCCAGCACGTCACGGAAGCCTTCGGTGGTGATCAGCCCCGTGCGGCAAAGGTTGCGTTCCAGCACCGCGTTGGTGGTGGTCGTGGTGCCATGCACCACAAGCGCCACCTGCGCCAGATCGGCCCCGGCGGCATCAAAGGCCGACATCACCCCATGTGCCTGATTGTCCAGCGTCGTCGGCACCTTGGCCAGCCGCACCGCGCCCGAGCCGGGATCGAAGATCACCAGATCCGTGAACGTCCCCCCGACATCGACCCCTGCGACCAGCCCGGCCATCTACACCCCCACCCAGGTTGCGAATTGCGGTGATTGCGGCGTCAGCCCATGGGCCGGCAACACCTCGGTCACCCGGCCCTGCGCCATGAAGGCCACGCTGTCTGCGACCTCCAGCACTGCCTCCACCCGCTGTTCCACCAGCACCACGGCGACGCCGGTCGCCTTCAGCTTCAACACCGTGTCGCGGATCAGCCGGATCATCGAGGGCTGCAACCCCTCGGTCGGTTCATCCAGCAGCAAGACCTTGGGCTCCAGGCACAGCGCACGGGCCAGCGCGAGCATCTGCTGTTCGCCCCCCGACAGCGTGCGCGATTGCTGGTTCAGCCGTTCACGCAGGCGGGGGAACAGGTCCAGCACATGTTCCCGCACCGCACGGCCCTTGCGGCGGGTCATCAGCCCGATCTCGATATTCTCGGCCACGGTCAGCGGCCCGAACAGCCGCCGCCCCTGTGGAACCAGCGCCACGCCATGACGCGGCACCTCATGCGCGGGCAGGCCATGCAGCGCCTCGCCATCCAGATGGATGGTGCCCGAGGACGCCCGCAACTGCCCCATGATCGCCCGCATCAGCGTGGTCTTGCCCGCGCCATTGCGGCCCATGACGCAGGTGACCTTGCCGGGCGCGGCGCCAAGGCCCACCCCATGCAGCACCGGCGCGCCGCCATAGCCTGCGGTCAGCCCCTCAATCACCAGCATGGCTGCCCCCCAGATAGGCGTCCTGCACCGCCCGGTTGGCGCGGATTTCGGCCGGCAGGCCCGAGGCCAGCACGCGCCCCTGATCCAGCACCGTGATCCGTTCGGCCAGCGCCATGACCACATCCATGTTGTGTTCGATCAGCAGCACAGTCGTTGCGGGCACCAGCCCGCGCACCAGCGCCATGAACCCCTCGATCTCGCCCGCCGCAAAGCCCTGCGTCGGTTCATCGAGGATCAGAAGCCGGGGATGCAGCGCAAGGCCCATGCCGATCTCCAGCAACCGCTGGTGCCCGTAGCTGAGCGTTCCGGCAATTTGCGGCAGCAGATCCTCCAGACCCACCCGCGCCGCCGCCTCGGTCACCGCGCGGGACAAGTCGCGGGTATGGCCACGCTGCACCGCCAGCGCGAGGTTGTCGAAGACCGAAAGCCCGGCATAGATCGCGGTGATCTGGAAGGTATAGCCGATGCCCCGCCGCACCCGTTCATGCGCGGGCAGGCGGGTGATGTCGGTGCCGTCAAAGCGGATGGCCCCGGCATCGGGCACCTGCCGCCCGGACAGCAGGCTGACCAACGTGGTCTTGCCCGCGCCGTTCGGCCCGATCAGCGCATGGATCTCGCCCGCGTTCAGCGCCAGATCGACGCCATCCACGGCCTTGAGCCCGCCAAAATGCCGCTTCAGCCCCTCGGCCTGCAAGATCACGGAAGCCATGATGCCAGCCCCCTTTCCCGCAGGCTGCCCAGAATGCCCTTTGGCGCGAACAGCACCAGCACCAGCAGCGCGCCGCCGGTCACAGCCAGTTGCGCCGTGGTGTGGCTTGAGGCGAGGTCGATCAGATAGAACATCAGAACGGCGCCCAGAAGTGGCCCCAGGGTCACCCCCGCCCCGCCCAGCAGAACGTAAAGCAGCGGCAGGATGGAATAGGGGATGGTCGCGAAGGTCGCGCCGACATAGCCGAACATCACCCCGTAAAAGGCCCCCGCCGCCCCGGCGTAAAGGCCGGACAGCACCATCACCCCCAGCTTCACCGCAAAGGGGTTGTAGCCCAGCATGCGGCTGCGTTCCTCGTTCTCGCGCATGGCGACCATGACGCGGCCAAAGCGCGACCGCACCAGCGCCAGATTGCCCATCAGCGCCAGCGCGAACAGGCCCAGCGCCACCAGATAGCGCGGCCCCTCTGCCGCAAGATTCAGCCCGAAAGCCACCCGCCCGGCGGCGGGCACCGGGAAACCTTCGTCCCCGCCGGTGACCGCACCGAAATACAGCAACGTCAGATACCCCGCCTGCGCGAACATCAGCGTGACGATCATCAGGCTCACCCCGGCGGTGCGCAGCGCCAGCAGGCCGGTCAAGGCGGCCATGGCCGCCCCGGCCAGTGTTCCGATCAGCAAAGCAGGCGCGGCGGTCAGCCCAAAATGCTGGATCAGCAACCCCGCACCGAACATACCCGCCGACAGGAACAACGCGTGGCCAAGGCTCAGAAGCCCCGTATAGCCGAAGGCAATGTTATAACCCATGGCAAAGACCGCCAGCACCATGATCCGCGCCAGATTGGCGTGATGATAGGCGGGCAGCACGAAATGCAGCGCCAGCAGCAGGGCCAGAACCGCCAGATGCAGCGACAGCGCCCTCATGCCCGCGCCCCGAACAGGCCCTGCGGGCGGAACACCAGCACCAGCGCCACCGCCAGCGTTGCCACGATCTTGGCCAGCGTCGGCGTGAAGAACATCGAGATGATGCCATCCGACAGCCCGATCAGCAGCGCCGCGATCAGCGTGCCCCGGATGGACCCCAGCCCGCCGATGATGACGACGATGAAGCTCAGGAGCAGCGGATCATGCCCCATCAGATAATGCGCCTGCTGGATCGGCACGATCAGCACCGCCGCCACGGCGGCCAGCGCCGCGCCCAGCGCGAAGGTGCCCGCATAGACGCGATCGACATTGATCCCGAAGGCGCGGGCGGTGTTGCGGTCCACCTGCGTCGCGCGCATCACCAGCCCCGCGCGGCTGCGTGTCATGAACAGCCAGACCGCCAGCAGGACCAGCCCCGCGGCGATCACCACGAACAGCTTGTAGCCCGAATAGCCGAACCACGGGAATTGCAGCCGCAGGCTGAACGGCGCCTCCACCGCTCGGGCATCAGGGCCAAAGAAGCTCAGCGCCCCCTGTTGCAGGATGTAGGAGATCCCGATGGTTGCCACAATGGTCGCCTCGGGGTCATAGTTCAGGCGCTTGAGGATTGCGGTATCGGCCAGCGCCGCCACCGCGCCCACCACCAGCGGGCACAGGATCAGCGCCGCGACAAAGCCCAGCGGGGCCGAGGGCACCGCCTGCACCACCACCCAGGCCAGCACGGCGCCCAGCATGAAGAACTCGCCATGCGCCACATTCACCACGCGCATGACCCCGAAGGTGAGGCTCAGCCCCACGGCGCTCAGCGCCAGCACGGCGGCCATCACCATGCCCTCAAGCGAGGCCAGCAGAAGAAACGGTCCTGTTCCCATATGTCAGCGGCGGGGACTTGAACGCCCCCGCCTGTCCCCTTTCAGAAGCTTTGCGCGGTGTAATCCACCGCATCGGGATACATGCCGTCCTCGATCGAGGTCGCATGCACCCGCATCAGCTTGCCGCCCTCGACCTTCGAGATGAATTGCTGGCCGAACACCTGATGGGTCTTGCCGTTGAAGGTCTTGGCGCCCTGCACATGATCCAGCCCGGCGTCGAAAGCCGTCATCGCCTCGATGGCCTCGACGAATTTCTGCCGGTCGGCGGTGGATTGATAGCCCGAGGCCTCCATTCCCTTCTTGATGACGAACAGCGTTTCCCAGCAGGAAAACATATGGGCATAGGTCGACACATCCCGCGCATCGCTGACCGAAGCGCCGTTGTCATCCACCCCGACGGCGGCGCGATAGGTGCTTTCCCATTCCGGCGCATCCGCCTGTTTCACCCGGCAATGGCCTTCCCAGAAATGCGTGCCTTCCAGAAACTCCAGCCCGGGTGCTGCGATATCCACCGCCTCCAGGCTGTCGATGAAGCCAAAGATCTGCGGACGGGCGCCGCTGCCGTAGAACTCGCCCAACTCCTTCACGAAGGTCAGGACGGCGGGGCCGACCATGACATGATAGAGCACTTCGGTCTCTGCCGGGATCTGCGGCAGATAGCGGGTGAAGCTGGTCTCGGTCGGCGGGATAGCGATCTGGGCGATCACCTCGCCGCCCTGCGCCTTCACCGCCTCGGTGAAGAAATCGCGGTGGTCATGGCCGAAGGCATAGTCAGGGAAAACCATCGTGACCTTCTTGCCGAGGTTCTGCATGACCCAGGGCGCCATGGAGCTGACCTGCGCGCGCACATCGGTAATGCCCGGTTGCAGCGTCCAGCGGTTCAGCATGCCGCTGGCAACGTGATAGCCTTCGGAGCAGACCAGATAAGGCACCTTCAACTCGCCCGCGCGGGGGGCAGAGCCGATGACGACATGGCTGAACAGCGGCCCGAGGATCAGGTCGCACCCGGCCTGCGTCGTCAGCTTTTCCACCACTTCGGCGCCGCGTTTGGGGTC
Source organism: Gemmobacter caeni (assembly GCF_003054195.1). Classification (GTDB taxonomy): domain Bacteria; phylum Pseudomonadota; class Alphaproteobacteria; order Rhodobacterales; family Rhodobacteraceae; genus Gemmobacter; species Gemmobacter caeni. Next base: position 225,709 of record NZ_QBKP01000006.1, read on the forward strand.
GGTGCCGTCATCCTCGAACACGATTTCGACCGGGCGACCATTGATGCCGCCCTGATCGTTCAGGAGCTTCAGCGCCGCTTGCGTGGTGCGTTCATACCAGCGGCCATAGGCGGCGCCGATTCCGGTGCGGTGGAGCTGGAATCCCAGCTTGATCGGGGCCGAGGATTGCGCCTGCACGAAGCGGGGCGCCGCGCCCAGCATCAGCGCGCCCCCGGCGGCAAGGCCGCCCAGAACGGTGCGGCGGTTGGTCTTGAGGCCTGCGAGGTCGGTCGTCATTATCGTCTCCCCTGTTGGCCGGGCGTGCTGCCCGTATGATTTGTATGCCTGCAAATAAAAACAGCATTATTTGCAATGACTTGTTTCACACCCCCCTGGGCGAGGACAAGAGCCAGAGTCCAAGAACCGTGTATCCTACCATCAGCGCGGTCATCGGCAGATGCGCGATGGCGCGGGTATCGCCCAGCCGCGCCGACAGGTGCAGTGCCAGCAGCAACGCCAGAAGATGCGCGCCAAGGATCAGGGCGAACTGGCTGTTCCAGATCGCCGTCATCGCCGCCTGATCGGTCAGGAAGCCGAAGCCCACGAAGAACGGCTCCAGCCCCAGGAGCGCGTCCCCCCGGAAGAACGGGTCATTCATCGCCGCCAGCACATACTGACCCGAGGTCAGCAGCGTCACCAGATAATGCGCCGCGTGATAGCCCGCCGCGATGGCAAGGAAGGCCAACATCGCCGGCCCCGCACTTGCCCAGAACGGCCCGGTGTGTCGCCCCAGCCGCCGCCCCAGCGCCAGTGCACCCAGAATGCTGCCCGCCGTCAGCGCCCAGACCGCCAGCAGACCCAGCGTGTTCACCCCCTGCACGGCGGATCGGCCAGTAAATTCCAGCGGGTTCTCGCCGATCAGCGCCATCCAGAAAAAGGTCTCCATCAGCCCGTCGAAGGTCAGCCCGGCCAGCGCCAGCGTGACGAAGATCACGGCCGAAGGCGTCAGCGGCGGCAGGCGCAGGATCTGCGTGCCGGGCAGGCCCGCGTAAAGCCGCGCGCGGCGGCCATCGATCTCCAGCCAGAGGGGTGCGATCCGGGCGAGGAAACCAAGGTAGAGGGTCATGAACTCGCCCTCCTGCACCCAATGCTCGCCCTCCAGCACCGCAAGCAGGAACACGACCAGCCAATAAGCCCCGATCACCTGCGCCAGCACCAGCGGATCATCGGGTGACAGCGCGACAAGCTCGAACCACAGGAAGGCCAGCAGCCCCGCCACAGCAGGCCAGTGGCCAAGGCGTGAAAGGCCGATGCCTCCGGTGCGCCCGATCAGATGCCGCACCAGCCGCACAGGCCCGGTCCAGGGGTTCAGGGCCCGCCACAGGTTACCGAAGATCAGCGAGGCCAGCGGCAGCGCCACCCAGATCCCGGTCCAGAACACCAGTGTCAGCAGGTTGTGCACCGGGTCGCGCGTGCCGGTGAAGCCAAGAAATACCAGCCCCATCAGCGCCAGAAAGCTGAGATAAGAGGTCAGCGTTTCGGGCAGCAGCACGGGCCGTTCCAGCACCAGTCGCGCCCGGAAAACCGGCAGCCGCCGCGCGGCCCCGCCCCAGAGCGCGGTCAGAACCACAACAGCCGCCGCCCCGGCCATGTAGTGCCCGGTCGGCAGCGTCAGGATGATCGACGGCGGCAGCGCACAGGCCAGAGCCCCCGCCGGGGCGAGGGCAAGACCAAGCGCAAGGCCGCCGCGCCGGATCATCGCAGCCCGTCCTCCCCCTTCACCTGATGCACCTCCAGGCCGCCCATCCGGGCATGGATGCGCGGCCCCTTGGCCATGACGAGGATGAAGGCGATCTCGTCCGGCTTTGGCGCATCGGGAACCGAGACCTCCATCGCATCGAAATGGCTGCGGACATAGGCCGCGTTGATATGGCCGATCGGAATGTCGATGCTGGCACCCATCGGCCCCAGCTTCTTGGTCGAGGGCACGATGGCGCGGCTTTCGCCGAGCCGCTCTCGCATCGCATAGCCGCCCGGAACGTGCCAGAGCGCGCCATGCTCCAGCTCGCCCCCTGCGCCGACGATGGCGCCCTTGCCATAGGCGTCGATCCCCTCGCGCCCGCCCAGCGCGGCGATCAGCCGGTCGGTCATGGCAAGACCCAGCGATTTCAGGTCATCCATCGCCGCTTGCAGGTTGGGCTCAAAACGACCAGCAAAGGGGTTTTTCACCACCGCAACAACAGCGCCGCGCAGGCGCGGCTGGTCGGGCACGGGGCCGCCATCGTGGCGGATCTCTTCTGTCAGGGTCACGATCTTGCGGATGGGAAAATCAGCCAAGGCAGGGCTCCGGCATGGGGGCCAGCAGCGGCTGGCCGAGGGTTTGCAGGCAAGGGTGGAGGAAAAGCGCCGCTCCGGCAATTACTTCTGCGGCGATCAGGCGCCGGGCAAGCGCCGCCCCCCGCGCCAGCGCCAGCGCAGCCTCTGTCGCGGTCAGGGGGGCGACCGAGGTCGTCACCGGCAGATCGCCAAGGTCGCTGTCGTGTCTCACCTGCCGCGCAGGCAGACGGGTGATGCCGGGGTGGCCCGGCAGGTCCACCGCATTGGCGATCATCGTCGCGGCGGCATCGGCGGCGGCGGCGCTGGCCGCGAGCACCGTGACGGCATCGGCAATGCCAAGCGACTGGCTGCGCCCGCACCAGCCCGATGTGGCGATGCCGCGCACCGGATCGGCGTGATGGATGGTCACGCGCGTCTCGCTGCCCGCAAAGGCGGCACTGTAGCTCGTGCCGGGCGTCAGATGCAGCGCGATGTCTCCGCCATTGTTCACATGGGCGCGGGTCAGGCCGGGACGCGGCATCACTGCCAGCACCGTCTCGGCCACCGCCCCGGCCACTGCGGCCATCGGCGTGATGAAGGCCGGGCGATGCGGCGCCACGGCCCGCGCCATACGGCGGGCGGTGGCGCCGCGCAGGGGCTGTGGCGTGGCACTGCGCAGGGCGGGCAGTTCCGCCACCAGTTCATCCAGCAGCGGTGCAAAGCGCACGGCGGCGGCGGCAAAAGCGGCCTCCACCGCCTCCGGCGTGCCATCGGCGCCAAGGATCAGATCCATCGGGCCATGATGCAGATGCAGGCGACCATCGGGCAGGCGGCGGGCTTCGGCGGGCATCATGCCTCCCCCCGTGGCCGGATGCGCGCAGCGGTCGGGTATTCACCGCCCTTACGCAGGATGTCGGGCAGGTCGCGGATTGCCCCGGCATGGCCGCCCAATGCCAGATAGGCGTCGCGCGGCAGGGTGAACTCCAGCGGAGCCACCAGCGCCGGGGTCGGCACATAGCCGAAAGCGCCGGGCGGCAGGCGCGTCACATCCACCATGAAGGTGATACCACCGCCGGGCCAGATGTAGCACTCGGCCCCACCCGAGGTCAGCACGGTTTCCCCGGTCTGAACCGAGCGTGTCAGCTGCACCGGGTTGCGCGTGACGCCCGCCCGCAGGCTGCCCCCCGCCCCGCCCATGAACAGCACTGTGCAAAGCGAGGGTTCACAGTTTTCCGCGATCAGATCGACAGTGGCGCGCAGCGCCTCGGGCAACGGCGTGGGTTGCGGGGTCAGGCTGTCATCAAGGATGTAGAAGCCCCAATCCTCACCCGTGGTGGAAACCATCAGGAGGCTCAACCCAGGCCGCGCGCCCTTCTTCGCCTCCCACGGCCCGAGGATCTCCAGCGGGTCGGTCAGCCGCGTGCCGCCCCAGCCAAGGCCGGGGTCCGAGACGCGGAAATAGCGGCCGGGGGTCGACCGATGCCCCTTTATGCGGATGCCGGTAGGTGGCCAGCCAATCACCTTGCCCGCCTGATGTTCCGATACCACGCCGGTAATATGGTCATCCACCACCACCACCTCATCCACCAGCCCCTGCCATTGCGCCGCGAACATCCCGATGGTGGCCGAGCCGCAGCCGACACGCATCCGGTGCTCGGGCTTGCCATCCACAATCGGCGCGCGCCCCGCCTGCACAATGACGGTTGAGCCGCCGTCGATTGCCAGTTCCACCGCCTCGCGGTTGCAGAGCGCGAGCAGGGTGGAACAGGTCAGCCGCCCCTCGGGTTTGGAGCCGCCGGTAAGGTGATGCACCCCCCCCAGTGACAGCATCTGCGAGCCATATTCGGCCGTGGTGACATGCCCCACCGGCTCGCCCCCCGCGCGGACCGTGGCGCCCTCGGGGCCAAGGAAGCGGTCGGTGTCGATCTTCACCTTGACGCCGCAGTAGGAAAAGATCGCCTCTGTCACCACGGTCACCATGTCCGCACCTTCGGGGCGGGAGGCGATGATGAAGGGCGCGGGTTTGAAATCCGGGTAGGTGGTGCCTGCGCCGATGGCAGTGACAGTCGTATCCGCCGGGGTCAGCGCGCCGTCCCAACCGGCACCTGCGAAGGGGATGACCGGCGTTCCGGATGCCAGAGCCTGCGACAGCATCACCAGGGGATCAGTGCGGACGATGCGACCCGAGTCATTGGCATAGCGGTCGCAGGCGCCGGTCTGGCCGGGGGCGATGTAGCACATCACCGGGCAGGCATCGCAGCGGATCTTCTCGGGCGCGGCGCTGGTCATGGCATGGCCTCGGATGGCGGGGTTCGTGGGGGCTGTCTGCCCGTCGCCGGTCGGGCTTGAACCGATGGCGCCCAACCGGCGACCCCCGAAGGATATTTTTGCCAAGATGAAAGCAGCCTCATGCCCGGCACCCCTTAATCGCCGTGCGCAGCCGGTGCGGCAGCACCGGAACACGGGCCAAGGTGATGCCGGTGGCGTGGCGGATCGCGTTCAGGATCGCAGGCGCGGTGGGGATCAGCGTGTGTTCGCCCAACCCCTTGGCACCGAAGGGGCCTTCCGGGTCCGGCACCTCGATCAGCAGGCTTTCTATGGGCGGCACGTCCGAAGTGGTAGGAATCAGGTAATCATGCAGGTTCTCGGTCCGGCCGGGCAGATATTCTTCCATCAGCGCAAGGCCGATGCCCTGCGCGATACCGCCCTCGATTTGCCCTCGCGCCAGCAGCGGGTTGATGGCGCGGCCAAGGTCATGCGCCGCAGTGATCTTCAGGAGCCGCACCGCCCCCAGCGCGGCATCGACCTCAAGTTCCACCATCTGCGCGCCGAAGCCATAGACGGCATAGGGAATGCCCTGCCCGTTTTCATCCAGAGTTGTAGTGGGCGGGTCATAGCTTTCCTCGGCCATCAGCACATAGCCGAAGGGGTCTTCCGGCAGCGCGGCAAGGCTCAGCCGCGCGGTCTGGCCGTTTTCAGTGCCGGTCAGCGTGACGCCCTCCAGCGCCAGCCGCGCGCCCTGCCCCATGTTCAGCCGCCGCAAAATCTCGGCCCGCAGCGCGGCCCCAGCCGCCTGTGCCGCGCGGCCCGAGACGAAGGTCTGCCGGCTGGCTGAGGTCTTGCCCGCATCCGGCGTCAGCGCGGTATCGGGGCCGATCAGGCGCAAGGCGGCCAGCGGCAGGCCCAGCGCCTCTGCCGCGATCTGCGGGATGACGGTGTTGGACCCCTGCCCGATGTCGGTCGCGCCCTGATGCAGCACCGGCACACCCGCACGGGTCAGGCCCAGCCGCATGGTCGAAGGATTGGGCAGCGAGGTATTGCCGCAGCCATACCAGCAGGTCGCCAGCCCCACTCCGCGCCCCGGCACCTGCGCCTCGGCCAAGGCGCGCTGCCAGTGCGGGCGCAGCGCGGTCAGGCATTCATGGATGCCCGGCGCGGCGAGGCGCTGGCCTGTGACGGTTTCGTCGCCGGCGCGCAGGGCGTTGCGCAGCCGGAACTCCAGCGCGTCGATGCCCGCCGCCTCGGCCAGCCGGTCGATCAGCGTTTCCGACAGCAACATCGCCTGCGGCACGCCGAAGCCCCGGAAGGCGCCGGAAACCGGACCATGGGTATGCACCGCCCGCGCCTCGGCCGCATAGGCGGGCATCCGGTAGGGACCGGAGGCATGGACCGGCACGCGATTGGCCACCGTCGGCCCCCAGCTTGCATAGGCGCCGGTGTCGAAACTGCCGTCGAAGGTCATGCCCGTCAGTCGCCCTTCGGCATCGCAGCCCAGCGCCGCGCGCATCCGCCCCGGATGGCGCTTGGTGGTGGAAGTCATGCTTTCGCTGCGGCTGTAGGTCATCCGCACGGGCCGCCCGGTGCGCAGCGCCACCAGCCCGATCAGCGGTTGCAGGCTGACATCCAGTTTCGAGCCAAACCCGCCCCCCACCGCCGAGGGCAGGATGCGCACCCGCTCCGGCGGCAGGCTCAGAACGGCGGCGGTATCGTCGCGGTCCATCACCGGCGCCTGGGTGCAGGCACGGATGCAAAGCGTGTCGCCTTCCATCCAGGCTGCACCCGCCTCGGGCTCGATATAGGCATGTTCGACGAAAGCGGTCTGCATCTCGCCCTCGACCACGAAGGCGGAATCCGCCAGCGCGGTAGCGGCATCGCCGCGCCGCACACGGCCCGCAATCAGGATATTGCCGGGACGCGAGGGATGGACCAGCGGCGCGTCCGGCGCCTCTGCCTCTGCCATCGTGACCGGCGGCAAGGACTGCCAGTTGACCGGGAAGCTGGAAAGGTCTGGTTCCGCCCCATCCTCGAAAGCCACCAGTGCCACCGCCTCGCCCCGAAAGCGGGCGGTGCCCTCGGCCAGCGCGGGTTGGTCTGCGAAGGCCGGGATGACGCCAAAGGCATTGCGGCCGGGGATGTCGGCAGCGGTGAACACCTGTGCCTGCTGCGCCGCGGCCCAGGCCGCCAGATCGCCGAAAGTGAAGCGCGCATGCGGATGAGGCGACCGGATCGCCCGCGCCACCAGCCCGCCCTTCTGCCAGACATCGGCACCGAACAGATCGCCCGCCACCTTGGCCGCACCATCCAGCCGGGGAATGGCCTGCCCCACCCGCCCCTCGGGCGCAGCGGGCGGCGGCGTGGTATCGCAGACTGCCGTGATGATGGCCTGATAGCCGGTGCAGCGACACAGAACACCGCCCAAGGCGGCCTCAGCCTCGGCGCGCGAGGGCGCGGGGTTCCGGCGCAGCAGCGCCAGCGCCGTCATCAGCATACCGGGGGTGCATATGCCGCACTGTGCCGCACCATGGCGCAGAAAGCTGGCGCGGAGCGCCGTCAGCAGCAGATCGTCGGCCTCGATGGTGGTGACATCGCGGCCCTTGGCGCGGGCGGTGGGCGTGAGGCAGGCGCAAACCGGCGCGCCATCCAGCAGCACGGTGCAGGCGCCGCAATCACCGGCATCGCAACCGACCTTGGTGCCGGTCAGCCCCGCCTCCTCCCGCAGCGCATCCGACAGGCGTCGGGTGGTGCCGATGAAGGAGACAGGCTTGCCGTTGACGCAGCTCATGCCACCGCCTCCATCGTCGCGCGGCGGGTCAGTTCTGCCGCCGCCTCCAGCCGATAGGCGGCGCTGCCGCGCACGTCGTCGATTGGGGCAAGGTCAGCAGCCAACAGATCGGGCGTGATGCGCGCCAGTGCCTCGGCCAGCGGCAGACCCCGGCAGGCCGTTTCCGCCGCTGCCAGACGACGCGCGGTCGGCGCACAGGCCCCGGCGGATAATGCAAGCTCGGCAATCACCCCGCCCTCCAGCCGCAGCCGCGCCGCCACCATGGCAATGGAGATCACCAGATGCGCCCGCGCACCCAGCTTCTGAAAGGCCGACCGCCCCGCCAGCGCCTTGCGCGGCAGATGCAGGGTCAGCAGCAGTTCATCCGCCGCCAGCGCGGTTTGTCGCGCGCCGGTCAGAAATTCGACCAGTGGAAGGCGGCGCGGACCACGGGGCGAGACAAGCTCCAGCTCTGCCTCCAGCACAAGCAGCGGCGGCGCACCATCGGCGGCGGGCGAGGCATTGCAAAGATTGCCACCCACCGTGCCTGCATTCTGGATCTGCCACCCACCCACCTGCCGCGCCGCCTGTTGCAGGCCCGCACAGGCGGGCGGCAAATTGGCAGCGGCCAGAGCGGACCATGTGACCCCCGCGCCGATATACAGCCCCTCGGGGGTTTCGGTGATCGCGGTCATCCCCGGCAGCGCGGTCAGGTCCAGCGCGGCAAAGCCCAAAGCCTGTCGCTGTGTAGCGGGATAAAGATCCGTCCCCCCCGCCAGCACACGCCATCCGCCCGCGGCCAGAAGGCCAAGCGCCTGGTCAAGCGTATCGGGGCGCGCGTAATCGGTCACAAACGGCCTCGCGGGTTGCGGGTCGGGGCGGGAACGGCGTGTAGATTGTTTGTATGCAAACATCCTGCGGCGATCTGCCGCCCGCTGTCAACGATTTTGATGGCAAGGGTTTTGATGGCAAAGCGCTTGCCCCCGCCGTCCCCCGCCGCTATCGGAGAGGGGTGAGCGAGGAAACCGAACCCTATGTGCTGGACGATCAGGTCGGTTACCTGCTGCGGCGGGTGACGCAGCGCCACCTTGCGATCTTCTCGCAGCACATCCCCGAAATCACCGCCATGCAATTCGCCTGCCTGGTGCGGCTGCACCAACAGGGGCCGCTGAGCCAGAACCATCTGGGCCGCGCGGCCTCGATGGATGCGGCGACGGTGAAAGGCGTGGTGGGCCGCCTGGAAAAGCTGGGCCTTGTGACCCGCGCCGCCGATCCGGGCGACAAACGCCGCCTGACCGTCACACTGACCGAGGCGGGCGCAGCACTTGTCTCTGCGCGCTATGCCGACGGGCTGCGCATCAGCGCCGCCACGATGGAACCGCTGAACCGGGCAGAACGGGCGCACCTTATGGCGCTCCTCAATCGCCTGACCTGAGGTGTTCGGCCAATAGCGCCGCCAGCCCCTCCCGGTAGGTCGGATAGGCAAGCTGCACGCCAAGATCGCGCTTCATCCGGTCATTCCGCACCCGCTTGCTTTCGGCATAGAAACTGCGGGCCAGCGGCGTCATCTCAGCCTCGTCGACCGGCACGACCGGCGGCAGGTCCACTCCCAGTAACTCGGCCGCATGGGTCAGCACGTCCTGCGGCGGCGATGGGTCGTCGTCACAGACATTGTAGATCGCCCCCGGCTCGGGCTGGTTGATCGAAGCGTCCAGCACCTGCGCGATGTCCTCGACATGGATGCGCGAGAAATATTGCCCCGGCTTCACGATCCGCTGCGCAGTGCCGTCCCTGACCTTGCGGAACGGGCCACGACCGGGGCCGTAGATCCCGGCAAGGCGGAATATATGCAGGGGCAGCCCCTGAGCGGCGGCCAGCGCCTGCCAACCAGCCTCAGCCGCGACGCGCTGATGGCCGCGCGTGGTGCCGGGCGTCAGGGGTGTCGTCTCATCCACCCAGCCGCCCGCGTGATCGCCGTAGACCCCGGTGGTGGATAGATACCCCAGCCAGCGCAGCCCCGGCAGCGGCCGGTCGAACGCCTCCGGCGCCGCCGTCAGAACCGGATCGCCCGCCGCATCCGGCGCGGCGGAAAGCAGGATATGGCTTGCCCCCGCCACGGCTCCGGCCAGATCGACGCCGGGCCAGATCAGCGGCGTTACGCCCTCTGCCGCCATGGCCGCCGCGCGGTCGGCACTGCGGGTGGTGCCGGTGACCTGCCAGCCCTGCGCCAGAAGCCGCCGCGTCAGTGCCCGCGCCGAATAGCCGTAACCGATTGCCAGTAAATGCCGTTCCATCCTGCCCCGCCCTTCCCGTTCTCCCCGTTTTCGGCCCTGTCGCCGCCCTTGGCAAGGCGTGGTGGCGCGACCGCATGTCACGCGGCTTTCACCAGCCTGCGTTAGCGCCCCCATAACAGACTTGATTTGCCCCCCGGCAAAGGTGCAAAAAGGGCGATCAAAAAATGGAAAAAGATGTGACGCAGTTTACCGAAACGCAAAACGCGCCGGCCGATCCGGCGCAGGAATATTTCACCGATCCGACCGCCGCCGTTGACCGGCTGCAAGACCTTTACGATGCCGCCGTCGCGCATCTGACCGCCGGTTTCAATGCTGTGATGCAGGGCAACCGCCCCGAGACGCGGCTGCGCGCCTGCTATCCTGAGATCCGGCTGGTCACCACCAGCTTTGCCAAGGCGGATTCGCGGCTATCGTTCGGCCATGTGGCCCAGCCCGGCACCTATGTCGCCACGATCACCCGGCCTGACCTGTTCCGTAACTACCTGATCCAGCAGCTTGGCCTGCTGATCGAAAACCACGGCGTGCCCATCGCCATCGGCCCGTCGCAAACCCCGATCCCGGTGCATTTCGCGCTGGCCAACCGCCCCGGCGTTCTGGTGCCGCAGGAGGGCGTGCTGGACTTCCCGCTGCGCGACGTGTTCGACGTGCCGGATCTGGCCACCACCAACGACGACATCGTGAACGGCGTGCTGACCGAGTATCCCGACGGCTCGCGCCCGCTGGCGCCGTTCACAGCGCAAAGGGTGGATTACTCGCTCGCGCGGCTTTCGCATTACACCGCGACCGATGCCGGGCATTTCCAGAACCACGTCCTGTTCACCAACTACCAGTTCTATGTGGATGAATTTGAGGCCTATGCCCGCAAGGTTCTGGGTGATCCGGCCTCGGGCTATTCCTCGTTCGTGGCGCCCGGCAATGCCGAGATTACCACGCCTGACGGCGATCTTGTGGTGCTGCCCAAGATGCCGCAGATGCCGACCTATCACCTGAAGCGCCCCGACGGGCAGGGCATCACGCTGGTCAATATCGGCGTCGGCCCTTCGAACGCCAAGACCGCGACCGACCATATCGCCGTGCTGCGCCCACATGCCTGGCTGATGGTGGGTCACTGCGCCGGCCTGCGCAATTCGCAAAGCCTTGGCGATTTCGTGCTGGCCCATGCCTATCTGCGCGAGGATCACGTTCTGGACGACGATCTGCCGATCTGGGTGCCAATCCCGGCGCTGGCGGAAATCCAGATCGCACTGGAGCGCGCGGTGGAACATGTGACCCAGTTGCAGGGTTACGAACTGAAACGGATCATGCGCACCGGCACGGTTGCCACCATCGACAACCGCAACTGGGAACTGCGCGACCAGTCCGGCCCGGTGCAGCGGCTCAGCCAGTCGCGCGCCGTCGCACTGGACATGGAAAGCGCCACCATCGCCGCCAACGGCTTCCGCTTCCGGGTGCCCTATGGCACGCTGCTCTGCGTCTCGGACAAGCCGCTGCATGGCGAGCTGAAGCTGCCCGGCATGGCAACCGATTTCTACCGCAGTCAGGTTGCGCGCCATCTGCTGATCGGCATTCACGCCATGGAACAGTTGCGCGACATGCCGGTTGAACGTATCCACAGCCGGAAGTTGCGCAGCTTCGAGGAAACCGCCTTCCTGTAACGCTGCGATGCAGTAGCGCGGCAGGGCGCGCATCCCGGCATTCTGGGCTTGCACTTTGCCGCGAAAACCTGTGTAGCACTGTCCATCAATGCCCCGAGGGGCTTATTCTCCGCCCAAAGGCGGGGACAAGACCAAAGGAAAGAAAAATGTCGAAACCGATGACCAAGACGCAACTCGTGGCCGCCCTGTCCGACGCGATGGGCGCAGACAAGAAGACCGCCGGCGCCGCGCTGGATGCGATCGCCGCCATCGTGGCGCGGGAAGTGGCCGCCGGTGGCGCCGTCACGCTGCCGGGCCTTGGCAAGGTCGTCTGCCGCGCCCGCCCGGAACGTCAGGTGCGCAACCCGGCCACCGGCGAAACCGTGACCAAGCCGGCCGACAAGCAGGTGAAATTCACCATCGCGAAAGCGCTGAAAGACAGCGTGAACGCCTGATCGGCCCCGCGCCGTTCGCCAAGGCCGCCCGCGAGGCGGCCTTTTTCTTGCGCCCTTCCTTTGCCCGGATTGCCCCGTGAACCTGCGCGCCCTTGTCACCGGCCTGTGCTTCGCCCTGATCTGGTCTTCGGCCTATGCCGTAGCCCGCATCATCGTGGCCGAAGCACCGCCGCTGCTGTCGCTGGCGCTACGGTTCAGCATCTCGGGCGTGGTTGCGGTCGGCATCGGCCTGCTGCTGGGGCAAAGCCTGCGCCTGACGCGCGCACAATGGCGGGCCACGCTGATCTTCGGCCTGTGCCAGAACGCACTGTATCTGGGTCTTAATTTCATCGCGATGCAATGGATCGAGGCGTCGCTGGCCGCGATCATCGCCTCTTCCATGCCGCTGATCGTTGCGGCCCTGGGCTGGGCCTTCCGGGGGGAGCGGCTGTCGCCACTGGGCGTACTGGGCCTTGGCCTCGGTTTCAGTGGCGTGGCGCTGATCATGGCGGCGCGGCTGACCGGCGGAGCCGACCCGCTGGGCGTGGTCTTCTGCCTTGCCGCCGCGCTGGCGCTGGCCACCGCAACGCTGACCCTGCGCGGCGCGGCGTCGGGCGGCAATCTGTGGATCATCGTCGGGCTTCAGATGTGGGTCGGGGCGGCGGTTCTGTGGGTCGCGGGCGGGCTGCTGGAAAGCTGGCACCTGCCGACGAACCCGCAGTGGATTGCCGCGATGACTTATCAGATTTTCATGCCCGGCATCGCGGCGACGGTGCTGTGGTTCGCGCTGGTGCACCAGATCGGCGCGGTGAAGGCATCGAGCTTTCACTTCCTCAACCCGTTCTTTGGCGTGGCCATCGCGGCCGCGCTGCTGGGCGAACAGATCCGGGCCACCGACATTGCCGGGGTCGTGGTGGTCATGGCCGGTATCCTTGCCGTGCAGCGCGCCCGCGAGACCCGCGCGCGGCCCTAACCCGCCATCAGCGCCGCATCCCGCGCCAGCATCGCTGCCACCGCCGGGCGCGCCTGACACCGCGCCACCCAGTCGCGGATCGCCGGGTCGTCCGGCGTCGCCTCGCGGAACCAGGCATAAGGCGAATGCACCAGCAGATCGACCGCCGAATAGCGATCGCCCAGCAGCCACGGCCCGCGCGCCAGCGCCGCCGAAATCCGCGCCGCCACCTCATCTGTGCCGCGCCATGTGGCGGTGAAGGCCGGATGCGACAGCCCGCTGCGCGCCACGATCAGCGCGGGTTCCATGACTGCACCATACCAGAACAGCCAGGTCAGAAACGCGCCCCGCTGCGGATCGCCAGGCGGCGGCGCCATGCCCCCCTGCGGGAACAGTGCCGTCAGATAAAGCATGATGGCCGCCGTTTCCGAGATCAGTGTCCCGTCATGGTCCAGCAGCGGCACCTTGCCCTCGGGATGCGGATTCGCCGCATCCGGTCCGCCGGAACCGTCAAACCGGCGGATCGTGACGGGACGCAGCGCCACCTCATCCCTGATCCCCATCTCCTCGATCAGGGTCAGGATGCGCGAGGACCGCGAATTGGGCGCGTGACAGAGGGTCAGCATGGCAGGCTCCTTTTCTTTCTGCATGCCCCTGTTATGCTGCACCCCTCCTGACGAAAGCTGTCAGCATCATGGCCCGATCCGACCGCCTGTTCCGCCTGCTGGATGCCCTGCGCCGCCTGCCGCCGCCCGCGACAGCCGCGCGGCTGGCAGAGGAACTTGAAGTCTCGCCGCGCACGCTTTACCGCGACATCGCCAGCCTGCGAGCGGCAGGAGCGCGGATCGAGGGCGAGGCCGGAGTAGGCTACACGCTGACCGAAGATCCGGCCCTGCCCCCACAGATGTTTACCCGGATGGAGGTCGAGGCGCTGATGCTCGGGCTGGCCGAGATCCGCCTTGCAGGCGACCCGGCACTGGCCCGCGCGGCTGAAACCGCCGCCGCCCGCATCATCGCCACCCTGCCCGAACGGGTGCAGCGGCAAGCGCTGCATGCCGCACAGGAAATCTACCGCTTCGAGCCGCGCCAGCCCGCCCCGCCTCATCTGGGCCTGATCCGCGAGGCGATCTGGGCCGAATGCGCGCTGGACCTGCGCTATGAGGATAATGCGGGCCAAAACAGCCAGCGCCGGATCTGGCCGCTGTCGGTGGTCTGGCTGGACAAATCACTGATGCTGCTGGCCTGGTGCTGTTTGCGCAACGACTTCCGCCGCTTCAAGCTGCACCAGATGTCAGAGGTCACGCAAAGCGACGAAAGCTTCCGGCCCCGCCGCGTGCCGCTGCTGCGCGCGTTTCACACCCGCCTGCGCGGTCAGGGCAAGGCGCAAATTCGTTGATCAACGAATTTGCAAATCTTTTCGCAAAAGATTTGCGCCTCACCCGACGGTGCCGCGCACACCGCCGGTCTGGCCGCGATCCAGCAGCAGGTGATCGAGCAGCACGCAGGCCATCATCGCCTCGCCCACCGGCACGGCGCGGATACCGACGCAGGGATCATGGCGGCCCTTGGTGATCAGTTCGATCTCCTCGCCTGCCTGATTGACCGTCTTGCGCGGCGTCAGGATCGAGGAGGTCGGCTTCACTGCAAAGCGCACCACCACATCCTGCCCTGTGGAAATACCGCCCAGAATGCCGCCCGCGTGGTTCGACAGGAATTCCGGCCCGTTCGGCCCCATGCGCATCTCGTCGGCGTTTTCCACCCCGGTCAGCGCCGCCGCCGCCATGCCCTCGCCGATCTCCACCGCCTTCACCGCGTTGATCGACATCATCGCCGCCGCCAGATCGCTGTCGAGCTTGCCGTAAAGCGGTGCGCCCAGCCCCGCAGGCACGCCGGAGGCCACAACCTCGATCACCGCACCCACCGAATTGTGGTTCAGCCGCAGGTCATCCAGATAGCCGGCCCAGCCTTCCGCCGCCACAGCATCGGGACACCAGAACGGGTTCCTCTCGATCTCGGTCGCATCGAACCGGCTGCGGTCGATCCCGTGCGGGCCGACCTGCACCATATAGCCGGTGATGGTCAGCCCCGGCACCAGCGCGGCCAGCGCCGCGCGCGCGACGCCCCCTGCCGCCACCCGTGCCGCGGTTTCGCGGGCCGAGGACCGGCCACCGCCGCGATAATCGCGCAGGCCATATTTCAGATGATAGGCCAGATCGGCATGGCCGGGGCGGAAGGCACGGGCGATGTCGCCGTAATCCTTCGACCTCTGGTCCGTATTCTCGATCATCAGCTGGATAGGCGTGCCGGTCGATCTCCCCTCGAAGACACCCGAGAGGATCTTCACCGCATCGGCCTCTTGCCGCTGGGTGGTGAACTTGTTTTGGCCTGGCTTGCGCCGGTCGAGCCAGTGTTGCAGCGCCGCCGCCCCGATCTCCACCCCCGGCGGGCAGCCGTCGACCGTGGCGCCCAGCGCAGGGCCATGGCTCTCGCCCCAGGTGGTGACGCGGAACAGGTGACCGAAGGTGTTCAGGCTCATGGGCGCACTCCTTTGCGCAGTGCCTTTACGCCAAAGCGCGCGGCGTGGGAAGGCGCCGCTATTCGGTTGAGGTCAGGATCGCCTCGACCCGCCGGTTCGCCATCCGCCCGGCTTCGGTCAGGTTGCTGGCGCGGGGTGCCAGATAGCCCACGCCCTGCGCCTCGATCCGCGCACCATCGGCCCCGGCGGCGATCAGCGCCTGCCGCACCGCCGCCGCGCGCTGCTTCGACAGCGCCAGATTGGTGGCGAGATTGCCCGAGGCATCGGTATGGCCGACCAGAGCGATGCGCCGCGACGGGTTGGCCGCCAGCCAGTCGGCCAGCGCCTGCAAGGCCGGATTGCCCGCGGTTTCCAGCCGGGCCGCGCCCGAGGCGAAATCCAGCCCCTCCAGCACCGCATGGCCCTGTCCCTCCAGCGCGGCACCGATATCCGGGGCCTCACCCGGAACACCCGCGGGCGGTGTTTCGGCTTCGCCAAGGTCAACAGGCTGCAACCCGGTTTCCTCTGCGACAGCGCCGGGCTGAACCCGCGTCATCTGCACAAACCCCGAGGCCTGCGACCGGCTGACCATCAGGCTCAGCACCTCATCCCCCTTCGCCGCGGCGAGATAGCGGAAATCGCCCAGATCGACATGCATGTCCGGCTCGGTCATCAGGAGCAGATCATAGCGGAAATCGAAGCCGCCACAGGCATCGGTTTCGCATTCGTAAAGCACTTGCCAGCCCGCCGCCTGCAGCTGTTTGCGCAGGGGCGCGAGCAGGTCCAGCGTGGATACAGGACCGGCGATGCGCCAGGCCACCTGTTCAACCGTCCCTTCTGCCACACGGGTTTTGACCCGACCGTCCTGCCACGGGCCGAGCGGCATCCGGTAGCTGGCGCCGGGTTCCGTGATGCGGGCGGTCTCGGTCGCCGGGCCGGGCAGGCGCAGCGACAGCGGTGCCGCAGCCATAGCACCCGGCAGCAGCGCAAGCGCCAGCCCAAGGCAGAACCGCCGCATGGTCAATCCCTCAGCCGGTAGTGATAGCGCCCGGCCTCGACCATACCCAACCGCGCGTAAAGCGCGCGCGCCGGGGCATTGGCCTCGGTCACCACCACGGCGAAGGTGGTAGCCCCCTGCATCACCGCCCAGCCCGCCGCAGCCCGCATCATCACCGCCGCCGCACCGCGCCGACGCATCGTCACCGGCACTTCCAGCGCATGCAGCATCGCAACCGGGCCAGACACCGCGACAAAGGCGGCACCGGCAGGCGTGTCATCGGTCCGACCAAGGATCGCCACTTTCGGCCCCGATACCCGATCCATCACCGCCAGGCGGGCCGGGCCAATGCCCCCGGCCGCCCAGATATCGGCGGCAATCGCAAGCGGCGGCCAGTGCAGGAAAGCCGCCATGCCGCTGACCGGCTGCGCCAGATCCTCGGCAGGGGCGGCATAGGCCACCACAGGGTCATTGATCCGGTAGCCCCGTGCGTCCAGCGCCGCATCCAGCGCGGCATCGCCTGCGCGGATCAGGAAGAGGTGCTTCTGCCCCAGCGCGGTCATCGCGGTTTCGGCCTGAAGCAGATCGGCTTCGGTCCAGGCCCCCTCCGCCGTGGTTGCCGACACCCTCTGACCACCACCCTGCCCGTCGCGCAGCCGCCACGGACCCTCAACGAAGCTGCGGGCGGGCGGCCATGTCGTCTCCATCACCCCGGCGAGCCCTTCCGGTGTCAGAAGCCCGCCCATCACGAGAACAACGCGCAAAGCTTGGTCATCGCCGCATCCAGCTGCGCCGGGTCGGTGCCCCGGATGACCAGATTGGTGCCATGCGCACCGTTCTGGATGAACGGATAAGACCCCATCGAGAGGTCGGGGAATTCAGCCGCCAGCGCGGCGAAAGGCCCCGCGATCTCGCCCTCGCCACGATTGACGCGCAGCGACTGGCTCAGCAGCGGCTCCCCCCCGGTCAGTTTGGGCAGCACACTTGCCACCATGGCCTGAAAGATGTTGGGAACGCCCGCCATCACATGCACATTGCCCAGCGTGAAGCCGGGCGCTGTGCTGACCGGATTGTCGATCAGGGTTGCCGTATCCGGTATGCGCGCCATGCGCTGCCGGGCCGTGTTGAACTCCAGCCCCGCGCGGTCGTAATGCGCCTGCAACAGCGCCATCGCATCGGCGCGATGGCTGATACCCAGACCGAAGGCCGCCGCCACCGCATCGGCGGTGATATCGTCATGCGTCGGCCCGATGCCGCCGCTGGTAAACAGATGATCCCAGCGCCCGCGCAGATCATTCACCGCCTCGACGATGGCCGCATGGTCATCGGCCACCACGCGCGCCTCCATCAGCCGGATTCCGCGCTGCGTCAGTTCCCCCGCAAGATAATGCGTATTGCTGTCGCGCGTGCGCCCCGACAAAATCTCGTCGCCGATCACCAGCATCGCGGCTGTGGGGTTGGTCATGACGGTCTCCTTGACGATCCGCGCCGCGCCTGCCTGAACACGCCCGGCTCTGGCCTTTTGCTGCCCGAGGCTTTATCTAGACGCAAGCCTTAAGGAAAGGATACCCCGTGAAAGAGACTCGCGGCCGCGTGACCAAGGATGGCATCCGCATCTATGACCCGGCCGATTTCGCCGGGATGCGCGCCGCCGGGCAGGTGGCGGCCGAGATCCTCGACGCGGTAATCCCGCTGGTGAAACCGGGCGCGACAACGGGCGATCTGGATGAGTTCATCACCGCCGAGGTTGAACGGCGCGGCGTGATTTCGGCCACCATTGGCTACAAGGGCTATCGCCATGCCTCGTGCATCAGCGTCAACCATGTGGTCTGCCACGGCATCCCCGGCAACAAGGTGCTGGCGGATGGCGACATCCTGAATATCGACGTCACTGTCATCGTGGATGGCTGGTATGGCGATACCAGCCGCATGTTCGTGGCAGGCAATCTGGGCCGTAAGGCGGAGCGGCTGATCGAGGTCACGCACGAAGGTTTGATGCGCGGCATCGCGGCGGTAAAACCCGGCAATACCTTCGGCGACATCGGCAACGCGATCCAGACCTATGTCGAGGCAAGCCGCATGTCGGTGGTGCGCGATTTCTGCGGCCACGGCCTTGGCCGGGTGTTCCACGCCCCACCGAACGTGCTGCACTACGGCCGCGCGGGCAGCGGTGCGGTGCTGGAGGAAGGCATGTTCTTCACCATAGAACCGATGGTGAACCTCGGCCGCCCCGAAACCAAGGTGCTGGCCGACGACTGGACCGCGGTCACCCGCGACAAGTCACTTTCGGCGCAATACGAGCATTCAGTGGGTGTGACGGCAGAGGGCTGCGAGATCTTCACCCTGTCCCCCGCCGGCAAATTCTTCCGCACCTGGGCGTGAAGCGACCCGGGGGTTACACCCGGTCGAGCCAGTCGCCATAGCCTTCCTCTTCCATCCGGTCCTTCGGGATGAAGCGCAGGCTGGCGGAATTGATGCAGTAGCGCAGCCCGCCCATTTCATGCGGACCATCTGGAAAGACATGGCCCAGATGGCTGTCGCCATGGGTTGAACGCACCTCGGTGCGGATCATGCCATGTGTTGTGTCGCGCAGTTCCACCATATGCGCCTCGTCGATGGGACGGGCAAAGGCAGGCCAGCCACAACCGCTGTTGTATTTGTCAGCCGAAGAAAACAGCGGTTCGCCCGATACGATATCGACATAGATGCCAGGCTCGAAATGATGGTCATAGGCGCCGGTGAACGGACGCTCGGTGCCATTTTCCTGCGTGACGCGATATTGTTCGGGGGTCAGCCGGGCGACGGCCTCGGCGGTCTTGGCAAAGCGGGACATGCGGCCTCCTGATCCTGTCGGGGATGAATCTGGTCACCCCGGCCGGAAAGTCCAGAGCCCGCAAATTTCTTTGAAGAAATTTGCAAAAGTTTTCAGAAAAACTTTTGCCCGCGCCCGGCAGACGCGGTGGCGTGCCTCAGCCCGTGGTTTCCAGGCAGTGCCGCCGGAAAGCGCGTTTCAGCATGTCGAGTTCGGCGCGCAGCAGGTCAACTTCGGCCCGCAGGTCATCCTCCATCGCCACCCCGGTGATGATGGTGAAATGGCCCAGCTTGTCGCCCGTGATGGCATCGCGGAACAGGAAAGTCTGCACGCCCTCGGTCAGCACCGAAGCGGGGATGGGCAGGCGCACCGCATAATGGCCGGGCTGACCGGGCACTTCGGTCACGCTCAGCCCCGGCAGTTTCTGCTCCAGATGCAGCACTTCCAGCGCGGGCGCGCCGCCCTCGGCCGTCAGCAGCCCCTCCCAGACCCCGGCCCGGACTTTCGTCTTTGTCAGCTTGGCCTCTGCCATGGCAGGCGTCCTTTCAAATATCCGCGCGGGGCCGCCGTGACAGCGTCACGTCGCGCAGGATGATCTGGTTCATCTCCGGGCCTTCGAAGATCAGGTCGATCCACATTTTCTCGACGCGTTTCTCGCTCATCTTCGTATAGGCGAGGTCGAATTCGACCATGACCTCTTCTTCGGCAAGCGGAAGTTCGCGCACGATCTGTTCGACGTTCGGGCCATGCCGCACGTTGAGACGGGCAAAGATTTCCAGCGGCTTCTCCATCTCGACGATCACGTCAAGCCGGATCAGATGGCGCAGGCGCAAGCCCTGCACCGACTCGGGCGGCAGGTCGAGCACCAGCGACAGGAACGAGCCGTCAAAGCGGAACACATCCATCCGCAGCCCGAAGGGGGCAAGATCGGCCTCGCGGGTATTGCGCACCTGCCGCACGGTCAGTTCCGAGCGGCGGCAATCGTGGAACAGCGTCGCCCCCTCGCAAACCGGCTGTTTGGAAGGGACAGAGGAAAAGCCCGGCACCGGAATTTCGCCCTTCCACAGGTCAGGACGCCAGACCCAGTCGGACCCCATGGGTTTGCGCAAGGCGTTGGAGCCGATCACCGGCAGGGCGAGCCGGTGTTCCGCAACATGGATCACACGGTCCAGCTGGCGGCGCGCGGCGCGGGCACGGCCCCGCAGGTCGCGCAGCTCTTCCAGCCCCATCTGGGTGGCGCGATCCGCCCATCCCGCCCAACGCCGTTCGAACCGGCGCTGGATCAGTCGGTCGAGAAGATTGTCGAGTTTGTTGCCCATGTCACCGTTGATGATGCGCCGGACGGTCCGCACCGCCGGTTAAACCGTTTCATGCCAAGAAACGATTCGTTTATCACCCTAAATAATTAAGAACGCCACCCCAAGCCGCCGGAATTTCGCGCCTTTTCGTCCCTCAGCCTGCCGGCTTGCCCGCAGGATTGGCACGCTGCACCGCCCTGACGAAAGCTTCCAGCAGGGCCCGGCCTTCAGCGCGGTCCAATCCGCCCTGTCCGGCGACCCCGGTGACCGACAGGCTGACCAGCCGTCCCCGCAGCGTCAGGATGGCGCGCCAGCTTTCCGGTTGCATCGTGGCCCCCCTGGCACCGCGATCCTCGAACCGCAGAAGGAAGGCACCGGGAATACCCAGCGCCTGATGCACGGTCACGTCCCCGGCCCGTCCGCGACGGCTCAGCGCCGCCCGACCGCGATCAGACCGGAAAAACGCTGCGAATTCCCGCCCGCCCGAGGCAACATCCAGCCCCGCAGCAGATCCTGCCGCCCCGACGCTGGCGGTCAGAACCGCCGGGTCCTGCGTCGCGTCCCCGGCACAGCGGCCCAGCAGCAGCACCGCGCTGTCGGCACGCTCCACCACCGAGGCCGGTTCGATGCAGTAGCCGGTCGGTGCCGCCACCGCGACTTTCGCGGCGGTCACGACGCGCTGCCGGTAGTCCCCCGCAGGCCCGGTTGCGGGCATGACGCAGCCCGCAAGCAACAGCGCGGCGGCAGCGAGCAGGGCGGGAAGGCGAAAGGGGCGCGAAACAGCGGTCAAGGCACAGCTCTCCGGAAAACCGGAACGTCATACTGCGCGCGCCACAGCCGGGCAAGCGGGAGCGCCACGACCACCCGCCCCGTCGGCAAGACAGCGCGCGCGATTGCAATTCCGCCCCTCGCGGCTTATTTCGGAACGCGACCGAGAAAGAGGGGCCTGCCCGTATGAACTGGATCAGCAACTACGTCCGCCCGAAGATCAACTCGCTGTTCTCGCGCCGCGAGGTACCCGAGAACCTGTGGACGAAATGCCCCGAATGCGGGACGATGCTGTTTCACCGCGAATTGGCGGAGAACCTGAACGTCTGCACCCATTGCGATCATCATATGGCGATCACGCCGCGCGCGCGCTTCAGCGCGATGTTCGACGGCGGCATCTTCGTCGAGGTGAAAGTACCTGAGCCGGTCGCAGATCCGCTGCATTTCCGCGACCAGAAGAAATATCCCGAACGCATGAAGGCCGCGCAGAAAGCCACCGGCGAAAAGGATGCCATGCTGGTGGCCGAGGGCGAGATGCTGCGCACCCCGGTTGTTGCCGTGGCACAGGATTTTTCCTTCATGGGCGGCTCGATGGGCATGTATGTCGGCAATGCCATCGTGGCAGCGGCTGAACGTGCCGTGGCGCTGAAGCGGCCGCTGATCCTGTTTTCCGCCGCCGGTGGCGCCCGGATGCAGGAAGGTATCCTGTCGCTGATGCAGATGCCGCGTTCGACCGTGGCGGTGCAGATGCTGAAGGAAGCGGGCCTGCCCTATATCGTGGTGCTGACCCATCCGACGACCGGCGGCGTGACGGCCTCTTACGCGATGCTGGGCGATGTGCAGATCGCCGAGCCGAATGCGCTGATCTGCTTCGCCGGGCCGCGCGTCATTGAACAGACCATCCGCGAAAAGCTGCCCGAGGGGTTCCAGCGCGCGGAATATCTGCTGGATCACGGCATGCTGGACCGGGTGACCCACCGCAAGAAACTGCGGGAGGAACTGGTCACCATCCTGCGCATGCTGACCGGGCAAACACCCGCCGTGCATGGCGACCTGCCCCCGGCGCAGCCTGTGGAACAGCCCGCCCCTGCGCAGGGCTGAGCTTTCGCGGGCCAGAACTGGCCCGCCCTCCCCCTTCAACATTCCGCCTTCGAGGCCGCGATGACCGATACCAGCCGCTCCGACGCGATTCTGGCGCGTATGATGGAGTTCCACCCCAAGATCATCGACCTCACGCTTGACCGGGTGCACCGGCTTCTGGCGGCCTTGGGGCATCCCGAACGGGCACTGCCGCCGGTGATCCATCTGGCCGGGACCAATGGCAAGGGTTCGACCCAGGCGATGATCCGCGCCGGGCTGGAGGCCGACAGCAAGCTTGTCCACGCCTATACCTCGCCGCATCTGGCGTGGTTCCATGAACGTATCCGGCTGGCGGGCGAACTGATTTCCGAAGAGGCGCTGGCCACGCTGCTGGATGAATGCGTCGCGGCGAATGGCGGCGAGGAGATCACGTTTTTCGAAATCACCACCTGCGCCGCGCTGCTGGCGTTTTCCCGCACCCCAGCGGATTACACGCTGCTGGAAGTGGGGCTTGGCGGGCGGCTGGATGCGACGAATGTGGTGGATCGCCCGGCGCTGACGGTGCTGACGCCCATTTCCATCGACCATCAGCAATATCTGGGCGAAACCCTGCCCGAGATTGCTGGGGAAAAGGCCGGTATCCTCAAACGCGGCGTGCCCTGCGTGGTCGGCCCGCAGGAAGATGCGGCGCTGGACGTGATCGAGACGCGCGCCGCCCGGCTGGGGGCGCCGCTTCTGGTACATGGCCAGCACTGGCATGTGACCACCGAACGCGGGCGGCTGGTGTTTCAGGATGAAACCGGGTTGCTGGACCTGCCGCTGCCCAACCTGCCCGGCCCGCATCAGATCCAGAATGCCGGGGCGGCGCTGGCCGCGCTGCGCCATCTGGGCGCGTCGGAGACCGCCTGCGAGGCGGCAGTGACCCGCGCCTTCTGGCCCGCCCGGATGCAGCGTCTGCGTCAGGGTCCGCTGGTCGATCTGGCGCCGGGGGTGGAGCTGTGGCTTGACGGCGGCCACAACCCGGCGGGGGGCGAGGCCATTGCCGCGACGCTGGCCGCCATGTCTGCGCGTCCGACCTTCGCCATCTGCGGTATGCTGAACACCAAGGATATCGGCGGTTACCTGCGCCCGCTGGCACCGCATCTGGCAGAACTGCATGCCGTATCGATTCCGGGCGAGAAGAATACGCTGCCTGCCGAAGTGACGGCCGAAGCCGCGCGCAAGGCGGGCATCGTGGCCGCAGAGGCCGAAAGCGTGGGCGCTGCGCTGGCCGGAATCGCCGACCGCAACCCGCAGGCACGGGTGCTGATCTGTGGCTCGCTTTACCTTGCGGGCACCGTTTTGAAAGAGAATGGCTGATGGAGCCGCAGGCGCTTGCCGAAGCCTGCGCCGCAACCATGTGGGCGGGGGACGAAGCCAACCGGACCCTTGCCACACGGCTGGCCGAGGTGGCGCCGGGCCGGGCTGTGATGTGCCTCGATCTGGGGCCGCAGCATCTGAACAGCCATGGCATCTGCCATGGCGGGTTCATCTTCGCGCTGGCCGACAGCGCCTTTGCCTATGCCGCCAACAGCCATAACGTGCCGATGGTGGCACAGGTGAACCAGATCACCTTCGTCAGCCCGGCGCGTGGCGGCGAGACGCTGACCGCCACGGCGACCGAGCTGTCACGCAGCGGTCGCAGCGCGATTTATGACATCATGGTCACCGGCGGCGACGGGCGGCTGGTGGCGACCCTGCGCGCCAATGGCCACAGCCTGCCCGGCCAGCATATTCCCGACGCGCAGACGCAAGGCTGAACCCGCCTTGCATCCGCCCGCGCGGCGTGAAAGCTTGGGCCAACGCTCGGACCCCGGAACATGCTGCCGATACTTGTGAAAACCCTGCCCTTCTTCGCCCTGATCGCGGTGGGGTATCTGGCTGGCCGGAAACGGTTTTTCCCGCCCGAAGGCGTGGCCTGGCTGACCAAATTCGTGTTCTACTTCGCGTTGTCGGCCATGTTGTTCCGCTTTGCCGCGAACCTGAGCCTTGCGGAAATCTTCGACCTGCCCTTCGTGCTGGCCTATCTTTCGGCCTCGCTGCTGCTTTATGCGGCGGTCATGGCCATCGCCATGGCACGCGGTCGCGGGGTCGAGGAAGCGGCGATGGAGGCGCAATGCGCGCAATCGGGCAATACCGGCTTTCTGGGCGTGCCCATGCTGGTCGTGCTGCTGGGCGCGCAGGCGGCCGGGCCGGTGCTGATGGTGCTGACGGTGGATATGGTGGTGTTTTCGTCCCTCATCACACTGATCATCACCGCCGCGCGCGGCGGGCGACCGGGGTTGCAGACGCTGCTCATGCTGGCAATGGGCTGGCTGAAGAACCCGATGGTGGTGTCGATCGTGCTGGGGCTGATCTGGTCCGGAGCGGCGCTGCCGGTGCCCGGCCCGGTGAACGAGTTTCTGGGCATCCTCGGCGGTGCCGCCACCCCCGGCGCGCTGTTCGCCATCGGCGCCTCGCTGGCCGGGCGCGGGGCGGAACGGCTGGGCGTGGCGATCTGGCTGTCCTTCGCCAAGCTGGTGCTGCATCCGGCGCTGGTGGCGCTGGCGGCCTTCGTGATCTTCCCGGTCGATCCGTCGGCGGCGGGCGTCATGGTGGCGGCGGCGAGCCTTCCGGTCGCGGGCAATGTCTATATCCTAGCGCAACATTACGGCGTGGCCCCGCAACGGGTGTCCACTGCCATTCTTGTATCCACGGCGGCCAGCATCCTGACCGTCACAATGATCATCGCCTGGATCACGGGCTAAGGAGGACCGACGATGAAAACCGTTTCCGAAAACCGCGCCTATGGCGGCGTGCAGGGCGTCTACAGCCATGGCTCCACCGCCTGCGGCTGCGACATGACCTTCGGCCTGTTCCTGCCGGAAGAGGCCGAACGCGGCCCTGTGCCGGTGATCTGGTATCTCTCGGGCCTGACCTGCACGCATGAGAATGCGATGGTGAAGGCGGGTGCGCAGAAATGGGCGGCCGAAGCGGGCGTTGCGCTGGTCTTCCCCGACACCTCGCCGCGCGGCGCCGATGTGCCGAATGACGAGGCCTATGATCTGGGTCAGGGTGCAGGCTTCTACGTCAATGCGACGGAAAAGCCGTGGTCCACCCATTTCCGCATGTGGGATTATGTGACGGAAGAACTGCCCGAGCTGATCTTCAAGGCCTTCCCCGTAGCCGAGGAGCGGCAGGCGATCACCGGGCATTCGATGGGTGGCCATGGTGCCCTGACGATCGGCATGAGCTTTCCGGGCCGGTTCCGCTCCGTCTCGGCCTTCGCGCCCATCGCCAACCCTTCGGGCAGCGACTGGGGCCGCAAGCAGTTCACAGCCTATCTGGGCGCGGACGAGGCGAAATGGGCGCCGCATGACGCGACGCTGCTGATGCGCAAGCGCGGCTTCGACGGCCCGATCCTGATCGACCAGGGCTCGGCCGACCAGTTCCTTGACCTGCTGAAACCCGAGGCGCTGGCCGAGGCAATGGCGGCGCGGCGGCAGGGGGGAATCTTCCGCATGCAGAAGGGCTATGACCACAGCTACTTCTTCGTCTCCAGCTTCATCGAGGATCACATCGGCTTCCACGCCGCGGCGCTGTATGACTGAGCGCCGCATCCTCATCGACGCGGATGCCTGCCCGGTGAAGGCCGAGGCGGAAACGGTGGCGACGCGCCACCGCATCCGCATGGTGCTGGTGTCGAACGGCGGCATCCGGCCCTCGGCCAATCCGCTGGTGGAAAGCGTCTTCGTCGCCGAAGGCCCGGACGAGGCTGACAAATGGATCGCCGCCACCGCCGGACCCGGCGATGTGGTGGTGACGGGCGACATCCCGCTGGCGGCGAAATGCGTGGCAGCAGGCGCGGCGGTGCTGAAACCCAACGGCGAGGCACTGACCACCGCGAACATCGGCATGGCGCTGGCCACGCGCGACCTGATGTCCGACCTGCGCAGCGCCGATCCCTTTCGCCAGGGCGGCGGGCGGCCTTTCGCCAGGGCGGACCGCTCGCGCTTCCTCGATGCGCTGGAACGCGCACTGCGGCGGTGACGCGAATGTTCCGTCCCGCCGTCGCGGGCGGAACAGACGGAACGCGCGGCACACGGCTAGGCTTTGGCCATGATTTCGCAGGCTTCCCCCCGCACCACCCTGTTGGGCATCCTTTGCGCCATCGGCGGCGCCTCGGTCCTGTCGATCAACGATGTGGCGATCAAGGCGCTGTCGGGCGGCTATCCGCTGCATCAGGTGATCCTGACCCGGTCGGCCATCAGCATGGCCTTCATCCTGACCTTCATCGGCCTGACCGGCAGCTTCCGGCAATTGCGCACCCGCCGCCCGCGCGGGCATCTTCTGCGCGTCAGTTTTGTCATGCTGTCGAACATCACCTATTTCCTTGGTCTCGCCGCACTGCCGCTGGCCGATGCGGTGGCCATCGCCTTCATCAGCCCGCTGGTGGTAACCCTGCTGTCGGTCGTGGTGCTGCACGAACATGTCGGCCCGCGCCGGTGGGCCGCAGTGGCGGCGGGTCTGGTCGGTGTGCTGATCATGATGCGCCCCGGCGCGGGCGCACTGCATCCGGCGGCGGTGCTGGTGTTCATTTCGGCCTTCACCTATGCCTCGAC
This sequence comes from Gemmobacter caeni, assembly GCF_003054195.1. Taxonomy (GTDB): domain Bacteria; phylum Pseudomonadota; class Alphaproteobacteria; order Rhodobacterales; family Rhodobacteraceae; genus Gemmobacter; species Gemmobacter caeni. Next base: position 252,469 of record NZ_QBKP01000006.1, read on the forward strand.
CCATATGATGACGCGGCGCCTGCGCGATACTGAAAGCGCGGCGACGCTGAACTTCTATGTCCAGTGCGGTTTCATTGTGGTCAGTACCTGCATGGGCCTGATCGTGGGCGACGGCCATCTGGCGGGCGGCGGCAATGCCTCGCTGGAGTTCCTGTTCCGCCCCTGGGTCTGGCCGCCCCCGCAGGACTGGCCGGTGTTTCTGGCGACCGGCCTTGCCGTCGGCATCGGCGGGCTGATGGTCAGCCAGGCTTACCGGCTGTGCGAGGCGGCGCTGATCGCGCCCTTCGAATATGTCGCCATGCCGTTGGCGATTGTCTGGGGCGTGACCGTTTTCGGCCAGTGGCCCGATGCAACCGCTTGGGCCGGGATCGCCCTCATCTGCGGCGCCGGGCTTTATACGCTGTGGCGTGAAACCGTGAACAGGAGACGCACATGACCGCACCGCAGGCCGTGATCTTCGACATCGGAAATGTGCTGCTGGAATGGAACCCCGAACGGTTCTACGACTGGCAGATCGGCCGCGCCCAACGTGAGGCGCTGTTCGCCGAGGTCGACCTGCATGCCATGAATGAAGCCATCGACGCGGGTGCGCCCTTCCGCGATACGATCTACGATCTGGCTGACCGCACCCCCGACTGGGCCGATGAAATCCGCATGTGGCATGACAACTGGCTCGACATGGCCTCCCCGCGCATTGACGGGTCCGTCACGCTGCTGCGGGCATTGCGGTCGCGAGGTGTCGCGGTATTCGCGCTGACGAATTTCGGCATCGGCAGCTTCGATTACGCGAAAACCCGCTATGATTTCCTGTCGGAATTCGACCGGGCCTATGTTTCGGGCCATTTGGGGGTGACGAAACCCGACCCGCGCATCTATGAACGGGTAGAGGCCGATTGCGGCCTGCCGCCCGGAGCGCTGCTGTTCACCGACGACCGGGAGGCGAATATCGCCGTCGCCCTGCAACGCGGCTGGCGCTGCCACCTGTTCGAGCGCTGGCAGGGCTGGGCGCGGCGGCTGGTGACGGAAGGATTGCTGAACGAGAAGGAGGCAGGATTGTGACAGTGGAGATCATCGGGCGCGAGGCGGAAGCCGAACTGGACTGGCTGACGCTCTGCGACGCGATCGAGGCAGGCCACGGACTGCCGCGCGCCGAAATCGCCGATGCCCTTCTCTATCGCGGCAAGGATACACTGCTCAATCGCGCCGCATGGATCGACGGGCTGGGTCAGCTGGTGAAATGCGCGACCGTATTTCCGGGCAACGGTGCCCTTGGCAAACCCAGCGTCAATGGCTCGGTCACGCTTTATGCCGATACGACGGGCGAGCTGGAGGCGGTGGTCGACTTCCATCTGGTCACCAAGTTCAAGACGGCGGGCGACAGTCTGGTGTCTGCGCGGCGACTGGCCAGACCCGAATCGCGCGAGATTCTGATTGTCGGCGCGGGCACTGTGGCGCGGTCGATGGTTGAGGCCTATCGGGCCGGCTTCCCCGATGCACGGTTTCACATCTGGAACCGCAGCCCGGGCGGGGCCAATGCGCTGGCGAGGGAAACCGGCGCAGAGGTGGCCACCGATCTGGCGGCGGCGGTGTCGGCGGCTGACATCATCGGCACCTGCACCATGAGCACCGAGCCGGTGGTGAAAGGCGAATGGCTGCGCCCCGGTCAGCATCTGGACCTGATCGGCGCCTATCGCCCCGACATGCGCGAGGTTGATGACGAGGCCCTGAGCCGCGCGCAACTGTTCGTGGATTCCCGCGCGACGACAATCCATCATATCGGCGAGCTGAAAGACCCGATTGCACGCGGCGTCATTTCGGAAGCGGACATCCAGGCCGATTTCTACGACATCCCGCAGGGGCTTTACCGCTGCCGTTCCGCCGAAGAGATCACCATTGCCAAGAATGGCGGCGGCGCGCATCTGGATCTGATGACAGCGGCCTATATCCTCGCCGCCTGGCGCGGTCGGTGAGGCCGGGGGTTTTGCACCCCCGGCCCCCCGCAGGATATTTATGCCTGGGTGAATGGCGCTTCAGCGCGACAGCGGCAGCGTCATGTCGCGGTGCGGAATGCCCGCATCATCATAGGCCGGGCCTTCGGCAGTGAAGCCGAGCTTTTCGTAGAAGCCCAGCGCGGGCACCTGCGCGCTGAGACAGACCTTGTTGAAGGATGGATCGGCCGTGAAATGCCCGATGCCCGCGCGGATCAGCGCCGCGCCAAGGCCGGTGCCGCGCGCCTCGGGCAGCACGCAGACCCGGCCGATCTTGCCGGTTGCGCCCTTGCGCAGCAGGCGGGCGGTTCCGACTGGCCGGGCATTGATTGTAGCCAGCAGGTGAATCGCCTGATCGTCGAGGTCGTCCAGTTCATCCGCCTCGGCGATGCCCTGTTCCTCGATAAACACTTTGCGTCGCAGAGCGACACAAGTGGCAATATCGGTGGTTTCCACGATGACCGGGGTCACGCGAAATACTCCCGCAGGATGCGGCTGTAGATCGTCTTGAGCTGTTCGATCTGCGCCACTTCGACCCGTTCATCGACCTGATGCATGGTCTTGCCGACAAGACCGAATTCCACCACCGGGCAATGATCCTTGACGAAACGCGCGTCCGATGTGCCGCCCGAGGTGGAAAGCTCGGGCCGGCGGCCGGTTTCGGCTTCCACCGCGCGCGCGATCAGATCCGACAGCGGGCCGGGCGGCGTCAGGAAACTTTCGCCCGAGATCTGCACCCGCATCGCGATGCGGACGCCGGTTTCCGCCTCGACTACGCGGGCCTGGCTGGCGAGCCAGTCCGTGAGGCTCGCGCCCGAATGGGCATCGTTGAATCGGATGTTCACCGTGGCATGGCCGCGCGCCGGGATCACGTTGGTGGCCGGGTTGCCGCAGTCGATGGTGGTGATCGCCAGCGTCGAGGCGTCAAAATGCGCGGTGCCTTCGTCCAGCGGCTTTTCCTCCAGCCGCGCGAGCAGTTTCACCAGCGCCGACATCGGGTTCTTCGCCCGGTGCGGATAGGCGCTGTGGCCCTGCACGCCCTCCGCGGTGAACCAGCAGGTCATCGAACCGCGGCGGCCGATTTTCATCATCTCGCCCATCTCGTTGGGGCAGGTGGGCTCGCCCACGAGGCAATGCGTCATCCGTTCGCCATTGGCGGCCATCCAGTCCAGCAGCGCGGTGGTGCCATCCTCGGCATCGCCTTCCTCGTCGCCGGTAATGGCCAGGATCACCGCGCCGTCCGGCGGTGTTTCGCGCACGAAATCCAGTGCGGCGGCGGCAAAGGCCGCAACGCCCGATTTCATGTCGGTGGCGCCCCGGCCCCAGAGGATGCCGTCGATGATCTCCCCTCCGAAGGGATCATGCGTCCAGGCGGTGGCATCGCCCACCGGCACCACATCGGTATGACCGTTGAAGCCGAAGCTGCGGTTGGCACCTTTCGTGCCCCAGCGCGCGAAAAGGTTGGCAATGCCGCCGCGATCCACACGCGTGCAGGTAAATCCCCCTTCGGTCAGCATCCGCTCCAGCAGGGTCAGGGCCCCTCCCTCGGCCGGAGTGACCGAATTGCAGCGGATGAGGTCGGCAGTCAGGCGGACGGGATCGACGGGCTTCATGGCGGCCTCCTTGTTCTGGCCCTCAGGGATAAGGTGCCGGAGCGGCTGCCGCAAGCCCGCCACCGCAGCCCCCACCACTGTGGCCGGGGCGCCACCGGACAGCGCGGACCGTGGGAATGTGGCAACAATAGGGATGACATGGGGCATAATGCGGACATATCGTTCTCGTCAGATGCGGATACATGCCGCAGTAACCGACAGGGTGGATCAACCGCCCGGCCCCGAGCAGACCGGCAGATGACGGAGAAAACTCCGCAGCCGGGGGGACCTGAAAAGGTGAGACAGGCACATGGCGACCGGCGCCGAACTGACATACCAGACCAACGCCTCGGCGTTGCAGATGGCCAATGCGATTTTCGGCGATGGCGTGACCGTCACCGGGGCAAGCTATACCGGGCCAAATGCGTCTTCCGCGATCTATTCCAACGGGCATCTTTCACCCGGTGTCGTGCCCTCGGCAAGCGGGGTCATCCTGTCAACCGGCAATGTGACGAGCTTCACCCAGAGCTCGGGCGATCCCAACCGCAGCGCCAGCACCTCGACCAATACCTCGGGTGTCGATAACAACAGCCTGTTCAACGCCATCGCTGGTGCCCGCACCTATGATGCGGCCTGGCTGGATGTCGATTTCATCCCGACCGGCAACATGATGACGATGAAATTCGTCTTCGCCTCGGAGGAATACCCGGAATACGTCAATTCACAGTTCAACGATGTCGTGGGCGTCTGGGTAAACGGCACCCATGTGCCGGTCTCGGTCGGCAACGGCAAGACCGCCGTGAACAACATCAACCTGAACACCCAGCCCAACCTGACCATTTCCAACACGAATGACGCCTACAACACCGAGATGGACGGCTTCACCATCACCCTGTCGCTGGACATGAAGGTGATCGCGGGGCAGGTCAATTCCATCCGCATCGGCATCGCGGATACCTCGGATGCGAACTATGACAGCAACCTGCTGATTGCGGGCGATTCCGTGCAGACCGCGCTGGTCGCGGTGGATGACAGCATCACCATGGGCCCTGATGGCACCCGCACGCTGAATGCCCTGGCCAATGACCGTGGTCCCGGTAACAGCCAGCTTGTCATTACACAGATCAACGGCATCAACGTGGTCGCGGGACAGACCGTGACCCTTGCCAGCGGCCAGCAGATCACGCTGAACGCAGATGGCACCTTCACCATCGTCGGCAACGGCCAGACCGGAAGTTCGTCCTTCACCTACACGCTCGCCAACGGCAACGGAAAGGGCGTGACGGATGTGGGGATCGTCACCATCAACTCCGTGCCCTGCTTCGTGGCAGGCACCCGCATCCGCACGCCGGACGGGGACGTGCCGGTGGAACAGCTGGAACCCGGCGACCTGGTTCTGACGATGGATGACGGACCGCAGCCGCTGCGCTGGATCGGCAGCCGTCGTGTGGCCGCCAGCGGCGCTTTCGCACCCATCCGTATCAAGGCGGGCACCTTCGGGGCGCATGGCACGCTCTTCGTCTCGCCCCAGCACCGGGTTTTGCTGCGCGACCGGCTGGCCGAACTGCTGTTCGGAGAGGCAGAGGTTCTGGTCGCCGCGAAAGAGCTGGTGAACGGCCGCAGCATCACGGTGCAGCCGGGGGGCGAAGTGGAATATGTGCATCTGATGTTCGACAGGCACCAGCTTGTCTGGTCGGAAGGTCTGGTGACAGAAAGCTTCCTGCCGGGGCCACAGGCCGCCGAAATCCTTGACCGTCCGGTTCTGGACGAGATCCGGGCCCTGTTTCCCGAACTCGACCCCGAGACCTGGCTGGGCTACGGCCCCGCCGCCCGCCCCACCCTGCGCGGCTTCGAGGCGCAGGTTCTGCTGACCGACGCCCGGCGCGCCGCATGAACACAGCGCCGCGCCCGGGGGGATGGACCGCGCTGTCTCAGCACGACCCGACCCGTCCGGGCGCAGGCGCGGGCCGCAAGGGGCTGATGGAGCGCGGGGCGCTGGTTCTTGAACTGGCCGTGCCGCTGCGCAAGGCACAGGTTCTGCTGGATTACCATGCCGAGGCCGATGGCTGGGAACGGGCGTTTTCTATCCTGCACGATCCCGAAAGCGGCCTGACCATCCGCCATCGGCAGGGCAAGGCCGTTGCGCTGCACCGGCTCTGTGGCCCCCTGCCCGCCGAACCGGGCATCGCGCAGGTCATCCTGACCTTCGACGCCCCTGCCCGCCACTGGAAGCTGAGCTACTGCCGACCGGGCAGCGGCACCTTCCTCGCGGCGACCGGCGAGGCCCCCCTTCCACTGCCGCTGGACGATCTGGACCGGATGTGTGCGCTATCCCCTCTGGTGCGCCGGCACGAGGCGGTGCTGTGGTTCGGTGCCACCTCCCAGGCTACACCGCCCTGCGCCTCGGGCTGGGTCCATCCGCAAAGCCGGATTGCGACACCCTCTGGCTTTCGGCAGGCGGGCAGCCTTGGACCGGGCGACACCGTGTTACTGCACGACGGATCGGCGCGCGGCCTGCGCTCGGTACGGCATCTTGATCTGCCGGGGCGGGGCAGCCATACGCCGGTGCGGCTGCGCGCACCCTATTTCGTGGCCGGTCACGATCTGCTGGTCAGTGCCGATCTTCCCGTTCTGCTGACCGGCGGGGATATCGAGGATGTTTACGGGGAACCGGCCCTGCTGGTTGCCGCCCAGCACCTGACCGACGGTTTCGCCGCGATCTTCGATACAGGGCATATGGTGGTGCGGACCGTATCGCTGGATGTAGGCCCCCCGGCGGTTGTGCAGGGCGATGGCATGGCGTTCCTTTCCGCCAGTCATACCGCCGGGCAGAATGGCCCGCCCCCGCTGCGCCAGCTGCGCGGGTTCGAGGCGATGGCGCTGCTGGCCGCGCTGAACCGCGGCAACACGGGCTGGCGCGCGGCCTGAGCCGCGCCAGGCATAGCGCTTGCCATTCGCGGCCCGGAATGCTCCCCTCGCCCTGCGGCAACACCCGCGATGGGAGGCATCATGTATAAATCCGGCGAAGTGGCTTACCAGCCGCTGCCCCTGCCCGACCGCGTTCAGAAACCCGATGATCAGGCGCTGGCCGATGCTCAGGCGTTTCTGGATTACATGCGCAAGCGTCATTCGGTCCGCGATTATGCCACCCGCCCGGTGCCGGAGGAGGTCATTGCAGCCTGTATCGCAGCGGCGGGCACCGCGCCTTCGGGCGCCAATCACCAGCCCTGGCATTTCGTCGCCATCGCCGATCCGGCGATGAAGGCCCGTGTCCGCGCCGCGGCCGAGGAGGAGGAAGCCGCCTTCTACGCCGGTGGCGCGGGCGACGAATGGCTGGCCGCGCGGGAACCCATCGGCACCGGCACCACGAAACCGCATCTGACCGATGCGCCCTGGCTGATCGTGGTCTTTGCCCAGCGGTATGGGGTGACCGAAGACGGGCAGCGCTACAAGAATTACTACGTCCCCGAAAGCGTCGGCATCGCCACCGGCCTGCTGATCACCGCCTTGCATCACGCCGGGCTGGTCTGTCTGGAACATACGCCCAACCCGATGAAATTCCTCAACGAGTTGTGCGGGCGGCCCGATCACGAAAAGGCCGTGATGATCCTGCCCGTCGGCTGGCCCGCCGATCACGCCACCGTGCCGGAGGTCGCCAAGCGGAAGAAGCCTCTGGCCGAGATCCTGTCAGTGTTTCGCGGATGACGCCGCAGCGCCAGCGTGCTACGCAGGCGCATGGACCAGTTGCCCAGCAAAGACCAGATCCGTCAGTGGATCACCGACAACCCCGGCCTCGCCTCGAAACGCGACATCGCGAAGGCGTTCAGCATCAAGGGTGGCCCCGCCCGCATCGAATTGAAGCGCCTGCTGAAAGAGATGGAGCAGGAAGGTGGCATCCAGAAGCGTAAGCGCCAGTTCCGCGAGGCGGGCACCTTGCCGCCGGTATCCATCCTGCGCCTGTTGCCGCCCGATGCGGCGGGCGACCTGTTTGCCCGGCCGAATGAATGGGAAGGCGAGGACGCGCCGCTGATCCATGTCATCGCCCGCACCGGCGACCCGGCGCTGGGTCAGGGCGACCGCATTCTGGCCCGGCTGGAAAAGGTGGAGGGCGAGGCCCACGCCTATGAAGCGCGGCTGATCCGCAAGCTGGGCACCTCGGCCATCCGCGTTCTGGGCATCTTCCGCCGCGGCCACGAAGGCGGGCGCATCCTGCCCATCGACAAGGGCGCCGACAAGGAATGGCGTGTGCCCCCCGGCCTGACACTGGAGGCCGAGGATGGCGAACTGGTCGAGGCCGAACGGGCCGGACCGAAGCGCATGGGCCTGCCCAGCGCCCGCATCGTCGCCCGGCTGGGCGACCCTTCCGGGCCGAAGGCAGTCAGCCTTATCGCCATTCACCAGCACGGCATCCCCGATCAGTTCCCCGAGGCGGTGCTGGCCGAGGCCGACCGCGCCGGACCCATGACGCTGGACGCGCGCGAGGATCTGCGCCACCTCGACCTCGTGACCATCGACCCGGTGGATGCCCGCGACCGCGATGACGCGGTGCTGGCCATCCCCGACCCCGATCCCGGCAATGCCGGAGGGTTCCACCTCTGGGTCGCCATCGCCGATGTGGCGCATTACGTCACGCCCGGTTCCGCGCTGGACCGCGAGGCCCGCAAGCGCGGCAATTCCACCTATTTCCCCGACCGCGTGGTGCCGATGCTGCCCGATGTGCTGTCGGGCGACCTGTGCTCGCTGCACGAAGGCGTTGACCGGCCCTGCATGGCCGTCTGCATCACCATCGACGCGCAGGGCAGCAAGCGCGGCCATCGCTTTACCCGCGGCCTGATGCGTTCGCGCGGGTCACTGCATTACGGGCAGGTGCAGGCCGCGATCGACGGCGCGGTGGAACCGAAGCTGGAACCGCTGATGGACAGCGTGATCCGCCCGCTATACGCCGCCTATGCCGCGCTGAAACACGCCCGTGCCGTGCGGCAGCCGCTGGAACTGGACCTGCCGGAACGCAAGATCATCCTCTCGGACGAGGGCAAGGTGCTGTCAGTCGCCTTCCGCGAACGGTTCGACGCGCATAAGCTCATCGAAGAGGCAATGGTGCTGGCCAATGTCTGCGCCGCCGAAGAGCTGATCCGGCTGAAACGCCCGCTGCTGTTCCGCATCCACGAGGAACCGAGCCAGGAGAAGCTGGATGCCCTGCGCGAAGTGGCTGAGGCTTCGGGATTCACGCTGGCCAAGGGGCAGGTGTTGAAGACCGCGCATCTGAACCGGCTGCTGGCGCAGGCGGAAGGCACCGATCAGGACGAGCTTATCAACATCACCACATTGCGGTCGATGACCCAAGCCTATTACAGCCCGCAGAACTTTGGCCATTTCGGGCTGGCCTTGCGCAATTACGCGCATTTCACCTCGCCCATCCGGCGCTATTCCGACCTGATCGTGCATCGGGCGCTGATCGACGGGCATGGCTGGGGCGCGGATGGCCTCAGCGCCTGGGACGTCGAGAACCTTGACGAGACCGCCAAGCTGATCTCGGATTCCGAGCGCCGGTCGATGGCTGCCGAACGCGACACCATCGACCGCTATCTTGCCTCTTACCTCTCGGACCGCGTGGGACAGACCTTCACCGGGCGGGTTTCCGGCGTGCAGAAATTCGGGCTTTTCGTGAAGCTGGATGAAACCGGCGCCGATGGTCTTGTGCCGATCCGTGAGGTCGGACGCGAGTTCTTCTTCTTTGATGCCGACAGCCAGACCCTGACCGGCGCCGATACCGGCCTGACCATCGGCCCCGGCGCGCGCGTGACAGTGAGGCTGGCCGAGGCCGTGCCGGTGACCGGCGGGCTGCTTCTGGAACTAATCGAGATCGACGGCGGCGCCCTGCCCGCCCCGAAACGCGGCAAGGCCGGGCATGGCCGCGGACCGCGCAAACCCGCCCGCGCGGCCATCGCCAAACGCAAGGTGGTGCGCAAGCGGCGCTGAAGCAGGGGGCTGTCTGCCCCCTCGCCCCTTCGGGGCTCACCCCCGAGGATATTTGGACCAAGATGAACTTCACGCCTTCATCTTGGCCCAAATATCCTCGGGGGGAGTCTCCGCAGGAGACGGGGGGCGGAAAGCCCCCCTTCTCTCATCGCCGCCTTTCCCAGACGCAGGGTTCCCGCTACACTGGGGAGCGAGCAGACGCGAACAACCCGAAAAGGGGCCAGACCATGCGCTTTTCCAGAACCCTCATGACCCTTGCCCTGACCACTGCCCTGTCGGCATGCATCGGCGGCGGCGGCTCGGTCTCGCAATCAGGGAGCAGCCCCACGGTGATCAAATATGGCCGCGACCAGAACCCCGACCCGGCCAAGGTGGCGGGGCTGGAGCAGTGGATTGCAGCCTTCCGTCCGCGCGCGCTGGCTTCGGGCGTGTCGGCTGGCACCTATGACGCGGCCTTCCGCGAGGTGATCTATAACCCCGAGGTGATCCGGCGGTCGAACAACCAGGCCGAGTTCACGAAATCGCTGTGGGAATATCTGGAAACCGCCGTTTCCGACAAGCGCGTGGCCAATGGCCGCGCGATGCTGGCCCGGCATGCGGGTGTGCTGAACCAGATCGAGGCAACCTATGGCGTCGACAAGGAAGTCGTGGTTGCCGTCTGGGGCATGGAAAGCAGCTATGGCGAGAAGCGGGGCGATCTGCCGCTGATCGAGGCGCTGGCTACACTGTCCTATGAGGGGCGGCGGGCCGAGTTCTTTCAGGGTCAACTCATTGCTGCGCTGAAGATCCTTCAGGCCGGTGATACCGATGCGCGGCATATGCTGGGCAGCTGGGCCGGTGCCATGGGGCATACGCAGTTCATCCCGACCTCGTACCTTGCCTTCGCGGTGGATTTCACCGGCGACGGCAAGCGCGACATCTGGTCGGACGATCCGACCGACGCGCTGGCCTCGACCGCCGCCTATCTGGCGAAATCGGGGTGGCAGCGCGGGCAGCCCTGGGGGATGGAAGTCACCCTGCCGCCGGGCTTTGGCGCGGCGGTGTCCGGCAAGTCGGCCAAGCGGTCAGGGGCGGACTGGCGCGCCATGGGCATCACCCGCGCCGACGGGCGCCCGGTGCCCGACGGTCAGGCGGCGCTGCTGCTGCCCGCCGGGGTGAAGGGCGCGGCCTTCCTGATCTACCGCAACTTCCACGCCATCGAGCGTTACAATCAGGCGGATGCCTATGTCATCGCGGTCGGCCACCTGTCTGACCGGCTGAAAGGTGGTCCGGGGCTGAAAACCCCCTGGCCCGCGGGCGACAGCACCCTGCGCATGGCCGAACGGATGGAATTGCAGGAACGGCTGACCGCCATGGGCTTCGATACAGGCGGCGCAGACGGCAATGTCGGACAAAAGACCATTGCCGCCGTCAAGGCCTTCCAGACCGCGCGGGGGCTGGTGCCCGACGGCTATCCCGACCGTGAGGTTCTGGAACTGCTGCGGCGGCGCTGAGCCGCCGCCCCTTCAGGCGCGCAGTGGCAGGTTATCGGCGCGCGCCAGTTTCAGCCAGGCCACCATGCCCGAGAAGAAACCGATGGCGGCCAGAATGGCGGCCACGGTGATCTGGCCGCTGTCTTCGACCCCGGCGGAAAGCGCCAGATAGCCGAAGGCCCAGAAACCCGACCAGCTGATCACGCAGATCAGGGCAACAAGCTTGTTCATATGGTTCCTCCCAAAACCACGCGCGCGCGGGCAGGATGGGACAGATTGTCGCGGGCTGCCAGCAAAAAACACGCCGCGCTGCGGCATTTCGCCCCAGCGCGGCCAGTCGGAGGTCGTGTTGCGATCAGCCGTAGCTGCGGCGGTCCTCGATCACCTTGCCGTCATTGGGCAGGCTGCCCGGCGCCACGATTTCCACACGGCCTTTCAGCTTCAGCACATCGACGATGCTTTGTTCGTAGAGCCCGGGATTCGCGGCGCGACTTTCGACCTGCACGGTCATTGCATCCATCTCGCCCTCGCGGGTGGCGATGACACGGGCGCGGGCAACTTCTTCGTGACGGGCCACGAATTCGGCCACCTGTTCAGGGCGGACAAACATGCCCTTGATCTTGGTGGTCTGGTCAGCCCGGCCCATCCAGCCGCGAATGCGCAGATTGGTGCGGCCGCAGGGCGAGACGCCCGGCATCAGCGCCGAAAGATCGCCGGTGGCGAAGCGGACAAGCGGATAATCGCGGTTCAGCGTGGTCACCACCACCTCGCCCACCTCGCCCATCGGCACCGGATCGCCCGTACCGGGGCGGACGATCTCCACGATCACGCCCTCGTCAAGGATCATGCCCTCCATCGCCTCGGATTCGTAGGCGATATTGCCCAGATCGGCGGTGGCGTAGCATTGCAGGCACAGGATACCCCGGTCGGCATATTCCTTGCGCAGTGAATGAAACAGCGCGCCGCCGCCCACCGCCGCGCGGGTGATCGCCAGCCGCTCGCCCATTTCATCGGCGCGGTCGAGGATGACCTTCAGGTAATCCGGCGTGCCCGCATAGGCGGTCGTACCGATGTCCACAGCAGCCCGCACCTGCAAGTCGGTCTGGCCGGTGCCTGCGGGCAGCACGGCGGCCCCGACGGCACGGGCCCCCGATTCAAAGATCATCCCCGCGGGCGTCAGGTGATAGCCAAAGCAGTTCTGCACGATGTCGCCCCTGCCTACGCCGCAGGCATGCAGGAAACGGCCCATGCGCCACCAGTCGGCGGTGGTCCGGCCAATTTCATAGATCGGACCGGGCGACTGGAACACATGCTCGAAGGCACCGCCTGCGGGCAGGAAGCCCCCCATCGGCGGGCGGGCTTTCTGCGCGCCGGAAAGATCGGCCTTGCGGATCACCGGCAGGCGGGACAGCGCCTCCAGCCCCGTGATCTGCGCCGGATCGACGTCAGCGAGGCTTTCGGCCATCGCAGGGGCGGTTTTCGCATGGGCGATCAGGGCAGGCAGATCACGGGCCAGATCGGCGGCGCGCTGGTCGGCGGAACGGGTTTCCAATGTGTCGAAATAGGTCATTTGCGCCTCCCCCCTCACGACAGCCACCGCTTGCGGCGGCGATAGCTGCGCACGTCGCGGAAGGATTTGCGGCCCTTGTCCGACATGCCGAGGTAGAATTCCTTCACATCCGGGTTCTCGCGCAGTTCCTGCGCGCTGCCTTCCATCACCACCCGGCCACTTTCGAGGATATAGCCGGTATGGGCATAACGCAGGGCGACGTTGGTGTTCTGTTCAGCCAGTAGGAAGGTCACGCCCTCGCCCTCGTTCACCGCTTTCACGATCTCGAAGATCTGCTCCACCAGTTGCGGGGCCAGACCCATCGAGGGCTCATCCAGCAGGATCGTCTCAGGCCTCGACATCAGCGCACGGCCCATGGCGACCATCTGTTGCTCGCCGCCCGAGGTATAGCCCGCCTGTGACTTGCGGCGTTCCTTCAGGCGGGGGAAGTAATTGTAGACCATCTCAAGGTCGGCGCTGATCGCGCCCGCACCATCCGTCCGCGTATAGGCGCCGGTCAGCAGGTTTTCCTCGACCGTCAGGTGTTCAAAACAGTGGCGGCCTTCCATCACCTGAATGACACCGCGCTTCACCAGTTCGGCCGGGTTCAGATCCTGCACGCGGTCGCCGCGATAAAGGATCTGGCCCTTGGTCACCTCGCCGCGTTCGGAATGCAGCAGGTTCGACACCGCCTTGAGCGTCGTGGTCTTGCCCGCGCCATTGCCGCCCAGAAGCGCGGTGATACCGCCCTTGGGCACCGAAAGGCTGACCCCTTTCAGCACGAGGATGACGTGGTTGTAGATCACCTCGATATTGTTGACCTCCAGCAGGGTCTCGGCTTGGGTCGGGGTGGCGTCCAGCATGGCTTGGCTCCGGCAGGGAAAGGGGGGCCCCGGCGCGCGGGGCCCCCGGTCACATCAGTTGCAGCGTTCGGCGATGTTGTTCTCGGCCGCGAAAGCCGCCGAATCCTCGGCCACCAGCGGGTCAAGCACATCGTGATCCGGCTCGATGAAGCCGGTGATCAGGCTCCATTTCTTCGCCGCCGCATCCCATTGCTGGATCATAGCGCCACCGGCACCGCCGTGATCGGCACAAGTCGCCTTGAACGCCTGACCAAAGCCCTTCAGGCCCAGCTCTTCCAGACGCGCATCGGTGATTTCCAGCGCCTCGAACCCGTCACGCACCTGCGCCGCGTTCACCTTCGGCGTCCCTGCAAGTTCCTGCGCCTTGCGGATCGCCTCGGAAATCACGACCGCCGCATACATGCCGCGCGAATAGATCACCGAGCCGGCGGAATCGCCCGCGCCGCTGCCCTTGCCCGCATCGAAGACGTATTTCTTCAGGTCGGCATAGACCGGATAGTCGCCGCCAACACCGTTGAAGGTCAGCGCCTTGTAGCCATTGGCGCCGTCGCCAGCCGGAAGCACGTCATTTTCCGAACCCGACCACCAGATGCCAATGAACTTGTCCATCGGGAAGCGGATGTTGGCGGCTTCCTGCACGGCGACCGAGTTCATCACGCCCCAGCCCCAGAACAGCACATAGTCGGGCTTGTCGCGGCGCACTTGCAGCCACTGGCTTTTCTGTTCCTGGCCAGGGCTGTCGATCGGCAGTTCGCTCAGCGTGAAGCCATGCTTCTTGGCCAGTTCCTGAAGCGTGCGGATCGGCTCCTTGCCGTAGGCCGAGTTGTGGTAAAGCAGTGCGATCTTCTTGCCTTCAAGGCTGCCGCCGTTTTCATCCAGCAGGTATTTGATCGCCACGCTGGCGCCATCCCAGTAGTTCGCCGGGTAGTTGAATACCCATTCAAACACCTTGCCGTTGGCGGCCGAGGTGCGGCCATAGCCGGGGGTGTAAAGCGTGATGCCATCGGCCGAGACCTTGGGGATCAGCTGATAGGTGATCCCGGTGGACAGCGGATTGTAGACCAGCGCGCCCTGACCCTTGGTGGCCTCGTAGCACTCCACACCCTTTTCGGTGTTATAGGCAGTCTCGCATTCCGGCACCTGCACCTTCTCGCCGCCGATACCACCGTCCCGCTCGTTCAGCAGGGTGAAGTAGTCGTTGAAGCCGTCGGCATAGGGGATGCCGCCCGCGGCGAAGGGGCCGGTGCGGTAGCTGAGGTTCGGCACCACCAGATCGGCCAGCGCCGGGGCTGCCGTGGTGGCCGCTATGGCCGCCGCCGCCAGCATGGTAAAGGTCTTCTTCATTCGTATTCCTCCCGGTTTGTTATCTCCGGCGCCTCCCGCGCCGGGTCTGGTTTTCTCAGGCGCTTTCACGCCGGGGTTTATTCTGCCCGCCCCGTCAATGCGGGAAGGGCCAGAGCCGCAGCTTCTCTTTCGCGACCCGCCAGAGCTGCGCCAGCCCGTGCGGTTCAAGGATCAGGAAAACGATGATCAGGGCACCGACGATCATCAGTTCGATATGCGCCGCCAGATCGGTGGGCCAGCCAAGCCCGCCCACCAGCAGGTTCTTCAAGAGCACCGGCAACAGCACGAGGAAGGCCGCCCCTGCGAAAGAACCGAAGATCGACCCCAGCCCGCCGATGATCACCATGAAGAGGATGAGAAAGCTTTTCTGGATGCCAAACGCCTCGCCTACCTCGGCCGCGCCCAGATAGACCGCAAAGAACAGCGCCCCGGCGATACCGATGTAGAAGCTCGACACGGCGAAAGCCGACAGCTTGGTGGTCAGCGGGTTCACCCCGATGATTTCAGCCGCGATGTCCATGTCGCGGATGGCCATCCACTTGCGCCCCACCGTGCCCCGCGTCAGGTTGCGGGCCAGCCAGGCCAGCACGAACAGGAACACGGCGCAGAACAGGTATTTCGCCCAGGCCGGGGTGCTTGCCCCGGTCACCGCCACGCCCAGCAGCGTGCGCTCCGGCGCGGTGATCTGACCCGAGGCCGAATAGTTGTAGAACCACGGCACCTTGTTGAACAGCCAGACAAGGAAGAACTGCGCGGCCAGCGTGGCCACTGCCAGATAGAAGCCCTTGATCCGAAGGCTCGGCAGGCCGAACAGCACACCCACCCCGGCGGTCACCAGACCGGCCAGCAGCACGTTCACCGGCATCGGCATCCAGGGAAACGCCGTCATCAGCTTGTAGCAGGCATAGGCCCCCACCGCCATGAAGCCGCCGGTGCCAAGGCTGACCTGACCGCAATAGCCGGTCAGGATATTCAGCCCGATCGCGGCGATCGCATAGATCAGGAAAGGCACGAAAACCGCATTGGCCCAGTAATCGTTCATCACGAAGGGCAGGATGCCGAAGCCAAGCACCAGCACCGCGTAATAGCGCATCCGGTCGAAACGGATCGGGAAGGTCTGGCTGTCATCGACATAGGAGGTCTTGAAGTCCCCCGCCTCACGGTAAAACATCAGTCCCGTCCTCCCATCGTCCGGCTTTCATCTTGGTCCAAATATCCCGGGGGTTTGGGGGCTGGCCCCCAATCCGACACCAATCGCATACCCATCGCTCAGACCCTCTCGATGATGCGTTCGCCGAACAGGCCTTGCGGCCGGAAGACGAGGAACAGCAGCGCCAGCACATAGGCGAACCAGTTTTCGGTCGCGCCTCCGATCAGGGGGCCTGCGAAGAACTCGAACAGCTTTTCGCCCATGCCGATGATCAACCCGCCCACGATAGCGCCGGGGATCGAGGTGAAGCCGCCCAGCATCAGCACCGGCAGCGCCTTCAGCGCGATCAGCGACAGCGAGAACTGCACCCCGGATTTCGACCCCCACATGATGCCCGCGACCAGTGCCACAAAACCGGCAATCGACCAGACCAGCACCCAGATGAAGCGCAGCGAGATGCCGACCGACAGCGCCGCCTGATGGTCATCGGCCACCGCGCGCAGGGCACGGCCGTATTTGGTATACTGGCTGAACAGCGTCAGGCTCGCCACCAGCAGGGCCGCGACCACGGCAGCCACGATGTCCAGCCGGTCGATGAAGAAGCCATAGCCGAAGGCGTTGAAGGTCAGCGCGTCGATGGTTTCCGAAATGCCCTGCGGCAGGCCGACATCCAGCTTCTTGATATCGGCGCCCCACATCACGTCGCCCAGACCTTCCAGGAAATAGGCAAGGCCAATGGTCGCCATGAACAGGATGATCGGCTCCTGATTCACCAGATGCTTCAGCACCAGCCGCTCGATCAGCCAGGCCAGCCCCACCATCACCAGCGCGGTCAGCGCGATGGCGACAATGGCGGGCAGCGTCCAGCCGAAGCTGTGCAGCTCGGTCCCGAAGATCGCGTTGATGACATGCGAGAACGGGATCTGCCCCTGTTGCAGGCCCACCAGCGTCAGCGCGGCGAACAGCGCCAGCACGCCCTGCGCATAGTTGAAGATGCCGCTGGCCTTGAAGATCAGCACGAAGCCCAGCGCCACGAGGGCATACATGATCCCCGCCATGAGGCCGTTGAGCGAGACCTCCATCGCGTAAAGAAGCTGATCAGGCATGGGCGGCCCCCTTGAATGCGAATGACAGGTCCAGCTCATTGCGGGCCACGCCTGCCGGTTCGGAATGAAAGATGTTCAGCATCAGCCGCTCCCCGGTTGGCAGGGATCGCTTCGGATGTAGTCAAGCTGATTGCTGACAGAGACCGCAAATTCGGATTTCTGGCCGAAATGCGGATAGATCACCAAGGCAAAGCCCTGATCCTGGCACAGCACGGCAAAGGGCTCGACGGGGCGCGGAACCTGAAAGCTGTGCTGCTGGTAGCGCGAGGCCGGAAAGGCCGCGGCGAACTCTTTCGGCCAGGCTTTCGCCCACTCGGTCAGGCTGCGCCGATCACCCTCGACCTCTTGCACAGTGCAAAGATCCCAGATCTTGCCCGTGCGGCGGGCAAGAACAATCAGCGCCTTGGACTGGCTGTAATAGGTATAGGTTTTCGCGCCGGGCTTGCCGCTGCTGAGCGGCGCGGGCAGATAGCCGCGCAGCGGAGCCTCGGATTGCTCCAGCAACACCTTCTCGCAGGCCTGCACCAGTTCCAGACGTTCGGCGGGGGTCACCTCGGGGATGGCAGCGGCGGGCAGGGCAAATCCTGTCAGTGCTCCAGCCATCAGACAGGCCCGCGTCCAGCCGGGAAACCGGAGGAAGGACAGGCACTCAGTCATGCGAAACCCCCAGATAGGCGTTGATGACATCGGGATTGCTGCGCACCTCGTCGGGCGGGCCGTCACCGATCTTCTTGCCGTAATCCATCACGACCACGCGGTCGCTCAGGTCCATCACCACGCCCATGTCATGTTCGATCAGCGTGATGGTGGTGCCGAATTCGTCATTCACATCCAGGATGAAGCGGCACATGTCCTCTTTCTCCTCGACGTTCATGCCTGCCATGGGTTCATCTAGCAGCAGGAGCTTCGGCTCCGCCGCCAGCGCGCGGGCCAGCTCCACCCGCTTCTTCAACCCGTAGGGCAGACGGCCCACGGGCGTCTTGCGGATGTGCTGGATTTCCAGAAAGTCGATGATCTTCTCGACCTTCTCGCGGTGCTCGGTCTCTTCGCGTTGCGCGCGGCCCCACCACATCGCCTGATCCAGCATGCCGCTTTTCATCAGCGTCAGCCGCCCGGTCATGATATTGTCCAGCACGCTCATGCCCTCGAACAGGGCGATATTCTGGAAGGTGCGGGCGATACCCTGCTGCGCCACCTCATAGGGTTTCATCGGCGCGCGTTTCTTGCCGCGAAACCAGACCTCGCCCTCCTGCGGGATATAAAAGCCCGAGATGACGTTCAGCATCGAGGATTTGCCCGCGCCGTTCGGCCCGATGATGGCGCGGATCTCGCCCTCGCGGATGTCGAAGCTGATATCGGTGATCGCCTTCACACCGCCAAAGCGCAGGGTGATGTTCTTCATCTCCATCAGCACGCCGCCGATCTTGCGGCCGTCTGAGGTGACATAGCCCTCGGGGTTCATCGCGTTCATGCCGCCCTCCGCTGACCGGCGACGGTGGCCGCGTCCATCATCCTGACCGTGGCGCGGATCGCGCCCTTGCGGCCGTCCTCGTAGGTCACTTCGGTTTCGGTGTAGACGCTGTCCGCCCCGTCATAGAGACCAGCAATCAGATCGGCGTATTTCTGTTCGATGATGTTCCGGCGCACCTTGCGGGTGCGGGTCATCTCGCCGTCGTCGGCATCCAGTTCCTTGTGAAGGATGCAGAAGCGATGCACCTGACAGCCTGACAGCATCGGGTCTTCGGCGACGGAGCGGTTCACTTCCTCCACATGCGCCTTGATGGCCTCGTAGACGCGCGGATGACCGGCGAGTTCCTGATAGCTGGAATAGGCGATGTTGTTGCGTTCCGCCCAGTTGCCCACCGCTGTCAGGTCGATGTTAATGAAGGCGGTGCAGCGGTCGCGGCCATTGCCGAAGACCACGGCCTCAAGGATGTTGGGGTAGAATTTCAGCTTGTTTTCCACATATTTCGGCGCGAACAGGCGACCATCGGCCATCTTGCCCACATCCTTCGCCCGGTCGATGATCCGCAGGTGGCCGGTGGCCTCTTCAAAGAACCCCGCATCGCCGGTGGCAACCCAGCCTTCGGCATCCTTGGTCGAGGCGGTGCTTTCCGGGTTCTTGAAATAAGACATAAAGGTGCCGGGGCTGCGGTAGAACACCTCGCCATTCTCGGCGATCCGCACCTCCACCCCCGGCGAGGGCACGCCCACGGTATCCGACCGCACCTGCCCGTCGGGCTGCTGGGTGATGAAGACCGAAGCCTCGGTCTGGCCGTAAAGCTGTTTCAGGTTGATGCCCAGCGAGCGGTAGAAATCAAAGATCTCCGGCCCGATCGCCTCACCCGCCGTATAGCCCACACGCACACGGCTGAAGCCCAGCGTGTTCTTCAGCGGCCCATAGACCAGCTTGTCGCCGATCCAGTAGGCCAGGCGGTCGGCGGCGGAGACGGGCTTGCCGTCCAGGATCGCGGGACCAACGCGCCGCGCAACCGCCATATAGTGATCGAACATCCGCTTCTTCAGACGCCCCGCATCTTCCATGCGGATCATCACCTGCGTCAGCTGCCCCTCGAATACCCGCGGGGGCGCAAAGAAATAGGTCGGCCCGATCTCGCGCAGGTCGGTCATCATGGTGGCGGCGGATTCCGGGCAGTTCACGCAGAAGCCGGTCCACATCGCCTGCCCGACCGAGAAGATGAAATCGCCGACCCAGGCCATCGGCAGATAGGCCAGAACATCGTCACCGGGGCGCAGCTTGTCGAACTCGGACGAGTTCTTCGAGGTTTCGATGATGTTGCGGTTCGACAGCACCACGCCCTTGGGCTTGCCGGTGGTGCCCGAGGTATACAGCATCACACAGGTGCTGTCGTAATCCAGCTCCGCGATGCGGGTCTCAAGTTCGGCGTCAAAGCGGTAGTGACCCGCCTTGCCCTCGGCCTCCACATCGGCCAGCGCATTCATGTGGGAATGGTCGTATTTCCGCATGCCGCGCTTGTCGACATAAATGACCTGCTCGACATGCGGCAGCCGGTCCTGGATCTCCAGCACCTTGTCGACCTGCTCCTGATCGCCGCAGACCACAAAGCGTGCGCCGCAGTGATCCAGCACATAGGCCATCTCTTCGGCCACGGCGTCCTGATACAGCGGCACCGGCACCGCACCGCACATCTGCGCCGCCACCATCGACCAGTAAAGCGCCGGGCGGTTGCGGCCGATCACCGCAACATGATCCCCGCGGTTCAGCCCCAGCGCCAGAAAACCCAGAGCGATGGCGCGGATTTCCGCCGCACCTTCCGCCCAGGTCCAGCATTGCCAGATGCCGAATTCCTTTTCGCGCCACGCCGGACGGGCGCCGAACAGGCGCGCATTCCGGTCCAGCAGCGCAGGGATCGAGTTCAACCCGTCCGTCGCAGCCATACATATTCCTCCCTGCGCCCTCCTCCGGGCGGTCGGTCCGGGGCGAATCTTCTGTCGCCTTTGCCGAACGATGCAACCTTTGCCGCCAAAACTTGCGCGACTTTTTCCCAATCCTTGCGAATTGTTGCAGGGCGGGATTTCCTCTTTTCCGCGAGTGGCGGCGGGTGTTAGCCATGGCCGGGGGGATGATGCATGCCAGTCAACGATGCCCGCACCGGCCTGATGCGCGCCGGGCTGAACCTGATCCAGCAGGCGCTGTCGATCTATGACCGCGACCTGAAACTGGCGCTGTGGAATCACCGCTTTCAGGAAATGTTCGACCTGCCCGAGCAACTGGTGACGCCCGGCGCCTCGTTCGAGGATACGATCTTCTATCTGGTGGAACGCGGCGAATATGGCCCGGTGGACGATCCCTGGACCGCCGTTCAGGCGCGGGTCGAGGCGGCGCGCGCCTTCCAGCCACACTATATGGAACGCGAACGCCCCGGCGGGCGCTGGATTTCGGTCGAAGGCGCCCCGCTGCCGCAGGGCGGCTGGGTCACGGTCTATACCGACATCACCGAAGTGAAGCTGCAGGAAAAGATGCTGCGCAACCGTTCGGCGGAACTGTCGGACGAGGTGCTGGCGAATGCCGAACGGCTGGCGCAGGCCAACCGCGCGCTGGCCGCGACCAATGCCGCGCTGGCCGAGGCCAAGCGGGAACTGACCGAGATGGAGGCCCGCACCCGTCTGACGACGGAAATGATGCCCGCCCATATCGCCCATGTGGATTGCGATCTGCGCTATACCTATTCCAACCGCAGACTGGGCAGCGTGATGCCCGGCCGGTCGGCCGAAATCATCGGGCTGACCGGGCGTGAGGCTTTGGGCGATCTGACCTTCGGCAAGATCCTTCCCTATCTGAACCGGGCGCTGGCCGGGGAGGCGTCGGTGTTCGAGTTCACCGACGAGGAATCCGGTCGCCGCATCCGTGCGGCCTTCACCCCCGATCAGATCGACGGCGGGCCGGTGAACGGCGTCTATATCCTGTCGACCGATGTGACGGCGGAAACCCAGGCCCGTTCGGCACTGGCACAGACCCGCAAGCGCGAGCTTGCGGCGCAGTTCACTTCGGGCATGGCGCATGATTTCGCCAATCTGCTGACCGTGATTCTTGGCCTGCAAAGCCGGATGGAGCGGCTACCCCTGCCGGATGAGGCCCGCGCGCTGGCAACCGGCATTCAGGCTGCGGCCCGGCGCGGGGGCGTGCTGCTGGACCGGATCGCCTCGATCTCGGGCCGCCCGACGCTGAAACCCGCGCCCACCGATGTGGGTGCCCTGCTGGCCGATCTGCGGCTGCTGGCAACACCCACCCTGCCGGTTCAGACCCGGCTGGAGATCGTGCTGCCTCCGCAGATGCCGGTTCTGATGCTGGATGCGGGCGGTTTGCAGGATGCGCTGCTGAACCTCGTGCTGAATGCGCGGGATGCGATGGGGCCGAAGGGCGGCACGATCCGCATCGCACTGGCCTGCCTGCGCGACACCTGGCTGGAAATCCGGGTTGAGGACGACGGGCCGGGCTTCAGCCCCGAGGCACTGGAAAAGGCGCTGGACCCGTTCTTCACCACCAAGGGCAGCAAGGGGTCGGGGCTGGGCCTGTCGATGGTCTATGACCATGCGACGCTGGCGGGCGGGACGGTGCGGCTGTCCAACCGCCCCGGCGGCGGTGCCTCGATTTCCGTGCGGCTGCCCTTCCGCCCGGTGGCCGAGGGACAGGCGGAAGGTCTGCCGCCGCTGCTGGTCCTGCTGGTCGAGGATGACAGCGACATCCGCGAGGGTGTGCGCGAGATGCTGCGCGCACAGGGTCATGCGGTCATCGAGGCCGCCAGCGTGGACGAGGCGCTGGCGCTGGCCGAGGTGCCGGGCATCGGGCTGATCCTGTCGGATATTCAGCTGGGCGCGGCGCAGGGCACCGTGCTTGCCGAAACGCTCGCCGAACGCAGGCACCCTGCCCCGGTCCTGCTGATGAGCGCCCTGCCTGCCGGCGATCCGCGCCGCGCCGCCGCCCGCGTGCCGGTCCTGTCGAAACCTTTCGACGCCGCCGCCCTTGCCACCGCCATCGGAGCTGCCCGCACATGAGCAAACCCGCGCATATCGCCATTCTGGACGACGAGCCGGAAATCCGCCGCATGCTGGCCGACGCTCTGGAGGAAGCGGGCTTCCGCGTCACCACCCACGCCCGCGCCACCGAATTCGAGGCGGCGCTGAAGCGCATGACGCCGGACGTCTGCCTTGTCGATCTGGGTCTGCCCGACCGCGACGGGCTGGCTGTGGTGCATCGTCTGGCGCTGGAATCCGGGGCGGCCATCATCATCATATCGGGCCGCGCGCAGGTGCAGGATCGCGTGACCGGGCTGGAGCTTGGTGCCGACGATTATATCATCAAGCCCTTCGATCCGGCCGAAGTGGTGGCCCGCGTCCGCGCCCGGTTGCGCAAGACCCGGGCCGAGCCGGAGCGCGGTGCCCAGACGGCCCGCTTCAATGGCTGGATGGCGCAGTTCGACCGCTATCTGCTGATCGCCGCCGACGGAGCAGAGGTGCCCTTCAGCCATGCCGAGGGCGAGGTGCTGCGCCTGTTCCTCGAAAGCCCGCGTCGCCTGATCAGCCGTGCCCAGATGCAGGAAAGCCTTGGCGGCGTGGCGGGCGAAAGCTTTGACCGCGCGATGGATGTCCGCATCTCACGCCTGCGCACCAAGCTGGGCGAAGACCCGAAGAACCCGACCCTGATCAAGACGATCTACGGCGCGGGATATATCTTTCTGGGTGATGTAAGCTGGAGCTGACGGCAAAGGCAGGATGACCCGGAGGCCACATGGCCGCCATGCAGTAGCCCTCGTTCCCCGCACCGGCTTGGCATCTGGCAGCAAAACCAGTATGCGGGCGGCAGCGAACAAGGAGCCGGGTGCAATTCCCGGCTGGCTCTTCCGGCCGCCCATCCGCCGGACAACCTCACCAAACCCAGATCTGGATGACAGCCGACGGGCCATGCCCCGGCTGTGCGGGAAATTTGCATGTTTTCACCACAAACCTATCGTGCCGAATGGTTCGGCAATATCCGGGCCGACGTGCTGTCGGGCCTCGTCGTGGCGCTTGCCCTCATCCCCGAGGCCATCGCCTTTTCCATCATTGCAGGTGTAGATCCGAAGGTCGGGCTTTATGCGAGCTTTTCCATCGCCGTTCTGACCGCGCTGACCGGCGGGCGGCCCGGCATGATTTCCGCCGCAACCGCCGCGACCGCCGTTCTTATGGTCACGCTGGTACGGGATCACGGGCTGCAATACCTGCTGGCGGCCACGGTGCTGACCGGCGTGATCCAGATTGCCATGGGGCTGCTGAAGCTTGGCTCTGTCATGCGCTATGTGTCGAAATCGGTGATGACCGGCTTTGTCAACGCCCTCGCCATCCTGATCTTTCTGGCCCAGTTGCCAGAACTGGACCCGAGGAAGGTGCCGCCCCTGACCTATGCGCTTGTGGCGGCGGGCCTGGCGATCATCTACCTGTTCCCGCGCGTGACAAAGGCCGTACCCTCTCCTCTGGTCACGATCATCGTCCTGACCGCGCTCAGCCTCGGGTTTGGCTGGGATGTGCGGACCGTCGGCGACATGGGCGCGCTTCCCGACACGCTGCCCGTCTTCCTGATCCCGGACGTGCCGCTGACGCTGGACACGCTGCTGATCATCCTGCCCTATTCCATCGCCATTGCCGTGGTTGGCCTGCTGGAAAGCCTGATGACACAGAACCTCGTCGACGAGCTGACCGACACGACATCCGACCGCAATCAGGAATGCATCGGCCAGGGCATCGCCAATGCGGCCACCGGCTTCATCGGTGGCATGGCGGGCTGCGCGATGATCGGGCAGAGCATGATCAACGTCAAATCCGGCGGGCGCGGCCGACTGTCATCTTTCACCGCAGGCTCGGTCCTGCTGATCCTTGTGGTCTTTCTGGGCGACTGGGTGGCCCGGATTCCGATGCCCGCGCTGGTCGCAGTTATGATCATGGTATCCATCGGCACGTTCTCGTGGTCATCTCTGCGCAACCTCCGCACCCATCCCCGTTCGTCCTCGGTGGTGATGCTGGCGACGGTCGCGACCGTGGTCTGGACGCATAACCTTGCCATCGGTGTGCTGGTGGGGGTGCTGCTGTCGGGTATCTTCTTCGCCGCCAAGATCGCACAGTTGTTCAAGGTCACGTCCAGCCTCTCACCCGACGGACGGGTCCGCACCTATGTCGTGGAAGGGCAGCTCTTCTATGGCTCCGTCGAGGATTTCGTCACGGCTTTCGACTTCCGCGCCGCACCCGAGCGCGTGGTGATCGACGTCACCCGCGCACATATCTGGGATATTTCCAGCGTGCAGGCACTGGATATGGCGGTCCTGAAATTCCGCCGGGCCGGAACAGTGGTTGAAATCATCGGCATGAACTCCGCATCGGAAACCATCGTCGACCGGCTCGCCACCCATGACAAGCGCAGTGACCCGACCGTCCTGATGGCGCATTGAAGCCGGGCCAAAGCCCCAAAATTCCGCCCCGGCACGCGAGGTGAACCGCGTGCCGGAGTTCCTTCCGGCACCCCGGCCGTTCAAAACACAATGCCGCGCCCGGATCGACAGGCCAGCAGCAACACCGCCCGCAGGCTGACGCGCACAACGCCTGATACACACCGCAACTTCCCCCAGTGGGGATGTTTCTCACAATTTCAGGAAATGGCGGACCCGGAGCGATTCGAACGCCCGACCCTCAGATTCGTAGTCTTGTGGCATACCCTTTTCACCCGGCATGATGTGCCATTTTCCAGAGAAGGGGCAACGCAATAAGCGCCATATTTTCCAATGAAATATGAGATTTCGTGAGTTTCCGGTTGTATCAGCCGGATTCTGACCGTAAGCCAATCTCTGGGGGCGTCAAAGTATCAGGATTGTATCATCATGGCACGGGTGAAGCTGACGAAAGCGATTGTTGACCGGCTGGACCGAGAGAAAGATGGCGACTGGGTTACGGATATGGAGGTGCCGCAGCTTGTCGTCCGCCTCACCAAGACAGCCCGAACCTACACGGCCCGCTGGACCTCGCACCGAGATGGAAAACGGAAGGCGGAAACCATCGCCCTTGTTGGCATGATCAGCGTGGACGAGGCCCGGAACCGCGCGCGCAAGATCGTGGCGGAGGATAACAACCCGACCGTTGAGACGTTGGGCGACATCTACAAGATTTGGGATGAATCGTACTCGTCTGAAATCGGTGCCGCACATGCCGCCGACTTTCGCAGCGCGTGGAAGAACCACATCGACCCTCATTTCGGCAAGGTGAAGCTGGGCCGGTTGACGCACGAAGGTTTCAAGGCGTGGTACGCCAAGAAGCGGAAAGAACACCCCCGCACGAAATCGGGCAAGGTCCGCGATACTCCGTACTCAGCCGCCGCCGTAAACCGCTGGACTGCCTACATCAGCAAGTTGCTGACCATCGCCCGGCAGGGCCGTCACATGACCGCCAACCCCATGGAAGGGATCGAACGGGCAACCGCGAAGCGGCGGCTTGACGTTTTCACCCGCGACGACCTGTTGACGCTGGGCGACACGCTGGCGGCTGTGGGTGATAAGTACCCTATCGGCGCGGCGCTGATCAGGTTCTTGATGATCACACCCAGCCGGGGCGTTGAAGCTCGCAACATGGAATGGTCCGACATTGATCTGAAATCCGGGACATGGACCATCCCAGCCGAACGGTACAAGACGGACGAAGACAAGGTGTTCCCGCTGACCCCTATTCAGGTGAAGTTCCTCGAAGACCTTCCGCGCTGGTCATCCACCTACGTCTTCCCATCCCCGAAGAACTCGGAAGCGCCTGTGCGACGGGAACACCAGAGGGACGTGTGGAAGCGTGTCCGCCCGAAGGCCCTAGGCGCACATGCGCTGCGGAAGACCATCGCAACGATGATGATAAACAACAACGTTCCGCTGGAAGCGATTAGCAAGCTGTTGGGTCACTCATCTGTGCTGGTGACCCAACAGGCTTATGCGCACCTAGCTCCCCAGACCGCCGGGAAGCACCTCGCGCAATGGCAGATGTTGCTTGACGACGCCAAGGAAGCGGCGGCGGAAGGTGGCGATCCGGGGCTGGACACCATGCTCATGACGCAGGCGGGTTGGTCCGCCGATCAGTACAACGAGGCGCTGGAAGAGGATTGATCAACGCTTGGCAAAAACCGATGCGGAAGGCCTTGGCCGCACTGGCCTAGGCATTTCGCGCTCTTCGGCGCGACGGGCTGTTGCCTCATCCCTAAGCAACCTTAGATGTTCATCCTCGATTTGCCGCAGAAGTTCCCGCTCTACTTCCCGCTGCTTTCGCGCCTCATCTTCTTCAGCCGCCTGCTGCCGAATCCCCGCCCGCAGCGCGAAGATGAAAGGCACCCCGATGACCAGCGCGACAATGACGAAGAACCCAGTGGAGAACCAGCCAAGCGCATAGCCCCAGAAGATGAGCGAGCCGAAGAATACCAGCTTAATGATCAGCCCAACTAGATTCAGAACGAACACCCTGCACCCCCATCTCTTCCTCTTTCCATCTAGGGGCGAATGATGGCGAAAGATTGGAAATGCTGGGCAATTGATATGACACCCACCCGTCAGGCCACACGCTGACACGCCCGCGCCCTGACCCAGCGACGGGCCGAACCGGACAGCCGCAGAAGGGCCGACAGGACCAGCCGCCGACCGAGCTAGAGGCCCGCAGGCCTACCCTGCCCGCCGGAGATTGCCCGGCGGGGCAAGGCCGACCACCCGACCCGAAGGCCACCCGGCTAGGCAAAGCCGACCGGCAGGTATTCCCGTTGCCCGCGTCAGCGGGCCTATTCCGTGCGCCGCGCGACGGCCCGGGAAATCTCAGTCAGGATGCCGAGCGAGATAGCGAAGATCATCGTATAAAGACCTTGGTCAATCGCCTCGCCCGGGCTGGACGACCCCAGATAGCGTGCAGCAGCAGCACCATCCCCCGCCAATGCGAACCCCATCGCAACGCGAAGCGCGCCCATGATTAGCGCAAGCCACGCGACGACCTTAGCCGACTCCATCCTCGCCTTGCAGCGCGCCCGTTCCGAGGCCGCAGACCCGGATACGGAGTCCTTGGCCCTGCTGGTGAAGCTGGCCCGCGAAATGCTGCCCGAGGGCACGAAGACGGCAATCGAGAAAGAGGCGTGGACGCTTTGGAAGGAAGCCGTGGACCGCGTTAGCGGTGAAGCCGTGAAGGCCGAGAAGCTGAACGATGCCGACATGCTCGGCAGCGAGACCGAGGGTTTCACGGCCTTCATCGAGAAGGAAGCCACGCTGCTGCTGGGCGAGCTTTGGGGTGCCAAGGACCGCCGGAACACGCAGGACGGTGATTGGAACCCGGTCACCATGCCGTGGGCCGCTTGGGTTGTCGGTGGACCCGGTGACAAGAACACTGCGCCGTGGGGCTTCTCTCGCCACCCCGAGAACAAGAGCAAGGCCGGGGCTTGTATCGTGCTGGGATCGTCCATCGGTAAGGCGCGCAAGGCCAAGGCTATGGATACGATGTATGCCATGGGGCTGGACGTGGACGCCGGTTACCCGCTGGATTCCATGCTGGACCGGCTGGAAGACCTTGGCCGGTTCTGCATTGTTTACACGACGCACAGCCACGGAAAGGCTGGGCTGCACCTCAAGCACGACGAAGTCATTCGCAAGCTCAAGATCAAGCCTTCCGAGCTGGACCTTGCGCAGGTGCAACGCTAGCCGTATCATCGGCGGTATTCTCGACGCCGCCGGGATCATGGGTTTCCTTGGGAACCGGGAACAGATGCGTGAAGTCGGGCGTCTCGACACGCCCGAAGACATGCTTATGGACGCACTGATTGAGGCTTTCCTCGCCCCGTCTGTGCAGAAGGTACCCGGTACCCTCTTCCGCGTCTGGGGCGATGAAAAGCCGCCGCAGAAGACCAAGGAAGGCGACCCCGCGCCCTTTGCCGGTTACCGTGTCGTCTCGATCCGCGACACGCTCATGGACAAGGGTATCGCGCTTGTTCATTCGGGGTACGTCAAGGGAGATGACGGGGCGGTATTCTACCCGGACGCGGCAAAGACGATCCTCGCGGGGCGTGTCGGTGCGATGGCGGGTGCGGTAAGGGAATGGAACGCTGACCGAGAAGATGCCCCGGAACGGCAGGGCCGGTATGTGTTCCAGAAGGCAGGGCAGGACAAGTATGGAACCCTGTACAGGCTGGAAAGGCTCGATTTGGCTTGATAGAGGCCCCCGTTAGGGGGCTTTTCTCATTTTATCATTTGTTTTCAATATGGTAAGGGGGTTACCGCAGGGTTACCGAATTTTCCCAATGATTTCAATATGGTAAGGGAAATGGGGTGGGTAAGGCCTTTTTGCGCTCTCCCTGTATAGAATGACTGCGTGTCGTGTCTCATGATCTAGCGATGTGTGGGGCGAAATGTGCCTCATGAGACGCAGTGTTTTTCCTAATAATGCCTTAAACCCCCTTACCCTAGGGGTAATCCTTACCCCATTGAAATCATTGATAAAATTCGGAAACCCTCGGGTAAGGGGGTTACCGTTTTTCTGTTAAGACATTGATTTTTCATGATAACCCGGCAGCGCCAATCGTGAAGGGGGGGTTACCCGCCACCCGCACCCGCCGGGCATAGCGCCGCGCCCGACGATCCGTCCCGCCTATCGCGCGGATTGGCGGGTTGCCGGGGATACCTCATTCACCCACCTTGTGCTTCAACAATGAAGGCGCGTCGGGATGATCAGGGCTGAGGCTTACATTCGCCTGTTCTGCCTTGAGCCGCACATACCCTCTAATCATCTTTTCCGAGAACTCGTACCATCCCTGCCTTGTCCCCGTCAGGATACCCCCGTGGGCATCAGATTTTAGGCGGTTCATCCTGTTGTTGTATTGCGTACGGTTTGCCGGTTCCTTCTTTAGGTCATTCATGACCCTCAGATACACCGTAAAAATGTCTGAACTACGCTTTCGCAGCTCGTGCCCATCAGCGACAGCAAAGAGAAGGGCGCTATATGTGTCATCGTACTTCTGCGTGGCTTTTTCATAGGGTCCACGCAGCTTCATATCCATCGCCCCTGCGGCATCCTCCATCGCAAGGACAAAAAGCTCTGCGGTGACCTTTCCACCGTTCTGCGCCTCAAAGACACGCCAGAAAAGCTTCTCGGATATGAAGTGAACATAGTACGGAAACCCGTCACAGATCATCGCAATTCGATATACCGTGGTCTTGTCTATCTCGATGCCAAGTGCATCGGCAGCGGTTTCTACAATCTCAATCCGCGCATCCCACGGCAGTTTGCCAAGGTCTACAGCGTGGAAGTACCGGTCAGCACTGCCATGGGCAGCCATAAGGGCTTCGGCGCTATCTGCAATTCCGCAGAAGATGAAACACACT
This sequence comes from Gemmobacter caeni, assembly GCF_003054195.1. Classification (GTDB taxonomy): domain Bacteria; phylum Pseudomonadota; class Alphaproteobacteria; order Rhodobacterales; family Rhodobacteraceae; genus Gemmobacter; species Gemmobacter caeni. The sequence continues at coordinate 282,399 of NZ_QBKP01000006.1, forward strand.
TCCACATGCTTGTCGGACACCTGCTTTACCAAGTTAGCGAAATCGCGCTGAACTTCCGGCGACTGGATAAGGTCAAACTCATCCACAACAAAAACCGGTTTTCCCTTCATCGTTTCGGCAAGGAACTGAATGACCCTCACGGCATCATTCACCGATAAGGGTTCGTCGATTTCCTTTTCCTTTGTGCTCGATGTGCCCTTGAGAAGCCCTGAGAAGCCCTTTAAGGCCACCCCCAGCGTTCCCTCTTTCGCCCTTATCTCTTCAACCACACGTGGGTCTTTTCCGAACGCTTCGTCAAATATATCCTTTATAATGGACTTGAAAGTGCTCTGCGGATCACAGCTAACAATTATCGGATCATGCCCTTGTGCAATCTTGTATGCGGCAGTTTGGGCGAGGGAGGATTTGCCCACACCACGCAGTCCATGGATTAGGGGCTCTGTTGCACAAACCCCTGTGGGATTCATCTCATGAATCCAGCGTGGTAGCTGGGGTGCATGAGCAGACCTACATCCCCGACCTACAAGACC
>NZ_QBKP01000007.1 GCF_003054195.1 Gemmobacter caeni
CTTGCCCGGCGGCTGAACCTGCCCCTGCGCTGCGCCGGCAATTTCACCACCTCGAAACTGCCCGACGCGCAGGCGATGATGGAGGGCACGATGTCCATGCTTTCCGCCATCCATTGCGGCGCGAATTACATCCTGCATTCCGCCGGGTTCCTCGACGGCCTGCTGTCGATGTCCTACGAGAAATTCATGCTGGACGCCGACCTTTGCGGCGCGCTGCATTCCTATCTGAAGGGCGTGCAGGTCGATGACGACCAGCTTGCCGTCGATGCCTTCGCCGAAGTGGGGCCGGGCAACCATTTCTTCGGCTGCACGCATACGATGGGCCATTACGAAACGGCCTTCTGGGACAGCGAGCTTTCCGACAACGAGCCTTTCGAGAAATGGGAGGCTGCCGGGTCGGAAGATGCCGCGAGCCGTGCCAACAAGCTGTGGAAGCGGCGGCTGGCGGAATATGAGGCCCCGGCGCTGGACGAAGGTATTGACGAGGCGCTGCGCGATTTCGTGGCGCGGCGAAAGGCGGAAGTCGCGGATATGTGGTATTGATCTGCATGGCACAGGGCATTGCAATTCTTGGCGGAACCGGCTGGCTGGGGCTGGCGCTCGGACAGAACCTGCTGCGGCGCGGCCTGCCGCCGGGGGCTTTGCGCCTGCTCAACCGGCGCGGGCCGACGGCGGATTATGACGGCTGGCCGGGCGTTCACTGGGCGACAGACCTTGATGACCTTCTGGCGGGCGCCGGGGTTGTGGTGCTGTCGGTGCGTCCCGGGGATTACCACATCCCCGTCCCGCAGAGCTTTGGCGGGCTGGTGATTTCCTTCATGGCGGGTGTGCCGCTGGAACGGCTGGCGCGGGACTGGTCGCGGGCCACCATCGCCCGCGCCATGCCCGGCGGTGGCGCGCAGGAGGGGCAGGCTCATGTGCCGTGGTGCGCGGGCGAGATCCCCGCCGCAGCCGCAACCCGGGTGGCCGGGGTGCTGGGCGCCATCGGCATGGTGGATCGCGTGGCGGATGAGACGGCGCTGGCCTATATGTCGGCGCTGTCCGGCTCGGGTGCGGCTTATCCGGCGCTGATGGCGCAGGCAATGTATCACGACGCCATCAGGCGGGGCATCGCGCCGGATGTGGCATGGCGGGCCGTGCGGTCGGTGGTCTGCGGTGCCCCCGCGCTGTTCACCCAGGGCCCGGAACAGGCGGCGGCGCTGCTGAAAAGCTACCACGGCTATCGCGGTGTCACGGCGGCGGGGCTGACGGCGGCCGAGGCGTCGGGCTTTGCCGGGGCCATTACCGCGGCGCTGGAGGCCGCCACCGAAAAGGCACTGAATTTCTGAGCCTAGAGGCCGAAACGACCCCGGAACCGGGCAATCTCGCGTGGTTCCGGCGGGCGCCCCGTGTAGATCTCGACATAGCTCGGAATCCGCTCCAGCCGGGTTTCCAGCGTCTCGTCAGCCTGCATCGAGATATAGCCGATCTGCACCAGATAGATGGTGCGCGCCCGCACATCGGCATCCAGCGCCGCATGGCCCCAGCGTTCCAGCAGGGCAGCCAGCGCGGCCAGTCGCTGTTGATCAGCCTCGGCCACGCGGGCAAGGATGGCCGGGTCTTTCAGGCCCCAGCCGCGCATGGCGAATTCCAGCTTCGCGTCGAAGGTCTCGGGCCGCAGGAAACAGGCGATGACATTCAGCATCGCCTCCGTCTCCGTTTCGGCAAATTCACGCGTCGCGGCGGTCAGGGGGGTTGTGGTCCGCGCCTCCCACATCTCGGCCAGTGCGGCCAGCAGCGCGTCGCGGTTCTGGAAGAACCAGTAGAACGACGTCCGTGACAGCTTCAGCTGCTCCGCCAGCGGCAGGATTTTCACCGCATCCACGCCCTCGCGGATCAGCGCACCATAGGCCGCTTCCAGCCAGCCCTCGCGCGATCCGCGCCAGCCCGTTTCAGGTTTTTCCGTCTCTTCCATGACACGCAGACTAGGCGGAACGAACGGTATCCGCAAGAAATGTTCTACACTGACTGTTTTCTTGACAGTTATGAACATTTTTCCGATGATCCCGCCAGACTCACCTGCCAGCCCGCATCCGAAAGGCGCCCGCCATGTCGAACGACCCGCTTTTGCAGCCCTACAAGCTGAAGCATCTCACGCTGCGCAATCGCATCATGATCACCAGCCACGAACCGGCCTACCCGGAAGACGGGATGCCGAAGGGCCGCTACCGCGCCTATCATGTGGAACGGGCAAAGGCGGGGGTGGCGCTGACAATGACGGCCGGTTCCGCCAGCGTGGCGCAGGACAGCCCGCCGGTGTTCAACAACATCCTCGCCTGGAAGGACGAGGTGGTGGGCTGGATGAAGCAGATGGTCGATGAATGCCACGACCATGGCGCCGCCGTGATGATCCAGCTGACCCACCTTGGCCGCCGCACCCGCTGGGACAAGGCCGACTGGCTGCCGGTCGTCGCCCCCAGCCATGAACGCGAGGCGGCGCATCGTGCCTTTCCGAAGCGGATCGAGGATTGGGACATCACCCGCATCATCAGCGACTTCGCCGATGCCGCCGAGCGGATGAAGGCGGCGGGCGTGGATGGGATCGAGCTGGAGGCCTATGGCCACCTGCTCGAACAGTTCTGGTCGCCGCTGACCAATGATCTTGAGGAGCCCTATGGTGGCAGCCTCGACAACCGGCTGCGCTTTACCTTCGACGTGCTGCGCGCCATCCGTGCCCGCTGTGGCGAGGATTTCATCGTCGGCCTGCGCTATACCGGCGATCAGTGCCAGCCGGGCGGCATGACGGCGGCCGAGGGGCTGGAGGTCAGCCACAAGCTGAAGAACAGCGGGCTGGTCGATTTCCTCAATGTCGTGCGCGGGGCAATCGACACCGACCCGGCGCTGACCGATCTGATCCCGATTCAGGGCATGAAGAACGCGCCGCATCTGGACTTCGCGGGCGAGATCCGTGCGGCGACCGGCTTTCCGACCTTCCATGCGGCGAAGATCCCCGATGTGGCGACGGCACGGCACGCCATCGCCAGCGGCAAGCTGGATATGGTCGGGATGACGCGGGCGCATATGGCCGACCCGCATCTGGTGCGCAAGGTCATCGAAGGGCGGGAGGATGACATCCGTCCCTGTGTCGGCGCCAATTATTGCCTTGACCGTATCTATCAGGGCGGGCTGGCCTTCTGTCTGCACAACCCGGCGACGGGCCGGGAAGAGACCATGCCGCACAGCATCCCCGCTGCCGCCACGAAGAAGCGCATCACCATTGTCGGCGCCGGTCCGGCGGGGATGGAGGCAGCGCGGGTGGCGGGCGAACGTGGCCATGCCGTCACCGTATTCGAAGCGGCCGACCAGCCGGGCGGTCAGATCCGCCTGACCGCACAGGATGAACGGCGGCGCGAGATGATCTCGGTCATCGCCTGGCGTCAGGCGCAATGTGAAAAGCTGGGGGTGGATTTCCGCTTCAACACCTTCGCCGATGCCGCTGATATTCTGGCAACCAGCCCCGACGAGGTGATCATCGCCACAGGTGGTCTGCCGCATACCGAGGTGCTGTCGGGTGGCAATGACCTCGTGGTCTCTGCCTGGGACATCCTGTCGGGCGATGTGAAGCCGGGCAGCAATGTGCTGATCTATGACGACGCGGGTGATCATGCGGCGCTGCAAGCGGCCGATCTGATCTCGGCCACCGGGGCCGCGGTAGAAATCGTGACCCCGGACCGCAGCTTCTCGCCCGAGGTCATGGCGATGAACCTTGTGCCCTACATGCGCAACCTGCAAAAGCGCGACACCACCTTCACGGTGACCTGGCGTCTTATGTCGGTCGCACGCGAGGGCAATGCGTTGCGCGCCACGCTGGGCAGCGACTACGGCGATTTCCGGCGCGAGCGGCTGGTGGATCAGGTGGTGGTCAACCACGGCACCCGCCCGCTGGACGAGCTTTATTTCGAGCTGAAGCCGCAGTCGTCGAACCTGGGCGAGGTGGATTACCGCGCGCTGACCGCCGGTGCTGTGCAGGATGTGCGGCGCAACACCGAAGGCCGGTTCCGGCTGTTCCGCATCGGCGATGCGGTGGCGGCGCGTAACACCCATGCCGCGATCTATGATGCGCTGCGGCTGGTGAAAGACCTGTAATCCGGCTGCCGCCGCCCCGGCCTCCGGGGTGGCGGCCCGCCAAACCTTCCCCGTGGGGAATTGGCACGCCCCGGCGAAGGCCGCATACTGCGCGTGATCGGCGGTGGTGCGGCGTGGCAAGGAGCGGAAGATGGACGTAGGGACCAATGGCGAAGTGTCGTTCTGGTATGCCGATATGGGCGGCGTGCCGGGCTATCGCCCGCCGCTGCCCGGCGACATCTCGGTGGATGTCTGCATCGTCGGCGCGGGGTTCACCGGCCTCTGGACCGCCTATTACCTGAAAGAAGCTGAGCCCGGCCTGTCCATCGCCATCGTGGAAAAGGAATTCGCGGGCTTCGGCGCCTCGGGTCGCAATGGCGGCTGGTGTTCGGGCGAATTTGGATGGAGCCGCCACAAATACCTGTCCTCCGGCAGCCGTGCGGGGGTTATCGAATTTGAACGCCAGTTACGCGCCACCGTGGACGAGGTGAAGCGCGTGACGGAGGCCGAGGGCATCGACTGCGACTTCCGGCTGACCGATTGCCTGACCTTCGCCCAGACCCCCGCACAAATGGCGCGTCTGCGCGCGGATTACGAAACCGCGATGTCCTGGCAGGTGCCGACCACGCGGCTGGAACTGATCGGCGGGGCCGAGGCGGCGGCGCGCATCCGGGTACCCGATGCGAAGGGCGCGCTGGTGCGTCACCACGTCGCCCGCGTGCAGCCCGCCAAGCTGGTGCGCGGTCTGGCCGAAGCGGTGGAACGGCGCGGGGTGGCGATTTATGAACAGACCACCGTGACCGGCATCGCAAAGGGCCTTGTCACCACGAACCGGGGCAGGGTTACGGCGCACCGGATCATCCGCGCCACCGAGGGCTTTACCCATGGCATCCCCGGCAACGAACGTGAGTGGCTGCCGATGAACAGCGCCATTGTGGTCACCGAACCACTGCCCGATGACCTGTGGCGCGAGATCGGCTGGGAGGATCATCAGCTTCTGGCCGATGCCTCGCATGCCTATTGTTATGCGCAGCGCACGCGCGGCAACCGCATCGCCATGGGCGGACGCGGGGTGCCCTATCGTTTTGGCTCAAAGACCGATACCCGCGGCCAGACCCAGCCGGAAACCATCGAAAAGCTGAAGGACATCCTTTATCGGATGCTGCCGCAGACGCGCGGGCTGCGGCTGGATCATGCCTGGTGCGGGGTGCTGGGTGTGCCGCGCGACTGGTGCGCCACTGCGGGGATGGACCCGCAGACCGGCATCGGCTGGGCCGGCGGCTATGTCGGGCTGGGGGTCTCGACCTCCAATTTCTCGGGGCAGACGCTTGCCGATCTGGTGCTGGACCGCCAGACCGAACGGACCGCTCTGCCCTGGGTCAACCGCCGCCCGCGCAAATGGGAAGTGGAGCCGTTCCGCTGGCTGGGGGTGCATGGCATGTACTGGCTTTACCACCGCGCCGACCGGAACGAAGCGGCGGGCGGCGGCAAGACCACCTCGCGCCTTGCGACCTGGGCAAACCGTCTGACCGGGCGCTGAGCCGCTCAGCCCGTGCTGCGGCTGACGAGGCGCGACCAGAACCGTTCGACCTGCGGGCTGGTGGCATGGGCGTTGCGATAGGCGGTAATCCCGATCGGCTCGGCCATCTGCGGCATGTCGCGCGACAGATCGGCCAGCGCCCCGCTGGCCAGTTCCGCCGCGACCAGCTTTTCGGGCAGCCAGGCAATACCCAGCCCTTCGATCACGGCAGTTTTCAGCGCGGCGCCGATACTGTCCTCATAAACCGTATCCAGCGACAGCGCGTCGCCGTTGCGGGCGAGGATCGTGCGGGTCAGCCGCCCCAGAAAGCTGCCTGGCCCCGGTGACAGGAAGGGGATGTTTCCCCCGTCCAGCCCATGCAGCGCCTGCCCGGCCATGGCCTTCGACACCGGGATCAGGCGGTCGCGGTCCAGCGGGCAGACCGTCTTGCCCGGCAGGAAGCTGCCGGTGGAAATCGTGTCATGCGAATAACAGATCAGCACATCGGCAGAACCGGAGGTCACGGCATCCACGCATCCGGCGAAATTATCGGCAAAGACCCGGAACCGCGGCCGCGCACCATGATCGTACAGATTGCGCAGGAAAACAGGCACATAGGCCACGCTCAGCGATTGCAGGCAGGCAATGCGGATACCCGCCCGCGCCTCGCCCGCCCCCGCAAGCTCGGCCCGCGCGGTTTCCCATTCAAAGATCAGGCTTTGCGCCACCGGCAGAAATTTCTCACCCGCCGGGGTCAGCGTAACCGGATGCACGGAACGGTCGAACAGCACCGTTCCCACCGCATATTCCAGCTTCTTGATGCGGCGGGTGAAGGCAGGTTGCGTCACGTTGCGGATTTCCGCCGCGCGCGAGAACACCGAACATTCTGCCAGCGTCACGAAATCCAGCAGCCAGACCAGTTCCATTGCATGCTCCCTGCCCTTTTCGGCATTGATCATACCGAAAAGGCATCATGCAAAAAAGGCATGATAAATGTATCAACGGCATTTCCGCAAAAGACAGCGCCGCGACATCCTTGGCACAGCAACAACGGAGAACTTCCATGCGTGTCGAACGGGATCAGCTTGGCGTCGTCGAAATCGCCGATGATCTGGCCTATGGGGCGCAGACCGCCCGCGCCGTCCTGAACTTTCCGATTTCGCGCAGCCGCCTGAAGGACGAGCCGGAATTCGTGCGTGCCCTCGCCATGGTCAAGCAGGCTGCCGCGCGGGCCAATCTGGAACTGGGGGTCCTGGCACCGGAAAAGGCGCAGGTCATCACTGCCATCACCGACCAGATCATCGCGGGCCAGCACCACGATCATTTCGTGGTTGATCTGATTCAGGGTGGCGCGGGCACCTCGTCGAACATGAACGCCAACGAGGTCATCGCCAATCTGGGCCTGCGGGCGTTGGGGCATGGCTTTGGCGAATACCGCTACCTGCATCCGAACGACGATGTGAACCATTCGCAATCCACCAATGACGTCTATCCCACGGCAATCCGGCTGGCGCTGCTGCACCGGGCGCGGGCGCTGACCACCGCGCTGGAGGCGCTGGCGTTGGCATTCCGCAACAAGGCGACAGAGTTCGCCGGGATCACTAAGGTTGGCCGTACCCAGTTGCAGGATGCGGTGCCGATGAGCCTTGGCACCGAATTTGCTGCCTTTGCTGCCACGCTGGCCGACAGCGTGCGCCAGATCACCGCCGCAAGCGAAGGGCTGCGGGTGATCAATCTGGGTGGTACAGCCATCGGTGACGGCATTCTGGCACCTGAAGGGTATCGCGCCCGCGCCATTGCCGCGCTGTCGGAAATCTCCGGCTTTGATCTGACCGGCGCCGACGACCTGTTCGCCGCCGGCTACGATCAGGGCGCGCTGGTGCAGTTTTCGGCGGCACTGAAATCCGCCGCGCTGCGAATGTCGAAAATCGCCTCGGATCTGCGGCTGCTGTCCAGCGGGCCGCGCGCTGGTCTGGGCGAAATCATCCTGCCGCCGGTACAGGCCGGATCGTCGATCATGCCGGGCAAGGTGAACCCGGTGATCCCCGAGATGGTCAATCAGGTGGCCTATGCGGTGGTCGGCAATGATGTGACGGTTACGATGGCAGCCGAGGCGGGTGAATTGCAGCTGAACGCGATGGAACCTGTGCTGCTGTGCCGTTTGCTTGAGTCGCTGAGCCTGATGGAAAACGCGGCCAACACCTTCCGCACGCGCTGCGTTGACGGGATCGTGGCGGATGCCGACCGTTGCCGCGCGCTGTTTGAAGGCAGCCTCGCGCTGGCCACCAGGTTGAGCCTTGATCTGGGCTATGACCGCACCAGCGCGCTGGTCTACCGCGCGAAACGCGAGGGGATCGGCCTTGTTCCGGCGCTGGTTACGGAGCCGGATCTGCCAGGGGATCTCGTTGCGAACCTGACCGGCACGGTTCAGCGCAAAAGCGCCTGATCCGGCAAAACTGCGCCTTTGGTCGCGTTGCGGACAGGCGGGATGGGTGCTTCTGTGGGGGAGGGTCGGCAGAGCCGACGTCCCGGAGGACCGCAGATGCAGACACCCCTGTCCCGCCACCTGCAAAGGATCGAGGTGGCGCTTGCCAACGGGCAGGCGGCCCGATCCGCCATCGCGGCCTCCTGGGCGCGGTCGGCGCATCTGCACGGGCTGGACCCGACCCGCCGCCATGCGGTGCCCCGCCTGACACAGGCCGAGCTGGCGGAGGCCCGTGACCGGCTCGGGCCGCTGCCGCTGCTGGCCGCGCCGCATCTGGACCGGCTGTTCCAGATCGTCGGCGGTCTTGGCGCCTGCGTCGTGCTGGCCGATGCCGAAGGCGTGGCGCTGGACCGGCGCGGCAATCCGGGCGATGACCGCGATTTTGCCGACTCCGGTCTCTGGACCGGCGCCAACTGGTCCGAAGCGGAGCTGGGCACCAATGGCATCGGCACCTGTCTGGCCGAGGGGCGGGCAGTGACCATTCACCGTGATCAGCATTTTCTGGCCCATAACACCGGCCTGTCCTGTTCCTCCGCCCCCGTGCATGATGCGCAGGGACGGCTGGCGGCGGTGATCGACGTTTCCACCGCCCGCGCCGACTTGCCCGAGGCGGTGGCTTCGCTGATTGCCCATACCGTTTGCGATACGGCCCGGAAGATGGAGACGGATCTGTTCCGTGATCATTTCCCCCGCGCGCGCTTGGTGCTGGTGCCGGGCCTGGATCAGGGGCAGGGGGCGGTGCTGGCGGTGGATGCCGACGATCTGGTGATCGGCGCCACCCGAGCGGCGCGCACCCATCTGGGGCTGAGGGGCGATCTGTCTGCCACGCCGCGCCCGCTGGCTGATCTGGTGCAGCTGGAAGCGCATGAACGGCTGGAAGATGCCGAGCGCGCCGTGCTGAACCGGGCAATGGCGCGTGCCTCGGGCAATGTTTCCGCCGCCGCCCGTGCGCTGGGGCTGAGCCGCGCGACCATGCACCGCAAGCTGGGCCGGACCTGAGATTTCCGCGCCCCGACTGTCTCAAACCTGAGACAGTCGGGCGGCGCGAACCTTCGTGCCCCCGGTGACCGACTCATCCCCAGACCCCATGCTTTCCCCATGGCCGCAAGGAGGCGGCTTCGGAGGAGGAACAGCATGAACCAGATGACACAGGCCGATTTCCGCACGGTCTCGCCCTTCAAATCCCGCTATGACAATTTCATCGGCGGACGTTTCGTGCCCCCGGTGGCGGGGCGCTACATGGACAATATCACCCCGATCACCGGCGCGAAGGTCTGCGAAGTGGCCCGTTCGGATGCCGCCGACGTGAATGCCGCGCTGGACGCCGCCCATGCCGCGAAAGACGCCTGGGGCAAGACCTCGGCCGCGCATCGGTCAAACATCCTGCTGAAGATCGCGGATGTGATGGAAGCCAACCTTGATTTGCTGGCCGCGGCCGAAACCTGGGACAACGGCAAGCCGATCCGCGAGACGACCTTTGCCGACATTCCGCTGTCGATCGACCATTTCCGTTACTTTGCCGGTGTCCTGCGCAGCCAGGAAGGCACCATGTCGGAAATCGACCATGACACCGTGGCCTATCACTTCCACGAGCCGCTGGGCGTCGTCGGTCAGATCATCCCGTGGAACTTCTCGATCCTGATGGCGGCGTGGAAGCTGGCCCCCGCGCTGGCCGCCGGCAACTGCATCGTGATGAAGCCCGCCGAACAGACCCCGGCGGCCATTCTGGTGCTCGCCGAACTGATCGCCGATCTGCTGCCGCCGGGCGTGCTGAACATCGTGAACGGCTATGGTGCCGAAGCGGGCGACGCGCTGGCGCGGTCGAACCGCATCGCCAAGATCGCCTTCACCGGTTCGACGGCCACGGGCCGCAAGATCATGGAAGCGGCGACGGTGAACCTGATCCCGGTGACGCTGGAACTGGGCGGCAAGTCGCCCAACATCTTCTTCAGCGATGTGATGGCCGAGGATGATGCCTTCCTTGACAAGGCGGTCGAAGGCTTTGTGCTGTTTGCCTTCAACCAGGGTGAAGTCTGCACCTGCCCATCGCGCGCGCTGATCCAGGAAGACATCTACGAGGAATTCATTGCCCGCTGCATCGCCCGCGTGAAGGCGATCAAGCAGGGCGACCCGCGCGACATGGCCACCATGGTGGGCGCGCAGGCCTCGCGGATGCAGCATGACAAGATCATGTCCTACCTGCAAATCGGCCGTGATGAAGGCGCCGAGGTGCTGGTGGGTGGCGATGCCGCGCGCTTCAACGGCGATCTGGCGGAAGGTTTCTACATCCAGCCGACCATCCTGAAGGGCCACAACAAGATGCGGGTGTTCCAGGAAGAAATCTTTGGCCCCGTCGTCAGCGTGACCACCTTCAGGAACGAGGCTGAGGCGCTGGCCATCGCCAATGACACGATGTATGGCCTCGGCGCCGGTGTGTGGACCCGTGACGGCACCCGCGCCTATCGCTTTGGCCGCGCCATCGAGGCAGGCCGCGTCTGGGTGAACAACTACCACGCCTATCCGGCCCATGCAGCCTTCGGTGGCTACAAGCAGTCGGGCATCGGGCGCGAAACGCACAAGATGATGCTGGACCATTATCAGCAGACCAAGAACATGCTGGTCAGCTACAACCCCAACAAGCTGGGCTTCTTCTGAGGTCTTCATGGCACGCAGGGTTGCCCCGCGTGCCACAGCCATGACGGAAACGGGCGCAGTTGTGCGCCCGTTTTTTCATTTGCATGTTTGTGTTCAGTATCGTTCCCGCCTTCCGGGCGTCAGACAGGCCAGCGGCACCGCGCTGCGAGATATTCCTGCGCATTGTTTCCAGATGAACGGGGTGAAGCGGATCTGCTCTCGGGCACTGACGCGCTAGCGCCGATAGGTGAAATCGGTGGTTTCCAGTGGCCGGTCATCCGCCTCGGCCAGCAGCCGGTCCACCAGCCCCCGGTGCGGCGAATGGCGGCAGACCGGATCAGCCGCGCGGGCATCTCCTGCCAGCGCCATCGCCTGACAGCGACATCCCCCGAAATCCCGGTCCCGCCGCGCGCAGCCCTGACAGATGTCCGGCAGGTAATCGGTGCCGCGGAAAGCCATGAAAGCGTCACTGCGGTACCAGATATCAGCCAGCGGCAGGTCGGTCACCTTCGGGAAGCTGAGACCCGGAATCGTCTGCGCCGCATGGCAGGGCAGCACCGTCCCGTCGGGCGCGATGTTCAGACCCGTAGACCCCCAGCCGCCCATGCAGGCCTTGGGATAATCGGCATAATAATCGGGCGGCACGAAGTCGATCTGCATGCGGCCCTTATAGGTGTCGCGTGCAGCCTCCACCGTGACCTTGGCGGCCGCGACCTGTGCGCGGCTGGGTTGCAGGGCGGTGCGGTTCTTCAGCGCCCAGCCATAGAACTGCACACAGGCGACCTCGATCCGCCGGGCGCCAAGCTCGGCCGCCAGCGCAATCGCCTGCGGCAACTGGTCCAGATTGTGCCGGTGCATCACCGCATTCACCGTCAGCGGCAGGCCGCGCCGGGCGATGCTGTGCGCCACCGCCATCTTGCGGTCAAATCCGCCGGCATAGCCGCCGATCCGGTCCGCCACCGCATCACTGACCCCTTGCAGCGACAGTTGCACATGATCGAGGCCGCGCGCCTCCAGCGCATCCAGCCGCGCCTCGGTCAGCCCGATGCCAGAGGTGATGAGGTTGACGTAAAGACCCGCCTCGCGCGCCGCGCCCACCAGATCAGCCAGATCGCGGCGCGCGGCGGGTTCGCCCCCGGAAAGGTGCAGTTGCAACACGCCAAGATCCGCGGCCTGACGGAAGATGCCTGCCCAGACCTCGGTTGGCAGTTCTCCATCGGATTTCAGCAATTCCAGAGGGTTGGAGCAATAAGGGCAGGCGAGCGGGCAGCGATGCGTCAACTCGGCCAGCATGGAGATCGGCGGAGGAATGGCGCTCATGGCAACAGATCCACCAGCCGCCGGTCCCGCAGATCGCTCAGGAACTCATGCACATCCCCGGCAATCTCGGCCTCGGGCGCGGCAAAGCGCGCGGCCAGACGGGTGACGATCTGGCTTTCGCGGCTGCAGTTGTCGACTTCGGTCAGGATGGCGTGGGCAATGTCATCCAGCATCAGCGCCCGTTCCGGCCCCAGAAGGACGGGCCGTCCCCGCACGCGGTCGTCATGCAGCCGAACCCCGCGCGGCAGCAGTACCAGCGGGTCGGCGCTCATCGCAACTGTCCCTCACCGGGGCGCCAGGCGCCGGGCGGGATGCTGCCCTCGACATAGCCATGCCAAAGCGCATCAAGCTGTGCCCAAAGCACCTCGGTCTTGAAGGTCAGTGCGGCGGCGGCAGCCTCCTGATCGGCGCGGCTGGTGGCGTGATCCAGAACCCAGCGCAGGGTGAAGGCCACGTCCTTCGGCGCCTCGGTCAGACGGTGGCGGAAATAGGCAGTGGTTTCGGGATTGGCGAAGGGGTAATGCGCCAGCAACCCTTCGATCCGCTGGCCGTGGATGGCTGGTGCGAACAGTTCCGTCAGTGACGAGGCCATGGCCGCGATCAGCGGCTCGTCCCGCACGAAACGCACATAGGCATCCACCGCGAAGCGCGTGGCGGGCATCACGCCGCGCCCCGAGGCGACGTAATCAGGGTCCAGCCCCACCCCCTCGGCCAGTTTCAGCCAGCGCCGGATGCCGCCGCCCTCAGCTTCGCCACCATCGTGATCCTCGATCCGGCTGCGCCAGATGCGGCGCAACTGCGGGTCGGTGCAGCGCGACATGAAGGCCGCGTCTTTCATCGGAATGCGCGACTGGTAATACCAGCGGTTGATGACCCAGGCCTGCACCTCGTCCATCGAGCATTGGCCGCCATGCAGGCGATGATGGAACGGGTGGCGGTCGTGATAGCGTTCGGCGCCGATCTGGCGCAGACGGGCTTCGAAGGCCTGCGGGTTCGGGCTCTGGTCGGTCATGGGCGGATCTCCTCCTGATCCTGAACGATCTCCCACCCGGCGGCACGCAGGGCGGTGCGTTCGGCACTGGCGGGGTCGAGCGCGGGATTGGTGTTGTTCACATGAATGTAGCGGCGCAGCGCCCGCAGCCCGGCCAGCCGTGCCAGACTGCCCGAGGGGCCGGACATTGCGATATGGCCCATCCGCGCGCCGGTTTTGGCGCCGGTGCCGCTGGCGGGCATTTCGTCATCACGCCAGACGGTGCCGTCGAAGAACAGCAGATCGGCGTCGGCCAATTGTGCGACCAGATCGTCGGTCACTTCGGCGCAGCCGGGGATGTAGTGAAACACGCGGTCTTTGGCTTCGATCCGCAGGCCGATGGTCTGTTCGCCCAGCATCCGGGTATTGGGCGCAGCCCCCTCCAGATATAATGCGACCTTGCCGGGCACAGGATAGGCGGTGACCTGCAGGCCGGGCAGGGGCTCGAATGGCTGATGCAGTGCGATGGTGCGCGGGATCACCAGCGTTGGGTCCAGCACGCCAAAGATAGGATTCGCCGCCAGATCGGCGCGGGTACCCGATGTGGCCCAGAGGTCAAACCCGGTCTTTTCGCGCAGTGTCAGCAGACCCGCCACATGATCCACATCGGCATTGGTTACGATGACCGCCGCGATGGGTGTGTCGCGCAACCCGCGCGGATGCAGCGGCGGCGCGGCAGCCAGTTGCGCGCGCAGGTCGGGCGAGGCATTCAGGACGATCCAGCGGTCGCCGTCCGGGGAAACGGCGACCGAGGACTGCGTCATTTCCGGGATCGCGCCCGCCCGGGCAAGGGCACAGTTGCGGCAGCCGCAGTTCCATTGCGGCAGCCCGCCACCAGCCCCCGCGCCGAGCGTCCGGACGATCATCGCCGGGTCAGATCACGTCGTCGGAACGACGGTCATCCTCGGCGGGACCGTACATGTTGATCTCCATGCCGCAGGCAACTTCCTTCAGGGTCGGTTTCTTCCAGGCCATGTCATCCTCCTCTGTGCCGATGGCTGACCAAGGCTAGCAGAGTGCCCGAACCGTGCCATTCCACTTTGGTCTTGGATCGGCTGACAGGTGCCCGGTGCCGGGGCGGCATGGCAAGGCAAGCCGGCACCCCAAAGGGTGAACCGGCTTGCCCGCGCCCCTTCCGCCACTGGACAGGCGGAAGAGGATGGCTGTGCTGACCTACAGGTTCTGCCGCGACAGTTCCGCCGCGATGTGGTCTGCCTGCCGGATTGCGAGGGCGACGATAGTCAGCGTCGGGTTTTCCGCCGCGCCGGTGGTGAACTGGCTGCCATCCGAGATGAACAGGTTCGCGATGTCATGGGTCTGGCCATGACGGTTCACCACACCGTCGCGCGCATGTTCCGACATCCGGTTGGTGCCAAGGTTATGCGTGGACGGATAGGGCGGTGTCGGGAAGGTGCGGGTGGCGCCGGCGGCACGATAGATCGCCTCGCCCTGCCGGTAGGCATGACTGCGCATCGCGATGTCATTCGGGTGATCATCGAAATGCACATTGGGTGCGGGCAGACCATATTGGTCCTTCACCGTCGAGGACAGCGTGATGCGGTTGGTTTCCTGCGGCATGTCCTCGCCGACAATCCACATTCCCGCCATCCGTTCGTAATCATCCATGGCCGAGGTGAAGCCACGCCCCCAGCCGCCCGGATCGAGGAAGGCCGCCATGAAGGGCAGGCCAAGCGACAGGGTTTCCAGTTCGTAGCCGCCGACGAAACCGCGCGACGGGTCGAACCGGGCCTCGTCCTGCACGATCCCCGCCATGGTGGTGCCACGCCACATCCGCACCGGCTTTTCGAACACGCCATAGACCGATCCGGTGACATGGCGCATGTAGTTGCGCCCGACCTGACCCGAGGAATTGGCAAGACCATCCGGGAACATCTCGGAGGCGGAGTTCAGCAGCAGACGCGGGCTTTCGATGGAATTGCCCGCAACGCAGACCACGCGCGCCTTCTGGAAATGCTGGTTGCCCTCCTTGTCGGCATAAAGCGCGCCGGTGACGCGGCCTTTTTCATCATGTTCGATGCGCAGCACCTGCGCATTGGACCGCACCTCTAGATTGCCGGTGGCCTCGCCCTTCGGGATATCGGTATAGGCGGCCGACCATTTCGCGCCCCATTTGCAGCCCTGAAAGCAGAAGCCGGTCTGCTGGCAGGCCGGGCGGTCATCATTCTCGACCGAGTTGATGGCCATGCGCCCGGTGGAGACCTCCTTGTAACCCAGGGCAAGCGCGCCCTTTTCCAGCACCTTGTAATTGTTGTTGCCGGGCAGGCCGGGGAAATTGCCGGTGCGGGTCACGCCCAGCTTGGCCTCGGCTTTTTCATACCAGGGCGCCATTTCCTCGGCGTCGATCGGCCAGTCCAGCAGATTGGCGCCCGCGACATGGCCATAGGTGGTGCGGGCCTTCCATTCATGCGGACGAAACCGCAGCGAGGCCCCGGCCCAGTGGATCGTGGTGCCACCGACAGCCTTGACGATCCAGGCGGGCAGGCCCGAGAAATCCTGTGCCACGCGCCAGTCACCCGAAGTGGTCCGCGCATCGAGCCATGACAGCTGGCCGAAAGCATCCCATTCGTCATTGATGTAATCCTCGGGAAGATAGCGCCCGCCCGCTTCCAGCGCCACCACCTTGACGCCCTTTTGCGCCAGTTCGTTGGCCAGCACCCCGCCGCCTGCGCCGGTGCCGATGATCAGGACGACCGAGTCGTCATTCAGGTCGAATTTCGCAACCATGGTCCTGTTCTCCTTACAGCCAGTCGATGTCGTCGAAGCCACGGTCGATGTAGCCGCCCTGGCTGAAGGACTCGCCTTCATAGCCGAACAGCGGCCACAGCTCTTTCTGGTTGTAGAGCCCGGTCACCAGCCCGCCCCGGATCTTCTGGAAGAAGGCGGATTTCTCCATCCCGCGCAGCAGGGCCACGCGGTCATCCTCCCATGCGGCATCCAGATAGCTGGCATGGCCCGCCCCCTGTGCTGCGGCATTCAGCGCGGCGATGCCCGCCTCGATCTCGGCCGCGGTTTCGGCGGTGTCATAGCCTTTCACCGCCGTGACATAGAAAGCATCGCCGATGTGATCATGCGGATAGATGTCGCGCGCCATGCGGATCAGCGTGGCAAGCGTTTCGGGCTTCAGTGCCGCCGCCTCATAGGCCCAGGCCGCATTCGGCGCGGCGACGAAGCCTGCGCCGACGATCAGCGTGGTGCCCGCGGCAAAGCTGCGCGCGATCAGCTGGCGGCGGGTCATCCCGCGCCAGTTCGGTTTGGTGGTCATGGTGTCCTCCTTGCTGTTGGCTGAGTGCCCCGCCGCTCCTCCCGGCGGGGTTGGGTCAAAGGTAGCGACCGCCCCGTTCCAGCACCTCGATCTGGTAGCCGTCGGGATCGGCGATGAAGAAGAACCGCGCGATCACCTCGCCGCCGGGGGCGAAGTCGACGATTTTGCGCGGGGCATGTCCAAGGGCGGTCAGGCGGCTGTGTTCGGCAGCCACATCGGGCACCGACACCGCCAGATGGCCGTAGCCGTCGCCAAGGTCATAGGGTTGGGTCCGGCCCTTGTTGATGGTCAGCTCCAGCTCGAAGCTGCTTTCGGCATTCGAAAGGTAGACCAGCGTGAACGTGTCGAAATCCAGCCGGGCGGCGGGTTTCAGGCCAAAGGCCTCGTCGTAGAACTTCAGCGTGCGCTCCTCGTCAAGAACGCGGATCATGCTGTGGATGGCCTTGGCCATGGGATGCTCCTTTCCGGTAAATCAGGCGACAAGGCGCCCGTTGCGATAAAGCCGCAGCGCGGTGTCGCGCAGGGTGAAGGCGGCGGTGTCACCGGGGGCGAGCCCCAGCCCGGCCGGTGCCCGCAGCCGCACCTCGCCCGCCGGGTGGGAGAGGGCCACGATCTCGTCCAGCCCCTCGAACCACAGCCGCGCCACGCGGCCCTGCATGGTGCCGCTTGCGCCCGAAAGCCGCGCGTGCTCCGGCCGGAAACCCAGCACGAGGCCATCTGTGGGCAGCCCGTCCGGCAGCGGCAGCGACAAGCCGGTGCCCGGCACGACGGCCCGCCCCGCGACGGCCAGCGCGGGCAGGAAATTCATGGCGGGCGAGCCGATGAAATGGCCGACATGCGTGGTGGCCGGTCGTTCGAACAGATCGCGCGGGCGGCCTGCCTGCACCACCTCGCCATGATTCATCACGATCACCTCTTCGGCAAAGGTCATCGCCTCGGTCTGGTCATGCGTGACCAGAACCATGGTCACCCGGAATTCGGCGTTGATTTCCTTGAGGATGCGGCGCAGCTCGAATTTCATCTGCGGATCGATGACGGTCAGCGGCTCGTCCAGCAGTATTGCGGCCACATCCTCGCGCACCAGCCCACGCCCCAGCGAAACGAGTTGTTTCTGATCGGCCGTCAGGGCATTGGCGGGCCGTTTCAACAGTGGTGTGAGGCCAAGCCGTTCGGCAATTGCCTCCACCCGTTGGCGGATACGCGGGGTCGGGCCCCCCCGGCAGACCAGCGGGAAGGCAAGGTTCTGCCCCACCGTCATCGAGCGATAGATGACCGGCACCTGAAAGACCTGCGCGATATTGCGCTGGCCGGCGCCCAGACGGGTGACATCCTGCCCGTCGAACAGCACCCGCCCTTCCGAGGGATGCAGCAGGCCCGAGATGATATTGAGCATGGTGGATTTGCCGCAGCCCGACGGCCCGAGCAGCGCATAGGTGCCCCCGTCGCGCCAGGTCATGTCCAGCGGTTTCAGCGCATGAGGCGCACCGGGGGCATAGGCATGGGCAAGCTCTTGCAACCGGATCTCAGCCATGGCTGGCTCCTTTCAGGATCAGGGCGCCATCGGCACCGAAGACCAGCGCCTTCCCCAGATCGAGCATCAGGCCCAGTTCGGACCCCAGCCGGTGATCGGTCACCGCCCGCTCCAGCATCACAAGGGGCTGCGCCCCCGCCATCAGATGCGTGACGGTTTCCGAGCCGGAAACCTCGGTCAGGGCGACGCGCGCGGGAAGGGGGCCGCCGCTGCGGATATCCTCGGCCCGCAGGCCCAGCGTGTAACGCCCCGGCGGCAAGGCGCGGCCTGTTGCCCCGGGGGATTGCGGCCCCAGATGATCCAGCACAAGGCCGCTTTGGGTGATTTCGGCTGCCAGCAGGTTGATCGGCGGGTCATTGACCACCCGCGCCGCCTCTAGCGTGGCCGGGGCACCAAAGACGGCACGAGGCGGCCCGGCTTGCAGAACCCTCCCCTCGGCCATCAGCACGGTGCAATCGCCCATCTGAAGTGCCTCGCGCGGGTCGGTGGTGGCATAAAGCACCACGGTGTCGCTCTGGCTGCGCAAAAGCTCTGCCAGCTCCTCGCGAAGCCCTTCGCGCAGCTTGTAATCCAGATTGACGAAAGGCTCGTCCAGCAACAGCACCGGCGCGCGCTTGACCAGTGCGCGGGCAATGGCCACACGCTGCTGCTGCCCGCCCGAAAGCGCCGCCGGACGCCGCCCGGTCATCTGCGCCAGACCGACGCGCCCCAGCATTGCAGCCGCGGCTTCGCGGGCGGCCTCGCGCGGTTCACCGCGCCGGATCAGCGGAAAGGCCACGTTGTCCAGCACGCTCAGATGCGGGTAGTTGATGAATTGCTGGGTGACCATGGCCACCGGGCGCCGCCAGGGTGGCAGGCGTGACCAGTCGTTACCCGCCAGTGAAATCTGGCCCGATTGCGGCTGCACCAGCCCGGCCACCGCGCGCAGAAGCGTGGTCTTGCCCGCCCCGGTGCGGCCCAGCAGGGTGGTCATCCGCCCCGGCTCAGCCTCGACACTGACCGCCGCCAGATGCGGCACGCCACCCTCGGTCAGGGATAGATCGCGCAGCACCAGCATCAGCGCACCGCCCCGGCGAGACCGCCGCGCGACAGGAAGCGCTCGACCACGAAGGCCAGCACCGCCAGCGGCGCGACCGAGACGATGGCCGCCGCCGACAGCGCCCACCACGGCGTGACCGACGAGTTCAGCGCCACGATGGAGACCGGCAGAAGCTGCGTCTTTGTAAAGGTCAGCGTGAAGGCGAAGAAAAAGTCGTTCCAGCCGAAGATCAGGCAGAACATCCCGGCGACGACAAGGCCCGGCATCACATTGGGCAGGATGACACGGAGGAAGGTGGTGACCGGGGGGCAGCCGTCCATCCAGGCCATCTCGTCCAGACCACGCGGAATGGTGTTGAAGAAATCTACCATCACCCAGACCGCAATCGGCATCAGCAGCGCGACATATATCAGGATCAGCCCCGGCAGGCTGTCGAGCAGCCCCAGCCAGCGCAGCATCAGGAAAAACGGGATCGCCAGCACAATGGGCGGCATGATGCGCTGGCTGATGAAGAAGAAGGTGATGTCGCCATTGCGGATCGGCCCGGCGCGAAAGCTGAACCGTGACAGGCCATAGGCGGCCAGGGTGCCAAGGATCAGCGCGATGGCCGATCCGCTCAGCGTCACGACCAGCGAGTTCAGATAGGGTCTGACGATATTGACCCCGCCTGCGCCGCCGAACAGCGACTGCCAGCCACCCAGCGAGGGCTGGTATTGCAGCCATGGCAGCCATGTGGCGCCGCCGGTCACGCCATTGGCGGTCTTGAAGCTGGTGGTCAGCATCCAGAGGAAGGGGAAGATCACGAAACCGGACCAGAGCGTGACGGCCAGATATTTCAGGGCGAGGTAAAGCGTTCTCATGCCCGCGCCTCCCGCACCATCAGGCGGATCAGCGCCTTGGCGATCAGGGTCAGCGCCACGGCCATGATGACCAGATAGGTCAGCGACAGCGCGGCAGCGTAGCCGATCTGGAAATCGCGCATGCCCCGGATGTAGATGTAATAGCTGACGGTTTCGGTCGCGGTGCCCGGCCCGCCCGAGGTCAGCACATAAACGGTTTCCATGATCTTTGACGCCTCGATGGCGCGGATCAGGATGGCCCCGACCGAGATCGCGCCCATCATCGGGAAGGTCACCGACAGGAAGGTCCGCACCGGCCCCGCCCCGTCGACCCTGGCGGCCAGGAACGGTTCGGACGGCAGCGAAAGCAGCCCCGCCAGCAGCAACAGGAACATGAAAGGCGTCCATTGCCAGATCTCGACGATCATCACTGCGGCGAAGGCATGGGTGGCCTGTGACAGCCAGGGCTGGGCGCCGATGCCAAGGGCTTCGAGGATCGGGTTCAGCGGACCGAGGCTTTCGTGAAAGATCGTGCGCCAGATCACCGACATGACCACCGGGGTTGTCATCATCGGCACCAGAAACAGCACACGCAGGAAGCGCCGCGCGGCAATGTCTCGCCAGACCAGCAGCGCCAGCGCGAACCCCAGTACATATTGGATCAGCACCGTTGACAGGCTAAGCAGAGAGAGGCGCCAGAGTGCCTCCCAATAGCGGCTGTCGTCCCAGAGCCGGGCATACATCGCGCCGCCCGCATTGTTCAGGCCGGGATTGTAGACATCCCATGACGAAAAGCTGACGCGGATGGTGAAGATCAGCGGGAACAGGATCACCGCAACCAGCACCAGAAGGCCGGGCAGCAGGAAGATGTATTTCTGGCGATACATGGCGGTCTCGGGCATGGACGGGCGGGCGGAGGGCCGGGTCTGGCCCTCCGGGCGAATGCGCTCAGCGGTCTTCCAGCGCCACGACGTTGGCATAGGCCTCGCGCACGCGGTCGGCGCCGATGCGGTCGACGATGGCGGTCCATTCGGCGGCCACGCCGTCCAACGCCTCTTGCGGCGACTGTTCGCCCGATTGCGCACGGGCCACCCCTGCGGCAAGTGACGACATGAACTCGCCCACCCCCGGCACGCGCAGGTCAAAAACCTGGTTCGGCGCAGTGTCGATGCCCTTCAGCGTTGCGGTATAGGTTTCCGCCACTGCGGCATCCCAACCCATTTCCGTCTCGTAGAAGGCCGGGTCGAAATGGGTATCGCGATAGGGGTTGATCCCGAAGCGCCCGATCTGAAGATCGGCCAGCGTATTGGCCTCGTTCGCAAAGAAGCACAGATAGTCGAAGGCCATGTCCTGATTGGCACTGTCCTTCGCCACCGCCGAGGTCCAGCCCCAGGTGACATAGGCGACGCGGTTGGGCTCGTCGAATGTGTCCCACTGGCCGGTCTTGCGGTTCCACACCTCTTTCGCGCCCGGCAGGATCGCGGCCGCCACCTTGTTGCGGATCGGGCTGTCCTCCTGCATCGCCTGGATGAAGGCATCGTCCCAGCTGTAGGACATCAGCGTCTGCCCGCCGCCGAACGAGAAAATCTCGTCCCCCAGGCCGAAAGAGGTGCCACCGGGCGGCATGGCGGCCTGCGCCGCGACGAACAGTTCCAGCCCGCGCACCCAGCCGGGCGTGTTGACCAGCGGGGTCATGGTTTCAAGATCGAAGAAGAACCCGCCCTTCACATTCGGGTGCTTGGCGTAAGGCGCGACCCGGCTGATGAAGGCGGAAAACATCAGGTCATCGCGCTTCGTCACTTCGGCAGTGCCGAAATTCGGCGCGCCGTCGCCGTCCCAATCCATGTTGGTGAAAACCGAGGCGACCTCGTTATAGTCTTCCCAGGTGGCGGGCACGGTCAGTTCGCGCCCGGTCTTTTCCCTGAACAGCGCCTGCATCTCGGGGTTCGAGAATACATCCGAGCGATATTTCA
The DNA here is from genome assembly GCF_003054195.1 of Gemmobacter caeni. Lineage (GTDB taxonomy): Bacteria > Pseudomonadota > Alphaproteobacteria > Rhodobacterales > Rhodobacteraceae > Gemmobacter > Gemmobacter caeni. Next base: position 21,758 of record NZ_QBKP01000007.1, read on the forward strand.
GGTAATGGCGATCGCCATCCATCGTATATTGCAGCATCCGGCCCTGCCAGCCGGCGATGCCGCGATAGGTTTCCGTGACCTCCTTCATTCCCGCGACCTCCTGATAGGCGGCGGGAACCTCGGCCAGATAGGGGTTGAAATCCCCAAGCCAGAGCGAGCCGTAGAACAGCACGTCATAGGCGGCCTGTCCGGTCTGGAACGGGATCATGATGCGCTGGAACAGATCGCCGAAGGGCACATGCACCACATTGACCGTGGCGCCGGTGAGTTCCTGAAACTGTCGGGCATGCAGGGCGGTCGGCTCGCCGATCACCGGGATCGCATGGGTGATGATGTTCAGCGTGCGGCCCGTGTAGTCCTTGGCGTCGATCGCCTCGAAGCTGCACATGCCCGGAACATCGGCCTTGATGCCGTATTGGCTGTAGTCCTCGGCCGTGGCCATGCCGGTCGCAAGGCCAAATGCCACGGATGCGTAAAGCGCGCGCTTCAGCGCGGTAATGGTGTTCATCTCTGTCTTCCCTTGAATGGTGGCAGTTCAGGGCACCAGAACGGCGCGGCCGCGGATCTTGCCGTGATGCAGGTCGCGCAGCGCCTGATTGGCCTCGGACAGGCGGTAATGTCTGGTCGCCAGCTCCACGAGGCCGCGATCCGCCAGGGCCATCAGCTCGGTCAGTTCGGCCCAGGTGCCGACCAGATTGCCGATGATGTTCTTTTCGGTGATCACCATGTCGACGGTGGGCACGCGGATATCTTCGCCGTAACCGACGACATAGTAGCTGCCCGCCGCGCGGGTCATGTCGAGGCCCTTCTTCGTCGTGCCTTTCTCGCCCACGAAGTCGATCACCGCCTCGGCGCCCTTGCCGCCGGTCAGGGCCAGCACTGCCTCGACCTCGCCGCCATCCGCCTTCACCAGATGATCGGCCCCATGTTCGCCAGCCAGCGCCAGCGAGGTGTCGGAGATGTCGACCACGATGATGCGTGCGGCGCACATCGCCCGCAGCACCTGAATGCCGATGTGGCCCAGACCGCCCGCGCCGATCACCACCGCCGCCTGATCGGGCAGCAGTTGCTGCGCTGCCTTCTTGGCGGCGCGATAGGCGGTCAGCCCCGCATCGGCATAGGGCGCGACATCCCGGGGCGCGAGCGTCCTGGGCAGGGCGATGAGGTTGCGCGACGAGGTCAGCAGCGCCTCGGCATAGCCGCCATTGCTGTCGAGCCCCGGAAACTTGCCGTCGCCATGCATGTCATGGCCGCGACGGCAGGCGATGCAGGTGCCGCCCGTGACCTTCGGATGCACGATCACCGGATCGCCCTTCCTGAACCCTTCGACCTCGGCGCCGACTTCCTCGACCCAGCCCGCATTCTCGTGCCCCATGATCAGCGGCAGCAGACCCGTGCCCGTCGGATCGGTATGCGGGCGCCAGATCCCCTCGATGATATGCAGGTCGGTGCGGCAGACGCCCGCGCCACCGATGCGCACGATCACGTCGTTCGACTTGACGATCCGCGGGTCCGGCACGGTTTCCTCCGTCACCCAGACGGGTGCGGTCAGGGCCGGGTCATAATGATGAAGAACCTGTGCTTTCATGGTCTGGCGAGCCTCCTGGTGACCGCCCTCCCCGGCGGTGATGGGGGCAAGTTTCCGCAGAGGCAGGGGACGCGGCAATGAAAGCCCATTCTGCGGATGCAGCCGTTCGCAAACTGGACGAAGGTGCCGGAAATACCGTTCAGGAACTGGACGCCCGCCCGCGCATCTGCCTGAGGCGCCTTGGAAAATCCCCATGTGTTCACAAACTGGACGATTGAACGCGAATCATCCGCCACCGTTGACAGGGTGCCACCAGCAGATACGCTCGGGACTGGCCAAGGATCGGGGAGGAGACGCGGCCATGGACTTGCAGACCTCGGCCCTTGGCCGTGCGCGGCAGATGCTGGAAACGCAGGGGCGGTTTCCGGGTGGCGCCCTGCCGGGCGACATCACCGAAAGCTGGCTGCGCAGCCTGTCGCACGGGCTGGACCCGCTGGCGCGCAGCCAGCGGCTGATCCTGTCGGAGGTGGAGTTCAATGCCACCCGGCAGACCCATGCCGATCTGATCCGCTTTGCCCGGCCCGAGCTGGAACTGCTTTACGACCAGATCGCCGGATCGAATTTCATGATCGCGCTCGGCTCGCCGGACGGGGTGGTGCTGGACACGCTGCACGACACCCAGTTTGCCGAAACCGAGGCCGGGGCGCAGGTCATACCCGGCTCGGTCTGGAGCGAGAATCTGCGCGGCACCAATGCCATGGGCGTCTGCATCGCGACGGGACGCCCGGCGCAGGTCTATGGCGGTGAGCATTTCCTGCGTGCGCATGGCGATGTCTCCTGCATCAGTGCGCCGATCTTTGACGGGGCGGGACGGCTGGCGGGGGTGCTGGATGCCTCCTCAATGTCGGCGGTGCGGCAACAGCACACCGCCGCGCTGGTGCAAATGGCCGCCAGCAGCATCGAGAACAGCCTGATCCGGTCCGGCCATGACCGGCGGATCGTGCTGCAATTCCATCCCCGGCCCGAATATCTGGGCACGCTGTCGATGGGGGTTCTGGTGCTGGACGAGGATCTGACGCTCCATGCCATCAACCGGCGGGGCGAGATGTTCCTGACAGGCTTTCCGCGCCTGCTGGGCGAAAGCTTCGACCGCATCTTCGAACAGCCTTTCGCAGCCATCCAGCAGCGTCTGGTCGAGGGCGAGACGCTGCGGGTCAGGGACCGGATCGGATCGGCGGTGTCGCTGCGCTGCGTTGCAAACCGCGCGAGTTTTGCGCTGGCACGGCGTCTGATCCCGGTGGTGACAGAGCCGGGCACCGCCCCTGCGCGTAACCTGTTCCGCGATGTCGTCATCGACGACCCCGCGCTGTGGCAAAGGTTGCAGGCGCTGCCCGATGCTGCAAAGCGCGGCGCGGCCATCGCGATCACCGGCGAGACCGGCACCGGCAAAGCCCTGATCGCCCGGCTGGCCCATGCTGCCAGCGAACGGTCCGGTCCGCTGGTCACGCTGGACGGGCGCATGCTGGCCGAGGGCGATTTCGCCCGTGTCTGTCTGGGCAGCGGCACCGAGCCGGGGCTGTTGCAGCAGGCGGCGGGTGGCACGCTGTTTCTGGACGAGGTGACCGACCTTCCGGTGGTGGCGCAGGCTGCACTGGCGGGGGTGCTGGATATCGGCGAATACCGTCACCCCGAGACGGGGGCTGTGGTGCGCACCGACCTGCGGGTGGTCTGCGCCACCAGCGCCCCGGCCGCGCTATCGGATCTGTTGCCCGCGCTGCGCTACCGGCTGGAAGGTTTCCGGCTTGACCTGCCGCCGCTGCGGCTTCGCAGCGATCTCGCCGCGCTGGCGCAAAGGTTTGCCCGGTCTGTCCGCCCGGATGCCCGGATGACCGAGGCGGCGCTGGCCCGCCTTGCCGCGCATGACTGGCCCGGCAACCTGCACGAATTGCGCGCCATCGTTTTGCAGGCCATGCTGATGCGCCCCGAAGGTGCACTGGAGGCGCAGGATTTCGATGCGCTTTTGCCGGGCGCCCCGGCCAGACCCGTGTCCTCCGGTGCCACCTGTTGCGCGCAATGCGCGGGCGTGCCCTGGAAAGCGGACCAGTGCCAGAACATCCGCACAGTGGTGGCGCGGCACGAGGGCAATGTCTCACGCGCGGCACGGGTTCTGGGCATGTCCCGCACGACGATCTACAAACACCTGAAGGATCAGGCCTCCTGACGACGGCGACGGGCTCGGGGCGGAATGCCCAGCTCTTGCCGGAACTTGGCGACAGTCCTGCGTGCAAGGGCCATGCCCTCGGCCGACAGCAGGGTGGTCAGCGCCCCATCGTCAAAGGGATCGGCGGGATTTTCCGCAGCGACAAGCTGCGCCAGCCGGTGCCGGATCGCGGCAGAGGCCGGCACGAGGCCAGCCCGGCGCGGGCCGCTGTCGAAAAGGCTGCACAGGCTGCGCAACCCCTGTGGCGTTTCCACCAGAAGATCGCGCGCAACGCGGCCTATCGTGCTGTCATGCAGCCCAAGCTCTGCCGCGATCTCGGTGCGCCGCAAGGCGACGAGCGCGTGCGCGCCGTGATCCAGAAACCCGCCCTGTCGCAGCAGCACGGCGCGGGCCACCGCAAGGACGGTGCGGTTGCGCCGCTCCACGATCGTGGCCAGCCACGCCGCTTCGGTGCGCGCCGCCCGCGTGGCGGCGGAAGCGTCGGGGGCCGGGCTGACGCTGAGTACGGGCAGGGTGGAGCGGTTCAGCGCCACCTCCCAGCCCGCAGCCCCGCGTGATACGATTACATCCGGCGCCCGCAGCGGCGCGACGCCGCCGCCAAAGGCCAGACCCGGACGCGGGTCCATCCGGCGCAGGGTGGCCAGCACGGTGGTAACCTCATCCTGCGGCAGCCTCGTCGCGGCGGCCACCGCAGGGACACCGCCTTCTGCCAGCAGGCCGATATGCGTCAGAACCAGTGCCATGGCAGCCGTCATCTGACCGCGGTCCTGTGCTTGCAGGCGCAGGCAATCTGCCAGATCGCGGGCAAACAGCCCCACCGGCTCCACCTCTGCTTGCAGCGCGACCAGCATCGCCTCGGCCCGGTGCAGCGGACGACCGGCACCACGGGCAATCTCGGCCACCGGGCGATCCAGCCAGCCGTTGCCATCCAGCGCCTCGACGAAGGCAATCGCCAGCGCCTCGTCCGCGCGGGCGGCGGCGATCAGGCGCAACTGCGCCATGACATGTGCATACAGCCCGCCCGAGGTATCGGCCTGCTCGACCTCGCCGCCGCCGGATAGGATGCCCGCAGGCAGCCGCAGGCGCAGAAAGGGGTTGGCGGCCGCCCGCCGCGCCAGATGATCGGCCAGCCCCTCGTTGGTCAGCCGTAGCAGGCCAACCGCCTGGATCTGCCGGAAACCCAGGGTTTGACGCTGGCTTTGCGTTTGCCGAGACGATACCATCAGCCTGCCCAACCTGTTTCGGGAAAACGACTTTGGCGACATTTGCCCCGGATCGACTGATCGGACCCGAGCGTTTCTACAGCGCCATGACGCCACAACTGGCCGCGCGGCTGCGCCAGATGTGGTCGGCGCGCGGGCATGATCTGGACCGGATCTGGGGCGAGTGCATCCGGGGCCTGCCGGGGTTCCGGCCCTTGCCGCCGGGCAAACCCGAAGCGGACAGCCGCGCGCATGACGGCCTTTGCCTGTTCGATCAGGCGCTGATCTGGATCATCTCGCTGAACCGTGCCGCTGAGGCGGGCAACCGTGTTGCGGGTCTGCGGCTGAGCGGGCCGCAGCTTTGTGCGCTGCATCTGTTGTCCGGGCGGCTGATCGAGACGGTTTCGGCCCTGCGGCTGCTGGTCCTGTCGGAACTGTCGGTGCCCGCACTGCAACTGGCGCGGTCGGTATCCGAGGATGTGGACATGCTGCTGGCACTGCTGCTGCGCCCGCGTCTGGCGCAGCAATTCGTCGGCTGCCGCACCGCCGACGAGGCAAATGATTTCTGGCGCCGTCATATCGCGGGCGGCCGGGCCTTCCGGCTGGTGGCGGAAAAGCTTTACAGCATTGGTCTCGATTATTCGGACCAAAGTGAATACGGCCAGTGGCGGCGCGAGGTGCTGACGCTGCTGGGCAGCGCGGTGCACAGTTCGCCCCTTGGGCGGCGCGGGCAGGGCAGGGATACCGCCTGGCCCGCCAATCCGGTGGCCTGCGACTGTGTGGATTTTGTGACGCATCGGCTGCATGAGCTTTGTGCCTGGGCGCATCTGCTGGAAAGCGGTCTGGACAAGGATCTGGCCTGCATCGCCGAACGCGCGCCCTCAGATTCGGCACTGCTGGCCTTTGCCGCCGGGTCGCGCGACATCCTGCTGGACCAGATGCGCTGGACGATGGCCGGGCAGGGCGGGGTAGCGGCCACCGCCCGGCCCGGACCGCTCAGTGGCGGGCAGGCGGTTCACTGATCTTGTCGCTGGCGATCCAGCGCGCGGCCAGAACAAGGGTTCCCATTGCGAAATCCTTGCCATGCGCCGCGATCATGTCCTGCGAAATTTCCGCGATCCGTGCAAAGAACGCATCCTTGCTGGCATCCTCGTCCGTCCGGCTTTGCTGGGCTTGGGTCATGTCGGTTCCTTTCCTTATTTGAAGAGTTGCGGTGGCAGCGTCACCAATGCCGCCTCGCCATTCGCGGTGCCGATCACCAGATGAAGACCATCGGCCGACCAGGCGAGCGCGGTGACCGCCGCACCGTCGGCCTGGCGCAGGGGCATTTCCTCGGCCCGTCCGGCCTGGGCAATGGCAACGGCGCCATCCGCCGTGCCAAGCGCAATCAGGTCGCGCGCGGGATGGGCTGCCACCTTGTCGATCAGCACCAGACCGGAACGCCCGGTTTTCAGCGCACCCGTCGCTTCGTTGCCGAAAGGCGGCGTGGCAAGCGACCAGCCTGCCGCGCGGAAGGCGCCGGAGGCAAAAACCGCATCCGCCGCGCGACAGAAGGTGACCGAGGTCGGAGCCGCACGGAACTTGCCGATGCGCGCGATCTGCCCGTCCTGACGCTGCAACAGCCAGATCCCGTCCTTGCCATTGGACCCGACAAGCCAGCGCCCGTCCGCGGAAAAGCCGATGGGACCGCTGCCGCCCAGCGGGAACAGCTCATACCCCTTGCGCGGCTGCCCGATGATCAGGCTTTCCTTCAGCGCCACCGCAAGCGAGCGGTCATCCGGCGCGAAGGCGAGCGCATGGGCCGGGCCGGGGGTCAGAAGTCCCGCCTGACGCGCCATGCCATCCTCGTCATGCAGATCGGTCCGGCCATCGCGGGCGATGGCCAGCCGTCCCAGCCCGTCCGCCGCCAGGGCAAAGATCGGCTCGGCCTTGTTGCACAGCGAAATCACCTGCCCGCGCGGCGTTACGCGATGGATACGCCCGTCACGGCCCGCCGCGACCAGGCCGATCATGTTCGACGGCGCCAGCAGCGGTGCGCCGGTTGCAAGCTCGGGCGTGAGGATCGGCTGCGCCACCGGCTTTTCGCGCGGGCGGATGGTGCTGCGGCCGGAATCCGCCTCGACCCGCATCCGGGCGAGGGGGGACTCCGGGTCGTCCAGCGGCATCAGCGCCACACGGCCATCCGCCAGCGCGAAGCCCGCCGCCTTGCCCGCCCTGTCCAGCGCGACATCGGTGATGGCGGCCTCCAGCGTCCAGCTGCGGGCCAGCAGATCAAACAGGGGGGATTGCGCCGCTTTCGCCGGTTGCTGGGGCGTCGCGGCAGGGGCAATGGTCTGGGTCATGGTCGCTCCTTATTTCAACGCGGCCAGTTCTTGCCCGAGGGCGCTGAGCCGGTGTTCCAGATCCTGAATCTTCACTTCGCAGGACTCTGCCGCGAGCTTCGCGGCAATCTCGGTGCGTTCGGCCTCGATCAATTGCGGCTCTGGCCCGTCCTCGGCCATCTGGCGGGCGAAACCGGCCGCCGCGACCCGCTGCAAAAGGCGGTGATACTCGCCGGTCAGAACACAAAGATCGGCAGTCAGGCGAAACTGATCGGCCAGAACCTCTTGCGTGCCGCGTATGTCTTTTGTCATCTTGCCCCCCATTGGCCGCCATGGAGCGACAGATGACGCCGCCCGATCCCGAAACCCGTTTCCTTGCCGCCCTTGCACAGGCCGCCGCCGTTGAACTGGGCGCGGACCATCCGCTTGCCAGCGGCACGACCGATGGTCGCGATGCCCTGCTCGCGCAGGAGCAGCTTGCGGCCCTGCCCGAGGCGACGCGCGAGCGCCTGCTGGCCGCTGCGCATCGGCTGATGCGCGAAGATCTGGCAGCGATCTGGTCTTTCCTGCCCGGCGCCGTGCAATCCGGCGGAATGATGCACTGAGCCTGTCATGACCGGGCCTCGCGCAGCGCGGCCTCGTCGGCGTTCAGGCCTGCGACCACGCGCGCGATCCCTTCGCTGAAGCGCCGTTCGGCCATGTCGATCTGGCTGGCCAGCGCATCCCAGATGTCTACACGCATCAGGGTTTCGACATCGCCGGTCAGGATCTCGATTTCGCCCAGGCGGAAGCTGCGGGCCAGCGAGACGCCGGTCACCACAAAGTCCCGCAGCTCGACCGCGTGGCTGTCGATGAAGAACGGCAGCAGCGGGTGGCTTTCGGGCGTGACCCCGGCGGCGGACAGCCGGGTCTCCAGAAAGCGCCGGAAATGGGTGTGCAGGATTTCCTGACTCTGGCCGATGAACTGCATGGTGAACACCAGATCCTGCGGCGCACGCGCCACCATCGCCTCGGCGGTGAGGCGGGCGGGATTCTGGTCGACGGGAAGTGGATCAGACATTGTAACGGCCTTCTGCAACCGGGCCGGTGCGGGCCGGCGATTGTGCAGATCATAGCAGGATCGGGGCATCCCCAGAAGCGCGACCGTCTTTGTAAGATAATGATTATAAATGGTAAAATGAGGGTTGCGCGTTACGGATGTAACATTTTGTGCCGGTCGGCAGTTACAGTTTCCGTGCCGCTTTACATGCTGCGCCGCCGCACAAATTTTCTGCACCACGGCAAGTCCCGTGAGGCGGCGAATCAGGCCCGAACCGGGAGTAAAGGGCCGAAGTGTTACAGTTTTGCGTAATGTAACGGCGAGGGGGCGTGACAAGTGTAACGGAATGCAACGTCTGCGCCCTGCGGCCCCATCTGCCTGCCCGCAGGTTGCCGATAAAAAGTGCGAAAAATAAAACTGTTTATTTTCAATATATTATTAGAATACGCGCGAAGAATTTCAGGAAAACCGCCTCCGAAACCCCGCTTTGGCACGGGTTCTGCATGTATCCCAGACACAAGAAGGCGGCTCCCCATGCAGGGCGCCCCGCAAGAACGAAGGAATGGGAGGAGAAGCGCGGCCACCGGAGACGACCATCACGCTGATGCAGTCGCTTGCGGTTTCCCGGCCCCGTTGCCCGCAACCTTTGCCGTGACCTGACCCGGCCCACCGGCCGGACAAACCCGGGCGGAGCCTCCGCCCACCGGCCCGGAAATCTGTCCGTGCCGTCAACATCAGGAGACTCATGGCATGACTCAACTGACGCTCAACAAGATCACCGCACAGCGCGGGATCTCGGTCGGCGAAGCGACAAAGAAGATCTCGGATCTCGGCTGGAACCCCAGCTATGTCCAGGAAGCCGCGACCTTCCCGACCGACTACAAGATCAACAAGGCCCCGCGCGACCCGATGAAGCAGGTGCTGCGGTCCTACTTCCCCATGCAGGAAGAAAAGGACAACCGGGTTTACGGCGCGCTGGACGCCGCGCTGCGCGGTGACATGTTCCGCAACGTGCAGCCGCGCTGGGTGGAATGGATGAAGCTGTTCCTGGCGATCATTCCCTTCCCGGAAATCTCGGCCGCGCGCTCGATGGCCATGGTGGCACGCATCGCACCCGGCGAAGACCTGCGCACCGGCTTTACCATGCAGATGGTTGACGAGTTCCGCCACTCCACCATTCAGATGAACCTGAAGAAGTGGTATATGGAGAACTACATCGACCCGGCGGGCTTCGACATCACCGAAGAAGCTTTCGGCAAGTGCTATGCCACCACCATCGGCCGTCAGTTCGGTGAAGGCTTCATCACCGGCGACGTGATGACTTCGGCCTGCATGTATCTGACGGTCGTCGCTGAGACCGCCTTCACCAACACACTCTTCGTGGCCATGCCGTCGGAAGCCGCCCGCAACGGCGACTACGCGCTGCCCACCGTGTTCCTGTCGGTGCAGTCGGACGAAAGCCGCCATATCGGCAACGGCCACTCGCTGCTGATGGCTGCGCTGAAAGAGCCGGAAAACCACCTGCTCCTGGAACGCGACCTGCGCTATGCATTCTGGCAGAACCACGCCATCGTTGACGCCGCCATCGGCACGCTGATCGAATACGGCACCACCAACCGCGACAAGGAAAAGGAATCCTACGCGGAAATGTGGCACCGCTGGATCTTCGAGGACTACTACCGCACCTATATGCTGCCGCTTGAGAAGTACGGCATCAAGGTGCACCATGACGATGTTCAGGAAGCCTGGAACCGCATCACCAAGAAGAACTATGTCCACAAGGTCGCGCAGTTCTTCGCGGTCGGCTGGCCGGTGAACTTCTGGCGGATCGAAGCCCAGACCGACAAGGACTTCGAATGGTTCGAGCACAAGTATCCGGGCTGGTATGCCGAATTCGGCGAGTTCTGGAAATGGTATGCGAAGCTGTCGAAGCCGGGCCAGAAGGTCATCACCTTCAACGAGGAAACCGGCTACGTCTATCCGCATCGCTGCTGGTCGTGCCTGGTGCCCTGCCTCATCCGCGAGGACATGGTGGTCGATGAAATCGACGGCCAGATCCACACCTTCGCGCATGAACTGGACCGCTGGACCGCCGTCGAGGCCTTCTCGAGCGAATATCAGGGCCGTCCGACCCCGGCCATGGGCAAGTTCTCGGGCAAGCGCGAGTGGGAAACCGTCTATCACGGCTGGGATCTCGCGGATGCGATCAAGGATCTGAACTTCGTCCGCGACGACGGCAAGACTCTGGTGCCGCAGCCGCACCTGCGCTTCGACAACAAGGATATGTGGACGCTCGACGACGTGCGCGGCCACACCCTGCTGTCGCCGCTGACGCTGCTGCGTGAAATGACCCCCGAGGCGCGTGCCAAGCACATCGCCGAATACAAGGCGGGCTTCACCATCAATCCCTGCAACTGAGCGGGCAGGGCGGGGGCCATCGCAGGCCCCCGCCAGTGACCGGAACTGACCAGGCGGCCCGGCGGGCTGCCAGACTGACGGCGGGGAGGCCGGACAGAATGGGAGATGTTTACACCGTAAGGCTCGAGCCGGTGGGCGTGGAATTCGAGGTGGAAGAGGATGAAACCGTCCTTGACGCCGCATTCCGCCAGGGCATCGCGCTGCCGCATGGCTGCAAGGAGGGGCAGTGTTCCGCCTGCAAATGTGTGCTTCTCGACGGCGAGGTCGAGATGCTGAAATATTCAACCTTTGCCCTGAACGATGCGGACCGCGATGGCGGCCAGATCCTGATGTGCCGGGCAAAGGCGTTCGACAACCTGACGATCGACCTTCTGAACTATGATGAGGAGGTCCTGTCGAAATCCATTCCGGTCAAGTCTTTCGAAGGCCGGATCACGGATTTCCGGAAGCTCACGCATGACATTCGCGGCGTTGAGATCGAGCTGAATGCGCCGCTCAAGTTCTGGGCGGGTCAGTATGTCGACATCACAGTCACCACGGAAGAAGGGGAGACGATCACGCGTTCGTTCTCCATGGCAAATCCGCCGAGCGAAACCCAAAAGCTCTCCTTCATCATCAAGAAATACCCCGAAGGAAAGTTCTCCAACCAGCTCGACAACGGAGGAATCCGGGCCGGAGCGGAAGTGACGGTGGTTGGCCCCTACGGGATGTGTTTCCGCCGCGAGAACCGCGAGGGGCCGGTGGTGCTGGTGGGTGCCGGGTCGGGCATGTCGCCGGTCTGGTCGATCCTGCACGACCATATCGAAAGCGGCGAGGACCGGCCGGTCTATTTCTTCTACGGCGCAAGGACAGAGGACGACCTGTTCCACCTCGACCGGCTGGCCGCCATAACGGCCGAACATCCCTCGGTGACCTTCATCCCCGTCCTGTCGCATGCCCCCGAGGGCAGTGGCTGGACCGGCGAGCGCGGCTTCGTTCACGAAGCAGTGGACCGCAGGCTGAAGGCGCTGGGGCTGGAAGGGCAGGGCGATGTCTATGCCTGTGGCCCGCCGCCGATGATCGACGCGCTGACGCCCACGCTCTTCATGCTCGATTTCGAAAGCGAGCGGATTTTCTACGACAAGTTCACCACGACGTCCGGTTCGTCGGGCCATTAAGGCGGCCCGACCGCTCGTCCAAGTGAAAACACCATCAAGGGAGAGAGACCATGACAGCAACCTCCAGCTCTGTCGGTTCCGGGGCGGCAGGCGCCGCGATTTTTGCCGGATCGACCAGTCGCAAATACAATTACTTCGAGCCGCGCGGCAAACGCGCGACCCATTACGAGGATGTCACCTGTGACGTGCAGCCTGATCCCGAACGCTATCTGATCCAGGACTGGATCATCAGCTTCGGCAACGGCAAGGGCGCCTATACCAAGGACAACACCAAGGCGCTGTCCTCGAACTGGCACGCCTTCCGCGCGCCCGACCAGGAATGGGAACGCACCCATTACCAGCGCCAGTCCAAGATCGAGACCATGGTGCAGGCGGTCATCGGCAATGCCCGCAAGGCCGGTGCACACATGGCCTTTGACAAGGTGTGGCAGCGCATCCTGCAAGTTCATCTGGGCGCATGGAAACATGCCGAATTCGGCCTTGGCACCTCGCTCATGCAGGCGCAGCGCTATGGCTATACCCAGATGATCAACAACGCCACGCTGACCAATTCTTCCTACAAGATGCGGCTGGCGCAGGACATCACGCTGTATCTGGCCGAGATCGGCATGGATATCGAAGGCTGGAGCGACGAGCTGGGCAAGCAGGCCTGGCTTGAAGACCCGATCTGGCAGCCCACCCGCCTTGCGATCGAGACGATCATGGGGTCGGAAGACTATCTGGAGCAGTATTTCGCGATCAACCTGATCTTCGAACCACTGGTGGGCGAGCTGTTCCGTTCGGGCTTCCTGATGCAGGCGGCGGCGGCGAACAACGACTTCATCACGCCTCCGGTGATCTCGGCGGCCGAAGCGGATTACGAACGCAATCTCGCCAATACCATCGACCTGATCTACCTGCTGGCTAATGACGAAAAGCACGGCGCCCACAACCGTGCCCTGTTCAACGGCTGGGTGAAGAAGCACGCCGGTCTGGCCGACAAGGCCGCCGCCGCGCTGCAACCCGTCTGGTCGCAACCCCATTCCAAGCCTGTGTCCTTCGCCGATGCCTTGGCCGTCTCGCACGAGCGGCTGGCGCAGATCCTTGGCGAAGTCGGTCTGAGCCGCTGAGAGGAGCATCCAATGTCCACCACCGCACGCGACAGCACGAAGAGCAACATCTTCAAGTCCATGAAGGACATCGACCTCAGCAGCCGCGAAATCTCGCATGAATGCGGCGTCACCATGAATGACTCGGTCGAGGCCCGCGCCATCGCCGAATACATGGATCAGGACCCGAAGGTGACGGTCACCTACAACCCGGCCACCATCCGCATCGACGGCGAAGGCAAGCTGATCTTCAAGATGGATGACATCAGCGAATATCTGGGCCGGGAAATGACAGCCGAGATCTTCGAGGTGAATACCTCGACCCACTATGGCCGCATGGTGCGGATCGACGACAACACCGTCATCCTGTTCGGCAACATGGACGAAGTGTTCGAGTTCATCTGAGCGATGCGGGGAGAGCGCCTGCCGCGCTCTCCCCATTCCCACCAACCGGATCAAGGAGGGCACGCATGGCCCAGATGATGAAGGCGGCGGTGTTCGTCGAGAAGGGGCGCATTGTCCTTGAGGACAAGAAGATCCCCGATGTCGGACCGAACGACGCATTGATGCGCGTGACGACAACCACGATCTGCGGCACGGATATTCATATCCTGAAGGGCGAATACCCGGTCGAGAAGGGCCTGACCATCGGCCACGAGCCGGTCGGCGTGATCGAAAAGCTGGGCTCTGCCGTGAAGGGCTTCCGGGAAGGGCAGCGCGTCATCGCCGGGGCGATCACGCCCTCGGGCTGGTCGAATGCCTGCCTCTGCGGTTTCTGCTCGCAGGACGGGGCTGGCACCCCGCATGGCTGGAAGGCCATCGGCGGCTGGAAATTCGGCAATACCATCGACGGCTGTCAGGCCGAATATGTGCTGGTGCCCGATGCCATGGCCAATCTGGCGCCGATCCCGGACGACCTGTCCGACGAAGAAGTGCTGATGTGCCCCGACATCATGTCGACCGGCTTTGTCGGCGCCGAGAATGGCGGCATCAAGATCGGCGACACCGTTGTGGTCTTTGCACAGGGCCCCATCGGCCTTTGTGCCACCGCCGGGGCCAAGCTGATGGGCGCCAGTCGCATCATCGCGGTCGACACCGTGCCCGCGCGTCTGGAAATGGCCCGGCGCATGGGCGCGGACGAGGTGGTGGATTTCAAGGCGTCGAACAACGTCGTCGAGACCATCCTTGAAATGACCAACGGGCGCGGCTGTGATGTCGCCATCGAGGCGCTTGGTCTTCAGGCGACCTTTGAATGGGCGCTGCGCTCGATCCGGCCCGGCGGCACGCTGTCGAGCCTTGGGGTCTATTCCGGCGATCTGAAGATTCCGCTGGATGCCTATGCGGCCGGTCTGGGCGAAAAGACCATCCGTTCGGCGCTGTGTCCCGGTGGGAAAGAGCGGATGCGGCGGATGATGGAAGTCGTGCGCGCAAGGCGCGTCGATTTCAAGGCGCTGGTGACCCATCGCTACAGCCTCGACCAGATCGAGGATGCCTACGAGCTTTTCGCCAATCAGCGCGACGGCGTGCTGAAGGTCGCGATAACCACCTGACACCACAACAGAACATCCAGGGAGGAAATCATGTACAAGACACCCGACGGACAGGACGTCTTCGTTCTCGACTGCCACACCCATTTCTGGGACGGCAGCCCGGCCAACCAGCGCAACGTGCATGGCAAGCAGTTCATCGACTGCTTCTATGCCTATCACACCGCGCTGTCGCCGAAGGACCAGCTTTGGGAGAAATCGAAGTTCGAGAAATACTCGGTCGATGACATCTATCGCGATCTCTTCGTCGACGGGCCGGATGACATGGCGATCATCCAGTCCACCTATCTGCGCGACTTCTACAAGGAGGGCTTCTCGTCCATCGAACGCTCGTCGCAGATGGCGCAGATCAATCCGGGCCGTTTCATCGTCAACGGGGCCTTCGACCCCCGCGATGGCGAAAAGGCGCTGGAATACATCCACTACATGAAAGAGACCTTCGATATCAAAGGGGTCAAGATGTATACGGCCGAATGGAACGGCGATTCCAAAGGCTGGAAACTGACCGATCCTTCGGCCTACAAGTGCTTTGAACTGTGCGAGAAGCTGGGCATCCGCAACGTCCATGTCCACAAGGGTCCGACCATCCTGCCGCTGTCGAAGGATGCCTTCGCGGTGGGCGATGTCGATGAGGCGGCAACGGATTTCCAGGGCCTGAACTGGATCATCGAACATTGCGGCCTGCCGCGTCTGGATGATTTCTGCTGGATCGCCACGCAGGAAACCAACGTCTACGGCGGTCTTGCCGTGGCGCTGCCCTTCATCCACTCGCGTCCGCGCTACTTTGCCGAGGTGATTTCGGAGCTGCTGTTCTGGCTTGGCCCCGACAAGATCCTGTTCGGGTCGGACTACGCGATCTGGACGCCGCAATGGCTGGTCGACCGGCTGTGGAATTTCGAAATTCCCGAAGACATCGCCACCGAGCGTGGCGTGCAGCTGACGGACGAGATCAAGCGCAAGATCCTCGGCCTGAATGCGGCGCGGCTTTACGACATCGACGTGGCCGCCAAGATGCGCGAACTGGCCCAGTCCCCCGTTCGCATCGCGGCGGAGTAAGCCGATGCCTGTGCCGCAAATCCGTGGCGCGCAGGCAAGGGAAGTGTGGCGGCGGCTTTCCGCCGTCACCGACCCCGAGCTGGACGAGCCGATCACCGACATGGGATTTGTCGAACGGCTGGAGGTATCGCGCAGCGGCGAGGTCGAGATCGACTTTCGTCTGCCGACCTACTGGTGTTCGCCGAACTTCGCCTTCCTGATGGCCGACGGCATCCGCAAGGCCGCCATGACGCCTGCCTGGGTGCAGAAGGTGCGTGTGCAGTTGCAGGATCATTGCTTTGCCGACAAGGTGAATGACGGGATCAACGGCCAGCAGCCCTTCGGGGCGATCTTTGCTGCGCTGACCGAAGGCGGCAATCTGGACGAGGTGCGCGAGACCTTCCGCGAAAAGGCGTTTCTGCGCCGACAGGAGGCTGTGCTTCAGGGCCTGCGCGCGATGGGCTGGACCGCCGGGCAGATCACAACGCTGACACTGGCCGAGTTTGATGCGCTCAATCTCTCGGGCCATGCCGAGGCGGCAGCGCAGAAACCGCGCTACCGCGAAATCCTCGTCGGGGACGGGCTGGCGCTTCTGCCCGAAGACTGGGCCTTCGTCACCTGGCGCGGCGATCCCATCGTTGCCGAAGACCTGCAAGATCATCTGATGCGGCTGCGCGCCCTGCGCATCAACATGGAGTTCAATGGCGCCATGTGCCGTGGCCTTGCCGCGGCGCGCTACAAGGAAGTTGTCCGCAACGGAGAGGAGCCGGAGCTGATCGACTTCATCCTGGGGCGGGTTCCGCCACGGGCCTGCGGGGACAGCCAGAGCAGCCGGGGCTGAACACGCCAACCCAACCACCATGAAGGGAGACCGCCGCGCCCCGCGCGTGCGGTGACAAAGGAGGATTATCCATGCCGAACTTTCTGATTCACAATGTCGAGGCCCGCCGCGCTCTGGCTCGTGGCGTCGCCCGTCTGGCCGCTGCGGTCGAACCGACGCTGGGGCCGAAAGGGCTCAATGCGATGATTGACCGTCCGGTGGGCACCCCGCTCATCACGCGGGACGGCGTTTCCATCGCGACCGAAATCGAATTGCCCGACAGGTTCGAGAACATGGGCGCGCAGGTGGTGCGCGAAGTGTCGATGCAGACCAACGAGGTCGCGGGGGATGGCACCACCACCGCCATCGTTCTGGCCAATGCGATGATCCAGCAGGGTGTGACCCAGGCCGAACGCGGCGCCCGCACGGTCGATCTGTGCCGGGGCATCGAACTGGCGGTGGGCCGCGTTGTCGAGGCGCTGAAACGTCAGGCGGTTCCGGTCAAGGACAATCCGCGCCTTCTGGGCGCCGTGGCGAATATCGCCGCGACCGATCCCCGTCTGGGGGAAATCGTTGCCGAGGCGCATTCCCGCGTGGGCGAGGATGGCATCATCACCGCTGATTTCTCGGTGACGGTCGAGACAACGCTGGAAGTGACCGAAGGCATGTCCTTCGAGCGGGGTTATATCTCGCATCACATGGTGACCGATCAGGACGAAATGGAAGCGGTGCTGGACAAGCCGCTGATCCTGTTGACCGACCAGAAGATCCTGCATCCTTCTGTGCTGGACAACGCGCGCGGCATCGCCGAGGCGGAAGGCCGGTCGCTGCTGGTCGTGGCAGAAGAAATCGCGCCCGAAGTCGTGGTTACGCTTCTGGAAGCGGCGCGGCCGGGCAAGTATCTGATCGTGCATCCGCCGGAATACGGCCACTGGCGGAAGGCGCAGATGGATGATCTGGCGATCCTTACCGGCGGCGAGGTTCTGGCCCGCGATCTGGGCAGGAAGATCGAGAATGTCACCCGCGAACAGCTTGGCGCGGCGCGTCAGGTCCGGGCGTCAGCCAACCAGACCACGGTGATCGGCGGCGCGGGTGAACCTGCGGCCATCGCAGCCCGCCGCCTGCAAGTGCAGCGCCAGTATGACATCGCCCCGCCGAATATCGAGCAGGACAAGCTGCGCGAACGTCTGGCCAAGCTTTCGGGCGGCACGGCGGTGATCCATGCCGGCGGACTGACGCCGGTGGAACAGAAGCGCAAGATCCAGCTGATCGAGGATTCGCTTTATGCGATCCGGGCCGCGGTGGAGGAGGGCGTGGTGCCGGGTGGCGGCTCTGCCCTGGCCCATGTCGCCCCCGAACTGGATGCGCTGGTGGCCGAAACCTCGGGCGATGTTTCGGTCGGGGTGGAGCTTGTCCGCTCGGTGCTGACCCGCCCGCTGGCCCGCATCGCGATCAACGCAGGCTCTGACCCGAATGCCGTCATTGCCGAGGTGATCCGGTCAGGAAGCGGACATGGCTTCGATGCCGCACAGGGCCGTTTCCGCGACATGATTGAAGCCGGCATCGTCGATCCCGTGCGGGTCACCTGCTCGGCACTGGCCAATGCGGCTTCGGTCGCTGCGCTGATCCTGACCACCGAAACGCTGATCGGCCATGTCGAGGATCACGTCGACCCGACCGCCGGTCCGGCGCTTGGCGGCGGTGCCGAACGGCTCGGGCGGCAATGAGATCACAGGAGAAATGACAATGAGCACCCAGAAACTTGCGGGCAAGACGGTAATCGTTTCGGGCGGATCGCGCGGCATCGGGCGGGGCATCGCCCTCGCCCTTGCGGCAGAGGGCGCGGATATCGCGTTCTGCCACTTCCGCGATGACGAGCGTGCGAAGGAAACTGCCGCCGCCAT
Organism: Gemmobacter caeni; assembly: GCF_003054195.1. Taxonomy (GTDB): domain Bacteria; phylum Pseudomonadota; class Alphaproteobacteria; order Rhodobacterales; family Rhodobacteraceae; genus Gemmobacter; species Gemmobacter caeni. Next base: position 40,038 of record NZ_QBKP01000007.1, read on the forward strand.
CGCCGCCCTGGGCCGTAAGGTCCATGCCGCCGAATGCGACGTCTCCTCAGTCGCGGCCATCCATGCGTTCTATGCCGGGGCAAAGGCCGCCCTGGGCGAGATCGACATTCTGGTCAACAATGCCGGGCACAATATCACCGAAGCGTTCGAGGATATCAGTGAGGCCAGCTTTGACCGGATGCTGGATGTCCATGTGAAGGGCACCTTCTTCATGGCCCAGACCGTCTATCGCGATATGAAGAAACGCGGCAGCGGCAGGATCATCAACATCACCTCGCAACTGGCCTACAAGGGGGCACCCACGCTGACGCATTATTGCGCGGCGAAAGGGGCAAACGCGACCTTTACGCGTGCGCTGGCGCTGGAATGCGCCGGGACGGGTGTTCTTGTGAACGCAGTGGCACCGGGCGTGACCAACACCGACCTGCTGACGCCATTGTCACAGGAGCTTCTGGATACGCTGAAGGCCGCAATCCCGCTGGGTCGTTTTGCCGAGGTTGACGAGATCACCCCGGCAGCGGTGCTTCTGGCCTCGCCCGAAGGGGCCTTCTTCCATGGCACCTGCATTTCGCCGAATGGCGGCGAGGTCATGTTCTGATCCGCAAGGACGGCTGATCAAAACAGATGGGGCGAAGGTCATCCTTCGCCCCGTCTGGTCATTTCCGGCCCCGAAAGTGCCGCGCGCTAGCCGTAGCTGCGTTTGATCCCGTAAGTCTTCAGCTTGCGATACAGCGTCGGGCGGGAAATCCCCAGAACGGCGGCGACGCGGGTCAGATTGCCCTGCTCTGCCGCCAGCGCGCGACGGATCGCCTGTTCTTCCATATCGGTCAGATTGGGCGGCAGATCGGGTTCCTGCGGTGCGGACAGCTTGCCCTGCGGCACGGCGACGGGGGCGAGAAAGGCGGGGGGCAGATCAGCTTCTGTCACCACCCCGTCCGAGACGACCAGATGCAGGCGCTCGAACAGGTTGCGCATTTCCCGCACATTGCCCGGCCAGCTATAGGCGCCCAGCCGCGTCGCCACCTCTTCTGACAGCAGCAGCGGTTCGCGCCGCATCTTGGTGGCCACGGCGCGGTTGAAATGATCCGCCAGCGCCGGAATGTCACAGGGCCGTTCCCGCAGCGGCGGCACCTCGATCGTCATGGCGCCGATGCGGTAGTAAAGATCCCGGCGGAAGCGGCCAGCCTCGACCTCCTGGCCCAGATCGCGGTTGGTCATCGCCACAAGCTGCACATCGACCTGCCGCCGCTTTGAACAGCCGATGCGGTAAACCGCCCGCTGTTCCAGCACGCGCAACAGATAGGGCTGCAATTCAAGCGGCATCTCGCCAATCTCGTCGAGGCACAGCACGCCGCCGTCGGCCTGTTCAAACTTGCCTGCCTTGCCTTCGCGTGAGGCCCCTGTGAAGGCCCCGGAGACATGGCCGAACAGCTCCGATCCAAACAGATCGGCGGAAATCGCGCCACAGTTCACGGTGACGAAAGGCGCGCGGCCCTTGTGCGCGGCCGAGGTATGGATCAGGCGGGCGAACAGCTCTTTCCCCGCGCCGGTTTCCCCTTGGATCAAAACCGGAGAGCCTGCGGCGGCGGTGCGGCGGGCAAGGTCTACAGCTTTCACGAACTTCGGGGACTGCCCGATCATCAGCAGTTCGTCGCGTTCCGCCCCCGCGCGCGGCGGAATGCGGAACGGCTCTGCCGCGATGGCCGGGGTGCTGCGCCGGGGCGGCAGGATCAGTGCCGCTCCGCTGAACTCCCCGTCCAGAAAAAGCCTGCTGATGCCGCTGGGTTGCAGATGTGGCGGGATGGCGCGGGCGATGTCCTGATCGCTCATGGTGCCGGTCAGCGTGATGAACTGCTGTCCCAGTGTCAGACCGGGCGAGTTCGGCGTCTTCGGCACGCCCGCCGGAAAGCGGTGATACATCACGCGCCCGATCCGGTCGAGGATCACCACGGCGTCGCGGCTGCTGCGGGTCGGGCCGCTGTCAAGGAATGCCTCCAGCAGCCGGGTGCGGCGCATTTCCTGCCGCTCGGCCAGGCTGGATTCGATCTCGCGGGCAACGGCCGCGATCATGGCGACATTGTGCGGGCGAAAGATGCTGGGCGGGCCGGAGAGATCCACCGCACCGATGATGCGCTGGTCCACCGGGTCGCGGATCGGCGTAGCCGCACAGGTCCAGGCCTTGATGCCCTGACAGAAATGCTCTGACGCGTGGACGACAGTTGGCCGTCCCGAACGGATCGCGGTGCCGATCCCGTTGGTGCCAATCGCGGATTCGTCCCATTTGCCGCCACGGACCAGATGGATGCTGCGCGCCGCATCATGTGTGCGCAAATCGCCGATCTGATCCAGAACAAGCCCCTCGGCATCGGTCAGGATCAGCAGCGCATTGGCCTCTGACAGCAGCGGGCCGATCTTTTCGAACGGATGCCGGGCTGCCGCGCGCAGTTCGGAATTCTTCTGCCGCGCATCCTCAAGCCGCTCCTCCGTCTCGTCCAGCGGCGCCAGTTCGGCGGTGGCGTCGATGCCGGAGGCCAGACTGCGGGACCAGGATTCAAGGATCTCGCGCCGGACGCCCGAGGTGCGTATGGGGTCCAGTTCCTTGAAGGTCAGAAAATCCTCCCAGGCGCGCATCGTAGCGCGCTGGTCAAGCCAGTCCTCGAACATGCCGGTCCGGGTATGAAATCCCGTTGCCAGATCGGTCATGCAGTTCCTCCCAAAGGGCTGGGGCGCGGATTTCGCCCTTGCTGACGCACGCAGTTACGATGTGCGGGTGTACGGGTATCGGCGGGAGGGAAAGCGCCCGCCAGAAGCGGACGCCGGAACGTCATTGAAAGCCAAGCCGCTCAGAAATTTCGCTGGCCAGCAGGCTTTCGGGGCAGGTGTCGTCGATGATCTGGCCATCCAGCTCGCCAATGGCTTCGGTCACATCCTCGGGCAGGGCCGAGAAGAACCCGTTCTCGCGCGATGCCAGCGCGAAGTAGCGCACGTCATCCTGCCGCCGGATTTCGCCCAGCAGATGAAGCTGCCGCCCCGACCCGCTGTCATAGGCCACCACACGGTTATTGACGCTGACCTTGACCCGGATATCGCCCGAGGCGGTGCCGGTCTGTGCGCGCCCTGAGGTCAGATCGTGGAAGATCTTGCCATCGGGCGGCGGCGGGGCATTGCTGGCAGCGGCCTTGGCGCGTTTACCCGCGCTGTAGGCACCCTGGGTCAGCCGGTCGGCGATCTGGGTAATGGCCCCCTGATTCGCCTGAATCATGCGCCGGGCACGCTCGTCCTCGCGGCGCGGGCCATCGCGCTTCGAAATGATGTCGACCATGGTCATCCTCCCAATGTCCAGTGATCCATATATAAATTCAGCATTTCTGCTTTCTTTGCACCGGCCCTCCCCGCCGGTTTCAGACTACATAATGCCGCAAGCGGTGTCCGATTTTGACGGGTTCTGCCGCTTCTGTGGATCAAACCTACAATGCAGATGTTGCATTCATCAAGCATTTCCGCGTGACGGACAGCGCGTCACCGGCCTCAGCGGCGCCAGCCGGGCAGGGTCGTGAGGCCACTGGCCTGCCGTAACGTCATGCCGCAGTGCCGCACCACTTCGGCGATCTGGAGAAGCTGCGCCTCCATACCGCTGGAGCGTCGCCAGACCATGCCGATTGTCCGCACCGGCTGCGGATCGCGGAAGCGCGCGACCGAGACGGCGGCAGACCGCGTTTCGATCGGCACCGCCATTTCGGGGATCAGCGTCACCCCGATTCCGACCCCCACCATCTGCACCAGCGTGGACAGCGAACTGCCGTCCAGCATCTCGCGCGGCTGGGTCGAGGGCATGTCGCAGAAGGACAGCGCCTGATCCCGGAAACAATGCCCCTCTTCCAGCAGCAGCAGGCGCATCTCACGCAGCATGTCTCGGCTGGGCACCGGCCTGTCGGCATCGGCGATCTGCCGGATCAGCACGAACCGTTCGGTGAACAGGGACACTTCAGTCAGCGCCGGTTCGGAGACCGGCAGCGCAAGGATGGCGGCGTCGATCCTGCCATCGTTCAGTTCCTCGATCAGGCGCGAGGTCATGGTTTCGCGCAGAATCGGCATCAGGCCGGGGAATTGCTGGGACAGCCGGGTGATGACCGCCGGCAGCAGATAAGGCGCAATGGTCGGGATCACACCAAGCCGCAGCTTGCCCGCCGGCTGACCGCCCGCCGCGCGCGCCAGATCATCCAGATCATCGACGATGGCCAGCATGGCCTGGGCGCGGGTCAGGAACATCTCGCCAAAGGCGGTCAGCCGGATCTGCCGTGGCCCCCGTTCCAGCAGCGGCGTTCCGGCCATTTCCTCCAGTTCCTTGATCTGCATGGACAAGGCGGGCTGGGTCACGGCGCAGGCTTCCGCCGCGCGCCCGAAGGTGCGGTGACGGGCGAGCGCCTCGAAATAGCGTATCTGCTTCAGTGTCAGGCCCTTCATCAGGAAACCTTATATCAGAAATAAGAATATTCAAGTTTCCCTTACAGTGATCCGTGACTAGAATGATTCCAGATTGAAGGCCGCCTTCGGGAGGTCCGGGCACCCGCCCGGAAGCTGGCGCCCGATTGATGGCTGATCGCCAACCGCCGATCCTGGGAGGAAAATCATGGACGGAAATACCCCCGCCGGGCGCTGCCCGGTGATGCATCACAGCCTGCCGCAGACCACGCTGGGCGGGCGCGGCAACAAGGACTGGTGGCCGAACCAGCTCAACCTGTCGATCCTGCATCAGCACAGCCCGAAATCAGATCCGATGGGCGCCGGTTTCGATTATCGCACTGAGTTCCAAAAGCTTGATTATGACGGGCTGAAGAAGGATCTGGCGGCGCTGATGACCGACAGCCAGGATTGGTGGCCAGCCGACTGGGGCCATTACGGCGGCTTCATGATCCGCATGGCCTGGCATGCGGCGGGCACCTATCGCACCGCTGACGGGCGGGGCGGCGGCTCGACCGGCAACCAGCGGTTCGCGCCGCTGAACTCCTGGCCGGACAACGGCAATCTGGACAAGGCCCGCCGCCTGTTGTGGCCGGTGAAGCAGAAATACGGCAACCGGATTTCCTGGGCCGATCTGATGCTGCTGGCGGGCAATGTCGCGATGGAGACCATGGGCTTCAAGACCTTCGGCTTTGCCGGGGGCAGGGCCGACATCTGGGCGCCGGAGGAAGATATCTACTGGGGGCCGGAAGGCGAATGGCTTGCCACGTCGGACAAACCGAGCAGCCGCTATTCCGGCGAACGGGATCTGGCGAACCCGCTGGCCGCCGTGCAGATGGGCCTCATCTACGTCAACCCGCAGGGACCGGACGGCAACCCCGATCCCGTCGCTTCGGGCCGCGATGTGCGCGAGACCTTCGGCCGTATGGCGATGAACGACGAGGAAACGGTGGCGCTGGTAGCTGGCGGCCATACGTTCGGCAAGGCCCATGGCGCGGGCGATCCGGCGCTGGTCGGGGCTGAACCGGAAGGCGGCGGCATCGAGGCGCAGGGCTTTGGCTGGATCAACAGCTTCGGCACCGGCAAGGGCATCCACACCACCACTTCAGGCTTTGAAGGGGCGTGGAAACCCAATCCGACCACCTGGGACAACGGCTATTTCGACATGCTGTTCGGCTACGAGTGGGAACAGGTGAAAAGCCCGGCCGGTGCGATCCAGTGGCGGGCAAAGGATGTGCGTCCTGAACACATGATCCCCGATGCGCATGATCCCGCGATCCGGCACGCACCCTTCATGACCACGGCGGACCTGTCGCTGCGCTTCGATCCCATCTACGAACCCATTGCGCGCCGGTTCCACCAGAACCCTGACCAGTTCGCCGATGCCTTTGCCCGTGCCTGGTTCAAGCTGCTGCATCGTGATCTTGGTCCGAAGGCGCTGTATCTGGGGCCGGAAGCCCCGACCGAGGATCTGATCTGGCAAGATCCGATTCCGGCGCGGGATCACGCGCTGATCGACGCCGCCGATATCACCGATCTGAAGGCGCGGATTCTGGCGACGGGCCTGAGCAGCGCCGAACTGGTGGCGACGGCCTGGGCCTCTGCCTCGACCTTCCGGCGTTCCGACAAGCGCGGTGGCGCTAATGGCGCACGCATCCGCCTTGCGCCGCAAAAGGACTGGGAGGTCAACCAGCCCGCGCAGCTGGCCCGCGTTCTTGCCGCGCTGGAAGGCGTGCAGGCCGCTTTCAATACCGCGCAGACCGGCGGCAAGAAGGTCTCGCTGGCCGATCTGATCGTGCTGGGTGGTTCTGCTGCCGTAGAAGCGGCGGCGCTTGCCGCGGGACACCCGGTCAGCGTGCCGTTCACGCCGGGCCGGATGGATGCCACCGAAGCGCAGACCGATGCCGCCAGCTTCGATCCGCTGGAGCCGCAGGCTGACGGGTTCCGCAACTATTCCAAGGGCAATTTCCGAACCGCGCCCGAGGAAATGCTGGTGGATCGCGCCCAGCTTCTGACGCTCAGCGCGCCGGAAATGACCGTGCTGGTCGGCGGGCTGCGGGTACTTGGCGCCAACTACAACGGCTCTGCCGACGGGGTGCTGACCGGGCGCAAAGGTCAGTTGACGAATGACTTCTTCGTCAACCTGCTCGACATGGCGGTGGAATGGCACGGCGCGAATGCGGATCAGACCCGGTTCGAGGGCCGGGACCGCAAGACGGGCGAACTGCGCTGGACCGGCACGCGCGCCGATCTGGTCTTCGGATCGAACTCGCAACTGCGCGCATTGTCCGAAGTCTATGCCCAGTCCGACAATGCAGCGAAATTCGTGGCTGATTTCGTTGCAGCCTGGGTCAAGGTGATGGAACTGGACCTGTTCGAGGCCTGATCCACGCCTCCTTGCAATCTTGCCCGGCGCCGTCCTGACGGCGCCGGGTTTTTCAGCGTGCCATGCCGGTCGCGGCGATCCAGTCGAACAGATAGGGCACCAGCCCCCGGTCGACATGCAGCCTCAAGGCCCCCTCCACCCTGCACAGGGCGGCATGAACCCCTGCGAAATCCAGCGCGGCGCTGGCGCTGGACAGGCGTGGATCAATCGCAGAGGCACGGGCAAACAGCGCCATGCCGTTCGGTCCCGCGATTTCAAGCACTGCCAGCGCCCCGGTCATCGGCGTCGTGGCCACTCCATCCTGCCAGCCCGCCGTTTGATGATCCTGCCGGACACCAGCCACCAGCATTCTGTGCCGGGCAAGCCGCAGGGCATAGCGCCCGGGTGTGACCTGCCCCAGAAGGCCGACCGCCGGGCCAAGATCCCGTGCCGCGAGAAAGCGGTCTGTAGCGCCGCTGACCATCACCTGCGGCACAGGCGGCAGTTGTCGGACAGAAAGCCCCTCGCCCTCCAGCCGGGCATCGGGGGCAGGCGGGGCAGGCCAGAAGCCGGAACGGTCAGGCATTCAGCCGATCTCCCTTCGGATCAAGAAAACAGGGGGCGCAGATCCGCGCCCGGCGACGTTGGCCAAGATGCTGGATCACGATTTCTTCGCCATGCCGGCTGGCACCGCGTTCGATCAGCCCCAGCGCCACCGGATGATCCACCGCCGCGCCCGGAGAGCTGGAGGTAATATAACCGATGGAACGCGGCACTGGTCCCGACAGGTCAAGACCATGCCCCCCCACCGGCAGCAGACCCTGACCATCGGCGGGCAGCAGTCCGACCAGTTGATTGCGGTCCGGGCGCTGCGCCTCATCCTGAAACAGCGAACGCCGACCGATAAACTCTGCCTTCTTTGTCCGCAGCGGGCCGGAGACGCCAAGATCCATCGGGCGCGTCATGCCATCGGAATCCTTGCCGATGACAATGAAACCCTTCTCGGCACGCAGGATCATGATGGCCTCGATCCCGGCCGGGCCACCACCATGGCGTGCGGCGGCTTCGGCAAGCCGGTCCCACAAGGCCGCTGCGCGATCCTGCCGGACCGAGATTTCATACGAACGGTCGCCCGTAAAACTGACCCGCGTCAGGCGCAGCGCCTCGGCAGCCAGCCAGCGGCTTGTCATATGCGGGAAAGCCGCATCCGAAAGATCCGCCGCGATGCCCGCCGCCACAATGGTATCGCGAGCGCGGGGGCCAGAAACGGTGATCGTGGCGGTTTCTGCGGTGGCGTTGTGGATGAAGATAGCTTTGCGAGGGAACCTGTCCTGCCGCCATTCCTCCAGCAGGGCATGGACGCCCGCGGTATGGGAGGACGAGCAGGACACCACGAACCTGTCGACATCCAGCCGCACCAGCACACCGTCGTCGAACACCACGCCGCTTTCAGACAGGATAAAGCCATAGCGGCAATGGCCGGACTTCACCGTCGACATGGTGTTGTAATAGATGAAATCCAGAAACTCCGCCGCATCCGGGCCGATGACCTCGATCTTGCCCAGAGGCGAGGCATCGAACAGCCCGACCGCCTGCCGCGCCATTCGCGCCTCGGTCAGGATGGCCGTTTCGTCCCGGCCATAATGAACGGGACGCAGCCATCCGCCGTATTCCGCCAGCACGGCCCCCGCCGCGCGATGCTGCGTCTCCAGCGCGAGGCGGCGCACGGGGTTCATGCGGCTCGCCCCGCGCGGCCCGGCAAAGCTGGCATAGGGCACGGGGGTGAAAGGCGGGCGATAGGTCGTGGTGCCGACCTCGGGAATGGTGCGCCCGGTGATCTGCCCCATCAGCGCCAGCCCGTTCAGGTTCGAGGTCTTGCCCTGATCAGTAGCCATGCCAAGGGTCGTGTAGCGCTTCAGATGCTCGACAGAGACGAAATTCTCGCGCGCGGCCAGTTCGACATCCTTGGCGGTGACATCATGCTGATAGTCCACCCAGACCCGGTCCTTCCGGCCGGGTTCAGGCCAGGCAGGTGTGATATCGTAAGGCGCGCTTTCGGCGACCGGCGCGGAGGACAGGCCAAGCGCTGCGGGCAGCGCGGCGAGCCCGTCGGCGAGCGTAAAATGCCCGGCGGCAGCACCGATGACAGTGAGGCCCGGAACCTCCGCGCCCGGCAGGAAGGTGAGGCGGCGGTCATCCCAGGCCAGCTTGCCACGCGCCTGCGCAAAAAGGTGGATGCTGGCGGTAAATCCGCCGGAGACCAGAACGCCATCGCAATCTAGCCGCGTGCCATCATCCAGTTCGACCCCCGTCACCTGGCCACGGCCAAAGGCACGGCGGAGGCTGCGGCCTGCCCGCAGATCAACGGTGTCCGGCCCGGTGGCCTGCGGCCTGCGGTCGATCAGGGTCACGCTCGCCCCTGCCGCTGCCATGGCCCCCGCCACCTCGGCGCCCGTTGAGTTGTTGGTCGCGATGACCAGACGGGCGCCGGGCAGGACCGCAAACCGGCGCAGATAGGCCAGTCCCGCCTGCGCCGACAGGATGCCGGGCAGATCGTTCTGCGCGAAGGGCAGGGGACGCTCGATCGCTCCTGCCGCCAGAACGATGCGATCCGGCCGCACTCGCCACAACGTATCCGGCCGTCCGGCTTCTCGCCTCTGGTTCAGCGCGATCAGACCATGGTCATAGATACCGAAAGCGGTGGTGCGGGTCAGAACCCTTACGCCCAGGGCGGCCAGTTCGGCACTGGCGGCAGGCAGCCAGTCGGCGCCCGGCACGCCGTCGATCCGGGCGTCCCGATAAAGCAGGCTTCCGCCAATGCGGCTGCCCTCATCGACCAGCATCACCTCGTCACCCCGCCGGGCCAGCGCCAGCGCGGCGGCAATGCCAACCGGCCCGGCACCCACGACAACCACATCGCAGAAATGGTTTATCTGATCCCCCGACGGTCCGGTCTGGCCGGTTTCCACCCGGCCCAGACCGGCCATGGCGCGGATGCGCGGCTCGAACAGATGCCAGTCGGGCCACATGAAGGTCTTGTAGTAGAAGCCCGAAGGGATGAAGCGCGCACAGAGGTCGATGAATCCCGTGCGGTCATTGCGCGCGGTCGGGCTCGCGTTGACCGCACGCAGATCGAGCCCTTCGATGGCGGGTTCGGTGGTCACGCGCTGATTGGGGCGGAACTGTCCGTCTCCGGTCACATCGGCATAGATGTTCGGCTCTTCCACACCCGCACCGAACAATCCGCGTGGGCGGCGATACTTGAAGCTGCGGCCAAGGACGGGCTGGCCCGAAGCCAGCAGGGCGGATGCCAGCGTATCACCATGGAACCCGGAAACCGCCTGGCCGTCGAAAGTGAAGCGCAGCGGGCGCGTGCGGTCGATCTCGCCCCCGCGGGGCAGGCGGCGTGCGGTCATGGCCGGCCCTCCGCTGCGGTCAGCGCCTGGCCGGGGGCGGCCTCCATCGTCAGGGTATCGCGCTGTAGCGCGAAGATTTCGCCACAGGTCATATGCAGCCAGATCTCCTCCGAGGCGCCCTTGGGGTTGTTGCGGAAGTGCAGGTATTGCGCCCAGACTTCAGCCGAAACCTCGGGGCCTTCGGGGCGGTGATTGCCCAGATCGCCCCCGAAGTGGAATTCGTATTCGGGCCGGGGGCCGCAAAACGGGCAGGAAAAGATCTGCATGGATGATGCCTCAGTGTGCGATGCCGGAACCTGCGGCCTCGTCGATCAGGCGGCCGGTGGCAAAGCGGTCCAGATCGAAAGGGCGCGAGATATCGTGGTGGGTGCCGGTGGCCAGAAGGTGTGCAAGCAGGGTGCCGCCCGCCGGGATTGCCTTGAACCCGCCGGTTCCCCAGCCGCAGTTCAGGAACAGACCCGGCAGCGGGCTTTCCCCGAGGATGGGCGAACTGTCGGGCACCACATCCACGATCCCCGCCCATTGCCGCATCAGCCTGAGCTGGCGGAAGGCCGGAAACATCTCGACCAGACCTGACAAAACCGTTTCCAGCACCGGCAGGTTGCCACGCTGACCGTAAGAGGGGATGCGATCCAACCCGCCGCCCACCACCATTTCGCCCTTGTCGGACTGGCTGGCATAGGTGCCCGCGCCGGGGGACAGGACGATGGTATCAAGCACGGGTTTCACCGGCTCGGACACGCAGGCCTGCAGCGCGTAGGATACGACGGGCAGGCGGAACCCGGCCCGTGCTGCCATTTGCGACGAATGGCCCGCCACCGCCATGCCCACACGATCCGCCCGGATCGTGCCGCGACTGGTGACGACCCCCCGGCAGCGCCCACCCTCGATCAGAAAATCCTGCACCTCGCATTGCTGGAGGATGTCGACCCCGAGACGGGAGGCCGCGCGGGCATAGCCCCATGCCACCGCATCGTGCCGGGCCGTACCGGAGCGACCCTGCCAGACCCCGCCAAGCGCCGGATACCGGGCCTTGTCGGAAAAATTGTAGATCGGCAGCACCCGCCGCACGTCCTCGGGGCCGAAAAGCTCGGCATCGGTGCCGTTGATCTGCATGGCGTTCACCACGCGGGCGGACATCTCCATCTCGGCGGGGGTATGGGCGAGGCTGATCATGCCGCGCTGCGACAGCATGATGTTATAGTTGAGCTCGCGCGACAGGCCCTCGTAGAGCTTCAGCGCCATGTCATAAAGCCGCACGCTTTCCGGGAAAAAATAGTTCGACCGCACCACCGTGGTGTTGCGCCCGGTATTACCGCCGCCCAGCCAGCCCTTTTCGATCACCGCGACATTGGTGATCCCGTGGGTCCGTGCCAGATAATAGGCCGTGGCAAGGCCATGACCGCCGCCGCCGATGATTACGACATCATAGCGCGGCTTCGGCGCCCGGCTTTCCCAGGCGCGGACCCAGCCCTTCTGGTTGTTGAGACCCTCTTTCACCAGAGAGAGGGCCGAATAGTGCCTTGTCATCACGATCTTCCGGCTGTGAGAGGCCCCGCCTGCGGGCGGCGGGGCAGGGCGGTCAGGCGCGCAGCGCCGATCCTTCAGGGTCATAAGGCGAGGGCGGAATGACCCGCGCCGTCACTTCCTGGCCCACGATATGCAGGCTGAGCGAGGTGCCGGGCGCTGCAACGCTGCGGTCGACCATGGCCATGGCAAGGCTCTTGCCGATGGTATGGCCATAACCGCCCGACGTGACAAAACCGACCAGCCGGCCATCCTGCCAGACGGGCTCATATCCGGTGGCATCGGCATCGGTGGCGTCTACTTCCAGCGTCACGACGGTGCGCGATGAGGGCGCGTCGCGTTCGGCCAGCGCCGCCGTGCGCCCGACAAAGCCTTCGCGGGTCCAGTCAATGAACCGCGACAGCCCGGTTTCGCCCGGCGTATAGCCCTGAGTGAATTCGCGCGACCAGATGCCGAAGCTCTTTTCCAGCCGCAGTGACAGAACGGCGTTGAAGCCGATTTCGCGGATGCCGAACGCGGCGCCCGCCTCAAGCAGCATCTTGCGCAGGCTGGCATGTTCCAGCGCGCCGACGTTGATCTCGAACCCCAGTTCGCCCGTGACCGACATGCGGGCTACGCGGGTGCGCAGCAGCCCCAGATCCACCTGTGCCAGCCCCATGAACGGCAAAGCGCGGGAGGACAGGTCCTGATGGCTGAGTTTCTGTAATACCTCGCGAGAGCGGGGGCCGGTCACAGCGAACCCCCCGACCGAATCCGAGATATCGCGCAAGGTGACACCCGCGGGCAGGGTGCCCTCGAACCAGCGCATGTGCCACTGGCGCAGATAATACGATCCCATGATCCACCAGGTGCCATTCCCCCAGTTCAGCAGGGACAGATCGCCCTTCAGCTTGCCATCTTCTGACAGCATGGGCGCAAGGCCCGCCCGGCCCGGCTTTGGCAGCTTGCAGGCGAAGGTGCGCGCCAGCCAGGCTTCGGCCCCGGGGCCGCTGACCTCGTACCGCGAAAAGGCGGTGATATCGAGAAGCGCCACCCCCTCGCGCGCCGCCCGCGCTTCGGCCCCGACAAGATCGAAAGCATTCGACCGTTTCAGCGAAGGCTCCTCCCGGAACCCGGCCGGAGCGAAATACAGCGGCTGTTCCAGCCCCCAGCCCGAACCCCACTGGCACCCGGCGGCAGTCATGTCGGCATAGGCACCTGGCGTTTTCAACACGCGGCCAGCCGGAAGCTGCTCGTTCGGGTAGGACATGACGAAGCGGCGCGAATAGAATTGTCCGGTGGTCTGACGGATATATTCGCGGTTCGAGGCAAAATCGCCGTAGCGCGCAATATCCATGCCAAAGATATCGGCCTGCGGCGCGCCGCTGATCATCCATTCGGCCAGCGACTTGCCGACGCCGCCACCCTGCAGGAAGCCCGCCATGACCCCGCAGGCGACCCAGTAGTTGCGCAGGCCGCGCACCGGCCCGACCAGCGGATTGCCGTCAGGCGAGAAGGTGAAGGCGCCGTTGACCCAGCGCTTGACGCCCGCTTCGTTCAGGCAAGGAAAGCGCTGGAACCCGAGGCCGAGTTCATGTTCGATCCGCCCAAGGTCTTCCTGGATAAGCTCGATACCGAAATCCCAGGGTGCGCCCTCCATGTGCCAATGCTTGAAGTCGCGTTCGTAGATCCCCAGAAGCAGGCCCTTCTGTTCCTGCCGGGTGTAGGTAAAGCCTTCCAGATCGACGATCAGCGGGATTTCTCCCTGCATCGCCACCAGTTCGGGGATCGCTTCGGTCACCAGATAATGATGCTCCATCGGCGTGACCGGCAGGTCGACCCCCGCCATCCGCCCCACCTGCTTGGCCCAGAGACCACCGGCATTGACCACATGCTCGGCGATGATCACACCCTTGTCGGTGACAACCTCCCATTGGCCATCCGCACGCTGGTTCAGACTTTCGACCTTCGTATGTTCCAGGATGTGCGCGCCCCGGTTTTTCGCGGCGCGGGCATAGGCATGTACCACCGCCGACGGGTCGATATGGCCTTCGCGGTCGCTCCACATGCCGCCGATGATGCCCTCGGTCGAGATGATGGGGCAGCGGCGCCTGATCTCTTCCGGCCCGATCAGTTCCACATCTTCGATCCCGAGCGACTGGAAGGTGCGATAAGCCGATTGCAGCCACTCCCACCGCGCCGGGGCCGAGGCGATGGAAATGCCGCCGGTCATGTGCATCCCGATATTGATGCCGGATTCCGCGCCCACCTCGGTCAGCAGGTCGATCGTATAGGCCTGAAGTGCGGCGATGTTGGGATCGGCATTCAGCGCATGAAAGCCGCCTGCGGCATGCCAGCTTGACCCGGCGGTCAGCACGTCCCGCTCGACGATGGCCACATCGGTCCAGCCGAATTTCGCAAGATGATAGGCAACCGAGGCGCCGACCACGCCCCCGCCGACGATGACGACCCGATAGTGATTCAGCATGGTGAGCCTCCCTGTTTTCAGGAAGGTGACATGACCGTACACTTATGTCCAGAGTTTCCGAGGGGCTGCCGTTTCCGCCGCTCAGTCGCCTCCCTTGTCAGCCATTTTGGCCCGTAGGGGCACGAAGAACTTTTCCTCAATACATTTCGACAGATGTGCACGATGCGCGGCCGTCGGCTCCTGTCCCGAGAAGATGTGCAGATAGGCGGGACCGCGCGAGAACCGGACCTCCGGGGGCTCGAAATCCTCCAGCGTATATTGCCCGATCTGCGTGTAATACAGGGTGCGCGCGCGGATCAGAGCCTCCTCTTCGGGATAGGCATAGCGCAGGAACATGCGGCGCAGGGCATCTACCCTGATTCCATCAGCCTGGGTCACGACATCGCGCACCTCTGCGGAACGTCGCGCCCAAAGACGCACCGCCATGTCCAGCGCCGGGCTGAACAGCGTTTCATCCAGCCAGCATTCAAAGACATTGATCACCGCGAAAATGACATCCGGCGCCGGGCGCATCGCGCGTTCGATGATCGGGCTGGTATTCTTGCGCAGCCAGTCGTCCAACATGGCTTGCTGCAATGCCTCGCGGCTTTCAAAATGCCAGTAAAAACTGGATCTTGCGACGTTCAACTGCTTGGACATGATCTGGATTTTGACATTGTCGATGCCTTCGTCGACAAGGGTGCGCAGTGCCAGATCCAGCCAGTCCTGTCTGGTTCGCCGCTCGGCCCGGTCTTCGGCATCGTCAACCTGCCCCCCTGTCGCATCCCTGTCCCGCACGCGCCAATCCCTGATTGTTCCCGTTTCTGCGGCCAGAATACGCGGGGCCAGCCGCAGGGCGCAATGCCCGAAGCATCTGGCGGCAGTTTGCGCGCTACTGCCAATAATTTCTGTGGACACAAGTGTGCGGAGAGGGGTAACAATTTTGTCAAGGCGGCGTCATGTGGCGGTGCAGGTAACGGAATCGCAGCGGCCGGCAGCGCGGCACGCGCGCCGGATGCCGCGCCCTGCAATCGCAGGCCACACATGACGCAACATGGAGGATTGTCATGCCGATCACCGCACTCAAGACCCTCGCCCTTGCTGCAGGCGTCAGCCTGATTGCCCTGACCGCATCCGCGCAAAGCATGACGATCAAGCTGGCGACGGATTCGGGCGCCAAAGGCTCGCCCACCGGCGATGCGATGGAAAAATGGGCCTCGCTGATCGAAGAGGGCACCAAGGGCGACATCAAGGTCAACATCTTCTACCAGAACGAACTGGGCGGCCAGCAGGAGATCTTTGACCTGTTCGTCGCCAATGATGTGCAGCTGATGATCAACTGGCCCTCCACCTCTTACGACGAACGGATCGGGCTGCTGTACACGCCCTACATGCTGAAAAGCTGGGATGATGCCTTCAATGCCTACGGGCAGGGCGGCTGGCTGAACGGCATTCTGGACGAGGTCTATTCCGACATCGGGCTGAAATTCTTCGGCGCCTGGCCCGAGGGCTTCAACGGCGTGGCAACCAAAGGCAAATACGCCAAATCGCTGGAAGAAGCCGCCTCGCTGAAGGTGCGGGTGCCGACGATGTTCCCGATGGCGGAATCCTTGCAGGCGATGGGGTATCAGACGGCCTCGATCGACTGGTCAGAAACCTTCACCTCGATCCAGACCGGGGTTGTCGACGGGGATGCGGCCAACGTGATCTATTGGGATTACGAATATTTCCGCGACACGATCAACTACTACAACCGCACCCGCCAGCAGTTCATCACCGGCGTCATTTCCGCCAATGGCGAATTCTGGGCCGGTCTCAGCGACGAGCAGAAGAAGGTCGTGGCCGATGCCGCGCAGGTCGTGATGCAGGACGGCTTCGATGCCGCCCGGACCATCGACGCAGGCTATGTCGAGAAGGCGAAAGAGGTGGGCATCGAATATATCGAACCCTCGGACTCGGATCTTGCCCCGATTGCCCGCAAGGTGCGTGACGAGGTCTGGCCGCAGATGGACAAGCGCATCGGGCAGGAGATCATGGACAAGGTCCGTGCCAACGCCGCCGAGTTCTGATGCGCATGGCCGGGTTTGGC
The DNA here is from genome assembly GCF_003054195.1 of Gemmobacter caeni. GTDB lineage: Bacteria > Pseudomonadota > Alphaproteobacteria > Rhodobacterales > Rhodobacteraceae > Gemmobacter > Gemmobacter caeni. The sequence goes on from NZ_QBKP01000007.1 coordinate 56,342, forward strand.
AAACTGGCTGCGGGCGTGCTTGACACGCTCGCAGCTATCGCCATGGCGGTGGTGGTTTCGCTGATGGTCTTTCTGATCGTCGCCCGTTTCGCCAACATTTCCGTTGTCGGAATATTCGAGATCATCGGGCTTTTCGCGATGGCCAGCTACATGCTTGGCGCGGCAACCGCGTCGCGCCGGCACCAGCATCTTGTGGTGGACTGGCTGAACGAAAAGCTGGTCGATCCGCGTCAACGCGCCTTGCAACAGCTTGTTGTGGCGCTTTGCACCGTGTGTGCCACAGCGCTGTTCAGCTACTGGACCTATCGCATGCTTGCCTGGGGCATGCAGCGGCCGCAGTTCACGCCCTCGTTCGGCATCCCGATGTGGGTGCCACAGATGTCGCTCGTCGTCGGCTCGGTCGGCTGTCTGATCTACGCGCTGCGCGATGTGATCCACAGCCTGAAGGCCCTTCGCCGCGCAAAAGGAGTTTGACGATGACCGGCCTGCTTGCCGTGCCGTTGCTTGTGGTCCTGCTGGCCGTCGGCGTGCCGGTCGCCTTCAGCTTTGCGCTGGTGACAGGCTTTCTGGCATGGATCTATGACGCCAATCTGAACACGCTGATGTTGCAGGGCTACAGGTCGCTCGACTCGGTCGTGCTGCTCGCACTGCCGCTGTTCATCTTCACCGGCTATCTGATGGACCGGGGCGGCATCGCCCGCCGGATCATCGAATTTGTCGGCCGCATCGCCACAGGCCGGTCCGGCATGGGCAGTGTGATCGTGCTGTCCTCGGCGATCTTCGGCGCTATTGCCGGAACGGCCTCTGCGGCGGTGGCCTCGATGGGCACCATCATGTCCAGACCGATGGAAGAGCGTGGCTATCCCCGCGGCTATACGGCTGCGCTTCTGGGGGTCTCGTCGCTGCTGGGCATCCTCATCCCGCCCTCGATCACCATGATCCTGTTTGCCGTGGTCACCCGGCAATCGGTTGCCGCCTGCTTTGCCGCCTCGATCCTGCCCGCGATCCTGCTGATTGCCGGGCTGCTGGTTTTCAACCGCGTCACCGTTGCCCGGAACCCTGATATTCTTCCGCCCCCGCGCGACAACGCCCAAAGCTTTGGGCAGGTGGCGCTGTCGGCGCTGCCCGCCTTGTCGCTTCCGGTGATCATCCTCGGGGGGATCTACGGCGGGTTCGTCACCCCGACCGAAGCTGCCGCTGTCGCCGCTGTCGCATCCATCCTGATCGGGGTTTTCATCTATCGCGAGTTGAAGCTGCGCAACCTGGCAGAGGCGCTGGTCCGCACGGCAGAGACGACCGGCTCCATCATCCTGATCCTGCTGTTTTCCTTCCTGATCTCGCGGATCATGGCATCCGAACGCATCCCGCAAGACCTGTCGGACGCGGTTCAGGGCATCGCAACTTCGCCCATCGGCGCCATCCTTCTGGTCAATCTGGTACTGGTGGTCGCAGGCGCATTGATGGATGACGTGTCCTGCACCGTCGTGGTCGCGCCGCTGTTCCTGCCGCTGATGGAAGCATCGGGGGTCAGCCCGGTGCAATTCGCCTCCATCGTGGCCTGTTCGGTGGTCATCGGCGCCAACAGCCCGCCGATGGCGCCGATCCTCTACATGTCCTGCCGGGTCTGCCGGGCGTCGGTGCTGGATGCGGTGCGGCCTGCCTTGCTGATCCTGCTGTTCGTGGCCTTGCCGGTGATGCTGGTCACAAGCTTCTGGCCCGACCTTTCGCTGGCCCTGCCACGCTGGCTTGACTTGTTGTGACCCTGGCGCCGCCGCCTGCCATCTGGCGAGCGGCGGCACCGGGCTGATATTATAAATACATAACCCTGATTATCCGATTCAAGAACCGTTCACGGGCACATTCTATTTTTGGTTGCGACAAACGAGTAACGTCAGAGCGTTACATAGAGATTTCCATGCCCCGCTCATACGTCGAGCCGACCATCGAAGAGCACCGGAAAAATGACCCGACCACATCAGTCAGGTGGGCCTTGGCTGAACACTCGGCATGAAGGGCAGCTCAAAGGATTCCGGCGGTACGGATGTCGTCATGGGCAAAGTCGATCAGCGCCCGCACCTTGCGCGGCAGGGCGCGGCCCTCCAGATAGACCGCGCTCAGCGTCGTGGCGGTGCCCTCAAAGCCCGTCATCACCGGGATCAGCACGCCATTATGCAGCGCCTCGGCGATGGCAAAGCGCGGCACATAGGCCAGTCCCAGCCCGGCGGCGGCCAGTGCCCCCGCCGCGCGCCCCGAATTGACCTGAAACCGCCCCTCGACATGCACGACATGTTCGGCCCCGCCTCGCAGAAAGACCCAACGGCGCGGCGACTGGCGATTGCTGTCGAGGATGCAGACGTGCCGCGCCAGCGCCTCGGGGCTTTCGGGGGCGCCCGCGGTGGCGACATGGGCGGGGCTGGCCACCAGCACCGACCGCACCACCCCCAGCTTGCGCACCCGCAGCGACTGCATCTGCGTCGCGCCGATGCGGAAGGCCAGATCGACGCCGGTCGCCGCGAGATCGGTATAGCCGTCATCCAGCCGCAGATCGAACGTCAGCCCCGGATGCAGCGCCGCGAACCGCCCCAGCATCGGCCCGACATAGACCTCGCCAAAGGTCACGGGCGCCGCGATGCGGATGGTGCCGGTCAACCCGCGCGAACCCTCGGCAATGCTGGCCAGCAGGGTCTCCATCTCTTCCAGCAACGCGGGCGCACGGGCCAGCAGATCCTCGCCCGCTGGCGTCAGCCCGACCTTGCGCGTGGTGCGCTGGAACAGCCGCACGCCCAGCCGGGCCTCCAGCTCGGCCACATATTTCGAACTCAGCCGGTTCGACACGCCGATCTGACCGGCACCGGCGGTAAAGGAACCGGCCTGCGCCACGGCGACAAAGGCGCGGAGTTGGTCAAGTGTATCCATCGGTCAATTCAGAATATAATGGTTATAGTCAATCCATAACATCGCCATTTTGTTCGTTATTGCCAAGCCGTAAATATCTGTCATCGAAACACGGCGCCCGGACGGGGCGGCAGAAAGGAAAAGCAGATGAATATCGCGGTCATCGGGAATGGAAATATCGGCTCCGGGCTTGCCGGGGCGCTGGCGAAGGCCGGGCATGCGGCCGTGGCCCATGGCCGCGACGCTGATCTGAAGGCGGCCGTGGCCGGGGCGGATGTGGTGATCCTCGCCACGCCCTATGGCGCGGCGGCGGATGTGGCCAAGGCCGCCGATTTCAGCGGCAAGCTGGTCATCGACCTGTCGAACCCGGTCAATGCCGAATTCTCTGGCCTCGTCGTCGGGCATGACAGTTCCGCCGCCGAGGAAATCGCGCGGCTTCTGCCCGGCGCCACCGTGGTGAAGGCGTTCAACACCATCTTCGCGCAGCATTACGCCACGGGCCTTTCGATCAAGGACCAGCCACTTCAGACCTTCGTCGCCTCCGACGATGCGGCGGCGCGCGACCGGGTGAGCCAACTGGCCCGCGACATCGGTCTGGTGCCGGTCGATGCCGGTCCGCTGAAGAACGCGCGGTATCTGGAGCCGCTGGGCTTTCTGAACATCCAGTTCGGCTATGTGCTGGGCCTTGGCACCGCCATCGCGCCGCAATGGCAAATCGCCTGAAAGGACATGGCCATGGATCGCAACGTCAATCTCGCCGCCACGCTGCTTCGGGTTTCAAGCGGTGTCATGTTCCTGGCGCATGGGCTCTTGAAGGTGAATGTGTTCACCATCGCCGGGACCGTGGGCTATTTCGAAAGCCTCGGCCTGCCCGGCGCGCTGGCCTATCTGACCATTCTGGCCGAGCTGGCGGGCGGTGCGGCGCTGATCCTCGGCGTTGCGACCCGGCTGGTGGCGCTGACGCTGATCCCGGTGCTTCTGGGCGCGGTCTGGGTGCATTCGGGCAATGGCTGGCTGTTTTCCGGTGAAGGCGGCGGCTGGGAATTCCCGCTGTTCTGGGCGATGGTTCAGGGGGTGATCGCCCTGCTGGGCCGGGGCGCCCTGGCGCTGCGCCTGCCCTTCCTTGACCGGCTGCTGGGCCAGTTTGCCTGACCATCGGGGGCGCCCATGTGGCGCCCTCCCCTTCCCTTCCGGCGACAGGAGATGCGACGATGAACACGACCCGGACCCTTGCCTCGCTGCGCGACGGGCTGGCCCCCAGTGACCGGATGCCGCTGGTCTTTCTGGGCCATGGCAGCCCGATGAACGCCATCGAGGATACGAGATACAGCCGCGCCTGGACCGAACTGGGCCGCGACCTGCCGCGCCCCCGCGCGATCCTTGTCGTTTCGGCGCATTGGATGACGCGGGGCACGACGCTGGTCGATGTCTCGGCCATGCCGAAGACCATCCATGATTTCTACGGCTTCCCCGAGGCGCTGTTCCAGCAACGCTATCCCGCCCCGGGTGACCCGACACTGGCGCGCGAAGTGGTCAGCCTGCTGGCCAGCCATCACGCAGAGGAGGACGACACCTGGGGCCTGGATCACGGCGCCTGGACGGTGCTGAAATTCCTCTATCCCGATGCCGATGTGCCGGTGTTCCAGATCTCCATCGACATGTCGAAGGGGCTGGACTACCAGCTGGAAATCGGGCGCGAGCTGGCGCAGCTGCGCGATCGCGGCGTGCTGATCCTGGGGTCGGGCAATGTGGTGCATAACCTGCGCGCGGCGCAATGGGGGCCGAACAGCCGGCCGCTCGATTTCGCGCAGGAATTCGACAGCCTGTTCGCCGACCGCCTGACCGACCGCGATTTCGCGACGCTTGCCAATCGCGGCAAGCTGGGGGCGCTGCTGCAAATGGCGCATCCCTCGGTCGATCACTACCTGCCCGCGCTGACCATCGCGGGCGCCTCGGATGGCGGGGACGATCTGACCTACATGACCGATGTGATCGACCTCGGCTCGATCTCGATGCGGTCCTTTGTGTTCCACGCCCGGTAAGGAGCCTGCACATGCTTGTCGATGGAAAATGGGTGGAAAACTGGCAGCCGGTGCAGAAGGCCGATGAAAAGGGCCGGTTCGTGCGGCAGGTATCCAGCTTTCGCAACTGGATCACCGCCGACGGCCGCCCCGGCCCGACCGGCACCGGCGGCTTTGCGGCCGAGGCGGGGCGCTACCGGCTCTATGTCGCGCTGATCTGCCCCTGGGCCTCGCGCACGCTGATCGCGCGCAAGCTCAAGGGGCTGGATGCGATGATCCCGGTGACGGTGGTCAACCCGGTGATGAGCGATCAGGGCTGGCGCTTTGGCGGCTATCCGGGGGCAGAGGAAGACCCGCTGTTCGGAGCCGAATTCATGCACCAGATCTATACCCGTGCTGACCCGCATTTCACCGGCCGGGCCACGGTGCCGGTGCTGTGGGACATGCAGCAGGGCGTCATGGTCAGCAACGAAAGCGCTGACATCCTGCGCATGTTCGACACCGCCTTTGACCATCTGGTGCCCTCGGACCTGCGGCTTTACCCCACCGATCTGGCCGGGGAAATCGAGGCGCTGAACCCGGTGATCTATGACCGGCTGAACAATGGCGTCTACAAGGCAGGCTTCGCGAGCACGCAGGCCGCCTATGACGAGGCGGTGGCGGGCGTGTTCGAAACGCTCGACCTGCTGGAGGCGCGGCTGACCGGCGACTACCTGTTCGGCGACCGCCTGACCGAAACCGACATCCGCACCTTCGTCACCCTGATCCGCTTTGACGCGGCCTATCACGGGCTGTTCAAGACCAACCTGCGCCAGATCGCGGATTACCCGCGCCTCTCGGCCTATATGACGCGGATCCTGAACCTGCCGGGGGTGCGCGAGACGGTGAACATGGATCACATCACGCGCGGTTACTATTCGATCAAGGCGCTCAACCCGCTGGGCATCCGCCCGGTCGGCCCGCGCCATGTGCAGGCGCTGCTTGATAACGGGCGGGCATGAACTGGGGCGCAAATATGCCGTCGCCGGCTGAATCAGGGTATCCGGCGGCGGGCTCCCCAGCCGCCGCAAGCGCTTACCAGGCCTGCACCGTGGGGCCGACGGTCAGTTCGCTGACATTCGTGTCGGCGGGTTGTTCAATGGCAAAGGCCACGACATTGGCGATCCGGTCGGACGTGATGCCGACCTGTTCATAAAGTGCTGCCATGCCCGCCGCGGTGCCAATGTCACTGATGGTGCCCAGCAATTCGGTGTTGACTGCGGCCGGAAAGATGGTGGCGGTGCGGATATTGGTGCCCTCCATCGCGGATTCCATACGCAGGATTTCCATGAAATCGCGGACAAAGAACTTGGTTCCGCCATAGACCGCCGCCGCCGGATAGGCCTTGAGCCCCGCCACCGAGGACGTCGCAATCACATGGCCGGATTTTTGCGCGATGAATACGGGCAACACCGCCGCCACGCCGTTCAGCACGCCCTTGATGTTGATATCCACCATGTCATGCCAGTCGTCGGTTCTCAGTGCCGAAAGCGGCGAACTGGGCATGATCCCGGCATTGAGGAAGATCACGTCTACCCGGCCATAGGTATCTTTGGCCAGTTTGACGATGGCGTCATTGTCGGCCTGTTTGGTGACATCCAGCACCTGCCAGACCGCCTCGCCGCCCGCTGCGGTGATTTCGGCGGCCAGCGCCTTCAGTCGGTCCTCGCGGCGCGCGCCCAGAACCACTTTCGCCCCCTTCGCGGCCAGCAGCCGCGCGGTCGCCTCGCCGATCCCGGAGGAGGCGCCGGTGATGATGATGACCTTGTCTTTCATGGTGATGTCCTTTGCGGAGAAAAGGCTCAGCCGATCCGTGTCAGGCCAAGCGGATAGGTGCCGCGCAGCGGAAGCGGCGCGATGCCGCCCTCGATCCGGCCCAGCCGGATCAGCCCGCGGGAATAGCGGTAGGGCGCGTGGAAGAACACGAGGTTGCCCCAGGGCGCATAGGTGCAGACATGGCCTGCCGCCTCATCACCAAACGGGCCTGCACCCTCCTCGGTCAGCTTGCGCGGCAGATAGGCGATCTTCTCGTTATGGGCGTAGTCCTCGATCCGCAGATCGAGCGGCAGCAACGCGAACAGGTCACGCGCTGCCGGGCTGTCGTTCAGCCGGACGGTGAATGCCTGACCGGCAAACCGGCATGTCATTCGCATGGGGGTCTCTCTGGCCATGGCCGGCGCGGTGAAGGCATAGGATGCGGCCCAGGTCAGGCCGATCAGGAACCCGCGCCGCGACAGGGTTGCGGGATCAGCCGAGGTAATCGGCATCGCTGACCTGTTCCAGCCAGGTGACCGCGATGCCATCCACGGCCTCCTGAATGGCGATATGCGTCATCGCCACCTCCGGCGCCGCGCCGTGCCAGTGCTTTTCGCCCGCGGGAAACCAGACCACATCGCCGGGCCGGATTTCCTCGATCGGGCCGCCTTCGCGCTGCACGCGGCCGCGTCCTGCGGTCACGATCAACGTTTGCCCCGCCGGATGGGTGTGCCAGGCGGTGCGGGCGCCGGGTTCAAAGGTGACCGCCGCGCCCGCGCCCCGTGCGGGGGCTTCGGTCTGAAACAGCGGGTCGATGCGCACGCTGCCGGTGAACCAGTCGCCCGGCCCCCTGACCGAGGCTGTGCTGCCCGCCCTCGTGATCTTCATGCTGGCCTCCGCCTTTCAGGTTGCATGGGCCTTATATGGCGTGACACGATCTATGGATTAGATGCAAAATATCGCTTGAACTCATCGAAGCAGACCATGAATGAACCCCGATGGCACAGACCGATTTCAATGACCTGATGTGGTTTCTCGCCGTGGCGGAAGAAGGCAATTTCACCCGCGCCGCCGCACGGCTTGGCGTCGTGCAATCGACGCTGAGCCACCGGATCAAGAAGCTGGAAACCCGCATGGGAATCCGGCTTCTGGCGCGCACGACCCGTTCCGTTTCCACCACCGAGGCGGGCGAAAGGTTACGCCGGTCCTTGGCCCCCAGGGTGCGCGAGATCGAGAGCGAGATCGCCGCGCTGATGGTATTGCGCACCAGACCCGCGGGTCTGGTGCGTCTCACGCTGTCGCATCACGCGCTGACCCGTCTGATCTGGCCCAAGCTGCGGCCGGTGCTGCGCGACTACCCCGAGATCCGGCTTGACCTGAGTGTGGATGGCGGGTTCCGGGATATTGTCGAGGATGGGTTCGATGCCGGAATCCGGCTTGGGGAGAGCGTCGAACATGACATGATCGCGCTGCGCGTCGGCCCCGACTGGCGGCTGGTCGCGGTGGCCGCGCCGGCCTATGTTGCCGCGCGGGGCCGTCCCGGCCATCCGCAAGAGTTGCTGAAACATGATTGCATCAACCGGCGGCTGGCGATGGCGAATGCGCTTTATGCCTGGGAGTTCGAGAAGGACGGTAAGGAATTGCGCGTGCGTGTCGACGGGCGGCTGACGCTGAATGACGAGGCGACGATGGTAGCCGCCGCGCTTGATGGCGTCGGCATCGCCTATGCGCCCGAGGATATGGTGGCAGGGCATCTTGCCGACGGCGCGCTGGAACTGCTGCTGGACGACTGGTCACCCCGGTTTTCCGGTTATCACATCTACTATCCCAGCCGGCACCAGAACCTGCCCGCCTTCAAGGTGGTGGTGCAGGCCCTGCGTCAATAGCGGTCGGGGCTGGAAATAGGCTCTGTCCAGTGCCTCCGGCTCGCTCCTGAGCGTCAGGGTGGGGCCGTTGTAGCGCACCTCGCCCCGCCGCATCACCACGGCGTCATCGGCCAGCGACCTCGGTGAGCTGCTCCACCAGTATGACACCCGCACCGCGCGAGACCAGTTCACCGATGGCCGCGACCAGCCGCTTGACGATCAGCGGCGCAAGACCCAGCGACATTTCGTCGTTCACCAGATAGCGGGGCCAGCACATCAGCGCCTGACCGATGGCAAGCATCTGCTGCTGCCCGCCCGACATGGTGCCGGCCAGCTGAAGAAGCGATCTATGGCGTGCTGCGCGCGCTGCTTTACGAACGCCATGACAGCCTTGCCCGATCAAGGATCGAGGCCGAGGTGTCGCGCGCGCAAATCCCTGAACGCGGCATCGCCTCCATCGACCGCTGCCTGACCGACAGCGATTTGCCCACACAGACCGACGCCGAGGCGGTCGGGGTGTCGGTGCGGCAATTGCAGCGCGCCTTTGCGTTGGCGGGCACGACGCCCACCGATTACCTGCTGGAGAAACGCTTTGAAAAAGCCTGCCAGATGCTGAGCGGCCGCGAAAAGGATGCTGAGCCGATGCTGGTCTCGTCCATCGCCTATGTCTGCGGCTTCAACGACGTGTCCTATTTCAACCGACAGTTCCGGCGGTTCTTCGGCTGCGCGCCGGGGCAATTTGACACCCGGACGGGCTGACGGGTCAGGCGCGTTCCAGCGCGGTCATCAGCGCCTCGAGGTCATCCAGCAGGGCGTCGATGCGCGCGCGGCCAAGGCGCGCCTCGAGCTCGGCATAGATCGCGGCGCTTTCCGGGGCGATCTGGCGGATGAAGGCGTGCCCCTCTGCTGTCAGGCGGATCAGCGCGCGCCGGCCGTCCTGAGGATCCTTGCGGGTCGCGATGAAGGCGCGGGTCTCCAGCGTCCTGAGGATGCGCGACAGCGAGGGCGCGAGGATGCTGGCCGCATCGGCCAGATCCGAGGCGTCGGTCTCCTCGGCCTCTTTCAGAACGCGCAGCACCCGCCATTGCTGTTCGGTCACCCCATGGGCCAGCAGCAGCGGGCGGAACCGCTCCATGACCGCCTCACGGGCACGGAGCAGTGCCATGGGCAAGGTCCGGCGGGTCTTCGAAAGCTCGAACCCATCCTTGACGGGGGAATGCGGCATGGCGGTCGGGATCCTCTGAACTGCCCCTAAGATGCTTCGCAGGTTAAGCATTGACAAGATGCGTTTTGCTTAACATGTTAATCTAATGGAGGACGAATCTTGCCACATCTGAGCATCGAATATTCGCCGGGGCTGGAGGTGCGGGCCGATGTGTCGGGCCTGTGTCGCGCGCTGCATGCGGCCATGGCGGCGGCGGGCATCTTCCCGCTGGCAGGTATCCGGGTGCGGGCCTATCGCGCGGATCATTGCATCGTCGCCGACGGCCTGCCCCAGAACGACTTTTTCGCCATGACGCTCAGCGTCGGGGCCGGGCGGACGAAGGCAGAGCTGAAGGCGGTCGGTGATGGTATCTTCAGGGCGGCGCAGGCCGCATTGGCAGGCCCGCTTTCCACACCGCATTTCGCCCTTTCGCTGGAAATCCGCGTCATCGACCCGGAGCTGAGCTGGAAGGACACGCCGATCCACGCCCGTCTCGCGGGCAAGCAATGAGGGCCGCAGATGAGCGTTCTTGAAACCAATATCGCCCGCGCCACAGAATACATGGCGAAGTTCCGTCAGCATGGTGTGATGAACCACATCAATGGCGAGTCCGTGCCCGCGCACTCAGGGCAGACATTCGAGAGCATATCGCCGGTGGATCTGTCGGTGCTGGCGCAGGTCGCCAAAGGAGACGAGGCGGATATCGACGCCGCCGTCGCCGCGGCCAAGGCCGCCTTCCCCGCCTGGTCGAGGATGCCGGGGGCGGAACGCCGCAAGATCCTGATCAGGGTGGCCGAGGCGATTGAGGCCCGGGCCGAGGAAATTGCCTTTACCGAATGTATGGATACCGGCCAGGCCCTGCGCTTCATGTCCAAGGCCGCGATCCGGGGCGCTGCGAATTTCCGCTTCTTCGCCGATCAGGCGCCGACAGCCGAAGACGGCAAGACCCTGCGCACGCCAACCCAGATGAACGTGACCTCACGCCGCCCCATCGGCCCGGTGGGGGTGATCACGCCGTGGAACACGCCTTTCATGCTGTCCACCTGGAAGATCGCGCCTGCGCTGGCCTCGGGCTGCACGGTGGTCCACAAACCAGCCGAGTTCAGCCCGATGACGGCCAAACTGCTGGTGGAAATCGCTGAAAGCGCGGGTCTGCCGAAGGGCGTGCTGAACGTGGTCAACGGCTTTGGCGAGGATGCCGGCCGCCGCCTGACCGAGCATCCCGATATCAGGGCCATCGCCTTTGTTGGCGAAAGCCGCACTGGCAGCCTGATCATGGCGCAGGGTGCAAAGACGCTGAAGCGCGTGCATTTCGAACTCGGCGGCAAGAACCCTGTGATCGTGTTCGAAGATGCCGATCTGGATCGCGCCGTCGATGCCGCGACCTTCATGATCTATTCGCTGAACGGCGAGCGCTGCACCTCGTCTTCGCGGTTGTTGGTGCAGGCGTCGATTTACGACAGCTTCACCGCCCGCGTGGCCGAGGTAGCGAAACTCATCAGGGTGGGCCATCCGCTTGACCCTGAAACCGTGGTCGGACCGCTGATCCACCCGGAGCACGAGGCAAAGGTGCTGTCCTATTTCGATAAGGCGCGTGCAGAGGGCGCGACCATCGTGGCGGGTGGCGCCAAGGTGGGTGACAAGGGCTGCTATGTCGCGCCGACATTGTTCACCAATGCGACCAATGACATGGCCGTGGCGCAGGAAGAAATCTTCGGCCCGGTGCTGACCGCGATCCCGTTCAGGGACGACGAGGACGCACTGCGCCTTGCCAATGACGTGCAATACGGCCTGGCGGCTTATCTTTGGACCAACGACCTCAATCGCGCGATGTGGATGACCGACAATCTCGAAGCCGGGATGATGTGGGTGAATTCGGAAAACATCCGCCACCTTCCGACGCCCTTCGGCGGGGTGAAGGCCAGCGGCATCGGCCGTGACGGCGGCGACTGGTCGTTCGATTTCTACATGGAAACGGTGAACGTCTCGTTCCCGCGCGCCTTGCACAAGATCCCGAAGCTGGGCGGCTGACGCCGTTCAGCGGGCGGCCGGAAATGCCGCCCCATCACCTTCAAGGGAGAGAGACATGCCCATTCCGGCCCCGAACCTTTATCCGCCCTTCAACATCATCCGCCTGAGCCATGTCGATTTCGGCGTGACGGACCTGACCGCCAGCAAAGCATTCTATGTCGATACGCTGGGCCTTCAGATCACCGATGAGGATGCGAACACGGTCTACCTGCGCGCGATGGAGGAACGCGGGCATCACTGCATGGTGCTGCACAAATCACCCGAGGCGCATGTGAAGGCCCTGTCCTTCAAGGTCTATGACGAGGCGGAGCTTGATAAGGCCCATGCCTGGTTCGCGGCACAGGGCCATGCCGTCGCCTGGGTCACCCGCCCCTATCAGGGCCGCACGCTGGCCACGACCGATTGTTTCGGCATGCCGGTCGAGTTCTATTTCCAGATGAAGCGGCTGGAGCCTATCCATCAGAAGTATGCGCTTTACAAGGGTGTGAAGCCGCTGCGGATCGACCATTTCAACTGCTTCTCGCCCGATGTGGACAAGGCGGTCGGTTTCTACAACCAGATCGGTTTCCGCGTCACGGAATATACCGAGGACGAGGACAGCAAGCGCCTCTGGGCCGCCTGGACGCATCGTAAGGGCGGCGTGCATGACCTCGCCTTTACCAATGGCACCGGCCCGCGCCTGCACCATACCGCCTTCTGGGTGCCGACGCCGCTGAACATCATCGACCTGTGCGACCTGATGGCGACCACGGGCTATGTCTCGAATATCGAACGCGGTCCGGGGCGGCACGGCATCTCCAACGCCTTCTTCCTCTATATCCTCGACCCTGATGGCCATCGGATCGAGATTTATTGCTCCGACTACCAGACCGTTGACCCGGATCTGGAAGCGATCAAATGGGATCTGAAAGACCCGCAACGCCAGACATTGTGGGGCGCCCCCGCGCCGCGCTCCTGGTTCGAGCATGGCTCTCTGTTCGCAGGTGTCGAACCCGTTGCCTCCACCCTGGGCGCATCGCCCATCATCGCACCGTGAGGCCCCGATGCTGAAGGACGCAACGCTGCTCAGGCAGGCCGCGCTGATCGGCGCGGAGTGGATCGAGGCCGCAGGAGCCGGCATCGCCGTCACCAACCCGGCGACCGGCGCCCTGATCGGCCATGTGCCGGACCTGGGCGCCACCGAAACCGAAGCCGCCATCGCGGCGGCCGAGGCGGCGCAGGGCGTTTGGGCCGCGCGCACCGCGAAAGAGCGCAGCGCGATCCTCCGTCGCTGGTATGACCTTATCGTCGCCAATGCCGACGATCTGGCCCGCATCCTGACCATGGAACAGGGCAAGCCGCTGGCCGAGGCGAAGGGCGAGATCCTCTATGGCGCGTCCTTCATCGAGTGGTTCGCGGAAGAAGCCCGCCGCATCTATGGCGACGTGATCCCCGGCCATGCGCCCGACAAGCGCATCATCGTCATCAAACAGCCCATCGGCGTGGTGGCGGCGATCACGCCCTGGAACTTTCCCAATGCGATGATCACCCGCAAGGCTGGCCCGGCGCTGGCAGCGGGTTGTGCCATGGTGCTGAAACCTGCCTCGCAGACGCCGTTTTCAGCCCTCGCGCTGGCGGTTCTGGCCGAACGCGCCGGGCTGCCCGCAGGGCTGTTCTCGGTCATCACGGGCTCGGCCCGTGCCATTGGCGGCGTGATGACAGCCAGCGACAAGGTGCGCAAGCTGACCTTCACCGGCTCCACCGAGGTCGGGATCGAACTGATGCGCCAGTCGGCGCCAACGGTGAAGAAGCTTGCGCTGGAGCTGGGCGGCAATGCGCCCTTCATCGTCTTCGACGACGCCGATCTGGATGCGGCGGTGGAAGGCGCCATCGTCTCGAAATTCCGCAATAACGGTCAGACCTGTGTCTGCGCCAACCGGATTTATGTGCAGGCCGGGGTCTATGACGTCTTTGCCGAAAAGCTGGCGGCGCGGCTTGCCACGCTGAAAGTGGGCAACGGGCTGGACGAAGACACCGTCTTCGGCCCGCTGATCGACGTCCATGCCGTCGCCAAGGTCGAGGAACATATCGCGGATGCCACCGCGAAAGGTGCGAAAGTGGCGATGGGCGGCAAGCGCCATGCGCTTGGCGGCACTTTCTTCCAGCCAACGGTGCTGACCGGCGTCACGCAGGATATGGCCATCGCGCGCGAGGAAACCTTTGGTCCGGTCGCGCCGCTGTTCAGGTTTGACACCGATGCCGGGGTGGTGGCGATGGCGAATGACACCGAATTCGGTCTGGCCAGTTATTTCTACACCCGCGATCTGGCGCGGGCATGGAAGGTGGGCGAACAGCTTGAATATGGCATGGTCGGCATCAATACGGGCCTGATCTCGACCGCCGAGGCGCCTTTCGGCGGCATCAAATCCTCGGGTCTGGGGCGTGAAGGCTCGCGCTATGGGATCGAGGAATTCACCGAAATCAAGTATCTCTGCTTCGGCGGCATCGCGTAAGGAGGCACCATGAAATCCATCCCCGCCCGTATCGCCGCCTTCCGCACCCATGGCGCCGACCGCTATGGCGTCGTCACCGACAAGGGTATCGTCGATCTGACGCCCGAATATGGCGCCCGGTTCAAGGGCCTGAAAGAGGTGATCGAGGCTGGTGCGCTGGAAGAGGTGATCGCCGCCGCAAATGGCCGCGCCGCCACCTTCAACGCGGCTGATGTCACGTTCCTGATCCCCGTCGCCAACCCGGAAAAGCTGATCTGCATCGGGGTGAATTTTCCCGACCGCAACGCCGAGTACAAGGACGGCACCACCGACGCGAAATCCTATCCGTCGATGTTCATCCGCTTTCCGCGCAGCTTCACCGGGCACGGCCTGCCGCTGATCCGCCCGCCGGAAAGCCCGCAGCTGGATTACGAGGGCGAGGTGGCCATCGTAATCGGCAAGGCGGGCCGCCGCATCGCGCGCGAGAATGCCTATGACCACATCGCCGCGCTGACCCTGTGCAATGAGGGCACCATCCGCGACTGGGTGCGCCACGCCAAGTTCAACGTGACGCAGGGCAAGAACTGGGATCGCTCGGGGTCCATCGGCCCGTGGCTGGTGCCGTTCCGGTCCGCCGATCAACTGGATGACATCGAACTGACCACGCGCGTCAATGGCGAGGTGCGCCAGCAGGATCGCACCAGCCGGATGATGTATGACTTCCGCTATATCGTGAGCTACCTCTCGACCTTCTGCACGCTGGTGCCGGGCGATGTGATCGTCTGCGGCACCCCCACCGGCGCGGGGGCGCGGTTCGATCCGCCGATCTGGCTGAAGCCTGGCGACGTGGTCGAGGTGGAGGCCGAGGGCATCGGCACCTTGCGCAACGGCGTCGAGGACGAGGCATGCTGAGCGCCTCCGAAATCGAGCAGGCCGCCGCCGATCTTCTGGCGGCCGAAGCCACCGGCAAGCAATGCGGCCTTCTGAGCCTGCGCCATCCGGGCATCACACTGGATGACGCCTATGCAATTCAGTCCGCCCAGATGGCGCAAAAGCTCGCACAGGGGCGGCGGATCATCGGCTGGAAGATCGGCCTGACCTCGAAGGTCATGCAAGAGGCGCTTGGCATCGACACGCCCGACAGCGGCGTGATCTATGACGACATGGATTTTGCCGATGGTGCTGCGGTGCCTGCGGGCCGCTTCATCCAGCCACGCATCGAAACGGAGATCGCCTTCGTGATGAAGGCACCGCTGGAGGGTGATGTGACGCGCGAGGATGTGCTGGCGGCGACCGACTATGTCGTCCCGGCCATCGAGATCCTCGATACCCGCATCCTGCGCACCGATCCGGTGACGAAACAGCCGCGCAAGATCTTTGATACCGTGTCGGACAATGCCGCCAATGGCGGGATCGTGCTGGGCCCGCAGCGTCACGCGCCGGGGGCGTTCGATCTGCGTTGGGTCGGGGCCATCGTCAGGAAAAACGACGAGGTGGTGGCAACCGGCCTTGGTGCCGCCGTGCTGGACGATCCGGTCATGGGCATCGTCTGGCTCGCCCGCCGCATGGGTCAGTACGGCCAACGGATCGAGGCGGGACAGGTGGTGCTGGCAGGGTCGTTCATCGGCCCGGTCGAATGCCCCGCCGGCACCCGCATCGCCGCCGATTACGGCCCGTTCGGCGCCGTTTCCGTATCGTTCAGCTAAGGTTCCGCCCATGCCCGCCCCCACCAACCACTTCAAGGCCCGGCTGAAATCCGGGGAAACGCAGATCGGCCTCTGGGTCTCGATGGGCGACGCGTCTGTCGCTGAACTGGCCGCTCATTGCGGCTTTGACTGGCTGGTGATCGACGGCGAACACGGGCCGAACGGGCTGCGCGACATCCTTGCGCAACTGCGCGCCGTGGGAGATCGCAGCCACCCCGTCGTGCGGGTGCGCGATGACAACCGTGCCGAGATCAAGCAGATGCTCGACATCGGGGCGCAGACGTTGCTGGTGCCGATGATCGAAAGCGCCGCACAGGCGCGCGAGGCGATACGGTCGATGTTCTACGCGCCGCAGGGCGTGCGGGGTGTCGGGGCGGCGCTGGCGCGGGCCTCAGGCTATGGGGCGGCGGGCGATTATCTGGCCACCGCCAACGATCAGGTCTGCCTGCTGTTGCAGGTGGAAAGTCGTGCGGGGCTCGGGGCACTGGACGAGATCCTGACGCTTGAGGGCGTCGATGGCATCTTCATCGGCCCTGCCGATCTGGCGGCCGACATGGGCCATCGCGGCAACCCCGGCGCGGCCGAGGTTCAAGCGGCCGTCACCGACGCGCTGACCCGTATCCGGGCTGCGGGCCGCGCCGCGGGCATCCTGACATCTGACCGGGCACTCGCCCGATCCTACGCCGCGATGGGGGTCGAGTTCCTCGCCGTTGGATCGGATGTCGGCACCTTGCGCGCCGGTCTCACCGCGCTGCGCAAGGAATTCTGAACTACGGGAAACGCGCAACTTCCCCGGAGGAACAGATGGGAAAACTCGTTCTGGCCGCCAAGGTCACACATGTGCCGACCATGCTGATGTCGGAGCAGGAAGGGCCGCTCAAGGGTTGCCGTCAGGCCGCCATTGACGGTCACCGCGAGATCGGGCGCCGCGCGCGGGAGGCCGGAGCGGATACGTTCGTGGTGCTGGACACGCATTGGCTGGTCAATGCGGCCTATCACATCAATGCCAATCACCGCTTCAAGGGCATCTTCACCAGCCATGAATTCCCGCAATTCATCAAGGACATGCCTTATGATTACGAGGGTAACGCGGCACTTGGCGACCTGATCGCCGAAACCGCCCGCGCAAACGAGATCTATACGCTCAGCCATCAGGTCGACAGTCTGGACCTGGAATATGGCACGCTGGTTCCGATGCGTTACATGAATGCCGATGCAGGCCTGAAGGTGGTGTCGGTCGCGGCCATGTGCACCGTCCACAGCTTTGAAAGCTCACGCAGACTGGGCCAGTCGATCCGTGAAGCGATTGAAGCCTCGGACAGCGATGTCGCGCTGATCGCCTCCGGCTCGCTCAGCCACCACATCTGGCCGAATGATGACTACGCCGCCAACAACGGCACCTTTACCATCTCTTCCAAGTTCAATGAGGTGGTGGACCGCCGCGTGCTGGAGATGTGGCAGGGCGGCGAGACAGAGCTGTTCCTGCAAATGCTGCCCGATTACGCGAAATACTGCGACGGCGAGGGTGACATGCACGATACCGTCATGCTGTTCGGCGCGCTTGGCTGGGACAAATACAAGGGCCGGGGCGAGGTCGTCACCGAATATTTCCCCTCCTCGGGCACGGGTCAGACAAACGTGGTCTTCTCGCTGGACTGAGCTACCGGGATTTTGCGGACAGGGGGCGCGGCAAGGCGCCCCCTGTTTTCGTTTTCGCTCCCGCCCGAAAGACCTGTTATGTCGAAGTGAAATTCGCAAACAACGGGAATGCGCTGAGAAACCTGCGCCAACCCGAATGTCGAAGTACGGCCGCTGCACAAGATCTTTCTCGAGGACAGGTGCGAGGACGGCCCTCAGCCGGAGAGGCCCGCTTCGCACTAACGGTGAATCAGGGCCGACGCTCATGCCCCGGCTTCGGAATCCCAAGAACCGGAAACAGGGCTTGATCCCCGATCTGCCGCCCGTCAGGCAGACACGTTTGGATTTCTGCGGGATGCCGAAGCTTTCACAGATACCTGTGATCACCTCCACGAGACGTGCGGGCCGGGCGCAGAACCCTGTATCTGCGCATTGCTACCGTGACGGGCGATCCTGGTCCTTGCATCAGAACCACCCGGCACAGGTCTGATCAGGCGACCGGGAGCAGGCTTTCAGGGATGTTCTGATAGCAGACCGGCCGCAGGAAACGGCGGATCGACAGCGTGCCGACCGAGGTTGCCCCGAAATTCGTCGACGCGGGATAGGGGCCGCCATGCACCATGCTGTCGCAGACCTCGACCCCGGTGGGAAAGCCGTTGGCGAGGATGCGCCCGGCCTTGCGATCCAGCACCGGCATCAGGCGGCGGGCCAGATCTGCGTCGGCTTCATCCATATGCAGCGTCGCGGTCAACTGGCCCTGAAAGCTCTCGGCCACCTGCACCATCTCTGCCGCATCGCGCACCGTTACCACCAGACCCAGCGGGCCGAACACCTCTTCTGACAGCGTATGGTTACCCAGCCAGTCGGCAGCAGCGACGCGGAACAGGAAAGGTTTCGCATTGCGCTGGTCACACACCGGGGTCAGCAGATCCTGCACCCCGGCCTGACCGGCCATGGTCGCGGCACCACTAGCATAGGCAGCCGCAATACCTTCGGTCAGCATCATCTGCGCGCCGGTTTCAGCCAGTGCCGCGCGGGTTGCCTCAACCAGCGCCTCCGCTTCCCGCCCCTCCATGACAACGGCGATGCCCGGATTGGTGCAGAATTGCCCGGCGCCCATGGTCAGCGAGGCGGCCCAGCCCCGGCCAATCTCAACTCCGCGACGGGCCACCGCCTCGGGCAGCAGGAACATGGGATTCACCGATCCCAGTTCGCCAAAGAACGGGATTGGTTCAGGGCGCTGCGCGCAAAGGTCGAACAATGCCCGCCCCCCGGCCAGCGAGCCGGTGAAGCCCACAGCCCTGATCAGGGGATGCTGCACAAGCGCCTGCCCCACATCGCGCCGCCCGCCCTGTACCAGCGAGAACACGCCCGCAGGCATGCCGCAGCGCCGGATGGCGGCGTGGATGGCCTGCGCGACGATCTCGCCGGTGCCGGGATGGGCGCCATGGCCCTTGACCACGACCGGGCAGCCTGCCGCCAGCGCCGCCGCCGTGTCGCCCCCGGCGGTCGAGAAGGCCAGCGGGAAGTTCGAGGCGCCGAATACCGCGACCGGGCCGATCGGGCGCTGCATCATGCGCAGATCCGGGCGCGGCAGCGGCTGGCGGTCCGGCAGGGCGGGATCATGGCGCAGGTCCAGATAATCGCCCGCGCGGATATGCTGCGCGAACAGGCGCAACTGCCCGGTGGTGCGACCGCGTTCGCCGTTCAGGCGGGCCTCGGGAAGGCCGGTTTCCTGCGTGCCGATGGTCGTGATCGCCTCGGCGCAGGCCTCGATCTCATCGGCGATGGCATCGAGGAAGTCCGCACGCGCCGCGCGCGGGACATGGGCATAAAGGCCAAAGGCTTGTTCGGCCGCCTGCACGGCCTGATCGACCAGTCCGGGGGTGCCGACGGAAAATTCATGCGCCGGACCATGCGCCGGCTCCGACAGGAAGGTGTGTTCGCTCCCGATCCATGCGCCGGCGATCAGGTGTTTGCCACTGGGTGCGAAAGTCATGGGAGGCCCCTTCTGCATGTGTCGACAGCCGGTTTTTTCCGACCACACGGCGTTTCATTGACGCAGCCCGCCTGAGCCGGGTGCTTCCGGCGGCTGCATATAATGGCGCAAAACCAGCGCGTTAAATCATGGATGCGGCATAGCAGGAATTTTCCATCTGCACCATAGTTTTTCATAAAAGAAAAATTCTTGCTATAAAAAATAAATCCAGTCATCTTCGCGCAAGAATCAACAGAGAGGAACAACAAATGAAAAAGCTGACTTTGACCACCGCCCTGCTGGCCGCGACCGGCCTTGCGGGCATGGCCCAGGCTGACAAGCTGGACGATATCATCGCTTCGGGCACGCTGCGCTGCGCGGTCGTGCTGGACTTCCCGCCGATGGGGATGCGCGACGCCAATAACGCGCCGGAGGGCTTTGACGTCGACTATTGCAACGACCTGGCAAAGGCGCTTGGCGTCACCGCAGAGATCGTCGAAACCCCCTTCCCCGAACGTATTCCCGCGCTGATGTCGG
Organism: Gemmobacter caeni; assembly: GCF_003054195.1. Taxonomy (GTDB): domain Bacteria; phylum Pseudomonadota; class Alphaproteobacteria; order Rhodobacterales; family Rhodobacteraceae; genus Gemmobacter; species Gemmobacter caeni. The sequence goes on from NZ_QBKP01000007.1 coordinate 76,482, forward strand.
GGCGCGTGGATGTCGGCGTCGCCTCGACCTCGGACACGCTGGAACGTGCCAAGACGGTCGGCTTTTCCATCCCCTATTTCGCCTTCGAAATGGCGGTGACCGCGAATGACGCGACGGGCATCAAATCCTATGACGACATGAAGGGTCACACGGTCGGCGCCGTCGCGGGCACCTACGAGGCCATCGCACTGGAACAGCAGGTCACCGCCTGGGGAGAGGGCGAGTTCCGCCCCTACCAAACGCAGGCCGATGTGTTCCTCGCGCTCAGCCAGGGACAGCTGGATGCGACAGTTTCCACCTCGACCGTTGCCATGGCCAATGTCAAGACCGGCAACTTTGCGGGCATCTCGGTGGTCGGCAAGGCGCCCTTCGACACCGACTATGTCGCGCTGTTCACCAACCGCGATGAATACGGCCTGATCAACTATCTGAACCTGTTCGTGAACCAGCAGATCCGCACCGGCCGTTACGCGGAACTGTATGAGAAATGGGTTGGTGGCGAGCTGCCCGCGCTGACCGTGCCGAACGCCTATCGCTAACCGGATGGCGGAAGGACAGGGGGGTAGTCCGCCCCGCCTGTCCTTCCGCGTCCCCAGGCCGGAGACAGCAATGTTCGGTTACACCTTCCAATGGAACCAGGCGCTGGCCCGGCTTCCGAAGATGCTGGATGGTGCGCTGGTGACGATGGAGGTGGCAATGCTGTCAATGCTGATCGGCATTGCGCTTGCCATCCTGTTGACCCTGCTGCGCCTGTCCGGCGCGCGCCCGTTGCGCGCCATCGCAACCGGCTGGGTCGAGATCGCGCGCAACACCCCAGCCCTGTTCCAGATCTACATGGCACATTTCGGCGTTGCCAGTTTCGGCATCCACTTCAGCCCTTTCGTCTCGCTGCTCATCGGCATCACCTTCAACAATGCGGGCTATCTGGCCGAGAATTTCCGCGGCGCGCTGAAGGCCATCCCCGAGACACAGACGCGGGCCGGGCGGTCGCTGGGCATGTCGCAGTTGCAAGCCTTCCGCTACATCATCCTGCCGCAGATGCTGCGCATTTCCTTCCTGCCGATGACGAACCAGATGGTCTGGGCTGTGCTGATGACCTCGCTGGGTGTGACGGTGGGCATGAATGCCGATCTTTACGGCGTCACGCAGGATCTGAACGCGCTGACCTTCCGCACCTTCGAGCTGTTCGCCATTGCCGGAGTGCTGTTCTACGCCATCACGAAGATCATCACACTGGGCGCGCGCGTCATCGCCGCACGCCTGTTCCGGTATTGAGAGGGGCCACCATGTTCGATACCGCACTCTCCGCCGCCGATCTGGTCTTTCTGGCCAAGGGCGCGGGCATGACAATCCTTGTCACCGCGATTTCCGTGGCCATCGGCACCCTGCTTGGCATCCTGTTCGGCGTGATCCGGGTGCAGCTTGGTGCGACGCTGTCGCTGCCGCTGACCTTCTTTCTGGATATCTTCCGCTCTGTCCCGCTGCTGATCCAGCTTGTCCTAGCCAATGCCTTCATGGGCATGGTGCTGCGCCTTCAGATTTCGGGCTTCACCGTGGCCTGCGGGGTGCTGTCGCTTTACACTGCCGCCTATTGCGCCGAGATCGTGCGCGGCGGCATTGACGCTGTGCCTGCCACCACCCGCCGCGCGGCGCGCTCGCTGGGCATGAGCTGGATGCAGGACATGCGCTATATCGTGGCCCCGCTGGCGACGCGCATCGCGCTGCCCTCGTGGATCGGGCTGGCACTTGGCGTAATGAAGGATTCCGCGCTGGTCTATGTGGTGCAGGTGACCGAATTGCTGAAATCCACCCAGATCCTGATCACCCGCCTGCAAGAGCCGTTATTCCTGCTGCTGATCTGCGGCGCCTTCTACTTCCTCATCAGCTTCCCGCTGGCCCGTTTCGGCGGGTATCTTGAAAAAAGGTGGTCCCATGATTAAGATCCAGAACGTCCACAAATCCTTTGGTCCGCTCAAGGTTCTCAAGGGCATTGACCTGACGGTGGAAAAGGGCGAGGTCGTCACCGTGATCGGCGGCTCGGGGTCGGGGAAATCCACGCTGCTGACCTGCATCAACGGGCTGGAGCCCATTGATACCGGCCGCATCCTCGTCGATGGCACCGAGGTTCACGCCCGCACGACCGACCTGAACAGGCTGCGCCAGAACATTGGGATCGTGTTCCAGCAATGGAATGCTTTTCCACATCTGACCGTGCTGGAAAACGTGACGCTCGCGCCGCGCAAGGTGCTGGGGATCGGCAAGGCGGAGGCCGAGGCGATTGCGGAAAAACAGCTTCGGCATGTGGGCCTGGGCGAGAAGCTGTCGACCTTCCCGTCGCGTCTGTCGGGCGGTCAGCAGCAGCGCATGGCGATTGCCCGCGCGCTGGCCATGTCGCCCGACTACATGCTGTTCGACGAAGTGACTTCGGCGCTGGACCCGCAGTTGGTGGGTGAGGTACTGGAGACGCTCAAGATGCTGGCCGAGGAAGGCATGACCATGATCTGCGTGACGCATGAAATGGCCTTTGCCCGCGACGTGTCGGACCGCGTGGCCTATTTCCATAAGGGGATCATGGCCGAAATCGGTGCGCCGGAACAGATTTTCGGCGATCCGCAACACCCGGAAACGCGGGCCTTTCTGGCCAGTGTGCGCTGACCGCTTTCATGGCCGGAACAAAAAAGGCGCGGGGGCAACCCCGCGCATTTCGCCTTTCCGGCGCGAAAGATCAGGCGACGACAGCCGCAAGGCCCATGGCCTCGAAACGATCAAGCTGCGCCAGTTCGATATCGCTCAGCGCGATGCCGTCACGCAGCGCCCTGTCGCGTGCGGCAAAGCGGCGCTCGGACGGCAGGCGCGCGCCCTGCGCCCCGATGGCGGTCAGCAGCTTCTCGCCCTCGGCAATCGGGTCACGGCCACTGCGGGCGGCAAAGACCTGCGGGTCCAGTGCGATCACCAGCGCGCCGTGACGCGGCAGCAGGTCGGTTCCGCCCATGAAATCCAGCGCCTCCTTGCTCATGAATTCGCCCAGCATCGCGCCCGACAGCAATTCAACCATCGTCGATATGGCCGAGCCTTTGTGCCCCCCGAAGGTCAGCATCGCACCGTCCAGCGCGGCCTCGGGGTCGGTCGTCGGCTTGCCGTCGCGGTCAACGGCCCAGCCTTCCGGGATCGGCTTGCCCGCGCGGCGGTGCAATTCGATCTCGCCCCGCGCGGCAACGCTGGTCGCAAAGTCGAAGACATAGGGATGCGCGCCCTCGCGCGGCCAGCCGAAGGCCAGCGGGTTGGTGCCCAGAAGCGGTTCCTTCCCACCGGCAGGCGCCACGAAGGAATAGCTCGGGCACATCGACAGCGAGGCAAGCCCGTCCTCGGCCAGCGCCTCGACATCATGCCACAGCGCCGAGAAATGCAGACAATCGCGGATCACCAGCGCGGCAAGGCCGGTTTCGCGGGCACGGGCCGCCAGCGCGGCGCGGGCGGTGTAAAATGCGGGGTTGGAAAACCCACCCTTTGCATCCACCTCGATTACGGATTTCCCGGCATCATGCAGTTCCGGCACCGCATCGGGCACGACCTTGCCCGCCGCCAGAACCCGCAGGCAGCCCTCGATCCGGTAAATGCCGTGGGACTTGCAGTTGTCGCGCTCGCCCACAACGATCACACGGGCCACCGCCCCGGCGCTTTCGGGGCGCACACCGGCACGGGTGAAGATGGTTTCGACACGCGTCAGCAGCGCATCGCAGGACAGGATATTGGGCTCGGCCATGCTTGGGCAGTCTCCTTCAGGAAGGCGGTGGGTGGGCAGGCCGGGCGTCGCGCGCCTACCTGTCCACGTCGATATAAGTGCAGGCCCAGAACACGCGGGCCTCGTCATCGTCGAGGGCGCGCAAGCCGTGCTTCAGCGTGCTGTCGAAATAGGCGCAGTCGCCCGGTTCCAGCACGACAGGCTGGTAATGCTCCACCACCAGCTCGATCCGGCCGGACAGCACATACAGCGTTTCCTCGCCGTCATGCGCCTCAAGCTCGGACGGCTTCAGCGGCGCGCGTTTTTCGACACGGGTCACCAGCGGGATGATCTTCTTCTCGGCCAGCGCGTTGCAAAGCACCTCGTATTCGAAGTTCTTCGAACGCACCTTGCGGCCCTGACCCGCCTTGGTCACCGTCATGCGCGTGGTCTGATGCGCCTCGTGATCTGACGAGAACAGCCGCTCCATCCCGATGTCATAGGCCCGCGCGATGCGGACAAGGTTTTCGTAGCTTGGCGAGACGCGACCGTTTTCGATCTTGTGGATCGTCGACACGGCAAGACCCGTCCGCTGCGCCGCCGCCTCCAGGGTCAGGCCGCAGGCCTGACGCACGGATTTCATCCGGTTCCCCAGGTCCGACCGCAGCTGCAGGCGTTCGGCCTCCCAGTCGTCCCCGGTCTGATCGGAGTCGACGGCGCCGTCCAAGGATTTTTCCGTTTGCGTCATATTTTTCTTTTCTTACCAGTTGTGATCGTTTAAGCATATTTCCATGGCGACTGCAAGATTAGCAATCTGCCAGCAGAAAAGAGAATCCCAAAGTCGGCCCTTTCGGTGCCGTTGCGCGTGAAATCCGCGAAACGGCAGGTCTTCGACGGGCAACGAGGTCAACCATGGCAACCATGATCGTTTCCGCATCGGTTCAGGGGCCGCTCCTCGTCTGCGACGAAGGGCTGAGTGTCTGGGGCGGCGTGAACCCGTCCACGGGCGAGATCATCGACGCGCTGCACCCGCAACGCGGGCATTCGCTTGCCGGTCAGATCGTGATGATGCCGACCAGCCGGGGGTCTTGCACCGGCAGCGGTGTGCTTTTGGGTCTGGCCTTCGCAGGGAATGCCCCGCGCGCCCTGATCTTCCGCGAGGGCGAGGACATCCTGACGCTGGGCGCACTGGTCGCCGGGCGGCTGTTCGGGCATGGCATCGCCGTGCTGCGTCTCAGCCCCGCCGAATATGATGCGCTGGCCCGCGAAACTGCCGCCAGCATCACCCCCGACGCGCTGACCGCCGGAGCGCTGACCCTGCTGCTTGCCCCCGCCGGAGACCGGGATCTGGAGCTGACGGCAGCCGACCGGGCCTTCCTTGACGGGCAGCATGGCGAGGCGGCGCGGCTGGCCATGGAGATCATCGTCACCATGGCGCGTGCGCAGAGCGCCCCGCGCCTGACCGATGTCAGCCGCGTGCATATCGACGGCTGCATCTACGCCAGCCCGGCCTTCCTGACCTTTGCCCGCGGCATGGCCGACAAGGGCGCACGGGTGCGCGTTCCGACCACAATGAACGCCATTTCGGTGGATCACGCCAACTGGCGCGTGCAGGGCGTCGCTCCTGCCTTCGGCACTCCGGCTGCGGGGCTGGCCGATGCCTATGTCGAGATGGGCGCGAAGCCCAGCTTCACCTGCGCCCCCTATCTGCTGGAGGATCGCCCCGGCACGGGCGAAGACATAGCATGGGCCGAAAGCAATGCGGTGATCTATGCCAACAGCGTGCTGGGCGCGCGCACGGTGAAACACGCTGATTTCATGGATCTCTGCATCGCGCTGACCGGACGCACCGCGCTTGCCGGGGTCTACCTGCCGGAAAACCGCGCGCCGCGCCGGATCATCGATGTGGCCCTGCCGGACGGGGCCGACGATGCCTTCTGGCCCATGCTCGGCTGGCTGGTGGGTCGCGCCGCACCGGACCGTATTCCGCGGATCCGGGGGCTGGAACAGGCGCAGCCTTCGCAGGATGATCTGAAGGCGCTTTGCGCCGCCTTCGGCACGACCTCAGCCGCGCCAATGCTGCATGTCGCGGGCCTCACGCCCGAGGCAGGCCTGCCCCCCGCGCCCGAGGCAGACACCGTGACGCTTGGCCCTGCCGATTTCGCCCGGCTCTGGCAGGACTTCAATCGCGGTCCGGCGCAGGTCGATCTGGTTGCGCTTGGCAGCCCGCATTTCTCGGCGGACGAATGCGCGCTTTTCGCAGATCTGATGGCGGGAAGCCGCGTGCATCCCGAAGTCACCACGATCATCACGCTTGGCCGCGACACACTTGCAGTGATCGGGCGGAACGGGGTGCAGGCCCGGCTGGAAGCCGCGGGCGTCAGGATCATTCCCGATCTGTGCTGGTGCTCGATCTCGGAGCCGGTCTTTCCGCCACAGGCAAAGGTGCTGATGACCAATTCCGGCAAATACGCCCATTACGCGCCGGGGCTGAGCAACCGCAGCATCCGCTTCGGCGCGCTTGCCCAATGCGCCGAAACGGCGCGCAGCGGGCTGGCACCTGCCCAGCCCCCCGGCTGGGTGACGCAAGCCACAATCTGACGCGGGGGTTCCCCCTGCCCTTCCCACGAACCAACGGAGCCTCCGATGAAGAAAGACGTATTTCTGGGCACGATCCCTGCATTGCTGACGCCCTGCACCGCAGACCGTCAGCCCGATTTCGACGCCCTTGTGCGCAAGGGACAAGAGATGATGGCGGCCGGCATGTCCGGCGTGGTCTATTGCGGGTCATGCGGCGACTGGCCGCTGCTGACCGACGAACAGCGGATGGAAGGCGTGGAACGTCTGACGAAGGCCGGGGTGCCGGTCGTCGTCGGCACCGGCGCCATCAACACCAGATCCGCCGTGGCCCATGCCGCCCATGCCCAGAAGATCGGCGCCGCCGGTCTGATGGTCATTCCGCGGGTGCTGTCGCGCGGGCTTTCGGTCGCGGCACAGCGCAACCATTTCAAGGCCATCCTCGACGCGGCGCCGGATGTGCCGGCCATCATCTACAACAGCCCCTATTACGGCTATTCAACCAAGGCCGACCTGTTCTTCGCTCTGCGCGCCGAGCACAGAAATCTGATCGGTTTCAAGGAATTCGGCGGCAAGGCGGATCTGAGCTATGCGGCGGAACACATCACCTCGCAGGATGACGAGGTGATCCTGATGGTGGGCGTGGATACCGAGGTCTACCACGGTTTCGTCAAATGCGGCGCGGTGGGCGCGATCACCGGAATCGGCACGATCTTCCCGAAGGAATCGCTGCTTCAGGTCGCGCTGTCACGTCGCGCCGCCGAGGGCTGCCCCGAAGCCGACCTCCGCGCGCGCGAGTTTGCCGAGGCATTCTCGGTGCTGGCCAAATTCGACGAGGGTGTCGATCTCGTACTTTACTTCAAGCATCTCATGGTGCTGAAGGGCGAAAGCGAGTATGCGCTCAACATCAATGAAACCGATGCGCTGTCGCCCTCGCAGGCCAAATTCTGTGAAGCGCAGTTCCATCAGTTCAACAAGTGGTTCGCCGCATGGTCGCGTCAGGGCGGGGTGATCGCTGAATGCATGTGATCGACAGCCATACCGGCGGGGAGCCGACACGGGTGATCCTCGACGGCGGTCCCGATCTCGGGGCCGGGCCTCTGGCCGAACGGGCAATGCGGCTTGCCACGGAATACCGGGATTTCTACCGCTCGGTCATTCTTGAACCGCGCGGGCAGCCCGCCATGGTCTGTGCCCTGCTGGTTCCGCCGGTCGATCCGACCTGCGTGACCGGGGTGATCTACTTCGACGCCGAGGCGGTTCTGGGCATGTGCGGCCATGGCACCATCGGGCTGGCGGTGACGCTGGCCCATCTGGGCCGCATCGGCATCGGCCAGCACCGGATCGAAACGCCGGTCGGGGTGGTGACGGTCGATCTGCTGGACCCGACCACGGTTCGGGTGACGAATGTCGAAAGTCGCCGCACCCGCAGCGGCGTTTCGGTCGAGGTCGCGGGCGTCGGCACTGTCACCGGCGATCTGGCCTATGGCGGCAACGGCTTCTTCATTGTCGATCCCAGCCCGATCCCTGTCACCGCCCCGAACATCCGTCAGCTGACCGAGGTTACCATTGCGGTGCGCGAGGCGCTTCAGACGGCGGGAATCACCTGCGCGCCAGGCATGCCGGTCGATCATGTGATCTTCTACGGCCCCCCTGAAACGCCGGAAGGTCACAGCCGCAACTTCGTGCTGTGCCCCGATGACGCCTATGACCGCTCGCCCTGCGGCACCGGCAGTTCGGCCCGGCTGGCCTGTCTTGCTGCCGCCGGACGCCTGGCAGAAGGCGCCGAGATCGTGCAGGAAAGCATCATCGGCAGCACCTATCGGCTGTCCTGGCGCAAGGGGGCGAATGGCGGGGTCATCCCCTCGATCACCGGCCGCGCCTATGTGATGGCGGAAAGCCGGCTGATCTTTCAGGCGGAAGATCCGTTCCGGCTGGGCATCGTGCTCTGACCCCAGCCCCGGCCGTCAGGGCCGGGGTTTTCCTTTGCTTTCATGGCTGAACGGAATGCCACATCCCACCCAAACGGAAATCATCGTCATCGGCGCCGGGATCATCGGCGTGACCGCCGCGCTGGCGCTTCAGGCCGAGGGGCACCGCGTGCGCCTGCTGGATCGCAAGGGCGTGGCCGCCGAAACCTCGCGCGGAAACGCCGGGGCCTTCGCCTTTGCCGAGCTGGAACCGCTGGCCACCCCCGGCATTCTGCGCAAGGCACCGAAATGGCTGCTGGACCCGCTGGGGCCGCTGTCGCTGCGCCTGGCCTATGCGGCGCAGATCCTGCCGTGGATGTGGCATTTCTGGCGCGCGACGGCGCCTTCACGCTACGAGGCGGCGGTGCAGGCGCAATCAGGGCTGATGCGGCTGTCACAACAGGCGCTGGAGCGGCTGATCACGCGCGTTGACGGGGAACCCCTGATGCGGCGCGAAGGCCAGCTTCAGGTCTATGAGGGGCAGGCGCAGTTCGCCGCCTCGCTGCCCGCATGGGAATTGCGCCGCCGCCATGGCATCGCCTTCGACCTGCTGGAAAGCCCGGCGGCGATTGCGGAGATCCAGCCGGGGCTGAACCCGCGCTTTACCCATGCAGGCTTTACCCCAGGCTGGATGAATACCGTCGATCCCGCGCGCTGGACCGAACACCTCGCCGCTGCCTTCGTAAATGCAGGCGGGATGATCGAGGTGGCAGATGTTCGTGCGATCAGGCCGCGCGAGGCGGGCGCGGATGTCATCACCGCCACCGGCCCCCGCGCCGCCGCGCAGGTGGTCGTTGCCGCCGGGGCGTGGTCGCATCATCTTGCCCGGACGCTGGGCCACCGCATCCCGCTCGACACCGAACGCGGCTACAACACCACCTTCCCCACGGCCAGTTTCGATCTGCGTACCCATCTGACCTTCAGCAATCACGGCTTCGTCGTCAGCCGCATTGGCGAGGGCCTGCGCGTCGGCGGCGCGGTAGAGCTGGGCGGCCTGAACCTTCCGCCGAACTACAGGCGCGCCGAAATCCTTGTGCGCAAGACAGCCGAGTTTCTGCCCGGTTTCGATCCGAATGGCGGCACGCAATGGATGGGTTTCCGCCCTTCGCTGCCTGACAGCCTGCCGGTCATCGCCCGCGCACCGGGGGCTGACCGGGTGATCTATGCTTTTGGCCACGGCCATCTGGGTTTGACCCAATCCGCCGGAACCGCCGAACTGGTCGCAGCGCTTGTCGCGGGCCGGGCGCCTGCGCTGTCGCTCGCCCCCTTCGACCCGCGCCGGTTCTGAACCGGCCCCTGGCCTCAGCCGAACAGCCGGGGCCAGGTATCGGAAATGCGATAGCCCTCGGGCCAGGGGTCTGCCGGGTCCAGCATGTGCTGATGCGTGCCCGTGATCCATGCCCGGCCACTGATCTCGGGCCGGATGGCAGGAATTTCCCCGACGCGGGTTTCGCCAAGAATGCGGCCATGAAACTCTGACCCGATGATCGACACGCCGGTAAAGCGGTCCTCCGGACCCATCTGGTTGCGCGCATGCAGGATGGCCATGCGGGCGGAAACGGCGGTTCCGGTCGGCGAGCGATCCAGCTTGCCCGGCTGGATCGCCACCACCGATTGCGCCCGCAACTGGTTGCCCTGCCGCGACACCGGACCGGCGAACAGACAGAAGGAATGATGCGTCCAGTCGGGCTGCCCCGGATGCTCGAACCGATAACGCGCATTGGCAGCGTTGGTAATGCGGATGCCGGTTTCCGCGATCTCGCGCGCATTCCCGGCCACAAGGTCAATGCCCAGAGCAACCGGATCGACAACGACAAAACTGTCCCCGCCGAAGGCCGTATCAACCGTCAGGCAGCCCAACCCCGGCACTTCCAGCGGCACATCCAGCCGCGTGGCGAAAGACGGCAGGTTTTCGACATGGATGCGCTCGGCCTTGCCCTGCGCGCATTCGGCCCGCACCCGCACCAGACCGCCCGGCGCCTCCAGCACCATTTCGGTAACAGGTTCCTGCATCGGGATGATGCCGCTGTCCAGCAGCACGGTTGAGACGCAGATCGAGTTCGACCCCGACATCGGCGGTGTGTCTTCCGGCTCCATGATGATCCAGGCGGCCTGCGCCTCGGGATGCCTGGGCGGCACCAGCAGGTTCACATGCCGGAACACCCCGCCCCGCGGTTCATTCAGCATGAAATTGCGCAACACCTGATCGCGCGCAATCCAGTTGCGCTGATCCCACACTGTATTTCCCGGCGGAGGTGCGACACCGCCGACGATGACATCGCCCACCTCGCCCTCGGCATGGCATGAAACGACGTGAATGACCTTCGTGCTGCGCATGTCCTGCTCCGGCTGTAATGAATCGCTGGTATTGCATATTGTATCCAATATACAATTCAAGCTATAACCTGTTCCGCTGGCCAAAGTTTGGCGATCCGGGGCATATCGGGCCTATGAAATTCGAAAGCACCGACCTGTCACAAACCCGATCCGCCGCGGATGTCGTTTTCGCGGCGCTGCGCACGGCCATCGTGAACGGTGATCTGGAAAACGGCAGCCAGCTCCGGCAGGAGGAAATCGCCACCGCCTTCAATGTCAGCCGTATCCCGGTGCGCGAGGCCATTGCCCGGCTTGAACAACTCGGCCTGGTTGAGACACGGCGCTACAAGGGTGCTTTCGTGACCGATCTTCCGCCGCAGGAGATCGCGGAAATCTTCCGGCTGCGGGCGCTTGTCGAAAGCGATGCCATCCGGCAGGCCGCAAGGCAGATGACCGGAGCGGCCCTGTCGGACGCCGAAACCGCGCATCTGGCCTTTGCCTGCGCGGTCACGCCGACGGAATGGATGGAACAGAACCGCCGCTTCCACTGCGCGCTTTATGGCGCAGGCGGCCAACGGCACTATCTCGGCGTGATCGAAAATCTGCTTAATCTCAGCGACCGCTATCTGCGTGCCCAGCTTTCACTGACAGACGGCCAGCAGAAAGCAGTCGACGAACACGGGCTGATCCTTGACGCCTGCAGGTCCGGCGATGCCGAACGCGCGGCCCGCCTGACTGCCGCACATATCGAGGATGCCGGGCGTGCCTTGCTGACCTGCCTTGGCCACTGACCGGCGCAGGGCTCCGGCTTGCCGAAGTCTCTGATCTGTCCTGCGGTATGCAGGCGGATCGGTCGTTGCCCTTCCTGCCGTCACCGTGCGAGGCTGTTGCGCGTTCGGCGGCGCGGTGTGACGAAGGAAGCGGATCATCCATGGCATTCGATCTGAAAACCCTGGAGCTTTTCGTCCGCGTGGCCGCACTTGGGGCGCTTGGAAAGGCGGGCGAGGATATGCGCATTTCGCCGACCGCCACGACGCAGCGCATTCAGGCGCTGGAGGCAGAACTGGGCGTCCGGCTGCTGCATCGCACCACACGCGCGGTTTCGCTGACCCCCGAAGGCGAAACCTTCCTGCTGCACGCCCGGCAGATCCTCGATAGCGCGGAAGAAGCCCGCGCGGCCATGTCATCAAGCCGCAGCCGGGTCTTTGGCGACTTGCGGGTCACCGCGTCGGCAGCCTTCGGGCGCAGCCAGATCGTGCCGCATATCGGGGAGTTTCTGCGGCTCTACCCCGAGGTTTCGCTCAGGCTCGACCTGAGCGACAGCATGGTGGACATCATCGAACACGGCTATGATCTGGCAATCCGTATCGGTGCGCTGGCTTCGTCTTCACTGGTGGCGCGGAAACTGGCGCAGAACCCGAGGCTGCTTGTTGCGGCCCCGGCCTATCTTGAACGGGCAGGCCAGCCCGCCTCGCCCGCCGATCTCAGGTCACATAGCTGTATCGTTCTGGGTGAAACCCGGAACTGGCTGCTGCGCGATGCCATGGGAACCGAGGTGGAAACACGCGTCTCGGGCCGGTTTACCACCAATTTCGGCGAGGCCGTGACGGAGGCTTTGCTGCAAGGCCTTGGCATCGGCCTGAAATCGCTCTGGGATGTCGCGGATCATCTGCAAGCCGGGCGTCTGGTGCGGGTGCTGCCCGACTATTCCGTCGGTCCCGACTGGTACGTCTGGGCCGTGCGCCCTCCGAACCGGGTGCTTCCGTCACGGGTGCAGGCATTCATTGAATTCTTTGAAAAAAGGTTTCAGACCGCAGTGCAGCAAGGCACAGCCCTGCCGCATGCCCCCGGCACCTGAATTTTGAAATTCCAAATTATCATTGCCTGAATGCGGTGATTATCATGAAATCCTCGCGGGGTAATGTTCCCCATGCGGCATTCCCGCCGTGACACCGAGGACAATTCCATGAAGCTCGCCCGTTTCCTTGCCCTGTTCACCAGGACGCAATGCCGCCCGCAAAGCCCTTATGTGCGGGCGATGCTGGGCGCCGTCATCGACGCCCGCAATGGATGACACGGCACCGGCCCTGCCCGACCGCCGCCCGAAGGAAAGGATTACTGCCATGAAAGCCGTCGCCCTGCTGCGCTATCTGCCGGTTGATGACCCCCAATGCCTTGTCGATGTGGAGCTGCCGATGCCCCGCGCCGAAGGCCACGATCTGCTGGTCGAGGTGAAGGCCGTTTCGGTCAACCCGGTGGATGCCAAAGTGCGTGCGCCCAAGGACAAGGCCGAGACCACGCCAAGGGTGATCGGCTATGACGCGGCCGGGATCGTCTCGGCGGTGGGGCCGGATGTGACCCTTTTCAAACCGGGCGACGAGGTCTGGTATGCGGGCGACATCACCCGCACAGGAACCAACCAGCAGTATCACCTTGTGGACGCGCGGATCGCCGGGCGCAAACCGGCCTCACTGACCTTCGCCGAAGCCGCCGCAATGCCGCTGACGACGATTACCGCGTGGGAGGCAATGTTCGACCGGCTGGGCATTGACCCCGATGGTGCGGACAAGGGCCAGTCGATCCTCTTGATCGGCGGCGCGGGCGGCGTTGGTTCCATCGCCATCCAGCTTGCCAGACGGGCGGGTTTGACGGTGATCGCCACCGCCTCGCGCCCCGATACGATATCCTGGGTCCGGGATCTGGGCGCCAGCCATGTTGTCAATCACCGCGAGGATCTGGTTGCGCAGGTGCGCGGGCTGGGTTTCCGGCACGTCGACCATATCGCGATTTTCAACGACATGCGGCACTGGGCTGCCTGCGTGGAACTGATCCGCCCGCAAGGCGGCATCGTGGCGATCGACGATACCGACCTGCCGATGCCAATGGGAGGCATGAAAACCAAGGCGGCCAGCCTGCACTGGGAATTCATGTTCGCCCGGCCCATGCACCAGACCCCCGACATGATCGAACAGCACCGGCTTCTGAATCGGGTGGCCGGGCTTGTCGATGCAGGCGAGATCCGCACGACACTGACCAGAACCCTGTCGCCCATCAACGCAGCAACGATGCGCGAGGCCCATGCCGCCGTAGAATCCGGCCGGATGATCGGCAAGATTGTCGTCGAAGGATTCTGAACTTTCCTGTGCAGGAATGGCCCGGCAGCTCGAAGCTGCCGGACCAGCCACGGGTGCGGCACGGGTCCGGGCCTACAATCTCTTGAGATCGCAGATGCTTACATCCGGCGCCTATTCGGAGATCCCGGCTTCGTCGACACGCTCCATCTCCCGCAGGCGACTGCCATGCATGAGGCCAGCGGCGGCCAGTCTGGGATAGGCCGCAGCGGCCAGCACAGAATTGACACGGTGGAGATCACGCAAGATGTCGAAGAACAGCTTTGCCGAAGCACTGTCCGAAGATCCCTGCGAAAGATCCGCCGCGATGATCCTGTCTTCCCGGCTGCGAAAAACATCCTTGCGACTGGCCAGTTCCTTGGCCACCTCCAGATCGTCAGAGCAAAGTGCTGCGGGCAGCACCTGAAGCGTACCCGTCAGAACAGCCCGCAGATCGCTCAGACTGTCTTGCTGCATGGTGTCGAAGACGCTGTTTCGGCGCACCTTCTGGCGGGCGCGGTCGCTCAGGGTGCGGCGGATGATGTCGCCCGCATGTTCCAGGCTGCCTGCGTAATGCAGGATCATCCGGGCACGCCGCGCTTCGTCTCCTGTCTGGCCTTCGGCTGTCAGCCCGGACAGATAACGTCCAAGCGCCTTGAGATGCGCTGAGAGTTGGTCCCCCAGTGGCGACAGATCGCGCAGGCCTTCCAGTTTGCCGCTTTTCAGAACATCCAGAGGCAGTTCGATCATCCGGGCCACCATCTCGGCCATGCGCGTGGTTTCCAGCCCTGCATTGATCAGCGCCATCTGCGGCGTGGTTGCCGCCGAAACCGTCAGGTATCGCGGCGCGGCGAGCCCCTGATCCGGGGGCGGATCACCCGGCACCAGCCGCGCCACCACCCCCGGCACCTTGTGCGACAGCGGCAGGAAGATGATCGCGGCAGCCAGGTTGAAATCCAGATGCATCTGCGCCACCGCCGTAGCTGGCGTCAGATGCATCCCTGCCAGCCCGCGCAGCAGCGGCGCCATGCCCAGCAGGGCAAGCACCGCCAACCCGCCCCGGCACAACAGGTTTGCAACCGGCAACTGCCGTGCGGCGGCAGGCTGCCCCATCGTCGCGGTCAGCGCGGGAAGGCCGCCTCCGAAGTTCAGCCCCAGCACGAAAGGCAGCGCCTGATCCGGTGCGAGGCTGCCGTTCATCACGAAGGTCGTCAGCAACAGAACGACTGCCAGCGACGAATGGCAGATCCATGTGAGAAGGGCCCCGGCCAGAAAGGCAAGCACCGGCTCGGCCGACAGGGCATTGAGGAGATCGTGAAACAGCGTTGCCTCGCGCAGCGGCGCGGTTGCGCCGACCACCAGCTTCAGCGCGAACAACATCAGGCCAAGCCCGATCAGCATGCGCCCCATGTTGCGTGGGCGGAACTCGGCGGATCGGCCAAAGGTCACATAACCCGCAAAGATCAGCACTGGCGCCAGCATCGCAGCCACCGAAGATCCAGAGGCCAGCACCGCAGCCGTGGCCGCCGACCCGACATCCGCCCCCAGCAATACCGCCAGCCCGGCGGCAGGCGCCAGAACACCGCCAGCCGCAAGACTGGCCACGATCAGCGTGGTCGCGGTGGCACTGCCCAGAATGGCCGTGACACCCAAGCCGCCACCGAAGGCTGCGATCCGGCTCGACAGCCTTCGTTCCAGCCAGGCGCGCAGCCGGTCACCCCAGCCACGCTCCATCCCGGTGCGGACCATGCGCACACCCCAGAGCAACAGGGCAACGCCCCCGAGCAGATCGAGGATGACAAACGTGCCGGTCATGGCAGGGCCCTTTCAGTCTGCGACGGAAAGATCCGGCACCACTGCGCCGATATTGTAGCCCTCCAGCTGGGCGGTTTCCCAGACGCCGGGCGTGAAGCTGAGGATGGTGCCGGTGCCGGGCGTCACCGGGATCACCCGCGCGGGAGGCATCTGTAAAAAGGCGTCCAGCGCGGCGCGGATCACGCCACCATGCACCACCGCCAGCAGGTCGCCGGAACCCGCGGCGAGCCAGTGGCGCAGGCCCCCTGCCACCCGGTCACGAAACACGGCCCAGGGCTCGCTGCCTTCGGGGGTGTACGTGCCCGCGCGCCAGGCGTGATACAGTTCGGCGTCGGCGGCGATCAGATCAGGCTTCGTACGCCCGGTCCAGCTGCCCATGTCCCACTCGCGCAGGCGCGCGTCGCTGGGACAGTCGCCATGGCCGATCAGTTCAGCGGTCTGCCGGGTGCGTCCCAGATCCGACGACACCACCCGCGCCGGTTTCAGCGCCCGCACGAAGGCGCTGAAACGGCGGGCCTGTTCGATCCCGCGTTCGGACAGGTCGGAGTTGTCCTGTCCCTGCAGCCGGGATTGGGCATTCCATGTGGTTTCGCCATGGCGCATCAGGATAAGGCGCATCATTCGATCCTTTCGCCGGTTGCGGCAAAGACGGCGTCCGGCGCGCCGGTAAGTGCAAGTTCGATCAGATCCCCCGGACGGGCATCGGGAAAATCATCAACAATCGCCGACAGTCGCAGCGCGCCCGTCGCTGCGGTCACCATGACCTTGCCCGCCATGGGGGCCGCCTCGGAAAATTCTGCCGTCAAGATGGGCCGCCCGGGCGCGCGACCGATGGTGATTTGCTCTGCCCGATAGAACAGCTGCACCGCGTCATGGCTTCCGGCCAGCGCTGCCGGCGCCAGCGGCACCCCGGCATGTACAAGCATGTCGCCCTCACGGGTGGCAGGCAGCAGATTTCCGGGGGGTGTCCCGAGGAAGGTGGCGACAAAGGTGGTGGCCGGTCGTGCCAGCAGGTCACGCGGCGGGCCAAACTGTTCGACCCGGCCCTGGTTCATCACCGCCACATGGGTGGCCATCGTCATGGCCTCCACCTGATCATGCGTCACATAGACCGAGGTGGCGCCCGTCGCCCGGTGAATCCGCATCAGCTCGCTGCGCATCTCGATCCTGAGCTTTGCATCCAGATTGGACAGCGGCTCGTCGAACAGCAGGATCGAGGGTTTCGGGGCCAGTGTGCGGGCAATGGCGACCCGTTGCTGCTGCCCGCCCGAGATTTCCGCCGGATAGCGGTCGCGCAGGGCGGCGATGCCCAGCAATCCCAGCACCTCGTCAATCCGTGCCTCGCGCGCGGCCCTGTCCCAGCCGGCCACCTTCAGAGGCCAGCCGATATTGCCCGCCACCGTCATATGCGGCCAGAGCGCATAGGACTGGAACACCAGCCCCGCATTCCGCATCCTGGGATCGGCAACCACACCGCCCGTTCCCGAAGAAACGACCTGCCCCATGAAGGCAATCTCGCCGCCGGTCGGTTCATCCAGCCCGGCCAGCATGCGCAGAAGGGTGGATTTTCCGCAGCCTGACGGGCCAACCAGCACAAGGAAAGACCCCGGCGGGACCGAAAGCGAAAGATCGGGAATGGCCGTAAAGTCGCCGAAGCGTTTCACGAGATTGGTGATGCGGATCGCATCCTTTGCTTCGTTCGGGACAGAAGCCATGAAAGTCACTCCTTCCATTTCTGCACGCGCGCCTGAAGGGCCTGCGCGACAAGCGAGGCCGTCAGACAGATCACGAGGATCAGAACGGTGATGGCATTGGCAAATTGCATGAACCCTTCGGCGGCATAGCGGTAGGCGACCATCGAAAGGACAGGAGAGGTGGCGCTGAACAGCAGGACGACCAGCGACAGGTCGCGCACCATCTTGACGAAGACGAGAATGGCGCCCGCCAGAAGCCCCCGGATTGCCAGCGGCACGACGATGGCCCACATCCGCCGCAAGGGACCGGCGCCGGTGAGCCGGGCACTTTCCTCAAGATCGGTGGAAATCTGACCCAGCACAGATCGCCCGGACTGCACCGCATAGGGCAGGTTATGCGCGGCGGCAGCCATGACCAGCAGCGTAAAGCTGCCGTAAAGCGAAGGCAGCGGCCCGATAGGTGCGCCAAACAGGGCGATATAGGCTGCGGCGAAGGCAATCGAGGGGATCAGCAGCGGCAGAAAGGCCAGCTGCGACAGGATATTGGCCAGCACGGTCCCCTTGTTGCGGGTAATCGTATGGGCCAGCGCCAACCCCAGAAGCATCGTGATCAGTGCCACCACCACGCCCAGCTTCAGCGTGTTCAGCAGTGCGCCGATCAGCACAGGATTGCGAAAGATGCCCGCCGTACCCTGTGCGATCTGGCCGCCCCCCTCGCCAAGCCAGAAATGCAGCGTCCAGTTTGAAAACAGCGCCCCGGTCTGCGTCGCAAGGCTGGAGGCGACCAGAACCACCACCGGCACGATCGTGGTCAGCATGGCAAGCCCGAAGCCCGCCACAAACAGCGGCCAGCGCCATTTTCCCAGAGGAAAGCGCCGGGTGCGCCCGCCCTTCCCGGTCACGGTCACAAAGGCACGCCGCCCTGAAACCAGCCGGTCCGACAGAAACAGGAAGATGCCGGAAACAGCAATCAGCAAGAGCGCCAGCACGAAGCCGCGCTCCGCCTGACCAATCTCGATCATGCCGAAAAGCCGGGTTGAAAGTGTCTGCATCCGCACCGGCAGGCCCAGCAGCGCAGGCGCGGCGAAGTTCGCCACCGCACCCGCGAGTGTCAGCGAGGCCGCCGAAACCAGCGCCGGCGTCACCACCGGAAGCACGATGCCGAAGAAGATGCGCGGACGGCGGGCGCCGGTCATCTGCGCAGCCTCGACCAGGTCTGCGCCGACCGAAGACAGCGCGGCGGCGATGATGGTGAAGGCCAGCGAATAGTAATGCGCGATCAGCACGATCAGCACCGGCACGATGCCCCAGGCCAGCCAGTCGGGAATGATGAAGCCGTTCGCCTCGAAAAAGCCCGGTGATCCGCCCATACGCCCGTTGCGAAACAATGTGCCCCAGGCCAGCGCCGCCGCAAAGCTCGGGATCATGAAGGGCAATGTGTGCAGCACTCCCAGAATGCGACGGCCCGGCACATCGGTCATCACCACCAGCCAGGCGGTGAAGCCCCCCAGCAGCAGACAGCCCGCCGAAACGCCCAAACCCAGGATCAGGGTGTTCATCAACGGGCGCCACCACAGGTTCGGCGACATCGGGCTGGCAAGTATCGCCCCCCAGGCTTCGATCCCGGCGGGGCTCAGGGTGGCCAGAAGGATGCGCAGCAGCGGGGCAAGCACCAGAACGCCGACGATCAGGATCATCAGCAGCGGTGCGAGTCTGCGCGCGGTCAGAAACCGGCGCCAACCGGGCGCGGCAAGCTCGGGCATTGACATGGGGAAAATCTCCGGCGGACGGCGGGCGCAGCCTGTCGCGGCTGCGCCACACCCGTATCATTGCAGGGTGATGATCAGATCGGCGATGCGGGCGCGGTGTTCCGCCACGGCCTCGGTATTGATGGTCCATGCCTTCAGATCTTCCAGCGGCACGGAATCCGGGTCATCGGCAATGGTCGTGCGGGTCGCATAGTCGCCCGGAACGTTGAAGGGCGCAAAGGCCGGGCCCCCGTCTGCCGTGTCATCGCCAAACATGAAGTCGATCAGCAGCCGCGCCGCGGCCGGACTGGGCGCCTTGTCCGCCACCGCCAGCACCGCCGGGAACAGGATGCCATTTGCAGGTTCAACATCGTTGGCAACCTGCAATGCCCAGCCTTCCTCTTCATTGTCGCGGCGGTCGGAATAGGTGCCAAAGGCGACCGGCGGGTCCTTGGCATCCCGCGTCCCGACGGCCTTGTTCAGATCGTCACTGTTCGAGACCAGAACCAGATCGTTGAGAAAGAGATTGCGGATGAATTGCTCTCCCGCGCCCGACAGATCATCGTCGATCACGATATCGCTGCCGAACTGGGCCTTGTACGCCGCCGCCATCTCGTCGGGATGGAGCGCAATCTCGGTCAGAAGGTCCAGCAATTCGCCGCGCTGCGTCGGATCGACCATCATCACCTTCCCTGACCATTCGGGCAGGGTCAGTTGCCAGAGATTGGTGACCGGGCTTCCGTCGGGATAGGCCTGCTCGTTATACATGAGCACCTTGGTCGACAGCCGGTGCACCAGAAGCGGCGCCTTGAAACGATTCTCGATCTGGTCCGCCAGCCTTGGCGGCACATAGGTATGGATGCGTCCGGGCGCCAGAAGGTCACGTAGCGCAACCGGCGCATCGGCGATATAAAGCACGTCCACCGCATACACCCCGGCCTGCTGTTCCGCCACAACGCGCGCAATCTGTTTGGCGGAGCTGAGATCCAGCCCGATCAGATCAACACCCGGATAGGTCGCCTCAAAGGCCTTCTCCACCCGTGCGATGCGGCTGGACAACGAAAAGACGGTCACCGTCTTTTCCTCTTTGGCCCGATCATAAAGTTCTGCGGTCGACATCGCATCCAGATCCTGCGCCGCAGCCAAAGCAGGGACGCAGGCCGCCGCGAGAAGCGCTGCCTTCAGGCTCTTCCACATTGTGTCTTCTCTCCTCCCAGAGATGGCAACGCCGTCAGGCGAAGCGGTCGAACAGATCGGCCAGTTCCTCGAGTTTGGTGACGATCTGCGGCTCATGCCGACCGGCAATGGTCAGCAGAATGGCGTTGACGATGGTCATGGGGACGATCGGGGTCTGGAACTCCGTGCCCGACCGCCCCCTCGGCGCCGCCAGCAGATGTTCGGCAGGCGGGGTCATGGTTGGACCCGCCAGATCCGAAATCAGCAAGGTGCGCGCTCCCACCTGCGCGGCGTGGCCCATGATCGCCGCGTAGTCTGTCGGTTGCTTGCGAAACGCCAGAACCAGAACCAGATCATCCTGCCCAAGGCTGGTCAGCCGTTCCGCAATGTCGCGGCCGCGGCCGGTCAGCATCACCGTCGTCATGGCGAAACGATCCAGCCGCCGTTGCAAGAAGGCGGATACGGCGGTTGCATGGCCCTGTGCGAAGATGAACACCCGCCGCGCCGCAAAGATCATGTCCGATGCGGTATCGACATCGCGCTGGTCGATGCTGCGGGCAAGCTGTTCCAGCGCGGAGATTTCGCTTTGCACCAGATCAGCCAGATAGCTGCCATCGGCCACTTTCGACACCGACCGGCGCATCCGCGCCGCCGCATCCTGCCCTTCCATCACTTCGCGCTGCAATTGCGCGCGCAGTTCCGGGTAGCCGCTGAAGCCCAGCTTCTGCGCCAGCCGCGTCGCCGTCGTTTCATGCACCTGCGCCCGCTCGGCCAGCTGGGCCGCTGACAGGAACACCGCCTCCGCCTGCTGACCCAGCAAGACCTCGATGACCTTCCGGTCCGCTGCGGTCAGTTTCTGGGACGTGTGCTGAATACGGCTGAGCAGGGTCATCGGCGGCATATCCTGTTGGTGATCCACCCAGCATCATGCAGGATATCCTGCGAGTCAACAATTTTATGCAGGATATCCAGAACTCCTCTCAGCAGCCATCGGCGCAGTCCCTTACCTGTCAGCGCCAAGAACCTGACCAGCGTCAGCTTCCGATACGACGAGGCCGGCTGCCGCCAGTGAAGCCGTTTGCAACCACCAAATGCCTTGGTCGGAAACCACAAAGGATTTCCTCGCCCGTTTGAGGATTTGCTTCCAGAACCAAGCCGGGCATTTACTTGTATGGTAGTATGGTGTATCGAATCCCCAAGGGGGAACTGTCATGTCTGACCGGAAACGCGAAATCGTCGCCCTTCAGCCAGTCCGCATCAGTGTGGTGGACCAGCTTCACGCCGCCCTGCGCATGGCGATCATCGGCAACGACTTGTCGCCCGGCACCCGGATTTCCGAATCCGAGGTCGCGCAGCAATACGGCATCAGTCGCCAACCCGTGCGCGAGGCCTTCATCACGCTCGCGAATGAAGGGCTGCTGGATATCCGCCCGCAGCGCGGCTCTTTCGTAGCGAAGATCTCGCTCGCGGCGGTGCTGGATGCCCGCTTCGTGCGCGAGGCCGTCGAGGCCGATATCGTGAAGCTTCTGGCGGACACACCCGATCCCGCGCTGATCGCGGATCTGCGGGGCCAGCTGGCCCGGCAGCAGGAGCTGATTGGCGGCTCCGCACGCGACTTCATGGAGGCGGATGAAATCTTCCACCGCACCCTGGCCGAAGGGGCGGACAAGGGTAATGCCTGGCGCGTGCTGGTCGAGATGAAGGCGCAGATGGACCGCGTCCGCTTTCTGTCCAGCATGCATTTTTCCGTTGCGCGCCTGATCGAGCAGCACCGCGCCATTGTCGATGCCATAGCGGGCGGTGACAGGCCCGCCGCCGAGACGCAGATGCGCCAGCACCTGCAAGGCATCCTGTCCGACCTGCCGGTGATCAAGCAGGAACGCCCCGAATATTTTCTTTGATCACGGCATCTGCCGCGATCACATCATCCTGGAGGAGGAAATGATGTTTGTCACAAAGCTGACCCGCCTGGCCGCGGGCTGTGCGCTGGCCGTACTGATGGGCACTTCGGCAATGGCCGCCGAAGTCACGCTCAAACTGGGACACCTCGCCAACGAGGAGAACATTTGGCACAAGGCCGCGCTGAAATTCGCCGAAGAGGTTGCCGCCCTGACCGAGGGCCGCGTCGAGGTTGTCGTCTACCCGAACGAGACGCTGGGCAAGGAAATCGACGTCATCAACGGTATGCAGCTTGGCACTGCCGACATGACGATCACCGGCGAAAGCCTTCAGAACTGGGCACCGAAAGCCGCGCTTCTGGCGCTGCCCTATGCCTACAAATCGCTTGAACACATGGACCGTGTCGCGTCGGGCGAGATCGGTGATGCGATCGAGGCCGAGATCATCGCGAATGCCGGCATCCGCCCGCTGACCTACTTCGCTCGTGGTCCGCGCAACCTGTCGGCCAACCGCGAGATTACCTCGCCCGATCAGCTGAACGGGTTCAAGCTGCGCGTGCCGAACGTGCCGATTTTCGTGGCCGCCTGGCAGGCGCTTGGCGCAAATCCGACGCCGATGGCCTTCTCCGAGGTCTTCACCTCGCTTCAGAACGGCACCATCGAAGGGCAGGAAAACCCGCTGGCGCTGTTCAAGTCGGGTGGCTTCTACGAGGTGCAGAAGGTCGTCAACAAGACCGAGCATGTGCGTTCGTGGATCTACCTGACCATCGCGGAAAGCAGCTGGGACAAGCTGTCGGAAGCCGATCAGGCCGCCGTTCAGGAGGCGGCAAACCGCACCCAGGCCTTCGAGCGCGAACTGTTCCTTGCGGATGAACAGGCGCTGGTCACGGATCTGGAATCGAAGGGCGTCAAGTTCGTCGAGGTCGATCAGGCCGCCTTTGCCGCCAGGGCCAAAGATGCCGTCATCGCGGCGGTTCCCGAAGATATCCGCCCTCTGGCCGAGCAGATCTTCAACAACTGACAATGCGACGGGATCTGCCGTTTCACGCGGCAGATCCCTTGCGGAGGCATCCATGACACATGCTTTCAAATGGCTGGAGGGGCTGTGCCGCCTCCTGATCCTCGCGGCGTTCCTGGTCCTTTCGGGTTCGGTTCTGTTGCAGGTCTTTGCGCGCACCTTCCTTTCGACAGCGCCGGTCTGGACCGAAGAGTTGACGCGGTTCTGCCTGATCTACATTGGCGCCCTTGGGGCGGGACTGGCGCTGCGCAGCGGTGACATGGTGAACGTGGACCTGCTGTGCGAAAATCTGCCCGGTCACGGCCCGCGCCTGCTGCGGCTGCTGTCGGCCGTTCTCACGGCAGGTTTTGCGCTGACACTGTTGCCCGCGGCCTGGGCCTATACGGTTGTCGGACAACGCCAGACCGCCCCGTCGCTTGGCTGGCGCATGGATTTCATCCACATCTCGATGCTTGTGCTGTTCCTGACGCTCGCGCTTTGGGCGCTGGTGCGCGTGTTCGAGATGCTGACCGGCCGGCATGACGGCCGCCCGATCCCGAATTCGGAGGAACTGTGATGGGTCTGACCCTGCTGCTGGGCGTCTTTGTGCTGGGCCTTGCCATCGGCCTGCCCGTTGCGGTGACGCTGGGGCTGTCCTCGATGGCCTATCTGCTGTTCGCCGACATCCCGCTCGTGGTCATTCCGCAGAAGATGTATGCGGGAATGGACAGTTTCGTTCTGCTGTGCATTCCGGGCTTCATCCTCGCCGGGAATCTGATGAATTCCGGCGGGATCACTGAACGGATCATCCGCTTCGCCAATGCGCTGGTTGGCTGGATGCGCGGCGGGCTGGCGCAGGCCAATATCGCCGCTTCGATGCTGTTCGGCGGCATTTCCGGCACGGCGGTGGCCGATGTGGCCTCGGTCGGCGGCATGATGATCCCCGGCATGAAGAAAGCAGGCTATCCCGGCGATTTCTCGGCGGCGGTCACGGCGGCTTCGTCCACCGTGGGGCCGATGATCCCGCCCAGCGTTCCGATGATCATTGTCGGATCGCTGTCCGGCCTGTCGGTCGGCAAGCTGTTTCTTGCCGGGGCCGTTCCCGGCCTGCTGATGGGCTTTGCGATGATGATCACCACCTATTTCATCGCGAAGAAAAAGAACTTCCCGCGTGAACCCTGGCAGGGCCTGCGGGAGCTGTTCACCTCGTTCACCGGCGCGATATGGGCCATTGCGATGACCGGGCTCATCGTTGGCGGGCTGCTGATCGGCGTGACCACACCCACCGAAACTGCCGTGGTCGCCTGCCTTTATGCGGCGCTCGTCGGGCTGTTCATCTACCGGGAATTGCCGGTGGCCCGCATCCCGAAGATCATCATCGACAGCGCGGTCAGCTCGGCGGGTATTCTGGTTCTGGTCGGCACGGCGAATGTCTTCGGCTGGATTCTGGTATCAGAGCGGATTCCGCAGATGCTTGCAGATGCCGTTCTTTCGGTCACCGATAACAAATTCCTCGTGATCCTGCTGATCAACCTGCTGCTGCTGTTCGTCGGCATGTTCATGGAAACCATCGCCGCGCTGATCATCCTGTTCGTGCCGCTTCAGGCTCTGGCCATGGCCGTGGGGATCGACCCGCTGCATTTCGCCTGCTTTGCGGTGCTGAACCTGATGATCGGGCTGACCACGCCGCCCGTCGGGGTCTGCCTCTTCGTTGCCTCGAACATCGCACGGCTGCCGCTGTCGCCGGTGATCCGCGCCATCACCCCCTATATCGTGACCAACATCGCAGTGCTGCTGCTGGTCAGCTACTGGGCGCCGCTGGCGACCTGGCTTCCGAAACTGCTGATGCCCTGAGGCAAGACATGACCCAGACAGAAAACCGCATCGTGCGTCTTTACGGTCAGGATGACCTGCGCGTTGAAACCGAGCCGACCGCCCAGCCCGGACCGGGCCAAGTGCGCGTCTCGGTGCTGGCCGGGGGTATCTGCGGCTCGGACCTGCATTACTGGCTGGAGGGCGGGATCGGCACCATCCGCGTGCGCGAGCCGATCATCCTCGGCCATGAGGCCGCCGGGCGGATCGAGGCTCTGGGCGCCAGTGTCACCGGGCTGGAGGTCGGGCAACTGGTTGCGATGAACCCTTCGCATCCCTGCGGTGTATGCGACTTCTGCCAGCAGGGGCTGACGATCCATTGCACCGCGATGAAGTTCAAGGGTTCGGCCATGTATCTGCCGCATCAGCAGGGCATGTTCCGCGACCTGATGGTGATCGACGCCGCGCAATGCCATGTGCTGCCCGATGGCACCGATCCGGGGGCAGCCGCCTGTGCAGAACCGCTCGCCGTCTGTCTGCATGCCGCGAACCGCGGCGAGAGTGTGGCGGGCAGTCTGGCGGGCAAGGTTGTGCTGGTTACCGGGGCCGGGCCGATCGGCGCGCTGTGTGTTGCGGTTGCGCGGGCGCGCGGCGCGGCCGAAATCGTGGTGACCGACATTCAGGATACCACGCTTGCGGTGGCCCTGCGGATGGGGGCCGATCATGCGGTCAACACCCTGAAAACTCCGGACGGCCTGGCCCCCTGGCAGGCGGGCAAGGGCCGGGCCGATCTGGTCTTTGAATGTTCGGCTGCGGCCCCGGCGATCCGAGATGCGATCACCTGCCTGCGCCCGCGTGGCACCATGGTGCAGGTCGGTGTGGCCGGGCCGACCCCGATGCCGCTGAATGTGATGGTGGGCAAGGAAATCCTGTTCATCGGCTCGCAGCGGTTTGATGCCGAGTTCGCGGATGCCGTGGCGCTGATCGGCTCTGGCCGGATCGACCCGCGCCCGATGATCACCGGCACCTATCCGGTGACAGAAGCACTTGACGCCTTCGATGCCGCCCGTGACCGCGCCCGTGCGGTCAAGGTCCAGATCTCGTTCGCCGGCGCCTGAGCGCGCGGCTTTTCCAGACAGAAAGACACCCCATGAGACAGACCTGGCGCTGGTTCGGCCCGAAAGATCTGGTTTCCATCGACGACATGTTGCAGGCCGGTGTGGAAGGCGTTGTCACCGCGCTGCACCACATTCCGACCGGCGCGGTCTGGTCGCCCGGTGAAATCGCGGCCCGGCAGGACATGCTGGCGGTGATGCAGGATGGCGGCCCCTCGGGCCTGAAATGGGAGGTGGTCGAAAGCCTGCCCGTTTCCGAGGATATCAAGCGCCAGTCCGGCGGCTGGAAAACCCATATCGCCAACTGGAAAACCTCGATGCGGAACCTGCGCGCCGCAGGGATCGAGGTGATCTGCTACAACTTCATGCCGATCCTCGACTGGACGCGCACCGATCTGGCCCATCGCCTGTCGAATGGCGCGACCTGCATGCGGTTCGACGCCATCGACTTTGCTGCCTTCGATCTGTTCCTGTTGCAGCGCAGGGGCGCCGCAGACAGCTATACGCCCGAGGTGACCGAAGCCGCGCGGGCGCGCTTTGCCGACATGACCGAGGCGCGCAAGACCGGGTTGGCCGGAAATGTGGTATTCGGCCTGCCCGGTGCAGCCGAGCGCATGTCGATGGAGGATGTGAAATCCCATCTGGCCCGCTACGACAGCATTCCCGCAGACCGGCTGCGCGGGCATCTGGTCGATTTCCTTGCCGAAGTCGCGCCGCTGGCCGAAGAGATCGGGATGCGGCTGTGCTGCCATCCTGACGATCCGCCTTTCCCGCTGCTCGGCCTGCCCCGCATCATGTCCACCGAAGCCGATTACCGCGCGGTGATGGAAGCGGTGGACATTCCGGCAAATGGCATAACGCTCTGCACCGGATCGCTGGGCGCGCGGGCCGACAATGACCTGCCCGGCATGATGCAGCGTCTGGGCGACCGCGTGCATTTCCTGCATCTGCGTAACGTGGCACTGGAAGAACGCCACCTGGGCGGGTCGTTCCACGAGGCGGCGCATCTGGAGGGCAATACCGATATGGTGGCCATGATCGCCGCCGTTCTGGCCGAGGAGGCCCGCCGCAAGGCCGCTGGTCGCGCCGACTGGCAGATCCCGATGCGGCCCGATCACGGGCAGGATATTCTGGACGATCTGAAGCGCAAGGCACAGCCCGGCTATCCCGCGATCGGTCGGCTGAAGGGTCTGGCAGAACTGCGCGGCATCATGACCGCCCTAGCCCATCCCATGCTGTCTAAGCCCGCCACGAGTACCCTGGCATGACCCGGCTTTCGGCGCGATCCGAGCCACAGGGGGCTGCGGCATGGCCGGAATACCGGCCAGAGGATCATGCCCCCGGCATCGTGCATCTTGGCCTTGGCAATTTCGCCCGTGCCCACCTTCTCGCCTATACCGACCGGGCACTGGCCTTGCAGGGTGGCGACTGGCGCGTCACCGGGGTCTCGCTGCGCGGCACCTCGGTCGCGGAGGGTCTGATGCCGCAGGATGGCCGCTATACGCTGATCACCCGCGGAGCCGAAGTATCGGCCCGCGTGATCGGAGCGCTGGCGACGGTGCTGTCCGGGCCGGATGTCGGGGCGCAGGCCCTGGCCGCCATGGCTGCGCCGGGCTGCCGGATTGTCAGCCTCACCGTAACCGAAAAGGGCTATGGCATCACCAGCGCCGGGGGGCTTGATCCTGATCATCCCGTAGTGCGGGCAGATCTGGCCCGCCCGGATGCGCCGACGGGGGTCATCGGGCTGATCACCGCCGCGCTGGCCGCGCGGCGCGCGGCGTCGGTGCCGCCCTTCACCGTGCTCTCCTGTGATAACCTTTCGCATAATGGTGCAAAGCTGCGTGGGGCAGTGCTGGATTTCGCCCGCCGCGCCCACGGTTCAGATCTTGCCGACTGGATCGCCGCCGGGGCGCGCTTTCCCTCTACGATGGTCGACCGCATCACCCCTGCGCCAACCCCGGAAACCACAGAAACCGCCCTGCGCCTGACCGGCTGCCAGGATCTGGCGGCGGTCGAGACGGAGCCCTTCTCGCAATGGGTGATCGAGGATGATTTCAGCGCGGGCCGCCCCGCATGGGAACAGACCGGAGTCCTGTTCGTGCAGGATGTCGCCCCCTATGAACAGATGAAACTGCGCATGCTGAACGGGGCGCATTCGATGCTGGCCTACAGTGGTCAGCTGGCCGGTCGGGCCTATGTGCGCGATGTGATGGCCGATCCCACCCATGCCACACTGGTGCGCGCGCATCTGGCAGCAGCAGCCACCGTGCAGGGGCTTTCGCTGGATCTCGCAGCCTATGCCACGGCGCTGGCGGAGCGGTTCAGCAACCCGGCCATCGCCCATGCGACCGCACAGATCGCCATGGACGGCACGCAGAAACTGCCGCAGCGCGTGACCGCCCCCGCAATCGAAGCGCTGGAGGCAGGTACGCCTGTCCGTCCCTTCGCCTTCGCGCTGGCATCCTGGCTGGCCTGGCTCGCCCGTCGCGATGCTGCGGGCAAGCTGGTGCCCGTGGACGATCCGAAGGCCGGGGCACTGGCGGCCGCAATCGGACGCCATACCGCCGCTTCAGACATCCTTTCGGCCGTTGCCGGGGTCTGCCCCGATATCCTGCCCCCGAAGCTGAGCAGCGGCCCCTTCGGCATGGCGCTGCGCGAATTGCTGGGCATGATCCTGACCGAAGGAATGCAGGCGTTGATCGCCCGCGAAGCCCTGGCGCAGGAGGGTTGACCATGCGATTTCTGGCAATTGGCGAGGCCATGCTGGAACTGTCCGAGCAATCCCCGCTCTGGGCGCTGAATGTTGCCGGAGACACGTTCAATACGGCCTGGCATGTGAAACGCCTGCTGGGCGATACGGCCGAGGTCGAATATCTGAGCGTGCTCGGCACAGATCCTTTCTCGGACCGGATTGCACGCTTCATGGCGGCTTCGGGTATCGGAACGCGCTTTCTGCGCCGGGACGCGGGGCGTGGACCGGGGCTTTACGCGATCTCGCTGCAAGATGGCGAACGCAATTTCACATATTGGCGCGACCGCTCCGCAGCCCGGCTGCTGGCTGATGATCCTGAGCACCTCGCTGCGGCGTTGGACTGGGCCGGGACCATCTATTTCAGCGGCATCACCCTTGCCATCCTGACACCGGAGGCGCGCGCGCGCCTGCTGAGCGCACTTGAAACCGCGCATGCCGCCGGGCGGCGGCTGATCTTCGATCCGAACCTGCGCCCCCGGCTGTGGGAAGATGCACCAACCATGCGCGCGACGATTACCCGCGCCGCCGGGCTGGCCGATGTACTTTTGCCCAGCTTCGAGGATGAAGCCCAGCATTTCGGCGATGCTGACCTTGCCGCCTGCGCCCGTCGCTACGGCGCGGATGCCGGGCGCGACGTGGTGGTGAAGAACGGCGGTCAGGACGTATTGCTGGCGGTCGACGGGGCCCGGACGCTCTGGCCGCTGGACACCGTGACCCCGGTCGACACTACTGGCGCCGGGGATGCCTTCAACGCAGGCTGGATCGCCGCCCGACATCGCGGTCTCGACGCAGACGCCAGCCTTGCCGCCGCACATGATCTGGCCCGGCATGTAGTGTCGATTCAGGGGGCTCTTGGCTGAGCCATGGCCGCCTGCCCCTGACAACGAATGGGGCATACGCGCGCGGTCCCCCGGAACCTGCATCCTGCCGGCGCCACCGCTGGTGGGCTGCGCCTGCCGGCGTTGCAGCCGCTGGCCAGTCACACAGCTGTTCTGGCCAGATCAGTCGCGGCCAGCGCGATGGCAAAGCCGATCAGCAATACACCGAAAATCCGGTCAATCCAGGGGCGCAGACGCAGGATGCGCTGTTGAACGGATGGCGCGCCGAAGAACAGGCTGACAGTCGAAAACCACACCACATGGGCGAAAGAGATGAACAGCCCGTAGCCGATCCGCGTTGCCAGCGGAGTTTCCGCCTGAATGACCTGCATGAACAGGCTGACAATGAAGATTGTCGTCTTGGGGTTCAGAGCATTCGTCAGAAAGCCGATCCGAAAGGCCGCAAGATCAGAGAGGGCTGTTTCGCTTGCTGAAACTGCCCCCTCTGTCTTATGGCTGAGCAGCATCTGCCATCCCAGCCACGCGAGATAGGCCGCTCCGGCCAGCTTCAGAACATCGAAGAGGGTCGGTGTTTCCCGAATGAGCACGCCGATGCCGAGCAGCGTGTAGCTGACATGCACCAGCACCCCCGCACCAATTCCAAGCGCCGTCACGAGGCCCGCCCGGCGGGAAAGCGTCAGGGAATTCCGCGACACCATGGCAAAATCCGGCCCCGGACTGATAACAGCAAAGAGGGTTATGGTGATCACGGCGAGCCATTCGGCCATATGCGTATCCTTTCGGTTTTCCGGTTGGGTAACGCGGCCGCGGCCATCTGAAAAACGATGACTTCTGACAATATCTGTGAAGATAAATGACATATGAGACAGTCCGTCACTTCGCTCCCCGCCCTCGCCTGCTTCCGGGTCGCCGCCGAACTGGAAAGCTTCAGTAAGGCTGCAGACCGGCTTAATCTTACGCATGGCGCGGTCAGCCGCGCAGTGCGATTGCTTGAGGATGACCTGGGCGTCCCGTTGTTCGATCGTCGCAATCGTGCTGTTTTTCTGACCGATACCGGGCGCAGGCTGGCAGAGGTGGTGACGCGGGGCCTGGCGGACATCGAGAACGAGGTGCAGCGCATCAGGACCAGACACGCCGATGCCCCCGTCACAGTGTCCTGCGAACCGACGCTGATGATGCGCTGGCTTATCCCGCGAATGCCCCGGTTTCATGCGGCACATCCGTCATCAGAGATTCGCCTGCTGGCCGGTGGCGGGCCGGTATTGCTTGGATCAGGCATCGACCTAGCGATCCGCCGCAATGATTTCACATGGCCGGAAAACCATTTCGCACAACATCTGTTCAACGAACGGATTGGCCCGGTCTGCCGCCCTGACAAGGCGGCAATCTACTTTGATCATGGCCGGCTCCGGGCGGATGCGAAGGTGCTGCATACGCGCACGCGGTCGTCGGCCTGGCAGACATGGGCGGAAGTTTTCGACCAGCCCTGCCCCACCGGCGCAGGACAGGACTTTGAGCATTTCTATTTCAGCCTGCAAGCTGCCGTCGCAGGCATCGGCGTGGCCATCGGGCCCTGGCATCTGGTAGAAAACGACATCAGGGATGGGCTTCTCGTGGCGCCGCAAGGGTTTCGCGAGGACGGGAGCGCCTATTTCCTGCTATCGGCCCATGCGCCGAAAAGCGGCTCTGTCTCCGGGGCGTTCACGGACTGGTTGCAACTGCAGGCGTGTGACAGAGGCGAGATGCCGATTCCATGATCTGACGCGCGAATGGCCGGAAGATCTGCGCGCCCGCGAAGCACCCCGCTCTGACAGGATACAGAGGAAAAGGGGCAGACGCAGCAGTGCGCGTCGCAACGCGCCGTCAGGAAATTCGCGCGCCGGTCTCTTGCCGGATATCCGCGAGGGAAATCCTGCCCGTCGCCAGATCGGCCAGCATTGCGACATGCACTTCAAGAGCATCAATAACCGGAAAGCCCGGATCACGGCCATCGAACGCGAGCAGGAGGTCGGTTCCCGCCAAAGCCACGGCTTCGGCCCCTTGCTCCATCATTTCCCGGCCTGCATCGAAAAGCAACTTGCGGGTGGCCTCGTCGCACCGGCCTCCGACGGCCATGTCCTGATAAGCCTTGCCCACGGGTTCGAGGTTCTCAGGCAGCAGAACTCCGGTGCGCGCCATCTGATCGAAAAGCTTCGTGCGCATGGCTCTTGCGGTTCCCAGAAGCCCGACCTGCGAGTATCCTTTCCCGGCACAGTAAAGATCCAATGGCGTCACGGCCGAAAGCAGAGGCAAAGGGCTGAGGGCGCGTGTTTCTTCCCAGCAGAAAAGCGGGCCGATGGCGGTGATGCTTGCAAAATCAGCACCTGCCGCCCTGAGCCGGTGCAGCAGCGCGGCAAATATCTCTGCCTGTTCCTGTGCCCGACCGGCAAGGTTGTTCGCCAGAACCTCACGGATATTCGCTTCAACCATCGTCAGTTCCAGCCGGCACCCGCGATCAGCCGCGATCTGGTTCAAACGTTGATAGTAAACCACCGTCGCGGCAGGCCCCAGCCCGGTAATCAAGCCGACATGCATGGCGCGCTCCCCCAGGACCACCTGACGCCGCTATATACACTGCAACACCCTGCCGCACCACTGCGCTGCACTGATCGCGCCGACAGAGGCCGGACGGCCCCCGCCAGAATCATTCGCG
The DNA here is from genome assembly GCF_003054195.1 of Gemmobacter caeni. GTDB lineage: Bacteria > Pseudomonadota > Alphaproteobacteria > Rhodobacterales > Rhodobacteraceae > Gemmobacter > Gemmobacter caeni. Next base: position 108,714 of record NZ_QBKP01000007.1, read on the forward strand.
AGGCCAGCGCTGGGTCAGGAAGCCGCCGGCTCCTTACCATCCGTCGGCGCATAGAGTGCCGTCGGCGCCAGCCGTTTGCGCATCTGTTCGGTCAGGGCCATCACCTGCGGCGAAAGAATCCGGTTTCTGCGTGTTATCAGGTGCACATAGACCGATTGCATGGCGGACGACACGATCCTTACGGCGACCAGCTGACCGTTCGAAAGCTCCGACCTGACGCTGAATTCAGGCAGGACCGTCACCGCCCGGCGGGCGCAGGCGCTGCGGATCAGGACCGGGATCGAGTTGGAGACCAGCACCGGCGAAACAAGCTGACCACTATCCGCTGCCGCCAGATCGATCATCTGGCGGATACGGAACGCCTGCCCCATCAGGGCCAGCGGCTCGGCGCAAAGCTCGGCGATAGAAATGCTGGAGCGATCCGCAAGTGGATGCGCGGCATGCATGATTGCCTTCAGCGGAACCGCCGCACGAAACCGCGACACGACCTGTGGATGCGACAGCGGGTGGAAACCAAGCCCGAAATGCACCTCATCCTCCAGCAGAAGTCGCACCATTTCGGTCGTGTCGGTGACGCTGAGAGACAGGGTAAAGCCCGGATAACCATCCATGAACTCGTCCAGCGTGCGATAGAGCGCTTCACCCAGAAAGCCTTCGCCGATGGCGAATTTGACATGCCCGGTCCGCGCCGCCGACAGGTCACGCAACTGGGCATTCAGCATCTCAAGGCTGCTGTGCCGGTTCCGGTAGTATTCAAGCACAGCATGGCCTGCTTCGGTCAGAACGATTTCGCGGCGTCCGTGCTCGATCAGGGTGCTGCCGATCTCTCGTTCAAGCTGGGCGATCTGGCGGCTGATCGAGGACGGCGCCATCTCAAGGATTTCGCTGGCCTGACGCATCGAACCGCTGCGCCACGCCTCGTAAAGGAAGTGAATCCGCCGGTCATTGATCTGCATGCCGCCTCCTGCTGCGCAGGTCTTCGCCCCGCGCAAACAGGCGCGCGCCACCATCCGCAAAGCGCAGGACAGGCCGGGTGAAGATCATGAGTCACCGATATTTGCGGTATCCATTTGTCATCAATGCAAATTTGTTGCGTTTATTGCAATCTAAAACAGATAAACGTCGCATTGACTGCAACATGTTTTGAGCATGAAATGTATCAAGTCGCTGAATTTTCTGATCCTGCGGGCAAAGTTGCCCCGCAAGATCGGCAAACACCGCGGCCAAGAACAGCAAGAACATTCCAACAGCGAGGACGACATGGAAACGCGAGAAATCAATCCCTGGTCTTGGCAAGAAGGCTTCGGCTTTGCCCATGGCCGCGAGGTCAGCGGGGCGACCCGCATCCTGACCCTCTCGGGCCAGTGTGCCACCGACGCCACCGGCGCACCGCAGCACAAGGGCGACATGGCGGCACAACTGGCCCTTTGCGTGGCCAATCTCGGTGAGGTCCTGGCAGCTGCCGGGATGACCTATGCCAATGTCACGGGCATCCGGGTGCTGACGACCGACATGGATGCAACACTGGCCAACTGGGGCACGCTGATCGGGCCTTTCGCCGCGCTGGGGCACCGCCCGGCCAGCACGCTCGCCGGTGTGACCCGGCTGTTTTCGCCCGACCTTCTGGTCGAGGTCGAAGCCACCGCCTGCGCCTGAGAAGCCCGACATGATCCGTGGCATTCACCACCCCGGCATCACCACCGGCGATCTGGACCGGTCTCTGGCCTTCTATTGCGGTCTTCTGGGCTTCCGGGAGGTATCGGGTTTCGGCTGGGAGGCCGGAACCGAGATGTCCGCCTTCGCAGGCCGGATCATCGGCATTCCCGAGTCCACGGCAAGGTCGGTCCTGCTGCACGCAGGCAACGCCTTTCTGGAGGTCTTCGAATACCGGACCCCGGTCTCGACCCGCAGCGATGATCGGAGCCTGTCACAGCAGGGCTTCGCGCATCTGTGCTTCGACAGCGATGACGTGATTGCCGATCACGCGAGACTGAGTGCGGCGGGCGTCACCTTCAACACGCCCCCGACGGATGTCGCCCCCATGCGGCTGTGCTTCTGCCGCGATCCCGACGGCAATTTCGTGGAACTGCAACAGATCACCGATCCGGCCAGCGACATGGTGTTGCGGTCGGTTCAGGGCTGACAAACCGCCCTGCCAAACTGTTTCCGCAAGGGTTCCGCCGCTGGCATGATCGTGCCCACGGCGCGGGACCAGTCGTGCGACCATTTTCTGCAATGAAGGAGAAACTTCATGAGCGAACCGATCCTGCGTTTTCGCGGCGGGCTGGCCCTCGCCTTTCTGCCGCCCGTCATCTTTCTGGTGATGTGCGTCCTGTTTTTCATCGTGTTCAAGGCCTTCGACATGACCGCCCTTGCAATGGGCGGCTTTGTCTCGCTGCTGGTGGGGGCGGTCTTCGCCCGCGACTATGGCAAGTTCTGGGAGCAGGTGCTGAAAGGCATCGGCAGTGAAACCTCTGTTGCCATCGTGGTGATCCTGTTTCTGGTTGGGATGATCTCGGCCATGATCAAGGCGACGGGCGTCGCCAATGGCTTTGTCTGGCTGGCCCAGGATATCGGCCTGAGTGCGGGCTATTACACCTTCTTCGTATTCATCGCAGTCAGTGTGGTTGCCATGGCGACCGGATCGTCGATCGGCACGATGTTTACCGCTTTCCCGATCTTCTACGCCGCCGGGCTGGCGATCGGCGCGCCCCCCGCGCTGCTGGCGGGGGCAATTCTGTCGGCGGCCATTCTGGGTGACAATCTCGCGCCCATCTCGGATACCACCATCATTTCTTCCTCTAGCCAGCGATTCCGCAGCCGGTCTGCGGTCGCCGATATCGGTGGCGTCGTGCGGCACCGGGCGCGCTATGCCCTGACGGCCGCGCTGATTTCGGCCGCCCTGTTCCTGGTGATCGGCCAGTCGCAGACCGCCGATACCAGCATCGTCAGCCAGTTCAGCGCCACAGCTTCGGCAATGCCGCTGTTCATGCTGATCCCGGTGGCGATCATGCTGATCGTCGCAATGATCACGCGTGACATCTTCATGGCGGTGACGGTGGGTCTTGTCCTTGGTTCGGCAACCGGACTTGCCACCGGACTCCTGACGCCCGCGATGATCGTAGGAGTCAAGGACGGTGCGCTGAGCGGCTTCCTGTACGATGGCGTGAACTCGATGCTGGGCACGGTGGCGCTGGTCCTTTCGGTCTTCGGCATCATGGGCGTGCTGCGCGGCGCGGGCGTCATGGAACTGATGGTGGACAAGATCACCTCGGGCAAACTGTCGTCGACGCCGCGTGGGGTTGAAACGGCCATTGGCCTTGGCGTCACGGCCACGACCCTGCTGTTCGGCGGCGTGAACTCGGCGGCCATGCTGACCTTCGGCCCGGTTGCCGACGAACTGGGCGCCCGTGTCGGCCTGCACCCCTATCGCCGGGCCAATGTGATGGATTGCTTCGCGCTGGGGCTGGCCTCCGTCGTGCCGGTGCTGAGCGCCTATCTGTTCATCGGCGCCCTGCTGACCTCGGGCTATGAAGCCGCCCCGGCGCTGTCCACCTTCGATCTGTTCCCGGTCACGCTCTACCCGCTGGTGCTGACCGCGATCATGATTCTGTCGGTGATCACCGGCTGGGGACGAACCTATGAGGCGAAGGACGGTTCCGCCGTCACCTCGCCGCAACCAGTCGCCGCTGGCAATCCGGCGAACTGAACCTACTCTGACTGCAAGTGAAAGGACGTCGCTATGGACCGGACAAGTGTGGACTGGACAGGATATATTCCCGCCATCACCACCCCGTTCACCCGCAAGGGCCAGCTGGACCTCGAGGCCTTTGCCGGCCAGATGGACTGGCTGAGCACGGAAAGGATGCACGGGGTGATCCTGGCCGGGACCAGCGGCGAATGGTTCAGCCTGTCGGCCGGGGAACGGGCACAGCTCTTCGAGGCCGGGGCGCCCTATCGCAAGGCCGGGCTGACGGTGATCGGCGCCTGCAATGCCTTCACGGCGCAAGAGGCAATCCTGCATGCAAGGGCGGCGGAAAAGGCGGGGCTGGATGGTATCCTGCTGACGCCGCCGCCCTATGTCGTGCCGAACCGGGCAGAGATCGTGCAATTCTACCGCTCCGTCTCGGATGCCACCGACATTCCGATGACGGTATACAACTGGCCGCGCGGGTGTATCGTGGATATGGACCCCGATCTTCTGGATGAGCTTGCGGACATTGAAAACGTGGTGGCCATCAAGAATTCCACCGGAAATTTCGCAGGCTTTCTTGCCGCGATGTACAGGGTCGAAGGGCGGGTGCGCTATTTCGGCCTGCCCACGAGCGAACTTGGCGTCGATCTGGCGCTTCTGGGGCATGGCGACGGGCTTATGGGGTCCGGCGGTGTGCTGGGTGCCGATCACCCCGATTTCTGGCGTGCGATTGCGGCGGGTGACCGCGACAGGGCAATCCGGCTTGGCGCTCGGGACCGGGTCGTCATGCAGGCCTGGTTCACACCGGATTACGGGGTGCGCTTCGGAAATCAGCAGGCGATCATGAAAACCGCCCTGCGTCTGCGCGGTGTGCGCGCCGGTTTCGTACGCGAACCGCTGCTGGAACTGACACCCCCTGAAGTGCTCCGCATCGAGCAGACGTTGCGCGCGCTCGGGATTGAGACCGTGGCAATCTGATGGATGCGCCGTTTGATGCTGTTGTGATCGGCGGGGGGCTTCTGGGCTGTGCAACAGCCTGGATGATCGCCCGCGAGGGCGGTCGCGTGCTGCTGGTCGAACGCGACCAGATCAACCAGCACGCGTCGGGCAGAAATGCGGGCAGCCTGCATTTTCAGCTGGAATACCGCATGATCGACCGTGGCATCGAAGCGGCGCGGCAGGCGGCTGAGGCCATGCCCCTTCATCTTGAGGCGGCGCGGCTTTGGGCCGCGCTGCCCCAGCTCTGCGGTGAGCCGGTCGAGGTCAGACAGACTGGCGGGCTGATGATCGCCGAGGATGCAGGGCAGGTCGCGCTGCTGGAGCAGAAGACAGAGATCGAACGCTCCTGGGGTCTGGACAACCAACTGATCGACCGCGCAGAGATCGACCGCATCGCGCCCTATCTATCGGACCGGGTGATTGCGGCAGCGCATTGCCCGCTGGAGGGCAAGGCCGATGCCCGCACCGCCGCGCCGGCACTGGCCCGTGCCGCCCTGCGGCTGGGGGCGGAAATCCGGACAGGCTGCGCGATTACCGGCCTGTCGCGGCAGGGCGGGGTCTGGCAGGTGCAGTTGCAGGGCGACACAGCCCGCACGGTGAGCGCCAGTGCAGTGGTGATCGCCGCCGGCGTCTGGACAACACAGCTGGGGCAGATGATGGGCGCGCATCTGCCGACGATCCCGCTGGCCCTGACCATGACGGTTACAATGCGCATCCCCAAACTGGTTCCCCATCTGGTGCAGCATGCCGGGGGGAAACTGTCTCTGAAACAGGCGCTTGACGGCAATATCCTGATTGGCGGCGGCTGGCCCGCGCGACTGCCGCTTTTGCCCGATGGCCAGCCCGATCTCGACACCAGGCCCGAGCTTCTCGCCTCGTCGCTTGCCGGGAATGCTGCCATGGCAATCCGGGTTCTGCCCGAACTGGGGAAGGTGCCGACGCTGCGCAGCTGGGTTGGCACCACGACGATCACACCCGACCAGTTGCCGCTGGTCGGCCCGGTGCCCGGATATCCCGGTGCCTTCGTCGCAACCGGCGGATCGGCCTTCACGCTTGGGCCCTGTTTCGCACAGGTCTTGGCCGATCTGATCGCGGGACGGCAGGCCAGCATGGATCTCACGAAATTCGACGCGGCCAGATATGGCAGGGGTTAGGACATGACAGAAGCAAGGCGCATGACGGCGACCAGAGGCCCGGCTGTTACCTTCCATTTCGAAGGGCAGCCGGTGACGGGCTACTGCGGCGAAACGCTGGCAACGGCCCTTCTGGCTGCGCAGGTATCCGCTTTTGGCCTGACGCGCGAAGGAACTCCACGCCTGCCCTTCTGCAACATGGGCACCTGCTTTGACTGTGTTGTCACCGTCGATGGACAGAGGCTGGTGCGGGCCTGCCTGACAGAGGCGCGCGACGGTCTTTGTGTCACCCGACACGAGGCGACATGATGATGGATCTCGCGGTCATAGGCGCAGGCCCCGCCGGCATGGCCGCCGCCATCGCGGTGGCGGATGCCGGTTTTTCGGTACTGGTGGTCGACGAACAGGCGCGGGCAGGCGGGCAGATCTTTCGTCGCCCACCGCAGGAATGGGGCCAGCGGCACGGCAATTACCGCCCCTATTCCTGGGCCAAAGACCTGATCGAACGTTTCGAAGACCATCCGGGTATCACGACCGCCTTTCGAAGCACCGCGTTTGGGGTCTTGCGCGACCCCGACGACCACGCGCCGCTGCGGCTTGCCCTGCACACACCCGAAGGCGGGCGCCTTGTTGCGGCCCGCCGTCTGCTGATCGCAACCGGAGCGCATGACATGCCGGTCGCCTTCCCCGGCTGGACACTTCCGGGCGTGATGACGGCAGGGGCGGTACAGTCGCTTTTGAAAAGTCAGAAACTGCTGATGGGGCGCCGCCTTGTTCTCGCAGGGTCGCATCCGATCCTCCTGATCCTCGCCGAACAGTTGCTGGAGGCCCGCGCCGATATCGTCGAAATCGCCCTTGCCCGCGGCCTGCCGAATTTTGCCGAGATGATCGGCGCGGTCCCTGCCCTTCCCGGCCATGTCACCTTGTTTGCCGATGCGTTCCGGGCGATGGGCAAGATCATTGCACGGGGGATACCCGTCACGCGCCGGACCATAATCGACGGGGTCGAAGGCACGACAGAGGTGACCGGGGTCCGGCTGGCGGAGGTCGATGAAGGCTGGATGCGCACGGGGAAGCCGCGACATGTCGCCGCCGACCTTTTGGTGCTGGGCTATGGCTTCAACCCCTCGACCGAACTTGCGCGTCAGGCGGGTTGCAGGATGCAATGGGCCTCGGATCTCGGTGGCTGGGTAGTGGCCCATGACCAGACGTTCCAGACTTCGGTCGAAGGCGTCTTTGTCGCCGGAGAGCCGACCGGGATCGCCGGGGCCGAACGGTCCTGGGCCGAGGGGCAGATGGCCGGTCTGGGCATCGCCGCATCGCTTGGGGTTGCGGCAGATCCGACGCAGCGCAGGCGGGCGGGCCGCATTCTGGCACGGGCGGGCCGGTTTTCCCGCGTGATCCAGACCATGTTCGAACCGAAACGCGAGGCACTGGCACGGCTGTCAGGGGCTGAGGACGTGATCGTTTGCCGCTGCGAGCTGATCCGCAGCGGTGCGCTGGATGCAGCGCTGCGCAAGAACCCCTTCCTGTCCACCGCAAGCGCGGTGAAACTTGAATGCCGCACGGGTATGGGACCCTGTCAGGGCCGATATTGCGAAGGGACGGTGGCTGCTCGACTGGCCACCACACGCGGCGCAACCATCCCGGAGTCCGGCTTCTTCAATGCGAACTTCCCTGTGAAACCCGTTCCTCTCCAATCCCTGTGCGATCTGGAAAGATCACAAGAGGAGCACATCACGGCCACCACTCCCGCGACCTACCCCGCCGCCAGTCGATAGCCTACGCCCGGCTCGGTGAAGATCCACCGCGGATCGGCGGCATCGTCGCCCAGCTTGGCGCGCAGCTGGCGGATGTAGACCCGCAGATACTGGCTGTCCCCGGCATGGGCAGGCCCCCAGATCGCCCGGAGGATCATGTCCTGCGTGACCAGCCGCCCGGCATGGCTGGCAAGAAGCCACAGGAGGTCGAATTCCTTGCGGGTCAGCCGCAGATCCTCGCCGGAAAGGCTGGCGCGATGGTCTGCGGCGTCAATTTCCAGCGGGCCAAGCGTCAGGCACGCGCTGCCGCCCTCGACCGCGCGGTCGCGCAGCAGGCCGCGCAGCCGCGCCAGCAATTCGCCTGTTGAAAATGGTTTGGTGACGTAATCCTGCGCGCCGGCATCCAGTGCGGCGATCTTGCCCGCCTCGTCGTTGCGCACCGACAGCACCAGAACCGGCATCTGCGTCCACTCCCGCACGCCGCGCAGCACGCTGATCCCGTCAGCATCCGGCAGACCGAGGTCAAGGATCATCGCGGCCGGAGCTTCTTTCGCGGCCAGGGCCAGCCCCTCGTGCGCCGTTGCCGCTTCGGACACCAGATGCCCCTCGGCCTCCAGCGCGATGCGCAGGAAACGGCGGATCGGAGCCTCGTCCTCGACGATCAGGATGCGGGCGGTCATGCGGATACCTCGGGATTCCAGAGCGGCAGATCAAGCGTGATCCGCGTGCCATGCCCGTCAGGATGAACGGCTTCGGCCCGGATACGCCCGCCATGGGCTTCGACGATCCCCTTGCAGATGGCAAGGCCCAGCCCGGTGCCGGACTGCCCTCCATCGCCCTGATCGGCGCGCCAGAACATGTCGAACACCTGTGTTTCGGCGCCCGGAGGCAGGCCGGGTCCGTCATCCTCGATCACCAGCACGGCGCGGCCACGCTCGGTCCGGGCCGACATGCGGATCGGGCTGCGGGGCCCGGCATATTTGCGCGCATTGTCGAGAATATTGACCAGAACCTGTTCGATCAGCACCGGGTCCACCTCGGCCGGGGCCATGTCAGCGGGGATCGCCACCTCAACAGGCTGATCACGCAGCGCACCTCGCAGTCGATGGCGGGCTGCACCGGCCAGTTCACGCAAATCGACCGTGGTGGTGCGCGGCTTCAGCGCGCCGTGACCCAGCCGGGTCATGTCCAGCAGGTTCTGGATATAGCGGTCCAGCCGTTCACCCTCTTCGCGAATGGTATCGACCAACTGGGCGCGGCCATCGGGCGCCAGCCCGGCCTGATCCAGCCCCTCAGCTGCGCCGAGGATTGACACCAGCGGCGTGCGCAGATCGTGGCTGACCGAGGAAAGCAGCGCGACGCGCAGGCGCTCTGTCTCGCTCAGCACCCGGCTTTGCGCCAGATCATCGGCCAGCCGCACCCGCTCCAGCGCCAGCGCGACCTGATCGGCCAGCGCCTCGACCAGATGCCGGTCGCCCGGGGCGGGTTCACGCCCGTCGGCATAAGTCAGCCCCAGCACACCGATACGTCGCTCTGCCGCCGAAAGCGGCAGGAACAGCCAGCGCGAGGCAGGCAAGGTGCCCGATCCCCGCCCCGCCGGTTCACCCTTGTCATATGCGTAACGCGCAGCCGAAGTTTCGCGCGGCTCCATCCGGTCTTCGGGCGGGAAGGCACCGACAACGGTCAGTTGCCCCGCATCATCGGGCAGCAGCAGGATGGTGTCGCATTCCAGCACGGCAGCGACATGGCTGACCGCTGCCCAGACCACATCATCGACCGAAGCCGCCGCCGCCGCGCGGCGTGAGAAATCATAAAGCTTGCGGGTGCGGTCAGAAATCGCCCGTTGCAGGATGGCCCGGTCCCGCAGCCGGGCCGCCAGATTGCCGGTCAGGATCGAGGCCGCCAGGAACAGCAGCAGCGTCAGGAACTGGCCCTGGCTCCAGATCCTCAATGAGAAGCGCGGCTCGGTGAAAAGGACATTGTAGACCAGAAAACTGAGCACGGCCGCCGCGACAGAGGGCCAGCGCCCAAGCCGGGCTGCGACAGCGACGACCATGGTCATATACAGCAGCGACAGGCTGAAAACCGGGATAAAGCGGTCGGCCAGAACCGCAAGCAGCGTGGTTGCCGCCACCGCCCCGGCCACCAGCGCGAAGTTGCGCCCGGCATCGGGCAAAGAAGGGCTCGCCGCGCGTGGGGTCCGGCGGCCGGGGCTATCCTCGTCGGTCACCAGCGTAAGCTCGAACCGGGTCGCACCGCGCAGAAGACCCGCCACCACCTGTTCCTGCGGACGGGGCATCAGGCGGCGGGCCAGAAACCCACGGATGGGCGGACGCGGAACCACAATCCGGCGAACATTGTGGCGGCGGGCAAAATCCAGCAACTCTGCCTCTGCCGCGCCGTCGGCCTGCAGAACAGTCACCTCGGCGCCCAGCCGTTCGGCAAGCCGCAGGGCGGGGCTGGTGCTGTCTTCGGCGCGGGCCTCGGCGCGCAGGCTGGTCAGGGCGACGGCCAGCCACTCCACCCGCGCCCGATCGGCCGAACGTTTGGCGATCCGAACCGCGTCGCGCCCGATCGAACCTTCCGGCAGCACGACGAGAATGCGCTCCTGCGTGGGCCACGGCCCCTCGATGGCATGGACGGCCATATGCTCCTGCAACTGGGCATCGACCCGGTCGGCTGCCGTCCGCATCGCCAGTTCGCGCAGCGCCGTCAGATTGCCCTTGGCGAAGAAATTCGCCACAGCCCGCGCGGCCTGATCCTGAACATAGACCTTCCCCGCGCGCAGGCGGGCAATCAGTTCGTCCGGCGAAAGATCGATCAGCGCGATTTCGTCGGCGGCTTCCAGCACCGAATCCGGCACTGTCTCGCGCACGCGTACCCCGGTGATCCGGGCCACGGTGTCATTGAGTGTCTCGACATGCTGCACGTTCAGGGTGGTATAGACGTCGATCCCCGCCGCCAGCACATCCTCGACATCCTGCCAGCGCTTGTCATGCTGCCCGCCGGACAGGTTGGAATGCGCCAGCTCGTCGATCAGCGCCAGATCAGGCCGCCTTGCGATCAGCGCCTCGGTGTCCATTTCCTGAAGGATGCGGCCATTGTGATAGACCGGACGGCGGGGCAGCACGTCCAGCCCGCGCAACATCGCCTCTGTCTCGGCGCGGCCATGGGTCTCGACCACGCCGACCAGCACTTTGGTGCCCTCGGCCGCACGGCTGCGCGCGGCCTGCAGCATGGCATAGGTCTTGCCGACCCCGGGCGCCGCACCCAGAAAGACTTTGAGATGCCCCCGGCCTTCGCGGCGGGCGGCGGGCAGAAGGGCCTCTGGCGTGGGGCGGGCGGGGTCGGGCAAGGCGCGCTCCTCAGTTCGTGCCAGCAGGCGGCAGCGGCAGGGCGGCGTCAAGGGCCAGATTGAGCCGCAGCACATGCACACGCGGCTGGCCGTAAAGCCCCAGCCAGGGCGCCTCGGTCGCGGCCGTGATCAGCGCCAGCACATCGGCCACCGGCACACCCCGCGCGGCGGCGATCCGGGCCGCCTGCCCCTGCGCATTTTCCGGCGACACATGCGGATCAAGCCCCGAGCCAGAGGCTGTCACCGCATCAACCGGCGGCGATACACCGTTTTCCGCCTGCCATGCCGCGCGCCGCGCGGCAATCGCGTCGCGCAAACCGGCCGAGGCAGGACCAAGGTTCGATGCACCCGAAGGCATGGCCCCGTAATCGCTGGCCGACGGACGGGGGTGCAGGTACTCAGGCCGCGCGAAGGCCTGCCCGACCAGATCAGACCCGACAGGCAGACCATCGCGGAACACGAGACTGCCGCTTGCGGCGCCGGGTGCGACAAGCCGCGCAATCCCGGTCATGGCCAGCGGATAGGCCAGCCCGGTCAGCAGGGTCATGGCCAGCAGCAGGACGAAAGCAGGGCGAAGTTGGGTCAGCATGGCAAATCTCCGTTCAGGCCAGACCGAGGGCGGACACGGCCATGTCGATGGCCTTGATCCCCAGAAAGGGCACGATCAGACCGCCGAGGCCGTAGATCGTCAGGTTCCGGCGCAACAGCGCCGCCGCACTGCCGGGCGCATATTTCACCCCGCGCAGCGCCAGGGGGATCATCGCCACGATGATCAGCGCATTAAAGATCACCGCCGCCAGAATGGCGCTTTGCGGGCTGGACAGACCCATAACGTTCAGCACACCCAGCCCCGGATAGGCGGCGACAAAGATCGCCGGCAGGATGGCGAAATATTTGGCGACATCATTGGCGATGCTGAAGGTGGTCAGCGCGCCCCGGCTGATCAGCAGTTGCTTGCCCACCAGCACCACCTCGATCAGTTTGGTCGGATCACTGTCAAGGTCGATCAGGTTCGCCGCCTCCTTCGCGGCTGGTGTGCCCGAGTTCATCGCAACACCCACATCGGCCTGCGCAAGCGCGGGCGCATCGTTCGAACCGTCGCCACACATTGCCACCAGCCGCCCGCCCGCCTGTTCCCGGCGGATATACTCCAGCTTCATCTCGGGCGTGGCCTCGGCCAGAAAATCATCTACCCCGGCCTCGGCGGCGATGGCAGCGGCAGTCAGGGGGTTGTCGCCGGTAATCATCACCGTGCGGATCCCCATGGCACGCAGTTCGGCGAACCGTTCGCGCACGCCGGGTTTCACCACGTCCTTCAGATGGATGGCACCCAGAAGCCGGTCGCCCTCGGCCACCAGCAAGGGTGTCCCGCCGGAGCGCGCGATTTCATCGACCCGCGCCCGCAGCGCCGCATCCAGCCGGTGCCCGACAAACCGCTCGACGGCATCCACGGCACCCTTGCGCAGTGTTCGGCCAGGCAGATCAACACCAGAAAGCCGTGTCTCGGCGCTGAACAGGACCGGCTGTCCCCCGGCCTCCGCAGCGGCCAGTTCCGGCTGCATCCGGCGCGCGAGGTCTACGATGCTTTTGCCCTCGGGCGTCTCATCCGCCAGAGATGCCAGACAGGCTGCGTGCACCAGATCCCGCTCCGCCACGCCCTGTGCGGGAAGGAAGGCATCAGCCATGCGGTTGCCGAAGGTGATCGTGCCTGTCTTGTCCAGCAACAGCGTATCCACATCGCCCGCCGCCTCGACCGCGCGCCCGGATTTCGCGATGACATTGGCGCGCACCAGACGGTCCATCCCCGCGATGCCGATAGCTGACAAAAGCCCGCCGATCGTCGTCGGGATCAGGGTCACGAAAAGAGCGGCCAGCGTAACCACCGGGATCACGATGCCCGAGTAGCGTGCGAAAGGGTCCAGCGTCACGGTGACGATGAGAAAGATCAGTGTCAGCCCGCACAGCAGGATGTTCAGGGCGATCTCGTTCGGCGTCTTCTGACGTTCCGCACCCTCGACCATCGCGATCATCCGGTCCAGAAAGCTTTTGCCCGGCTCTGCCACGATGCGCAGGATCAGGCTGTCAGACACGATCCTTGTGCCGCCGGTGACCGAGGAGCGGTCGCCCCCGCTCTCACGGATCACCGGGGCGCTTTCGCCGGTGATGGCGCTTTCATCGACCGAGGCGACGCCCCGGATCACCTCGGCATCGGTGGGGATCAGGTCGCCCGCATCGACGCGAACAAGCTGTCCCGCGCGCAAAGTGGCCGATGGCACAAGGCTTGGCTCAGGGCTATCCTCGCTGGCCAGCAGTTTCACCATGGTTTCGGCCTTGGTGGCCCGCAGGCTGTCGGCGCGTGCCTTGCCGCGCCCTTCGGCCAGGGCTTCGGCAAAATTGGCGAAGATCACGCAGACCCAGAGCCAGAAGGCGATTTGCAGCGTGACACCCCAACCGGGCGCGCCGGTCATCAGGTCACGCAGCGCAAGAATTGTGGTCAGCGCCGCAGTAACAGCGGTCACGCAGATCACCGCATTGCGGATCAGGGCGCGGGGGTGAAGCTTGACAAACGCGGTCTTCAGCGCCGCCGGATACAGCCCGGACCGGGTGGTGGACGGGATGGACATGGGATTGAATCCTGTCAGGGAAAAAGGCGGCCGCGTCCCGGCCGCCCGGAATGTCAATCGCTTTGGCCAGCAGTCAGCGCGGCCTGTTCGGCGATGGGACCAAGCGCCAGAACCGGAAAGAAAGTCAGGGCGCCCAGCACCAGCACAGTCAGCACCAGCAGCAGGACAAACAGCGGCCCATGCGTCGGGAAGGTGCCTGCCGTCACCGGAGCGCGGGATTTCACGACCAGCGATCCGGCGATGGCCAGCATCGGCAGGATGATCGCATAGCGCCCCAGCAGCATGAGAAGACCAAGCGCCGTCGTTTGCCAAGGCGTTGCCGCACCAAACCCGGCGAAGGCCGAACCGTTGTTCCCCACGGCCGAGGAATAGGCGTAGAGGATCTCGCTCAGTCCATGCGGACCGGCTTCTTGCAGCGAGACCAGCGCAGCGGGGACCGTGGCCGAAAGCGCCGCCCCGCCCAGGATGCCCAGCGGCATCGACAGAAAGGCGAGCATGGCCAGCGTGACCTCGCGCCCCTCGATCTTGCGACCCAGATATTCCGGCGTACGTCCCACCATCAGGCCCGCCAGAAACACAGCCAGCACGACGTAAAGCAATATACCGTAAAGCCCTGCCCCCACGCCGCCAAAAATCACCTCGCCCACCTGCATGTTGACCAGTTGCACCAGCCCCGACAGCGGCATGAAACTGTCATGCATTGCATTGACGGACCCGTTCGAGGCGGCGGTGGTCGCGGCCGCCCAGAGGGCCGAGAGGCCCGCACCAAAGCGCAGTTCCTTGCCTTCCATGTTCGGCCCAGCGTTCAGCACGGGATTTCCTGCCGTCTCGGCCCACCAGATGATCAGAAGCCCGGCAACGAACATGAGGCCCATAGCCGCGAAGATCGCCCGGCCCTGCCGCCGATCCGCCGCCATGCGCCCGAACAGGAAGCAGAAGGCGACCGGGATCAGCAGGATCGAAAAGCATTGCAGCATGTTCGACAAGATCGTGGGATTCTCGAACGGATGGGCGGAGTTCACACCGAAGAAACCGCCGCCATTCGTGCCCAGTTGCTTGATTGCAACCTGCGCCGCCACCGGCCCTCGCGGGAGTATCTGCCCGGCGCCCTCCAGTGTGGTGACATTGGCAGCCCCCTGTAAAGTCTGCGGCACGCCTTGCAGCATCAGCGCAAATCCGAGGATCGCGGCCAGCGGCAAAAGCACATAAAGCACCGACCGCGTCATGTCGGCCCAGAAATTGCCCAGCCCCGCACCTTTCGGCCCGGTAAAGCCCCGGATGACCGCCACACCCACCGCCATGCCAGTCGCCGCAGACACGAAGTTCTGCACCGTCAGCCCGGCCATCTGCGACAGATAGCTCAGCTGTGTCTCGCCGGAATAAGCCTGCCAGTTGGTGTTGGTGACGAAGCTGATCGCGGTATTGAAGGCCAGATCCGGGGGCATGCCGGAGATGGCGGCGGGGTTCAGCGGCAGCACGCCCTGCAAGCGCAGGATCGCGTAAAGCGCAAGAAACCCGAGGCCGTTGAACGCCAGAACCGCCAGCGCATAAGCCTTCCAGCCCTGCGCATTGTCGGGCCGGATGCCCGCCAGCCGGTAGAACCTCTGTTCCACCGGCGCCAGAACCGGCGACATCAGGTTGCGGCGCCCGGCAAAGACGCCGGACATATGCGCGGCCAGCGCCCAGCCCGCCGCAGTCAGAACCGCGCAAAACAGGGCATATCCAAGAAGATCCTGCATGATGCCCCCTTCAGAACCGGCCGGGGCGGATCAGCGCCAGCACCAGAAAGCCGAAGACCCCAACAGCGGCTGCGAGGCCAAGGATGATGTCAAACATGGATACCCCCTCAGATCCGCGCGATCAGAAAGGTGAGGCCGGAGAAGGCGGCAAACCCGCCAAGCCCCAGCGCAAGATAAATCAGGTCAGCCATTGCAGCTCTCCCCCAAGGGTTTACTGGCAGAGCTTCCTGCGCTGGCCCGCAAAGGGGCTATTCGGAAGTGTCGGGTGCAGCGTAAAGAACGCGTGAATCCGGCCAGCGCAGGCAGCTCATATACAACAGGTAAACACGCGGTCCCGTCCGGCATTGCTGCCGCCTTGCCGGCCGGAGTTCTTTTGCAATTCGGCGCGTTTGGCGGCACCAGCGTCGAACCAGCCCTGATCGGCAGCTATCTGATGATGATGGCGCTCGTCGGCTCGCATGCCTTCAACGTTGCGCCCGTTATCGCATCCGTCGTTCCGTGAGGCGCGCATCTTTTCCGTTCGCGGATGGCCAGCCGGATCGAAACCTGCTTCGTCGCTTCCTCAAGCGCCATCAAAGAATGGTCGCCTCCCCACCGCTGCGCTGCATCTCCTCCGAGATGAGTTCGGCCAGCGGCATCAGGGCATAATCCTTGAAGGCCAGCGTCGGGCCATGAAACAGCTCCAGCGCATGACAACGCTCGGTCAGCGCCGTCACCGGCGGCGCCCCGGCTGTGGAAAAGCGCGCTTAGGCACGGGCAATCGCTGCCCGTGTCGCGGACCCGGCTTCAGGCCGGTCGTCAAACAGTGCGATCAGCGCCGCCACCAGATCGGCAAAGGGCAGCGCCCCCAGGGCCAGCGCGCACTGAAGGTCCGGGGCGGGAAAGTTTTGCGGCATGTAAAGCCCGCCATCCGGTGCCGTGCCCCGCGTCAACAAGGCCCGCAGCGGGACGGGTGCCGCGTGGCCGCGCGTGCTTGTAAAGATCATAGCTTCTCCTTCCCGGCGACAAGGGTCATCCCCTGCCCGCGATCGCGTAAAAACAACAGAAAGTCCGGCGATGCTTCCCCTACAGGCACGGGCGAGTGCAGATCACAGGCGCGTGCCTGAAACGGACCAGCACCATCCAGCTCACGGGCAATCCGTTCGGCCTGACCCGCCTCTCCGATGATTTCAAGCAAGACCGGCATCGGGATATCCCTTCCTTTCCGGCAGAATACCGGCCCCACCCGCCGAAAATCTGCAATCTTTTAGCCAGTTCCGGGCTTTTCCCGCGCAGATGCGACAACCTGCGCGGCGATGCGGTGTCACCCCCGATTCAGGCAGATGGCGCGCGGCTGGGTCATCTCCTCATAGGCAAACCGCACTCCTTCGCGCCCCAGACTGCCATATTTGAACCCGCCAAACGGCATGGCATCAAAACGGTAATCCGAACTGTCGTTGATCATCACACCGCCAGCCTCGATCCGTTCGGCTGCCGCCAGTGCGGTTTCAAGGCTCGCAGTGAAAATCCCCGCATGCAGGCTGAACGGGATCGCATTGGCGCGGGCAATCGCCTCCTCGAAATTATCGAACGGCTCCAGCATCACGACCGGCGCAAAGGCCTCTTCCTGCCACAGCGCCGCCGCATGCGGCACACCTTCCAGCACGGTCGGGGCATGCAGCGCGCCCTGCCGCTGGTGCCCGCACAGGACTGTCGCCCCAAGTGCCACCGCTGCCTCTGTCCGCGCGGCGATCAGACCTGCCGCCGCCTCCGAGATCATCGGCCCCATATCGCTGTCCTCTGCCATCGGATCGCCTGTCACCAGCGCCCGTGTGGCCGTGACAAAGCGATCCCGGAAGGCCTCATAGACCGGGCGGGCGATCAGCCGCCGCTGCGCGCCGATGCAATTCTGCCCTGCCGCCCAGAACGCCCCCGACACACAACCCGCCACCGCCTTGTCCAGATCGGCATCGGCCATCACGATCACAGGGGCATTGCCCCCAAGGTCCATCGCCAACTTTTTCAGCCCCGCCGCCGCTGCAATCGCCCCGCCGGTGCGGAAGCCGCCGGTAAAGCTGACCATCCGCACATCGCGGGCCGACACCAGCGCCCTGCCCAGACCGGCCTCGCCGATCATCGGCGTCACCACCACCTCCGGCAAACCGGCTGCAACCAACGCATCCACCAGCGCCAGCGCCGAGAGCGGCGCGAGTTCCGACGGTTTCAACAGAACCGCGTTACCTCCGGCAATGGCCGGGCCAAGCTTATGCGCCACAAGGTTGAGCGGATCGTTGAAGGGCGTGATGGCCGCAATCATTCCCAGGGGCTCACGCGTGAACCAGCCCTGACGGCTTTCCGACCCCGGAAAGGCATCAAAGGGGAACACCTCGCCGCCCCCGCGACGCGCCTCATCCGCCGACAGGCGCAACGTGTTCACACAGCGCGCCACTTCCTTGCGAGCCTGCCGGATGGTCTTGCCCGCCTCCAGCACGATGCGCCGGGCAAAGATTTCGGTGTCAGCGGCGATCTGCGCCGCCGCCCTGTCCAGAATGGCGGCGCGGGCATGGCGGGGCAAGGCCCGCGCCACCCCGGCCCCGATCCGCGCCCGCGCCAGCAAGGCCGGCAGATCGGCGACCTGGGTTTCAGGAACATCCGCCAGCCAGGCTCCATCAAAGGGAGAGCGGACTGCAATGGTCGGGGTGAGAGTCATCTCGCGCGGGGTGAGCGGGGCTTGCAACGTCATTCTGCGGCCTCGCAGCATTTGGCGGCAACCCCGTCGCGATGCAGCGCGATGATATCCGAGAGGATCGCATAGGCGGTTTCCACCCGTCCGGCGCCCGGACCCGAGATCGTCACATCCCCCAGAAGATCGGTGGCAAAGGTCACCGCATTCACTGCGCCGCTGATCCCCGCCAGTGGATGCGACAGCGGCAGGCATTTCGCCTGCACCTGCGCCGTTACCTGACCATCCGCCTGCCGCATGGCAGAGCCGATAAGTTTCCAGCGCCGCCCCTGCGCCGCCGCCTCGGCCAGATGCGCAGGCGTAATGGCAGTGATCCCAGAACACTCTACCTGAGCAGGCAGAAGATCAGCCCCCAGCAGCTCATTTGCCAGGATCACGACCTTAAGCCGCACATCATGGCCCTCCACATCCGCCGTCGGGTCGGCCTCGGCATAGCCTGCGGCCTGTGCCTCGTGCAGCGCTGCCGCGAAATTCAGCCCCGCCTCCATCCGGCCCAGAATGAAATTGGAGGTGCCATTCAGCACGCCCTTGAATCCGGTGATCTGTGATCCCGCCAAAGCCTCACGCGCAAGGCGCAGCACCGGCGTGCCGCTCATCACGCTGCCTTCGCATTCGAACCGCAGGCCAAGACGATTGGCCTGTTCCGTCAGCGCGCGGGCTGCCAGCGCCACCGGCCCCTTGTTGTTGGTGACGACATGGCGCCCTGCCGCCACCGCCGCGCGGCAATGCGAGATGGCAGGCTCCCCCGTCTGCGCATCGGTGAAAGTGGCCTCGACCACGATATCGGCCGGGGCGTTGCGCACCACGATCAGACTGCGCGGATCGGCGCTGCCCCCCGAAAGAGCCGCAAAGCCACCCGGCTCGAACCGGCTCCGGGTCAGAACCCGCGGGTCAATGCCACCCGGCGCAATGATCGAGCCCAGTGTCAGATCGCTGACCCCGACGATCATCAGCCGAAAGCCAAGCTCGCGCTGCCAGACATCGTTCCGGGTGACGATCAGTTCGGCCAAAGCGCGGTTCACGCCGCCAAACCCGATCAGAGAAATGCTGTAGGTGGTGGCTGTCACGGTGTCGCTCCCTGCTGTGCATGCCTGAACCAAGGCTGGCCTGCTGCCACCGCTTCCACCACCTGGCAGTCACACCAAACTGCGGCGCATTTTGCGCAGCCGATGCGCAGAAAGCGCAGCGGTGACGGATCGCCCTGCCAATTCATCCACTTCCATAGCCTTTTCACGCCAGCTCTGTCCGGCCCTTCGCATGCCAGATGTCTCCGGGGTTTTCGACAGGACTGCCCTGAATTGTCTGCCAAAAAAACCGGCTCGCGCGCGGCGAGCCGGAGTTTGGGCGCCCTCCGGGGAGGGAGGCAGCGCCGATAATCAGAGATCTTCCCGCGCCGGCAGTTCATGCCCGGCATCGCAGTCCACACGGGCAAAGGCCCCAAAGCCGGTATGGACCCAGTCTTTACCCACAGATGCTGCAAGGAACTCATCGCCGTTGCCGCGACCCAATTCGGCCTGCGGATGATTCGGCAATACCAGCGCCTTCATCAGCAAGAGGTAGGCTATAAAGCCTGCCGGAAAGCCGATGACGAAGGCGTATTGTGACCACCAGGCCGCAAGGCCGCCAGCAATGAACCACGCCAGCAAGCCCGCAATGTTGAAGCCCCCCGTGTAACGGTACTGTCCGTTTGAGTTGAACAGATCCGGCACGTTCAGCTTGCGACCCCGAAGCGCGTAATAGTCCGCCACCATGATGCCGCCAATGGCCGACAGGAAGGCGCCATAGTAGCCGAGGAAGACAAAGAGATTGCCCAGAATTTCCCACGGAAAGCAAAGTGTACCGACAACACCTGCCAGCGCCACGCCAGTCTTGTAGGTGATGGCACGCGGCGCAAGGTTGATGAAGGTCAGCGCAGCGGGGATCAGGTTGGCAGAGTTGTTGGTAGACCACTGCGCCAGAACGACCAGAGCCAGCAGGATCACCAGCGCCATGCCCTGCGCATCGCCCTGAATCACCTCGACGGGGTTCCAGTTGCCGGTTGCGATGAACGACACCGCCCCGATCCCCGCAATCATCGCCTGCGTTACCGGCAGCGCCAGAAGCTGCGCCGCAAAGATGTTGCGGTTGCGGGCGAAGAAGCCGCGCTGGCGTGTCCCGGTTTTCACAAAGCGCGTCAGGTTGGGAATATCAATGGCCAGAGTAGACCAGAAGCCCATGTTCGCAATGAACAATACCAGCAGCGACATCTGCCCTTCGGCGCGGAAGGTCCAGATATTCAGCCCGTTGGTCCGGGCAAGCCCTTCCAGCGAGAAATACATCCACACCGAAATCGCGATGATCGCAGGCGCCGCCAGGGCGGCGAGGCGCTCCACCGACTTCATTCCCAGCATGGTGTTGCCGATCTGGACAAGGCCGAACACCAGATACCAGACGAACCAGTTGGAAAAGCCCAGGAAATATTCTCCGATCCCGTTCAGCGCCAGCGCCCCCAGATAGGTCTGGATACCGAACCACATCGCGGCAACCAGCCCGCGTGACACCGCCGGAAGATGTGTGCCATGGATACCGAAGGGCGCGCGCAGATACACGGCGAAGGACAGGCCGTGTTCGGTGCCGATATCCGCGGTCAGGATCATGAAAGCGCCTATGGCAAGGTTCGCGGCAAAGATAGTCAGGATCACCGTGGTCAGCGAAAATCCCCCGGCAACGCCGCTCGCGCCCAGCGAATAGGTGGCGATGATCACAGCGATGCCGACCCAGATCCACGCATAGCCCAGCATCCCGATGGGCCTCTGACAGGCCCTTGTGGGCAGGATACTTTCCTCGATAAGCGCGGTTCGGTCAGATGACTGCGCGCCCGTGTTGTCTGTCGTTGTCATAGTCACGTTTTCCCTGTTGTCGGGATGAGTGTTTTCTTCGTGCGCCACCTTCACGCGGGCCCGTGTCATCCCTGGATGAGAGAAGGGGCCGCATGCGGCGGCCCCTTTCGCTGTCAGCTGGCTTTCTGCATGGCGGCACGGCGCTTTTCAGTCGCGGCCATGTCCACCGTTTCGGCGCCAATGTCGAGGATGACCCCATATACCTCGCGTGCATCGGCGACGGTGCAGAACCCGTCCAGCACGTCTTCCAGCACCTTTACGGGCGGACGGTTCAGCGGATCGCCGTACCCGCCGCCGTTCGGGCTGTAGTAGGTCATCACATCATTGGCCTCGACAGCCAGACCCGAGAACTTCGACGGCATGTCGCGCAGGTCTCCGGGGCGGTTCGGGTTGGTGATGGTGCAGCGGCCCACCGTCCCGTCCCGCCCGCCAAAGATGCCCCAGGGCGCATCCGTGTGCCGTTCGGATTCGTGGGTGATGAAGGCGGTCGTCAGCACCCGCTGAGCCTTGACCACCCCGATACCGCCACGGAACTCGCCGGCGCCGGGCGGCTGGTCGTCGCGCAATTCATAGCGGTCGCAGATCATGGGAATATGCATCGCAAGATCTTCAAGCGGGTTGTTGCGCGTATTGGCCATCAGGTTGTCAATGCTGTCAGGACCATCCGAACGGGGACGCCCGCCATAGGCGCCTTCGTTGACCTCAAGAAACACCCAGTATTCACCGGACGGCCGCACGCCCGAATAGGCCGCGAAGCTGATCGAGGCCGAAGACCCTGCAATCACTTTTTCCGGCATCACAGGGGCCAGCGCGCGGATAATCAGGTCGATCATGCGGTTGCACTGGGTAAAGCGTGCCTCCGCGCTGGCGGGGGCACGGGGGTTGAAGATCGACCCCAGAGGCGCTGTCACCCTGATCGGGCGGAAAGACCCTTCATTCGACGGGACACGCACATCCGAGGTGGCGGCATCCAGCAGGAGCTTGCGAAACCCTGCATAAGCCGCGACCTTGGTCGACCCCTCGAAGGGCACGTTATAGGCGGTCGGCGTCTGATCGGCGGAACCCGTCAGATCCACCTCCACCTCATCCCCCCGCACGCGGACAGTGACCTTGACCTTCAGCTGCCTGTCGCGGTTGCGCCCGTCATCGTCCAGCCAGCCTTCGGCGGTATAGTCGCCATCGGGAATTTCGCTGATGCGCTGTCGCGTCATGCGTTCGGCATAATCCATCAACTGGTTCGCCGCACCGAAGACCGTTGCCTCACCATATTTGTCGAGCAGCTCGACAAACCGCTTCGCCCCCAGCCGGGCCGAAGCAATCTGCGCTTCGATATCCGCCACGAGCTGCTGTGCGGCGCGGCTGTTGCGGCGGATGTAGTTCCACATCGCGTTGTTGGGTTCACCCTTGCGGTAGAGCTTGGTCCCCGCGAAAAGCATACCTTCGGCATAGACGTCGGGCACATCGATGATCAGGCCCGGCGTCGCGGCGCCGATATCGACATGGTGCGCCGTGTTGCCCGCGAAGCCCACCAGCCGTCCCTGATAGAAAACAGGCACCACGATGGCGAGGTCGGGCGTATGACTGGACCCGAAATAGGGGTGGTTATGAACGACCACATCCCCCTCGTACCATGTGTCATCCTCCAGCGTTTCGGCGATGCCCCGCAGATAGCCGGGGATCGACCCGATATGCATGGGCGTCGATTCCGACTCGCACAGCGTGTTGAAGTTCACATCAAACAGACCCGCACCAAGATCCTGGCTTTCTCGGATGATCGAGGAAAAGGACATGCGATAGAGGACGTGCCCCATCTCTTCCGCAATGGTTTCAAAGCTGCCGCGGATCACCTGCAGCGTGATCGGATCGACGGTGATGGCATCAGGATTGGTCATGACATTCATGGGCGTGTCTCCTTACGCGCCGATCAGGCGGATGCGCGTGTTCCCGTAATCCAGCGTCTCGGCCACATAGCCGGGCGGGACGAGGGTCGTCGCGTTGTGCTGGTGCAAGAGCGCCGGCCCCGGAACGCGGTCCCCCGCCAGAAGCCTCGTGCGGTCATAACGCGGGGTTTCCAGCGTCCGGCCATCATCAAAGGTCGTCGGGCGCACGAACATCAGCGCACGGTCGATTCCGGAGCCGTCGGTCCGAGGGATTGCCGGGATCTCGATCCTGCGGACCGCAGCGGACCCGATGGCCCGAAGCGTGATCAGTTCCACTTCGGCCTTGCGGTAGCTGTAGCCGTAATCCTGCTGATGCTGGTCGTGGAAGCTGTCGGTGATGACATGCACATTCTGCCGGACAACCGGCCCTTCGGGCATCACCGCGCGCAATTCGAAACCCTGCCCATGATAGCGGCATTCCGCAATCACGGTGATGGTCTGCTGGTCGCGCGGAATGCCGTCATTGTCCAGTTCTGCCTGAACCCGGTCCCGCAGGGAGGCGACGGCGGCATTGATGCGCGCAAACTCCGCCTCTCCCGCCTTCAGCAATTCGACGATCACCGCTTCGGTGTGTTCATATTGCAGATCGGTCTTCAACAGCCCGACTGCGGCGGTGATGCCAGGCGCGACAGGCACGATCACGTCCTTGCAGGACATCGCCTCGGCCAGCGCGACACCATGCAGCGGACCCGCCCCGCCAAACGGCATGATCGAGAATTCACGCGGGTCGATGCCCCGGGCAACCGAGTTTGACCGGATCGCCAGCGCCATGTTGTTGTTGATGATACGGATGATTCCCAGCGCCGCGTCCTTGACCGTCATGCCCAGCGGAACGGCAATCTTTTCCTCTATCGCTTTGTGAGACAGGCTTGCATCCAGCTTCAGATCGCCCCCCAGCGCCATATCTGGGTCCAGCCGTCCCAGCACGATCTGCGCATCGGTTACAGTGGGTTCGGTGCCGCCACGGCCATAGCAGGCAGGCCCCGGTTCCGATCCGGCCGAACGCGGGCCGACATGGAAAGCCCCCGCCTCGTCGATATAGGCAACCGATCCGCCGCCCGCACCGATGGTGACAAGGTCAATCATCGGCGTCAGCACGGGATGGCCTGACACATAGGTGTCGCGCGGGTTCATGATCTTCACCGCGCCCGCAGGAATGGTGGAAATATCTGCCGAGGTTCCGCCGATATCGACGGTAATGATGTTGGCTTCACCCGCCATCGCGCCTTCGGAAGCGCCGCCGATAACCCCGCCCGCCGGGCCGGACATCAGGATGCGAATGGGCCGCCTCGCGCAGGATTCGACCGTGGAAACACCTCCATTCGACTGCATGATCCGAAGCTTGGATTTCACCCCCGCCTCGCGCAGCCGCGAGTCGAGGTCACGCAGGTAGAAGGCGGTCTTGGGTCCGACATAGGAATTCATCGCGGCGGTCGAGAAACGTTCATACTCCCGCATCACCTTGGCAACCTCGGACGACAGGGTGACATAGGCGTCGGGCATCTCTTCCAGCACGATTTCCTTGGCCCGTACCTCATGCGCGTCGTTCAGGAAGGCGAACATGAAGCCGATGACGACCGAATTGATCCCGCGCTTCCTGAACACCGCGCAGGCATCGCGCACGGCCCGTTCGTCAAGAGGGGTCGCGATCTCGCCCGTGGGGGGCAGGATACGCTCGGCCACCGGAATCCGGTTGCGCCGCTTGACCAGAGGCTGACTTTGCCACGGCACATCGAAATGGAGAGAGAAGTTATAGGGCCGTTTGTGCCGCCCGATGTGCAGGATGTCGCGAAACCCTTCGGTCGTGATCATCCCGCATTCGGCACCGTTATGTTCGATCGTGATATTCGTCGCAGTGGTGGTGCCATGGACGATGATTTCCACCTCGGCCGGATCAATACCCGCTTTGCGGCAGATGCCCTGCACGCCTTCGACCACGCCTATGGACTGGTTCTTCAGGGTCGTGGGAATCTTGTGGTAGAATACGCCCTTCGCGCATTCCAGCACGAGGTCGGTGTTCGTTCCGCCGACGTCGACGCCAATTCTGGCCATTTCAGCTCTCCTGTCGTTCGCTCGCCTCTTTCGGGCGAATGGCAAATGCCGGGCCTTCCGGCCCGGCATGACGATCACTCGGCAGCGACCTTCTGCGCAGCGAGGCTGTCGATATAGGCCACGCATTCATCGACGGTGTGGACGTCACCGAACTTGGCGTCGATATCGAACAGATTCCACGCCACCGCGCCCGGTACGCGGTCACCGATGGCTTCCTTGACCGCGATGGTGCGGAAGCCGTCCGCAATGCCGTCGCAGATGGTCTGACGCACACAGGCGCAGGCCGTCACGCCGGTCACGAGGATCGTATCCACATTGTTCGCCCGAAGGATACCCGCCAGTTCTGTGCCATGGAAGGACGAGGCGCGTTTCTTCAGCAGGGTATATTCGCCATCGACCGGCGCAATGCGGCTGTCGATCGCCCACAGATCCTTGTTCTTCAGATCCACCACATCGACAGGGATCTTGTTGTGCCACAGGCCCATGTCGGTGAAATCGGCTTTGCGGTCGGTGATTTCGTAGGCCGTGGTCACATGCACGACCGGCAGCTGCGCGGCGCGGAAGGCCTTGAGCAGTTTCTGCATGCCGGGGATGATCTCGTTATCCATCTTCTCCTGATCGCAGGTGAAGGGATTGCCGGGACGGGTCCAGGCGTTGGCGAGGTCGACGCTCACCAGTGCAGGACGCCTGCCAAAGCCCACGCGGCGCTGGAAGCCACGCTGCTGATACAGCTTGCTGGCCGTGTCGAAAGCCTGCTGCAACAGCCGGTCCAGTTCCTTCGCGTCAACATCGCTCATTCTAGTCTCCTGTCATCCTCTGATGCCGATCACGCACAAGCGCAATCGAATGTTCCGAGCTGCCGACGACCTTGGGGAGCTTGGGTTCGGCGGCCCTGAAACAGAATTTGGCAGGCAGATTGACGGCTGTGAAATGACGCTTCATCCTTTATTGATGCATCATTTGCATCACTCAAATCACCGCGACGAACGGGACCAATCGCATGAAGACACTGCCTGGCCTTGAAAACATCCAGACATTTCTTGCCCTTGCACAGGACCTGAATTTCCGGCGTACGGCAGAGCGGCTGAACCTTGACCAATCGGCCCTCAGCCGCCGCATTCAGAAGCTGGAACAAAGCCTCGGCTTCCGCCTGCTGGACCGGACGACACGGGAAGTCTCGCTGACGCAGGCGGGCCAGAGATTCTTCACCGACAACTCCGAATTGCTGCGCGGCTATGATGAAGCCATTCAGGCTGCCCGGCGCCTCGCAGAAGGCAAGTCCGGGCTTTTGCGTATCGCCTACATGGCATTCGCCGCGACCGAGTTGATGCCCTCGGCCGTCCTGCGCTTCAGGCGGGCGCATCCCTATATTGATGTCCGGCTGGAATATATCCGCACGCAGGGCCAGAAGATCGCCCTTGCAAACGGAGAGGTGGATGTCGGCTATATGATCGGTCCCTTCGATCACCCGGATTTCCACGCGCTTCAGCTGACCTCCGAACCGCTCTATGTCGTGACCCCCCGCAACCATCCGCTTCTGTTACGCCCCAAAATCGTCCCTTCAGATTTTGCAGACCAGCCGGTCATCCTGGGCAACATGCGAGAATGGGAGGAATATCGCTGGCGCCTGAACGATCTGTTTTCGGCCGAGGGCATTGCTTTGAACGTGGCGCTTGAAGCGTCAAATACCCTGGCTCTCAACGGCCTGGTGGCTGCCGGGCTTGGTATAACAATCTATCCCGAAAGCCTGATCGGGTTTCTCGGCCGCGCCGTAGAAGTCCGGCAAATCATGCATCCGTCGTTCCGCAGCCGGACGGTGCTGGTCTGGAAACGTGCAAACAAGTCGCCTCAGGTACAAACCTTCGTTCAGGTGGCAAGGCAGATCGGGATACAATCTGCTTCGCCGTAAAGCCGCAGTCACCCGACACAGATCGTCGGGCATCGCATCCCGCGATATGACGGGACTGTCATCCAGGGTACTTTGGCCGGGAAAATCGGCACCGCGCCTGTCGTCGACCCTCTTACGCACCGCTCTTCCGCTCAGCCGCGCCAGTTTTCCAGCGCGTCCACAAAACGTGTCAGCCAAGCATTCGTCTGATGCCCGTCGAGCACACGATGGTCGATGGTCAGCGAGACATAGGCCATCGGGCGGATCTGGATGGTGTCGATCCCACCAACTTCGCGTACGACAACACGCTTTTCCAGCTTGCCAATCCCAAGGATGGCGGACTGTTGCTGGTGAATGAGGATTGGCGCGGCGAGCAGCGAACCTGAGACCCCGTGGTTCGAGATGGTGAATGTTCCGCCCCGCATATCCTCGGGGGGCAGCCTGCCCTCACGCGCGCGGCCGGTCAGATCCTGAAGCTGTGCGGCCACCCCCTGAAGCGACAGATCCTGTACCCGGCGCAGCACCGGCACCACCAGTCCGCGGTCGCCCAGGGCTGTGCCGACACCGATATTGATGTCGCTGAACAGCTCCAGATGGCTGTCATGCCAGCGGCTGTTGACCTGAGGTGCGGATTGCATCGCCTGTGCCGCCGCCAGAACGATATAGGCAGTGTAAGACAGCGCGATACCCTGCGCCTCGAACGCTTTCCGGTGGGCGGTGCGATGGGCCATGATCGCGCTGAAATCCGCCTCGAACACCGCTGTCACCTGCGGCGCCTCGCTGACCGATTTCTGCATGTTGCGGGCAATGGCCAGCCGCATGGTATCATGCGGCACGCTTTGGCCATGCAATCCCGGCGCGCGTTTCGGCCGGGGTGCCGGTGAGGCGACAACGGGTGCGCTGGCTGCCGCCCGGTCCACATCGGCCCGCGTCAGCCTGCCGCCCCGGCCCGAGCCGGTGATCGCCGCCGGGTCCAGCCCGGTTTCGGCCAGCGCTTTGCGCACCGCAGGCGAATGCCAGCCCGACATATCCGGCTGATCCGGCGCCGCCTGCGGTTGCGGCGACGCCACTTCGACCCGAGCGTCAGCGGTATCTATCCGCGCCAGCACCATGCCCGGAGTCGCCTGACTGCCTGCCGCGACCAGAATTTCCGCCAGCCGCCCGGCCACGGGCGCAGGCACCTCGACCGAAACCTTGTCGGTTTCGAGCTCAACCAGCGGATCGTTCAGCGCGACCTGATCGCCCACCGCCTTCAGCCAGTTGGAAATCACCGCCTCAGTGCCTTCCTGCTCCAGCGGGACAAGAACATCGATCATGTCAGAACCCCATCAGATCTTCGAGCTTCGCCCGGATCGCCGCCACCGAGGGCACGGCCCAATTCAGGAAAGCCGGGTTATGCGGGCTGGGAATATCGGGCATGGTCAGACGCTCCACCGGCGCATCCAGCGCAGTGAAGGCTTCCGAGGCGACCACCGCCGCAATTTCTGCGCCAAAGCCGGCGGTTTGCAGGTCTTCATGCACGATCAGGCAGCGATGGGTCCGCGCAACCGAGGCCAGAACCGCCGCGCGGTCCCATGGCATCAGCGTGCGCAGGTCGATCACATCGACCGACAGGCCATTCGCGGCCTCAAGACAGCGATCCACCATGCCGCCCCATGTGACCAGCGTGGCCCCCCGCCCTTCCGCCACCAGCCGCGCTTTGCCGAAGGGCAGACCGTAATCGTCACCCGGCCAGGGGCGCCGCGCCCAAGGGTGATCCAGCATGGCGCGATGTTCCAGAAAGATCACCGGATCATTGCCACGCAAGGCGCTGCGCAACAGACCCACCGCATCCTCGGCATTCGAGGGCGCCGCCACTTTCCAGCCCGGGCTGTGGATGAAGGCGACCTCGTTGGTCTGGCTGTGCCAGGGGTCGCCACATTTGAAGAACCCGACCGGCATCCGTACCACCATGGGCGCAGCAAAGCGGTTGTTGGTGCGCCAGCGCATCGAGCCGCAGTCGTTCAGCTGTTCTGTGGCCGGTTCGGAATATTTGCGGAACTGGATTTCCGGCACCGGCAACAGACCCGCCAGCGCCATGCCGACCGCCCGACCGATGATACCTTCTTCGGACAGCGAGGTGTCGAACACCCGCTCGCCCCCGAACTTGTCCTGCAAGCCCAGCGTCACGGCATGAACTCCGCCCTTCGGCCCGACATCCTCGCCAAACACCACCATGCGGGGATTGGAGGCAAGCTCCTGCTCCAGTACGCGGCGGATGGCAGTGACCATGTTCAGCCGCTGGCCTTCGGGCCGGGGCGTGTCGGACATCGGCGGCGGCTCCCAGCCAGCGGGGCGCAAGCCGCCCATCTGCTGCATTTCGCCATCATCAAAAACATGCCGCAACACGGTGGTCGGCTCGGCCACCGGCCGCGCCTCGGCGGCAAATCGCGCGGCTTCGGCGGTTTCGGCGGCAGTCTGCACCATCTCGTCCCATTCTGCCGCAGTCATCCGCGAAGGGACGAGGAAGGCCTTCAGCTTGTCCCAGGGGTCGCGGGCGCGTTCCGCCTGCACCAGCTTTTCGGATTTGTAGGCCTGCGTATCCTGAAAGCTGTGGCCTTGCAGGCGCGGCACTGTGAGGCGAAGCATGGCGGGCGCACGTTCCTCGCGCACATAGGCCACCGCATCGGCAGTCAGTTGCACGGCTTCCGCCGGATCGGTGCCATCGCCCGCAAAGATCTTCAGCCCCCGCCATGACGCAAGATTGGCTGCGATATTGCCGCCCGGCGTCTGCATGGTCGAAGCGACGGAAATGCCGAAACCGTTGTCCTCGATATAGAACAGCATCGGAAGGCGCTGCGTGGTGGCCATGGTCAGCGCCGACCAGAACCCGTTGGAGGCAACCGAGCCATCGCCGCCCAGAACGACGGCAATCGACTTGCCATGTTCGGCGGAACCCAGCACGCGGGCATGAAACTCCAGCGCCTGCGCCCAGCCTGCGGTCGGCGTGTATTGCGCGCCGACCCCGCCGCACATCGGCAGGGCGGTTGCACCATTCGGGTTCGGATGGTTGAACACCACGCCAATATCGCGCCCGTCGGAATAGCCCCCTGCCCGGCCCATCGCCGACCCCAGCGCATCTTCCGGGTCCACCCCCAGCGACAACAGAAGCGGACGCGAGCGGTAGTAGCCGCAGACCGCGTCATGCCTGCCGTCCAGCCGCAGCCCGAGAAGGATCTGCGCCATGTCGTGCCCCCGCGCCGAAAACTGGTAAAGCACCTTCTTTTCCGGGACGAGGCGGGTTTCCTCCATCGCGTCCAGCGCGCGGCTGAGCGCCATGTGTCGCAACACCGCCTGCCAGTCCACCGCAACCTCGGGCGCATTGCGCCGCATGATCCTTGCCGTGTTTCCTGCCATCGCGCCCTCCTTCATCCTTGAAGGATTCTACAGCAGGAAACGCGAAATTTTCTTTCATATCTTCCAAGATTCAGGATAAATTCGATACAGACAGTTCACTCATGCCACGAATGCGAACCATATGACCCAGATAGATGCGATGGATCGCAAAATCCTTGAAACCTTGCAGCGCGAGGCCGGCCTGTCCAATCAGGACCTGGCCGAACGGATCGGATCTTCTGCCGCATCCTGCTGGCGGCGTGTGAAGGCGCTTGAGGAAGCGGGGGTTCTTGGCCCCGAAATCCGACTGGTCGATCCGGCCCGGCTGGGCCGCGGGCTGGATATCTTCTGCCAGATCCGGCTGAACGCTCAGACCCGCAAGATGCGCGCCGCCTTCGAGGCGTTCATTGACCGGCAGGAGGCTGTGATCGAATGCTATTCGATCAGCGGCGACTGGGATTATCTGCTGCATATCGTGGCGCAGGACGTGGCAGATTATGAACGGGTGCTGATGCACGGGATTCTGGATCACGAGGCGATCGCCAGTTCCTCGTCGATCTTCGTATTGCGGCGAGTGAAGCACACCACCGCCATCCCGGTCTGACCGGGCGGGTCGCTCCGCCCGGTCATGCCTTGTGTCAGAACCGTTTCGACAGGGTCAGTGTCACTTCACGCCCCTCGCCCCGGATGCAACCGACCGATGCATCGCATGTCGCCGCGTAATCCTTGTCGAAAAGGTTGGTCACACCAAGCGCGGCGGAATAACCCTCCCAGTCATAGCGCAGCGCCATATCGGCCAGAACATATGAATCCACTGACCGGGTATTCGCCGTATCGCCCCAGGTTTCACCGACATAGCGCAGACCAGCCCCGAGGCTCAGCCCCTCGGCCTTGCCCGTGAAGGCGTAATCCGCCCAGATCGAGGCCTGATGCCTGGGCGCCAGCGGAGTGCGGTTGCCCGCATCGCCGTCATTCGATTTGGTGATCCTGGCATCAAGATAGGTGTAGCCTGCCACCACCGACAATTGTTCGGTGACCTGTCCGCGCGCCTCAAGCTCCACGCCCCGATGCCGGACTTCGCCGGTCTGTACCGAGAAGCCGGGGTTGCCGGGGTCCGAGGTCAGCACATTGGTCTTGGTGATGTCGAACAGCGCCGCCGCGAATTGCAGGTTGCTGCCTTCGGGGCGATAGCGCAGACCGACCTCGACCTGCTTGCCCTCGGTCGGCCGGAACTGCTCACCGCTGAAGCTGCTGCCGATATTCACCGTAAAGCTTTCGGCATAGCTCGCATAGGGCACGAAGCCGTTGCCCAGATCCCAGGTTGCACCGATCATGCCGGTGGTGGCAGTATCGTCCTGCCGGCTGGTGGAGCCCGACAGATGGTTGTCGGTGGTATTTTCCACCCACGACCGCCGCAATCCGCCGGTCACCGTCACCCCGTTGGAAAACCGGAGATGGTCCTGCAGGTAGAGGCCCTTCTCGATCACCTTGGTGGTGTTGTCCTGATAGATGCCGGGCGCGGTCACCACGAAATCATAGGACGGATCGCTGACCGGCACGGAATAGCTGTTGTCCCAGCCCATCCTGCCCGAAACCTCGCGCCGCGACAGGTCGATACCGAAGGTCAGGATGTTCTCACCCCCCGCGAGGGTCGAGCGATACTCAAGCTGCGTATCCAGCGCGGCGGTCTTCGCCGTCTCGTCCACCGAGAAGGCCGCGAAGTTCATCGTGTCGTCCGAAGGCGTGTAATCCGGCAGGATCATCCCGTTGAAATAGATGTGCCGGTAGTCGGTGGTCTGCCGGGCATAGCGAAAATTCTGCCGCAGCTTCAGCGCATCGTTGAAGGCATGTTCCGCCTGCCAGCCAATCGAGGCCTGTTCGGTGTCGAAACGGTTCCACGGATGCTGGGCATTGGTGAAGGAAGCGGCCAGCTCTCCCTTTTCCGCCGGATAATCCTCGCCCGCGACCGGTATGAAGCTGTTGGGCGCCAGCCGGTCGCGCTGGATGTGCCCAAGGAAGGTGACCGATGTGCGGTCGGTCGGCGCCCAGGTCAGGCCAAGCGCCAGAAGATCGCGGTCGTCGCGGGTGTTCTTCTCGGCATTGGCCCCCTCGCGGGTCAGCGCGGTCAGACGCCAGGCGAGTGTCTGATCCGCGTTGCTGCCGCCGGTGTCCAGACCCGCCTCGACCGTATTATGCGAGCCATAGGACAGACGCGCCTCGGTAAAGGGGGCAAAGACCGGCCGTTTGGTAATGATGTTCACCATGCCTGCCGCATCATTCGACCCGTACAGCACCGAGGACGGCCCCTTCAGCACGTCGATGCGCTGCACCATGAACGGATCGACCTTGAAGCCCGAAAAGTTCATCGCCTTGTTCAGCAGGCCATCCCGGTAGATGCCCGAAGTGCCCAGATCAAATCCCCGCAGGGCAAACTGGTCATAGCGGTCATCCACCCCCCAGACAGAGGCGGTCACACCCGGCACATAGGCCAGCGCATCCTCGATCTGGACCGGGTCACGGTCTTTCAGTTCCTGCTCGGTCACCACGCCAACGGCCTGCGGCACTTCGGTCACCGGCACGCCAGCCTTTATGCCGGTCGCGGTTTCGCTGACAGTATAGCCCGTTCCGCCCGAGATCGCGCCGCCGTCCCCGCCTTCAAGGTAGATCGTGCCCAGCCTGACGGCCTCTTCAGCATGAAGCGATGCGGGGGTGAAAGCCGCGCCGCAAAGGGCAAGCGCGAGAAGCGGGCGTCGGCAGCGGGAAAAGATCATAGGTCCTGACATGACGGGTCCATCCGGGCAGGGCCGCGAGCATCAGGGGCGGGGAAAGTCCCGGCAGGTCACGGCGCGAGGTCTGAAAGCGTGCGGGCACGCGGGTTCCTGCCGTGGTTGCGCCGGGGCGCTGCCTTGGTGGGGCGGTTGTGGTCACCCCTCACGCAAATGTCAAGGCGCGCCGGGCATCTCTGCCGGAACCGCCGGGATGGCCGTTGCCGCATCGCCATCCACCGCTGCGGTCAGCATCGGCACCAGACGCTCCAGCGCCCAGTCGATCGACAGCGGAGACTGGAAGCTCATCGCCCCCGTCATCATTTGGTCGGCCCAGATCGCCCGCCCTTCCCGTGCCACCCGCAGATTGCGCCAGGTCGGCAGCGCTTCGATCTCGGACTGCATCGGACCATCCACAAGCCACAGCAGGACATCCAGATCAAACAGATCAAACCGTTCGGAGCTGACCATGAAATTGCCGCCCGCACTCGCCATGTCATCAAAGGCAGGCGGCGTCAGGATACCGAACTGGCCCAGCAGACGGTTCGCCCCGTCACTGGGGCGATAGCCGATGATCTGTCCGTCGTTGAAAAAAGCGGCCGTGCCGCTCAGCCCGCGAAACTCAGGGTGGCTCGCGACCGCATCAGCAATCCGCGCGCCGGTACGGGCGATGACGGTTTCGGCTGCCGCCTCCCGGCCTGTCGCGCGGCCGATCAGGCGCAACTCCTCTTCCCAGGGCGCGCCCCAGGCCGGATAGCCCTCGGGCCGCCCAACCACCGGGGCAATCTCCGACAACAGGGCGTAGGTCTGGGCATCCATCGGGGCGAAGGTCGCCACGATCAGGTCAGGTTCCATCATCCAGACCCATTCGACGTCGATTTCGAAACCAGTCTGCACCTCGGGCCGTGCCCCGAGCGCGATGCGCGCGGGTTCCGCCCAGGGCCAGGTCGCATAGGGGTGGCCGCCGAACCATTCATGCACCCCTACCGGGGCCAGCCCCAGCGCATAGAGGAAATCCTGTTCGTGGTAGCCGACCGATACGATGCGTCGCACTTTGGCCGGATCGACCGTGATTTCGCCGAAGGCATGGCGCAATTGCACCGGATCGGCCTGCGCGCGCGGCGCGGAAAACAGGCAAAGCAGAAACAGGAGGCAGAGGGCAGGCAGCAGCCGGGGCATGGTCGACCTTTCAGTTGACGGAATGCCTGGCGACGGGCTGGGGACAGGACCGGGCTACCGTGATCTCCGGCGCGGGTCAAGCGAAGGGGTTGACCCGCGCCGTCCGGGCGGGCATGGATCATTCCGCAGTCAGCACGAAGCCAGCCGCCCCTCCTTCCCCGCGCAGGTTTTCATCGTGCTCTCTTCCGTACTTCCGCAACGCTCCGTCCCCCCTGCCCTGCCGTTGCTGTGCGCCGGGGTTGCCGTGGTGTTCGTGGCGGCGCTGTGCCTGGGCGCACAGGATTATGGCCCCGGCCTGCTGTGGCAGGCGCTGGTCGCGCGCGACCCGAAGGATCTTGCGCAGGCCGTGGTGGTGGAAATGCGGCTGCCCCGCGCGCTGGCCGCGCTGATGATCGGGGCGGCGCTGGCAGTTTCCGGCCTTATGATGCAGGCGCTGACGCGCAATCCGCTGGCCGATCCCGGCCTGACCGGCGTCAACGCGGGGGCAGCACTGGCCGTCGTCGCAGGGCTGTGGTTTCTGGGTCCGATGGGATCGGCCGCGACCGCGGCCTTCGCGCTGAGCGGGGCGGCCGCTGCCGCCGTGCTGGTGCGGTTGCTGGCCGGTTCCGGCGGTGGCACGCTGCGGCTGCCACTGGCGGGCGCCGCTTTCGCAAGTCTCTGCCTGTCGGTCGTGTCTTTCGTCGTGCTGATGAACCCCGAGGCCCGCAACCTCTATCGCTTCTGGATGGTAGGCTCGCTTGCGCTGGCCGATACCGGGCGGCTGGCCGCCCTCGCGCCGCTGGGCCTTGCGGGCATCTGCCTCGGCCTTGCCGTTTCACGTCAGGTGGAATCGCTGATGCTGGGCGAGGATCTGGGGGCCGCCCTTGGTCTGCATCCGGGCCGGGTGCTGAGCCTCGCGCTGGCCGCCATCGCGATGACATCAGGGGCGGCGGTCGCCATCGCTGGGCCGGTTGGCTTCATCGGCCTGATTGCGCCGCACCTGGCGCGGCGGCTGGCATCGGGCGCGGGGCTGGGGGTCACAATGCTTCTGGCCTGCCCGCTGGGCGCCGGTTTGACCCTGCTTGCCGATATTGCCGGGCGCTGGTTGATGCGCCCCGCAGAACTGCCGCTGGGCATCGTTCTGGCGATGATCGGGGCGCCGGTGTTCATGCTGCTCATCCGGTCGATCCTGCGAAAGGAAGACTGATGCGGCTTGTTCTGATGCTTCTGGCACTGGTCGCCCTCGCGGGTCTGGCATTGGCCGCCGGGCGAAGCTGGCTTGGGCCGGTCGAGGTTATGCAGGCGCTTTTCTCCGGTCCCGAGGGGGTGGGACGGATGCTGTGGTCGCTGCGGCTGCCGCGCCTGATCACCGGGCTGGTTGCGGGCATGTGCCTTGGCGCGGCGGGTCTGGTGTTCCAGACACTGCTGCGCAATCCGCTGGCCTCGCCCGATGTCATCGGGCTGACGCAATGCGCCGCCTTTGGCGCCGTGGCGGCGCTTATGGCGGGATTACCCCCGATGGCAGGCGCATGGGTGGGGGCGGTTTCGGCCATCATCCTGCTGGGCTGGCTGGCCGCACATCCGCGCGAAGGGCTGGCCCCGCGCGCGGTCGTGCTTCAGGGGCTGGGCCTTGCCCTGCTGGCCGGAGCGGGAACCGAGGCACTGATCCTGCGGGCGGGCGACGGCAATGCCTCGATGGCGATGGCCTGGCTGACCGGCACGCTGAATGGCGCAGGCTGGCCCGAGGTGGGCCACGCGCTCTGGCTGGTGCCGCTGCTGGCGCCGCTGTTTACCGCGCGGCGCATCCTTGACCGGCTGGAACTGGGTGATGATCTGGCCCGGTCGCTGGGCCTGCGGGTCGGGGTGTTGCGCGCCGCGCTGGGTCTGCTTGCCGCATTGATCGCGGCGGGCGCGGTGTCACTCTGCGGGCCGCTTGGCTTTGTCGCGCTGGCGGCGGGGCCGGTATCGCGCTGGCTCGCACGCGGGCGCCCCGACCCGTTTCTGGCCGCGCTGGTGGGCGCCGGGTTCGTGACGCTGGCCGATGTGCTGGCACGCGGTCTGGCCCCCGCAGCGCTGTTGCCGACCGGGCTTTACACCGCGCTGATCGGCGCACCGATCCTGCTGGTCGTATTGCGCCGCCAGATGTCTGACAAGTCGAGCTAGGAGACCGCCATGCCTTTCGCCGTGCAGGATCTGACCCTGCGGCTTGGCCGCACCGAAGTGCTGCACGGGCTGAGCTTTGCCCTGCCACAAGGGGGGATCACCGGCATCATCGGCCCGAACGGTTGTGGCAAGACCACCCTTCTGCGCTGCCTCGCCGGATTGTTGCCACCGGAAAGCGGCAGCCTGCACCACGCGGGCCAGCCCGTCGCCAGCCTGACCCACCGCGACCGCGCGCGACGCATCGCGCTGATGCCGCAAAGCGCCATCGCACCGCCGGGCCTGACTGTCCGTCAGCTGGTCGCGCGCGGTCGTACACCGTGGTTGCGGCCCTTTCGGCCAATGACCCGCGCGGACGAGGCCGCGGTGGCGGGGGCGCTGGACGAGGTTGGGCTGACCCCGCTTGCGGATCGCGCGGTCGAAAGCCTGTCGGGTGGGCAGCGGCAAAGGGCCTGGATTGCGCTGGTACTGGCGCAGGCCTCCGGCACCCTGCTGCTGGACGAGCCGCTGAACTTTCTGGATCTGCCGCATCAGGCCGGGCTAGTGCAGATGCTGCGGCGTCTGGGAGAAAGCCGCAGCGTTGTGATGATCCTGCATGACCTGACGATTGCCGCGCGGCTGTGCGACCATGTGCTTGCACTGCGTGACGGGCGGCTGGTGGCCAGCGGGCCACCGTCCGATGTGCTGGCCGATGGCCCGCTGCGCGAGACCTTCGGCATCGGCTTTGACTGCCTGCACCTGCCGGGCAGCGGCGGTCCGGTGGTGCTGCCTGCGGGGCTGTGAGCCTATTCCGGCACAGGCTCCGGGCGCAAAGGTGCAAGCTGGCTGTGCAGCCGCGCGATGATCGCATTGACCCGCGCCGTCGACAGGCCGAATTCGGCCGCGAGACGGTTCTGCGGCTCGCCCAGCAGCCGATGCCGCAGGAACAGTTCACGGTCGCGGGGCGGGCAGTCCCT
Source organism: Gemmobacter caeni (assembly GCF_003054195.1). Classification (GTDB taxonomy): domain Bacteria; phylum Pseudomonadota; class Alphaproteobacteria; order Rhodobacterales; family Rhodobacteraceae; genus Gemmobacter; species Gemmobacter caeni. Next base: position 145,913 of record NZ_QBKP01000007.1, read on the forward strand.
GAGCCGGGCGTCAAGCTGGCGCAGGGCTTGCCGGCCAGCCAGTCGCGCCTCGGGATTGTCGATGCTGGTCGCGGGTTCTTCCTGCGTTCCCGTCACCAGATGACGTTCGCGCCGCAGCCGGTCAATGGCAAGATTGCGCACCATCCGTCGGGCGAATTGTGTGGGCCGGTCGATCCGGGGCGGGTCGCTGCGGTCAAGGCAGCGCAACATCGCCTCTTGCAGCACATCCTCGGCGCGGTCGGTCGCGCCAAGGATGCGGATGGCGTCGCACAGCAGCATTTGCCGCTTGTCGATCATTTCCTGCAAGAGATGGGCAAAGGACGAAGGCAGGGCCGGTGCAGAACGCACGGGCAGCGGGGCGACAGAGGTCACAGCCAGACTCCACGGGCAGGGCCGTCCGGGGAACGGACGGCGAGGCGGTTGCTGTCTGCCGACGCTCTGCGTGGGTGGATACCGCCAGATTGCACAACCTCAGGCTGCGCTCAAGCCCTTATCCAGCTATTCCGCTGCCAGAAGCTGCCCCCGGTGCGCCGCTTCGACCGAAGCGGCGATTTCCTGCGCACGCACGGCCAGAACGGATAGCAGCGTATCCGACAGACCATGGGTCTGTTCGCTATAGCCCTGCACATGGATCGCCGGAAGGAACCCCGGCCGCATCGGCAGGCGATACTGCCGGTCGGGCTGCCCGCACTGAATCCACGAGGCAATACCAGTCAGGCCAAGTGTTTCAGCCTCGCGCCGGTAGCCGGTGCACAGGATCACATGGTCATAATGCCGGTCCTGCCGCCCCTGCGGGGTCTTCAGTGTCAGAGCCAGCCCCGCCGGGCCAGGCCGGAGGCCCGCCACCGCCGTATCACGCCGCAGTGCAAGCCGTTCTTCGCCGATGACCGACTGTTCGTAGAGCAGGCCATGGATCTGCTGAAGCAGGTCGGTATCCGTCACCGCATAGTTGGTCGCCGCGAAATCCTGCCGGAACGCCTGCTGCTGCCGGGGCGGCATTCCGAACAGAAGATCAGTATGCGCAATGTCAAAGATCTCATTGACGAAGGGGCTGTCATCCGCCGGTTTCAGCGCATGCCCCCGCAGGATCAGATCGACCGAAAGGCCCGCCGGATGCGCGGCCAGCGCGGCAAAGATTTCAGAGGCGCTTTGCCCGCCGCCGATCACCGCGACGCTTTGGCCCGGCCTCACACGGGGCAGCACGGCATGGGTGAAATCACTGGAATGGCTCAGCCCCGGCACGCCCTGATGATCGGCGAAAGGGGCGGGCCAATGCGGTGCCCCACCGGGCGCCAGCACGATCTGCCGCGCCAGGCGGGTGGTGACGCAGCCACATTCGTCTTCGGCCCGAATGCGCAACAGCGTGATCTGCCCCTGCCGTTCCACCGGCTCGATGGCTGTCACCCGCTGGTCATAGGCGCAGATGGTTCCCAGCTTTGCCGCCGCCCAGCCGAGATAATCGTTGAACTCCACCCGGCTGGGGAAAAAGCTCTTGCGGTTGACGAAGCGTTCCAGCCGCCCCCTTTCGTGCAGGTAGCTGAGGAAGGAAAACCCCGAGGCGGGATTGTGCAGCGTGACAAGATCCTTGAGAAACGACACCTGCATGTCGGCACCGGGGATCATCATGCCCGGATGCCAGGCAAAGCCGGGCCGCGCCTCAAGAAACAGCGCGTCAACCGGGCTTTGACGTTCGTGCAGCGCAATGGCCAGCGCAAGGTTCGAAGGGCCGAAGCCCACGCCGATCAGATCGTGAATGGTCTCGGTCATATCTGCCTCAAAGTAACGTGGCGGGGGACAGGCGCAGCGGCATGCCGTCGGTTTCCGGCGGCCTGGCCCAGAGCCTGCTTTCAAAGAAGTGCTGGCGATCAAGCTGCACCAGCGCGGCGCGCTTGTGTGAAAAGTCGAAATCGCGCAGCCGGGCGAAACCGCCGCGCATCAGATTTCGCAATTGCTGCGCATGGCTGGCCTTCGGCTCGCCCAGAAGGCTGCGCGTGCGCGGTTCGGCAAGGAACATGTAATGCATCAGCGAGGGCAGCCAGGCGGTGACATAATCGGCGCCGCGCACATCTTCCTCGCCGATCAGCACATGCCAGCCCCGATCCCATGCGCCACAGTCGTGCACAGCCCCGAGCCGGTTCTCGCGCGCCCAATAAAGCTCGAAATAGGCAAAGTCCCGGCCGTCCAGTGCCCCGATGACCGGCAGCATATGTGAATCGGCAGCGAGGCGCGCAATGTAGGCGCGATGATCCTCAAGCGTGCCCGCCTCTTCAAAGAAGGCCGCAACGCGGGGATCGTTCTGCCAGCGATGGAAGGCTGGCAGGTCGCCCATATGCAGGGCCCGCAGCGTGAACCACTGGTCCAGCCACGGAATATGGCGGCGATACAGCAGCCCCTGCGGCTTGGGCGGACGCAAGGGGTGACGGCCGTGCGGGCCACGGCAGAAAAGTTCGGGCCATGCCGGGGCCGGGTACATCAGCCAGCGGTCAGGCACCTGCCAGAACAGCGCCGGAAACACCGCCAGCGTGCCGTCGAAGGGTACAGCGATCCCGCGTTCGGTCAGGTCGGGTGCCAGCCGCTCCCATCCCGGCCCCTCCAGCAGGACCACCGTTTCATCGCCCGTCGCGGTCAGAGCCTCGAAGGCCGCGAGTGCGGTGGTCAGGCCGCCTGCGGGGGCCGCCAGCCGCAGGCGACCCGCCCCGTCATCGGCCAGTGAAAGCACCTCTTCCACCGGGTCGCCGATCAGGATGCGGTCTCCGTCGCGCCGCGCGAGGAGAGGAACAGGAATAGCGTCGAAGCTCATGAATGATCCTTCGGATTTGCAGGGGTCATACCCCTGTGACGCGCGACGCCGGGGGATATTCACCCCGCGAGCCGATTTTCATTGCGGTGCCCCCAGCGCAAAGACGCAGTGCAGCGCCCGGTTCACCGCCACCGGCAGAACAGACATATGGGTTTCACCTGCATAAGTTTCATAGCGGACAGCCAGACCCAAAGCGGCAAGATGAGCGGCCATCTCCTGCGCGGCCGCGATGGTGCGGGTTGTCGCCTTTTCCGCCAGCCGCCTTTCGGCATCCGGTGCCGCACGCTGGAACGGCGCCAGATCATCGCCTTCCCATTCGCCCGCTGACAGAAGCACCACCAACCGTCGTCCGGCGGGATCGAACCCGTCGCGGTGCGTCAGCAGGAAGCTGTTTTCCCAGGTGATGGCCGGGCTGGCCGCGATCCAGTGGGTGAAGGCATCCGGTCGGGTGAACAGCAGCCAAAGCGCGAAAAGCCCGCCGAAGGAATGGCCGAACAGCCCGGCGTGCGCCGGATCAAGTGCCACGCGGGTTGAAAGGAAATCGCGCAGATCCTCCAGGAGAAAGCGCGCCATCTCGGCCCCGCCGCCGGTTCTGACCTCCGGCGTATCGGGCCAGAAGGGCGGATAGCTGGCGCCGGGCGGCGGCCCCAGATCCCAGCTGCGGCGAAACGGGTCATAGGCGTCATCGGTGGGATAGCCGACCGCGATCAGCACGCCCCAGCCCAGATTGGTGCCGGTCGGATAGAAGGCTTGCGCCCGCATCGCATCGACCGCCGTGCCGATCACCGCATTGCCATCCGTCATCAAAAGCGAAGGCCAACCCTCCGCCGGAGCCTCGCCCGGAGGCACCCAAAGGAACACCCGCCGTACGACGCCGGTCACGCGGTCGGCCAGATCGAACCAGCGGGCGCCGCCGCATTGCGCCAGGCCCTCGGCCACCGGGATCACAGCCGCGCCTCGTCGATGGCTGCCAGCACATCGGCGACAAGCGCCCCGGTCTCCTCCAACCCTGCCGCAAAACGGATCGACCGCCCGCTGACCCCGAAGCGCCGGAAGGAATTGGCGCTGCCCGCCAGCTCCAGCGCGGCCTTAGCCGGGATGATCAGGCTTTCCGGCCCGCCCCAGCTGACGCCGATCTTCGTCAGTCGCAGCGCATTGGCAAAACGGGGGATGTCGATAGTTTCGGCCAGATCGAAGGCGAACAGCGCGCCGAACCCCGACAACCCGGCCCGCCCCGGATGGGGATGGAAAGCCGGGTGCCGCAGGGCAGTCACCTCGGGGTGGTCAGACAGCGCCCGCCCCAGCGCAAGGCCGTTTTCCATATGCCGGGCCATGCGCAGATGCAGGCTGCGCATCCCGCGCAGGACGAGCCAGGCATCGAAAGGCGACATCTTGCCGCCAAGGTAGTGGTAGGCTTCGTGATTGATGCGCGCGATCAGATGCTTCGGCCCGGCCACCAGCCCGGCAATCGTGTCACTGTGCCCGGCAAGGTATTTGGAGGCGGCATGGATCACGAGGTCGATCCCCGCCTCGGCCGGGCGCTGGTACAGCGGCGTGGCCCAGGAATTGTCGATGACCGAGATCACACCTTCCGCCCGCGCGGCACGGGCGATCACGGGCAGGTCTTGCAGGGTAAAGGTCCAGCTTGTCGGGCTTTCAAGGTAGAGCAGTTTCGCGCCCGGCAGGGCGGCGATCACCGCCGCGCTGTCGCTGCCATCCACATAGGTGGTGGTGACACCGAATTTCTTCAGCACCACCTCGAACAGCCGGAACGCATCGGAATAAAGGTTTTCCACCGCGACAACCCGGTCGCCCGACTGTACGAAAGGCATCACCGCCGCCGCAATCGCGGCCATGCCCGAGGCGAAGCCTCGTGCGGCTTCGGTGCCCTCCAGCCCGGCGATCAGGCGCTCCAGCTCTGCCACGGTCGGGTTGTTGCCGCGAGTGTAGATGAACCTGTCAGAACTGCCGTCGAAAACCGCCGCCATCTCCTCGTAGCGGTCGAAAAGAAAAGAGGAGGTCTGGAAGATCGGCACCGATGTGGCGTGATGCGGCTGGGCGGCGGCGGCAAGCAGGGCTTGGGTCAGGTCGGGTGATAGGGGCGGCAGATGGGTCATGCGGGGGCTCCGGTCAGGGGCACGCGGGTCGCGCGCCAAAGAAGAACAAGCGCCGCCAGACCGGCAAGCCCGGCAGCTAAGGAAAGCGACAATGGCAGGGCAAGGAAGCCGTGCTGCGGGACCAGCACGGCGAGCAGCGGAAGCAGAAGCCAGCCCCAGGTGGCGAGACCAAGCGCCAGCGCGGTTCCGGCGCGTTCGGTCGCTTGCAGCAAGACCTGCGCCACCGCCCGCAGCGCCATCAGCGGCAGGGCCGGCAGAAGCAGCAGCAAGGCAGGCCGCGCCAGCGCCGCCGTTTCCGGCGTGGCGGCGAAAGCCCGCAGCGCCAGATCGGGCACCAGCACCAGCAGAACCGCCGCAACGGCGGTGGCCCCCGCCGTCACCGCAGCCAGACGCCAGACCGCCCGTGCCAGCCGCCCGGTATCGCCCCGCCCGGCGGCATGGGCCAGCACGGCCTGCGCCCCCAGACAAAACCCCTCGACCGGCAGAACCGCCAGTGTCAGCAACCGCAGCACCATACCCAACGCGGCAAGCCCCTCCACCCCGGCCTCCATCGCGGCGAGGCGATAGAGCAGCAAGGTCGCGCCGGTGGTGGCAAGCAGTGCCAGTGCCTCGGGCGCGCCGACCCGAAGGACGGGGCCGATCCGGCGCCATGCGGAAGAAGGCAGATGCAGGCGCACCGACCCGCGCCACGTGTGGAAATACCAAAGGTATACACCCAGCGTCACAAGCTGCGCGATGATCGTGGCAAGGGCCGCGCCTGCCACCCCCCAGCCCGCGCCGAAGATCAGCAACGGATCAAGCCCGAGGTTCAGGCCGAAACACAGGATCAGGCTCTGCAGGCTGAAGCGCGCGTTGCCCTCGCCAATCGCAATGAAATCACACAGGATCTGCACTGTGCCCAGCCCGGCGGAAACCGCCATCAGCCGCAGATAGATGTCTGCCTGCGGCCTAAGGTCGGCCTCTGTCCCCAGCAGGGTCAGCAATGGCCCCCGCGCCAGAAACAGCACAACCGCCGCCAGCAGCGCCAATCCCAGACAGAGGCCCATGGCGGCAGAGGCAATTTGCCCGGCCTCCTCCTGCCGCCCTGCACCAAGGCGCCGCGCGATGGCGGTCGCGGTGCCCGCCCCCAGCCCGACACCAAGTGCCGCCGTCACCCCGGTGAGCGGCAGCACAAGGCTCACCGCGGCCAGTGCCCCGGTGCCCAAATGGCCCAGATAGGCACCATCCACACTCTGATGAACCGCATTGATTGCAAGTCCCGCCATCGCGGGCAGGCCGCAACGCCAGAGCGTTCGGGTCAGGTCAGGGGCGCCAAGGTCTGTCGCGGTCATCGGTCATTCACAGCTGTTTCATCGTCAGGACGGAAGAGCCGCGCGAAAATTCACCTCGCGCCGAAAATATTTGCCGCAGATGTGAATTATCCTCCCGGCCCCACGTCATTGAGGCGACCGAGATGCACGAGGGAGTAGCATGACCCGTTCTCTGACTGCCGGTGGCGACTGGCATATCGTCCGCAATGGCGAGGGCCGCCATTCCGTCTGGCCCGCCCTGCTTCCGCTGCCCGAAGGGTGGATCGCGGAGGGTGCCAAAGGGACGCGCGATGCCTGCCTCGCGCAGATCGAAACCCTCTGGGCCGATCCGCGCCCGGTTGCGCTGCGGAAGGTGATGGACGCATGAACGACCTGCATCCCACACCCGCACAGAACGGATTTGCGCTGACAGCAAAAGAGCGCCAGATCCTTGCCCATGATCAGGTGGGTGAGCTTGGCCCCTTCGCGCGGCCCGATCTGGTATTGCACTTTCCTGCCCGTTTCGGCGGAGCGACCCTGACGATGGCGGCCGAAGCGATGATTGCCGCGCATCCGGCCTTCAGCGCAGAGTTGCTGCGCCGGCCGGGCGGCGAGGTGTTGCGTCTGCAAGCCGCCCGTCCCCGCACCGAGCTGCGGCGGCACGGCCCCGCCACCGACCCGGCAGCCCGTGCCGTTGCATTGCTGGCCAACCGGCACCTTGCGCTGGACGCGGGGCCGCTGGCCACGGTCGATCTTGTTCCGGGCTTTGGCGGGACACATGCGCTGGCCATCGCCCTGCATCCGATCCTTGGCGATGCGGCGACGCTGGCCGCGATGGAGCGGACGCTGTTTGCAGCCCTTGCCGGACAAAGCCCGACACCGCTGTTGCTGGGCGCGCAGATGCCGGAAAGCGCACCCCGGGCAAAGATGCAGCGCTGGCGGGACCGGCTGGGCCAGGGCCATGCCCTCGCCCGGCTGCCGCAGCGCCATGGCGGGTCGGAAGGCAGAGTGCGGTTGCTGACCACGCACCCCCTTTCGATCCCTCTGCCCCCGGCAGAGGCAGAACATATCCTGGCCACCGGGTTTGCAGCCCTGCTGGCCCGCTACTGCGGACAGGACAGGCTACGGTTCGCACTCGGGCAGCCCTCGCCCGATCCTGCGCGGCGGGGGGAGGATCTGTTGCCACTGCTGGTCAGCTACGATCCGGGCGAAGGCTTTGCCGCTTTCAGTGACCGGATCGCGGCGGCTATCGACGAGGCGCGGGCCGACGCCCTGCCCTCGGAGCTTCTGGTACAGGACATGCTGCGCCATGCCGGGGCAGACCGGCATCCGCTGGGTGCGCTGACGCTGCATATATGGCCGGCCAATCCGCTGCCGGACGGTGTGACCCGGATCACCCGCCCCCGGCCCGCCTCACAGGGTGAATGCGTGGTTCTGGCCGAAGTGGCGGCAGACGGGCAGGTAACGCTCAGCGCAGATCATTCAGAAGGGCTGCATGAACCGGCGCTGATCGCGCGGTTGCTTGAACACCACGACCGCCTGCTGGCTGCGGTGCTGACCGATCCGCAGCGCCCGCTGGCTCTTTTTCCCCTGCTCAGCGATACGGAACTGGCCGGTCTGTCGGCCCCTTATCCTGATGACACCCCGGCCGATCCGCGCGCCACGCATGAAATCATCGCGGCCCATGCCGCACAGACGCCCGACAAGCTGGCCATCATCTGCGGGCCGGACCGGCTGAGCCACGATGCCATGAACCGGGGGGCGAACCGGCTGGCACATCGGCTGATCACGCTGGGCGTGGGCGCCGAGGTGCCGGTGGCCATTCTCGTCGAGCGCGGCGCCGAAGCGGTGATCGCGATCCTTGCCACGCTGAAGGCTGGCGGCGCCTATATTCCGGTCGAGCCGGATCACCCCGCCAGCCGCAACCATCACATTCTGACCGATGCGGGGGTTCGCGTCGTCCTGACCCGCCGCCGTTACCGGGATCGGCTGCCTGCCGGGCTTGCGGCGCATGTGCTGTGCCTTGATGACCTGCCGCACGGGGATTTCCCTGACACCGATCCGGCAGTCACGATCCATCCCGACCAGCTTGCCTATGTGATGTACACCTCCGGCTCGACAGGCAAGCCAAAGGGGGTGGCGGTCGAACACGGGCCGCTGAGCCTGCACAACCAGACCACCGCCCGCGTCTATGAGATGAGCGCGGAGAGCCGCGAACTGCCCTTCCTGCCGTTTTCGTCCGATGGCGGGCATGAACGCTGGATGGTGCCGCTTATGATGGGCGGTTCCGTCGTGATCCCCGACGGGCCACTGTGGACGCCGGAGCAGACCCTGGCGGCGATGCGGGAACACGGCTGCAACAATGCCTCTATCCCGACCACCTATCTGCAACAGCTTGCCGAATGGGCCGAAACGACGGGAGAGGTACCACCGATGCGGCTTTATTCCTTTGGCGGCGAGGGGCTGGCCCAAAGCACCTTCGACCTGCTGAGCCGCGCGCTGAAGGCCCGGACGCTCATCAACGGCTATGGCCCGACCGAAACCATCATGACGCCGATGGTTTGGAAGGTTGCGGCGGGCACGCGGTTCGACGGGGCCTATGCCCCGCTGGGTCGGGCGGTAGGCGACCGCCGGGCCTATGTGCTGGACCCAGACATGATGCCCTGCCCCATCGGCGTGGTGGGCGAGATCCATCTGGGCGGCTCGGGCGTGGCGCGGGGCTATGTCGGGCGGCCCGGAACCACCGCAGACCGGTTTGTTCCCGATCCTTTCGGGCCGCGACTTGGCGGGCCTGCGGGCGCGCGGCTTTACCGTTCCGGCGATCTGGGGCGCTGGCGTGAGGATGGCACCATCGAATTCCTTGGCCGGGTCGATCTTCAGGTAAAGCTGAATGGCTACCGGATCGAACCCGGCGAGATCGAGGCCGCGCTTCTGGCCGAGCCAGGCGTCAGCGAGGCCCTTGTGCTGCTGCGCGAGGAGGAGGGCGGGAAGCGGCTGATCGGCTATGTCGTCGCGCCCGCAACCGTAGCAGGCGAGGATCTGCTGGCCGCGCTGGAGAGCCGGTTGCCGCGCCACATGCTGCCGCAGGCGGTGGTGGTACTGGACAGGATGCCAACCAATCCGAATGCCAAGCTGGATCGGGCCGCCCTGCCTCTGCCGGGCCGGGTGCAGCGGAAAGCGGAAGGCGTGACCCCGGCGACAGACACCGAAGCCCGGATGCTGTCCGTCTGGCGGGCCGAGATCGGGCATGACGGGATCGGAGTGACCGATGATTTCTTTGCTATGGGCGGGCGGTCTCTGGTGGCGCTGAAGGTTCTGGCCCGGCTGCGCGGGCTGTGGCCCGGTGTGGCGCTGACGGTGGCCGACCTGTTCGACGCCCCGACGGTCCGCGCACTTTCTGGCCGGATAGACGCGGGAAATGCCACAGGGCGCAGCGCCATTGCCCTGCGCGCCACCGGCACCCTGCCCCGGCTGTATTGCTTCCCCGGATTGCTGGTCTCGACCCGCGAATATCAACGGCTGACCGATTACCTTGGGCCGGACCAGCCCGTCACCGGCTTCCTGTGCCATTCGCTGAACGAGCAGAAGGCGCTGAATGTTTCGGTCGAGGCGGTGGTGGCAGATTACGTTGCCCATATCCGGGCCGAGGCGCGCGGCGGCCCTTGCGCCTTTCTGGGCTGGTCGTGGGGCGGGCTTCTGGCCTGGGAGGCAGCGCGGCAGTTGCAGGACGAGATCGACCTGAGGCTGGTCGCACAGGTCGATGTCTGCGATCTGGGCACCGACTTCGCGCCCGGCGCCGCCCCGCAGTTCGCCCCCGGCGAACGCGCGCGGCTGAAAGCCGAGCTTGACGCCTGGCTGGCCCGCACCCGGATGCGGCCGGAATGGGACCGGCTGATCGGGCTTATGGATGCCGAATGCTTTGACCAGTTTCTGCGCTTCATCGGCAACGAGGCGGACCCCCTGCCCTTCGACGGGCCGGAAGTGTCCAGCCGCGAACATACGTTCTGGGTGCTGATCGACAATGCGCTGGTGTTTCGCAGGCACCAGCTGGCCGCGCTGGACGTGCCTGTCGCCTCGTTCAGCGCGGGGGACAGCCTCAGCCGCGGGCTCAATCTCGTGGACTGGCGGCGCCTGTCGCCGCGCGCCACAGCCTCCGAGATCGTGTCCGGCACCAATCACCTGCACATCATCGGAGACCGGCTGTTCCATGCCCGGCTGAAAGACCGACTGGCCCAGGCCTGGCAGCAGAGCGGCGGGTAAGCCGAACCCGGAGCGGCCCTGCGGCTATTGGTGTCGCAGGGCCTCGATCGGGTCGAGCCGCGCCGCGGCGCGGGCCGGAAAATAGCCGAACACCATCCCGACCACCGCCGAAAACCCGAAGGCAAGGGCCACAACTCCGGGGCTGGGAGAAAACGGGATCGCCATGATCTGCGCCGCTACGAAGGCCAGCCCCAGACCGGCCAGAATACCAACAATCCCGCCCAGCACCGAAAGCACGACCGCCTCCACCAGAAACTGCATCAGCACCTGGCTGGCCTGCGCACCAACCGAAAGACGGATGCCGATTTCGCGAGTCCGTTCGGTGACGGAGACGAGCATGATGTTCATGATTCCTATTCCGCCGACCAGCAGGCTGACCGCCGCGACCGAGGACAGAAGCCCCGTCAGCACGGAATTGACGGAATTGAGCATCGAGGCCAGTTCCTTCATATCATTGACCGCGAAATTATCCTCCTGCCCCGGCGCGATATGCCGCCGGTCGCGCATCAGGGTCTGGATATCCGACATCGCACGTTCGCTGGACCGGCCCGGCGCAACCTGTACCATGACGGAGGCCACATCCTGACTGCCCAGCAAACGGCGCTGCACCGTCCGCACAGGCATGATGACCATATCGTCCTGATCCTGCCCGAAGGAACCCGCGCCCTTGGCCACCAGCAGCCCGATCACCTCGCAGGAAATCGCCTTGATGCGGATTTTCTCGCCCGTCGGATCTGTCGCGCCGAACAGTGCGGTGCGTACCGTCTCGCCAATGATACACACATTGGCCCCGCTGCGGTCCTCGGCCGGCGTGAAGCCCCGCCCGCGCGCGATCTGCCAGCCGCCGATGTCAAGATAGGCCGAGGTCGTTCCCGTCACGCTGGTGGTACGGTTGGTATTGCCGAAAACGGCGGTCTCCGAGGTCGAGACGACGGGCGCCACTGACGACAGACTGTCGAGATCCTGAAGCGCCTGAATATCGGCCAGCCGGAAAGCGGGCGCGGTATTGCGGGCGCCCGGCCCCATCATGCGGGTGCCGGGGCGGAGGATCAGCATGTTGGTGCCAAGCGCCTCGACATTGGCCGAAACCTGCTCTGACGATCCCTGCCCCACCGTGACCATGGCGATGACCGCCGCAACGCCGATCACGACACCCAGCACGGTCAGGAAGGACCGCAGCGCATTGCGGATGATGGCGGTCAGCGCGAGACGAATGGTTTCAAGCAGCATTACGTCCCCTTTGCGCGGGTCGGCACATCGCGCACTACCTTGCCATCTGTAAAAACCACCAGCCGCCCGGCATAGGCGGCCATGTCTTCCTCGTGTGTCACCATGACAATGGTCAGCCCGGCATCGCGGTTGAGCTGTTGCAGCAGCTCCATGATCTCGACGCTGCGGCGGGTATCGAGGTTGCCGGTCGGTTCATCCGCCAGCATCACCATCGGCTCGCCCGCCAGCGCACGCGCGATGGCCACGCGCTGTTGCTGGCCCCCGGACAGCTGCGCGGGGGTGTGATCTTCTCGCCCGTCCAGCCCGACACGGGCCAGTGCCTGCCGCGCGCGCGCCACCCGCTCTGCCTTGGGCTGGCCCTTGTAGATCAGCGGCAGTTCCACATTTTCCAGCGCCGTGGTGCGCGGCAGCAGATTGAAGCCCTGAAACACGAAGCCGAGGTAGTGACGGCGCAGAAGCGCGCGCTGATCCTGATCCAGCGTCGCGACCTCGACACCGTTGAACAGGTAGTTGCCGGAACTCGGCCGGTCGAGGCAACCGATGATGTTCATCGCGGTCGACTTGCCGGACCCGGACGGCCCCATGATGGCGACGAACTCGCCGCGGCTGATGGTCAGGTCCACCCCGTCCAGCGCCCGCACCAGCGCCTCGCCGCTCCCATAGAGACGGGTAATGCCGCGCAATTCGATCAGCGGCGCGGTCATTTGGGCGCTTCGTGCTGATCGGTGATGACCTGATCACCCTCGGCAAGCTCGCCCGAGGTGATGACGGTGCGCCTGCCGTCGGAAGCGCCGGGGATCACCTGTACCTCGACCGGCACACCCGCCCGCAACACCCAGACCGTCTTGCCACTGGCAACCCCGCTTTGAGTGCCCGAAGGCGCGGGCATGATCAAACCGATCAGCCCCCCTGCCCCGCCGCCGCCCGTATCTTCCGCTATCTGCGGCGGCGCATAACGCAGCGCGGCGTTCGGCACCTGGATTACACCCTTTGCCTCGGTCACCACGATGGTCGCAGTCGCCGTCATGCCGGGGCGCAGGGTCAGATCGGCGTTGTCCACCGCCAGCACGCCCTTGTAGGTCACCACATCATCCGTGGTTTCGGGCGCATAGCGAACCTGGGTGATCGTCGCGGGGAAACTGCGGCCCGAATAGGCATCGACAGTGAAGCTGGCCGCGTTGCCCACCGCGATTTCACCAATATCGGCCTCGTCGATATCCACCAGCACCTGCATGCGGCGCAGATCCTCTGCCAGAGTGAACAGCGTCGGCGCCGACAGCGAGGCGGCAACGATCTGCCCGGCCGAAACATCGCGCTTCAGCACCACCCCGGCAATTGGCGAGCGGATGGCGGTCTTGTCCAGATCGGTGCGTTGCAGTGACAGATTGGCCTCGGCCAGTGTCAGGGATGCCCGCGCCGCCTCCGTCGCCGCGCGAGCACGGTCACGGTTCGCCTCATAGGTGATGAAGTCGCTGTGCTTCACCACCCCGCGCTTCTGCAACTCGGCCTGGGTTTCATAAAGCTCTTCCGTTTCGCGCTGTGTCGCTTCGGCCTGCACGAGCTGGGCCCGCGCCGCAGCCAGCGCCGCCTCGGCATTGGCAACCTGCGCCCGCAACTTGGTATCATCCAGCCGCGCCAGCACCTGTCCCACCGAAACCTCATCGTTGTAATCGACATCGACGGACAGCAGCGTTCCCGACAGTTCGGACGATACCTCGACCTCGGTGGTCGGCTGCACCGTGCCGGTCGCCGTGACCGTGGCGGTCAGGTCGCCACGCAGGACAGGCTCGGTCACATAGACTGTTCCACCTGAATCGGGACTGCGCCAGAGCCATAGCACCCCCGCCAAAAGGATGATCAGCAAGGGGAGCAGCAGCCAGCGCCCGCGATTGCGCCGCCCTGCCCCCGCGATCATCCGCTGGATTTCCTCTGTGCCCTGATCCGGCATGCTGTCCCGCCTTCCGATGCGCCGCCCGTCGACGGCCCTTGCATGATACGGATATCCGCGCCGAATCCGTCGGTTGCCGTTCTTGTCCCGCCGCGACAAAATATCCCCGCAGGATTCGCCACAGGACCGGCCCGCTCACCTGTGGATAACTCTTGTGGATATCTTTCAGCAACACCCGCACGTCTGGCAGCAGATGGCCCTGAGGCCGCGCGTGGGGCGAGATGTTTGACTTTTTCAAGTTATATCAGCTATTTACCCGCATGATTTCGACCACAGGATGAACTTCCTGACACGACTGCGCGCCATAGCGACGAAAAATTCTGTTGCCGCGTGACAAGTTGCGTGCCATCACTCCAGTTGTCGCATGGTTTCGTTTTTGACGCCCTTCTGCGACGAAAGAGAAAGTGGTCCGCAAAGAGACCATCGAGGATAGGATGACGAGCGACAGACTCCCCGAACCCGGCAGCATTGCCGGCATGATCAGCGCCAACGCCACCCGGCTTTCCGAGGCGCTGAACAACCATATGCGGAACAGCTTCCACCCCGGAAGCCGCAAAACGCTGCGCAAGTTTCATCCCGCCGAAGTATCGGAACTGACGGGCATCTCGATGTCCAATCTGAGAACGCGCCACCAAGAGGGCGATTTCCCGGATGTAGAGACGGATTCCCGCGGTCGCAGGCTCTATTCCGCGGAAGAGATCGACCAGATCCGCGATGTCATGGCCCGCACGGGGCGCAATGGCGAGACCTATCGCCCAGGTCGGCGCGAAGGCGATGGTTTGCAGGTCATTTCCATCGTCAATTTCAAGGGCGGGTCCAGCAAGACCACGACCGCGATCCATCTGGCGCAGCGCTATGCCCTGCGCGGCTATCGGGTTCTGGCCATCGACATGGACCCGCAGGCCAGTTTGACCACCATGTTCGGCTACCGCCCCGAGATCGAATTCGCGGAAGCAGGGACTGTTTATGATGCCTTGCGCTATGAAGACCCGGTGCCGCTGAGCCAGATCATCCGCAAGACCTATTTCCACAATCTCGACCTTGCGCCGGCCGGGCTGCTGCTTTCGGAATACGAGACCGAAACCGCCTATGCCTTGCAACACCGGATCGAGCCGCCGTTCACGCAGCGGCTGGCCATCGCGCTCAGCGAGGTCGAGAACGCCTATGATCTGGTGATCATCGACTGCCCGCCGCAACTTGGCTTTACCACCATGTCTTCGCTGCTGGCCTCTACCGGCCTGCTGATTACAGTGGTGCCCAGCATGCTGGATGTCGCCTCTATGGCGCAATTCCTTGAAATGGCAGGTGAAACTGTCAGAACGCTGGAGGAATCCATGGGACCGACCGATTGGAAGTTTCTCAAATTCCTCATCGCCCGGTACGAGCCGACCGATGTGCCACAGGCGCAGATGGCGGGCTTTCTGCGTTCGATCCTGCTGGAGCAGGTGCTGAATACGCCGATGCTCAAATCCACCGCGATTTCCGATGCGGGGATGACGCAACAGACGATTTACGAGCTGGACCCCAATCAGGTCGTCCGCAAGACGCTGGATCGCATTCTGGAAAGCGTGAATGGGGTCGCAGACGAGTTTGAGGCGGTGATCCAGCAGGCCTGGGGTCGGAGGAACAGCTGATGGCGCGCCGCAACATCTTTCAACCTCCCCCGCCGCCCGCCCCGCAAACAGAGACTGTTCCTGCGGAATCGCGCCCACGTTTCCCGAATACCGGGCCGATGTCCGGGGTGAAATCGACCCTGCGCGACCTGTCCTCCAATGCGATCCGGGAGCTTGATCCCGCATTGATCGAGGATGATGGCCCCCGCGACCGCCTTGCGATCACGGATTCGGATGTCGCTGAGCTGGCTGAAAGCATCCGGCTGCACGGACAACAGGTGCCGATCATGGTGCGCCCGCTGGCCGAGGCGCCCGGACGCTATCGCATCGTCTATGGCCGTCGCCGGTTGCAAGCGCTGAAACTGGCCGGACTGCCTGCGAAGGCCCTGATCCGGTCATTGACCGATGAACAGGCCATTCTTGCGCAAGGTCAGGAAAACAGCCTTCGGGTCGATCCGAGCTTCATCGAAAAGGCGGTTTTCGTCTCTGAACTGGCCGAAAACGGCTATGAGCCTGCGGTGATTCTGGACGCACTTGCCATCGACAAACCTATGCTGTCACGCATGACGAAAGTGGCGCGCACCATTCCGGGCGAGGTCATCCGTTTCGTTGGCCCCGCCCACGGGATCGGTCGCCGCCGCTGGGAAGAGCTGGCCGATGCCGCGCGGGATCACGGGCTGGATCTTGTGGATCTGGTGCAGGCCCTTCCACCTGCGGCCGCCGCCCTGCCCTCTGACGACCGCTTTGCGCAGCTTCAGTCCGCAGCGACCAGAGCAACCACACCAGCGGCGCAACCAGCTCCTGCCTCGCCCGGCCTCACGGTAAAAGACGCCACCGGCGCGACAATTGCAGAGGTGAAGGCCACTCCGCGCTCGGTCACGATCCGCCTTGGTCAGGGCGACGCCGCATTCACAAGCTGGATGCGTGCAAACGCCGAACACGAGATCCTGCGCCTGTACCGGACTTGGAAAGCCGGACAGCGCAGCGACTGACGATATCGAGCAACACAACAACAAGGAGCACATCGCAGCCACAGGAAAAGAAAGAGCCCCCCAAGGTCACCCTCGGAGAGCCCAATCTGTTGCTTAGCACCCACAGATTTACCAGCTTCTCCGCTCCAGTCAAGACAGCCGATTCGGCTGATTGATGGAATTTTGCCTGTTTCTGGCAAAATGCTCGGCCATTGATCAGGGCACTCACCCTGGGTTTGCCGTGAAATGCCATGGCTTTCAGACATGCCTCTGCACCGATCCGGTCGCAGGCCGATTCTTCATTGTCCGCGGACAATCCTATCCCCGACCGCTTTGCCATGATCGAGGCGCTGCGGCGCGCAGCGCCGGCTCTTGGCCTGCGCCCCCCTGTCATTGCGACGCTGGATACGCTGTTGTCCTGCTTGCCGCCCAAGCGCAATCACAACCGGGTCTTCGCCTCAAATGCCACCTTGGCACTGCGCCGCAACGGCGTGTCTGATCGCACGTTGCGACGGCACTTCGCTGAACTGATCGAAGCGGGCTTCCTCCTGCGGATCGACAGTCCGAACGGCAAGCGATACTGCAAGCACGACCCCGAGATGGGCACGGTCCTGCGCTTCGGCCTGGACCTCTCGCCTCTTTTCAATGCCTATGAGCGGCTTTGCAGCCTCGCAAGGCAGGTAGCCGATCAACAGGCCCATCTGGATTACCTTCGCACGAAGCTTCGGTCGACCATCGCCTCATGCCTCGCCAAGCAAGGTGAGACCCCTCTGCTGGAAGACGCCAGGCGCGTCCTGCGCCGCAAACCGTCTGCCGAAGAACTGGGGCATTGGCTGTCACTTCTGTCTGCTGAAACTTTGCAGGCAGAAAGCGAAGAACCGGCAGAAGAACTGTCCGCCAGCAACGGCCAAAATGTCCGCCACCATCATAGTTCAAAAAAAGAACTTATTGATAAGAAGGCAGCGGAAACTGAGCCTGACACCTCCGTACTGTCAGAAATCACTCAGATCTGCCCACAAGCGGCCTCCTTCCTTCAGACCTCAATTCGTAACGCAGCGGACATCACCTCACATGCAAGACAGATGGCTCCAATGATGGGCATTGAACGTCAATGCTACGAACGTGCCGAAGACAAGCGAGGAGCCATGGAAGTAGCCCTGACGATCTGGCTTTTACTGGAAATGCAGGATCGCATTCATCAGCTCGGTGCATATTTCAGGTCGGTAATGCTGGGCGCCCGGAGCGAAACGTTCTGTCCCTGGCAATTACTGGAGAAACTTCGCAAGCGCGGAGAGCATCAGAGAATTGTCCGCGGACAACAATATGCCTGCTGAGGAAACCTGTCCTCCGCTGCAACACGCGCCAATGGCGGTGATCAGATCGAAGTGCCCCTGCCTGCCTCAACGTCCATGTGGAACCCTTCGATCATTCAATGCCAGCTCATGCACGTTCATTCCCTTTCGAAATTCCGCATCAATGTTCGTATTGAGTCAAAATTTCTGCGCCACAGCATGAATCAGGCTCAATTTAGCCCTGAATCGAACGTTTCCAGCGGTGTTTCCTCTGAAAAAGATGAAAACCGAAAATAATCGCTTGACCGATAGCGCAAACTGGCTACTCCTTGAACACATCAAGATGACCTGCCAACGGAGGGCGACGTGCCTGTAACCGGCTCGCCAGCGATAACCGATCTGTTCGTCATTGGCGGCGGCATCAACGGCTGTGGCATTGCCCGCGACGCCGCCGGGCGGGGTCTGTCTGTCACGCTTGCTGAACAGGGCGATCTGGCGCAGGCAACGTCATCCGCCTCCACCAAGATGTTTCACGGCGGGTTGCGGTATCTGGAATATTTCGAGTTTCGTCTGGTGCGCGAGGCTCTGGAGGAACGTGAGACGCTGCTGGTTGCGATGCCGCATATCAGCTGGCCGATGCGGTTCGTGCTGCCAATCTCACCCGAGATGCGGTTTGAGGGAAGCACTCCGACCTCCCGTCTGTTGTCCGTGGTCATGCCCTGGCTGAAGGGGCGCCGTCCGGCCTGGCTGATCCGGCTGGGGCTGTTCCTCTATGACACGTTGGGGGGGCGGCAGATTTTGCCGGGCACGCGCCGCCTGAATCTGACGCAGGACGAGGCGGGCAAGCCGCTGCGGCCGGGGTTCCGGTTGGCCTATGAATATTCTGATTGCTGGGTGCAGGACTCCCGTCTGGTCTCGCTGAATGCGCGTGATGCGGCAGATCGGGGCGCCCGGATCATGGTGGGCACGCGGGTCGTTTCTGCCTTACGCGTGGGTGACCTGTGGCGGGTTGAAACCGACGGGGTGCATGGCCCGCAAATCCATCAGGCGCGCGCGCTGGTCAATGCGGGCGGGCCGTGGGTTGAGGATGTGATCCGCAATGTTGCCCGCGTGCCTTCGACCGAAGGCGTCCGACTGGTGCGTGGCAGCCATATCGTGACGAGGCGGCTGTATGACCATGATCGCTGCTATTTCTTTCAGGGCGGTGACGGGCGGATCATCTTCGCCATTCCTTATGAGCAGGACTTCACCCTGATCGGAACCACCGACCAGGATCATCACGGCGCGCCGGGGGAGGCGCGTTGTTCCGAGGCAGAGCGGGATTATCTGTGCGCCTTCGCGAGCCAGTATTTCGCCCGGCCGGTGACGCCCGATGATGTGGTCTGGACCTATTCGGGGGTGCGACCGCTTTACAATGACGGGGCGAAATCCGCGACAGCCGCGACGCGCGACTATGTGCTGAGCCTGCATGCCGACGGGGCACCATTGCTCAATGTGTTCGGGGGCAAGATCACGACCTACCGGCGGCTTGCGGAAAGTGCGCTTGCGAAACTCTCGCCTTATTTCCCCAAGGCGAAAGGGCCGTGGACAGCCCGCATTCCGCTGCCGGGCGGGGATTTCCCGCATGACGGCGTCGGTGCCCTGCAAAACCGTCTGATCGCGGAATATCCGTTTCTCGACGCCCGAGACAGCCTTCGTCTTGTACGCACCTATGGAACAGATGTGTTCGATGTTCTGGGCGGGGCAAAAAGCCTCGCTGAACTGGGGCAGCCGTTTGGGGCCGGGCTGACCGCGGCAGAAGTGAACTGGCTGGTCGAAAAGGAATTTGCCCGCAGCGCCGAGGATATCCTGTGGCGGCGTACCAAGCTCGGGCTGCACATGACCCCGGAACAGATTGCCGCGCTGGAGGGCTTCATGGCTGAGCGCGGTGCAACATCGACCGGCCGGATGGCCAGTCCCGCAGCGGAATAGGCGGCGCGTCAGCCAGAGGAGGGCAGGCGCATCGTGGAGGAGATCGAATGACGTTGGAACTGCAAGGCGTGTCGCGCGTGGTCGGCGGGCGGGATCACATCCACCCGACCAGCATGACATTGCGAAACGGCACGATGAACGTGCTGCTGGGGCCGACGCTGTCGGGCAAGACCAGCCTGATGCGGTTGATGGCCGGGCTGGATAAGCCAAGTGCCGGACGCATCCTGTGGGAAGGCCGCGACGTGACCGGCTTGCGGGTGCAGGACCGGGGCGTTGCCATGGTCTATCAGCAGTTCATCAATTACCCCGGTCTGACGGTGTATGAAAACATCGCCTCGCCGCTGCGTATCCTGCGCCGCAGCACGGCCGAGATTGATCGTGCCGTGCGACATACAGCCGAGATGCTGCGCCTGACCCCGATGCTGGAGCGCAAGCCACTGGAGCTGTCGGGCGGGCAGCAACAACGCTGTGCGCTGGCGCGGGCGTTGGTGAAAGGGGCAGGGCTGGTGCTGCTGGACGAGCCGCTGGCGAACCTCGATTACAAACTGCGCGAGGAGTTGCGGGTCGAAATCCCGAAGATCTTCGAGGCTTCGGGCGCGATCTTCGTTTATGCGACCACTGAACCGGAAGAGGCGCTGCTGCTGGGTGGCCATACCGCGACGCTTTGGGAAGGCCGGGTAACGCAGTTCGGACCTACCGCAAAGGTGTATAGAAATCCTCATGATGCAACTACCGCAAGAGTCTTCTCGGACCCGCCAATGAACTTCGTGCCGGCGGTCAAGACGGGCGGGCAGGTCCGCTTTGGCGAAAGTGCCTCCGTTGCGGCGGACGGAGCGATGTCCGCTTTGCCTGATGGTCGCTATCTGGCCGGGTTCAGGGCCAATCATCTGGCGCTGCATCGCCCGTCCGGGGCTGCTGTGGAATTTGCCTGCAAACTCGCGGTGACGGAAATCACCGGATCGGAAACCTTCATCCACGTCAGCCATGGCACGGATCGCTGGGTCGGTCTGGTCGGCGGGGTGCATGACCTGACACCGGGGCAGGGGGTGCAGGTCTGGCTGGACCCGGCGCACGTCTATCTGTTTGACGCGGACGGGCGGCTTGCCGCGCCTGCCGCCTATGCAAAGGCGGCCTGAGCCATGGCACAGATCACGCTGAAGAACCTCGCGCACAGCTACCTGCCCAATCCGAAGGGCGAACAGGATTACGCGCTGAAGGAAATGGATCATGTCTGGCAGGATGGTGGCGCCTATGCCCTGCTGGGCTCGTCCGGCTGCGGCAAGACTACGCTGCTGAACATCATCTCGGGCCTGCTGCGGCCAAGCCATGGGAGGGTGTTGTTCGGCGACCGCGATGTGACCGATGCCGCCACGGCCGAGCGCAATATCGCGCAGGTGTTCCAGTTCCCGGTCGTATACGACACGATGACCGTCCGCGACAATCTGGCCTTCCCGCTGCGCAATCGCGGGCAGGACGCAGCCTATATCAAGCGTCGCGTCGATCAGATTGCGAAGATGATCGGGATGGAGGCGATGCTGTCGCGAAAGGCGCAGGGCCTGACCGCCGATGCCAAGCAGAAGATCAGCCTTGGCCGTGGCATGGTGCGCGAGGATGTCAACGCGATCCTGTTCGACGAGCCACTGACCGTCATTGACCCACACATGAAGTGGGAGCTGCGCACACAGCTCAAGCAGCTGCACCGCGAGTTCGGCCATACGATGATTTATGTCACGCATGACCAGACCGAAGCGCTGACCTTCGCCGACAAGGTGGTGGTGATGTATGACGGTCGCGTAGTGCAGCTCGGCACGCCTGAGGAACTTTTCGAAACCCCGGCACATACATTCGTGGGGTATTTCATCGGCTCCCCCGGCATGAACTTTCTGGAAGCGCGAGTATCGGGCACCCGTGCCATGCTGGTCAGCGGGGCAGGGGTGGATCTGGGCGACGATCACGGGACCCCCTCGGGTCGTGTGCAGATCGGCATTCGTCCTGAACATGCCGTTCTGACGGAAGGGCAGGGGCTGCCGGTCACCATTCGCCGGGTCGAGGATGTCGGGCGCCATCGCATCCTGCGGGCCGAACTGGAGGGGCAGCCTTTCAACATTGTTCAGCCGGAAGGGCAGCCCGTTCCGGCGCTGCCGCGCGTGGCCTTCGTGCCTGGCAAGATCAACGTCTATGCCGACGACTGGCGCGTCGCACCGCAGGGGAGGGCGGCCTGATGGAAAAGACACAGAACAACCGCGCCTGGTTTCTGGTGCTGCCGGTGCTGGTGCTGGTCGCCTTTTCGGCGGTGATCCCGCTGATGACCGTGGTGAACTATTCGGTCAACGATACTTTCGGGAACAACGAATTTTTCTGGGCCGGGCTCGACTGGTTCGATGAGGCCGTGCATTCCGACCGTATTCATGGCGCGCTGCTGCGGCAGGCGATGTTCTCGGCCATCATTCTGGCCATAGAGGTCCCGCTCGGCATCTTCGTCGCGCTGAACATGCCGAAGAAGGGCTTCTGGTCCTCGTTCTGCCTTGTGGTCATGGCGCTGCCGCTGCTGATCCCGTTCAACGTCGTCGGCACCATCTGGCAGATCTTTGGTCGCGGTGACATTGGCCTGCTGGGGCATACGCTGGCCGCCATCGGGATCGACTACAACTATACCTCCGACCCGTTCGATGCATGGGCCACGGTGGTGGTGATGGATGTCTGGCACTGGACCTCGCTGGTGGCGCTGCTGGCCTATGCCGGTCTGCAATCCATTCCGCAGGCCTATTATCAGGCCGCGCGCATCGACCAGGCGAGCCGCTGGGCCGTGTTCCGCTACATCGAGCTGCCGAAGATGAAGGGCGTCCTGCTGATCGCGGTTCTGCTGCGCTTCATGGACAGCTTCATGATCTATACAGAACCTTTCGTCGTCACCGGCGGCGGCCCCGGCAATTCGACCACCTTCCTGTCAATCGACCTTGTGAAGATGGCCGTGGGTCAGTTCGATCTTGGCCCCGCCGCCGCCTTCTCGATCATGTATTTCCTCGTGATCCTGCTGGTGAGCTGGGTGTTCTACACCGTGATGACCAATCTCGACCGTCAGGAGGCCAAGTGATGCGCAGCCGCTCCTCCGCCCTTGTGATGACATTTTATCTTCTGTTCCTCATGGTGCCGATCTACTGGCTTGTGAACATGAGCCTGAAGACCAATGCCGAGATCACCGGAACCTTCTCGATCTTTCCGCGCGAGCTGACCTTCCGCAACTACATGGTGATCCTGACCGACCCGAGCTGGTACATGGGCTACGTCAATTCGATCATCTATGTGGTGCTGAACACGGTCATTTCCATCGCCGTGGCGCTGCCCGCCGCCTATGCCTTCAGCCGTTACAGCTTCATGGGTGACAAGCACCTGTTCTTCTGGCTGCTGACCAACCGCATGTCGCCGCCCGCCGTCTTCGCACTGCCGTTCTTCCAGCTTTATTCCTCCATCGGGCTGTTCGACACGCACATCGCGGTGGCGCTGGCGCATTGCCTGTTCAACGTGCCGCTGGCGGTGTGGATTCTGGAAGGCTTCATGCGCGGCGTGCCGAAAGAGATTGACGAGACCGCCTACATCGACGGCTATTCCTTCCCGCGCTTCTTCATCCGCATCTTCATGCCGCTGGTGGCCAGCGGGATCGGTGTCGCGGCCTTCTTCTGCTTCATGTTCTCATGGGTGGAACTGTTGCTGAGCCGCACACTGACCAGCGTGAACGCCAAGCCCATCGCAGCCACCATGACGCGCACGGTATCGGCCAGCGGAATGGACTGGGGTGTTCTGGCCGCCGCCGGGGTGCTGACCATCATTCCGGGCGCGTTGGTGATCTGGTTCGTCCGTAACTACATCGCCAAGGGCTTTGCCCTGGGTCGCGTGTGAAGGAGGGCTGGATCATGTCTGCAACCACGGCAAACCGCGTCAACTGGCCCGCGATCTACGTTACCGCCGCCGCAGTCCTTGGCGCCGCACTGATCTTCCTGATCTGGGCTACCCCGGTAAAAGACGGCGCGAAGGATTGGTTCGCGCCGATGATCAAGGGCGGCTGGATGGCCTGGACCTTCCCGGTCGCGCTGTTCTTCTGGATCATCGCGAGCCTGCTCGTGACCTTCACCATCCTTGCGATCCGGTTCCCCGAAACCCCGCGCGTCGGACTCCTGCGGATCGAGACGACGCGCGGCGACCGGCTGTTCATCTCTCTTCTCGGCTCGGCCTTCATCTGTCTGGCCTGGCTGTTCTTCGCGGGCCCCCCTGTCTGGGGCGGGCTCGCACTGTGCCTTGTCTATGCCGTGGCGGTTTTCGTCTGGGTTTAGACCGGAAGATCCCTCTGGTGCGGCTGGACCCCGCGCCAGAGGGCAAGAATGCTCAACGCCTGTTTCACATTCCAAGGGAGGAATACAATGAGACTGACATCAACCGCAATGGCGCTGGCGCTGCTGGCCGTGGGGGCCCCCGCCTGGGCCGACATGGACGCCGCCAAGAAATTCCTCGATTCCGAAATCGCGGGCATGACCGTCCTGTCGCCCGAAGATCAGGAAAAGGAAATGCAGTGGTTCATCGACGCGGCCAAGCCCTTTTCGGGCATGGATATCAAGGTCGTGTCCGAAACCATCGCGACGCATGAATATGAATCCAAGGTTCTGGCCCCGGCCTTCACTGCCATCACCGGCATCAAGATCACCCATGATCTGATCGGCGAGGGTGATGTCGTCGAGAAGCTGCAAACCCAGATGCAGACCGGCGAGAACATCTATGACGCCTATGTCAACGATTCCGACCTGATCGGGACGCACTGGCGCTATCAGCAGGCCCGCAACCTGACCGACTGGATGACGGGCGAGGGCAAGGATGTCACCAGCCCCGGTCTGGATCTGGCCGATTTCATCGGCACCCAGTTCACCACCGCGCCGGATGGCAAGCTTTACCAGCTTCCTGACCAGCAGTTCGCCAACCTCTACTGGTTCCGCTACGACTGGTTCACCGATCCCAAGACCATGGAGGATTTCAAGGCCAAATATGGCTATGACCTCGGCGTGCCGGTCAACTGGTCGGCCTATGAGGATATCGCCGAATTCTTCACCGGCCGCGACATGAGCTATGCGGGCGGGCCGTCCTCGGGCGTCTATGGCAACATGGACTACGGCAAGAAAGACCCGAGCCTCGGCTGGCGCTATACCGATGCCTGGATGTCGATGGCCGGTATGGGCGACAAGGGCGAGCCGAACGGCCTGCCGGTCGATGAATGGGGTGTCCGGGTCGATGAAAACTCGCGGCCCGTCGGCTCTTGCGTGGCGCGGGGTGGGGCAACCAACGATGCGGCTGCGGTCTATGCCGTGACCAAGGCGATCGACTGGTTGCAGAAATATACCCCGCCGGAAGCCATGGGCATGACCTTCGGTGAGGCCGGTCCGGTTCCGGCGCAGGGTTCCATCGCGCAACAGATGTTCTGGTATACTGCTTTCACCGCCGACATGGTGAAGCCGGGCCTGCCGGTAATGAACGAGGATGGCACGCCGAAATGGCGCATGGCTCCCAGCCCGCATGGTGCGTATTGGACCGAGGGCACCAAGATCGGCTATCAGGATGTGGGGTCGTGGACGCTGATGAAATCCACCCCGGTGGATCGTGCGCAGGCCGCATGGCTTTATGCGCAATTCGTGACCTCGAAGCTGGTTGATCTGAAGAAATCCGATGTCGGCCTGACCTTCATCCGTCAGTCCACCATCGACAGCCAGCACTTCACCGACCGTGCGCCGAAGCTTGGCGGATTGATCGAGTTCTACCGCTCGCCCGCCCGGACCCAGTGGTCGCCCACCGGCACCAATATCCCGGACTATCCGAAGCTGGCGCAGCTGTGGTGGCAGAATATCGGCGACGCGCTGTCGGGGGCCAAATCCCCGCAGGAGGCGCTGGACGCGCTGTGCGCCGATCAGGAAAAGGTGCTGATCCGGCTTGAGAAGTCGGGCGTTCAGGGCGACATCGGCCCGAAGATGAACGAAGAGCAGGACCCGCAATACTGGATCGACCAGCCGGGCGCGCCGGTCGGCAAGCTGGACAACGAAAAGCCGCAGGGCGAAACCGTGTCCTATGACGAGCTGATCAAATCCTGGCAGAACTGATGCCATGAAGGGTCCGGGCGGCTGCGGTCGCCCGGACCTGTCTCTTCCACGACCACGGGACCGCGCTGCCATGACCCATATCCTTGCCATCGACCAGGGCACCACCTCGTCACGGGCGATCCTGTTCGACGCGGATCTTCGCCCGGTCGCTTCGGCGCAAGAGGAGTTTCCGCAGCATTATCCTGCCTCCGGCTGGGTTGAACATGATCCGGCAGATCTTTGGGCCACCACGGCGGCAACAGCGCGGGCGGCCATTGAACGCGCGGGGCTAGGCGTCGCGGCGGTTTCCGCCATCGGCATTACCAACCAGCGCGAAACCACCCTGCTGTGGGACCGCGCGACCGGCCAGCCATTGCACAATGCGATTGTCTGGCAGGACCGCCGCACTGCCCCGATCTGCGAGGGCTTGCGTGCCGCCGGACACGAGGCACTGATTACCGCGCGGACCGGGCTGCTGCTGGACCCCTATTTCTCGGGCACCAAACTGAAATGGCTGCTTGATACCATTCCCGGCGCCCGTGAGCGTGCCAGAAGGGGTGAACTGGCTTTCGGCACTGTGGATAGCTGGCTGATCTGGAATCTGACCGCCGGCAAGGTGCATGCCACCGATGCCACCAATGCCTCGCGCACCCTGCTTTATGACATCGGGGCGAACCGCTGGGATGCCGATATCTGCGCGCTTCTGGATATTCCCATGGCGCTGCTGCCCGAGGTGCGCGACTGCGCGGATGATTTTGGCACCACGCGGCCCGATCTGTTCGGACGGGAAATCCCGATCCTCGGTGTTGCGGGTGACCAGCAGGCGGCGGCAATGGGGCAGGCGTGCTTTCAGCCCGGCATGATGAAATCGACCTATGGCACCGGCTGTTTCGCCTTGCTGAACACCGGGGCGGATCGGGTGCCCTCGACCAACCGGCTGCTGACCACCATTGCCAGCCGTCTGGACGGCAAGACCAGCTATGCGCTGGAAGGTTCGATCTTCATCGCAGGGGCAGTGGTGCAATGGCTGCGTGATGGTTTGAAGATCATCCGCAGCGCGCCGGAAACGCAGCCCCTCGCCGAAAGTGCCGATCCGGCGCAAGAGGTGATCCTCGTTCCCGCCTTCACCGGCCTTGGCGCGCCCTACTGGCGGCCCGAATGCCGGGGGGCGATCTTCGGATTGACCCGCAACTCCGGCCCGGCCGAACTGGCACGGGCTGCACTGGAAAGCGTGGGCTACCAGACGCGTGATCTGCTGCAGGCGATGCGCTCTGACTGGGGCGCGGCTGCCGATGGTGTGCTGCGGGTTGACGGTGGCATGGCGGCAAGTGACTGGGCGATGCAGTTTCTGGCTGACCTTCTTGGCGCGCCGGTGGATCGGCCGGTTGTGACGGAAACCACCGCGCTCGGCGCGGCCTGGCTTGCCGGCTACCGGGCCGGTCTTTACCCCGGACCCGAGCAATTCGCCAAGACCTGGGCGCTGGAACGCCGTTTCGTACCGGCTATGGGCGGGGCAGAACGGGACGCGAGATACGCGCGCTGGACCCGCGCCGTCA
This sequence comes from Gemmobacter caeni, assembly GCF_003054195.1. Taxonomy (GTDB): domain Bacteria; phylum Pseudomonadota; class Alphaproteobacteria; order Rhodobacterales; family Rhodobacteraceae; genus Gemmobacter; species Gemmobacter caeni. The sequence goes on from NZ_QBKP01000007.1 coordinate 173,073, forward strand.
GCGCCACTGTGGCCGCGTCCGAATGAAAATCCGCTCCGTCATTTGCTGCGTCAGACAGGAATGACGATGCGCTGACGCAAGGCAGGTCATTGTCCTTTCAAGCACCGCGGCTGTTGCCGCATCGCCGAGGACCGAACGATGACCTGCACTCTCGACAGCACTGAAGTTGCCAGCGCCACGGCGATGGACCAGTTCGATGCCGGATGCGTCTCGCTGATGGATCGCTGGCAGCCGATGACGGAATGGTATGACGAGCGGCTGAAATCTGGGCTTGATGCCACATGCAAGGCCAATGCCTGCCGCATCGGCCCGCGCGTGGTGGCGCGTGATCGGGCAGGGCGCGGGCTGGCGGGAATCAATATGGCCTCGCAGGATTTCCTGAGCCTCGCCTCGCATCCCAAGATCCTTGCGGCGGCTTCGGCGGCGGCACGGCGCTACGGGGTCCATTCGGCGGGCACTGCGGTCCAGATGGGGCTGACCACGCTGACCACCTCGCTGGAAGAGCGGATTGCCGCTTTCGTCGGCATGGCACAGGCCATCGTGTTTCCAAGCGGCTGGACCGCCGGTTTCGGCGCCATTCGCGCGCTGGTGCGGCCGGGCGATCATGTGCTGGTGGACGCCCATGCCCGGGAATGTCTTCAGGACGGCGCCGCCGCTTCCGGTGCAACCGTGCATCAGATCCAGCACGGCTCGACCGAGGCGCTGGTCCGCCGGCTGGAACGACTGCGGGATGAAGACCCGCAGGCCGGCATCATCGTTGTGACCGAGGCGCTGTTCGCCATGGAACCGGGCAGCGCCAGCCTGCCCGAATTGCAGCAGCTTTGCCGTCGCTATGCGGCGACGCTACTGGTGGATGTGGCCAATGACCTGGGTGCGCTTGGCGCCACAGGGCGTGGTGTCTGCGAGATGCAGGGCATCCTTGGCGGTATCGACATCCTCACCGGCAGCTTCTCCAAGACTTTCGCGGCGAATGGCGGGTTTGTCGCCTCCAACCATCCGGCCCTGCGGCTTGCCATGCGGGTGGGCAGTTCGGTGCAGGGATGCAGCAATGCGATATCGCCCCTTCAGGCAGCGGTGGTGCTGGCCGCGCTGGAAATCGTGGACAGCGAGGAAGGCGCCGAACGGCGCAACCGGCTGATGCAGAACATCGAAAGGCTGCGCACCGGGCTGGAGGACGCAGGGTTTGAGGTCACCGGTGCGCCGGGCGCGGTCGTGACCGTCAGGCTCGGGCGGCTGGCCTGCGCGCGGCGGCTGACGGCCGACATGCTGTCGCGGGGCGCGCTGCTCAACCTGACCGAGCCGCTGACGCCGGGAAGCGCCGATGCGCTGTGGCGGCTGAAGCTTCTCGCCGATCACGGAACCAGCGAGGTCGATGGCTTCGTGGCGATTGCCCGCGAGGCGAAAGCCCGGCTTGACGAAGAAAATGCGCGCAGTGCCGCGCTTCAGTATGCGGTGGCCTGACGATCCCCTCAGGGCCACTGTATCGGTGCGGATCGGTCAATGACGGCAGGTGGCGGGGCAACCCGGAATGTCGTCTTTGGCCGATCCGCATCTGCCACGGGTTTACGCCCGCACCGCACACGGCTATCCCTAGAATCAGACTTCGATTTCTGGGGATGTATCGAAGATGGCCGGGTGCACCTACTTCCGCATCCTTGACAGATTTTGCTTGTCGGTCGACGGGCAGGAACTGCCCGTAAAGGGGCAGAAGCAGAAGGCTATTCTCGCATGGTTCAGCCTGACCGGCGAAAGCGGTATCGCGCGCGACCGGCTGGCTGATCTTTTGTGGTCCGATTCCGGCGCGGAAAAGGCTCGTGGTTCTCTGCGCAATACCCTGCATGTGCTGGCACGCGACTGTGCGGGGATTTCGCTGTTCGAGGCTGACCGTCTGGCGGTGCGGGCACGGTTCGCGGGCGCGCCGTGTGACATATCGCAGGCTTTGGCGGCTTTCGACGCGGGGGATACAGCACCGCTTGCGGCGCGGTCGCTTGCCGATGCCGACATCCGCTTCGCCGCCGATCTGTGGGGGCTGGACCCGGAGTTCGATGGCTTCCTGACCGAACGCAAGGCAGCCTATCTGGCGCATCTTTCAGCGCAGCTGCGCTCCCGTCTGCACGCGGCTGGCGAAAAAACCGGCGCGCGTCTGCTGGCCGAGCGCCTGCGCGAGCTGGAACCTCAGGATGAAGAGGCAACGCGGGCGCTGATGCGTCTGGATATCGCGGCGGGTAATAACGCTGCTGCGATGGAACATTATCGCAAGCTCTGGACGCTTCTGGACGAGGAATTCGATCTGGAACCCGCCGAGGAAACCCAGGCGCTTGCGATTTCGCTCAAGCTTTCCGGTTCGGCTGCGCCCTTGCCGGCGCAGCTTGACGACAAACGGATCACGATTTTCGTCCAGTCCTTCGCCTTGTCCGCGCTGCCTGATGACGAACAGATTCTGGTGGCGGCGGTGCAGGCCGAACTGGGATCGGCGCTTTATGCGGTCGAAGACTGGGTGACCATCGAAACCAGCCCCGGAATGCAACTGCCCGCCCGCCCCGGCAATTACGAACTGCGTGGTTCGCTGTCGCCGGGGCTGGAGGAAATGCGGCTGATCCTGTCGCTGAAGGATCTGTCCACTGGCGCGATTATCTGGTCATGGCCGCTGCATATCCGGCGCGGCGACTGGGTGCGCAACTCGGGTTTCGCGGTGCAGCGTATCGCCATGCGCCTGACCGGCAAGCTGGAGTCGCATTACATCAGCGGGCTGGAAGGCCTGTCCGATGCCCAGCTTGCCGATTATCGCAAGCTGATGCGCGCGGGCTGGCTGATGCGCGACTGGTCTTCGGATGCGGACCGGCGGGCGGAGGCGCTGCTGCGCTCGGTTTCCTCCGGCGGCGATCTGGGGCTGCGCGCGCGTATCGGGCTGGCCGAATTGCTCAACAGCCGCGAACTGATCTTTCCGGGCTCGGGTCCGGTTCATGCCGGTGTACCCGAAGCGCTGGAAATCGGGCGGGCCTGCACCGCCGAGGCGCCCGACCGTGGCGATGCCTGGCTTGCCTTCGGCTGGAGCTCGATCCTGCTGGATCACGTCGACGCCGCGGCCGAGGCCGCGAATGTGGTGGCCGACCTGTCGCAAAGCAATCCGCGCCGCCTGTCGGCGGCGTCGGAAATGATGGCGCTGACCGGGCAGGTGACTCGCGCGACCCGCCTGGCCGAGGCGGCTTCGGCGCTTGATGCCGGGGTGTGCCGGGTGTCGATGGGCTATCGGACGCCGGTCGCGCTGTTGTTGGGCGATTATGCCACAGCGATGGATCTGGCCGACCGGGCCGCCGGGGCCATTCCCTTTACCTATGCCTATGGCTGCGCCGCCGCCGTGATGGCGGGGGATATGGCGCGGGCGGCCGGGTTCTGGCACCGTTTCAGCACCGATATTTCCGGCCGCTGGCAGGGCGCAGGTGCGCCAGATCCGCTGTCGTGGTTTCTGGCGGCGACGTCGATGCGGTCAGCCTACGGACTTGACCGCATCGCCGAGGCCCTGTGGCAGATCGCCGGTCAGCGGCAGGATCGCGTGGTATAATCGCCCACATTGCCCCAGACGAACTGCATCGCGGTTGTCTTGCCCGCAAAGTAATCGTCCAGATAGGTCAGGTTCTGGAACCTGCTGCCCTCAGCCTGGTGCTGGAGCGCCAGATCCTCCTTGGCGGCGATGTTGTTCTTTTCGGGCAGGCGGATATTCACATGGTCGGCGGTGTTCTGGAACAGGCTCATCGTCGCGGCTTTGTGGACATGCTGGACCTCAAGCACCCCGTCGACAACCCAATGCCCCAGCGGATCATCGGAGGTGTCCCCGTCCAGCGGTTTGAAATAGGCGGCGAACAGCGGCGACTTGACCGTTTCGGTCACGATGTCGGGCGAACGGGCGAGGCTGCCCTCTCCCTCGGCGAGCTGCGCGGCGAATTTGCGGGCATAATTCGCCAGCAGATTGCAGAATGCCTCGACCGTTGTCGGGTAGTTCGCCGCGGGCTGCCGCGTCATGGCAATCATGAAGGCGCCGACGGTTTCAAAGTCGATGGTATTGTATTTCACATCCGGCTGGGCCGGGCTTCCGGTGGTCATTGTCACACTCCGCTGTTGAGGGTCAGAAATCGTATCAGGCTGGGCATGTCGGGGATATCCGGCATGTCAGGGTCGACGGGGGCGTCTGGCAGGGCGGCTTCGGCAGTTTCAACCGCCGCGCGGATCGCCCCCCACAGAAGTGCCGACCCCAGCGCGCCCAGTCGCAGACCGTCGCCAAAGCCCTGCGTGGCGGGCCCGCGACCGGCCTCAAGCAGCGTGTAAAGATATAGCGGCGGATCGGCAGCCAGATGCGGTGGCGCCAGATGCCCGCAGGCGTTGCACCAGTCGCTGATCAGCTTTGCCCGTGCGGGGCCATCCCATAGCAGCCAGTCGGGAAAGCGGCTCCGCAGGGCAGGGGCCAACCGGGTGGCGAGGCTTGACACGGATTGCAGGCCGCCATCGGTGCTGCGGGCCAGATCGCGCAACGCCAGATCGTTGTCGCTGGTGACAAGCGAGGAGTGAATCTCCATCGCATCCGGCAGGCCGAAATCACTGCCGAACATGGCCGCCAGCCCGCCTTCCATCCGCATGGCCTTTTGCGGTGGTGAGAGCAGATCGAGATCAAAGAAATTGCGCCAGTCGATGCGCCAGAAATTCTCTGCCCCCGGCCGGGCGCGCAGGGCGGCGATATCGGGATCGCCACGCAGCAACAGGCGCACGGGAACGGTGTTGACGTTCAGCCTGTACTGGCTGCGCACCAGCCAGTGTCCTGCGCGCAGGATGGCCGCCATCACTTCAACCGGGATATCGGCGGCGCCGGGCGGTCCCAGGTCGGCAGGCGTATCGGCCAGCGCGGGCAGGGCGAGGCGCGGCAGCAGATCGCGCAGCAACAGCCCGTGCCACATCCGAACCGTGGCGGTCTTGGCCCCGCGCAGGCTGTCGGCAGGCGAATGACCGCGTGCGGCAAGCCGGGTGGTCACCGCCCCGGCATGGGCGATGAACAGCGCCGAAAGCTGTGCGATCATCGGGTTGTCGTCATTGCGCGTATCAGGCAGCGCGCCCAGCGTCCGGCCAAGGCCGCTTGCAGGTTTCCGGCGCGTGATGTCGGCGGCGAAATACGGATAGAACAGCGGTGCCGGGGGAAACCTGTGCAATTCGGGCAGGGACAGATCGGCGGAAACCGGGCCGAACAGGCTTTCCAGATGCAGCGGCTGGGTCCGCTCGGCCTGTGTCACCGTTGTGCGGGTAAGCTCTGGCGCGGGGTCGGACAGCGCATAATCGAATTCACCTTCCGTCGGCGTGCACAGGTCATGGGCCAGCAGTTGCCCGAGGTAGGTATACCCCGCAGGCATCTCGCCTTCGGCACCGGCCTGCGCGGGTTTGACCAGCCGCGCCGCCAGATCCGGCAGGTCGCGCACCGACCCCAGCAGCGATTGCCCACCGCAATAGAGCGATGCGGACTCTGCCATCTTCGGACAGCCGAAACTGCGCCGCCCCGCGGGCAGGGCAGGCGGCGGCAGTTGTGCCGCCGCTTTCAGCATACGCCATGCCATGTAAGGGCTGGTCCCTCCGGGTGGATTCGGCATCGGTTTCTCCCTTGTCACGGGGAATATGTCGCGCGATGCGTCAGCGTAACGTCAGTCAGCGGGGGCAAGCAACGGGCGGGAGCGGGGCCAGGCCGGACAGACAAAGCGCCAGACAGGTACCCGGAGTTGTGGTGATGTCAGGTCAGAAAATCCATAAGTTGTAACGAGATCGCCAAGAAGCTTTTCCAGCGATCCGCCTGCCGGTTCCGGTGCGGCAGCCTGCGCTGTATGCAACGCGGGCAGACGCGGAGCCAGTGCGGTCTGCACATGGTCGCGGAAGGGTGTATCGGGGTGATGCGCCGGGGCGAGCCAGGCCAGTTCGGCCTGCAACATCTCGCGCGTGGCGGCCTCGGCGGCGCGGGCCGGATCGGGAGAGGCGGCGCTGCCAAGCGCGATCTGCCCGCCCGTGCCGTCGTCGCCCAGCATCAGCCGTACAGACAGACCCGGAAGAAAGGGCAAGGCCAGACACAGTACCCGCCGTCCCGTATGGCCCGCGCGGTAGGCGGCGAGTTCGGGCGGCTCGGCGCAGGCGTGGCCGGGCAGTTTGCCCTGCCACCACAGCGCCAGCGCCGCGCGTTCGGCCGCTTCGCAGAAAGCCGCCAGCCGGGCCGCCGCGTCGCTGTCCTGCGCCGCCGCCCCTTCGCTGCCCAGCCCCTCTGGCCCCGGCAGGGCGCGGGCATCTTCCAGCACGATCCTGCCCGTGGCATCCCGCGCGGGTACGGGTTCAGGATGCGCCTCCGGTCCCAATGACAGGCCCTCTGCCACCTCCCCCAGCGCGCGCAGGCGGGCGCTCCCGGCGGAAGGTCCGGTTCCGGTGCCGGGCTGGCCGCTGGCATGTCGTGCAAAGACCACGCAAAGCGCGGGCGCCCAGGGCGCACGCAACTGGTGCAGATCTGTCGTTTCGGCAAGCGGTGCGAGCGGGTTCATTCCCGCAGCCTAAGGTGCGCGGGGACCGCCCTCAAGCCGGGTTCTCGACCTCGCGCCGATTGCCCGCTAGGCTCGCCCCGTCGCAGCGAGGGGAGACGCCGACATGACCATGCCACCCGTGGCCATCGAGGATGCGGCGCTGACGCGGCTTCTGTCGCGTGCCCGCGTTCTGGTGGTGGATGACGAAGCCGGGATGCGCAACTTCCTGATGAAGACGCTGGCGCCCTTCTGTCAGGCGGTCGAGGTCGCGGGCACCACGGCCGAGGCCGATGCCCAGCTGGATCGCGGCAATTTCGACATCGTGATCCTCGACAATATCATGCCCGGCCTGAAAGGGCTGGATTGGCTGGCCGAACAGCGCCGTCGCGGCGGCTTTGCCGAAACCATCATGATCACCGCCTACGCCGATCTGGAAACCGCCATCGAGGCGCTGCGGGCGGGCGCGTCGGACTTCGTGCTGAAACCCTTCCGGTCGAACCAGTTGCTGAACGCCGTGCGGCGGGCCTTGCAGATGGCGCAACTGCGGCGTGAGAATCTGCTTCTGCGGCATGAGCTGGCCAGCGGCGATACCGGGCCGGGGCGGCGCAACCGGCTGATCGGCAGTTCCGCCAGCATCGCCGCGGTGCGGGACATGCTGGCACGGGTGGCGGGAGTGACCACGCCGCTTCTGATCACCGGGGCTTCGGGTACCGGCAAGGAAGTCGCAGCGCGGCATCTGCACGGGATCTCCGACCGCGCCGACCGGCCCTTCGTGCCGATCAACTGCGCCGCCATCCCGCCCGACCGGATCGAGGCGGAACTGTTCGGCCATATCGCCGGTGCTTTGCCCGGCATTCCCGAAGGGCGCGAGGGTTTTCTGCCTTCGGCGCAAGGAGGCACGGTTTTTCTGGACGAGGTCGCCGAACTCAGCCCCGCGGCACAATCGGCGCTGCTGCGGGTGGTGGAGGATGGCCGGATCCGTCCGCTGGGGGCGGCGCGGGATCTGGCGCTGGACCTGCGTTTCGTCCTCGCCTCCAGCCGCCCGCTGGAACCCGAAGTGGCAGCGGGGCGCTTCCGGCAGGACCTGTTCTTCCGCATCAACGTGCTTCAGATCGACATGCCGCCGCTACGCCAGCGCGAAACCGATGTGATCGACCTTGCCGAACTGTTCCTGACCGAAATCGCACAGCGGCAAAGCCTCGCGTCTTTGCAGATGGACAGCACGACCCGCGCGGCCCTGTTGCGGCATGACTGGCCCGGCAATATCCGCGAGTTGCGCAATTTCATCGAACGCGCCCTGATCTTCGGGCGGTTTCCGCTGGAAACGCTGGCTCCGCCACAGCGGCAGGCCGAGGCCATCGAGCCTCTGGATGCGGTGGAACGCCGCCTGATCCTGCGCGCGCTGGATCTGACCGGCGGCAACCGCAGCGAGGCGGCGCGGCGTCTGGGCATTTCGCGCAAGACGATTGACCGCAAATGCGCGGGCTGGGGGCTTTAGTGGCGCGGGTCCTGCGCTCGGTCCGGGTGCGGCTGCTGCTGATTGCGCTGTTGCCCATGCTGGTGCTGCTGCCGCTTCTGCTTGGCGCCACGATGCAGCGCTGGTCTGGCAAGGTGGACGACCTGCTGATCGTCAAGGTGAATGGTGACCTGACCATCGCTGACCAGTATCTCGCCCGGCTGCTGGAACTTTCGGGCGAAAGGCTGGATGCGCTGGCGCAATCGGTGGCGATGGAACGCGCGCTTCAGAGGCCGGACGATCTGACGGCACTGATCGCGACGCAAAGGCAGACGCTGGGGCTGGATTTCCTGTATGTGACCGATGGTACTGACGCCCCGACCGGGTTTTTGCCTGCCGATTGGCCGGTGATCGGCGCCGCGCTGCAAGGGCAGGGCAAGGCGGCGGTGGATATCCTGTCACCTGCCGCGATGGAGGCTTTGGCCCCCGGCTTGGCGGCACGGGCGGCGGTGCCGCTGGTGGCCACTCCCAATGCCGCGCCGACCGACCGGCTGACCGAGGATCGTGGCATGATCATCCATTCCGCCGCGCCGCTGCGCCTGCCCGACGGCCGTGCGGCGGCGCTGGTGGGTGGGTTGCTTCTGAACCGTAACCTCGATTTCATCGACACGATCAACGCACTGGTCTACCAGTCGCGCAGCCTGCCCGAGGGCAGCCAGGGCACCGCGACGCTGTTTCTTGACGATGTGCGCATCTCGACCAATGTGCGCCTGTTCGAGAATGTCCGGGCCCTTGGTACCCGTGTTTCGCAGGCGGTGCGCGCGCGGGTTCTGGGTGAGGGGCAGACATGGCTCGACAGCGCCTTCGTGGTGAACGACTGGTATATCTCGGCCTATGAGCCGATCATCGACAGCCACGGTGCGCGGATCGGGATGCTGTATGTCGGCTTTCTGGAAGCGCCGTTCCGGGCCGAGAAAACCCGCTCTTACCTGATTGCCACGCTGGTGTTCCTGGCCATCGCCGCGCTGTCGGTGCCGATCTTCCTGCGATGGGCGGGGCGCATCTTCCTGCCGCTGGAGCGGATGGGCCAGACTATCGCACGGGTCGAGGCGGGCGAGATGGATGCCCGTAACCGGATCGGCGCCGGGGATGACGAAATCTCGCGCGTGGCCGATCACCTCGACGGGTTGCTGGATACTGTGCAGGAGCGTGACCGCCAGTTGCGCGACTGGAACGAGCAACTGAACCAGAAAGTCGAAGAACGCACCCGTGACCTGCGCGACGCCAACCGGAGGCTGGAACGCACGACCGAACGGCTGATCATGTCGGAAAAGCTTGCGGCAGTGGGCGAGATCACGGCAGGCGTCGCGCATGAGATCAACAATCCCATCGCGGTCATCCAGGGCAATCTGGATGTGGCGCGCATGGTGCTGGGCGAAGGCGCGGCGCCGGTAAAGACCGAATTCGACCTGATCGACGATCAGGTTTACCGCATCGGTACCATCGTCTCGAAACTGCTGCAATTCGCGCGGCCCGGCGAATATTCCGGCGCGGCCAACATCATCTCGCCCGCACAGGTGGTGCGGGACTGTCTGGTGTTGACCCGTCGTCAGATCGAGGGAGCAGGCATCGAAATCCGCACCGATCTGGCAACGGAGGCGCAGGTGTTCATGGAACGGACCGAACTTCAGCAAGTGGTCGTCAACCTGATCCTCAACGCCGTTCACGCCATGCCGGGCGGTGGCGTGCTGTCCCTGTCTGTGGCGCTGCGGCAGGGCAGGGTCGAGATCGGCGTGGCCGATAGCGGCACCGGGATGAGTGCAGAGATCCAGCGCCGCATCTTCGACCCGTTCTTCACCACCAAGCAGGCGCAAGGCACCGGGCTGGGTCTGTCGATCAGCCAAACGCTGATCACCCGCGCCGGAGGGCGGATCGGGGTCCGCTCGGCGCCGGGTAAGGGCAGCCGCTTCGTGATCCGCCTGCCGGTCGTGGAAAGTCCGTAAATGGACAAAATGTCCCACATTCAGCGCAAGGCCTGCACCGTTGCGGACAGAATGTCCCTGTTTTGGCGGATCAGAGAAATTATTACAGCCAAAATGACAATTTAACTCATTGAAATTATTGATAAATTTTGTTGACCTGCAAATGATTCCCTCGCAAGGCTGAAGCGGCATGCTGTCGCATGCCAGATCGGGAGAGGCGCAAGGCAGGAGGGGCCGGCGCGTCATCCCCCGCCAAAAAGGGAGGGAAAACCCATGAGCAACGTCAAGTCAGGCGGCGCTTTCGGCTTCTTGCGGAAAGACCACATCGTCGCCAAGCCCGGCTTCAACCGCTGGCTGGTGCCACCGGCCTCCATCGCCATTCATCTGTGCATCGGATCGGTCTACGCATGGTCGGTGTTCAATCCGGCGCTGACCAAGCAGCTTGGTGTCGTGGCCCCTGCGGCTGACGACTGGTCGCTGGCCTCGGTCGTCTGGATCTTCTCGGTCGCGATCGTGTTTCTTGGTCTTTCCGCCGCTTTTGCAGGGCGGTGGCTGGAAGAAGTGGGCCCCCGCATGGTGGGCGTGGTCGCGGCGATCTGCTGGGGCGGTGGATTTGTCATCGGCTCGGTCGGGATTGCCACCCATCAGCTCTGGCTTGTGTATCTTGGCTATGGGGTGATCGGCGGCTGCGGGCTGGGGCTTGGCTATGTCTCGCCGGTGTCCACCCTGATCCGCTGGTTCCCCGACCGGCGCGGCATGGCGACGGGGCTTGCGATCATGGGCTTTGGTGGCGGGGCTATCATTGCCACGCCGCTGAAGGGCTGGCTGATGCAGACTTTCGCCAAGGCGCCTGAGTTTCTGGGTGCGCAGGAGACGGTGACGCTCGTCACCGAAGGCGGCCGGCAATTCGCGGAAACCGCAGCAGGCAAGGTCGAGGTCGTGGTGGCCTCCGCCGCGCAGGCGGCGGCACTGCCGGGTGGCGGCGAGGCAGGTGTTTACGCCGTTGGCACCGGCAATACCGGCGCGGCGGCCACCTTCCTTGCGCTTGGCATCGGCTATTTCGTCGTGATGATCGTGGCGGCCTTCCTTTATCGCGTGCCCGCACCGGGCTGGAAGCCCGCAGGCTGGCAGCCGAAACCCGCCGCCGCCAATGGCCTCATCACCTCTGCCAATGTTGACATCAATCAGGCGCTGAAAACCCCGCAGTTCTGGCAGCTCTGGATCATGCTTTGCTTCAACGTGACCGCCGGGATCGGTGTGATCGGCGTCGCCAAGACCATGATGTCGGAAATCTTCGGCACCACCATGCCGCTGGTCGTCACCGCCGCCTTCGCCTCGACCTATGTGCTGATGATCTCGGTCTTCAACATGCTCGGGCGGTTCTTCTGGGCCTCGACCTCGGATTATATCGGGCGCAAACCGACCTATATGATCTTCTTCCTGCTGGGGACGCTGCTGTATCTGTCGATCCCCTATTTCGCCAGCACCGGCAGCGCCAGCCCGTCGATGTTCTATCTGGTAGGGTTCTACATCGCCACCATGGTTATCTTCACCATGTATGGCGGCGGCTTCGCCACCATCCCGGCCTATATCGCGGATCTGTTCGGGACGATGCATGTCGGCGGCATCCATGGCCGCATCCTGACCGCCTGGTCCACCGCCGGGGTGCTGGGGCCGCTGGCCATCACCAGCCTGCGCGACATGTCGGTGGGCAGCGCAATCCGGGATCTGGCCTCGCGCGTCGATCCGGCGGCCTTTTCCGAAAAGTTCGGGGCGCCGCTCGATCAGCTAGACAGCCTTGTCGCCGCCAAGACGGTGACTATCGCCCGGCTGATGGAGATTGCACCCGCGGGCACCATTGACCCGACGCCAAGCCTTTACAACACGACGATGTATGCGATGGCGGCGCTGCTGGTGATTGCCTTCATTGCCAACATGCTGATGCGGCCGGTGAAGGAACATCACCATCACGACGAACCAAAGCTGGCGCGCGTTCCGGCAGAATGATGAAAGGGGGCGCCAGTGGCGCCCTTTTTCGCATCAGGAGTGCAGCAGGTGGCGCAGCGCCGTGACCAACGTTTGCACCCCGTCATCGGTGGTGACGGGACCGGGCGAGGTGCGCAGAATCTGCCCGCGCCCGTCGGTGGCAATACCTGCCGAACGCAGCGCCGCTACGATCTCTGGGGCCGGGTGGCTGTCGGGCAGCCGCAACATGACCGAGCCGCCGCGTGCGGTTTCCGCGCGCGGGGTGATCAGGTCCAGCCCCATCTCATCCGCGGCGGCGATGATCCGCGCGGTCTGCCGCCGGTTCTGTGCCAGCAGTGCCGCGCGATCCTGCGCGGCATGCCAGTCCAGCGCGGGCAGCGAGGCGATGGCCGCCATGCAGCCCGGCGTGCCGTTGTCAAAGCGGCGGATGTCGGGGGCATAGGCGAAGCGGTCCAGCGCCCAGTTGAACGGGTCGGGCTGGCTGAACCAGCCGCGCAGCTCGGGCAGACACTGGCTGATCAGATCCGGCGCCACATGCAGGATGCCCGCGCCGGGCGTGCCACACATCCATTTCAGGCTGGTCGAGATGGTGAAATCCACCGCCGGATCGGCGACGTCGAAGGGCAGCAGCCCCGCGCCCTGTGTAATGTCCACCCCGATCAGGCTGCCCATCGTCCGGCCATGCGCCACCATCGCGGGCAGGTCGATCCGGTGCGAGGTGGTGGAGGCGACCCATGTCAGCAGCGCTACAGCCACATCCGGCCCCCAATGCGCAAGGAAATCCTCGGGCTCCACCCAGGCGGCACCCTGCCGCATCGGCACGGTTTCCAGTGTGAACCCCAGCCGGTCCTGCAATTTCGTCAGAAGGAAGTGGTTCGACGGAAAGCAATCTGCCGCCACCAGCACCCGCTTACCGGACAGCCGCTCGGGCGGCAGCGCGGTCATCAGCATGTGCAGGCCCTGCGTGACATTTTCGCAGGTGGTCAGGCTGCCTTCCGGGGCGCCGATGATGCCGCGCCAGTGTTCGATGAAGCCCGCGCGTTTGCCCAGCAGGTAGCCCCATTGCGCGTCATCCGGCGCTGCCCAGACGGCTGCAAATTCGGCCATGGCGTGGGCCAGATCCTCGGCCTTGCCGGGATACTGGCCGATGGAGTGATAAAGGAAATAGCTGTCTTGCATAGGTCTTACCGTTGATAGGCGCGCTGGAAGCGTTGCTCCAGCCAGCCGGTCAGCCGCACCAGCGGCCAGAGGATCGCCACATAGATCAGCGCGGCGCCGATCAGGGGCGTGGGATTGGCGAACAGGGCCTGCGCATCGGTGGCCTGTTTCAGCAGGTCGGTCATTGCCACCACCGACGCAAGCGAGGTGTCCTTGATGATGCTCACGCAGTTCGAGGCATGCGGCGGGATCACGATGCGCATGGCCTGCGGCAGCACGACCTTGCGCATGGCCAGCCAGAAATGGATGCCAAGCGCGGCTGCGGCCTCGAACTGACCCTTCGGGACCGCCTGAATGCCCGCCCGCATCACCTCTGCCGTATAGGCGCCCAGCACCAGCGACAGCGCGATGGCGGCGGCGGCGAAGGAGGACAGCACGACCCCCGCGAAGGGCAGGGCGTAATAGATCAGGATGAGCACCACCAGAACCGGCATGGCGCGCATGAGATCGGTATACAGCACCGCGAACAGCCGCAGCGGTTTCGGCGCATAAAGCCGCATCAGCGCGATGCCGACCCCCAGCGCCGTGCCCATCACGATGGCGGTGACACCAAGCGCCAGCGTCATTCCCAGTCCGCGCAACAGGATCGGGAAAGCGCGTCGCATCACATCGGCGTTGAAGAAGATGTCTACGGCGTCCATGCGCTCGCTCCATGCGGCTGGGCGGGAAGGTCGGTGATCAGCATGTGCCCCGGTGCATGGGTGATGGCGAAGGGCAGCCGGGCGGAGGCGATGGCGCGTTCCATCGTCACGCCGCAGGCCCAGAACACCGCGACTTCGCCGGGCCGAACGTCGGTCAGCCCCAGCCCGTCGATCGGGCGTGACAGGTCGACCCCGATCACCGCCGGATCGCCGGTATGGACGGGCGCGCCATGCGCCTGGGGATGGTTGCGTGTGACCTCGGTCGCCAGCGCGACCTGATCCGCCGCGACCGCCCGCATCGTCACCACCAGATTGCCGCCGAACAACCCAGCCGCCCGGTTGGGCAGCGCAGTATCAAAGGCGGAACAGCTTCGCCCCGGAGCATGGCAGCGCAGGGGAACGCCTGCCGCCACCAGATCGGCTTCGAAACTCAGCGAACAGCCGATGGCGAAGGGCACCAGATCGTCGCGCCAATGCGCGGCGATGTCGGGCAGGGTGCCGGTTGGCTGCCCGTCGCGGAACGTCCGGTAAAGCGGCAGGTCGTGGCGCAGGTCGATGTCGCCCAGATCCGGCAGCGCCGGATCGCCCGCACTTCCACGCGCCAGCAAGGGGCAGGCGGCAGGATTGGCGTGCAGAAACGCCTCGAAATCATCGGCGAAGGCGGCGGGGATCAGCGCCAGATTGGCCTGTGTCCAGCCCGGACACAGCGCCGCCGTCTGCCGCACCTCGCCCGCGCGAAATCGTTGCCGCCAGTCCGCCGGGGTCATGCCGCGTGCCAGTCGGTTTCGATCTGCGCTTTGAACAGCAGCACCTCAAGCTCATGCGTCTTGCGGGTGCGCATCCAGCGGTCGTCATCCATCCAGCCTGCGCGCCAGGTCGTCATCGCGACGAGGCAGGCGCCCGCAGGCAACCCCCAATCAGGCCCGGGCGTCACGCGGATAGAGACCCGCGGCACCCGCGCACCCGCCGCGCCAAGGTGAAAGTCGATCAGCCCCAGATCGGGATGCGGTCGGATTTCCACCGCCGCCTCCGACCCGTCGAAGAGCGATACCCCGCGCCAGAGGCCGGGTTCGGCCTCCGGCTGCAAATCCATCGACCCCAGTGCCCAACGGCCCAGCTTTCGCCCATCTGCCAGATGGCCGAAGGTGAAATCAGAAGGCGCCTCCACGCGCACCGAGGCCAGATGTGCGATATCCTGCATCTCAGTCGGCCGAGGTCGGCACCGGCATCGGCGTCACTGTATAGCTGTCCGCCGCCGGGGCGACGCCCATCCATTTCTCATAGATCGCCGCCATGGTGCCATCCGACTTCATGTCGGACAGGATCTGGTTCACCTGTTCCAGCTTGTCCGAACCCTTCGGCATCATCATGGCGAATTTCTCACCCGTGACGATCTCTGCCCCCACGGTCAGGCCCTTCATCTGGGTGAAGGCATAGCGCAGGCCGACCACATCGTTCACCGCCGCGTCGATCCGCCCGTTCAGCAGATCGGTCAGCATGTTCGAAGTGGTGTCATAGCTTTTGTATTCAGCATAACCGATTTCGGCTTCGCGTTCTTTCAGCCAGTTTTCGGGGAAGGAGGTGGCAACCGACCCCACAACCTTGCCCTTCAGCCCCTCGACCGACACGATGTCGGACCCGTCCTTGACGCCGATCCCCAGCGCGCCCTGGAAGTAGGGCTGAGTGAAGGCCTGGCTGTCCAGCCGTTCATTGGTGATGGTCAGCGAGGAAATCACCATATCCACCCGGCCCGAGGCAGAGGCGACGAACAGCGCCTTGAAATCCATGCCGTCGATATTGGCGGTGCTGCCCATGCGCCGGGCGATTTCGTTCACGATATCGACCTCGAACCCCTCGAACGTGCCCGCCTCGGTCTTGTTTTCCCATGGCGGGTTGGCCGGATAGGCACCAACGCGCAGCGCATCCTGCGCGAAAGCGGCGGTCGACAAGCTCAGGCCAAGCATCAGACCGGCGACGATGCCGGTGCGGCGGGTCATTTTCATGGGAACCTCCCTGTTGGACTTCGGGTCTCTCATCGGCCCGATTCTGCAAGGAATGGTGCCATAAACTGTATACTTTTCAAGAGATATTTCGGATTCAAAATGTCGCTCGGATATAAGAATACCCTTTATATATTGATAAAAATCAGTTTTTATACAGTTAATCGGCTTCCAAAGAGTATGCAAATGTCCAGACAAAGTCATCGTGATCGGATCTATGACGTGCTGATGACGCGTATCCAGCGCGGCGAGGTCGGCTGGGAGGATCGGCTGATCGACACCGTCATTGCGACTGAACTGGGGGTGTCGCGGATGCCTGCGCGCGATGCGCTGATGCGGCTGGCTGCCGAGGGCTATCTGGTGCCGACAACGCGTGGCTTCACGCTGCCGAACCTCAGCCGCGCCGAGGTGCTGGAGGTGTTTGAGCTGCGCCGCATGCTGGACCCCCGTGCTGCCGCCATGGCCGCGCAGGCGATGACGTCCGAGGTGCTGGCCGATCTGACGCATGCGGTCGCGCAGACGCAGGGCTCGCTGGTGTCGGGCGACGTGCCGCTGTTCTTCCACGCCTGCGAGGTTTACCGTAACCGCTGGCTCGACATCGTGCCGAACCGGGTGCTGGTCGACACCATCCGCCGTTACCTGGTGCAGGTGCAGACCGTCCGGCTGACCACGATGCGTGACGATGCAACCAACCGCATCATTGTCGAGGGGCAACGTGATCTGCTGGCCGCATTTCAGGCCCGCGACGCGGTTGCGGCTTCGGACCGGATGCTGCGCTTCGTGATCGAGGGCGAACAGGCGTTCCGGGCAATCGCGTCCTGAAGGGCCGGGGAAACGGTCAGGCCGGGGCGGGGCCGGTGCTGGCGCGCAGGATCAGCTCGACCGGCAGCACGGTATCGGCATCGCGGGCCTCACCCTTCAGGCAGGCCAGCATGCGTTCGGCTGCGGCGCGGCCGATCTCGGTCCGGGGCTGGCGGATCGTGGTCAGTGGTGGCGAGATATGGGCGACCAGTTCGATATCGTCAAAGCCCACCACCGACAGGTCGCCCGGCACGCGCAGCCCGTGGCGCTGCACCTCGCCGATGAAACCGCAGGCCATGGCGTCGGAGGCGAAGAATACTGCGGTCGGGCGGGTGGCGGCGGGTTGATCCAGCCAGATGCGCGCCGCCGTGCGCCCGGAATCCAGCGAGAAATCGCCGGGATAAAGATAGTCCTCGGGGAAGGGCAGGCCGCGCGCCGCCAGAGCCTCGACCGTGCCGGACAGCCGCGCCTCGGTCAGCACGTTGCCGCGTGGCCCGGCGACATGGCCGATGCGGCAATGGCCCAGATCGGCCAGATGATCTACGGCCAGTCCCGCCGCAGCGCGATTGTCGATCTTCACGCGCGGCGCGGGCAGGCCGGGCACCCATTCGCAGGCCTCGACCACCGGCACGCGCCCTTGCAGCGCGGCGGCGGGCAGCGTGCCGTCAAGAATGATCAGCCCGTCGGCCCGGCTGGGTTCGGCGTAATCCAGCAGGGTTTGCGCGTCAGCGGTGCGGGTATCGGCAATCAGCAGGTTGTAACCGGCCGGGCCAAGGACCGAGGCGATGCCGGACAGGATCTGCGAAAAGAACGGGTTGGCGAGGTTCGGCACCAGCGCCACGATGCCGCCCGTTCGCCGGTGGCGCAGATTGCGCGCGGCGAGGTTCAGCCGGTATCCCGTCGCCTCCACCGCCTGTTGCACGGCGGCGCGGGTGTCCTCGCTGACCCGCTCGGGGGTCGACAACGCCCGGCTGACCGTGGCGGTGGAAACCCCGGCAAGGCGGGCAACGTCGCTGATCTTGGGGCGGTCGTGCTTCATGGCCTTTCATACGCCGGGGCTGCGGCGGGCTCAATCCGTTCAGATGTGCAAGAATCATATTGCAAACGATTACATCGCATGTCTATCGTTGATGTAACCGATTACATAATCGGTCCCGTCACCAGTTTTGGGAGGAGCTGATGCGGACGATCAAAGGCCCCGGCCTGTTCCTTGCGCAATTCGCGGGGGACGCGGCGCCGTTCAACAGTTTCGCCGAGATTACCCGCTGGGCTGCCGATTGTGGTTACAGGGGGGTGCAGATCCCGACATGGGACGCCCGGCTGTTTGATCTGGACCGCGCCGCCGCCTCGCAGGACTATTGCGACGAGGTGAAGGGCATCGCCGCCGAGGCGGGTCTCTCGATCACCGAGCTTTCCACCCATCTGCAAGGCCAGTTGGTTGCGGTGCATCCGGCCTATGATGTGGCCTTCGACGGCTTCGCAGTGCCCGCCGTGCGCGGCAATCCGGCGGCGCGGGCGGAATGGGCGCAGGATCAGGTGAAGAAGGCGCTGACCGCCTCGCGTCGTCTGGGGCTTGGGGCGATGGCCACCTTCTCGGGTGCGCTTGCGTGGCCCTATATCTACCCCTGGCCGCAGCGCCCCGCCGGGCTGATCGAGGAAGCCTTTGACGAGCTTGCCCGCCGCTGGCGCCCGCTGCTGGATCATGCCGAGGACTGCGGTGTGGATCTCTGCTATGAAATCCACCCCGGCGAGGATCTGCACGACGGCATCAGCTACGAGATGTTCCTTGAGCGCACCGGCAATCACGCGCGGGCCTGCATGCTGTATGACCCGTCGCATTATGTGCTCCAGCATCTCGACTATCTGGAACACATCGACATCTATCACGAGCGCATCCGCATGTTCCACGTCAAGGATGCTGAGCTGAACCCGACCGGGCGGCAGGGGGTCTATGGCGGCTATCAATCCTGGGTCAATCGCGCCGGGCGCTTCCGCAGCCCGGGTGACGGGCAGGTGGATTTCGGCGGGATCTTCTCGAAGCTTACGCAATACGGGTTCGATGGCTGGGCGGTGGTCGAATGGGAATGCTGCCTGAAACACCCCGAGGATGGCGCGCGGGAGGGGGCCGAATTTGTGCAGGCCCATATCATCCGCGTCACCGAAAAGGCGTTTGACGATTTCGCGGATGCGGGCACCGACCGCGCTGCCAATCGCCGCATGCTTGGGCTGGAGGGCTGACACGATGGAACCGATCCGGCTGGGCATGGTGGGCGGCGGGCAGGGGGCTTTCATCGGCGGGGTGCACCGCATAGCTGCGCGGCTCGATGGCCAGTATGCGCTGGTGGCGGGGGCGCTGTCCTCCGATCCCGCGCGGGCGGCGGCTTCGGCGGCGGAGCTTGGGCTGGCGCGCAGCTATGACGATTACCGCCAGATGGCGGCGCGCGAGGCGCGACGCAAGGACGGCATTCAGGCGGTGGCCATTGTCACGCCGAACCACATGCACGCGGGGCCGGCCATCGAGTTCCTAAAGCGCGGCATCCATGTGATCTGTGACAAGCCGCTGACCGCGACCATGGCCGAGGCGAAGCGGCTCGCCAAGGTAGCCGAAGCCTCGAAGGCGCTGTTCATCCTGACCCATAACTACACCGGCTATCCGCTGATCCGGCAGGCCCGTGCAATGATCGCGGCGGGCGATCTGGGCGCGTTGCGGCTGGTTCAGGTGGAATATGCGCAGGACTGGCTGACCGAGGCGGTGGCCAGCAAACAGGCCGACTGGCGCACCGATCCGCTAAGGTCCGGCCTTGGCGGTGCGCTGGGGGACATCGGCACGCATGCCTGGAATCTCGCAGCTTTCGTGACGGGGATGGAGCCGGAAGCGCTGGCCGCCGATCTGTCCAGCTTCGTGCCGGGGCGGGCGCTGGATGACAATGCCCATGTGATGCTGCGCTATCCCGGCGGGGCGAAGGGGATGCTTTGGGCCAGTCAGGTGGCGCCGGGGAACGAGAACGGGTTGCGGTTGCGGGTTTATGGCGCCAAAGGCGGGCTGGAATGGGAGCAGGAGAACCCCAACCGCCTGTGGTTCACGCCCTTCGGCGAACCCAAACGCCTGCTGACCCGCAATGGTGCCGGGGCGCTGCCCGAGGCGCAGCGGGTCTCCCGCGTGCCGCCCGGTCACCCCGAAGGCTATCTGGAGGGTTTCGCCAATATCTATACCGAGGCCGCGCGTGCGATCCGGGCGCATGAGGCGGGCGAAGCGCTTCCCGAGGGCGTGCTGTTCCCCGGCCTCTCGGACGGGATTTCCGGTATGCGCTTCGTCGCGGCCTGCGTGCAATCGGCGAAACGCAACGCGGCCTGGGTCGCGCCATGACCCCGGCGCTGGCGCTTCAGGATGTGCACAAGAGCTTCGGCCCGATCGAGGTGCTGCATGGCATCGACTTCGCGCTGCGTCCCGGCGAGGTTCATGCGCTGATAGGCGAAAACGGCGCCGGCAAATCGACCATCATGAAGATCCTCGGTGGCTTCCTGACGTCGACCTCCGGTCAGGTGCTGCTGGACGGCCAGCCCGCGCCCTATCGCAGCGGAGCGGAGGCCGAGGCGGCGGGCGTCGTCGTCATCCATCAGGAATTCAACCTCGCCCCCGATCTGACGGTGGCACAGAATGTGTTCCTGGGACGCGAGCCGGGACGGTTCCTGCTGGACCACCGCGCGATGCGGCGCGAGACGCAGGCGCTGCTGGATCAACTGGATTGCCGGGTCAG
This sequence comes from Gemmobacter caeni, assembly GCF_003054195.1. Classification (GTDB taxonomy): domain Bacteria; phylum Pseudomonadota; class Alphaproteobacteria; order Rhodobacterales; family Rhodobacteraceae; genus Gemmobacter; species Gemmobacter caeni. The sequence goes on from NZ_QBKP01000007.1 coordinate 193,448, forward strand.
CCCGGATGCCCGCATTCGCGATCTGGCGGTCTCGGATCGCCAGATGGTCGAGATCGCCAAGGCGCTGGGGCGCAAGGCGCGCGTCCTGATCATGGATGAACCCTCGGCCGTGCTGACCCACCGCGAGGTCGAGGTGCTGTTCCGTCAGATCGACCGCTTGCGCGCCAGTGGCGTCGCGCTGCTTTACACCTCGCACAGACTGGACGAGGTGCGCCATCTGGCCGACCGCATCACCGTTCTGCGCGACGGCGCCGTGGTGCGGCAGGCGCTGCGCGGCGAGCTGACAGAGGACGGCATGGCCACTGCCATGGTCGGGCGCGATCTCAAAGACATCTTCCCGCCCCGGCGCGACAGTTTCGGCCCCGTGGTGCTGGAGGTGCAGGGTTTCAGCGTCCCGCCGGTGGTGCAGGATGTCAGCTTCACCCTGCGGCGGGGCGAGGTGCTGGGGATTTCCGGCCTTGTGGGATCGGGGCGTACTGAACTGGCCGAAGGGCTGGTGGGCCTGCGCACGCACCGTGGCAGCCTGCGCCGCGAGGGCCAAGCGATCACGCTGCATTCCACTGCCGATGCGGCTGCGCATGGCCTTGCCTATCTGACCGAGGATCGCAAGGAACTGGGCTTGCTACTCGATAAATCCCTGCGCGAGAACCTGACGCTTTCGACGCTGGGCCGCTTTGGCCGCCTGATGATCTCGCGGCCCGCCGAGGAAACCGCGCTGACCCGTGCCATTGAGGATTTCGACATACGCGCCCCGCGCCGCGACATGGCGGTGGGCAACCTGTCGGGCGGCAACCAGCAGAAGCTGTTGCTGGCCAAGACCATGCTGCCCGATCCGCAGATCGTCATCATCGACGAGCCCACGCGCGGTATCGACATCGGCACCAAGAGCCAGATCTATCATTTCATCGACCGCCTCGCCCGCGACGGGCTGAGCGTCATCGTCATCTCCTCTGACATGCCGGAAATCCTCGGCCTCTCGGACCGCGTTCTGGTGATGCGGCAGGGCCGGGTGGCGGGCGAGTTGCAGGGCGATGCGATCACCGAAACCGCCGTGGTGCGGCTGGTCATGGGCACAACCGAAGAGGCCACAGCCGATGCGTAACCTTTCGCTTTCCACCCTCGGGCCACTGGCGGCGCTGATCCTTCTGGTGGTGCTGGGGGCCTTTCTGAACGCCAACTTCCTGTCGGCGGGCAATATTACCAATGTGCTGGCGCGGTCCGCCTTCATCGGGATGATCGCCGTGGGGATGACTTTCGTCATCACCTCGGGCGGGCTGGACCTGTCGGTCGGGTCGATGGCGGCTTTCATCGCGGGCATGATGATCCTTGCGATGAACGCCATGCTGCCCACGCTGGGGATTGGCGTGCCGCTCGTGCTGGCGGGTATGGCTGTTGCGCTTGGCGTCGGGCTTCTGGCGGGGCTGGCGAACGGGTTGCTGATCACCCGTGCCGGGATCGAGCCTTTCATCGTCACGCTGGGCACCATGGGCATCTTCCGCAGCCTCGTGACCTGGATTGCCGACGGCGGCACGCTCAGCCTCGATTTCGAGGCGCGGCAATTCTATCGCCCGGTCTATTACGGCGGCATTTTCGGCATCACATGGCCCATTCTGGTCTTCGCCGTGGTGGCCGTGCTGGGCGAACTTGCCATGCGCCGCACCCGTTTCGGCCGCTATTGCGAGGCCATCGGATCGAACGACCGGGTGGCGCGCTATTCGGCGGTGAAGGTCGAACGGGTGCAGTTGATGACCTATGTCGCGCTTGGCGTGCTGGTCGGCCTCGCGACCATCCTTTACGTCCCGCGCCTTGGCTCTGCCTCCGGCTCGACCGGGCTTCTGTGGGAACTTGAGGCCATCGCCGCCGTCATCATCGGTGGCACCGCGCTGAAGGGCGGCTATGGTCGGGTCTGGGGCACGGTGGTGGGCGTGCTGATCCTCAGCCTCATCGACAATATCCTGAACCTTGCCGACCTCGTGTCGCCCTATCTGAACGGGGCCATCCAGGGGGTTATCATCGTGCTCGCCGTTGTGCTGCAACGCGGGAAATCTTCCGCCGAAGGGCGGTAACCATCCGCCGCCGGGGAGGGCGGCGCTCAGGGAGGAAAGACTATGAAACGCAGACAGTTCTTCGGTGCCACCGCAGCGCTTGCCATGTCCGCTAGCCTTGCCACCATGGCGGTGGCCGAGGACAAGACCTATACCATCGGCGTCTCCATCCCCTCGGCCACGCATGGCTTCATGGGCGGGCTGAACTGGCACGCGCAGGACACGATCAAGCGGCTTGAGGCCACTTATCCCAACGTCAAATTCGTGCTGGCCACGGCGGGAGAGCCGGGCAAGCAGGTCGATGACATTGAGGATATGCTGGCCACCCGCAATATCGACGGGCTGGTGGTGCTGCCCTTCGAATCCGAGCCGCTGACCGGGCCGGTCAAGGCGGTGAAAGACGCGGGCAAATGGGTGACCGTGGTCGACCGGGGGCTGTCGCAGCCGGGGATCGAAGATCTTTATGTCGCGGGCGACAATACCGCTTTTGGCCAGGTCGCTGGGGAATATTTCCGCGAAAATCTGCCCTCCGGCGCCAAGGTGGTGATCCTGCGCGGCATCCCCACGACACTGGACAACGAGCGGGTGGACGCCTTCGAGAAGGCCATTGACGGCTCGGGCATCGAGGTGCTGGACAAGCAGCACGGCAACTGGAACCGCGACGACGCCTTCACTGTCATGCAGGATTACCTGTCGAAGTATCCCAAGATCGACGCGGTCTGGGCGGCAGATGACGATATGGCGCTGGGTGTGATGGAGGCCATCGCCGCCGCCGGGCGCACGGATGAGATGTGGATTGTCGGCGGCGCCGGGATGAAGGAAATCATCAAGCGCGTCATGGACGGCGACAAGCAGGTTCCGGTGGATGTGACCTATCCGCCTGCGCAGATCTCTTCGGCCATCGAGATGACGACACTGCATTTCGTGTCGGCGGCGCCGGTCTCGGGGCGGTTCATCATCGGATCGACCCTGGTGACGCCTGAAAATGCAGCACAGTTCTACTTCCCCGACAGCCCGTTCTGACGTGAAGGGCGGGGGCTTTCCTGCCCCCGCCCGCCGCTGCCCTGCGTGACGCAACGTGACCCGGCCCTTCGCTTCGGCCCATGCTATGATTGCGCCGAAGCAGGAGGCAGCCGATGCGACTGAATGTGAACGGGACCATGCACGAGGTGGATGTCGAACCCGACATGCCGCTGTTGTGGGTATTGCGCGATGAACTGGGCCTGACCGGCACGAAATACGGCTGCGGCATTGCGCAATGCGGGGCCTGCACCGTCTGGCTGGGCGGCGAGGCGATGCGGTCCTGCCAGATCCCGGCTTCCGATGCCGAGGGCGCCGAGATCACCACCATCGAAGGGCTGGGCACGCCCGCCGCGCTGCATGCGGTGCAGGCGGCATGGGTGGAAGGGCAGGTGGCGCAATGCGGCTACTGCCAGTCGGGCCAGATCATGCAGGCGGCTTCGCTGCTGACGCAGATCCCGAACCCGAGCGACGCCGAAATTGATGAAGCGATGGCGGGTAACCTCTGCCGCTGCGGCACCTACCCGCGCATCCGTGCGGCGGTGTATCGCGCGGCGCAACTGATGCGGGAGGGTTGAATCATGTCCCGGATCGGCAAGATCGCGCGCCGCAGCTTTCTCATCGGTTCCGCTGCTATCGCGGGGGGCGTTGCTTTCGGCCTTTACGCTGTGCGCAAGACCCCTGAAAACCCGCTGCTGGCTGGGCTGGCGCCGGGGGAGTTAAGCTTCAACCCCTGGGTCAAGATTACCGCTGACCGCATCACCCTGATCACCCCGCATGCCGATCTGGGGCAGGGAGCCATGTCGATGCAGGCGCTGCTGATCGCCGAGGAGCTGGACGTTGATCCCGCGCAGGTCGCCACCGAATTCGGTCCGCCCGCTGCGGCCTATTGGAATACTGCGCTGGGTGCTGAAAGCGCGCCCTTCCTGCCGGGCGATACCGGCCTCGCGGCCCGTGCCACGCGCGGCGCGATGAATGCGGCGTTCAAACTGGTCGGGATGCAGGGAACGGGAGGCTCCAGCGCGGTGCCGGACAGTTTCGTGAAGCTGCGACAAGCCGGGGCCATGGCACGCGAGACGCTGAAGCGGGTGGCGGCACAGCGCCACGGTGTCGATGTGGCCCTGCTGCGCAGCGAGAACGGCGCCGTGATCCTGCCTGATGGCACGGCGGTGCCCTATACCGCGCTGGCGGCTGATGCCGCGCAGTCCGATCCGGTGCAGGAAGTGCCATTGCGCCCCGACAGCGACTGGCGGCTGATCGGCAAGCCGATGCGGCGGCTGGATATACTGCCAAAATCCACCGGCACGCAGGTCTATGGTATCGACCTGAAGGTCGAGGGTATGGTTCATGCGGCGGTGCGGCTGAACCCCCGGCGTGGTGTGCTGCTCAGCCATGACGCGACGGCGGCGAAAGCGATGCGCGGCGTTGCGCAGGTGCTGCCGATCCGCGATGGCGTGGCGGTCATCGCCGACAACACATGGCGCGCCATGCAGGCGGCGCAGGCGGTGGTCTGTGACTGGGGCCCCGCGCCTTACCCCGCCGAAATGGCCGATCACTGGGCGGCAGTGGAGGCAGGCTTTGATCCCGCGCATCTGGACAAGGAATGGCGGGCCGACGGCGATATGGACGCGGGCCTCTCCGCCGCTGATGTCGTCAGCGCCGAATATCGCGCGCCCTATCTGGCGCATCAGCCGCTGGAGCCGCTGAACGCGATTGTCCGCTATTTGGAGGCGGAAACCGAGGTCTGGACGGCGCATCAGCTTCCCCGGATGTTGCAGGATCTGGTGGCGGGTGTCACCGGGCAGGGCTCTGGCCAGATCACGCTGCACAACCAGTTCGCGGGCGGCAGTTTCGGACACCGGCTGGAGTTTGACCATGTGCTGCGCGCGGCCGAGATTGCGCGGCAGATGCCGGGCACCCCGGTCAAGCTGACCTATTCCCGCGAAGAGGATTTCGCGCAGGATTTCACCCGCCCGCCGGGCATGGCGCGCGGGCGTGGCACGGTGGCAAACGGGCAGGTGCAGGCGGTGGAGATCGTGACCTCCGGCCCCTCTCCCAGCCGCTCGCAACTCGGGCGCGCGGGCTATTCGGTGCCGGGGCCGGACAACCAGCTTCCCGCCGGGATCTGGAACGCGCCTTACGCGCCCGCCGCCTTTCGGGTGCGGGCGCATGCGGTGGAAGGGCTGGCGCCGGTCTCCAGCTGGCGTTCGGTCGGCGCCTCGCTCGGCGGGTTTTTCCTTGAAAGCTTTCTGGACGAGCTGATCCACGCCGCCGGGGCCGATCCGATGGCCGAACGGCTGCGGCTTTGCAATGACCCGGTGGCGCGGGGCGTGCTGGAGGCGGTGGCGGAACTGTCTGGCTGGCAAGGCCCCAGCCCGGCACCGGGGCAGGGCAGGGGCGTCGCGCTTGTCCAGAGCTTCGGGGTCAATGTGGCCGAAGTCGTGGATGTGCGCATGACCGACGCCGGGCTGCGTATCGACCGGGTGTTCTGCGTGGCCGATGTGGGCCGCGTCGTCGATCCGGTGAATATCGAGAACCAGATTCAGGGCGCGGTGATCTGGGGTCTGGGTCATGCGATGAACTGCGAAATCACCTATGCCGATGGCATGGCCGAGCAGACGAATTACGACAGCCACAGCGGGATGCGGCTGGACCAATGCCCCGAGATTGTGGTGCGGGTGCTGGAAAACGCGCCAGAGGTGCGCGGCATCGGCGAGCCGCCGGTGCCCCCCGCTGCGCCCGCGCTGGCCAACGCGATCTTCGCTGCCACGGGGCAACGGCTGCGCGAAATGCCCTTCGGCAAGTTTGTCGATTTCGCCTAGGCGCCGTCCAGTTGCGCGACCAGGCATGTGGCGGCGGCATCCAGTGCGGCTACGGTACCTGACAGGTCGAGCGGCTGGGCGCTGACCACGCCCAGACAGGCTTCGATCCCGGCACGGCTAAGGAACCCCGCGCGCAGCGGCACGGCGATACCATGCGCGCCCGGCTGCAATTCGCCGCTGGTCGCCGACCATCCGTCCCGCCGCGCCTGCACCACCTGCGCGCTGTCACCGGGCTGCGGTGACCGGGCTGACAAGATCGCGATGCCCGCCGCGCCGCGCCCGATGGGATGGCGGGCGCCGACGCGATAGGTAATCTCCAGCAGCCCGCTCTTGCCCGGACTGGTCAGCAGCGCCAGACAGTCCTCGCCCGCCGCGACCGAAAGGAAGGCCGTCTGCCCGGTATCACGGGCCAGCGCATCCACCGCTTCTTGCCCGTGCAGCCGCAGGCGGGCATGGACTCCCTGCATCAGCGGCAAGAGCCCCGGCCCGAGGATCGCCGTGCCATCCGCCAGCCGGGTGACGAAGGCATGCGCCTCCAGCGTGGCGACCAGCCGGTAACAGATACGCCGGTCCACCCCCAGCGCCAGCGCCAGCGCCGCCATGCCAATCGGCCCGCGCGCGGCAATGACGCTCAACGCCTGCAAGCCGCGGTCGAGGGTCTGCACCCGTTCGGGAGTCGTTGCAGTTGACACGAGCGCCGCCCTTTCTGTAGCGTCAAATATAGCACATTTATGTGCTATTATCGCTCATATATCAAGCCGCAGGGGAGGATCGCCAATGACCACCGGATGCCCGGCCCATGCTGATGGCGCAGCCTGCCCCGTGTCGGACCGCGCCCGCGCCTTCGACCCGTTCACCGGCGCATATCAGATCGACCCCGCCGCCGCGCTGGCCTGGTCACGGGCGGAGGAGCCCGTGTTCTACAGCCCCGAGACCGGCTATTGGGTGGTCAGCTGCTATGCCGATGTGAAGGCGGTGTTCCGCGATCCATTGCTATTTTCTCCGTGCAATGTGCTGGAAAAGATCACCCCCTTCCCCGACGAAGCGATGGCTGTGCTGGCCTCCTATGGCTATGCGATGAACCGGACGCTGGTGAACGAGGACGAACCCGCCCATACCGAACGCCGTCGCATGCTGATGGCGCATTTCCTGCCCGCCAATATTGAGGCGCACCGCGACCGTGTGCGGGTGCTGACGCGCGAGAAGGTGGATGCTTTCATCGCCAAAGGCCGTGCCGATCTGGTGGAGGAGATGCTGTGGGAAATCCCGCTGACGGTGGCGCTGCATTTCCTTGGTGTGCCGGAAAGTGACATGGCCCGCCTTCGCGAGTTCTCCATGGCGCATACCGTCAACACCTGGGGCCGACCCTCGCGCGAGGATCAGATCGCGCTGGCGCATGAGGTGGGCCGGTTCTGGCAGTTCGCGGGCGAGGTGCTGAACCGGATGCGGGCGGAACCCCACGGCCAGGGCTGGATGCATGAGGCGATCCGGCAGAACGCCCTGCACCCTGACATCGTGACCGACAGCTATCTTCATTCGATGATGATGGCGATTATCGTCGCGGCGCATGAGACCACCGCCCATGCAGCGGCCAATGCGATCAAGCTCTTGCTGACCGATGGCGCGGGCTGGCGCGCGATCTGCGAGGATGCGGCGCTGATCCCCAATGCGGTGGAGGAATGTCTGCGCTATGCTGGGTCTGTAGTGGCCTGGCGGCGGCAACTGACTTCGCCCGCCACAGTGGGTGGCACCGATTTGCCTGCGGGAGCGAAGCTGCTGATCGTCATGGCCAGCGCCAACCATGACGAACGCCAGTTCCAGAATGCCGACAGTTTCGACATCTACCGAGATAATGCCACCGATCATCTGACCTTCGGTTATGGCGCGCATCAGTGCATGGGCAAAAACCTTGCCCGGCTGGAACTGCGCATCATCCTTGAGGAACTGTCCCGCCGCCTGCCGCATCTGCGCCTGGCCGAACAGGAATTCACCTATCTGCCCAATACCTCGTTCCGGGGGCCGGATCACCTTTGGGTGGAATGGGATGTTGCCGCCAATCCGGCAGAGGGGGCCGAGCGGGCGCGGTTCGAGATCGGCGCCCCGCGTCGCAAGGACATCGCCCGCAGCGTGGTGGTGACAGCGGTGCAGACGGAGGTTGAAGGCGTCATCTCTCTGCATCTGGCCGATCCGCAGGGACGGCCGCTGCCGCGCTGGACCCCCGGTGCGCATGTGGATCTGGAGCTTGATGGCTTTGATCGCAGCTATTCGCTCTGCGGCGACCCGGATGCGCCGGGCTATACCGTCTCGATCCTGCGTGAAGAGGCCGGGCGCGGCGGCTCGCGTCGTTTCCACGCAGTAACACCCGGCACGGTGCTGCGGCTGCGCGGGCCGCGCAATCACTTCCCGCTGGACGAGGCGGCGCCTGCGCATCTGCTGATTGCGGGCGGTATCGGAATCACGCCGATCCTGGCCATGGCTGACCGGCTGAAACGGATCGGGGCGCGCTATCATCTGCATTACCTTGGCGGGGCCGAGGCGCGGATGGCGCATCTGGCGCGGCTGAGCCGCGATCACGCGGGGCAGGTGGCGGCGCATCCGCGCGACCGCGCACCACGCGCCGATCTGGCGGCACTGGTCGCCGCTGCTCCGCCGGGCACCCGCATTTCCGCCTGCGGCCCGGCGCGGATGCTTGAGGCCCTGCAAACCCTGACGGCCACGCGCCCCGATCTGGTGCTGGCCATCGAGCATTTCAGCGCGGGCGACGATACCGACCTTGCCGACAACCGTCCCTTCGAGGTCGAACTGGCCGACAGCGGCTTCACCCTGCCCGTGCCTGCCGACCGTACCCTGTTGCAGGTTCTGCGCGCGGCTGGCATCGACATCGCCTCGGATTGCGAGGAAGGGTTGTGCGGCAGCTGCGAAGTCGCGGTGCTGGATGGCACGGTCGATCATCGCGACAAGGTGCTGAGCATTGCGGAAAGGGCTGCGGGCACCCGGATGATGTGCTGCCGCTCGCGCGGCGCGGGGCGGCTGAAACTGGCGCTTTAACGCCCTTTCAGCTTGTCCATCACTGCGTCGCAGGCGGCCTCCCATCCCGCACTGACGTCATGCGCTTTCAGTATCTGAAAGCCGCGTTCGGTGATGCCGCCGGGGGTGACAAGTTCGTGCAGCATCTGCGCCATCGGCTCGTGCTTGCTGTCGATCAGCGCCCCGGCCGCCGCGAAGGTCAGCGCGTTCAGCCGCCGCGCCACCAGTGGGTCAAGGCCCTGCGCGGCTGCCCATTCAGCGCTGCGCGCGATGAGATCCTGCGCCCAGCCATAGATCGCGGCGGAAACCGTGGCGATTTCAAACTCCGCCTCGCTGGTTAAGGGGATGACGGGCCCAAGTGCCTCCAGTAACCGTCGAGCTTCGGGCAGATCAGGGAAGCAGGCGGTCGGGCTGGCACCGACCTCGGCCGCCGTCAGGGGCATGATGCGCATGCGCCGGGCAGGGCCTGTGTCCAGCGCCGCAATTGGCACACCGGCGCAGGCCGAAACCAGCACCTGCCTCGCGCGCCACGGCAGCCCCGCCACCGCGCCGGGTGCCGCCGCTGGCCGCACCGCGAGCAGGACCAGATCGCAGCGCGCCACCAGATCGGCATTGTCGCGGGCTAGCGGATGCCCGTATCGCACCGCCATCTCTGCCGCCCGGCCACGCGGCGACAGCAGCACCTCGCCGGGCGCGAACCCCGCCCGGTGCAGCCCCGCCAGCAGCGCCGCCGCCAGATGCCCGATTCCGATGATCCCCAGCATCTTGCCCCCTTTTCCTTGCCGTATCCTCGTCCGCAGAAACGGCCCAGGCAAGGGCTGGCGCGCAGGCTGCGCCGCGCTATCCTGCCGCTGACCCCTGCGAGAGCGATCATGTCCGAATCCCCGCCGCTCACTGACCCGCGCCTTCCTCCCGGTGCTGAACTTCTGTCGCGTGGCCGCGCGCTTGCCCGTGACTGGCGCGTCGGCCCTTGCCCGTTCTTCGCCGAGAAGGCTGTGACGTCCGAGGCGGAATGGAAGCGCCGCATCGGTAACAGCCGCATCATGCAGCACGCCCATATCGGTTTTCGCAATGTCGACCGCACGCTGGGCGCCATTGCCGAGGTGCATGACCGCTGTGCCGCCCAGAGCGTGACGGTGGATCGCTTCGGCATCACGCTCGACTGGTCGATGGGCTATCCGCAGGCGCTGCGGGAAAAGGCTGCGCGTGGCACCGGCATCGTGCTGACGGGGCCGGAAGATTTCGCCCGCATCACCCATGCCGCCCCCGCCGCCGCGCATTTCGGCGATTTCATGATCGGCCTGCCGGGCTGTGTGGAAAACACCTGCGCCGCGCTGGCGGCAGGCGCCACCTCGGTCGGCAATCTGGGGCAGTATTTCACCTTCCGCCTGCCCTATTGGAACGATGACGTGGCGACGACCGAGGCGACCGTTACCGCCCTTGGCCTGATTGCCGCACAAGAAACGCAGGTGCTGGTGCATTCAAACCTCGATGACGGCTTCGCGGGGCTGTTTCTGGACATGGCCTCGGCGCTTGGCATGGTGCTGGTGGAAAAGCACATCGTCGAAGGGCTGATCGGCGCACGGCTGGCGCATTGCTATGGCCACCATTTCAGCGACCCGCTGTCGCGCATGGCCTTCCATGCCGCGCTGGCGCGGGTGACAGACCCGCCGGGCACCATGATCTTTGGCAATACCGTCGCCTATCAGGCTGGGTCTGCGGGGAATTATGCAAGCCTTGCGAGCTATCTTCTGGCTGACATGATGGCGCTGGGTCGCTGGGCCACGGGGCATGCGGTGAACCCTGTGCCGGTGACAGAGAACCAGCGCATTCCCGATGTCGATGAAATTGTCGAGGCTCAGGCTTTTGCCCGTCGCCTGGCCGATCACGCGCCGCATCACGCCGCGCTGACCGACTGGCACCGGGTCGAGGCGCTGGCCGACCGGCTGGTCGCCGGGGGACGCGCCTTCGCGCAGGCGGTGCTGGCCGGGCTGGCCGACCGGGGTGTGCCGGAGGACGACCCCGCGGCCCTGTTGCTGGCGATCCGCCGTATGGGGCCGAAACGACTGGAGGCGCTGTTTGGGCAAGGCCCGCTGGCCGCGCGCGGTCGGGCGCCATTGGTCGCCGCCGAATGGGCGCGCGAACTGGATGAAAAGGCCGAACGCTGGGTCGCCGGGCAAACCGCGCTGCCGCGCCGTCTGCGGGTCTGTGTCGGCACCAGCGATGTGCATGAACATGGCAAGTATCTGGTCGAACAGGCGCTGGAAGGTATGGGCGTCGAGGTTCTGGACGGTGGCGTCAGCACAGATCCCGAAGCGCTGGTCGCGCAAGCCTTGGCTGAAGGGGCCGAGGCGCTGGCGATCAGCACCTATAACGGCGTGGCGCTTGGTTACGCGCAGGCTGTGATGGCGGCGCTGAACCAGAGCGGGGCGACGCTTCCGGTTCTGATCGGCGGCAAGCTGAACCAGATCCCCGATGCGTCAAACACCGGCCTCCCGGTTGATGTGACGGCGGAGATTGCGGCCCTTGGCGCCACGCCCTGCGCGGGGCTGGATGACATGCTGCCCGCGCTGCGAAAGCTGCTATAGCGCGGCGGCCTGCCCGGCCCGCAGCGCAGCGGCCAGCAGCAGACCCAGCCAGCGCTGCTCTGCCCCGTCTGCGCGCGAATTCAGCAGGATCGGCACGCGCCCGCCCAGCACAAGGCTGGCGGTGCGGGCATGGCCATGAAGTTTCCACGCCTTGACCGTGGCATTGCCCGCCTCGATGGACGGAAACAGGATCAGATCGGCGCGACCGGCCACCGCCGAGGCCAGCCCCTTCTTTGTGGCAGCGGCTGCCGACAGCGCCACGTCATAGCCGAATGGCCCGTCAACCAGCGCACCGGAGATCTGCCCGGCGGCGGCCTCGGTAGCCAGAGCGCTGGCATCTGCCGTCGCAGGCTGGCTGGCGCTGACCTTTTCAGAGGCCGCAATGGCGGCAACCCGCAGGGGCGTGACGCCAAGACCCCGGAACAGCGGCACCGCATTCAGGATCATGGCGCGCTTCTGGTCCAGTGTCGGCAAGGGCACGATGCCATTGTCAGTGGCGCCGATCAGCCGGTCGAGGCCGGGCATTTCGGCCAGCGTCAGGTTTGACAGCGTGGCCGAGGCGCGCAGGCCGGTTTCCCGCGCCACCACGGCGCGCAGATAGGCGGCGCTGTCGATCCGGCCTTTCACCAGCACATCGGCGCGCCCCGCCCGCACTTCGGCCACCGCAACAGCGGCTGGGTCGTGGGTATCGGCGATTTCCACCCTCATACCGGGGGGCAACATTGGGCGCAACAGGGCCGCGTCATCGGCAAGAAAGGCACCGGCGATCAACCCGCGCGCCTGCGCCTCGGCCAGCGCCTCCAGAACCGCAGGATCGGCGGCCCCGGCGACAGCGGGGCGCAGGGGGCGGCTGCCTTTCAGTGCGCGTTCCAGTTCGGTGAAGCTGCGGATCACCATGGCATCGGCTCCACCTCGGGGGTTGGCGGCCAGACCCGCGCAATCTCCTGCCCGGCCAGAACACGGGCCGCCCCCTCGGCCAGTGCCGCGCTTTCGTGACTGCCGGGATAGCAGACCACAGGTGCCAGTGCCGAACAGCGGGCGGTGATCGCCGCGCGCAGCCGGGCCGATTGCGCCATGCCGCCGGTCAGCAGCACCGCATCGGGCCGGAAGTCCAGCACCGCCGCCATGGCGCCGATAGCCTTCACGATCTGATAGACCATGGCCTGCCAGACCAGATCGGCCCGCGCGTCGCCCGCGTCGATCATCGCCTCGACCTGGCGCATGTCCTTGGTGCCCAGATAGGCGAAAACCCCGCCCTGTCCGTAAAGCCGCCGCTTCAGCGCGGTCTTGTCATAACCGCCGGAATAGCACAGATCGATCAGTGCCATCGGTGGCAGCCCGCCTGCGCGTTCCGGGGAAAAGGGCGAATTTTCCATCCGGTTGGTGCTGTCGACGATCCGCCCGCCCTTCAGCGCGGCAATCGAAATGCCCGCACCCAGATGGGCGACCACGGCATCCAGCGCGGCGAAAGGCTTGCCCAACTCGCCTGCCAGCCTGCGTCCGCAGGCCCGGATATTCAGCGCATGCACGAAGGAAAAGCGGGGGATGTCCGGGCAGCCCGATATACGGGCGACAGGCGGCAGTTCATCCACCGACACCGGATCGACGATGAAGGCCGGGCAGCCCGCCGCCGCCGCGATACGCTGCGCCAGCGGCGCCCCGAGGTTCGAGGCATGCGGATGCAGTGGCCGGTGCAGCGCAAAATCCACCAGCGCGTCATCGACGGCGATCACCCCTGGCGGCACCGGCGTCAGCATCCCGCCACGCCCTGCCACGGCCACCAGCCGAACCGAAGGGCGGCCGCGCAGGAAAGCCGTAATTGCCTCGGCCCGGAACGGCAGTTGTGCGGCGATGTCGGGGAAAGCGGCCATGACCGTCTCGTCATGGTCCAGCGTCACTTCGGCCAGCGCCCGCACCCCGGCGCCATCCGAGGTGAACAGGCCCAGCCGCGTCGTCGTGGTGCCGGGATTGATGGTCAGGATCGCATCCATGGCCTAACCCGCGAAACTATAAGAGGTTTTAACCGTGGTATAGAACTCCGCCGCGTGGCGGCCCTGCTCGCGAGGGCCAAGCGAGCTGCCTTTGGTTCCACCGAAAGGCACATGGTAATCCACCCCGGCGGTCGGCAGGTTCACCATGACCATGCCCGTCCGCGCCTGACGGCGGAACTCCCGCGCGTGCCGCAACGAGGTGGTGCAGATCCCCGCGGACAGGCCAAAATCACTGTCATTCACCACCACCAGCGCCTCGTCAAAATCCGCGACGCGGATGACGGCGGCGCAGGGGCCAAAGATTTCCTCCCGCGCCACGCGCATGTCGTTGCGGGCGTTCAGGAACAGGGCGGGGCGCTGGAAATGCCCCTCGGTCGGCAGGTCCAGCCGTTCGCCGCCGACCACCTCGCAGCCCTCGGCGCGGGCCAGATCGACATAAGACAGGTTTCCGGCAAGTTGCTGTACGGAAACCACCGGGCCGATCTGGCTGTCAGGCGCCAGCGCCGGGCCGACACGCAACGCCATCATCTGCCGCGTCAATTCCGCCACGAAGGCATCGTGAATCCCCGACTGCACGATCAGCCGCGACGAAGCGGTACAGCGTTGCCCGGTCGAAAAGAACGCGCCGTTCAGACAGGCTGCAACGGCGGTGGGCAGGTCGGCGTCATCCAGCACCACCATCGGGTTCTTGCCGCCCATTTCGAGCTGCACTTTCTTCATCCTCTCGGCCGCCGCGCGGGCGATGGCGCGCCCCGTCGGGACCGAGCCCGTGAAGGAAATCGCCCCGATCTGCGGCGCCTCGACCATGGCGCGGCCCACAACCGAGCCCGGCCCCATGACGAGGTTGAACACCCCCGCCGGGCAGCCCGCCTCATGGATGATCCGGGCGAGCATATGGGCGGTGCCGGGCACCAGTTCAGCGGGTTTCAGCACCACTGAATTGCCATAGGCCAGCGCGGGCGCGATCTTCCACGCCGGGATGGCGGCGGGAAAGTTCCATGGGGTGATCAGACCGACCACGCCTACCGGCTCGCGTGTGACTTCGATGTCGACGCCGGGGCGGACAGAGGCCAGCGCCTCGCCCGACATGCGCAGCGCCTCGCCCGCGAAGAAGCGGAAGATCTGCGCCGCGCGGCGGGTCTCGGCCAGCGCTTCGGGCAGGATCTTGCCCTCCTCGCGCGCGAGCTTGGTGGCGATGTCTGTCGCGTCGGCCTCGATCCGGGTGGCGATGCGGTCCAGCAGATCGGCGCGCGCCTGCGGACCGGCGGCAAACCAGCCGGGTTGCGCAGCCGCCGCCGCCCCGGCTGCCGCAGTCACATCCCCGGCGGTGCCTGCGGCATAAAGCCCGATCAGATCCGCGAGGTCCGAGGGGTTGCGGTTTTCACTCAGATGATCGCCCGGCACCCATGCGCCGTTGATCAGGTTCAGATGCGGGTCAGACATGGCAGGCTCCGGGCAAAGCAGGGCCGCGCCCTGCCGGTGGGGCAGGGCGGGCGTCGCGCAAGGGTGGCTTGGGATCAGGCGGCGCGGGCCGTCACGGCGGCCTCGATCGAGGCTTCGATGATGTCCAGTGCCTCGTTCAGCTGATCCATCGGGATGGTCAGTGGCGGCAGCAGGCGGATGACGTTGTAGCGCGTGCCGCAGGACAAGAGGATCAGCCCGCGCGCCTCGGCCTCGGCCACGACGGCGGCGGTGAGGGCGGCGTCGGGGCCGTTGGTGGCGCGGTCGGTCACCAGTTCCAGCGCGTTCATCGCACCAAGCCCGCGCACCTCGCCAATACACTCCATTCCCTGCCGGGCCGCGATCTGGGTCAGGCGGGCGCGGATCACCTCGCCAATCTCGGCGGCGCGCAGGCAAAGCTGTTCATCCCCGATCACATCCAGCACGGCATGGGCCGCGGCCACCGCCAGTGGGTTGCCGGCATAGGTACCACCGACACCGCCGGGGTTCGGCGCATCGACGATCCCGGCGCGGCCGGTCACCGCCGAAAGCGGGAAACCACCGGCCAGCCCCTTGGCCATGGTCACCAGATCGGGGGCGACGCCGGAATGATCAAAGCCGAACATGCGGCCGGTGCGGGCCATGCCGGCCTGCACCTCATCTGCGATCAGCACGATGCCATGTTGGTCACAAATCTCGCGCAGCGCGCGCAGGAAGCTGAACGGAGCGATATTGAAACCGCCTTCCCCCTGCACAGGTTCGATGATTATGGCGGCTACCCGCTCCGGGTCCACGGACGAGGCGAAAAGCCGCTCCAGATGTCCCAGCGCATCGGCCTCGGTCACGCCGTGGAAGGCGTTCGGGAAAGGGGCATGTACGATTTCGGGCGGCATGGCCCCGAAGCCCTTCTTGTAGGGCGCAACCTTGCCGGTCAGTGCCATACCCAGCAGGGTGCGGCCATGGAAGGCGCCCGAAAAGGCGATGACGCCTGACCGCCCGGTGAAGGCGCGGGCCATCTTGATGGCGTTTTCCACCGCCTCGGCGCCGGTCGTTACCAGCATGGTTTTCTTGTCAAAATCGCCCGGCGTTGCCGCATTCAGCCGCTCGGCCAGCGCGATGTAGCCCTCATAAGGTGCGACGTGGAAGCAGGTATGGGTGAAGGCCTGCGCCTGTTCTGCGACGGCGGCCATCACACGCGGGTGGCGATGGCCAGTGTTGTTCACTGCGATCCCGGCGGCGAAATCGAGGAAGCGGCGCCCCTCGGCATCCCAGAGTTCGGCGTTTTCGGCGCGGGTTGCATAGATACCGCGCGTGGCGACGCCACGGGCGACGGCGGCGGATTTGCGGCTGGCAAGGCGGGCGGATTCGGACATTGCACTCTCCGGGGCTATACGGTGATTCTGTGTATCAATGCTCAATATATTGAGCAATATAATGCGGTGTGGCAATGCGCTGCATGGCAAAAGATTGCGCGCTTTCGGTGGGCTGACTATGCTGTGCAAAACCAAGGGGTTCGGCATGCAGGATTTCGATGTGGGCGCGCGGCTGAAGCAGATGCGGCAGGCAGCAAACCTGTCGCAACGGCAATTGGCCGAGGCCTCGGATGTGCCGCATGGCCAGATTTCGATGATCGAGACCAACCGCTCCAGCCCTTCGGTCTCGTCCCTGCGCAAGATTCTGGGCGGTCTGGGCGTCACCATGTCGGAATTCTTTGAACCCGATGCCCCGGTCACCCAAGCGTTGTTCTTCAAGCCGCACGAGCTGCGCGATCTGACCACCCGGCTTTATTCGACGCTGGAAGGTCCGCGCGGGCGGATCACCTTGCAACAGGTCGGGGACGCGCGGGCGCATAACCTGCAAATCCTTTACGAACGCTATGAGCCCGGCGCCGATACCGGCGAGCAGATGCTGGAACATGCCTCGCATGAGGGGGGCGTGGTGGTGGCGGGGGAAATCGAGGTGACGGCGGGCGACCATTGCGCGGTGCTGAAGGCGGGCGACAGCTATCTGTTCGATTCGACTCTGCCACACCGCTTTCGCAACATCGGCGACCGCGAGGCGCTGGTGGTTTCGGCCTGCACGCCGCCCTATCTGTAAGATGCGCACCCCGTAACGGGGCGCGCCATTGCCTCACTTGCCCAGCAGCACATCCAGCGGAACGGGCTGAGAGATCTGCCATTCATCGACCCGCGCGGGCTTGCCGCCGGTGATCTCGACAATCTGCATCAGCGCGGTGTTCTGGTGGTGCAGCTCGGCGCTGAAGCTGCGCGGGCCGAAGGCGGTGGGTTCGGCCTGCATCTTTTCCAGTTCGGCGGTGACGGCGGCGCCATCCACGGTGCCCGCGCGTTCCACCGCCTTGGCCCAGAGGTCGATCAGCACATAGCCGGGATAGGCATACTGGCTGGCCGGACGCGCGCCGGTCCTGGCCTCATATGCGGCGTTGAAGGCCTCGACCTCGGGGCGGGGATCGTCACCGTAGATCGTTCCTTGCACCGGCAGCGCAAAGCCCGAAAGCCCCGGTACCGCATCCAGCCAGTAAGACCCGTCCACCGCCGAGCCATTGAGGATCAGCGCCTCGATCCCCGCCGCGCGGATCTGGCGCACTGCCGCCGCTGCACCGGGCATGACCGAGCAGAGCATGATCACATCGGGCGTCTTTTCCAGCGATTTGATGCGTGTGATCTGGCTGGCGATGGAGGCATCGTCGTTCTTGAAAGTGTCGCGGCCGAGGATCTCTGCGCCTTCCAGTTGCGGGAACATCCAGTCAAAGCCGGTGCAGATGCCCTTGTTATATTCGATAAAGGTGTCTTCCAGCACGAAGGCGGTGCGGGCGTCGCGTTTTGCATAGGCCCATTCCGCCATGGTCGCGCCTTGCACCGGCGCGAGGACAGACGACGAAAAGCTGTTCGGGCCAACACCCTGCAACCCGGCTTTCACATCCTCGGCGCAGAGAAAGAAGCTGTTCATTCCTTCGCCCTCCGCCACCAGCGCTGCGGGGGCGCCAAAGTCATAGTCGCAGGACACGACCATCATCTGCGCGCCCTGATCCAGCACGTCGAGCCCGGCCTTGGCGGCCTCGGCCCGGTCGGTGCGGGTGTCGGCCTCCACCACCTTGATCTGCTGGCCCAGCAGACCACCCGCGGCGTTGATTTCCTCGATACGGATTTTCGCGGCGGTGGCGGCAGGGGTGTCATAGGCTTCCATCCAGCCGGATTTGGCGATGGCGAAGCCGACGGTGATGTCATCGGCGGCACGGGCGGGCGCGGTCAGCGCCAGCAGGGCCAGCAAAGAGCAGGCGTATTTCATGGCAAGTCTCCTGTTGGATCCGGGTCAGTTTTGCGATGTGCCGCGCCCGGTGACCCAGCGGGCGGGCAGCATGATCTCGCGCCCGGCCATCAGACCGGCGGGGCGAAAGACAAGGACGAGGATCATCGCAACGGCGATGATGATTTCCTGACTGCCGGGGGGCAGGGCGAAGGTGGCGGTGCCCAGGGTGAAGCCCTTCTCCAGCCGCACCAGCGCCTCCACCGCCAGCGACACTGCCAGCACGCCGATCACCGCGCCCGAAAGCGAGCCGATGCCGCCGACCACCAGCATGGCAAGCATGAGGAAGGTCAGGCTCAGGTAGAACCCGTCAGGATTGATGACACCGATGAAGTGCCCGGCCAGCGCCCCGCCCACGCCGCAGAAGAAAGCCGACAGCGTATAGGCCAGCAGGCGGTGGCGGTATTGGTCGATACCGGAGGCAGAGGCCGCCACCTCATCCTCGCGCGTGGCGCGCAGGGCGAGGCCTGAGGCAGAGGCGGCGTAAAGGCTTGCGGCAAGGATCGCGGCGATGGCCCAGCCAAGTGCCACCCAAGGGGTGACATAGCGCGCCAGCCCCACGACAGACGAAGTACCGCCGGTGACGGGCGTCCAGTTCGCCCAGATCGTGTTGACCATGGCAAGAAAGGCGAAAGTGGCGATGGAGGCGGCGATGCCCGAAAGGCGCAGGATGGCGGCCCCGGTCACCAGCGCCAGCGCGGCTGCCACCAGCCCGGCGGTCAGCGCGGCGGGCAGGACATGCCAGTGCGCCTCGGCCAGTGCGGGTGGCAGGCCGGGCAGCAGCGTCGCCTTCATCGCGGGGTTCAGCGTCGTCCAGGCCGAGACATAGGCGCCCACACAGGCAAAGGCGGCATGGCCAAAGCTGATGACCCCGGAATTGCCGGCGAAGATCCAGAATCCTACGACCAGCGTGACCCGGATCAGGGTCTCTGACGCCATGCGTGCGGCGGCGCGGTCGCCGAGCGCAAGGGTCAGTGCCACGAAGGCCAGTAGCAGTAGCGCCAGCAGGATCGGTGTGGTGGTCGCCATGCGGCGGCGGATACGGTGTTGCGTGATCATGGCTCAGACCCTTGGTTTGGCGTCGGCGGCGGCGAACAGGCCCTGCGGGCGGAACAGCAGGACGACGATGACCAGCGCGTAAAGGAAGGCATCGCGGAACGGTCGCGCCGCATCGGGCAGACCGGCTTGCAGCAGGGCGGAGGCCGCGCCGATTGCCAGCCCTGCAGCCACGGCGCCGGGCAGGCTGCCCATGCCGCCAACCACGGTGGCGATGAAGGCGATCAGCATGATCTGCCCACCCATCCGCACATCGGCGACCCCGGTCTGTGCCACCATGACCAGCGCGACCACTGCCGCCAGCGCCCCGGAAAGCGCGAAGGCACCCGAGATCACGCGGTTCGCCCGCACGCCCAGCAGTTGCGCCATGCCGAAATCTGCCGCTGCGGCGCGCATCTCCAGCCCGAGGCGCGAGCGTTTCAGCATCAGGCCAAGTGCGAGCAGGATGGCGATGACCGCCGCAATGACGATCAGTTGCAGCAAGGGCACCTCGGCCGGGCCAATGCGCACCGGGGCGCCCAGCCCGGCCCAGAGGCTGATCGCCTTGGGCCGCCCGCCATAAAGCACCAGCAAGAAGTTTTGCAGCGCCACGCCAAGCGCGAAACTGCCCACCATCAACGCCACGGGCGAGGCATTGCGCAGCGGCCGGAACACCAGCGCTTCGGCTGCCACGGCAAGCCCCGCGCCGAAGCCAAGGATCGCCAGGATCAGCAGCGGCGTGGGCAACAGGCCCAGCCCCAGCGCCGCCACCGCATCGGTGGAGGGCAGGATCAGCGCGAAGACCGCGCAGGCGATGAACTGGCCATGGGCAAAGTTCACCAGCTTCATCACGCCGAAGATCAGCGCGATCCCCAGCGCCGCAATGGCATAGATACCGCCCAGTGACAGGGCGTCGAACAGAAGTTGCAGGCTCATGCCGGGTCTCCGAAATAGGCTTCCGACAGCAGGTCGGCGGCGGCGAAACCGGCGGCATCGCCATCGGCGACGATGCGTCCGCCACGCATCAGGATCATGCGCCCGCCCACCCGCGCGGCGCGGGTCGAGGATTGTTCGACGATCACCAGCGTCAGCCCGCGCAGGGCTTGCAGGCTGCACAGCCGGTCATAGACCTCGTCCACCACCTTGGGCGCGAGGCCGAGCGAGGGTTCATCAACCAGCATGACCTTGGGGTTGGTCATCAGCGCGCGGGCGATGGCCAGCATCTGTTGCTGGCCGCCCGACAGCGCGCCCGCCGGGGCCTGGGCGCGGGTACGCAGGATGGGAAAGGCGGTAAAGGCCGTCTCCAGATCGTCGGCGACAGCGGCCCGGTCACGGCGGATGCCGGTGCCGACCATCAGGTTCTCCTGCACGGTCAGCCCGCCAAAGATACGCCGCCCCTCCGGCACCATCGACAGCCCGCGCCGCGCGATGCGTTCGGGGCCAAGGCCGGAAAGGATGTCGCCATCCATCTCGATCCGGCCATGCGCCGCAGGCACCGCGCCCGAGATCGCGCCCAGAAGCGAGGATTTGCCCGCACCATTGGGGCCGGAAATGAACAGCCGCTCCCCTTCGGCCACGGTGAAGGACAGATCGGAAATCGCGGTCAGCTTGCCGTAGCGCACCGCAAGGTCATGGATGCCCAGCTTCGCCATCATGCGGCCTCCGCCTGGTCGGCGCCGAAATAGGCTTCGCGCACGGCAGCAGATCCAAGGATTGTGGCACGGTCGCCCTGTTCGATGACGCGCCCGCCATCCAGCACGACAACATGCGCACAGACCGACAGCACGAGGCCGACATTGTGTTCAATGAGCAGGCAGCCGATGCCCTTTTCCGTGGCGATGCGGCGGATCAGGCCGGCCAGATCGGCGGCCTCTTTTTCCGACATACCGGCGGCGGGTTCATCCAGCAGCAGGTAATCCGGGTTTCCGATCAGCGCGCGGGCAATGGCGATGCGGCGCTCGTCGGTATAGGGCAGGCCGGCGGCGGGGCGGCTTTCCAGCGCCTCCAGCCCCATCCAGTGCAGCACTTCTGCCGCTGCCTGTTCCGCCGCCGCGCGGCGCATGCCAAGTCCCACGCCGGTGCAGGCGAGATTATCGAGCACATCAAGGCCCCCGAACAGCCGCCCGGCCTGAAAGGTGCGCGCCACGCCCGCGCGGCGAAAGCCATGGGCGGGCAGGCGCGACATGTCGCGCCCTTCCAGCACCACCCGGCCGGTGTCCGGACGCTGGAAGCCGGTGAGCGTGTTGACACAGGTCGTCTTGCCCGCCCCGTTCGGCCCGATCAGCCCGGTAACTTGTCCGGGCGCAATGGCAAGGCTGACCTCGGTCAGCGCCCGGAAGCCGCCGAAGGCGACCCCCACCTGTTCCAGCGTCAGGGTCATCTCAGGCGACCTCGGTCGCGCGCTGCGGCTGTGCCGCGCCGGTCTGGGTTGCCAGCGTCAGAACGTAAACGCCAGAGGCATCCAGCTCCGCCAGCCAGCCGGGTTCGATCACGATGGTGGTCGTGACCTCCTGAATGACAGCCGGGCCGGTGATGCGGTCGCCCGCGCCCAGTGCCGCACCGTCATAGACGGGGGTTTCATGCGCGATGCCGTCGGCGTTGAAGATCATCTCGCGCGTGCCCTTCAGTGCCGAATGCGCGCCCTTGCCGGGGACGACGGTCATGCGGCCGGGCTTGTCCACCGCGCCGGTGATCGCGCTTTCGACATTGACCACCTCGACGGCGCTGTTCGGCTCGGCATAAGTGTAAAGCTCTTCATGCCGGGCGTGGAAGGCGGCCTTCAGACGTTCCAGCGCGGCCTCGGTCACCTCGAACGGGTCGACGTCCACGGTGCATTCATGCACCTGCCCGACATAACGCATGTCGAGGCTGCGGCGGATGCTGATCGTGTCATCGGTGAAGCCATCGGCCATCAGATCGGCACGGCCGCGTGCCTCCAGCCCGTTGAACAGGCCGTTCAGCTTTGCGGCGGATTCGGCGCCTTCCAGACGGGCGGCGGCGGGGGCCATGTAGTTGTATTTCACATCGGAAATGATCTGCCCAAAGGCGCAAAGCCCCGAGGCCAGCTTCGAGATCAGCACCTTGCGGGTGCCCATCTCGCGTGCCAGCGCCGTGATATGCGCCGCCGTCGCGCCGCCCGCGCAGTTCAGCACGAAATCGCGCGGATCATAGCCCCGCTCGACCGAGACGCGGCGGATCGCGTTCACCATGTTGTTGTTGACGATGGTGAACATGCCATAGGCGGCCTTTTCCACGCTGATGCCCAGCGGATCGGCCAGATGGGTCTTGATCGCGGCGCGTGCCTTTTCGACGTTCAGGGGCAGGCGGCCCCCCACCAGACCATCGGGGTTCAGATAGCCCAGCACCAGATTGGCATCGGTGGTGGTGGGTTTCTCGCCGCCTTGGTCATAACAGGCCGGGCCGGGTTCGGACCCCGCCGATTGCGGCCCCATCTGCATCAGGCCCATGCTGTCGATCCAGCCGATGGAGCCGCCGCCCGCGCCCAGCGTTTCGACCTGGATCATCGGAATACCGATGCGATAGCGCAGGAAATCGACGTTTTTCGACACATTCGCGCGGCCATCGCGGGTCAGCGTGATGTCGAACGAGGTGCCGCCCATGTCGACGGTGATGATGTCCTTCATGCCCCAGGGCTGGCCGAGCCACAGCGCGGCCTGCGGTGCCGAGGCGGGGCCGGAATTGATGGCATAGACCGACTGGTCCGACACAACCTTGCCGAGCGCCAGCCCACCGTTCGACTGGAAGTAGCGCACGGGATGGCGGGCGCCGAGGCTGCGGAAATAGGCGTCCACTGCCTCGACATAGCGTTGCAGGATCGGGGCGAGATAGGCATTCACGATGGCGGTGGAGGTGCGGGTATATTCGCGCACCTGCGGGTAAAGCTGGCTGCCCACGGTCAGCCGGACATCCGGCATCATCTCGCGCACGATTTCTGCGGCGCGGTTTTCATGTTCGGGGTGCAGCACCGACCAGACAAAGCTGATGGCGACGGATTCGACGCCCTCGCGCAGGAAATGCCGGCAGGCCTCGCGCACGTCATCCTCGTTCAGGGGGGTGTGGACCTGGCCGTTCGACAGCACCCGTTCACCGACGCCCCGGCGCAGATAGCGCGGCACCAGCATGGTGGCGGGCGGATAGTCGGGGTCGTAGCGATAGCCGTCTTCCTTGTGGCCAAGACGGATCTCGATGCTGTCTTCATGGCCGCGTGTGGCGATCAGGCCGGTCTTGGCGCCGTTATGGGTGATCAGCGCGTTCAGCCCGACCGTGGTGCCGTTGATGCAGAGATCGGCGTTGGAGACGATGGTTTCGGGGGAAAGCCCGGTTTCCTCTTCGATCAGGGCGAGGCCGTTGCGGATGGCGGCGGTCGGGTCGTTGGGGGTGGAGAGCGCCTTGAAGATGCGCACGCCGCCCTTGCGATCGGCGAGGATGAAATCGGTGAAGGTGCCGCCGGCGTCGATGCCGAGACGATACTGGTTCTGCATGGGTTGCGGTCCTTTGGGATGGTGGGGCCGGACGGGGGGCTGTCTGCCCCCCGAACCCCCCGAGGATATTTTTCGACAGAAAATGGGGATCAGGCGGCGCGGAGTTTCGCGGTGGCGGCGTGATCGACGCTCAGGCTGTCGCGGTCGGTGATGACGACGCCATAGTCGAGGCGGGCGCCTTCGAGGCTGACGAGGCCGTTGCGCACGTCTTCGACCACCTTCTGGATGTCGCGTTCGAACGGGTTGCCGTAACCGCCGCCGCCGGGGTTCTTGTTGGCGGCGCGTTCGCCGGGCTGGATCGTCTCAATCACGTTTTCGGTGATGATCCGGGTCTGCCCGTTGCGTGTGACCTCCAGCCGTCCAACCTTGGGCTGGATCAGCGCCGATTTCGCGCCGGCGGCACCCATGGCGGGGATGCGGCGGCCTTCGCCGAAGGTGACGAGCGTCATGGGCGTGTCCATCGGCTCCACCTCCCAGCAGGTGCCGGAGCCGCCGCGGTTCTTTCCCGCGCCGCCCGAATCTTCCATCAGCCCATAGCGGTGAATGATGATCGGGTAGCTGTGTTCCAGCATCTCGATGTCGCCGCTGGTCAGCGCGCCGAAGCAGCATTCCGGGCCGCAGGCATGCCAGCCATCCTGTGCGGCCGTGGCTCCCGCGCCCGAGATGATCGAGGCCAGCACCATGGTCACATATTCCTCGTCATGGCGCTTGTCCCAGCCTGCGATGTTGCAGCCATTGGCATGGCCCCAAGAGGCCGAGACCTTGGCGGGCGCTGCCTGTTCAAAGGCAAGCCGCACGGCGTCGGTCAGGGTTTCCATCGGCGTGGTGGTGCAGTTCATGTGCGGAGCAGGGGATTTTGCGTTGCACAGCGTGCCCTTCGGCCCCATGTCGGTGGTGACACAGCGATAGAGCCCCTCGTTATAGGGTGGCGGCAGTTGGGCAAACATCATCAGCCCGAGATAAACGCCGGAATGGCTGTTCCCTTCGTAGCTGTTGATGAAATAGGGCACCTGCGGCGGCGAGGCGATCTCGATATGACAGGCATCGCCCTTGATGGTGACGGTGGCGGTGATGTCGAAATCGCCGAAGCCGTGACCGGCATCCTCAAGGATCGCGGTGCCGGTATAGGTGCCGTCGGGCACGCCCGCGATCAGCTTGCGCATATGCGCCTCGGCCATGTCGAGCAGTTCGGCGATGCAGTCCTGCACCACGTCTTTGCCGTATTTCTTCATCAGGTTGATGAGGTTGCGCGCGCCCACCTGACAGGCGCCGATCAGCGCGTTGAAGTCGCCCTCCTGGTCGCGGCGTGCGCGCATGTTGGTCAGGAGCAGGTTCATCACGTCATGGCGCGGCTTGCCCTTGTCCCACAGTTTCACCGGCGGGATGCGCAGGCCTTCGGCGAAGATCTCGGTCGCATTGGGGTTGTAGCCCGCCGGAACCGGGCCACCGATATCGGTCAGGTGGCCCTTGCAGACGGTCCAGAATACCAGCTCACCTTCATAGAACACCGGGTAATACATGCAGGTGTCGATGATATGCGAACCGCCATAGGCCGGATCGTTGTGCAGGATCAGGTCACCCTCGTGGATCTCGCCCTCGAAGAACTTCGCCACCGATTTCATCGCGGGGATCAGCGAGCCGAGGTGGATCGGGATGTCCTGTCCTTGCAGGATCATCTCGGGCGTGTGGTTGAACAGCGCCGTCGAATAATCATGCGCGAGGTTGAAGACAGAGCTGCGCGCCGTCTGTTCCAGCGTCAGGGTCATTTCGCGCTGGGTGGTTTCCAGCACACCGCGCACCACCGAAAGGGTGATCGGGTCCACGTTGCGTTTGGTCATGTCGGTCCTTCCCGTTGGGAAGCAGCCACGAAAACAGGCACGCCGGGGGCGCGGTTGTCCTTCTCCCTGTTTCCGGGCCGCTCGCCGGCCTCTCAAGATGGCAGACAGGATGACGCGGGACGCGGCCACGATCTTGCAGACCGGCGCGGGATCATTTGCAAACCGGCGCAGGGATGGGCAGGGCCTTGACGCCCTGCGCATGACCCTTTGTCATTCCGTGCAGGCCGGGCGCGTCGCCGCGAAATTTTCTTGAACGGAAGGGCGTTCGTGGTTAGCGATTCTTGCAGGCCCTCCGGGGGAGATCGCCATGGACATCACTGCCCACAGCACGGCCCTGACGGCCCCCGCGCAGCGGGCGGCGCACTGGAACCGTGTCATTGCCGAGACCTATTTTCCGCTGCATCTGACCTATCGGGATGCGCGCAGCTTCACCGGCACGCTGGAGCGGCGCGAGATGGGGCAGGTGTCCCTGTCGCGGCTTTGCACGGAACCCCTGCAATACGAACGCCTGCCCGACCACATCTCGCATACGCGGGAGGAGGAATATCTGGTCACCATTCCGCGCCGCAGCCCGGTGGAGTTTCATCAGCTTGGCCGTCAGGTGCGCTGTGATCCCGGCGGGTTTATCCTGGAACGCGGGGACGAACCCTATCGGTTCTCCTATGGCGCTGCGAACGAACTGACGGTGCTGAAAATCTCGAAGCGCATGCTGGCGGAAAAGCTGCGCGACCCGGATCGGTTCTGCGCGCGCATCATAGACGCGGGCAGTGGCCTGCCCGCGCTGTTTTCGGCGATGATGGGGCAGCTGCAGGTACTGCCGGAAACCGAGGCGCGGGCGGCGGCCATTCTGGGGCGGCAGACGGTCGAGGTGCTGGCGCTGGCGCTGGAGGGCAATACCGAAGATGGCGAGGCGGGCGTGCGCACCGCCGTGCGGGCGGGTCATCTGCGGCGGGCAGAGCATGTCATCCGGCAGAACCTGTCAAACACCGCCCTGTCACCGGAATATGTGGCCGATGCCTGCGGCATCTCCAAACGCTATCTGCACGAACTGTTCAGCGATACCAACAAGACCGTCTCGCAATTCATCCGCGAGGAACGGCTGATCGCGGCGCGGGATGTGATCGGCGCCTCGCGGCATCTGCCAATGGCCGAGATTGCCTATCGCTTCGGCTTCTCCGATCAGGCGCAGTTCTCGCGGCTGTTCAAGGCGTTGTTCGGCCTGACCCCGACCGACTGGCGCAGGCAGGCTGGCGATGCTTGACAGGCGGGCCGGGTGCTGCGCAGCCTGACCCCGCGAACAGGAGGGGGCGCCATGCAGGATCATCATTGTCACACCAGCAGCATCGTGGTGAACCGCCCGGCAGAGGTGGCCTTTGCCATCATGTCCGACGGGATAGCGCAGGGCCAGTGGGCCTGGGGCAGCGCCAACCGGCGCGAGGCGGAGCCGGGGCTGTTTGTAGGCACCTCGGTCTTTTCGGGCAAGGAAACCTGGGTCCGGCTGAACGCCGATCCGGCACGGTTTCAGGTGGATTACGACGTCGGCCCGTCGAAAGAGGCCATGCAGTTTCGCAACATGTCGCGGGTGATCCCCGGTGACGTGCTGAAGATCGGCGCCGACAAATGCGTGGTGACGCTGCTGACATGGCGGCTGGCCACCCAGACCGATCCGGAATGGGAGCAGATGGGCTGCATCCACGAGGCGGAGATGTTTCTGATCCGGGGCCTTCTGGAACGGAGTTAACCGTTCCCGGCCAGTGCGGTGATCACCTCGAAGGCCGTGGCCACATCGGCCTCGGTCGCGTCGAACTGGCCGACCTGAAAGCGGATCACCAGCCCATCCTGCACCCGCGTCTGCGTGATGTAGATGCGGCCATCATCGTTGATCCGGTTGATGAAGGCCTGCTGCGCCGCCTCATCCGCGCCTTTCAGCCGGAAGGTGAACAGTGACAGGACCGGCTCGGTCACGATCTCGAACCGCGGATCGGCGCGCAGCCGGTCTGCAAGCGCCTGCGACCAGCGCACATGGTTGCGGATGCGGGTGCGCAGCCCTTCCAGCCCGTAATGCCGCAGCACGAACCAGAGTTTCAGCGCACGGAAGCGGCGGCCCAGCGGAATCGACCATTCCGAATAATTGACGATCCCGTCCGCGCCATGGGTTTTCAGGTATTCCGGCCGGATCGCCAGCGTCCGCACCAGCGGTTCGGGGTCGCTCAGGAAATGCGCCGCGCAGTCGAATTGCACGCCCAGCCATTTATGCGGATTGAACACGATGGAATCGGCGCCTTCTATGCCGGTCCACAACTCGCGGAACTCGGGGCAGATCATCGCGGCGCCTGCCCAGGCTGCATCGACATGGGTGTAAAGCTTGTGCGCCTTCGCCACGGCAAGCGTCGCCGCAATGTCGTCGCAGGCGCCGGTTCCGGTGCCTCCGGTGCAGGCGATCACCCCGCAAGGACGCAACCCCGCCGCCAGATCGGCACGGATGGCGGCATCCAGCGCCGCCAGGTCCATGCTGCGCCGCGGGCCTTGCGTCGGGATGCGGACGAGGTTCGCGGCCCCGATGCCGGAAATCCAGATCGCCCGGTCGATGGAGGTATG
The DNA here is from genome assembly GCF_003054195.1 of Gemmobacter caeni. Classification (GTDB taxonomy): domain Bacteria; phylum Pseudomonadota; class Alphaproteobacteria; order Rhodobacterales; family Rhodobacteraceae; genus Gemmobacter; species Gemmobacter caeni. The sequence goes on from NZ_QBKP01000007.1 coordinate 221,678, forward strand.
CACCTCGCCCGAACAATAGACCCGCAGGCGCGGCTGGCCGCTCAGGCCCTGTTCATTGCCCGCCCAATCCAGCGCGCGTTCGCGCATCGTCAGCACAGCGGCGAGCGTGGCGGACGAGGCGCTGTCCTGAATGACCCCCTTGAATCCTTCTGGCAGACCAACCGACTGGCGCAGCCAGTCCATCATCACCGTCTCCATCTCGGTCGCGGCGGGCGAGGTCTGCCACAGCATGCATTGCGCGGCGACGGTGCTGGCCAGAAACTCGGCCAGCATCGAGGGCGGCGTGGCATTGGCGGGGAAATAGGCGAAGAAGCGCGGGTGCTGCCAGTGCGTCATACCGGGCATCACGATCTGTTCGAAATCGGCGAAGATTGCCTCCATCGCCTCGGGCGTTTCCGGCGGACAGGCGGGCAGGGCGGCGGCCACTTCGCCGGGACGGGTGCCGGCGCGGACCGGGCGCTCGCGCAGACCCTGATGATAGTGTGCGCCCCAATCGGCGATACGGGCGCCCCAGCGGGCGAAATCGGTCCAGTTCATCGGGGCTCCTTGGTCGTGGCTTCGGGGATGGCGCAGAGCTTACCGCATTGTGCCTGTGGGGCTGGGCTTTCCGGATCGTTCAGCCCGCATCCTGCGGCGTGGTCATCTGCGCTCCTCCCCCGGGTGGGCAAAGCTTTGCTGCTTGGCCCGGTCCCGTCAAGCAGGCGGGGTGCGTGCATGGTGCCACAGCGGAATGCGATCCACCCGCCGCGCTGCGGCGCGGCCTTGACTCGCGCAGCCCCCGGACCCTAGATCGCAGGACCAAGTTCCGGCCCGCCGGATGAAAAGGGAATACGGAGGAACGCCTGCGTTCTGGCCGTAGCTGCCCCCGCAACTGTCAGCGGTGAGCGACGTCGATCATGCCACTGGGGCGGCAAAGCCCCGGGAAGGCCGGCAACGCTACGACCCGCGAGCCAGGAGACCTGCTTGGAGGATCACCCTTTCCGGGCGCGAGGGGCGCCATGGAAGCGGCCTTAACCGCAGCGGTGACAGCAAGCACTGTCTGCGGAGCCCTTTCCGCGACACATCGGGTCTGTCGGGCATTTGCCCGCGATTGGGAGAACGGAACATGGGTTCCAAACGCGTGTCGTATCTTGGTCTTCTGGCCACCACCTGCCTTCTGGTGCCGGGCGCTGCCGTGGCGCAGGAGGTCACCGAAATGGATGAGATCATCATTTCCGGCGGCCTGACCGGCATTGCCGCCAATGCCTATGGCCGGTCGGTCACCGTGCTGGATGGCGCCGAAATCGCGGATCGCGGCATCGCGACGGTGCAGGATGCCCTGCGCGCGCTGCCAGGGGTTTCCGTGACCGGCTCGGGCAGCACCTATACGCAGGTGCGTATCCGGGGCGGCGAGGCCAGCCATACGCTTGTGCTGATCGACGGGATCGAGGCCAGTGCCGGGTCCGATGAATATGTCTTCACCGGGCTGGAAGCCGCCGATATCGACCGGATCGAGGTGCTGCGCGGCCCGCAATCGGCTTCTTACGGCTCCAATGCCTCGACGGGGGTGATCAACATCATCACCAAAAAGGGCGATGAGGGCACGCATTACGGCGGCCGGATCGAGTTCGGCAACGGCACTGCCGCCTCGGCCTTCCTGTCGCAGCGCAGTGCGCGCGGCGGGCTCAAGCTGAGCCTCTCGGATCGTGATGACAAGGGCTATGACCAGTCCGGCGATGGCGGCGAGAAGGACGGTATCCGCCGCCGCACCCTGAACCTGTCGGGCGACTGGCAGGCGACCGAGGATCTGACGCTGGGCTTCACCCTGCGCCGCTCGAAAGAGCGCTACGACTATGATTCCGAAAACTGGGCCGCGACCGATGCCGACAGCTACGTCGTGGATGACCCGGCGCCCTACAGCAACCGCGATGAACAGACCGGCGCTTTGTGGGCGGAATTTTCGATGCTGGATGGCCGGATGACCCATCGGCTGGAATGGCAGAACACGCTGTTCAGGCAGAGCTTCAACGGCGGCCCGACCACGCGGGGTGAGACCGGGAAGCTGAAATACCGGCTCAGCTACGCGCTGGACGGACAGGCGGTGGAAGATGCGTCGCACCTGCTGAACCTGCTTGCGGAAAAGGAGGATGATGAATCCTCGGCGGCGCCGGGTTACAAGCGCGGCATGACCTCGGTCGCGCTGGAATATCGCGGTTTTCTTGACAACGGGCTGGACATCCAGGCTGGCATCCGGCGCGACAACAACAAGACCTTCGAGGATTTCACCAGCTGGAACATCGGCCTGTCGTGGCGCGTGCCGGATACCGGGCTGCGCGTCCATGCCTCGGCGGGCCGCGCCTCGGTCAACCCGTCCTATTACGAACTTTATGCCGATGACAGCTACACGCTGGGCAATCCCCGTCTGGCACCCGAACGCAACACCGGCTTCGATCTGGGGATCGAGACCGAGGTTCTGGGCGGTCGCGGCCTGATCGACATCACCTATTTCAACGAGAAGCTGGAAGACGAGATCACCTATGCCTATGGCGCGGCACCCGATGGCTCGGGCCGGGCGACCTATGTCAACCAGTCGGGCAAAAGCCCGCGTCAGGGGATCGAGCTCAGCGGTCGCCTGCAAGCCACCGACACGCTGTCTCTGGGGATGAACTACACCTATCTGGACGCAAAGAACCCCGACGGCTCGGTCGAGATCCTGCGCCCCCGGCACGAGCTTGGCCTGTCAGGCACCTGGCAGACCTTTGGCGGCCGCGGTTCGGTTACGGCGGACATCCGCTATGCGGCGGGGAATTACAGCACCGAATACTGGGGCGCCTTTGCAACCCGCAAGACCCCGGTCTGGACCACCGTGAATGTCGCCGCGCGCTATGATCTGACCGACAGCGTGCAGCTGACCGGGCGCGTCACCAACCTCTTTGACCGCAAGAATGTGGAAACCTGGGGTTATGCAACGCCAGGTCGCACCGCATGGCTGGGGCTGGAGGCGAAATGGTAAGGCAGCTTGCGCTGCTTTTGCTGCTGGCCGGTCCGGTAAGCACCGGGCCGGGGTTCGCCGCGCCGGACGCCCCCCGGCGCGTCGTCTCGATCAATCTCTGTACCGATCAGCTTGCTATCCTCCTGGCCGCGCCGGGGCAGTTGATTTCCGTCTCCGATCTGGCGCAGGACCCGCGCTCCTCCACCATGGTCGAGGCGGCCATGGCCTATCCGGCCAATCAGGGTCAGGCCGAGGAGGTTTACCTGATGAAGCCCGATCTGGTTCTGGCCGGAGCCTATACGGCGCGTGCCACGGTATCGATGCTGGAAAGGCTGGGTATCCGCGTGGTCACCTTCCCGCCTGCGAGTTCCATCGCGGAGGTGCGGCAGGGCATGATCGAGATGGGCCGCGCTCTGGGCCGTGAGGCGGCGGCGCAGGCCATGCTGGAGGCGTTCGATGCCCGTCTCGAGCGGCTGCCACCGGCCCCGTCGCAGCGCCCAACCGCCGCGACCTTCGCGGCCAACGGCTATGCCTCGGGCAGCCGGAGCCTTGCGGGCGAGATCATCGAACGCGCGGGCTATCACCATCTGGCCGAGGATCTGGGCATGCCCATGGGCGGCTTCCTGCCGCTGGAGGCGCTGATCATGGCCGACCCCGATCTGGTGATTGCGGGCGATCCCTATCCCGGCGCCTCGCGCGCCGAAGAGGTGCTGCACCACCCCGCGCTTGCCGCGCTGACCGGCGGGCAGACGGTGCTGGAGGAGAATGACTGGGTCTGTGGCCTGCCCGCGCTGCTGGATGCGACCGAACGGCTTGCCGCGACCCGCAAGTGGGGCGCGCCATGAGCTTTGCGCGGCTGCTGACCCTGCTGGCTGTGCTGGTTGCGCTGCTGTTCCTCGTCTCGCTGGTGACGGGCGTTGCGGCGGCGGGTCCAGGGGAATCCCTGCGCGCGCTGGTCTTTGGCGATGGCGGGCCGTTGACGCTGGTGATGCGGGAAATCCGGCTGCCGCGTGCGCTGCTCGCGGTGATGGTGGGGGTGAGCCTTGGCCTTTCGGGGGCGGCAATGCAGGGGCTCTTGCGCAATCCGCTGGCCGAACCCGGTCTGATCGGCGTTTCGGCCTCGGCGGCCCTCGGCGCGGTGCTGGCATTGCAGACTGGCTTTGCGGCCGCCTTCACCCTGGCACTGCCATTTTCGGCGCTGGCGGGGGCGCTGGCGGGAGTGTTGCTGATCCTGCTGCTGGCGGGCCGCAGCGGTGGCGCGCTGGCGCTGATCCTGGCGGGGGTGGCGCTGTCGGCGCTGGCCGCCGCAATGACCTCTCTGGTGCTGAACCTGTCGCCCAACCCGTTTGCGGCCAATGAAATCGTGTTCTGGATGATGGGATCACTGGCTGACCGCAGCTTTGCCCATGTCTGGATCGCCCTTCCGATCATGGCGGCGGGCTGGCTTGCACTGGCGCGGACAGGCCGGGGGCTGGAGGCGCTGACGCTGGGCGAGGATGCCGCCGCCGCCATGGGCACCGATCTCCGCCGCCTGCGGTTGCTGGTGGTGACGGGCGTCGCGGCCTCGGTCGGCGCCGCCACGGCGGTGGCAGGCGCGGTGGGCTTCGTCGGGCTGGTGGTGCCGCATCTCTTGCGTGGCGCGGTCGGGGGGCGCCCGTCGCGGCTGTTGCCTGCGGCCGCGCTGGGGGGGGCGGCGCTGGTGCTGGCGGCCGATATCGGCGTGCGCGTCATCCTGCCGGGGCGTGATCTCAAACTCGGCGTTCTGATGGCGCTGGTGGGCGCGCCGGTGTTCCTGCATCTGATCTGGCGCATGCGGGGGCAGACATGAGCCTGTTGACGCTCGACCGTCTGAGCCTGTCCCGCAGCAGCACGCCCGTTCTGCGCGAGATTTCCCTGACCATCGCGCCCGGCGAATGCGTGGGGTTGCTGGGACCGAATGGCGCCGGGAAATCCACGCTGATGCGCGCGGCGCTGGGGCTGGTGCAGGCCAGTGGCCAGAGCTCGCTCGCCCGGCTGCGCCCGGCAGAGCGCGCGGCGCAGGTCGCCTGGCTGCCGCAGGCGCGTGAAATCGCCTGGCCGGTCAGCGTGGCGCATCTGGTCTCGCTCGGCGCGATGGCGCGTGGCCGGGCCGAAGATCACCCCTCGGTCGCGGCTGCCATCGCCCGCATGGGGCTGGAGCCATTCCGCAACCGCGTGGCAACGGCCCTTTCTGGCGGGGAGCAGGCGCGGGTTCTGCTGGCACGCGCGCTGGCCCAGGATACTCCGCTCCTGATGGCGGATGAGCCCGTCGCGGGCCTCGACCCTGCCCAGCAGATCCGCAGCATGCGGGTGCTGCGCGCGCTGGCGGACGAGGGGCGCGGTGTTGTGGTCTCGCTGCACGATCTCGGGCTGGCGGCGCGACACTGCACCCGGCTTCTGGTGCTGCATCAGGGCGCGCTGGTGGCCGATGGCACGCCCGAGGCGGTGCTGACGCCTGAGCTTCTGGCCGGGGTGTTCGACATCATCGCCCATCGTGCCGATACGCCCGAAGGCCCCAGTTTCCAGCCGCTCGCTACGGTGTCGGAATGACTGTGCTCACCCTTGCCCGTCCCTGGCTGATCGCCGATCTGGGGCAGGAGATGCGCGTGCTCAGCTTCGCGCCGTGGCGGCCGGGCTTTGCCACTGCGCGCCGCATCCTGTGGCGCGAGGTGCGTAATGCTGATTTGACGCCGGATCTGGACGTGGACCGCTGGTTCGCGGCTGAAATGGCGGGGCAGGGCGCGTCGGGGGATGTCGGCATGCTGACCTCGCGCGATATCGGGCGACATTTCACCGCGCAGGCAGAGGTGGAGGGGATCGCCGTCACCTGTATTGCCACGGTCGGGCTTGGCAATGCCGAAACGGCGGGCGCCCGCCGCGCGACGGCCCCCGCGCCGGTGGGCACCATCAACCTCGCTGTGGTGGTCGGGGCCGGGCTGACCGAAACTGCGCAGCTTGAGGCGCTGACCATCGTGGCCGAGGCGCGCACGGCGGCGGTGATGGACAGCGGGTTGCGCCTCGGGAATGGTGCCCGAGCCACCGGCACCGGCACGGATTGCATCGCGCTGGCCGCCCGGCCGGGAGAGATGCGTTTCGCCGGGCTGCATACCGCCCTGGGCGAGGCACTTGGCCGCGCGGTGCGGCAGGCCGTTGCCGTGGGGGCTGAGGACTGGATGCTGGAAAACGGCAGGGTGGCCGACGGCTATCCGCCGTGAACACGGCGCCGCACGGGGGCGAGGCTTTCTCCGGGCGGGGATTTTTGCTAACCATGGCTCAGGCTGACGCCGTGCCGCACGTTTGAGGAAACGCCGATGTCCGGTCAGGAACCCATCACCGCCACGGCCCCTGCGCTGATGTCCTTCATCGCCATGGGCGGCCCTGCCATGTGGGCCATCGCCGTGCTGTCGGTTCTGGCGCTGGCCCTGATCCTGTGGAAGGTGATGCGGCTTCTGTCCTTCGGGGCCTGGTCCGGCGGGCGGCGCACGGCCGAGGCGCTGGAGCTTTGGCACACAGGGCAGCGGGATGCGGCGATGCAGCTGCTGGCCGGGCGCAGCTCGCTTCGTGCGCAGCTCGCACTGGCCGCAATGCGGGCGGCGCAGAACCCCGCCCTCGATCGTGAGGCAGCCGAGGCGGAAACCGCGCGGGTGGCGCGCAAGCTGCTGGCGCAGGCGCGGGCGGGTTTGCGGGGGCTGGAGCTTGCCTCGACCATCGGGCCGCTTCTGGGGCTGCTGGGCACCGTGACCGGCATGATCGCGGCGTTTCAGGCATTGCAGGAGGCGGGCAGCCGCGCTGATCCGGCCACGCTGGCAGGCGGCATCTGGGAGGCGCTGCTGACCACCGCCGCCGGCATGGCGGTGGCCATTCCGGCGCAGGTGGCGCTGACCTGGTTCGACAGTGTGGTCGATGCGCTGCGGCACGACATGGAGGATGCGGCGACGCAGATCCTGCATGGCGCACCGCCCGCCGCGCCGAAATTGCGACAGGCGGCGGAATGATCCGCTTCGGCCCTGACCGGCCGCGCCGGAGGCCCAATCTGACGCCGATGATCGACGTGGTGTTCCTGCTGCTGGTGTTCTTCATGCTCGCCTCGCGTTTTGGCACCGACCGGGCCCTGCCCGTCGCCACCGCAGGAACGGGGGGCAGTTACAGCGGCCCCCCGCGCCTGGTGGAGCTTGCACCGGCTGGCCTGCGGCTGAACGGTGTCACCGTGACGCCCGATGCGCTGGTGGCCGGGCTGGAACGGCTGACCGAAAGCGGATCGGATGTGATCGTGCTGCGTGCCCGCGACGGTGCTGATCTTCAGGCGCTGGTCGCGGTGATGGACAGGCTGTCGGCGGCGGGCTTCAGCCGTCTGGTTCTGGTGCCCTGAGATGGATTTCTCGGACCCGCCCCGCTGTCGTGGCGATGAAAACCTGCTGCCGATGATCAACGTGGTCTTCCTGCTGCTGATCTTCTTCCTGATTGCTGCCCGGCTGACTGCGCCCGAACCTTTCGCGGTCGAACCACCTGAGGCCCGATCCGGGGCAGAGGCGCTGGGGGAGTTCACGCTGTTCCTGTCAGCAGACGGCAAGATCGGTTATCGCGATGCCGAAGGCGACCAGGCGCTTGAGGCCCTCGCTTCTGCCCGGGTGGAACATTGCGCCGGGGTGGATTGTGCCGCGGTTCCGACCCGGCTGACCCTGCGCGCCGATGCGGCATTGCCTGCCGCCGATCTTGCGGCCTTGCTGCCCCGGCTGTCTTCGCTGGGCTTTGCGGCAATCGAGCTGGTGGCGCGGCCCGGAGGCGCAGAGTGAGCGGGCGCCTGCAAGCCGTGCTGGCGCTGTGTCTGGCGGTGGGCCTTCATCTGGCGGCTTTTGCGCTGCGGCCCGGGGCTGCGGGGGCGGCGTCGTCCGGGGCAGGCGGGCTGGATCTGCTGACGCTGCAAGCCGCTGATCCCGCGATTGCCGGGCTGGTGGCGGAATGGGATCGCCCGCCCGTGCCCGTTGCGGAACCGTCGCTCCCGGATGCGCCCGAGGCCCCGTTACTTTCCGAAGCGCCGGATCTGCCCGCGCCAGAGGCGGCACCACCTGTGCCGCTGGCACCATCCGCGCTGGCGGTGCCAGAGGTGGCGGAGGCTGCCCCGAACCTTGATGCCAGCCCCGCCGCCCCGCCGCCGCCCGAGGTGCTGCCCGAGGCGGCCCGGAAGCCTGCGCCGAAACGACCGGAGCAGAAACAGGCGGCGGAACCGCCCAAGCCCGCCAGGACGACAGAGGCCAAACCTGCCGGAGCACCGAAGGCAGCAGGCGCTCCCAAGGCCGCGCCCGGTCAGAAGGCCAGCCGTGCCGCAGGCAGCGGCGGTGGCGATACGGCGGCGGCAAGCAAACCCTCGCAGGCGCAGACCGCCAATCTGGCGAAGCAATGGGGGGCGGCGATCCAGGCGCGGATCGAGCGCCGCCTGCGCCAGTATCCGGGCGTCGGCAGGGTCACGATTCAGGTGACGGTCGCCCGCTCGGGGCAGGTGTTGGGCATCCGCCTCGTCGCCTCCTCGGGCAAGCCCGCGCTGGACGAGGCGGCGCTGCGGGCCGCGCGTGCGGCGGGCCGGATGCCTGCCGCCCCAAAGGGCCTGACCGAGGACAGCCACAGCTTCAACCTGCGCCTGCGTTTCACTCGCTGACAGAAGCCGCTTCGGCCCTGCGGGGACGCGTGCTACCATCCCGCCGGGACAGGGAGGCGCGAGATGGACACAGGATTGTTCCGCATTCTGATCGGCACCACCAAGGGGGCCTTTCTGCTGACAGCACTGGAGGGGCGGGGCGGCTGGAAGGTTTCCGGCCCGTTCTGCGACGGATGGCCGATCAACCATATCATCGGCGACCCCGAAACCGGCACGATCTGGGCAGGCGGGGGCGGGGACTGGCATGGCGCCGGGGTCTGGCGCTCTGATGATGGCGGGCAAAGCTGGACGGTCACGCGGCTCAGCCGGGGCCAGCTTGACCGCTGGGCCGAAAGCGACGCCGATTTCGCCGCGATGATCGGATGGAGCCCCGAGCCGCTGCCTTTCGGCGAAACCATGACTCAGATCTGGTCGCTGGGGCTGGTCGGGGGCACGCTTTACGCGGGTACCAAACCGGCACATCTTCTGGCCAGCACCGATGGCGGCCAAAGCTTCGCGCTGGTCGAGGGGCTGGACAATCACCCCTCTGCCGGAAGCTGGAGCCCCGGTGCGGCGGGGCTGGTGCTGCATACCATCCTGTCGGACCCGGAAGCCCCCGAAAAGCTCTGGATCGGGATTTCTGCCGCCGGGGTCTTTGCCTCGGAAGATGGCGGCACGACATGGGAGCGCCGGAATCGCTTGTCCAATCTGGGTGGCTGTGCCGGGCATGACCATCCCGCAGGGCCGCAGGGTGGCGAGATCGGCCATTGCGTTCACAACATGATGCGCGCACCGGGGACGGGGGATGTGCTGTATCAGCAGAACCACCATGGAGTCTGGCGATCCCCTGACGGCGGGCGAAGCTGGGATGATATCACCGCCGGTCTGCCTTCAACCTTTGGCTTTCCGATCCGGGTGCATCCGCGCGATCCGAACCGGCTGTGGACGCTGCCACTGAACGGGGATCGTGATGGCCGTTTCCCGCCCGGCGCGGCGGCGGCGGTGTGGCAGTCGGATGATGCCGGGGCAAGCTGGCGGGCGCAGCGCGCGGGCCTGCCGCAACAGGGTTGTTTCTTCACGGTGCTGCGACAGGCAATGGCGGGCGATGCGCGCGACCCCGCCGGGGTCTATTTCGGCACCAATTCCGGCTCGGTCTTCGCCAGCATCGACGAAGGAGAAAGCTGGGAGGAAATCGCCCGCCACCTGCCGACCATCCTGTCGGTGGAGGTGCTGGACCGCGGCTGAGGCCGCGGCCCGGCATGGGTTCAACGTGGCTCGGACATCAGCCCCTTCAGCACGGCCCAGCACATCAGCAGCAGGACCAGCGCAAAGGGCAGCCCGGTCGAGATCACCATGGCCTGCAGGGCGCCGAGGCCACCACCGACCAGCAGCACGATGGCCACCGCGCCCTCGAACGTTGCCCAGAACACGCGCTGCGGCATGGGCGCATCGACCTTGCCGCCCGCCGTGATCGTGTCGATCACCAGCGAGCCGGAATCCGACGAGGTGACGAAGAACACGATGACCAGCACAATGGCGATGACCGAGGTGATGGAACTGAGCGGCAATCCCTCCAGCATTGCGAACAGGGACAGCGGCGGGTCGTAATTGTCGATGACCTGAGCCTTCACCGCCGAAGTGGCGGGGTCCGTCAGAACCTGATCAATCGCCACGCCGCCGAAGACGGCCATCCACAGCACGCAGACCAGCGAGGGAATGATGAGGACACAGGTGATGAACTCGCGCACCGTCCGGCCGCGCGAAACCCGCGCGATGAACATGCCGACAAACGGCGACCAGCTGATCCACCATGCCCAGTAGAACGCCGTCCAGCCCTCGCGGTAGTCGTCATCCGAACGGCCGAAGGGGTTCGACAGCGGCACGAGATCCTGCGCATAGGCCAGAAGCCCCTGCCCGAAATCGCCCAGAATGGCCAGTGTCGGCCCGGCGAGCAGTACGAACAGCAGCAGCAACGCCGCGATGCCCATGTTGATCTCTGACAGCAGCTTCACCCCGCCATCCAGCCCGCGCAGCACCGAAAACAGGGCGACGCCGGTGATCAGCGTGATCAGGATGACCTGCACCGTGGTGTCGACCGGAATGCCGAAGACATGGTTCAGACCGGCATTCGCCTGTTGCGCGCCGAAGCCGAGGCTGGTGGCAAGGCCGAACAGCGTGGCGAAGACGGCCAGAATGTCGATGATATGCCCGGTCCAGCCCCAGATCCTTTCGCCGAAGATCGGGTAAAAGGCGGAGCGGATGGTCAGTGGCAGACCCTTGTTGAAGGAAAACAGCGCCAGCGCCAGCGCGACAACGGCATAGATCGCCCAGGGGTGCAGACCCCAGTGATAGATCGTCGCGGCAAGGCCCATCGCCTTCGCCCGGTCCACATTTTCCGGAATCAGGTTGCCTGCCTCGTCAAAGGGCGAGGGTGTGCCCAACGGGGCGGAAATCGCCATGTGATAGACCGGCTCCAGCACGCCGAAGAACATCAGCCCGATGCCCATCCCGGCAGCGAACAGCATCGCGAACCAGCCGGTGTAGCTGTAATCCGGCGTCGCATCGCGCCCGCCCAGCCGCACATTGCCCCAGGGGCTGACGATCAGCACAAGGCAGAACACCACGAAGATGTTCGCGGCGATCATGAAGAACCAGTCAAAGGTGGAGGTCAGCCAGGGGCGGAGCCAGCCGAAAGCCGCGCCCGCCTGTTCGGGCAGTGCAAGGGCGTAAAACACAAAGGCCACGACCGACAGGGCCGAAACCAGAAAGACCGGGTTGTGGATGTCAAACCCCAGGGGGCCGAGGTTGCCCTCGATATTGTGTTGTCCGATTTCATATTCGGTATCAATGATCTGTGTCGCGCCTTCGGGCGCGGGTATGCCCTGCGTGTCGCCGGACTCGGCCATGGCCTGTCTCCTGTTCTGATACATCATGTGGCGGAATGCGAATGCACCCATCCGCGTGGCAGAAGGGCCGAAACCCTGAACGGGACGTCAGATACGGCGCCTCAATGCCGTTGGGGCGACACCGGGCTGACCCGGCAGGAGCCCCGGAAACTGCGTGACGGCAAGGCTGGAGGCGGACCCGGTTGCGATGGATCGCGTCTTGCCGGTGCGGGCCGGGCGGCGCAGATCCACAGGAACCCAGGTTTTATCCAGCATACTCTTCCCTCACGGTTTCGAGACGTCACCCTAAGGAAAGTGCCTGCGGGAGTCCACCGGCGGGGGCACAAAAGCGACGTATCAGGTCGCTAAATTCCTTTTCCGGACGTTTTGGCGCCCCTATTTGGAGGGTTTTCCCCGGATTCGACGGTGCGCAGGATCGTGGCGATGCGAGTCAGCTGCGGGGCCAGCGGGTTGGTCTTGCGCCAGACCATGCCAATGGTCCGGCGCGGGCGCGGCTCTGTCAGACGGGCCAGCGATACCGCTGCCGACCGGGTTTCGATCGGCGCTGCCATTTCCGGGATCAGCGTGACCCCGATCCCGGCGCCGACCATCTGCACCAGTGTTGAAAGCGAGCTGCCCTCCATCAGATCGCGAGGGGTGGCCGCTGTCATTTCGCAGAACGACAGCGCCTGATCGCGGAAGCAATGGCCCTCTTCCAGCAGCAGAAGCCGCATCTCGCGCAGCTTTTCGGGTTTCGGAACCGGCTTTGCGGCATCCTCCTGTGGCCGCACCAGCACGAATTCCTCGTCAAAGAGGGCCTCTTCATGCAGGAAGGGTTCGGAAATCGGCAGGGCGACGATGGCGGTATCCATCCGTCCTTCGGCCAGATCCTCGATCAGGCGCTGAGTCACCGCCTCGCGCGGGCGCAGGTCAATGCCGGGGAAGGCAGCGGCCAGTTCCTTGATCACGCGGGGCAGGAGATACGGCGCGACGGTGGGAATAACGCCGATCCGCAACTGCCCCACCAGCGGACCCTGCGAGGCACGGGCCAGTGCACCCAGTTCATCCACGGCCCGCAGGATATCCCGCACCCGCAGCGCAAAGGCCTCGCCCAAGGCCGTCAGCCGGATGCGTCGCGCCCCGCGTTCGACCAGAGGCGTGCCAAGGATTTCCTCCAGTTCCTTGATCTGAAGCGACAGTGCAGGCTGCGAGATCGCGCAGGCCTCGGCCGCGCGACCGAAATGGCCATATTGGGCCAGCGCATCGAAATATCGCAGATGGCGCATCGACAGACCGATCATAAGTCCTGCATATCGCCATCATTAGAAAATGCAAATTCTAATTATGGAAGAACCGTGCCACAACCTTGCCATCAAGCGCCGGCCAGCCTTGGGGAACGGGATTCGGACCGACCCTGATGCAGCGGGCAGGAAGCCAGAAGTGGGAGAGCAAGATGGACGGAAACGACATGAACCCCGCCGGGAAATGCCCGGTGATGCATGGCGGGAACACCGAGACCGGCGCATCGGTCGTCAGCTGGTGGCCCAATGCACTGAACCTCGACATTCTGCATCAGCATGACAGCAAGTCCGACCCGATGGGGGCAGAGTTCAGCTATCGCGAAGCCGTCAAGACGCTGGATTTCGATGCGCTGAAAAAGGATATGCATGCGCTGCTGACCGACAGCCAGGACTGGTGGCCGGCGGACTGGGGTCACTACGGCGGTCTGTTCATCCGCATGGCCTGGCACTCGGCCGGATCGTATCGCTTGGCCGATGGCCGTGGCGGTGGCGGCACCGGCAACCAGCGTTTCGCGCCGCTGAACTCGTGGCCGGACAACGCCAGCCTCGACAAGGCCCGCCGCCTGCTGTGGCCGCTGAAGAAGAAATACGGCAACAAGATTTCCTGGGCCGATCTGATGATCCTCGCCGGGACGGTGGCCTATGAAAACATGGGCCTGAAATCCTTCGGTTTCGGTTTTGGCCGCGCCGACATCTGGCACCCCGAGAAAGACGTTTACTGGGGCGCGGAAAAGGAATGGCTGGCGCCTTCGGACAATCGCTATGGCGATGTCGAAAAGCCGGACACCATGGAAAACCCGCTTGCCGCCGTGCAGATGGGCCTCATCTACGTCAACCCGGAAGGCGTGAACGGCAAGCCCGATCCGCTGAAGACCGCCGCTCAGGTGCGCGAGACCTTCGCCCGCATGGCGATGAATGACGAAGAAACCGTGGCGCTGACCGCGGGTGGTCACACCGTCGGCAAGGCGCATGGCATGGGCAATGCCGCGCGGCTCGGCCCGGAGCCGGAAGCGGCTGGGATCGAGGCGCAGGGCTTCGGCTGGGCTAACCCCGACCAGAACGGCCAGGCCAACCGTGCCATGACTTCGGGCATCGAAGGCGCCTGGACCACGCACCCGACGAAGTTCGACATGGGCTTTTTCGAGATGCTGTTCGGCCATGAGTGGGAGTTGCGCAAATCTCCCGCCGGTGCCTGGCAGTGGGAGCCGGTCAGCATCCGCGAGGAAGACAAGCCGCTGGACGCCACAGACCCGTCGAAGCGCCATAATCCGATGATGACCGACGCCGACATGGCCATGCGCATGGACCCGGCCTACAACGCGATCTGCCAGAAGTTCATGGCGGACCCGGAGTATTTCACAGAGACCTTCGCCCGTGCATGGTTCAAACTGACCCACCGCGACATGGGGCCGAAGGTGCGCTACATCGGGCCTGACGTCCCGGCCGAAGACCTGATCTGGCAAGATCCGGTTCCGGCGGGGTCGACCGGCTGGGATGTGGCGGCGGTGAAGGCGAAGATTGCCGCCTCCGGCCTGTCGCTGGCCGATATGGTCGCGACCGCATGGGACAGCGCCCGCACCTATCGCGGCTCTGACATGCGGGGCGGGGCTAATGGCGCCCGCATCCGTCTGGCCCCGCAGAAGGACTGGGCCGGGAACGAGCCGGCGCGTCTGGCGCGTGTACTGTCTGTCCTGGAGCCGATTGCCGCCGCAGCGGGCGCTTCGGTCGCGGATGTGATCGTGCTGGCGGGCAATGTCGGGGTGGAACAGGCGGCCCGGGCTGCGGGCCATGCCGTCGAGGTGCCCTTCGCACCGGGCCGTGGCGACGCGACCGATGCGATGACCGATGCCGAGTCCTTCGACGTGATGGAGCCGTTGGCTGATGGCTTCCGCAACTGGCAGAAGAAGGATTACATTGTCAGCCCCGAGGAGATGCTGCTGGACCGGGCGCAGCTTCTGGGCCTGACCGCGCCGGAAATGACCGTGCTGGTCGGCGGTATGCGGGCCATGGGCACCAACCACGGCGGCACGGCGCATGGTGTGTTCACGGATCGCGTTGGCGCGTTGACCCCGGACTTCTTCGTCAACCTAACCGACATGGCCTATAGCTGGCATCCCGTCGGTTCGGGTGTCTATGAAATCCGCGACCGCAAAACCGGCGCGGTGAAATGGACGGCGACGCGGGCGGATCTGGTGTTCGGTTCCAATTCGATCCTGCGCTCCTATGCCGAGGTCTATGCTCAGGACGACAACGCCGGGAAGTTCGTGAGGGACTTCGTGGCCGCCTGGACCAAGGTGATGAACGCCGACCGTTTCGATCTGAGCGCCTGACAGGGCAACGGAAACATCAGGCCGGGCGCGTGCATCGCGCCCGGCTTTTCATTGTCGTTCAGACCGTTCAGCCGGGCAGGCCTTCAACAATGACCACATGCACCGTTGCCGCCCCTTCACGCCGGGCGCGGGCGGCCCGGTATTCCGCCGAGTCGTAGCAGGCGCGCGCATCCGCCAGGGTCGGAAATTCGATCACTACATGCCGGTCCAGCACCGGACCTTCGAGCACCTCGGAGGGACCACCCCGCGCCAGAAACCGTGCGCCGTGGGCGGTGAAGGCTGCCGGGGCCAATGCCTGATATCCGGCATAGGCATCCGGGTCCGTGACCGTCACATGGGCAATCCAATAGGCGCTCATCCCTGATCCTCCAGCAATTGCCGGGCGATTTCGGCCGCATCCCGCAGATGGGCGCGTACCGCGTCGGCAGCAGCTTCGGGGTCATTGGCGCAGATGGCGGCACAGATTCGCGCCATATGCGCGGGGCCGGAAATCCGACGGTCGGTTGTGGCCAGTGTCAGCGCCCGCAGCCGCGAGATACGGCTGTTCAGGCGCTGCACGATCTCCCATGCGATGTCATGCCCCGCGGAGGTGAAAATCACTTCGTAAAACGCTGTTGTAGCAGCGTAAAGTTTCTGCGGGGCCGCATCGGTGAAGGCGGCCTCAAGCTCTGCCAGCGCGGCGCGCAGCCTGTCCTTCACCGCCGCATCTGCGATGTCTGCACAGGCAGCAGCGGCATCGGCTTCCAGCAAGCGGCGGATATCATAGATCTGGCGTGCGCGCGTCCAGTCCAGCGTTGCCACGACCGGGCCGCTGCGGCCCAGCGTTTCCACCAGCCCCTCGGCCTCCAGATAGCGGATCGCCTCGCGCACCACGGACCGTGACACACCCAGCTGATCGCAGAGCGTGCGTTCGACCAGTCGGTCACCGCCGGTGAAGCGGCCGGTGATGATGGCATGGCGGAGCCGTTCAACCGCCAGCTCCCGCAGGGTGGTAGGTGAATGGGCGATGCGCAGGTCGTGTTCGGGTGTCTGATCCATGGCCGCAGATTAGACGCGCCCCGGTCTTCGCGCAAGTTGTTCTTGACATATCGTATTATGGTATACCAACATACCATCACAACGAACCGGAGGGACTCAGGGCATGTCGGCGCAGATTCGCAAGACGCTCATCACCATCGAAACCACGCTGGTCGAAGGCGGCCGCGCCGCACCGCGTCCGCTGAAACTGATTGCGGCGGCGGCGGTGCTGAAGAACCCCTGGGCCGGGCGTGGTTTCGTCGAGGATCTGAAGCCGGAAATCCATGCCGTCGCGCCGGAACTGGGCGCGCTGCTTACCGGGATGATCCTGGATGCAGCGGGCGGCGCCGATAATGTCGAGGGCTATGGCAAGGCGGCAGTCGTGGGGCTCGACGGCGAGCTGGAACACGCCAATGCGCTGATCCACACGCTGCGCTTCGGCAATCATTACCGTCAGGCACTCGCCGCCAGGACCTATCTGGCTTTCACCAATGTGCGGGGGGCGGCCAACTGCCCGGTGATGATCCCGCTGATGGACAAGAATGACGAGGGTCGCCGCTCGCACTACCAGACCATTCATTTTGCCATTCCCGATGCGCCTGCGGCAGATGAAATCGTCGTGGCGCTGGGGGCCTCGACCGGCGGGCGCCCGCATCACCGTATTGGCGACCGTTATCAGGATCTGAAGGATCTGGGGCATGATGTCTCGAACCCTGCGGCTGTCTGACGGCAGCGCGGTCCGGTTGCTGGAGGCCGGATCCGGCGCGGCGCTGCTGCTGATCCACGGCGTCGGCCTTCGGGCCGAGGCCTGGGGGCCGCAGATCGGGGCGCTGGCCGACACCGCGCATGTGATCGCGGTGGACATGCCGGGCCATGGCGGCAGCGACCCGCTGCCCGAAGGCGCGCGCCTGCCCGACTATGTCTCCTGGGTGGCGCAGGTAGTGGAGTCGCTGGCCCTTGGGCCGGTCGCGCTGGCGGGGCATTCGATGGGTGCGCTGATCGCCGGGGGCCTCGCGGTTGAACGCCCGGATCTCGTGCGCGGGGTTGCACTTCTGAACGGCGTGCATCGTCGCAGTCCCGAGGCGCGCGCGGCGGTCGAGGCGCGGGCGACGGAAATCGCGACCGGGGCCAACGGGATCGAGGTGCCTTTGGCGCGCTGGTTCGGGCCGGGGGACGAGGCGGCGCGCGATCAGGTTGCGGGCTTGCTGCGCAGGGTCGATGCGGCGGGCTATGCCGCCGCCTATCGCGCCTTCGCGGAAGGTGATGATGTCTATGCCGACCGCCTGTCGGCCATCTGTTGTCCGCTGCTGGTGCTGACGGGTGACGGAGATGCCAACTCGACCCCGGCGATGACCGAGGCGATGGCCGCCATGGCGCCGCAGGGCCGGGCGGTCGTGATTGCCGGGCACCGCCATATGGTCAACCTCACCGCGCCCGAGGCGGTGACGGCCGAGATGAAACGCTGGCTTGCAACGATGGAGGCGCAGGCATGACCGGAACCCCGCTGGACCCCCGCGCGCTGCGCGATGCCTTTGGCTGTTTCATGACCGGGGTGACCGTGGTCACCGCCCTCGGGCCGGATGGCAAGCCCTTGGGCTTTACCGCCAATTCCTTCTCCTCCGTCTCACTCGATCCGCCGCTGCTGCTGGTGTCCATTGCCAACAGTTCGATCAACCGCGCCGCTTTTGAAAGCGCGCCGGGCTTTGCCGTGAACATTCTGGCCGAGGGGCAGAAGGATGTTTCCGCCACTTTCGCGCGGCCGGTGGAGGATCGCTTTGCCACCGTCTACTGGCGCAAGGGGCCGGTCGGCTCACCGCTGATCGCGGGGGTTTCGGCATGGTTCGACTGCACGCTGGAACAGGCCGTTGCGGCGGGGGATCACACCATTCTTATTGGCCGCATCGGCGGGTTCGAGGCCACGCCTGCGCCGGGGCTGGGCTATTACCGCGGCGCCTATGTCACCCCGGCCCAGACGGCGGCGCAACTGCCGACCGGGCCCGATGTCGTGATCTCGGCTATTCTGGAGGCGGGTGGCCAGATCCTGTTGATGGATGACGGGCAGGGCGGGCTGACTCTGCCCACCGCGCGGGTGGGCCGCGAAGGTGTCCAGACCGCGCTTGCGCAGTTGATCGCCGCGACCGGGCTGACCGCAGCGCCGGGCTCGATCTACGCCGTTTACGAAGATGTCGCGCAGGGACGGCAGCATATCGCCTTCCGCTGCGCCGCCGAGACAGGCCGCCCCGCACGCGGCGCTTTCGTTGACCTGACAGCCGAAGGCGTGGCCGACGTGACGGACCCGGCGATGCGCGTCATGCTGGAGCGGTTGGCCGACGAGGCGCGGATCGGCAATTACGGCATCTATTTCGGGACCCACGAACAGGGACGCGTGCAAAGGACCGGGGAAAGGTAACCCATGAAATTCTCACTTTTCATCCATATGGAGCGCGTCTCGGCCGAAGAGGACCAGAAGCAGCTTTACGACGAGATGATCGCACTGTGCCGGATTGCCGACGAAGGCGGGATGCATGCCATCTGGACGGGTGAACATCACGGCATGAACTTCACCATCGCGCCCAATCCGCTGTTGAACCTCGTCGATCTGGCGCATCAGACGAAGAACGTGCGTCTGGGCACCGGCACAGTGATCGCGCCGTTCTGGCATCCGATCCGGCTGGCGGGCGAGGCGGCGATGGCCGACATCATCACCGGCGGGCGGCTGGAACTGGGTATCGCACGCGGCGCCTACAACTTCGAATACGAACGGCTGATGCCGGGGATGGATGCCTGGGGCGCGGGCGGCCGGATGCGCGAGCTGGTGCCGGCCATCAAGGCGCTGTGGCAGGGCGATTATGCCCATGACGGCGAATATTGGCAGTTCCCGAAAACCACCTCCGCGCCCTTGCCGATGCAGCAGCCGCACCCGCCGATCTGGGTGGCGGCGCGTGATCCGAACAGCCATGAATTTGCCGTCTCGCAGGGCTGCAACGTGCAGGTGACGCCGCTGCATCTGGGCGATGAGGAAGTGCAAAGCCTGATGGAGCGTTTCAACGCGGCCTGCGCCAAATTCCCTGAGATCGCCCGGCCCAGGATCATGGTCCTGCGCCACACCTATGTCGCGGATAGCGAGGCCGATGCGCAGCAGGGCGCGGAGGAGCTGAACATGTTCTACAACTACTTCGGCGCCTGGTTCAAAAATGAACGTCCCATCTCGATGGGTCTGATCGAAACGCTGACCCCTGAGGATGTCGCCGCCCATCCGTTCTATTCAGCCGAGGCGATGCGCAAGAACCAGATCATTGGCGAGGCGCCCGAGGTTATCGAACGCATCAAATCCTATGAGGCGATGGGCTATGATGAGTTCAGCTTCTGGATCGACAGCGGCATGAGCTTCGCGCGGAAGAAGGCTTCGCTCGAACGCTTTATCCGTGACGTGATGCCCGCCTTCGCCTGAGGACAGACCATGGACCGTTTCCAGCACTATATCGACGGGCGTTTCGAGGATGCCGCGCAGGGGTTCGACAGCATCGACCCCGCGACCGGCACGCCTTGGGCGCGGATGCCCGCCGCCTCGGCCGAAGATGTGGGCCGGGCGGTGGTGGCGGCGGACCGGGCCTTTGGCACCTGGGCCGCGACCACGGCGACCGCGCGGGGCAAGCTGCTTTATCGTCTGGCCGATCTGGTGCAGGAAGCGGCGCCGCGTCTGGCAGCGCTGGAAACCCGTGATACCGGCAAGATCATCCGCGAGACCAGCGCGCAGATCGCCTATGTCGCGGAGTACTATCGCTATTACGCAGGGTTGGCCGACAAGATCGAGGGCGCGCATCTGCCCATCGACAAACCGGATATGGAGGTCTGGCTGCGGCGTGAACCCGTGGGCGTGGTGGCGGCCATCGTGCCGTGGAACAGCCAGCTGTTCCTCAGCGCGGTGAAGCTGGGCCCGGCGCTGGCTGCGGGCTGCACGGTGGTGCTGAAGGCCAGCGAGGACGGCCCCGCGCCGCTGTTGGAATTTGCCCGACTGGTCGATCAGGCGGGGTTCCCGGCAGGGGTCGTGAACATCCTGACCGGCGGGCCCGAGGCGGGGGTGGCGCTGACCACCCATCCGAAGGTTGCCCATATCGCCTTCACCGGCGGGCCGGAGACCGCGCGGCATATCGTGCGCGCGTCTGCCGAAAACCTTGCGAAAACCTCACTGGAACTTGGCGGCAAGTCACCCTTCATCGTGTTTGACGACGCCGATCTGGACAGCGCAGCCAATGCGCAGGTGGCAGGCATCTTCGCGGCCACCGGGCAAAGCTGTGTCGCCGGTTCGCGCCTGCTGGTGCAGCGCAGCGTGAAGGATGCTTTCCTTGCCCGGCTGAAGGCCAAGGCCGAGGCGGTGGCCATCGGCGCCCCCGATGCGATGGAAACCGAGGTCGGCCCGCTGTGCACCGCGCGGCAGCGCGACCGGCTGCACGGGCTGGTGACGGAAACGCTGGCGGCGGGGGCAAAGCTCGTGACCGGCGGGCAGATGCCGCAAGGCGCGGGTTTTTACTATCCGCCGACGATCCTTGATTGTTCCGACGTGCCCGATGCGCCTTCGGTCAGGCAAGAACTGTTTGGCCCGGTCCTATCCGTCGTCACCTTCGATACCGAGGCCGAGGCGCTGCAACTGGCCAATGACACCGCCTATGGCCTTGCCTCGGGCGTGTTCACCCGCAGTCTGACGCGGGCGCACCGGATGATCCGCGGTATCCGCGCCGGGATCGTCTGGGTGAATACCTATCGCGCCGTTTCTCCCATCGCGCCTTTTGGTGGCCACGGTCTTTCCGGCCATGGCCGCGAGGGCGGGCTGGCGGCGGCGCTGGACTACACGACGGTGAAGACCGTGTGGCTGCGCACCTCGGACGATCCGATCCCGGACCCGTTCGTCATGCGCTGAAAACTGAAAACACAACAGGGAAGAATGCCATGAAGAAAACGATGTTCGCGCTGGCCGTCGCCAGCGCCCTGACGGCGCATGCCGCCATGGCCGAGGATATGGTCTTCACCTCCTGGGGCGGCACAACCCAGGATGCGCAGGCCGCCAACTGGGCCCAGCCCTTCACCGAGAAAACCGGCACTGGTGTGATGCAGGACGGGCCAACCGACTATGGCAAGATCAAAGCCATGGTCGAGGCGGGTGCCGTGACCTGGGATGTGGTCGATGCGGAATTTGACTGGGCGCTGCAAGCGGGGAAGCAGGGCCTGTTGGAGCCGCTGGATTTCACGGTGATCGACAAGGCGAAGCTCGACCCGCGCTTCGTGTCGGATTACGCGGTGGGCTCGTTCTATTATTCCTTCGTTCTGGGCTGGAACCCGGCAAATTTCAGCGATGCGCAGCCCGCCACGCTGGCCGATCTGTTCGACACCACCAAATTTCCCGGCAAGCGGACCTTCTACAAATGGTCGGCCCCCGGTGTGATCGAGGCGGCGCTGCTGGCCGATGGCGTGGCCCCGGATGCGCTCTATCCGCTGGATCTGGACCGGGCGTTTGCCAAGCTGGATACCATCAAGTCCGATATCATCTGGTGGGAAGGGGGCGCGCAGTCGCAGCAGCTTCTCGCCTCCGGCGAGGCGCCGATCGGTTTCTTCTGGAACGGCCGTCTGGCCGCGCTGCAAGCTGACGGTATGCGGGTCGGCATCAGCTGGGACCAGAACATTACCGCCGCCGACGCGCTGGTCGTGCCGAAGGGCACCGCCCACAAGGACGCCGCGATGAAGTTCATCGCCCAAGCGACCAGTGCGGAGGGGCAGGCCGCCTTTGCCGCCGCGACCGGCTATGCGCCCGTTAACCTCGGGTCGGCCGATCTGATGGACCCGGCGGTTCGTGCCACGCTGCCCGATGCGCAAACGGCGGTGCAGGTGAATGCCGACATGGCCTATTGGGCCGAGCACCGCGACGAGATCGGCAACCGCTGGTACGCCTGGCAGGCACAGTAACGCCTGATCGCCCGCCCGGATGCCCGCCGTGCGCATCCGGGCCCTGTCCCGACTTTCTGGAGGTTCTGCAATGCTCTCCGCCACTTCCGGCGGCCGCGGTTCGGGGTTGGGCTTCGCCATGCCCGCGATCCTGCTGCTGCTGGCTTTCTTCGTCATCCCCGTCGCATTCCTGCTGATGCGTTCGGTGACCGAGCCTGCGCCGGGCCTGCAGAACTATGCGACCCTGCTGGGCAGCACGACCTATGCGAAGATCTTCTTCAACACCTTCTTCGTGGCAGGGGTGGTGACGGCCATCACCGTGCTGATCGCTTTCCCCGTTGCCTGGGCACTGGCCATCATGCCCGCCCGCTGGTCGGCGGTGATCTTTGCGGTCATCCTGCTGTCAATGTGGACCAATCTGCTGGCCCGCACCTATGCCTGGATGGTGCTGCTGCAACAGACGGGCCTGATCAACCGTATGCTGAAGGCCATCGGGCTGATCGACCAGCCGCTGCAACTGACCAACAACCTGATCGGCGTGACCATCGGCATGGTCTATATCATGCTTCCTTTCATGATCCTGCCGCTGCTGGGCGTCATCAGGAAGATCGACCCCGCCATCCTGCAAGCCGCCGCGCTGTGCGGTGCCACCAGGGCGCAGGCCCTGCGCCGGGTGCTGCTGCCGCTGGCAGGGCCGGGGCTGGCCTCTGGCGGGCTGATGGTCTTCGTGATGTCGCTGGGCTATTTCGTCACGCCCTCGCTACTGGGCGGGACGGCCAACATGATGCTGGCCGAGTTGATCGCCCAACAGGTGCAAAGCCTTGTGAACTGGGGCATGGGCGGCGCGGCTGCCTTCGTGCTGCTGGTCGTCACGCTCGGCCTTTATGCCGTGCAACTGCGGTTCTTCGATCAGGCGGAGGCGCGCTGATGCTTCTGGATTTCGACAAGCTGGGCGCGTGGAAATGGGCGCTGTCGGCCATCTGTGCAGTGATGGCGCTGTTTCTGCTGCTGCCGATCCTGTTCATCGTGGCGCTGTCTTTCGGATCGTCCCGCTGGCTGATCTTTCCGCCACCGGGCTGGACGCTCAAATGGTATGAGGAGCTGTTCGCCGATCCGCGCTGGATCGGGGCGGCGCTGACCTCGGCCAAGATCGGGGTCATCGTCATGGTGCTGTCGGTGGTGCTGGGGTTGCTGGCCTCGATGGCGCTGGTGCGCGGCACCTTCCGGGGCCGGGCGGTGCTGCGTGCCTTCTTCCTGACGCCGATGGTGCTGCCGGTGGTCATCGTCGCCGTGGCGCTTTACGCGGCCTTCCTGCGGTTGGGGCTGAACGGCACCTTGCCCGGTTTTGTTATCGCACATCTGATCGTGGCGCTGCCTTTTGCCATCATCACCATCTCCGGCGCGCTGGAAACCTTTGACCCTTCGATCGAGGATGCGGCCATCCTCTGCGGGGCAAGCCCGTGGGAGGCGCGGCTGCGCGTCACCCTGCCGGGCATCCGCCATGGCCTGTTCTCGGCCGCGATCTTTTCCTTCCTCATCTCCTGGGATGAGGTGGTGCTGGCGATCTTCATGGCCTCCCCCGCGCTTCAGACGCTTCCCGTGAAGGTCTGGACGACGCTGCGGCAGGATCTGACCCCGGTGATCGCCGCCGCCTCCACCCTGCTTGTCGCGCTGACGGTGATCCTGATGATCGTCGCCGCCCTGATCCGCAAAGGCAAATCCGAATGACCACGCCCTTCCTGCACATCAACGGCATCCGCAAGACCTATGGCGATGTCGTGGCGACCGATCATGTGGAGCTTTCCATCGCAGAAGGCGAGTTCATGACCTTCCTCGGCCCATCAGGCTCCGGCAAGTCCACCACGCTTTATATTCTGGCAGGCTTTCAGGACCCGACGGCGGGCGACATCCGCCTGCGCGGGCAGTCGATCCTGCGCACGCCTTCGCACAAGCGCAACATCGGCATGGTGTTCCAGCGCTATACCCTTTTCCCGCATCTGAGCGTGGGCGAGAACGTCGCCTTCCCGCTGCGCGTGCGCCGGATGGGGCAGGCCGAGGTGGCAGCAAAGGTGAAGCGCGCGCTGTCACTGGTGAGGCTGGACGGGTTCGAGGACCGGAT
Organism: Gemmobacter caeni; assembly: GCF_003054195.1. Taxonomy (GTDB): domain Bacteria; phylum Pseudomonadota; class Alphaproteobacteria; order Rhodobacterales; family Rhodobacteraceae; genus Gemmobacter; species Gemmobacter caeni. The sequence continues at coordinate 245,888 of NZ_QBKP01000007.1, forward strand.
GCCGGCCAGGATGTCGGGCGGCCAGCAGCAGCGCGTGGCCCTTGCGCGGGCGTTGGTCTATGATCCTCCGGTCCTTCTGATGGACGAGCCGCTTTCTGCGCTGGACAAGAAGCTGCGCGAGGAAATCCAGTTCGAGATCCGCCGCATCCATCAGGAAACCGGGGTGACCATCCTCTACGTCACACACGATCAGGAAGAGGCGCTGCGCCTGTCGGATCGCATCGCCATCTTCAACCGTGGCAAGATCGAACAGGTCGGCACTGGGCCGGAGCTTTACGCCAACCCCGCCACGCATTTCGTGGCCGATTTCATCGGGGACAGCGCCTTTCTTTCGGGCCGTCTGGCCTCATTGAAGGGTGGCCGCGCTGCGATCCGGTTCGAGGGTGGGCAGCAGATCGTCGACGTGCCGCTGCATGGTGCGGGACAGGAAGGGCAGGCGGCCGATCTGATGCTGCGCCCCGAGCGGATGGAATTGACACCCGAGGCGGGACCGGCGGGCGCCTCGCTGCCGGTGACGGTGCAGGACATCACTTTTCTCGGCAATTGCACTTCGGTCGCGGCGCGCACCGACTGGGGCGATGCGCTGACCGTGCGGCTGAACTTCGGTCATCCGCTGGCAGGCCGCGTGGCGCGCGGTGACCGGCTGAACGTGCGCTGGTCGCCCGAGGCCGCCCATGCCTTCGTGCGGGGGTAAGCGATGCGGTTGAACGATCCGACATTGCTGGAAACCCGCGCCTTCCTCGCCGGGGTCTGGGTGCAGGGCGGAAGCCACATCGCGGTGCATGACCCTGCACGCGGCAGCCTGCTGGCCGAGGTGGCGGATTGCACGCGCGCTGACGCCGCGGCGGCCATCGCGGCCGCGCAGGCGGCGCAACCCGGCTGGGCCGCGCTGACAGGCAAGGAACGTGCGGCTCTTCTGCGGCGCTGGCATGATCTGGTCATCGCCAATGCCGACGACCTTGCCGCGATCCTGACTGCCGAGATGGGCAAGCCGCTGGCCGAGGCGAAGGGCGAGATCCTCTATGGCGCCTCTTACATCGAATGGTTCGCCGAGGAAGCGAAGCGGCTTTACGGCGAGATCATCCCCGGCCACCAGCGGGACAAGCGGCTGTTGGTGATCCGCCAGCCGGTCGGCGTGGTGGCCGCGATCACGCCCTGGAACTTCCCCAATGCGATGATCGCCCGCAAGCTTGCGCCTGCTCTGGCGGCGGGCTGCACCATCGTGGCGAAACCGGCGGCGGAAACCCCGCTGTCGGCACTGGCGCTGGCGGTACTGGCCGAACGCGCCGGGCTGCCGAAGGGCGTGCTGTCGGTCCTGCCGTCAACCGATGCGGTCGGGTTGGGGCTGGAGTTCTGCGAAAACCCGGCGGTGCGCAAGATCAGCTTCACCGGATCGACCAACGTGGGCCGCATCCTGATGCGGCAGGGCGCGGCGCAGATCAAGAAACTGTCGCTGGAGCTTGGCGGCAACGCCCCCTTCATTGTCTTTGATGATGCGGATCTGGAGGCGGCGGTGCAGGGCGCGCTGGTGGCGAAGTTCCGCAACGCCGGGCAAACCTGCGTCTGCACGAACCGTATCTATGCGCAGGCCGGTATCCATGATGCCTTCGTCGCGCGCCTGTCCGAGGCTGTGGCGGCCCTGCGGGTCGGCCCCGGCGATGAGGCAGGCAGCGAGATCGGGCCGCTGATCTCCGTCGCCGCACTGGCCAAGGTTGAAGCGCATCTGGTGGATGCCCGCGCAAAAGGCGCGGTCGTCACCACCGGCGGCGCGCGGCTGGAGGGCACCTTCTTCCAGCCTACCGTCCTTTCCGGCGTCAGGGCGGATATGCAGATTGCGCACGAGGAAACCTTTGGCCCGCTGGCCCCGGTCTTTCGGTTCGATACTGAGGCCGAGGTGATCGCCGCCGCAAATGACACCGAATTCGGGCTGGCATCCTACGTTTTCACCCGTGACCTCGGCCGGGTCTGGCGGGTGATGGAGGCGCTGGAATACGGCATGGTCGGGGTGAACACCGGCCTCATCTCGACCGAGGTGGCGCCTTTCGGCGGCATCAAGCAATCGGGTCTGGGCCGCGAGGGCAGCCGCCACGGGATCGAGGATTACACGGAACTGAAATACTCCTGTCTGAGCCTTGGCTAAGACCCGGGCGGCGGGCGTCGGTGACGCCCGCCATCGCTCAGCCTGTGCCGCGCAGGCGCTTGCCATCGGGGTCGAAGGGCGGTTCAGCGAGAGCCCGCGCGGTATGCGGACGGCCAAGGATCGCCACATGGACCGTGTCACCGGGCTGCGTCGTCCCTGCCTTCAGATAGGCGATGGCCAGTGACTTGCCGACCGAATAGCCATAGGCGCCGGAAGTCACCTGCCCGACGGGCGTGCCGTCGGTCAGAAATATCGGCTCCCCGCCTGTGGCATCGGCATCTGCCGCGTCGATTTCCAGCATGGTCATCACGGCGCGGGGGGGCGTGACCGGCAATGCTCTGCCACGCCGCCTTGTTCAGGAAGTCCTTGTCAGCCCTGATCAGCCGGTCCAGCCCGCTTTCCTGCGGCCAGTATTCGGGGCTGTAATCCCGGCCCCATGAGCCGTAACCCTTCTCGATCCGCAGGCTCATCAGCGCACGGCTGCCCACCGGACCGGCACCAAGGGCGCGGCCAGCGTCCAGCAGCGCGGCGTAAAGCCGGGTCTGGTCGGCCTCGGCGCAGTGCAGTTCCCACCCCAGATCGCCGGTAAAGCTGACGCGGATCGCCACGCAATCCACCCCCGCCACGCTGTTGCGGGCCGAACGCATGAACGGGAAGGCCGTGTCCGACAGATCGGCCCCGGTCAGCCCCGACAGCAGATCGCGCGCCTTTGGTCCGGCGACGTTGAAACCGCATATCGCCTCAGTCCGGCTTGCGAAACGGGTGCCTTCGGGCAGCGGCATCTGACGGAAGAACCGCAAATGAAACCGTTCGGCCATGCCGGAGCCCACGATCAGGAATTCCTCTGCCCCGAGCCGGGTCACGGTGAAATCGCCCGCGATGCCGCCCCGCCGCCCGATCAGCGGCGTCAGGCAGGACCGCCCCACCGCCCTGGGCATATGGTTGGCGAACAACGCGTTCAGCCAGTCCTCGGCCCCCGGCCCGGTGACGCTGTATTTCGCGAAGTTCGAGATGTCGATGATCCCGGCGCGCTCGCGCAGCATCCGCGCCTCGCGCCCGACCGGCGCCCACCAGTTCTGCCGGGTGAAGCCGCAGGTTTCGTGGTCCGGCTCGCCCTCGGCCGCAAACCACAGGGGATGTTCCCAGCCGTAGTTCAGCCCGAAGATCGCGCCCATGTCCTTTTGCATCGCGAAGGCCGGGCGCGTGCGGACCGGGCGGCCCGCAGCGCGTTCTTCATTCGGGAAGTGGATCTTGAAGCGGTGGGAATACTGATCTTCGACCCGCGCTTTGGTGAAAGCCCGCCCCGCCCAGTGGCCAAAGCGCGCCATGTCCCAGCCGAACATATCGAGCGAGGGCTCCCCCTCGACGATCCATTCCGCCGCAAGCTTGCCCAACCCCCCGGATTGCGAAAAACCGGGGATGATGCCGTTGCAGCAGAAATAGCCGGTCAATTCCGGCACCGGGCCGAATAACGCCGCGCTGTCGGGCGACCAGATCATCGGGCCGTTGATGACGCGCTTGATACCCGCCGCGCCCACTGCGGGCACGCGGTCAATGGCGCGCATCATATTCGGCTCGATCCGTTCCAGATCGTCGGCGAAAAGTTCGTGGCCAAACCCCTGCGGCGTGCCGTCCTCGGCCCAGAACTTCATGTTCTTTTCATAGGCGCCGACCAGCAGGCCAAGCCCTTCCTGCCGCAGGTAATATTCGCCGTCGCGATCCGCGACCGAAGGCAGACGGCGGCCCAGATCCGCGATGGCGGGGATGGTTTCGGTGACGAAATACTGATGTTCCGTCGGGATCAGCGGCAGTTCGATCCCCGCCATCCGCGCCACCTCGCGCGCCCAGAGCCCTGCGGCATTGACGACCCATGGTGTGCGGATGTCGCCCTTGTCGGTGCGCACGATCCAGCTGCCGTCGGGCTGCGCCTCGGTCCCGGTGACGGGGGTGAAGCGCAGGATTTCCGCCCCTATCTGGCGGGCCCCTGCGGCATAAGCCATGGTCACGCCGGAGGGATCGACATTGCCGCCGTCGGGTTCATACATGATGCAGCGGATGCCGCTGAAATTGACCAGCGGATGCAGACGCTCGGCCTCGTCCCGGCTGATTTCGTGAAAATTCATTCCGTAGCGGCGGGCCTTGGCCGCCTGAATGCGGAGCTGGTGTTCCCGCGCCTCGGTCTGTGCCAGATACAGCGAACCGGGCTGGAAGATGCCGCAACCCTGACCCGTCTCGGCCTCAAGCTGCTTGTAAAGCGTCATCGTGTAATGCTGAAGCCGCGAGATATTGGTGACATCATGCAGCCCGTGGATATTCGCGGCCGCATGCCAGGTGGAGCCGGAGGTCAGCTCTGACCGTTCCAGCAGGATGACATCGCGCCAGCCAAGCTTCGCAAGGTGATAGAGGATCGAACAGCCGATGAGGCCGCCGCCGATGACGACGGCTTGGGCGTGGGTCCGCATTTTGTGGTCCTTGTGGGTCATGTCGGTCATTCCGGGGCTTCGTCTCCGGCGCTGGTCACTGCGTTGCGGCAGGAGGGGCGGCCTCTGGCGCGCGGGCGGGGACGGGTTGTTGCTATGTTCCATCGCATCTTGCCCACGCACCGTCGCGCGGTTCAGCGACGCCAGCCTTTGCCATCCGCGGCAGCATTTTGCCCGAGATCTGTCAGCTCCAATCTGCCATGGCGCTGAATTTTCGACGTTTTTAATATTTTCGAAAATTCTGTTGACAGAATCCGGGCTGTGATAAAATCTTAACTACAGAGTTAAGAAATTCGCGCGAACGCGAATCGTCAACAGGGAATGAGGAACCGATGCTTCAGGAACGCATCGAGGGGAAATGGCTTGCCTGTTTCCGGCGCGTCTTCGCGCTGAACGGGATCGGGCAGGGCACACCCGTCGCCATCCTTTCGGAAACCCAGTCGCGGCCGGTGCTGGTGCATCTGTCGGAACTGGCCGCCTATGATCTGGAGGCGGATTTCTGCATGATCCAGATGCCCACCCCGGTGCAGACTGCGCCGGTCCCGGTCAAATCCACCGGCACCTCCTGGGCGATCCAGGGCAATCGCGCGGTGATCGAGGCGCTTAAACGCGTCGAGGTGATTGTGGATTGTACGGTCGAGGGGCTGATCCACGCCCCGGAATGGCCGGAGATCGAGGAGGCGGGGAACACCCGCCTGCTGGTCATCACCAACGAACACCCCGAAATCCTGGAACGGACCGAGCCGAAGGCCGAACACGGGCCGAAGGTGCAACTGGGTATCCAGATGCTGCGTGAAGCGTCCGAGATGCGGGTGACCTCGGCGCTTGGTACTGATCTGACGGTGGATCTGCGCGGCGCCCCCTGCGGCGGTACGGCGGGCTTTGGCACCACACCCGGCGCGGTGGCGCACTGGCCGGGCGGCCTGTGCCTCGCCTTTCCCGGCAAGAATGCGGTCAACGGCCGCATCGTCATGGGGGTCGGTGACATGAACCTGACCTTCAAGACTTACCTGACCAGCCAGATCGACTTCACCATCGAGAATGATTTCGTCACCGCGATCCGGGGTGACGGCATCGATGCGCTGCATTTCCGCGAATACATGGAAGCCTGGGACGACCGTAACGCCTATGGCATGAGCCATGTCGGCTGGGGGATGCATCCCGGTGCGCGCTGGATCTCGGCGGCGATGTACGACAAGCGCGACATGCAGGCGGTGGAATTCCGCGCGCTGGCCGGGTCTTTCCTGTGGTCCACCGGGGCCAACCAGTATGCGGGGCGCTACACGCTCGGCCATTTCGATCTTCCGATGAGGAACTGCACCATTGCCCTCGACGGGCGCGTCGTCGTTCGCGACGGCGTTCTGCAAGGAGAGCTTGCCTGATGACCGACCAGAGCGCGATCACTGCCCACCCGCCCATGAGCGACCCGGCCGATTACTATGACATCAGCCGCATCCGCCCCGTTGTGCTGGAAAAGCTGCGCCGGGTGAATGAGCTTGGCGCCACGAAATTTGCCGCCCGCGCAAGGGCGGTGGATGACGAGGCCAGCTTCCCGGTGGAAAACTACCGTGATCTGGCGGAGGAGGGCTTTCTGGGCCTCTGCATCCCCGAGGAATATGGCGGCTGGGGCTTTTCCATGTGGGAATATGCCATGGTCGGGGCTGAGATCGCCAAATACTGCGGGGCGACCGCGCTGACCTTCAACATGCACAATTCCTCGATGGCCTGGTCGCGGTTCATGTTCGACATGCCGAACCTGACGCCCGAGGAAAAGGCGGCCTTCGCCCCGCTGCGCGACCGCCAGTTCCGCCGTGCCATTGCGGAACGGGCGATCTTCTCGCAACCGATCTCCGAGGGGGGGCAGAACTGGACCTCGAAACCCAACCAGACCCAGTGCCGCAAGGTGGATGGGGGATGGCGCATCAACGGGTTCAAGAAGTTCGCTTCGCTGGCAGGCTATTGCGATTACTACACCATCGTCTGCACCGAGGTGTTCGAGGGGGTGGAGCCGCGGCACGAGGACACGATGCTGTTCGTCGTCCACAAGGATGCGCCCGGCCTCAGCGTGAAGGGCGAATGGGATCCGCTGGGCATGCGCGGCACCAATTCGCGCGACCTGATCCTGAAGGATGTCTTCGTCACCGGGGATGATCTGCTGATGCCGCGCGGCATCTTCGGCAAGACGCTGCCGAACTGGCCTCACATGATGGCGACGCTGTCGCCCACCTATATGGGCGTCGCGCAGGGGGCGTTTGATTTCACGGTGGCCTACCTGAAGGGCAAGGTGCCGGGCCAGCCGCCTATCGACCGCCGCATGTATGCGACCAAGCGCATTGCGGTGGGCAAGATGTATGCCCGCCTTGCCAATATGCGCGCCCTCTGGTGGCAGGCGTTTACCGAAGCGAAGGGCTTTCCCACCAAGGGTGAGGTCATGCGCATGTATGCCGCACAGTATAACGTGATGGAAGGCGCGGCCGAGATGACCTCGATGGCTATTCGCACCTGCGGCGGGCAGTCCATGCTGCGCAGCCTGCCGCTGGAGCGGATGTATCGCGACAGCCGCTGCGGGGCGCTGATGCTGCCCTATACCTCTGAAATCATGGAGGACTATCTTTCGATTCTCACCCTCTACGACATGGACGAGATCGACACGGCGCCGGGCGACGAGGGCGGTGCCCGCAACTCGCTGTGGCGGGGGGATTCCGGCACGCTCAGGGCGCTGCGCTAGACCATGCCGCGCGATCAGGTCCATGTGCATGGCCATGTGCCGCTGCCGCCAGAACAGGTCTGGCAGGTGGCAGGCGATTTCTGCGCCGCCTGGCATCCGGCGATCCGCGAGATCGTCGTCGAACGCGATACCCGTGGTGCTTTGATCCGGGCGTTCAGGGTTCATGGTGAGGATACGCTGTACCGCGAACAGCTCACCTATCGGTCAGACAGCGACCGGGTGCTGGGCTATACCCATCTTGAGGGCATCGCCGGCTGCGAGGCCTATGACGCCCGCTTTTCGGTCGCCCCGGCAGAAGGCGGCGGGTCCAGCGTCCTGTGGACGGCGGCGATCCGGGCCCCCGCCGTGCGGCTGGGCCAGATTGCCGAAGGTACGCGGGCGGTGTTCGAGGCTGGAATTGCCACGCTGGCGGTGCTGCGTGTGGCCCCGGCTCCCGCTGTGCAACCGCTGCCTCACCCGATGGGCAGCACCTCGATGATGGTGGATGATCTGCCCCGGCTGGCATTGTCGGTCACGCCAGAAACCGGCGGCCGCACGCTCTGCCTGTTCCTGCATGGGATCGGCGGCGCGCGCGGTAACTGGCTGCCGCAACTGGGTCAGGCAGGGCGGCTGATGCGGGCGGCGGCGCTGGATCTGCGCGGTTACGGCGACAGCACGCTCGGTCCACGGCAATCCACCGTCGACGATTACTGCGCCGACATCATGCGCCTGCGCAGCGTTCTGGGTGCCGACCGGCTGGTGCTGGTGGGGCTGTCCTATGGCTCGTGGATCGCGACCTCCTTCGCGATGCGCCACCCGGAGCTTCTGGCCGGGCTGGTCTTGTCCGGAGGCTGCACCGGCATGTCCGAGGCGGGACCGGAGGAACGCGAGGCGTTCCGGCTCAGCCGTGAGGTGCCCCTGAACGCGGGTCAGGTGCCTGCCGATTTCGCGCCGGCGGTGGTGAAGGTTCTGGCGGGGCCGGAGGCTGATGAGGCGACACGGCAGGCGCTGCATGCCTCGATGGCGGCCATTCCCGCCGCCACTTATCGCGATGCGTTGGTCTGCTTCACCAACCCGCTGGAGCGTTTCGATTTCTCGAAACTGACCATGCCGGTTCTGCTGATGACGGGAGAGCATGACCGCCTGGCGCCGCCTGCCGAAATCCGCGGCATCGCGGGCCGGATCTGGGATCAGGCGCCGCATCCTTCGGTTCAGTTCGAGGTGATCGCCGGGGCAGGCCATGTCTGCAACGTGGAATGCCCCGAAAGCTACAGCCGCATCCTCACCGGCTTTCTGGAGGCGCTGCCGCGATGACCGTCCTGTCCCGCCGCGAACAGAACCGGATCGACCGCGAAAGGCGCATTCTCGATGCGGCGCTGAAGGTCTTTGCCGAAACCGGCTATTCCGGCGCGACGATGGATGCGGTGGCCATGGCGGCGGGGCTTTCGAAGCCGACGCTTTACCAATACTTCGCGTCGAAAGAGGCGCTGTTCTCGGCCATGATGCTGGGCAAGCGCGACCGGATGCTCGATGTCTTTGAACATCCGACCGAAGAGGGCATGGTCAACGACCTGCTGGAGTTTGCCTGGGACTATGCCGACACGGTGATGCGCCCGGACCTGCTGTCACTTGCACGGCTGATCATCGGCGAGGTGCAGCGCTTTCCCGAGATCGGCCGGGCCTATCAGGCCTCTGGCCCCGATCATGTGCTGCAAGGGATCATGGCCTATCTCGTGCGGCGGCGTGACGAGGGGCGGCTGACTTTCGAAGATGCCGAACTCGCCGCGCAGGATCTGTGGGGCCTGATCCTTTCAGCCCCGCGGACGCAGGCGCTTTACATGCCGGACGCGGCGCCGACCCAGGCGCAGCTGGCCCGCTATATCCACAATGGCCTGCGGGTTTTCCTGCGCGCCTATTCGACCGATCCGCAAACCGATCTTCATCAACTAGAGGCGCTGACAGGCGCCCGACCGCTTCCGACAGGGGAACAGGATGACGCTTGAAGACTTCCTTGCCGATCCCGGCAGCCGCTTTGCCACGGTGGCCATGGCCGATACGAACGGGCTTTTGCGGGGCCAGATGGTTTCGGCCCGCAGCCTGAAAGGGATCGCGCAGAACGGCATGGGCATGGCTCCGGCCCAGCTTGCGCTCGACCCGACCGACGAGATGCTGACCATTCCGGGCGTGAATGATGACAGCGGGGATTTTCACGACGATCCGCTGCAACTGGACCCGGCCTCGGCGCGCAGCCTGCCATGGTCGAAGCCGGGGCATGATCTGCTGGTGTTGTCCAACTACACCGGAGCGTCAGCCGCGATCTGCCCGCGCGCGATCCTGAAATCGGTGCTGGCGCGGGCGGCGGATGCCGGGTTCTTCCCGAAATACGGGATGGAACTGGAATATACCCTGTTCGACGAAACCCCGGAAAGCGCGCGTGCCAAGGGATACCGAAACCTCAAGACAGCGACCCCACATGCCAGCCATGACCTGATCCTCTATCAGGTCATGCAGACGGAATGGTATGAGGCGCTGGCCGCGATCTGTGAACCGCTGCGCATCGACCTTGCCAAGATGCACGAGGAAATCGGCGCTGGTTTCATGGAAGCCTGCATCGGGGCGGGCGAGGGAGTGGAGCCTGCCGACCAGATGGTGCTGCTGAAGAACTTTGTCCGCGCGCTGGCGCTGCGGCAGGGGCGCAGCGTCACCTTCATGCCGCGCTGGAACGAACAGGCCGACAGCCAGTCCATCCACCTGCATGTCAGCCTGAAGGGGGACGATGGTCGGGCGCTGTTCCATGACCCGGCAGCGCGGCACGGCATGAGTGCGACCTTCCGCCAGTTCATGGGCGGTTTGCAGAAATATCTCGGCGACATGACGCTGATTTTCCAGCCCACGGTGAATTCCTATCGCCGCTTCGCGCCGGGCACCTTCGCGCCGCCCGGCCTGACCTGGGGGTACGAAAACCGCACGACCTGCCTGCGGGTGGTAGGCCATGACGCGGGCAGCCTGCGGGTGGAGAACCGCCTGCCCGGCGCCGATACCAACCCCTATCTCACCACCGCCGCCACGGTGGCCGCAGGCGTTGCCGGTATCCTTGAAGGGCTGGAACCCGACCCCGAAACCATCGGCTCCGGCTATGCACAGGAAGCGCCGCGCGATTTTGCCCGCTCGATGCCCGAGGCGATCTCGCGGCTGCGCGGCTCTGCCTTCGCGGCCGACTGGCTGGGCCCGCGCTTTGTCGAGGCTTTCACCGCCACGCGCGAATGCCAGTACGATGCCTTCCGCCGTAAGGTTCCCGATGTGGAACTCGAACGCTTTTTCGATCTGGGCTGAGCCATGGCGGATCTGCGCAGCCTGTTTCTGGAAGGCATGAGCCGCGCCGCGACGTTTGTCGCGGTCGCGACCACCGATGGCGAGGGCGGGCGCGAGGCGGTGACGATTTCGTCGCTCACCTCCGTTTCTGCCGATGGCGATCATCCTTCGCTTCTGGCCTGCATTCATCACCAAAGCCCGGCGGCGGCGGCCATCCTGAAGAACCGCGCCTTCTGTGCCAACCTTCTGGGGGAGCACCAGCAGGATGTGTCGAACCTCTTTGCCGGGCGCGGCCTGACCGGCCACCGGGCCGGGCGTTTCGATCACACGCCCTGGCAACCCGGCGAACTGGGCCAGCCGCTGCTGACCGGCGCGACCGCAGCCTTTGAATGCCGTCTTGGCACCGCGCTGCTGTGGGAGACGCATCACATCATCATCGGGCATGTCGTCGGTGTGCGGCTGTCCGAAAGCCCGGCGGCACTGCTTTACGGCCAGCGCGCCTATCGCCGGGCCGTGCATTTCTCCAAGGGCGACTAGGCCCGAGGCACTGCATCGGACAGCTGGCACAAAGACCGGCGTCCGCAATCCAGCAAGGAGTGGACCATGACTGATACGACTGGCGCGGGGGCGAACCGGCTCCGCAGCAATTCTCTCGGGCTTCTGGCGGTCACCTTCATGGTGATCTCAGCCGCGGCCCCGCTGACCGGGGTGGCGGGCGCGGTGCCCATTGCCTTTCTGATCGGCAATGGCACCGGGGTGCCTGCGACCTTCCTTTTCATGACGCTGGTCATGCTGGCCTTCTCGGTCGGCTATGTCGCGATGTCGCGGCATGTGAAGAATGCGGGTGCCTTCTATGCCTATGCGGCGCGGGGCCTGGGCGGCACCTGGGGTGGCGCCACCGCTTTCACCGCGCTGGTGGCGTATAATGCCATGCAGTTCGGGCTGATCGGCCTGCTGGGCGGCATCGCGGCAGGCGTGTTCGGCAGCTTTGGCCTTGTCCTGCCCTGGTGGGTCTGGAGCCTTCTGGCTATCGCGCTGGTGGGCGTTCTGGGCTACCGGCAGGTCGATCTTTCGGCCCGTGTGATGATGGTGCTGGTCGCGCTGGAATACCTTGTGGTGTTCATCGTCGATTTCGCCATCCTCGGCAAAGGCGGGGCCGGGGGGCTGGCGCTGAACATCTTTGACACCGGGGCCATCTTTTCGGGGTCGATGACGGCGGCGATCCTGTTCTGCCTGGGCTCTTTCATCGGCTTCGAGGCGACGACAATCTATGCCGAGGAAGCCCGCGACCCTGACCGCACCATCCCGCGCGCAACCTATCTGTCCGTTCTGATGATCGGGCTGTTCTTCGTTTTCACCACCTGGCTGATGATCGTCGCGGTGGGGGCCGACAACCTGCTGCCGACCATCGGCGGGCTGGCCGATCCGACCGAATATTTCTTCGTGCTGGCCGATCAGTATGTCGGCGGGCCGGTGCCACCCATCGCGGGTATCCTGCTGGTATCGAGCCTTTTCGCCGCGCTGTCCGCCTTTCACAATTACATCGCGCGCTATTCCTATGTCGCCGGACGCGAGGGGCTGTTGCCCGCAGTGTTTGGCCAGACCCATGACCGGCATCAAAGCCCGCATATCGGCTCGGTTGTGCAGACCGTCGGGGCGCTGGTCGTGCTGGCGATCTTTGCCGGGCTGGGGCTTGATCCGATCCTGAACATGTTCACATGGATCAGCCAGGTCGGTACCCTGGGCGTGCTGGGCATGATGACCGTAACCTCGGTTGCCGTCATCGTATTCTTCGGCAAGGGCGCGGCGGGGGCCTCGCCGCTGAAGACGCTGATCCTGCCCGGCGTCTCGGGGCTGATCATGGCGGCGCTCTTCGTCTACATCTTCCTGAACTTCGGCGATCTCACGGGCACCACCGGCGGGGCGCTGGGGATCATCCTGCCCTCGCTGATCCCGCTGGCGGCGCTGGTGGGGGTGCTGGCGGCGCGGCGGCTGAAGGCGGCGAACCCTGCCGCCTTTGCCCGGATGGGGCAGAACCAGCACTGAACCGCCGCGGCCCGCCCCCTCAGCGTGTGACGATGCGGGCCGACAGCGGCACCAGCGCGACCAGCACAGCCAGCAGCCAAAAGGCGGTGGACAGGCTGGTCGCCTGCGACAGCGCGCCGATGGCGGCGGGACCGGCAAGGATGCCAGCGTAGCCGGTCGTCGTCACCGCGGCGATGGCCAGCCCCGCCGGCATCGCTTTCTGCCGCCCGGCAAGGCTGAACAGCACCGGCACGAGGTTCGAGGCACCGAAGCCGATCAGCACGAACCCGGCCATGGCGGGAACCGCCAGCGGCGACAGCAGAAGGACGGCAAAGCCGGCAAGCGCCAGAAGCCCGCCGCAGACCAGCACGCGCCGCGCGCCCAGCAATGCGACCACCCGGTCGCCGCTGAACCGGCCCAGCACCATCGCGACCGAGAACAGCATATAGCCGAGGCCGCCCTGTTCCGCAGGCGCAAGGGCACGATCAAGGATCAGCAGCGCGCCCCAGTCCAGAATGGCGCCCTCGACCAGAAAGGTCACCGCCGCAAGCCCGGCGAGGATCAGGACCAGCCCGCGCGGCAGGGCAAAGGCCGCAGGTTCGCCCGCCGGGGCGGGCAGCAGGCCGGGGGCGGCAAGGATCAGCGTGATCAGCGCCAGCGCGCTGCACCACAGGGCGGCATGCCCCGGTGTCAGGCCCGATGACAGCAGGAAGGTCATGCCGCCCGCACCGGCCACCCCGCCCAGGCTGAACATTGCATGAAATCCGGACATCAGCGGGCGCGCGGAGTCGCGCTCCACCTCGACCGCATGGACGTTTACTGCCACGTCGATCGTACCAAGCGCCGCCCCGAACACCAGCAATGCGCCCCCCAGCATCACCGGCACGCTGACCACCGCCAGCGCAGGCAGGATCAGCACGAGGCCAAGACCGCCCAGCAGGATCATCGGCCGTGCCCCGGCGCGGGTGCTGAACCAGCCTGTCAGCGGCATGGCGATCAGCGAGCCGATCCCGAGGCACAGCAGCAGCAGGCCCAGCTCTCCCTCACTCGCGCCCGTATTGGCCTTGGCATAAGGCACCAGCGGCGCCCAGCAGGACATGACGAACCCGGCAATGAAGAAGCCAAGCCGCGTTGCCCGCCGTGTTGCGGGGGTATTGGCGGAAGGGGTCATGTCATGCTCCGGTCGGGGTGGGCCAGATGCACACGGGCCCCGGCCGCGCGCAGGGCGTCGGCCACGGGGGCAGGAGCATCGGCGGCAAGGATGTAATCGGCCACCGCATCAAGCCCGGCGATGGCATAGGGCGCCGTGGTTTCCAGCTTCGCGGTGGTCATCATCAGGGCGGTTTCCGCACTGCGGTCAATGAGCTGTCGTTTGAAATCGACATCCGCCAGATCGAACCCCGCAAGCCCCTGTTTCTGCGACAGCGCACAGGCACCCAGGAAGCAAAGGTCGAAGCGATACAGGGCCAGTGCGGCCTGCGCGCGGGCATCGGTGCAGCCGCCCGTCGACGGATCGACGCCGCCGCCAATCAACACCAGCGACAGATCATTTCGCTGCATCAGCACTGCGGCGGCGGGCAGGGAGTTGGTAATAACCCGCAGATCGGGCAGAACGGGCAGGTGCGCCGCCAGATGTGCGACAGTGCTGCCGGTATCCAGAAACAGCGTCATGCCGGGCTGGATGAGGCCGCAGGCCACCTGTGCAAGGGCCTGTTTTTGCGCGGGCGCTTCGGCCTGACGTGCGGCAACCGGCCCCGAGGCAGGTGAAAGCGGTAAAGCCCCGCCATAAACCCGTCGACACAGGCCCTGCTGTGCCAGCGCCCTCAGATCCCGGCGGATCGCATCTTCGGAAACCCCGAACTCGGTCGCCAGCGCGCCGGAGTGAACCGATTGCCCGGCGTCAAGCCGGTGGGCAATCAGGTCACGGCGGGCGAGGGGGAGTGTTGAATCGTGCATAATCGTGCATTAACCGGATAAAACAGGAAGGTCCAGCGCGATTACAGGCCCCAGATCAGCAGCGGCCCCAGCACGATGGCCAGCAGGAAAACCGTTTCCGCCACGATCATCAGCGCCGCCGTTGCCCCCACGGTCATCAGCCCCGGCAGATTGGTACGCAGCCCCACCGCGCCGACGGCCATCAGAAGGCTTGCCCGGATCAGCGGGTCCAGCAGATCGCGCAGCGCCTGCGGCACCAGACCCAGCGAATTGGCTGCCGCCAGCACCAGAAAACCGATGACGAAGCCGGGCACCAGCGGCGGGCGCCGCCCGCCTGCCGCGGAGCCATTGCGCAGCGTCAGCGCCGCGATCACGACGACCGGCGCCAGCAGCATCACCCGGAACAGCTTGAACACCGTCGAAATCTCGCCGGTTTCAGGCGAAACCGAAAAGCCTGCGCCCACCACCTGCGCGACGTCATGGATCGTCGCGCCCAACAGCAGGCCGGTGGAGGCATCGGTCAGGCCCAGCCGGGCGGTCAGCACCGGATAAAGGATCATCGCCAGCGTTGACATCACCGTGACCGCGATGACGGTGAAGGCGATGTCCCGCTCGCGCCGGTCATCCTGCGGCAGCAGGGCGCCGATCGCCATGGCAGCCGAGGCGCCGCAGATCGCTACCGCACCGCCGGTCAGAAAGCCGAACCGGCCGGGCTGACCCAGAAGCCGGGCCAGCAGCAGGCCGAAGCCGATGGTCAGCGGCACGGCCAGGGCAACAAGGCTCAGCGGTGCAAGGCCCAGCCCGGCAAGGGTATCGGCGCTGATGCGGATGCCCAGCAGCGCCACCCCGATCCGCAAGACATGCCGTGCCGCAAGCCCGATGCCTGGCGCAGTCCGGGTGTCCTCGCCCAGAAAGTTCAGCGCAAGGCCAATCAGGATCGCCATGAGCATCGAGGGCGCGCCGTAGTGATCGGCCAGAAACTGCGCCGCCAGTGCGACGACGGCAGCAATGGCAAAGCCGGGAAAGTAGCACCGGAACAGCGGAACAAGACGGGTCATGCCCTGTTGTCGGCCATCCCGACCGGCGCTTCAACCGCGATCCGCACCGTGGTGGCCTGATCCCGACATCAGCCTTTTGCCGCTGATAAAAGCCGCAGCGTGACCTCCAGGCCCGGTGTGGCGTTGCGCAGCATCAGTTCACCCCCCGCCGCAGCCGCAATATCCGCCACGATGGCCAGTCCGAGACCATGGTTGTCGCCCGCCTCGTCCAGTCGCGCACCCCGCTGGCGCAGCCGGGTCAGCGCGGCATCGGGCGCCCCCGGCCCGTCATCGCGCAGAGTGATGGCCAGATGCGCGCCGTCGCGCCGGGCCGATATCGCAATGCGTCTCCGGGCATGCTGCACCGCATTTTCGGCCAGGGCGCCGACGGCCTCGGTCAGGTCGGCGGGATCAATGCGGGCGGCGAGGCCGGGCGCCACATCAACCTGCCAGTCCAGTTCAGCGCCTGCGGGCGTGCGTTGCAGCACCGCCACCACCCGGCCGATGACCACGGCGGGGTCCGCAACAGCGGCGACCAGACGGTCCGAGCGGATGCGCGCGCGCGCCAGTTCGTGATCGACCAGACGCCGCATCGACCCGGCCACAAGCTCGATACTCTGCGCGATATCCGCCTCGCCGCGGTCGCGCAGCAGCCTGGCATCACCCATCAGCGCCTGCAACGGCGTCTTGAAACCATGCGCCAGGTCGCCCGCGCGATGGCGAGCCTTGGCCAGTTCGTCGTCGCGGGCATCAAGCAGGGCGTCAATCTCTGCGGCGAGGGGCTGCACCTCCTGCGGCATGTCCGGGCCAAGCCGGGCGCGCTGCCCCGAGCGCAGCGCGGCAACCTGCGCGCGGATCTGGCGCAACGGGTGCAGGCCCACGGTGATCTGCACCGACGAGGCCGCCAGCAAGCACAGGCCCAGAAGGCCCAGATAGGGCAGCAGATCCGACAGAAAACCCTGGCGGGCGTTATCCAGCTCGGCGCGGTCGCGGGCGACGATGATGCGCAGCGGCAGGCTTTCGCCGCCCGAGCGAACCTCCAGCCACCATTCCAGCGCCAGCAACGGTCTTTCCAGCGGTCCGGTCAGCGCCAGAACGCGCCGCCCCTGCGGCGGGGCGGGGTCCGGCGGCGCCTCTGCCGGGGGAAAGCCAAAATCCCACAGTGACCGCGAACGCAGCACTGAAGACCCAAGCCCGATCTGCCAGTAATGCCCGGAAAACGGCTGTTCATAAAGCGGGTCGGAGGCCACCTTGCGGAAGGCCGGCGGCCCGTCGGGCTGCGGCTCCACCAGGGCAGCGACGGCCATGGCGCGGGCCTCCAGATCGGCGACTGCCACCCGTTCCACATGACGCTCGAACAGCAGGGCAAGGCCGAGGGCCGCCAGCACCAGCGCCAGCACGATGGCCCCGCCTCCGGCAAGGATCAGGCGCCAGCGCAAGGACCGCAGGATCATTCCGCAGCTTCCAGATAATAGCCGAAGCCGCGCCGTGTGCCGATGACACCGCTGCCGAGCTTGCGCCGCAGCCGCGCGACGATGGCCTCGACCGCATTCGCCTCCTTGGCATCTTCATCCCCGTACAGATGCTCCAGCAACTCGGTTGGCGGCACCGTCCGGTCGCGGTGCAGCGCCAGATAGGCGACCAGGCGAAACTCCAGCGGTGTCACGGCCACCGGTACGCCGCGCAGCGCTACTATCATGCGGTTCAGATCGACCGAAAGATCCCCCACCGCCTGCTGCGCCGCCCCGCGCCCGCCTGCCCGTCGGACCAGCGCCCGCGCACGGGCCAGCAGCTCTTCCATACGAAAGGGTTTGGGCAGATAATCATCGGCCCCGGCGTCTATGCCCTCGACCCGTTCGGTCCAGGCGCCGCGTGCGGTCAGCACCAGAACCGGGCATTCCACCCCTTCCGCCCGCCAGCGTTTCAGCACGGTGAGCCCGTCAAGCTGTGGAAGCCCGAGGTCGAGGACGATCAGGTCATAGGTTTCCGTCCCGCCGCGAAACCACGCGGTTTCACCGTCCGCCACCCGTTCCACCCTGAACCCGGCCGAGGCAAGCGCCCGGTCCAGATCGCTCGCGATCCTCGGGTCATCCTCGACAACAAGCGCGCGCATCAGGAGGGGTCTTCCTCTTCATAGTCGAGGATTTCCGCCGTGGCGGCGTCAAGCTCCACTTCGATCAACCGTCCATCTGGGGTCACCAGTTCGACCTCGTAAACCATCTTGTCGTCGCTGATTTCCAGTTCAACCTCGATCACCCGGCCGGGATGCACGGTCTGAAGCCGCGCCAGAACCTCGGCCAGTGGCAGGATCTCGCCCCGCGCGACGGCATCGCGCGCGATTTCAAAATCACGGCGCGGCGTGTCGCCATGTCCTGCGGAAGACAGGAGCGCGAGGGCACAGGCAGAGGCAAGGACATGGGCTTTCATGCAGGCAATCTAGCCGATCCATCCTGACATCACACTGACAAATCGGATCAGAGCCGCGTCAGCGCAGCTTTGCCAGAAGGGGGGCGGGCATCATGGCCCGGTCCTCAGGAGGTTGATATGAAACAGGCTATTCTTCCGGCGCTTCTGATGCTGGTGACAGGGGTGTCCGCCGCTGTTGCGCAGACCGAGCCTCGGCTTTCCGGGCTTGTCGCGCAGATTGAGGCGCAGGGCTATCGCGTCAGCGAGGCGGAACTGGACGCGGGCCTGATCGAGGCGAAAGCGATTACCGCCGAAGGGCAGCGGGTCGAGTTGCGTGTCGACGCCGCGACGGGCCGCATCCTGCGCCAGCGTGCTGATGACTGAGACCACATGACCCGGCGGGAACATGCCTGTCTGACAATTGGCTGACATCCGGGATCGGAACACTGTCAGCAGCGCCGGGTTAAGCCAAGCCACCTTCGGGACATATCGTCCTGTATCCAACGCGCAAGAAAAGGAGCCACCGATGGCACGCAAGACTGGAACCCCGACTGCCGATCTGCTGAAAGGCAGCGATGGCATTGACTGGCTGGACGGTCGTGGCGGCAATGACACGCTGAAAGGCTACGCCGGCAATGATGAACTGGACGGCGGCGCGGGCAATGACCGCCTGTTCGGATACAGCGGAAATGATGAACTGGATGGCGACAGCGGTGACGATGTGCTGCACGGCGGCCTTGGCCATGACGAGCTGGACGGCGACGGCGGCAACGACCGGCTGTTCGGTGGTTCCGGCAATGACGAACTGGACGGGGGCGCGGGACGCGACCGTCTGTTCGGTGGCACCGGGCGTGACTGGCTGGAAGGCGGCCGGGGCAATGATACGCTGACCGGCGGTTCGGGCGCCGATGTGTTCGAGTTCGAACGTGGCGACGGCCGCGACCGCATCACCGATTTCACCAACGGGCAGGACCGGCTGCATCTGGATGACTTCAGCCGCGCGCAGGTTCAGGCGGTGATCGACACGGCCCGGCAATCGGGGGACGATGTGGTGCTGAGCCTGTCTGCCGGCAGCTCGGTCCGGCTGGAAAACATGCGCGTGGCCGATCTGGACATCGGCGACTTCGTTTTCTGACTGTGAAACGCACAGGGCGGCGCAGTGTCCCGCGCCGCCCTGTCGATATCAGTCTGCGCCAGGGTCAGGCGAATTTCTTCGTGACCTCGTTCTTGTGCAGTAGGTAGGCGCTGTCGCTGCGCGAGATCAGCGTATAGAACATCGGCACCACGAACAGGGTGAAGACCGTTCCGATCATCAGACCGGCGAAGATCACCACACCCATCGCCTGCCGTGCCGCAGCCCCCGCACCTTCCGCGATGATCAGCGGCACCACAGCCAGTGCCATGGCGGCAGTGGTCATCAGGATCGGGCGCAGACGGGTCTTGGCGGCGGCCACGATGGCCTCCTTGCGGGACAGGCCGTGTTCCTCACGCTGCTGGTTGGCAAATTCCACCATCAGGATGCCGTGCTTTGTAATCAGCCCGATCAGCGTGATCAGCCCGACCTGTGTGTAGATGTTCAGCGTGCTCACGCCAAAGAACAGGGGCAGCACCGCGCCGAAGATCGAGAGCGGCACCGACATCATGATGATGAACGGATCCCGGAAGCTTTCGAACTGCGCGGCCAGCACCATGTAGATGACGATAAGCGCGGCGCCGAAGGCCAGAAGGATGGTGTTGCCTTCCGTCTTTTCCAGCCGCGACTGGCCGGAATAGTCGATAAAGAACCCGTCCGGCAGCACCTCGCCCGCGATCCGCTCCAGCTCGGCCAGGGCGACCCCGGTGGACAGACCGATCATCGGCATGGCGGAAAGCGTGGCGGAGTTGAGCTGGTTGAACTGCTCGATAGAGGCCGCCGCCACACCGGGTTGCAGCGAAACCACCGAGGACAGCGGTACCATCTCGCCCGATGAGGAGCGGACGAAGAACTGTTCCAGCCGTTCAGGGTTGTTCCGCCACTCCTGCGGCACCTGCGTGATCACGTCATAGCTGTTGGAGTCGCGGTCAAATTGCGCGATGGCCCCGCCGCCGACCAGCAGGCCCAGCGTATTGCCGATCTCGCTGACCGACACGCCCAGTTCCGCCGCCCGGTCGCGATCAATGGTAATGCTGATCTGCGGCGCGTCGAAAGCAAGGCTGTTCTGCACCACGATGAACTTGCCGCTTTGCATGGCTTTCATGCGGATTTCATCGGCGATCTCGACCACGCGGTCGGGCGAGTGGATCGACTGGATCACCATGGAAATCGGCAAGCCACCCCCGGCACCGGGCAGCGACGGCGGGGCGAAGGCATAGCCTTGCAGGCCGGGTGTCGTATCCAGTTTGCCCTGGATCTCGGCCTGGATCTCTGCCTGACTGCGGCTGCGCTCGGACCAGTCCTTCAGCGCCCAGATATAGAAGCCGGTATTGTCTGCCCCGCCCATCCCGGCGACCGAGAACGAAGTATCGACCTCGGGGATGTCGGCGGTACGCTTGCCGATCTCGCGGGTGAAGGCGTCGGTATAATCCAGTGTCGCATAGCGCGGGCCGTTCAGGATCGCGAACAGCGCACCCTGATCCTCTTCCGGGGCCAGTTCGGAGGAGGTGTTCATGAACATAAATCCGGTGGCCCCCAGCAGCGACACCACCATCAGCAGCGTGACCGGGCGGTAATCCAGAGACGAGGACACCCGGCGTTCATACCAGTTGGCGACGCCGCCCAGCACCCGGTCCACCGTGCGCTGGAAGCGGCCCGGGGCATCGTGGCTCAGCAGACGGGCGGACATCGTGGGGGTGATGGTCAGCGCGACGATCCCCGACAGGATGACCGACCCGGCCAGCGTCAGCGCAAATTCGGTGAACAGCGACCCGGTCAGCCCGCCGGTAAAGGCCAGCGGCGCCAGCACGGCGGCCAGCGTGATGGTCATGGCGATGACCGGCCCGGTAATTTCCTTCATACCGACAATCGCAGCACGCGCCGGAGACAGGCCCTCGTCAATATGGCGATGGATGTTTTCCACCACCACGATGGCGTCATCGACCACCAGACCGATGGCCAGCACCATGGCCAGCAGCGTCAGCAGGTTGATCGAATAGCCCAGCGTCAGCATGATGGCGCAGACCCCGATCAGCGACAGCGGGATCGTGACGATGGGCATGAGAACCGACCGGAACGAGCCGAGGAACAGCAGGATCACCACCACCACGATGGCCACGGCCTCGCCAATGGTCTTGAACACCTCCTGAATGGAGGCGGCGATGGTTTCGGTGGAATCGTAGACCAGCTTGATGGTCATGCCCTTGGGCAGCGTGTCGTTCAGCGCCGGAAGGGCCGCCAGCACGTTGGCGGCGACATCCAGCTGGTTCTCGCCCGGCGCGGGAATGATACCGATGAAAGTGCCCGGCTCGCCCGCGAAGGTCACGATGGCATCCTGCTCGCCCGAGGCCAGTTCGATCCGTGACACGTCGCGCAGGCGCACGGTGCCGTTCTTGCCCTGCACCAGCGGCAGCGCGCCGAAAGCTTCGGCCGACTGTACGGTGGAGGCCAGCGTCAGCGAGTAGATGAAGTATTCATTCTCGGTCTTGCCTGGCGCCGACAGGAAGTTCGAGGCCCGGATCGCGCCCAGCACGTCGGAGGCGGTGACACCGCGTGCGGCCAGTTGCAGCGGATCGAGCCAGATCCGCATGGCATATTCCGAGGCGCCCATGATTTCCATTTGCGCCACGCCGTCGATATTGGTCACGCGCGGACGGACCACGCGTTCCAGATATTCGGTCAGCTGCTCGGGGGTCATGTTGGGGTTCTGGACCGCCAGATACATCAGCGCGAAGGTCTGGCCGGTGCCTTTCACGATCACCGGGTCTTCGGCATCCGACGGCAGTTGCCCGCGCACCTGCTGCACCTTGGACATGACTTCGGTCAGGGCGATATCCGGGTCGGCGCCCAGTTTCATCTGTACCGTCACGACCGAGGCAGAGGGCCGCGATGCGGTGCTGATATAATCGACATGCTCCGTCGTCGACACCGCCGAGGCGATGGGCGAGGTGACGAAGCCCTGGATCAGATCGGCCGATGCGCCGGGATAGACTGTGGTGATGGTCACCACGGTTTCCTCGACTTCGGGATACTGGCGAACCGGCAGGTTCACCACCGAAACCAGACCCAGAAACAGGATCAGTGCGGCGACGACGGTGGACAGGACCGGGCGTCGGATGAAGATTTCCGAAAAATTCATCTTTCGGCCCTCACTCGCCCGCAGGGGCGTCAAGCACCACCGAATTGTCGACCTTGACCCGTGCGCCCGAGGTCAGGCGGTTCTGGCCCGAGGTCACGATCTCGTCGCCGGCAGCGATGCCCTTGACCACTTCGATCCGCGCGCCGGAACGGCGACCGATGGTAACGAACACCTGTTCGACCTTTTGCTCCTCCGCCGTGTCTCCCGGCCGCAGCACATAGATCGAATCCCCGTAGAGTGTGGAACTGACGGCCGTTTGCGGCACGGCGATCACGCCTTCCTCTTTCGGCAGGGCGATACGCACGCGCAGGAACTGGCCCGGATACAGCTCGCCGGAGGGGTTATCCACCTCGGCCCGGACCGAAACCATGCGCGAGTTGGAATCGACGCGCGGTTCGATGGCGATGATGTTGCCCTTCGCGCTGAAATTGCCGACCTCGGAGGTCACGCTGACCGGCCCGCCCATGGTCAGATCAGCGATCTGCTGTTCCGGCACGGCGAAATCTACCCGCATATGCGACAGATCCTGCAAGGTGGCGTAGATCGTGCCGGGGGTCACATATTGCCCGACCTCGATCTGCGGAATGCCGATCACCCCGTCGAAGGGCGCCACCAGTTTCTTGCTGTCCAGCGCGGTCTGCACCTGGGCGACCTGTGCACGGGCGCTTTGCACCTGGGCATCGGCGCTTTCGACGGTATTCGCCGCACCGACGCCGCGTTCGGACAGCGTATGCGCGCGGTTGGCATCGGCCAGCGCGACGCTCAGCCCCGCTTTCGCGGCGGCCAGCGAAGCAGCCTCGCTGTCATCGTCGATCTGAACGAGATGCTGGTCTTTCGAAATCTTGTCATTGGCGGAGAACTGGATCGCGCGCACCAGCCCGCCGGATTCGATGGCGAGATCGACGCCGCGCGCCGAAAGGGCGGTGCCGATCGCCTCGATCCCCGGCTCCCATGTGACGGCCTCGACCGTCTCGGTGCTGACGGGAACCGGCGGCGGAACCATGCCGCCGAGATACTGTGCGATCATATCGTCCCGGAAGTACTTGAACCAGACAATGCCGCCGACAATCAGCCCCAGCAAAATGACCGCGATTACCAGCCGCTTGAACATCGAGGGTCTCCAATAGCTACAAACCGGGAAGGGAAGGGTTCGTTATATTCTGTTCGCCGCACCTTGCTGGTTCAGCCAGCGGGCGAGGTCAAGAGAAAGCATTCCCATTTTGGTGGCAATACTGCCTTACGTTAGGTCATTCACGGCTTTCCATGCTGTGTTATCAGAGACTTGCCCCGCCAGACGACAGCCGGTTTCCCGCATTGCGCCATGCCGCACCCGATGGTCTTATGGAACAGCCCGCGCAATCAGGATACCGCATCATGACCGTCCTGCACACGTTGAATCTGACGCTCCGCCCGTGTCACCCGGCGGACGGGCCGGATTTCATCGCGCTGGAGCGGGATGCCGAAGTCATGCAATTTCTGAACGGCGGTCCGGTCGATCATGGCCGCGTGGACCCGGACAAGGTGACCTTCCTGATGCCGCGGGGTCACGAACCGCATGTCTGGACGGCCCGGCGTCGCGCGGATGAGGCATTTGTCGGCTGGTTCGGCCTGTTTCCCGAAGGTGGTGGGCTGGCCGAGCTTGGCTATCGGCTGCGCCGCGATCACTGGGGCAGGGGGCTGGCCAGTGAAGGGGCGATGGCCCTGATTGACTGGGGGTTCGGTCATGCGGGCCATGACCGGATCATCGCCTGCACACTGGCGGTCAACCACGGCTCGCGTCGCGTCATGGAAAAGACGGGGATGACCTATGAGCGGACGGAGTATCCCGCAGCCCCGGTTCCGGTTGCCGGGTCCGAACAGGGTGAGGTCTGGTATGGTCTCAGCCGCGACCGCTGGGCCAGCCGGCGCTGAGCCAGCGTCACGCAAGATCGCGCAGGATGGCGGCGGTGTCCGGCATCCGCGACAGGCTTGCCCCGATCCGTTGCCGCCAGCGCGGGCCACGCGCCTGCGCCTCTGCCAGAGCTTCGGCCAGATCGTCCGGCCGGTCCTGCGCCAGAATCCCGATCAGGAAAGCCGCCTGGCCGCGATCCTTGCGGGCCTTGGCCTGATCGGCCCCGCCGCGCCGCCGGTCTGCGACGATCAGCTTGTGGATGGCGAACCGCTCGGGCCGGGGGATCTGCACCAACACGCCGGAGCGGTAAAGCGCGATGGCCGGGATCGGATCGGCGATCAGGTAATTCAGGTAGTTCAGCGCCTGCGCGCTGACCCCCAGCGCGGGCAACGGCTTCACGGTTTCATCGCCGAAAGCCGGGGTCAGGAACTCCACCAGCGCCTCGCCCCGGTTCTGCCGCCACTTCCACACCTGCCGGTCCGGCATCCCCGGCACCGGGTCGAATTTCAGCGCCTGAAGGATGTCGCCGGGGTTTTCCTCCACCCGGTCCCCCAGTGCCACGGACAGCCGTTCGAAACTGGCGAAATCAATGTCGCCGGTCTGGGCCAGTTCGTCTGAATCGAAACGCACGCCCAGTTCGCCCTGATAAAGCGCATAGGCCGCCGTTCCGACCAGCGTGCCACCCAGCCGGAACACCCCGGCCCGCGCAAAGGCAAGCAGCAGGGAGCCGGTGTCACGGTCGGTGGCGATGAAGCCTTCGGCCCGCAGGATCCGGGCAAGCCGTGTCATCCCAGCCCTGCGTGCCCCGGCCCCCGCCCGCAATTCCGCCGCGCGCGCCAGCCGGGCGCGCAACTCGGGCGTGCCTTCGCCCAGATAGCGGCTTTTCATCTCGGTCCCGAGGCGGAACCTGTCATAAAGATAACTGCGCCCGTTGCGCACCCGCTCTTCGACACTGCCGATGAGTTCTGAGGCGGTTTCTTCCAGATGCAGGCGCAGCAGATCCTGATAGGCCACCTGCGCGGCGCGGGAATGGGAAAGGGCGGGCATGGCAGGGTCCGGCTTGTGTGTAGCGAATATATGTTTGATGCACACAAAAGCACATGTGCAGCAAGAATTTTCTTGCTGCACATGAAGGAGGCGGTCAGACCTCGACGGTAATGGCACCCTGCGGGTGCGAACAGCAGGCGAGGATAAGCCCCTCGTCAATCTCGTCATCCGAGATGCCGCCGTTATGCACCATGACCACTTCGCCGGAGGTTTTCTTCACCTTGCAGGTGCCGCAAAGGCCAAAGTTGCAGCTGGACGGAATGTTCAGCCCGGCGCGTTTCGCCACGGTCAGCACGGTTTCCGAGCCGTCGCAGCCCAGCGTTTTGCCCGATAGCGCGAAGGTCACGCTGGCCGCGCCGCCAAGCTCCACCGTCTCGACCGGCTGTTCGACCAGCGCGGGGGCAGCAAAGCTTTCCTCGTGATAGCGCGCCATGTCGTAGCCCAGCGAGGCCAGCATCTCGCGCACCGCCCGCATGAACGGTTCGGGGCCGCAGCAGAAGATCTCACGTTCCAGATAATCCGGCGCCATCAGGCCCAGCATGATCTGGCTGAGCCGCCCGCGATAGCCGGGCCAGACCTCGAACGGGTCCACCTCTTCCACCGTGAAGCGCAATTGCAGCCCCGGCACGCGGGCGGCGAACTGTTCAAGCCTGCGGCGGAAGATGATTTCGGCCGGGCGGCGGGCGGCATGGACGAAGGTGATGTCGGGCATTTCGCCCGAATCCCAGGCCCACATCGTCATCGACATCATCGGGGTGATGCCTGATCCTGCCGAAATGAACAGATATTTCGGTGCCTTGTGGCGCAGGAAGGTGAACTGCCCCGCCGGGCCATGGGCGCGCAGACGCATGCCGGGCTTCAGATGGTCGATCAGCCAGCGCGTGCCTTCGGACCCCGGCTGCGCCTTGACGGTGATCGACAGCGACAGCGGCCGCGAGGGCGAGGAAGAGATGGTATAGGTCCGGCTGACCATGCCCGAAGGCAGTGGCAGATCCAGCGTCAGGAACTGCCCCGGCTGATAGTCGAACCACGCCCCGGAAGGGGCGCGGAAGGCGATGGTGGCGCAATCGGGCGCTTCGGGGATGACCATGGCGCATTCAAGCTCCTCGTGGTCATCCCAGGGTTCTGCCGTCCAGTTCTGGCGCTGCGGCATCGGTTTACTCTGCCGCCAGCCGGGCGCCGCCGGGGGCCTGCGCCGCGATCATCGCGCGGACATACCAGTCGACAAACTGGATCACGCCGCTTTCCTGTTTCGCCGAATAAGGGCCGGGTTCATAGGCAGGCGAGCTTACGCCGATCTGGTTTTCCTCGACCACGCGGCGATCCTCGTCATTGGTGGCAAGCCAGACCTCGGTCAGGCGTTTCAGATCGTAGTCACGCCCTTCCACGGCATCCTTGTGGACCAGCCAGGTGGTCACAACCTCGGTTTGGGTGGCGCTGATCGGCAGGACGCGGAAGTTCAGCACATGATCCGACAGGAAGTGGTTCCAGGTGTTCGGATAGTGGAAGAACAGCAGCGACCCGGCATTGGCGAAGGGCATGCCCGGCAAGCGCGGTGCGGCGGCGGCGCCATCCATGGTGTAGCTGACACCCTCGCCCACGAAGGGGATGCGCACCAGACGCCACTGATCGTTCGGCGCGATGACATAGCGCGAGGGCAGCCCAGCCTCTTCGCAGCGGTTCACATGGGCGGCACCGGCGGGCGAGGACAGGCTGTCATCCGCGCCGACCAGATCGGGGTCGTCGCTGAAGGTGCGGCAGAGCGACGGATGCGATCCCGCGCAGTGATAGCATTCGCGGTTGTTTTCCAGCACCAGCTTCCAGTTGCCTTCCTCGACGATGCGCGACTGGAAGGCGACCTTAAGGTCGGCCATGCCATGCGGCGCGGCATAGCGATCCGCCTCGGCCTGCACGGCGGCGAAATCCGGCGCTTCCTCGGCCAGACAGACAAACACCATCCCGGCGGCCTGAGTGCAATGCACCGGCTTCATCCCGTGCTTGGAGGCGTCGAAATCCGTGCCCATGTCGCGCGCCCACAGCAGGCGCCCGTCCGGGTCATAGGTCCACTGGTGGTAGGGGCAGACCAGCTTTGCCGCCTGACCCGAGGGTTTGGAGCAGATGCGCTGTCCGCGATGGCGGCAGACATTGTGGAACGCGCGGATCACACCATCCGCACCACGCACCACGACCACCGGATAGGCGCCCAGTTGCAGCGTCACATAGCTGCCGGTCTTGGGAAATTCCGCGATCGAGGCGGCGAAGATCCATTCGCGCTGCCAGATGGCGCGCAGGTCCTCGGCAAAGACCTCGGGGTCGGCATAGAAGGGCCGGGCCAGCGAGAAGCCAGAGCGTTGTTCATTCAGCAGAGAAAGGAGATCGCCTTGCATGACGGTGTTTCCTGAAGGGAGGAGGGAGAGGAGGGGAGGAGGAAAAGCGGGGCGGTCAGCCCACCTTGGGAACGAGCGCGCGCACCACGTCGCGCATGTCGATCCGCCCGGCGGGCTGGCCCTTGTTCAGAACGGTATAGGCGCGATGGGTGTCGCCATCGGACAGCGCGATCAGCGCCTCCAGCGTGGTTTCGGTATCCACCGTCTCGGGCGGCATGTCGTCCGACAGGCCCGGCGTCATCACCGACCGTACCCGCAGCACGCGGGCGCGGTTGATGTCGCTGACGAAGTCCACGATGTAGGGATCGCGCGGATGCAGCACGATGCTCTGCGGATCGCCCTGCTGCACCACACAGCCATCCTTCAGGATGACCAGATGATCCGCCAGCTTCAGCGCCTCGTCCAGATCGTGACTGATGAAGATGATGGTCTTGTGCAGTTCTGTCTGCAATTGCAGCAGCAGGTTCTGCATGTCGGTGCGGATCAGCGGGTCAAGCGCCGAGAACGCCTCGTCCATCAGCAGAATCGGCGCGTTGGAGGCCAGCGCGCGGGCAATGCCCACCCGTTGCTGCATCCCGCCCGATAGCCGGTGCGGATGGCTGTCGGCGAATTTGCCCAGCCCGACACGCTCCAGCCATTTCATCGCTTCGGCGCTGCGTTCCGACAGCGGCACGCCCTTGACCTCCAGCGCCAGCGCCGCGTTTTCCAGAACCGTGCGATGCGGCAGCAGCGCGAATTTCTGGAACACCATGGTCATCTGGTCCTGACGCAGCCTGCGCAACCCTTCGGGCGACAGGCCGGTGACATCGGTGCCGTCAATCAGGATCTGACCGGCCGTCGGTTCGATCAGCCGGTTCAGGTGGCGCACCAGCGTGGATTTGCCCGAGCCCGACAGCCCCATGATGACGGTGATCTGCCCCGCCCGCATGTCGATGTTGATGTCGGAAAGGCCCAGCACATGCTTGCCGTTTTCCAGAAGCTCGGTCTTGCCCATGCCTTTCCGGACATCGGCAAGCGCCGCCTCGGGGCGTGGCCCGAAAATCTTGTAGAGATTGCGGACCGAAATCTTGACCGGGGCGGGCGCGTTCATTGCTGGTCTCCGGCATTCATGCGCGACAGCGCGGTCTTGGTCACCCGGTCGAGGATGATGGCCAGCAGCACGATGCCCAGACCGGCCACCAGACCCACGCCCAGCTCAAGGTTGTTGATGCCGCGCAGCACCAGCACGCCCAGGCCCGGCGCCGACACCAGCGAGGCGATGACGACCATAGCGAGGCTCATCATGATGGTCTGGTTCAGGCCCGCCATGATATTGGGCATGGCCAGAGGCAGCTCGACCTTCACCAGCTTCTGCCAGCGGGTCATGCCGAAGGCATCGGCGGCCTCGGTCACATCGGGATCGACCAGACGGATGCCCAGATCGGTCAGCCGGATGATCGGCACGATGGCGTAGAGGATGATGGCGATGCCATAAAGCTTTGGCTCGGTCACACTGAACAGGAAGATCAGCGGGATCAGATACACGAAGGACGGCAGGGTTTGCAGCAGGTCCAGAACCGGCAGCGCCACTTTCTGCGCCCGGTCGTTTTTCGACATCAGGATGCCGATGGGCAGGCCAAGCAGCACCGAAATCACTGTGCAGACGAGGATGATGGTGAAGGTCTGGATCGCCGCGTCGAAATGGTTGATGAGGGCCAGAACCAGCATGGCTGCGCCGACAAAGGCGGTCAGCCCGCGCGACCGGGTCACGCGCTGCACCACCAGCAGGATCAGCAGCATGGTCAGCCACCAGGGCAGGAAAGCAAAGCCCTTCAGCGTGCCGGTCAGCGCCCAGCTCAGCGGCTGGGTCAGCGGGTCCAGCACCAGCTTCAGACCGTCTTTCATGCTCATGAACAGGCTTTCGACCGCGGCGGTCAGATCGCGCGTGCGCCAGATGGCGTTGCAGCTTTCATTCAGCACATCCAGCGACGGAAAGGGCCGCGACCAGAACGCGACCTCCTCGGCCCCGCCGGATTGCGCCTTCGCCTTGGCCATCAGTTGCGCCATGGTCATCGGCCCGCCGGTCGATCCGGCGTCGCACCAGGCGCGCAGGCCCAGCGTATCGAAAAGTTGAGTATAGGCTGCCATCGGTCCTCACCGGAAGGTGGGGGGCGCAAGACCGCCCCCCGATCAGGGTCACTGTGCGAAAGCGGCCAGTTTTTCCTTGGCTTCCGGGCTGACCCATGCCGTCCAGACATCCGGGTAGGTCATCAGGAAGTGCACCACGGATTCGTCAATCGAGGCCTTGTTTTCTTCCTGCCACGCCAGAACCTCGCCCATCTGCTGGTTGGTGAAGGCGACTTTCGACATCAGATCGACGACTTCGGGTTCGCGGGCGGCGAAATCGGTGGTCACGGCGGTCACGACCTCGGCGCTGGGGAAATCCGATTTTTTCGGATTGGCGCAGCCGACAGTCTGGTTGCAGACATGCGCCTCGGCGTCATAGGGGCCGACATCGACCTTCACCATCGGATATTTGCCCAGAACGGCGGTCGGTGCCCAGTAGTAGCCGAACCACGGTTTCTTGTCGGCATAGGCTGAGGCGATGGAGGCGGCCAGCGTCTCGCCCGAGCCGTGGTCGAAAACCGTCACGCCATGTCCGGCCAGATCATAGGCAACCTTCAGGTTATCGTTGGCCACCCGGCAGCCCCAGCCTTCGGGGCAGTTGTTGAACACGCCGCCCACCATGTCGGGATGCGCCAGAATACCGTCGATCTTGGTCAGCTCAGGATGTTCGGCCGCCAGATAATCGGGAATCCACCAGCCTTCGACACCGCCATCGGACAGTACATGCGCCACGGTCCTGACTTTGCCCGCTTCCTCCAGCGGCTTGTACTCCGGCAGCGAGTTCAGCCAGAGTTCGGTCACGATATCCGGTTTGCCGGTTTCCGCCACCGAGGCGAGCGCGGGCACAGTGTTCGAAGGAACCACTGTGACTTTGCAGCCATATCCTTGTTCCATAAGGAATTTCGATACACCGGTCACGATCCCGGCCGAGGCCCAGTTCATTTCGGTGATCGTCACATCGCCACAGGCCGCAGCGGTCTGGGCTGTGGCAATCGTGGCCAGGACGGCCGATGTCACGAAGAGGCTGGCTTTCATCATTTGCTCCCTGCGCCGGGGAGGCGCCTCCCCGGCCTGTTGCTTTTGCCGGCTTGTTCCGCCGACTGGTAAGTGCCGTTGACGTTCCGTTGCGGAAGCTTTTCGCTCAACCGCAAAAATTCTCGACGTTTAGATAACTCTGAGTTATGCGTTTCGTAAAATCGCGACAGGAGGTCGAAAATGGTCAGTCTGCGGCGAACGATTTCCTCGCTTGGCGCATTGACCACCTTCGAGGCGGCGGCACGGCTGGAAAGTTTTACCCGTGCGGCCTCGGAACTGGGGGTGACGCAAGCGGCAGTGAGTCGGCAGATCAAGCAGCTTGAGGCCGAGCTGAACACCGCGCTTTTCGTTCGCGCGCATCGCAAGGTCGTGCTGACCACGCAGGGTGCGGCGCTGTCCTCGGTGCTGTCCGGCTCGTTCCAGCGCATCGCCGAGATGATCGAGACGATCCGCCAGCCTGTCGTGCATGACAGCATCACCGTCGGGGCGACGCTGGCCTTCACACATTTCTGGCTTCTGCCGCGTCTGGCCGAGTTTCGCGCGGCTTATCCCGACATCAAACTGCGCCTGGTGGCCGAAGACAGCATCACGGACCTGCGCCGCGACCGGCTGGACCTGTCGATCCGCTACGGCAAGCCGCCCTTTGAAGATGCGCGCAGTCTTGCCACCATCGCGGACGAGGTGTTCCCCGTGTGCAGCCCGCGCCTGCTTGCGCGGCTGGGGATGCAGGCGGCCACCGCCGATCTGGCGAAGATGCCGCTTCTGGCCTCGGATTGGGTGGACCCGGCCTGGCTGTCCTGGCGGTCCTGGGCCAAGCTGGCGGGGGAATCCCCGGCCATCGCCAAAGCCTCGGATACCAGCCGTCTGCGGTTCAACCATTACACCGATACGATTCACGCTGCCCTGCACGGCGAGGGTGTGGCGATTGGCTGGGCTACGCTGATCAACCCCTATCTGGTGGAAGGCCGTCTGATTCAGGTGGGCGGGCGCCGGGTGATGCTGGAGGAGCGCTATCACCTGATGGAACCGCATGGCCGCGAACTCTCGCCCGCTGCTGCGGCCTTCCGCGACTGGATCATCGACGAATTCGCTGCCGGTATATAACCTCAGATCATCGACTCGGGCCTTTTTTCTGCTCGTCACAACTGCCGCGCGGCGGCCTTAAGGTCATGCTGTCCCACGCTCTGCCGAAGGTGAAATCATGGATGACCTCAATACCGACATGAACGAGTCCGGCCGCGGGCGGCGCCGCAGCGGCGGGCGCGACATGCGCCGCAGCGAGCGCGGCACAGGTGCCACGCGCGGCGTGCATGTGCCCTACATCACGCGGGGCATCCCCACCTATGACGTGATGGGCGAGGAAAACCTGCTGAAGATCGAGGCCGCCGCCGACCGCATTCTGGCGGAAACCGGGCTTGAGTTTCGCGACGACCCCGAGGCGCTGGACCTCTGGCGCCGTGCCGGGGCGAAGGTGGAGGGCGTCTCGGTGAAGTTCGAACCCGGCATGCTGCGCGAGATCGTGCGCACCGCCCCGGCCGAATTTACCCAGCACGCCCGCAACCCGGCCAACAATGTGCAGATCGGCGGGCGCAACGTGGTCTTCGCCCCGGCCTATGGCAGCCCCTTCGTGATGGATCTCGACCGGGGCCGCCGCTTTGGCACCATCGAGGATTTCACCAATTTCATCAAACTGGCGCAGTCGTCCCCGTGGTTCCACCATTCCGGCGGCACGATCTGCGAACCGACCGACGTGCCGGTGAACAAGCGCCATCTCGATATGGTCTATGCCCATATCAAATATTCCGACCGCGCCTTTCTGGGTTCGGTCACGGCGGCGGAACGGGCCGCCGACAGCGTGGAAATGGCGCGCATCCTGTTCGGCGCCGATATGGCCGACCGCAATTGCGTGATCATGGGCAATTTCAACGTGAACTCGCCGCTGGTGTGGGATGGCACGATGACTCGTGGCATGCGGGAATATGCGCGGGCGGGACAGGGCACCATCCTCGTGCCTTTCATCCTCGGCGGTGCCATGGGGCCGGTCACCAGCGCGGGCGCCATCGCGCAGGCATTGGCCGAAACACTGGCCGGTTGCGCGCTGACGCAGCTTGAACGCCCCGGCGCGCCGGTGGTCTTTGGCAATTTCCTGTCGTCGATGAGCCTGCGCTCCGGCAGCCCCACGTTCGGGACGCCCGAACCCGCCATCGGCAGCATGGTCATTGGCCAGCTTGCCCGGCGGCTGAACCTGCCCCTGCGCTGCGCCGGCAATTTCACCACCTCGAAACTGCCCGACGCGCAGGCGATGATGGAGGGCACGATGTC